>NZ_JBNPUY010000011.1:0-303838 GCF_051168395.1 Bradyrhizobium sp. HKCCYLRH1030 | reverse complement strand
ATCATGACCTTCAGTCCTGCCCACTAGACAGACTGAATCACCGATATCTCTGCGTCGCAACTGCTGACTTTTTCAACGAAATCGACCCAAAGCGGCTTTCGCAAACAGCGCCTGCCGGAAGCTAGTAATTGCCTCGATTCTAGCCTTGAAAGATAAGGCACGCGTTGTGCCATGTGCGAGCAAGCGGCCCTTGTTGTCGGTGATGCGTCGTGCTTCGGACGGAGCGGCGGCTTTGCGCCGACGATCTTTGCCTTGTTCCAAGGAGCGTGTTTCGAGACGGCAGGGACGGCGCTTGGGATATCGGTCATGTTGGCCTCCTCAGCTAGTGAGACTGGTCATTTTCAGCCACGAGCCCCTTCCAATCCCGAGTCCGCTTTGAGAATATTGGAGACGGACCTGCGTCCAATTCAAGCGATGACAAGACCGATCATGACCGACCTCGGACATTGGGCAGAGTGAGAATTACGCGATGGACCGGCCTGGACCCGTTGCGGAATTAGCTGGTCGGGCTATCCTTGCAGGGTCGTGCTACGCTGCTGAAGGTGACTAAAATGGCCGCACTTGTTCGTCCCCGAGGTTTAGGGGAAGTTGTGCTTCGGGTGCGTGACATTCCTCGTGCAATCAGCTTCTACCGAGACATTCTCGGCCTTGAGGTCCTCCGCACCTTCGAAGATCGTATCGCGTTCTTGAAGATTGAAACTGGGTTCGAGGGGCACGAACGTATCGTTGGTCTGTTCCGTGTTGATCAACCATCGAATAGGGCCGGCACGACCTGGAGTGAATCAGACATCCACGCGCCGACACTGCATCATTTCGCGCTAGAGATACCGCTGTTGGAATATTCCAAAGCACTCGATGCACTCACAAGCGCAGGCTTCTCCCCAAATACTTATGAGCATCGATGGATTGGTTGGCGATCAATCTACATCACTGACCCCGACGGGAATATAGTCGAATTGGTCGCCGTAGATCAGTCCATACGTACTTAGCTGCGGGTTCCAGCGATGTCGCTCCATGCGCTCGGCCTGAAGGCGGCGAACGGGCTCATGCTGACCACCGCCTATTACAGGGACCTGAACGACAAGACTCGAGTTTTCGCTGAGCGGTTCGCCAGGCGCAACAACGGCAAAGTGCCCCGATGAGTTAGGCCGCCACCTATTCCATCACGCTGGCCTATCTGCGGGCCGTCGAGAAGGTCGGCAGTGCCAAGGACGGCGCAGCTGTGATCGAGGCAATGCGCGACGCTGGCGCCTTTGATGATCCGCTGTTTGGCAAGACGATCGTGCGCGTCGACGGACGGGTCGCGCACGACATGTATCTGGTCGAGGTCAAGGAGCCGGAGCAATCGAAAAAGCCGTTCGATTACTACAAGGTGGTTGCCACGATCCCGGCCGATCGCGCATTTCGCCCTCTGGCCGACGGCAACTGCTCGCTGGCGTAATGACGCCTCGCCTGCTCCCAAAGGTCAGGCCGGCGAGGAACAGTCCGCGCAGTCGGAGCGGCCGGCCGACTGCGATGCGCCCCGCCCGGCAGATCCGGACGGAGCGCGATCGGCTCACTCGGCGGTCTTGCGCGGCCGCGACCAGAGGAGCGTGTAGCTCTCGCCGCCCTCGTCCTCGAACAGGTTGGCGTAGATCGGGGCGTTGAAGGAAGGATCGTCGAGCTTGAGCGAGAGATAGTCGCGTCCCTCCTCGGAGTGACGTGCCCAGGCGGCGCCGATCTCGACCCGCCCGGCATAGACGCGGTGGCTGGGCGCGTTCTCGCTGGAGCGGTTGGCTTCGGGGACGATGCGTACACCCTTGGCCTTGAGGCTCAGGGTGATGATCTCGCCCTGGAAATCGTCGCCGACCTTCTTGAAGGAACCGATGGAAGCCATGTTGTCTCTCCTTGGCTGGTTCGGGCCGCGACCACCGCGGCCTCGATGGCGCATATCGGACGAACGGCGAGCGACGGCGCACCCGAAGGGCTGAAGCGGCAGCGGAGGACGGCGTCGGCCAACTTTCTTGTCCCGCGAGGAATGGACGTTCCGTCCAGGGGAAGAAAGTTGGCCGGCGGCGTTGCGCTCAGGCGATCGAGGCCCAGCCGGCCTTCGGCCAGATCAAGCCATCACGAGGCAAGGTGCGTCACTGCCTCTTCAGCTCACAGGAGAAACATGGTGCACTGAGGCTGCACAAGAGAGCGGGATGATCAGGCGAAAGATCAGAAGCCACCGAGAAGAAAAGCGTGTGCCGATGTGTGCCCCTGGCTGCCAAACGTCCGTCACGCCCGGCGAAAGGCCTGGGACAGTCGAGATCCGGAAGGGGGTCCAGCTGGTTCGAGCAGGGTCGCGACTATCTCTCCGATGGAGCTCGACGCCCTGTCGTTCAACGCTAGCGATCCGCATCAAGCAGCTCGAGAACGAGGGCAGCGAGGGCTCTAAGCTCCTGTGATCCCGACCACGCTGAACGCGGGGGCCGATCGGGGTCACGTCTTGCAGCGAGACTGGCGGGGACAGTTCGTAGACGAAAGACCGGTGCAAGGCGGCAGCACGAACCAGGGATGTTCCCACCACGCCGCGCTCGCACCACGCCGTAAAGGCCGACAGGCACGACCAGTCCAAGAGGCCGTGACGAGAAGCAATTGCTGCCGATTGCAGGTATCGTCGCGCGGTCAGCGCGTCAGACGACCACGACCGCTCCCGCGCCACCACGTGCAACGCGATTCAAGCAGACATACATCTCGATGACGAGTGCAGAGAGTCGCTTGGGATATCGTCGCGGGCCGCTTTAGCAAGGCAAAGGGCCTGCAGAGTTGACGGCGCTCACGCGCCGCCTTGGCCAGGAGTCCACACCGGAATGCCAAGCCCGAGCGCCTTGTCGGCGAGGTTGCCCTGGATCCCCGAGCCGGGAGAACACCGTGAGGCCGATCGGGAGTGTCGCCAGTAAGGCGTCGGTGCGCTTGAAGGGATCTGATCGATTGGAAGCCGCGCGCATCAGTGGATGGCGGCATACATGATCTTCTCTTCGGTCGCTTCGATCGCCGAGAATTCTTCGACGACCTTGCCCTGCCTTGATACCAGGATCCGATCGGATAGCGCTATAATTTCCGGCAGATAGGAGGATATCACGACCACAGCTCTGCCTTCATCGGCGAGCCTGTTGATCAACTCGTGAATTTCGACGATGGCCCCGACGTCGACCCCGCGCGTCGGCTCATCGAAGATGATCAGCTCCGGATCCTGAATCAACGATTTAGCGATGACAACCTTCTGCTGATTGCCGCCGGAAAGCTCGACAACCTTGACCTCGTCGCCGATGGCGCGAACCTTGAGACGTTCGATCCAGGTCTTGCCGACCCCATTTCTTTCACGACGCGACAACCAGGCTCGCCCTTTCGGAAACTTGGCAAGCAGACCCAAATAGATGTTGCGCGCGATCGAGGCCGTCTCGAAAAAGCCCTCCACCTTGCGGTCTTCGGTGACGTAGGCGATTCCGGCTTTCACGGCCGGCGCGGGGACGCGATATCGCACAGACTTGTCGTTGAGCAGAATTTCTCCACCGTGAAAGAAATCACGCTTCAGAATACCCGAGACGATCTTAAAAGTCTCGGTTCGGCCCGAGCCGACCAGTCCGAACACGCCCGTGATCTGGCCCGCGAACACCGACAATGAGTTGTTCCTGACCATCGGCGCCATTTTGAGATTCTGTATTGTCAACACGCGCCTGCCGGCCGGGCGCACTTTGTCCTTCCGCACACCATAGAGCGTATTTGAGAGGTTTCGTCCGACCATGGCCTGAACGATGCGCGCTCGATCGAATCCCGAGGCGTCGTCGGTGACCACGTGCTTGCCGTCCCGCAGGACAGTAATGCGATCGGCCAACAGCAAGGCTTCTTCGAGCGCGTGCGAGATGAAGACGATCGAAACACCGCGCCTCTTCAAATCCCGCACCAAATCGAAGAAATACTTCTTCTCCTCTGGCGTAAGCGTCGCCGTGGGTTCGTCAAAGATGATGACTTTCGCCTTGTGCAGCACGGCGCGAGCGATTTCGACCATCTGCTTCTTGGCCGCGCCCAGGCCGCCGACGGTCGCCGTCGGCGCGACGTCGAAATTGAGAGATTGGAGGAACTGCTGAGCCGCGATGTAGATGCCGCGCAGCCGATTGTAGAATCGCTCCTGACCGAGAAACAGGTTTTGCGCCACGGTCATCGTCGGCACCAGACTGTTTTCCTGAAACACCATTGCGATGCCAAGATGCCGCGCCTCCAGCGGCGTTCTGGGAGACACCGCGACGCCATCGACCGTCATTGCACCTGACGTCAAGGCCACGACACCGGCCATGACCTTGGTCAAGGTCGACTTGCCTGCGCCGTTTTCGCCGACCAACGCGTGGATCTCGCCCCGCCGCAGCTCGAAATCGACGCCCTCGATCGCTGGCACGCCGGCATACAGCTTGGTTGCCTTCGACAGGGACAGGATGACCTCGCTCATGGAAGGATCTCCCGGCCAACGGTTGCAAGGGGCAGCCTGAGCACCCTGCCCGGCCCCTTTGCGATCATGACGAGGTCGCCGCCGTATTCGACGGCAGCGACGATGCCGTGATTGACGCCATCAGCGCGGCTATGAAGCGAATAAACCGGCAGTCCGTCGACACCGAGCCGGATGACGAGTCCGTACGACCGTGGGGGAGCCCACGGCTTCATGACACCCATGGTCTTGATGTGCGCTCCCTGCAGCGGTTCCTTGAAGGACTGGCCGGACCTGAGCCGTGGTGCCACCCAATAGTCAGGCTCGATCTCAGCAATCATGCGACGCCGGTAGGCCGGTTCGCGCAGCACGAACTCGACCAATTGCGTGCGGGCGATAAAGGCCGTCAGCCAGAAGCCGCCGCCATGCGCCGGTGCAAGCCGGGAGGGATAGACCGGCAGGTGACCGAGCACGACCGTGCGCGTGCCGCCGGGTGCGATCGAGACCAGACGGTGCCGCCAGCTTTCACTGACCAGCACGTCGTTGCCGTTTGCGACGGCACCGAAGGCGTAGCGAAGCCCGCCCGCAAGCTGCTGCATCGTCTGCGTCCGCGGATCGAGCCTGAAGACACGGCCGGTATCACCGAGCTCCATCAGGTCGCGCGCCCAATCGCCGACCTCATACGATGACGAACCATCGGTTGCGATCAGGGTGCCGTCGCCTGCGGGCGCAAGCGCGTTGACGGCGCGCAACTCACCGGTAAATGTCGAGACCGGGGTCTTGGCGGTGATGTCGTCATAGAAATGAACCTCAGTGCCGCCAATCGCAACGGCCAGACCGCCGGACGGAAGCATCGCCAACGCAGAGATCGGCCGCGCGAACCTGCGGATCTCCGTAGGCGACGATCCGGCCCAACGCAGGAGTCGTGCGCCGTCGGCGATGAGAAGGGAACGGCCGTCGGACGCAATATCCTCCGGTGCTTCACATTCGAGGAGCGTTTCGGCTGCCTCCAGCACTTGATTGGCCTTCAGCGCCCCGTCGAACGACGGAACGGTGATGGTCGCATCGCCACGGCCGAGCAAGCGGTTTGCGAATTCACGGATGGCGGCGATCACGAATGCCTCCTCCAGCGTGTATCGTAGTGGACGAAGTCGGGATCGGCGTTCTCCAGCTTGAAGCGCCCGATCCTGTTGTTGGCGATACCGCCGAGATAGAGATAACCGCGGTGTTCCCGCATCGAGGTAATCATCGGATGATTGACGCCCTTGAGGTCCCAGAGGGATTCCAGGATCTGGCCCTGCTCGTTGAACTTGACGACGCACCCGGTGTTGATGTTCGGAAATAGCCATTCGTCGATCGGCACCCGCTTGGCCATGCGCCGCCGGAAGCCCGGCATCTGCCACGCCAAGTCGAGCGAAGGGCTGCGCATGCCGACCAGCGCCAGCCAATAGTTGCCATCCGACGCCAGATTGATGTTGTCGGGATAGCCCGGCAGGTTGTCCATGACGGTCTCGACCGCGCCTTTCTTCGGACCAGCGAACCAGTATCGCTTGATCGAGCAGCCGAAGGTTTCCGCGAACAAGATCGAGTGACCGTCGCTGGCAACAGCGACGCCGTTCGGAAACTTAAGTCCGCGCAGCACGGTATGGGTCGTTCCACTCTTCGTGTCGTAGCAGATGATGCGACCGTTGCCGCGGGCCTCCAGCCCGTCGACCGGCCACTCATCCATCTCGTAGCGAACGGTCGCCTCGGAGAAGAAGATCAGTCCGTCATCGGTGATGTCGAGGTCGTCGGCGAGCCGCAGACGGCTGTCGTCATTCACCGAATACAGGCTTCGGTTGGTCTCGTCGGTGGCCTTCTCCACGGTCCCGTCGGGCGTGATGCGGTAGAGACCCATGCCGCCGATGCAGACATACAGATTGTCCTGGCGGTCGAACGCCATTCCGAGCGGCTGGCCGCCGATATGGGCGAACACCTCCATCCGCTCGTAGTCCGGCGGAAAGAACCGGATGATGTCACCGTGACGGGAGCCGGCATAGAGCACGTCGTTGCGGTCGAGAATGACATCCTCCGGCGCCTCGATCCGTCCGAGCCCGATGAGAGACACATCGCGAAGCTTGTCGTTCTGCTCGAACGGCCCGCCCTTGCCGATCTCGGTCGGGGGTGGCGGCGGCAGCGCATGATAGGTCGGGGCAACGTAGACCTTGCTGATGATCCGGTTGCGGTTCTTCTGCCAGCGTATATCGACCATGGCGGCCGCCAGGAGGATCGTCGCGAGCGCCATGCGGTTGACGCCGCCACGCGCGTTCATCGCGGTCAAGCCGTTGGTCATCAGGAGGACGATGAGCACACCGACCAGCGACTTGACGACCGAACCCTTGCCACCGCCCAGTGTGATCCCGCCGAGGACGGTTGCAGTCAGGACGATCACCTCGAGGCCGACGCCGATGTCGCCGCCCACGGTTCCGAGGCGGGCGGCAAAGAACAACGCACCGATGCTGGTCAGAACGCCGCTCGCGACGTAGCAGAGCGCGATGGTCCGCCGCACCGGAATGCCGGAATTGTAGGCCGAGCGGCGCGATCCGCCGATCGCCGTGATGTGCCAGCCGGGCCGCAGCCGCGTCAGAAAGACATGGCCGACGATGGCGACGATGACATAGAGCAGCGCGACGCTCGGGATTCCCAGAACATCCCCGCCGCCAATGAAATCCCACGAGGGGATATCTGGAAGCGATGACGCGATGGCGTTCGAATAGCGTTGAATCAGCAGATCGAACGCCGAGCGATAGATGATCAGCGTGATCAGCGTGGCGATGAAGGCGCGAAGTCTCAGATATCCGATCAAGACCCCGTTCACGGCGCCGAGCAGCCCGCCGACGACCATGGTCGCGACGACCACTGCCGGAACGGGCCAATTGAGAACGTCCAGGAGATAGAGCGCGCAGAAATCCGTCAGGGCAAACATCGACCCGACCGACAGGTCGATGCCGCCGACGATGACCACAAGCCCCATTCCGAGACCGATGAAACCGATCTCTCCGGCCTGGCGCGCAGTGTCGGCGAGACTGGCGGGGGACAGAAAGTGCTCCAGGACCCGGCTCAATGCGAAGCCGACGATCAGGAGCAGAAGCACAGGAACGGCGGTTTCGGTCCACCTCTTGGACAATATCTCGCCGAGGAGATGGTCGGGCCAGTAGCGATATCGCAGCCGAGTCAATGTCTCGCGCATCTGCCTTCCATGGGTACTGCCTATGCAATCGTCTTGATGCGCGTCCCGGCCGAGCCGGAACGCGCGCCGCGGAGCGTCGTCACTTCTTGAGATCGGAGAGGTTCCAGCACGACGTCTGGGAGTCTGCGTTCTCCTTGGTGATCGGAATGAGCGTGCTGTATTCGAAGCCCTTGACCGAGCCCGCCTTCACCCCCGAGGACAGCAGCCACTTGATCGTTCCGGCCATCTGCGCCGCCTGCGTCGGCACGTCGTAGCTCATGTTCAGATCGAACGAGCCGTTCTTCACGAGCTCGCAGGCGCCCTTGCGCTCTCCACCGCCCGATGTTGCCAGGAAGACCTTGCCGGTGAGCCCGGCCTCCTTGATCGCAGCGGCAGTGCCGATATCCATTCCATCCCAGAAGCCCACGATGCCGCACAGGTCGGGATTCTGCTTCAGGACGGTCTGCGTGATGGCCTTGGCTTTCGCCGCATCCCAATCGGCCGCCTGGCTCGACACCACCTTGATTTCAGGATGCTTGGCGAGAACGTTCTCGACGCCCTTGAGTGTGTAGGCACTGGCGGCCGCGGACAGCGCCCCCTGAATGATCGCGATCTTGTTCGACTTGCCCTGACAGGCCTTTACCACCCCCTCGGTCTGGCGTTCGCCGATCTCGATCCAGTTCGCGCCGACGAACGCGGAGCTGCGATAGGCTGATCCCATGTTGATCTGGATGACGTAGATCCCTTCGTTTTCGGCGCGCTGCAACAGCTTGGCATAGGTCTGGACGTCGGGGTTGTGGATCACCATGACCGCCGGCTTCTCAGAGATCAGTGAGGTGACGGCCTGCGCCCCCGCATTGGTGTTCCAGTTGGGATCACGAATCTCGAACTTGACGCCGTAGGGTTCGAGCTCCTTCTTCAGGCCCGCGTACCAGCCCTCCGTCAGATCGAAATTCATGGCGACCGGCACGTAGGCGACCGTCTTGCCGGCAAGCGCCTCGCGAAAGGTCTTCTGAAAGGGCTCGTCAAGCCCCTGCTGCGCGAGCGCCGGCGCCGCAGCCAGCGTCACCGCCACCAGACTTCCAAGTGCTAAGCTATGCGTGCGCATCGTCGTTTTCTCCCGTTTGATGTTTTCATTTTTCGGACTGAGCTAGATGTCGCCTTGCTGGGCCGTTTCTTCATTTCGCGGATTCAAGATCGTATCCGTGATCACCGCGATCAGCAGGACGACGCCCTTGATCAGGTTCTGTCCGGCATAGGGAATATCCAGAATCGTCATGCCGTTCAGCATGGTCCCGATCAGCAGCGTGCCGATGATGACGTTCACGACGCCGCCGCGGCCGCCGGACAATCCGATGCCCCCGAGCACGACGACGAGGATCACGTCATAGATCATGGTCGAGTTGAAGATCCGGGTGGGCATCGAGTTGACGGATGCCGCCATCACGAGACCGGCAAAGCAACCGATCACCGCGGCAAGCACATATTGCAGCACGACAATCGGGCGCGAGGGAATGCCGGTCACCCGTGCGGCGAACGGATTGTCACCAACCGCGTAGATAAAGGCCCCCCAACGGGTCTGACGCAGCAGAACGAACACAGCGATAGCGGCAATCGCAAACATCACGATCGACGTCGGAATGCCAAGGATGCTGCCCTGCCCGAGCCGCTCGAATCCCGCCATGCCGTCGCTCCATTGGACGACGTCGAGCTGGAACAGCGCCGCTTGCCCAAGTCCTGCAACAAACAGCCCGGTCGCGAGCGTTGCAAACAGCGGCGGCACCTCCGCATAGGCGATCAGCCAGCCATTGACGAGACCAATGGCGACGGCCAGGAGGCCGGCGGCGAGCAAGGAGGCCGGCAACGAATGACCGTTCTGCACCATCTGCAGGACGAGCCCGCCGGGGACCGCGAGGGCAGCGATGAGCGATAGATCGATGCCGCGCCCGATGACGACAACGGCCATCGCCAGGCCGAGAATGCCGAGAACGGCGACGTTCTGCAGCAGGGTCAGCATGTTGTCGGCGGTCAGGAAGCCCTTGAGGAAGATCGAGAAGGCCAGGAACAGCGCCGCGAAGACGGCGAACACGATCTCCTGTTGACCAAGCCGAAAGTGCTTCATCGTTGCTCTCACCAATTCCCAACTACGCCCGCCCGCGTGGCGGTGTCGCTTCAATACGATAGGTCTGCGGCAACGCCGACAGGCTCTCTGCAAGCCGGCCCAGCGCGACCTTGTCGATCGTTTCGACCGAAATGCAGACGACCGTGTTGAGCTTGTCGTCCTTGTCGACCTGGATGTCTGCCGCGGTTGCAGGACCGAATATCCGATCGACTTCCGTCCTGACCTTCTCCCGAACAGCGAGATCGCGAAGCGTCGGCTTGAAGATCTTGCCCACGGCGGTGACTGGAAGCGCGTCAAGCACTACCACGCGCTTCGGGCGAGCGGGGGGCTCGTGGACATTCTGCTCGAGGTAGTCGCAGAGCCGCGCGAGCTCGATCGTCTGCTGTGGCGACGGCACAACGAAGAGAATCGGTACCTCGCCAGCGTAGGCGTCCGGCATGCCAACGGCGGAGCTCATTTGCACGCCAGGATATGCATTGGCGACATCTTCGATCGCGGCGGGATCGATGTTGTGGCCGCTGCGAACAATGAGGTCCTTCTCCCGACCTGTGAGAACCAGCCGCTCGTCTGCGGTGAGGTAGCCGATATCGCCGGTCACGATCCAATCATCGTCGGTCAGGACGCCGACATTGTGCGTGGGATCGACGTATCCGGGGAATACCTGCGGGCCCTTGGCCAGCACCAGCCCGCTCGTGAGCGGAGGACACTCCTTCCTCAGCTTCGGGTCGCCCAGTGCCACGATCTTCGTTCGCGAGAACGGCGCCCTGAATCCGACGCTGCCCTGAAGAGGCTCACCGCGACCCGGGTTGAACGCGATCGCCGCCGCGGTCTCCGTCATCCCGTAAGTCTCGAACAACCTCACTCCCGTCCTGGCCTGGAAACGGTCACCGACCGCCTTTGGGAGCACCGCACCTCCAGTCAGCGCCATCCGGACCGAGCTGATATCGCAGGACCCGATCGGCACCTCCGCCAAAGCCGCAATGGAGGTCGGCACGCCGCTCACGATCGTCACGCGATGTCGTGCGACAGTGTACCAATAGTCGCGGATGACCTCCGGGACTCGCAGACCGTAGGGTGACGGAATGATCACGTGGCCGCCAGCGGCGAGAATCGACAGACCTGCAGTCATGGTGCCGCCAACATGAAACAGCGGAAACCCGTTCAGCGCGATGTCAAACTCGTCGAGCCCGTGAACCTGGGCGAAGCCCCATGCGGCGTGGATCTGGTTGCCATGTGTCAGGCGGACGAGCTTTGGACGTCCGGTCGTCCCTCCCGTGTGGAAGAGCGCGCACACCGACCGCCGATCATTTGACGGTTCGAAATCGAGCGCATCTCGGTGCCTCGAAGCGGCTTCGTCAAAGACGGCCATTCGGCCGTTCGCGTCGCGGCTCTCGCCTAGAACGAGGATCTTCTGCAAAGATCCGACCCGTGCGGCGACCTTGTTCGCCTTGTGCCAGAGCGCCGGATCGTCGGCTTCCGAAGGGATCACAAGCAACGCTGCATTCTGCGCTTCGAGGAGATCGGCGATCGCGTCCTCGTTCAGCAGATAGTTGATCGAGCTCGCGACGCCCGCGACCTGGGCGCCGAGCAAGGCCGGAAAGACCTGCGGCAGGCTCGGGCAGAGGAATGCAACGGTCGGTCCATCCGGTCTGATGCCGGACGCCCTGAACAAGTTCGCCGCGCGGGATATGTCGGCGAGCAATTGACGGTGAGTGAGGCTGATTTCGCGGGATTCACGAGGTATCAGAACGGTCAGGGCCTTCCGATCCGGATGCAATCGGGCGGTCGCCTCGAACAGGTGATACAGATTTCGCGCAGGTACGAGGGCGTCATATGGCAGCCGCTCCAGCGCCACGATGTCAGCAATGGAGCCGACAGGGCGCGTGAACCTCGTCGTCATCGGTGAAGGCAGGCCTCCCCCCATTGCTGCAGTCCCTGGCACGGCAAATCACGCACGCCCGCATCGGCATCCGCGACTGCTTCCTCCCATTTTTGTTCTCTTAGCTTGCCGCCCCGAGTGACGCTTGCCTCGGAGCGCAAAGCTTTTGCATGGCCGCGCAAAGTTGGCTTGCGTAGAGCCGCTGGGCAACTAGAATTGCGGAACGGTCCTTGTGCGATGCAAAATGCAGCTTGGGCTGCTCGCGATGGATGACCGATGGAGCTCGTGTTCACAACGGAAAGCCTTGAGCCTTCCAAGCGCTACGCTGCCTGGCAAGGCGCCATTTGCGACGTCTATGTCCATGTCGACGTCGAGGCCGAGCAACGGTCCGACTATCAGGGCTTCATCCGGGAAGCACGATTTGGCGTGCTGACGATGACCGACGTATTGCTGTCGGAGCAACGGATATCACGACGGGAGCGGCACATCGCCAGGCTCGACAAGGATTGCTACTACGTCGAATTCGTTCAACAGGGCAAGATCAACGTCCTGCAGGCAGGCCAGACGCTGAATACGAATCCCCACGTCGGTGCAATCTTCTCCGCGGCCGAAGCCTACGATCTGGAGTGCGTAGGGAAGGTTAGATCCCTCTACCTTGAGATTCCGCGCAAAGAATTTTCGTCGCGATTCACCGAGAATCGGATTCCCGTTGCGATGACTATTGCGACCGGACGCGGTCTTGGCCGGATCGCCGCCGAATTCTGTTCGACGTTGGCATCGGAAGCATCGTCAGTCGATGAAGCGGCGAGGTCGCGGCTCGGCGACGAGCTGATGGATGTTCTGGCTCTCGCCCTGGACATGGGCGACAAGGACCAATTTTCCGAGGACGCCACGGCTCAGAAAGCCCGCCTGCGCTCTGTCAAAGCCTGGATCGAGGAGCATCTCACCGACCACGACCTTTCGCTCGAGAAGATCGCACGGAACAACGGGGTCTCGCTCAGACACCTGCACTATCTTTTTCGACTCACGGACATGTCGGTGTCGGAGTGGATTCTCGACCGGCGCCTGCAACGGTCCTACGATATGCTGACACGACTTGAGCAGCGCGTGTTGTCGGTGACTGAGGTCGCCTACCAGCTGGGATTCAGCAGCTCGTCACACTTCAGCACCGTGTTCCGGCGGAAATTCGGGCATAGCCCGTCCGAGCTACGCCGCCGATAGGCCGATGCTCAGTGGCCGAGCGGCTCATGAGGCACTCCGCCGAGCTCCAGCACGTCCGCGCCGCCCACGCGACCATCAAACCTCGATTCACTCGACAGCTCGACCTTCGAGCAATTGTGCCGCCAATCGCAAGGCACATCAAGGCCGGCACAGCGTCGCGGCGGTCAGCGACCACCATGCACTCTGCGCCACCAGGTCCGACGCATTCAAGCAGACATACATGTCGATGCCGAGCGCAGGAGTCGCTTGGGATGTCGCCGCAGCCGCTTGGACGAACGCAAAGGACCTGCACGATTGACGGCGCTCACGCGCCGCCTTGCCCGAAGGTCCAGACGGGAATGCCTAGGCGGCGAGCCTTGTCAGCGAGATTGCCTTGGATCCCGGAGCCCGGGAAGACCATGGCGCCGATCGGCAGCGTCGCCAGCATGGCGTCATTGCGCTTGAAGGGGGCGGCCTTATTGTGTCTTGTCCAATCGGGCTTGAACGCGATCTGCGGCACCTTGCGGTTCGATGCCCATTTGCTAGCGATCAGCTCGGCCCCCTTCGGCGAGCCGCCATGCAGGAGGACCATGTCGGGATGCTTGGCATGGACCTTGTCGAGACGATCCCAGATGAGTGCGACGTCATTGAAGTCCGGTCCGCCGGTCAGCGCGATCTTGGGGCCTGGCGGCAGCATGACCTCCGTCTCAGCCCGATGCTTGGCAGCAAGGAAATCGCGGGAGTCGATCATGGCCGCCGTCAGCGTGCGATGGCTGACCTGCGATCCCGAGCGCGGCCGCCACGGCGATCGCGTATGGAGCTCGAAGGCCTCGGCGGCCAGATCGCGGAACAGCTCCATGGCGTTGCGACGCTCGACCAGTGACAGTCCTTCCGACGTCAGGCGCTCGAGCTCGACCGAGCGCACCTCCGAGCCGTTCTGCTCGCGCTGACTCGAGCGCTGCGCCTGCTCGTTGTCGTCGAGCTCGCGCTCGATGCGCATCGTGGCACGGTGGAACAGGTTGACCGTTGACCACAAGAGCTCCTTCAGCTCAGGCTCGAGGCGCGTCTCCGAGAGCGTCGCGACCAGGGCGTCGAAGATATCGGCGACCGCGCCGGCGATGCCCCTGCCTTCAGGGAGCGGCCGAGGATCAAGCTCATCGTCGAAGGGGCGGTAGCCGTACAGCTGGAGTTCGGTCAGGGCGTTGTCGATGCTCGACTGCGTATCGTGCGGCTCACGCATCTCGTCTTGCTGGTCGGACATGGGGACCTCGTCTATGTTCGGTGACCGCGTCGATCGCGGCCTTCCATGGCGATCTCCAAGACGGCGGGAGGACCGGACCAGAACCCGCTGATCCCTTCGAGCAGCGGGCCGGAGCGACAGCGGAGGATGGCGGTGTGCGCGGCTATTTTGCCTCGCGATGCAAAGGCCCGCCTGCGGGCCGGCGGAAAATGGCCACGCACCGCCATTGCCGGACCGGACCGCCTGCCGTCCGATCGCCTCTCAGAAGGCCCCGGCGCGGCTCTCTGACGCCCTGACGAGATCCTCTTGTCCCGACAATGTGCGGCGAGCGCCGAACGACTCTCCAGCGTCGAGCCGACGTTTAGGTCGCAGCCGCGCTCACGAAGCGCTCGGCATCTTCGGGCAGCAGCTGATGACGCAAGACGTCCAGGAGCTTGGCTGTCCCTAAAACGCGTAGGTCTTCGTTGAAGTCGTCCAGGCGAGGGCATAATGCGATCGCCTCGATACCGGCGTCCAGCGCGCGTGTCGTCAACGTCTCTGCCGCGGCGATACCAGCAGCATCAGCATCGACGGCGACATAGATCCGGCGCAGCGTGGCCGGCCACAGCAGATTCGCCAGATGGTTGGCCGAGAGCGCAGCAGCAACCGGCAAGGTCGGCAGCACCGTCCGCAACGACAGCATGGTCTCGATGCCCTCGCCGGCCGCAAGCACGTCCTTGGCGGTCCCGAAGCGCACGGCATGCCCAAGCAGATCGCCCATCGCCCGCCGCGGCGTGTCGATTGGCGCCTTGCCAAGCCTGCGATCGTCGAAGCCATCGGGATCCAGCCAGGTGCGATGAACCCCGGTGATGCGCCCCTCGAGGTCCGTCACAGCGGCAATCAGCGCGGGCCATGTCTGGACATCGGTGGCATCGTCCGGCCGATAGTAGCAACGTGGATGAAAACGTAGACCATCAGTGCCCGCGCGCGGGTCGATACCGCGATGAGCAAGATAGGCCTCGCCGCGCGTTCCAGACAGCGGCTGCCCCATCGCAAACAGCCGGCGAGCCGCTCTGGCGGAGTCGCGGGGGCGCACGGCATTCACAGCACCGACTGGAGGCTTGCGTTCCCAGTCCGGCAGCTTCAGAAAACGGCGCGCCTCCCCGGCAACCTCGTGAAAGCTGCTCAGGCCACAAACCGAGCCGATGACGTCGAGCAGATCGCCATGCTCCCCGGTCGCAGCATCCGTCCATTTGCCGGCCGGCCCCTTCGACGAGGCGTGCAATCGCACGAACAATGATCGGCCCGGCGTGTTGTTGACATCACCGACCAACCAGTAGCGTCCCTGACGTCTGCCGTTGGACAGATAGTGACGGCACACCGCCTCGGCCTCACGCGCAAGGCGGCGCGCCAGTTCAGACGCGTCGTCTGACATCACGACAGCTCCCGCCCGCGGACCTCAGCAATTGGAAACCGCTCCAGAACGCTGGCTAGGATCGCCGGGCCGCCTGCATCGGTGGGTACGAACATCCGCAGCCTCCACGAGATGATCTCGCTGAACAGCCCGTAGGCCCTGAGACAATCCCGTAAGCCCGCAGGAAAGCCCAAGAGCTCGATCCGGTTGGCGCCCATGACGCGCACCCTCCGCAGCTGCAAGCCCTCATGAAGATCGAGTACATAGCCGTCACGCAGCACGGATGTGAACGCGTCATCGGGAGCGAGCGAAGGTCGCTCGGTCGACGCTGCGGTGACCCAACTGAGTGGCACCTTGCGGCCGATGATGCGCTCGCCCGCATCGGTCTGGAGCCGGTAGACCCGCGCGGACTCCTGAGGGAGGCGCTTCCAGATCGGCAGCAGAAGCCCTGTGACGAGGTAGATCGTGGTGGTCGTGAACTCCGGAATGGATGCGAGCTCCGCACTCCAGCCGGCCTTGAACTGCTCGCGGTCTGTCTCGGCCCAATCATGCTCGGCCAGCCTGGCGAGCGGTAGAGTCTGGCGTCGCATCGGTCCGATCAGATGGACGCGCTGCTCGATCTCGCCATCGTCGAGCAACCAGCTCGGCGCCGGCACCTGGATCGCCGCTCGCCCCGAGCGGACATGGGTCACGGGAACAGCGCGGCGTTGCAGCAGCCGCTCCAAGGCCTCGTTCAGCGGCATCGGCCGGTTGCGGTCACGCTGGGCGATGGTGACGAGATGGGTCTCGGCACCTGTTGCCAGATGGGTGTTGATGGTGCGCCGCTCCATGACGACGAAGCTTTCTGCACGCAGCGTCTCCAGACCGGCATCGAAAGTCCCGGATGCGATCGCGCCCTCGATCCGCGCCGCGAGCAACTGCTCGAACACCGTGAACAGGATGTTCTGCAGCTCGATGGTCAGCGCCAGCAGCCGGTTCAGGAATGTCGTGATCGGCGGCAGCTGGTCGCGAAGGCCGTTCTCGTCCGTGAGCTTCAATCCCGTGGCCTGCTCGAACCGCTGCAGCGAGCAGCTCCCCAATTGCCCACGGGCGAGCAGCCCATAGAACTGACGCAGGGCATCGCGGGCGTGCGGGCCTTCGAGATTGTCCTCCGCCCGGAACAGTCCCTGTCCGCCGGTCTGGCGCTGGCCACGGGTGATCGCGCCCAACGTGTCGAGCCGGCGCGCGATCGTCGACAGGAAGCGCTTCTCGGCTTTCACGTCGGTGGCGATAGGGCGAAAGAGCGGTGGCTGCGCCTGGTTGGTGCGATTGGTCCGGCCAAGCCCCTGGATCGCGGCATCCGCCTTCCAGCCTGGCTCCAGTAGATAATGCACCCGCAGCCGCTTGTTCGTCGCCGAGAGCTCGGCGTGGTAGCTGCGGCCTGTGCCGCCGGCATCCGAGAACACCAGGATGCGCTTCCTATCATCCATGAACGCTGCGGCCTCAGCGAGGTTGGCAGAGGTCGCCCTCGTCTCGACCACCATCCGATCGCGGACGCGGACGATCCGTCTCGACCTGCCCGTGACCTCAGCGACCATGTCCGTGCTGAAGCGCTGAACGATCTGGTCGAGCGCACCCGGCACCGGGGCGAGCGAAGCGAGATGTTCGATCATCTGATCGCGGCGAGCGACCGCTTCGCGGCTCTCGACCGGCCGGCCATCGCGAGTGACCGGACGCGACAACAGATTGCCTTCGCCATCGGTGAACGGCTCGTAGAGCTGGACCGGGAAGGAATGGGCGAGATAATCGAGGACATATTCGCGCGGCGTGATGTCGACCTGGACGTCGCCCCACTCCTCGGTCGGGATCTCGGCCAGCCGGCGCTCCATCAGGGCTTCACCTGTGGAGACGATCTGGACGACCGCGGCGTGGCCAGCATCGAGATCGCGCTTGATCGCCTGAATCAGCGTCGGCGTCTTCATCGAAGTCAGGAGGTGCCCGAAGAAGCGCTGCTTGGCCGACTCAAAGGCCGAGCGCGCGGCCGATTTGGCCTGGGCGTTGAGCGTGCCGGTTGCGCCGGTGATGTTGGTCGCCTGCATCGCGGCCTCGAGATTGTTGTGAATGACCGCGAACGCCTCGGCATAGGCGTCATAGATCCTGACCTGCTCGTCCGTGAGCCGGTGCTCGAGCGGCTCGTATTCGACGCCCTCGAAGGACAGCGAGCGCGCCGCATAAAGCCCGAGGGCCTTGAGATCGCGCGCCATCACCTCCATGGCCGCGACGCCGCCCTGCTCGATCGCCGCCACGAAGTCCGCCCGCGTCGCAAACGGGAAATCCGCGCCGCCCCACAGTCCCAGCCTCTGGGCATAAGCCAGATTGTGAACGGTGGTCGCGCCTGTCGCCGAGACGTAGACGATGCGGGCATTGGGCAGCGCATGCTGCAACCGCAATCCGGCGCGGCCCTGCTGTGAAGCCGCCTGATCGCCCCGATCGCCCTTGTGGCCTGCGGCGTTCTGCATCGCATGGCTCTCGTCGAAGATGATCACGCCATCGAAATTCCGTCCCACCCAGTCGACGATCTGGCGCACGCGGGAAAGCTTCTCGGCCTTCTCGTCGGTCCGCAGCGTGGCGTAGGTCGTGAAAAGGATGGCCTCATCGAGCCGGATCGGCGCCCCCTGGCGGAAGTGCGACAGCGGCGTGACCTGAAGCCGCTCCATGCCGAGCGCTGCCCAGTCGCGCTGCGCGTCCTCGATCAGCTTGTCGGACCTGCTGATCCAGACCGCCCGGCGCCGGCCCTTCAGCCAATTGTCGAGCAGGATGCCGGCGACCTGGCGGCCTTTTCCGGCGCCCGTGCCATCACCGAGGAACCAGCCGCGCCGGAAGCGGACCGCCGTCTCCGTGTCCTCGCCGACCGCACGGACCTGGTCGAAGGTCTCGTCGACCGTCCAAAAGCCGGCGAGGAATCCACCATGCGCTTCGCCGGCAAAGATGAGACTCTCGAGCTGCGCTCCGGACAGCACGCCTTCAGTGACGATCCTGGCCGGAAGATGCGGCCGATAGGACGGCTTTGGCGGTGCGACGGAGGCCATCGCCGCCGACTGCACGAGCTTCGTGGGATGAGGCTGCACGCCCGGAATCCGGATCGACTGCAACTGATACGTCTCATAGAGCGCGTCAGTCAGGCGAGTTCCTTCGTCGGAGACCTCATCCACGATGTCGTAGGCAAGCTCGCAGCCCTCAGGCTCACTGGACGTCGGCAACGGAGAGGAGCATGCGGGATCCAGATCCCGTCTCGAACGAATTTTTGCACGCTGACCCACCTGAGCGACAAACCGGCTGGCCATCGGCGGCCGCGGTGGCACGAGCGCCGTGATCCAGCCGAGCAAGGTCCTGACATCAGGTGCCACCCCGGCAGATTGCGGAAACACACGAGCGTCCGGAGCTGGGCGCTTGTCGATCACGAGCATCCGTGTGGCGGTCGTCGTGCCCTGCCGCGCATAGACAGTGCCATCGATCGCCGCGGAGAACACCAGACGACCGCGCTCCTGCAGATGCACGAAGGCATCCGTCCAGGTCGGATTGTCGGGCGCAAGGCCGGCGGCCGTGATTGCGACCAGTCGCCCACCGTCTCCAAGCCGTGCGAGGGCCGAAGACACATGGCGCAACGCCGTATCGGCCAGCGGACGGTCCACACTCGCGGTCGCCGAGAACGGGGGATTCATCAGAACCACGCTTGGAACGAAGGCCGCATCGAGATGATCATCGATCTGCGCGGCGTCGAAGCGGGTCACGGTCAGACCCGCGAACACCAGATCGAGCAAGGCTGCGCGACTTGCAGCGAGCTCATTGAGCAGAAGCGAGCCGCCAGCAAGCTCCGCAAAGACGGCCAGGATTCCTGTCCCCGCCGATGGCTCGAGCACCCGATCGACCGAAGTCACTTGCGCCGCCGCGGCCGCAGCGAACGCCAATGGCAGCGGGGTCGAGAACTGCTGAAGACTCTGGCTCTCGAGTGAGCGCCTGGTGTGGCTCGGCAGTAGGGCCGCGACCTTTGCGACCATCGGCAGCATGGCCGGGGGAGTGCCTTTGCTGGCCTTGATCATCGCTGGACCGTGCTTGACGAGGAATAGGACAGAGGCGATCTCACAGGCGTCGTAGGCCGTCTTCCAATCCCAGCTTCCATCGGCGTCACTGGCGCCAAATGCGGTCTGCATGGCCAGGCGCAGGCACCTGGCATCGATCCGCTCGCCCCGGGTAAGGCTTGGCAGCAGCAGCTCGGCTGCACGAAGGACGGCCTTGGCGCGCGCAAGCAGCGCGAAGGGCGCAGCCGGACAGTTCGTCTCGGTGATCATGTCGAGGAACCTTCAAGGAGAGCGGAACACGGAAGAGCTCCGCCGAACGCTCTCTCCGGTCCGGCGGACTCAATCGCGCTGCTCCGCCTCTCTCACTCTCGAGCTGCTCGACGCGACAGTGACCTCCATGAAAAAAGCCCGGCCGATCTGACCGGGCTTGCACTTCGGTTTCTTCAGGTTGGGATCGGCCGCGAAGGCAAGCTGATCATTCCGCGGCAACGATCTCCTCCACGTCATCAGCGCCTCCCGTCGCCTCCTCATCCTCACTGAGGAACGCCGGCAGGCTAGCGGAATCGACGCCATCGACCGCCCGCGTTACCTCGGCATCCGCGCCACGCAGCGGCTCGGGCAACCAGCGACTGCCTTCGAGCAACCGCTCGGCTTCGCGCGCCATATCCGGTTTCCTCAGATGCTCGATGAGCTGCGCCGACGCTTCGCCCTTCGCTTCTCGCACGGCCTGCAGGATGCGGTGCTTGGTGACGCGACCGAGATAGTTGGCGGCAGTTGGCTTCCAGCCGGCGCTGATCATGTCGAGCCCGACGGCGCGCGACAGATGGTCGGCCTGTCGGAGGCGCCCGCGGACGCCATGGGCGGACAGGCGGCCTTGATGCACGCGGTTGGCCGGCTCAAAGATCGCGTTCACCGCATGCGCGGCGCAATGGGCGAACAGCTCTGCCTGGGCCGCTCCGTCCATCGTCGTCAACGCTGCCCAGAGGTCCTTGTCGTTGGCCGGCAGCTTCGCCTTCCAGGCCGCATGACGCGCGGCGATCGCCTTTGCCGGAGCGCTGTCCTGCAGGCCCGGCGGCTGCGCCGGGAAGCTCGGGGTGCGCAGCGAGATCTCCAGGCAGTAGAAGACTGACCCGTAGGGATAGAAGGCCGCGAGCACGAAGGTGTGCAGCACCGCCTTGAAGGCGATGGATGGCTCTCGGCCGAGTGCCTCACGAAGGGCGAGCGTGCGATACGCCGAGAGCTCGCTGATCAACCGGTCGGGGAGCGGCCGCTCGACATCCTCCGCGTCGGCGGGCGCTTCCTGCTCGCCGTGACCGATGACGATTGTCGCCGCCGGCACCCCGCCCTCCATATCCGGAATGGCGGTCGCAGTGCCCCTGTCGTGACTAGCTTCGGTCTCCGGCTCATCTTCCGACACCACGGCCTCATCCTCGGGTCGGACGAAACCGCGGGCGACGCGCAGTCGGCCTTCCGAGTCGATGCTGACGAACGCGCCAGCGCGCGCCATCTCGGCTGCATCGAAAATCATCGGCCGCTCGTCAAAGGACTGCAGCGCCGCCTCGATCTCACCGAGACGCTGATCGATATCCTCAGGCAGTTCATCGGCCTGACCGTGTTCGGCCTCGAGCCTGGCCTGCTCAGTCCGCAGCGCTTCCATGGTCGCCCGCTCGTCGGCGGTGAGCTCTGCCGGCTGCCCATGAAGCTCGCGCAAGCCATGAGTATGCCCGAAAGGGAAGTCGACGGCGGCCGCGATCCACTTCCAGCCCTCAAGGCCAATCCGCTCCGCTTCCGCCTTCAGCTTCTCCGCCACGAGCCGGTCCAACAGCGCGACATCGTGGAGCCAGCCGCCATCGTCGGCCTCGAACAGATCCCGCAGCACAGCGCCACCGGCCGTCTCGTAGGCAGCCAGCCCTATGAACTGGACCCTGCGGTCGAACGCCCGAACCGTCTGCTCGGTGAGCTGCCGCCGGATCTGGTAGGGCGTATCGCCGCCGGAACGGCTGACCTTGTCCCAGACCTCCTGTTGGCGTGCATGATCCGACGTCACCGAAAACGCCATCAGCTGCTCCAGGGTCATGCCGTCGGCGGCATACACGTCCTGAAGCGCCGGCGAGACCGCGGCCAGCCGCAGCCGCTGCTTGACGACCGCAACGGTCACGAAGTGCCGCGCCGCGATCTCCTCCTCTCCCATGCCGCCGTCACGCAGGGCCTGGAACGCCTGAAATTGATCCAGGGGATGCAGGCCGACACGCTGGTCGTTCTCGGCGAGCGAGTCGTCCAGGGCCGAACCGGAATCGCGCACCACGCAAGGCACAGCTTGCGTTTTCGCCATTCGCTTCTGCTTCACCAGGAGCTCCAGCGCCCGGTAGCGCCTGCCGCCCGCGGGCACTTCGAACATCCCGGTCTCCCTGCCCTCGGCATCGAGGACAGCCCGAACGTTCAGGCTTTGCAGCAGCGTCCGCTCGGCGATGCTCTCGGCCAGTTGCTCGATCGAAACGCCGCCCTTGATCCGGCGCACGTTGGACTGGCTGAGCACGAGCTTGTTGAAAGGAATGTCGCGCGATGGCGACAGCGTGATCTTGTGAGCGGCCTTGGTCATGTCTTCGTTCTCCACGACGGGCGGCCCGGAGCCTCTCTCTCAGGCCTTCAACCCGTCGCAGAGCACCTCTCGCCCTCTCCCTCTCCTCTGTTCTCCCAAGCGTGCAGGGTTCACGCGGGTACGCGATCCGGAGCGCTCGGCTGAGCGAGGCCAGCAGCACTCGGTGCAAAGCCGAGGAGATAGTCGGCCACGCGGCTCGCCTGGCTTGCCGCCCGGACAATGGCGCGACTATCCTCGCGCAGGACGTCGAGCCAGAAGCCGAGATAGTCGGCATGGCGCACGGTCGGCACGATGCCGAGCGCGGCGCAGCTGAAGGCGGCTGCGATCTCGGCGATCAGCTCCTCGAAGGCGTATTTGCGGCTGCCGAACCGACCCGAGAGATCCCGATTCAGCCGCGAGGCATGACCGCTCGCATGGGCGAGCTCATGCAAAGCGGTGCGGTACCAGTTGATCGGCTCGAAGAACGCCGCTGGCAGTGGCACCTGCACGAAATCTTCGCCTGGCGCATAGAACGCACGATCACCCCCGATCCGGAAGTCGACGCCGCTGTTGACAATCAGGGTCTCGACCACAGGCTCCATGACACCCGGCGGCGGAAGCGGTGCCACGGTTGCGATATCATCTGGCAGACCATCGCATTGGTCGGTGTTGAATACAGTAAACCGCTTCAGGAACGGAATGGCTTGCGCCTCCTCGCCGACCTCGCGGGCACGCTGCCGTTCATCCGATGGCACAAAGCGGTCGGCGTAGACGACAGAGACGCCGCGCTCGCCCTTGCGGACATGACCGCCAAGCGAGAGAGCTTGCCGGAAGGTCAACCAGCTCTGGCCCGTCAACCCGCGCTCGATGACTGCCCCCCAGAGGATGAGAACGTTGATCCCCGAGTACGGCCGACCCGTAGCCCCATTCCGTGGCAAGGCCAGCTGAGCCTTCGCCGCTTGCGTCCCCCATGGCCGGACCCAGGGCACCCGGCCAGCCTCCAGCTCACCGATGATCTTGCTCGTGATCTCTTCATAGAGGCTCGCCCGGCTCTCGCCGGCGCGCGCACCAAGTCTCCGTCCCTGCATCGCG
Organism: Bradyrhizobium sp. HKCCYLRH1030; assembly: GCF_051168395.1. Taxonomy (NCBI): domain Bacteria; kingdom Pseudomonadati; phylum Pseudomonadota; class Alphaproteobacteria; order Hyphomicrobiales; family Nitrobacteraceae; genus Bradyrhizobium; species Bradyrhizobium sp. HKCCYLRH1030. The sequence continues at coordinate 280,624 of NZ_JBNPUY010000011.1, read as the reverse complement.
GATCTCCGCGACGGGCGCGGCGGAACCCTCTCGCCACTTCCAACCCGTCACGGCCAACCCGGCTGCACTCTTGCTCTCAACGAGCTTCACGCCCATCCAGGGCGGACGGCTCATGAATTCCCTCCGGAGCTTCCGGGAGGACATCGCCGTTTGACGTCCACCGGGATGATGAGCTGTAGGCGTGTATTGCCTCTCTGGGGACAGCGCCGCATCTTTAAGCGGCCTGTTCCTCCGCCAGCGGGCCCTCACTTTCGCGCTTCCTGTTGATCAGATTGAGCAGCTGGCCGGCAGCCTTCGCATCGCAGAGTGCGCGATGATGGCTCTCGAGTTCGATGTCGTAGATCTGGCACAGATTTCCGAGCCCGTAGGACTTATGGCCGGGATATCGCCGTCGCATTCCGGCGCAGGTGCAAAGCTTTGGAAAGCGGAACTTTCGATCGAGACGGCTGAACTCGTAAGCGATAAAGCCATAGTCGAAATTGACGTTGTGCGCGACGAAGACGCCGTCACCCATGAATTCGAGAAAGCTGTCTGCAACAGATGCGAAAACCGGAGCATCGCGAACCATCTCGTTTGTGATGCCCGTGAGCCGGGTGATATTTGCAGGAATGGGACGCTGAGGATTGAGCAGTGAGTGCCACTCATCGACAACCTGATGATTGCGGATCTTGACCGCGCCAATCTCGGTTATGCGGTCGCCAGAGGCCCAGCTCCCGGTCGTCTCGATATCGACAACAATGTAATCCTGCCCGGGGTCGAAGCAAAACTCGACCCTGCAGATCTCGGCCTGGAGCCCGGCTGATTGCAGTTGCCGCAGGCGGGTGAGCTGATTGCGGCGGATGACGTCACCCTCTGCCTTGATCTCCACGAATGAGACCGCGCCATCGCGAAGCAGCATCAGATCAGGGAATCCGTCGCGCATAGCGCGGAAATCCTCGCACATCGCGTGCAAGATCGCGGCAACCCCGTGAGGGCTGGCGTGATCGAGAAGCGTACGGACAGCCTCGATCTGAAAGCGATCCCAGTTGAAGATGCCATTGGGCCGCCCCCAGCGCGCAGCGAGCGCACGCAGGATCAGCGGAAGGGCATCACCCGATCGGACGGCGGCAAGCTTCACGTCCACCTGGGCCTTGAACAATCGGATGAACGTGCGATCTTTGAGACATTGAGGGACCCAGTCGAAGCCGCTGTGCAATTGACCGGATTCGAACAGCTCGTCCCAGAACAGAAGGCCGAACAGGGTGTGCCACAATGCGTTCTCGGCAAAGTATACCTGACTGCCCTGACGGCGCATGACCCCAGCGACACCGGCCTCCGGGTTGCCCCGATGTGTGTCGTCGACCGCGACGACGCGCCCCGAGCGCAGGAGTTCGGTGCAAAGCCCCGTTCGCTGACCGCCAAACTTGCGCGCATAGAAGTCGACCGCAAAAACGTGCTCTTCGTCGCTCGCCGGATCATCAATGATCCGGCGCAGAAGCGCTTCAGATTCGCTTTTCGCGCCCAGACTGTAGTGAAGGCGCACGAGGCGCTCGCGGCATTCGGGGGACGAACCGGCACGATAAAGTTGAAGCGCGAGCGCAGTATCGGCGCCCTTCTCGAAGAACTGGCCAAGCTTGAAGGCCGCGCGGCTTCTCAGATCCTGAGCGTAATCTGTCGGACCTGGCGGTCCGCCGAGCAGGTCGACCACTCCCTGGCGATAGATCGCCTCGGCTTCGGTTTCGAGTTGGTCGAGCAGGCTACTATAGTGAAAGCAGGCGTGGGCTTCATCGCCATCCGCAAAGCGTGCACTGAACGAGGTCGCACTGTTGGTGCGCATGATGCCGAGATCGCGTAGCGCGAAGGTCTTGAGATCCCGCTCCGTCTTGCCAAAATAGAGATAGAGCAGAAATTCGATCGGCCTCGTGTTGTGAAGCGCGATGAAGTTTTTCCCGCCACAATGCTGAGCAGCGACCTCAAAAGGAACATTGGCGAGAAAGTATTCGATGAGCTTGGACTTCGACCAGGATTTACGAATATCGGATCTTCCGGATGCATGCGCCGCCGTCACAAGGGTGTCTTTGGGCAAGCATGTTACGAAAGCGGCGTAATCGTCGACCTGCAGAACACGAGCATGGGCGCTGGCAAGCAGATGCCGAGCCGCGGCTTCAACATCTGCAATCTCTGGATATTTGAAGAGCGTGCGATTGAAGATCGCTCCCCGCCGATTGACCATGCGGACAAGAAGGCATTGTGCATCCCTGGGAAGACCGTCAAATTGCTCGATGAAGACATGGTGCTCCGGGGTCAGGACAGCACCGTAAGTCTTCTTCACGAAGCCGAGCATCTCCGTGAAATGATCGAGATAGTAATAGACAGGAAGAACTTGCGGCTTCATCCGGGGCGCTCTTTTCATGCCTTCTGTTGCGCAGCGTAGCGCGGTTCAGCCCTTCAAGCCTTCTGAGGTGAGGGTGGGCATTGGGCTCTCTTGACGGTGCGGCCACCCCGTTCTATTTTTGTTCTTTCATGCCCCGATTTGTCAAGTGAGTGCCGCTTGAGCCCTCGCCGTCATCGTGCGAATGCGCGCCCCTCCTGATCGACGGACCCATCGAGGAATCTGCGTCGGAATGACTAAATGGCGCGCCCGATTTTCATCTCGAGGCGAGCCAAGCACGACCCCTATTCGAAGGATCGTGAGCTTCCGCAGAGATATGACTCTGTCCCACTCGTTCCCGATGATCCCGCCGCTCGTGATGATTCTCATCGATTCTTGCGAAATCGCGGTCACCAGACATAGCGCATGGAGGCTCTACCGGAATAGGAACGTGTGGTGCTCGAGAACTCTCCATCGAGGGTGGCAGCCGCGGTCCAGCCATTGCTCCAATGTCGTTCGAGACCCAGAGTGGTCAACGCAGCGTCCGGCGCCGGCTGCGCGCCGCTGACGGTAAAGCTTGCCCCCGGCAGCGATTGGAAAGTTGCAGCGACGCTGCGATCCGGGTTGAAGTCATGAGCCCACGCGATACGGCCTCGCCAGTTGAGCACGCCATCCTTGTCCCCCAAGGACAAGCCGGTCCGAAGTCCTATTTCGGTCCGATAATCTGTCACCCGCTTGGCGGAATAGCTCAGGGCGAATACCGAGGCGCCAGCGACCGACTGCTCGGCGTATTGGGGCAGATCAAGATGGGCGGCCTGGCCTGCTGCATAGGGCGTCAGACTGAAATTGCGGATCAAGGGCACCGACAGACGATAGCCGGCTTCAACGCGTCCGGAATAGGCGTTCGCTTTGAACGACGCCTTCAACCGATCGACACCGGCTATGGTGCGATCTGTCGTTACATCCTGCCAACCGTAAGCCAGGGCGGCGCTCAGATAGGCCGGCCCTTGGACGTGTCGAACATAGGCGCCAGCCTGAAACAGATCAGATCTCCCTGTTCCGAGGGCGTTGACACTAAGACCTGTGCCGCCACCCGCGAGAGCGAATCCCGCGACCGTGGCCGGCGTCAACAAATAGTCTGCCCCGACCGCAGTGCCGTAGATGCGGCTGGTGGAGCGAGCTGATCCGGCCCCAGCGCTTCCATCCGTCGACTGCGACCCGCCAAATCCGTCAACCCAAACACTCCAGCGCGGCTCGAGCGATTCTGGTTGCCTGCTCATCGACGCAAACGCGTTCCCCGCCGGCCGGCTCGGTGTCCTGCCAGCCTCGGCATAGGCCAGCGGGGCAACTTCGCCAACGCCGTCGCGCCCGGCCTGACCGTGATCCCCGAGCAGGCTGACAAACTGCCCCATCGCATTGAACGTGGCCTGCTGCGGAGCTGACGCGAGCTCTCCCGATACTTGGGTCAGTCCCGAAGGCGAAAGTGTGCCAAACACGAGCGGAATACTGCCCGTCGTATCGAAGAACCGCGTCAGTGCGTTGGCAACATTCCGCTGGTTCGCGGACAGGCCGCCACCGTAGTTCGGCGCGCTTGCCGGAACGAAATCAAGCGATAGGTCGAGATAAGCAGCATTTGCGTCATAGCTGAGGGCGGATTTGAAACCAGCCGGGAGATTGGTATTCGCCAAGGAGGCAAACGTCCCGCTGACGCCGCCACCGGCGGTCAAGATCGTATAGCGCTTGGCGACGTAGCTGCCCGCAGCAAAGATTGCCTCGACCGTTGCCCCGCCCGCCGTCAGCGTGCCGCTGATACTGGCGAAACTCGAGGCTGTCGGATTGAGCTGAATGAGATAGATCGCGCCAGATTGAAATGCGAGATTCCCCACGATCGCCATCGAACTCCCGGCTGTACCGTTTCCGGGCGCGAGGACGGTGCCACTATTGATGCTGACCGTCAGGGGATCAATTGTCCCGGTGCCGGTTATCATCCCGGAATTCAGGTTGACTGCCGACGTCCCAGTGAGCGCTCCGTCCACCTGGAAAACGCCGCCGTTGATATTCGTTGCTCCGGTGTAGCTGGCCGTCCCCGCGAGGACGAACGTACCCGAGCCCGTTTTCGTGAGACCGCCGGCACCGCTGAGATCGAGGTTTGCAGTGCCGGATTGAACGACAAAGTCTGTATTGGATGCGATCACACCATTTCTGACCAACCCACCCGTCAGAAAGAAACCTCCATTTTGCGTCTGAGTGGTCCCGCCAAGGTCGAGGATTCCGCCTGCGACCGTCGTTGATCCGCTAGCCGCACCGAGCGTACCGCTGCCCGAAAGCCGCAAGGTCCCCGCGTTGACAACCGTTCCCCCGGTGTAGGCGTTGGCAGCAGCCAGCACCATCGTTCCGACGCCGTCGAACACCACCGTTCCAGCAGAACCTCCATCCGAGATCGTCCCCTGGATGGTCTGCGTCGTGCCTGCCGGCGCCGCAAAATGTCCACTCCCCGTGAGCTGAATCGCATTGCCGATTGCAAAGTCGGCCGTGTTCGCGAAAGAGAGGCTCGTTCCGTTCGCCATATTGAGCGTGCCGCTGCCCAAGGCGTTATTGTTGGCAATGACCAAAGAGCCGGCGTTCAGCTGGGTCCCTCCTGAATAGGTGTTGTTGCCGGACAAGATCAGCGCGCCACCTCCAACCTTCGTCAGACTGCCACCGGCCCCCGATATGACACCCGAAACCTCGGTGTCCGTATTCGACAGTCCGGTCGCCAAGGTTTTCGAGCCGAGAATAAAGTTGCCGGCGCCAGCAATTGATCCAACGCTTATCCCGCTGGATGTCAGCCCAGAAATGTCGACAGAGCCGCCGAGATTGGTCACGAGCTGAGCGGTGCCGCCGCTACTGGTGTCGGTAAAGCGCGTGACTCCGAAGGCGCCCGTGGTGATGACCGCGTCACCCGCCGTCGCCGAATTGGCAAACTGGAGCGTACCTAGATTGCCAGAGATTCCTGACACCATGAAGCTCGGGCGATTGCCGGACTGATCGTCAATCCCTGCCCCGCTGATCACCAGCGACGCGGCGCCGCCGGAATTGCCCGTCACGTTGAATGTATAGGCCGGTGCGCCGCTCAGAAAGCTCAAACCAGCCACCTGCGTTGCCTGCCTGACGTCGATTGCGGTGACAGTCGAGGCGCCGAACCGGGCGGTGTCTGTCGCAAGGGGGACCGATCCGACAGTCCAATTCGCTGCCGTGTTCCAATCGGAATTGATGGGTGTGGCAAGCCATCCGGGCGCGACGGAAACCACCGTCCGCGTCGCCGTAGCCACATCGTTCCAGTTGAACGTTGCCGTGGGATTGGTGCTCAGCCACATCTGAATCTGTTGCTGACTGGGCGTAGACCAATTCACCCAGATCCGCTCGAAATTCAGCTGCAGCAAGACATCGTAGGTGCCAAACCCGGGAACAACGTCCGGGACGGAGAAAATCACGCGACACTCCGCCGGCGTACAGTTCGTCCCAGACAAGCTCCCCAACGTGTAGTGAGCGGTCCCCAGCACGCCTCCTGCATCGATCGTGATATTCGCCCCGACCACATTGAACGTGGACGGCGAGCCAGCTGATACCGGAATGACGAAATTGGCCGGGTTGATCAGAAACTGCCCGCCGCCGCGCGAGGACGTAAAATCGAACTGCCAAAGATCGGTCGCCAAAGCTGGAAACGCTGGGCAGCAACCCAACGCGACCGCGATCGTTACGCGAGACAACACCTGACGCATGAACCACCCCCAGATACCAAATTATCTGAGGTTACCATTCGTGTCATCATGTTACCGGAGGTTTCCAACAATCCACCTGCTCTGCCGGCCCGGCCAGCCGACGAGCCGTAACCGGCATGAGTCCCCCACCTGGGCATCGCGCGACTGAGCTGCGATAGATCCTGGCATGAACTGCTTTTTGGAGGTGGACTATGTCAGAAGCCATGCATGAAGCCATGCTTGATGCCAGGCAGGAAGGCGGCTGCTATCGTCGCATCGAGGTGATCACGGGGCATCGTCGGCGACGGCAGTGGACGGCTGAGGAGAAGGCTCGGATCGTGGCGGAGAGCTTCGAGGAAGGGGCCAATATCTCCGAGGTCGCTCGGCGCCATGGCGTTGTCCGTGGGCTGCTCACGGTTTGGCGGCACAAGTTTGCGACGGCAGCGGTCCCTCAGGCACAAGGCTTCGTGCCGGTCCGGATCACTTCCGAGAGCGGTCAGGCGACGGCAGACGAGCCGGACCGGCTGGCTTCTACGCATAAGGAGGTGCCGCTGCAGATGGCACTGCCCCCAGGCAAGCCTGGCGGGGTGATCGAGATCGAGGTGAGAGGGGCACGCATCCGGGTTGAGCCGGGAGTGGAGCTGGCGACGCTTTCCACGGTGCTATCGGCGCTTCGGGGCATCCGTTGATTGCCTTACGGCCCGACCTCAAGGTGGTGCTGGCGGCACAGCCAGTCGACTTTCGTAAGTCGGTGCACACGCTGTCGGCGTTGGTGAGCGAAGCACTGCGCGCGAACCCATATTGCGGCGACGTCTTCGTGTTCCGCAGCAAGCGCGCGGACAGAGTGAAGCTTCTGGCATGGGATGGCAGCGGTATGGTTCTGGTGACGAAGTGGTTGCACCAGGGACACTTCACTTGGCCGCCAATCCGCGACGGAGTGGTGCATCTGAGCGCCACACAACTCGCGATGCTACTCGACGGGCTCGAGTGGACGCGTGTTTCACCCAAGCCTGTGAAGCAGCCGGCCGTTGTCGGCTGAGAGGCAACGATTTTGCTGGAGCCTGTGATGCGTGGATATATCGTTCGATCATGGCGATTCGCCCCGAAGCTCTCCCGACCGACGCAGCGGCTCTGACCGAGATGGCGCTCGCGCTCGACGCCCAGAACGAGAAGCTGCGTGTGGCGATGCAGACGCTCAAGGAGATGATCTTCGGCAAGCGCTCGGAGCGGCTGGCGGCGATCGTGGCCGAGCAGCTCGCGCTCGAACTGGACGATCTCGCGACCGGCGTCACACCACCTGCGCCAGCCAACGACGATGTGCCTGCGACGAAGCCGGCTGGGAAGCCGTGCAAGAAGGCAAGGCGCAACATCGGCGCGCTGCCCAAGCATCTGCCGCGCTGCGAGCAGGTGCTCGAGCCGGACACGACAGCGTGTCCGTGCTGCCAGGACGTTCTGCACCGGATCGGCGAGGACGTGAGCGAGGTGCTGGACGTAATTCCGGCGATCCTGCGCGTGCTACGCACGATCCGTCTCAAATATGGCTGCCGCGGCTGCACTGACGGAGTGGTCCAGGCGAAGGTGCTGCCGCGTCTGATCGAGGGCGGCATGGCCTCGACGGCGCTGGTGACCCACGTGGTGGTGTCGAAGTTTGCCTGGTATCTGCCGCTGTACCGGCAGGTGCAGATCCTGGCCGGTCAGGGCATTCATCTCGACCGCGCAACGCTTGCCGGCTGGGTGAAGCGTGCGGCATGGTGGCTCAAGAGCCTTTACGAGCTTCAGCTGCGGACGATCCAGGCTTCGCCGCGGCTGTTCTGCGACGAGACGCCGATGCCGGTGCTCGATCCCGGACGACATCGCACCCGTATCTGCCAGTTCTGGGCGCATGCGATGGATGATCGCCCATGGGGCGGCCCATCGCCGCCGGCGGTCGCCTATGTGTTTGCCGATGGCCGCGGCACCAAGGAGATCGCCGGGCAGCTGACCAGCTTCCCGGGCATTCTGCAGGTGGATGGCTATGCCGCCTACAAAGCGCTCGCCCGCGGTCATGGCGGTGCGATCCAACTGGCTTTTTGTCTCGCCCATGCCCGACGCAAATTCGTCGAGGTGTACAAGACGATGCAGTCGCCGTTCGCTCGCGAAGTGATCGAGCGCCTGCAGGCAGTCTACGCCATCGAGGCCGAGATCCGCGGCAGCGGCGCCGAACAGCGGCTTGCGGCCCGCCGCACCAGGACCGCACCATTGATGGAGGCGCTCAGGACACGGCTGACGGCAATGGTCGGCCAGCTGTTCTCCCAGTCGAAGCTGGTGGAGGCCATCAATTATGTGCTCAATCACTGGGACGGGCTGACGCTGTTTCTCCGCGACGGCCGCGTCGAGGTCGATACCAATACGGTCGAGCGTTCCATGCGCCCGACTGCAATGGGCCGCCGCAACTCATTGTTCAGCGGCAGCGAAGGCGGCGCCGAGAGCTGGGCGATCCTGGCCTCGCTCGTCAACACGGCAAAGCTCCACGAACTCGATCCGCAGGCCTATCTGGCCGACGTGCTGGAGCGCATCGTTTCCGGGCGGACTAAAAGCCACCAGTTGCACGAACTGCTGGCCTGAAACTGGAAGGCTGCCCACGCACGCACCGCGCAGGTGGCCGCATGAGCCGGCGTCGCCATTCGGCTTCGTCCTCGACCACGGCCGCCACTATGTCGCTCGCGGAACTCGATCGATGGCTGCAGGACCGCGCCGAGCGGCGTCCTGTCGTCATCAGCCTGCCGATGCTGGACGGCTACGTTGCCGCGATCGTGGCCGGGCCGGTGTCGATCAGTCCGCTCGATTGGATCTGTCCACTACTTGCCATCGACGCCGACGCCTTCAACCACGGCGGCACGGCGGAGTTCGCGGCGATCTCCGCCGTCGTGCAGCGCCACAACGCCATCAGCAATACCCTCTCGACCAACCCGAAGCAGTTCGAGCCGATCCATCCGCGCAAGCCGAACGGCGACGTCGATGCGCGTCCCTGGTGCCGGGGATTCCACGCCGCCATGCAGCCGCGACTACCGGCTTGGGCACCACTGCTCGACACCCGCAACATCAACCACGGCCTGCTGCTACCCATCCTGCTGCACTGTGTTGACGATCAGGGCCGTCCGCTGCTCGGACCGGCAAGGAAAGGCCGGGAGACCAAGGAATTTCTGCGCAACGCCCATACCGATATCCCGGCGGTTGTCGAAGCCATGCGCCAGTACTGGATGCCGACCCGCTACGCCCGTACTGGCTGATTGCTGCCTACGTGGACGCTCATGCCGGTTACTTACATTCCGCATGTCTCGAGGTGAATATCCGGGCAATTTCCGGGCCGCGGGACAGTCAGGATTCGCGGGCAGACCCGGCGTCGATCAATCGCCCAGTTTCATCCTCCCATGACTGCGATGGGATGGATCAAGGCCGCTGTGTTGCGCTCCCTGGCAAGTACCTCGAGCCGCAGTATGAGGGAGACCAATGCACTGGTCGACGGGCCATTGAACATGGCATGTGCGGATTTGCGATACGTTCCGCCTTACTTATTCTGTCGAACGGCCAGCAACTTGGTGTGCATTGGCGCGCCAGTCGCTTCCGGGGTGGGCAGAGGCGCGCCTTGGAGGGGCGCAGAGGCCTTGCAACCTGTGATGGCTTCCGGCAAATATGTTCTACCTGGGGCGACACCGCCGCCAGCGCCACAACGAGGGACTATAGCCATGAATACGAGGATGATGGTATTGGCCGTAGGGGTGCTTGCCACTCTCGCGACCGGCGGAAAAGCGTTGGCAGTAAATTGCAAGCTTAATGCACCGGAGAAGGAGTGTTGCGCTGATATTTTTTGCGACGGCAAACGCTTGCGTGTAAATATATCAGAACGGGATTGTAAACGTAAGGAAAAGGATGCCAAAAGCTGGCATGATAAACATAGTGGGGTATGTGTAAAGTTTTAGCCGGGTCAAAGCGGCTTGAACTGATTTTTGATCGCTGGGAGAGAAAAACGCAGTCTGTCCCCTATTCTGCTCGATCCACCTGACTGGATCTGCCCGTTGCTCGCTATCGGCGCCGACGCGTTCAATCACGGCGGCACGCAGGAGTTCGCCGCCATCTCCGCCGGCGCCATGCGGCACAACCACATAAGCGACACGCTCTCGGCCGCGCCCGACAAGTTCAGGCCCGTGCATCGGCGCAAGGCCAACGGCGACGCGCGCCCCTGGTGCCGAGGATTCTACGCGGCGATGCAGCTCAGGATGCCCGCCTGGGCGCGGCTCCTCAATCTCGCCGACATCAACCACGGCCTGCTGCTACCGATCCTCCTGCACTCAGTCGATGACCACGGCCGACCGCTCTTTGGACCGACCAAGAAAGGCCGCGAAGGCAAGGATTCCTGCGTAATGCCCACGCGGATATTCCGGCCGCCGTCGAGGCCATGCGCCAATACTGGACGCGAGCAGGTATTGCCGCAGATCCCGCCGCCGTGGTCTGCTCGCCCCGCTTACGACGAACCTCCATACCAAATCCGGCCCTCCTGCCTGAAACGGTGACCCCGGCCCTCGTGCGCACGCCGGATCAAATTCGAAAAAACAGAATTTCTGTCTTGCGCCGACGGGCAAATCAGTGGTTCATAGGGTGCTGACTCAACTAAGGGAGACAGCAATGGCTGACTACTCAGGTCCGAAGTCTGACCTCGTTCATATTTCGAAACTGAACGGCGACTTCCGACGAAACTATGGGCCGCTGCTCGGAGCGTATCTTTATCTTCGTTCTATCGACGCCGCCGGCCGGCGCCCTGTTCGTTGGTTGGGGTTTCTTTCAGTGCTCGGATCAGCGCTTGCGGCCGTGTTCGCCCGGTATGGTTCCGCGTGGTGACGAGACGAGCAACTGCACGAGCCAGGGCGCCCTCTGTCTTGAAGTACAAGACGCCATGATCCACGCGTCCCTGCTCCTGAAATCTGATCGTCAGACTGGCGTTAGCGACGGTCGGGAGAACAACATAATCCAGAATCGATCCGTTGCGCTCGCCAAGTCGGATGGCAATGATCAATCCCTCCGGCAGGTGCCGGCAAGATACTGTCCAAAATGGAGAAACACTTCGCCGACATGCTGCGGTCCAAAAGGCTATTCGGAAAAAGAGATGGCACTTGGACCCGACGACCAGATGGTGTTCCGGAGCAGAATAGACGTATCCTCTGACTTTGCCGAAGCGGACACTGATCCTCGACTTCCTTTTTATCTCCTCGCAGATGCGCGACGATAGCGTCACGAGGTCGCTTGACCAGGTGCGTCGCACATCGAAATAGTCGCAGCGCCGGCTTGACGTATATCCGACCAGTTCATATGCCCTTCTGAGAGACCCGAAGTGATCCAAGTATGTCTTGCAGCACGGCAGACCAATAGTTGAATTGATGATCGAGGGGCTGAGGCACCCCTTCTTCTTCAGTGTCTGTCGCAACCGGAGCAGCATTTCCTCCTCGGAAAGGTCGACCCGCCGTTCCGCTATGATCTTTTGCACCTGCCGGAAGAGATCTTGATCGATAGTCGGCTCAAGGGCGGCTTCGCCACGAACCCAATCCTCTGGCGGGTTGTAAACCGAGACACCGCCGAGCCTGCGAGAACGACGATTGTAGACGATGTTTCCCAGATAGTTCTCGTTGCGCAGAATCCTGCCCACCATCGCCCGATTCCAGACTCGGCCGTTGGCGGTGGGCGCCCCCCGGTCGTTGAGTTCGCGGGCAATCGCTGTTTCGGATCGCAACTCGATAAAGCGTCTGAAGATCCACGCGATCGCAGCACGATCATTCATTTCGCCCGGCCGCAGCCTGACGTGATCGGTCATCAGGTACTTTCGGTCTCCCCTGACCAACACCTTTTTCTGCTGCAGCTTCTCGTCGACGAGTACACGCTGAAGGCCGAACATCGTTTGGCCACCCAGCGCGAATCCCATCCGCGCAAACCTGCATGAACCGGCGTGAACCTTTTGCGAGAGCTCGCGACTATATTCCGCGGCCATAACCCTCTTCAGGTTCTTCACGATGTTGGACAGCATGCTGCCGTCATTGTCGAACTGCTCAGCGCAATAGCTGACCCTGATCCCTGCCTGCTTGCAGATGAACTCATAATGTGCGGCTTCGTCGACATCCTGAAAGCGCCCCCACCGGCTGATGTCATAGACCAGGATATGGTCAAAGTCGGCCCGCCTGTTGCTGACGTCTTCGATCAGCTTGGCGAGCCCCGGCCTGTTCTTGATCTTGAGACCGCTCTCGCCATGATCCGCATAGGTCTTGACGATCGAAAGCCCGTGGGCGTGAGCATAGGCCGCAATCACTGCAGCCTGATTCTGGATGGAGTAGCGCTGATAGTCCGTCGACATGCGAACGTATTGCGCTGCACGCCCGTTTGGTGATTGCGGAAGGTGGGTCTCGCGAACGATGAGCGCATTGACCATCATCATGCCCCCAGCAGCTGCGTCGGCAGGATCAAACGCCTCCTTTGGTGAGCTGACAAGAACAATTGCGTCATGATAGGGAGCTCTGCTGGAAGGCCCATCATCGCTATCCCGCTGTGAGCTCGGGCAATTGCTGGGAGTTGGCCGGAGGCCTAGATCTCCTCCCCATCCATTTCAATTTGGCCATCTAGCCGATTTGCCCGCCGGTACCGGGGAGATCGTCCTTCAAAGAGACGGATCGATACCTTGCAAAGGAAGATTTCCATCCAGCTTCGTTACGGGCGCGTCGAGCGCGGTTTGTCTCAATACCGAGCATCAGAGATGCCGTAGTGGCAACCGCTATTCATCCAGCAGATCCAAAAACTGTTCGATTCTTTTGCAAGACAGGCGCGCTGCTCCGCCCGGCATGATGACCCAAATGCCATCGCTGCAGCAACCGTGAGCACGACCTCCGGATCCGTCCCCCGGCAGCAGCATTGCCGCAATCGCTTCCGGCCTCACGTCAAGAGAGGCATGATCCCGCACTCTCTGCAACTCATCCTGAGCGTGGCAATTGCGAAAAAGTTGCTTGCCGCCGGCGGCAGCGGTCCGAAGCGGCGCTGCGTTTCGTCCTGCAGCTCCTCCAGCTCATCATCGGTCCGGCATCGAGCGGCGCGCGCGTAGATATCGAGCCTGACTGCTTGAGACTGCACATAATCTGAGGGAAGAAGCTCCGCGATCGGCAGGTTCAGCTCCGGAATCCAGAGAGCGGACATTCCGTCTCGATCGCCCTTGAGAGCAGATGACGAGCCCCAGATCGGCACAATTGATCTCCTTCGATGCGAGCGAAAGCGTCCCAACCACGACCTTGAGCTCACCGCTTCTCTGTCCCTCTCGCACCTTGCGCTCCTCGGCCGTCGAGGCGACCCGCGGCAGATTTCCGACCTCAATGCCGAGCGTCGCAAAGCGCTTGCGGAACGTCTCCACATGCTGCCGAGCCAACACCGTCGTCGGGACCACGATAGCGACCTGCTTTCCCGCCAGGACGGTAGCTGCGGCACGCTCTAAGTATCAGCCGGAGCGGAGCGAAGGCAGAGAAGGCACCCGTAGGAGGGTCGGCATGGCGGTCACTGCGCCAGCGGTGGGACCCGGGGCCGAGTGCAGTCGCGAGACCGGTTAACAAGGCACCCGCGTTCGGGGCAGTGACAGCGATGCCGCGAAGCGGGAGCCCCTAACGCGAGAGCCTCCGGCGAGCGACACCATATGTAGTCGGCCGTGTCCGGACGAATTCTGCGGGGTCAACTCGCCGGCCCCGCTTGTGTTCGAGGTCGTTGCAAAGGGCCAAAATGACTTAATTCTACGCCACCGTATCCGAAGCACACATCGAAGCATTGTCGCTCTTCCAAATTCGTACGGAGGCAAATTGACTGCATTCCGCAAGGCAGAAGGCGCTGCGAACTTCAAGCAGTCACGAGCGTCCCTGCCTGCGACGCGCGTGCACGATTACTCACATCGATATCGCGCAAAGCCCTCCAGGAGTGGAGCATCTGCAACGTGGTCAGAATCAATTTTCCTGTTCAAGCGTCGAATCCACTCGATCAAGGCACCTCAATTGGCAAAACCGATAACGACAACATCAAGCAGCGCCGTCTCGTCGAGTTCAAGGAAGGCTGCCGTTATGGCAAATTCGGCAAAACAAAGGCCTATGAACTGATCGCGCAGGGGCGGATCAGGGCGTACAAAATGGGAGGCAAGACACTCATCGACCTCGACAGCATTGATGAATATCACGCCGTGCTGCCGCGCGTTGAATCGCGGGCAGTGGTCGTGTCCGCGGAGGTGGTGTAGCTCGGTATAGCAAACCTGTCCGCACGCTCGCCCTCAAATAGCGCCGTAGCGGGCGGACGGGTTTGCAGTGGTCACCGGCGATTGCCCGGTAGGGTCGGAGTGCTGACCCCAACCTTTTTCCGGGGACCACCGATGATCGAAAAGATGATGCACCGTCGTGCGCTCGTGGAGAAGGCCCCGATGCCGATGTCCTGCGCGAGATGATCGGATTTGTCGCCCAGCGGCTGATGGAGATGGAGGTCGGCGATCTGACGGGCGCGGCCTATGGCAAGAAGAGCGCCGAGTGGCTGGCGCAGCGCTACAGCTACGCGAGCGGAGCTCGGAAACCCGGGTCGGCAAGGTCGAGCTGCGCATCCCCAAGCTGTGCAAGGGAAGCTAGTTCCCGAGCCTCCCGGAGCCGTCCATCCCACAAATAGGGTCAATCGCCGTCGACCGGACGGCTGAGAAAGGCTTTCACCCCCGCCTTCGCGGGGGCAGGCTCTTGTCGTAGATCTCCCCGCCGACGAGGGCGCGACGTGCTCGGCATAGACATCGGCCCGTCCGAGACCGAGACGTTCTGGACTGCGTTCCTGCGCAAGCTCGCCCGCCGGGGGCTTCGCGGCGTCAAGCTGGTGATCTCGGACGCTCACGAGGTCATCAAGGCCGCAGTCAGCAGGGTGCTCAATGTCACTTGGCAGCGCTGCCGTGTGCACTCATGGGCAACGTGCTGGCGCATGCCAGCAAAAGCGGGCGCCGCGTCGTCTCCGCCTTCATCACCACCGCCTTTGCCCATACCCGGGCCGCCAGGGCGCAGCGGCGCAGGGTCGCTGACCAACTCCGTCCCAAACTCCCTAAGCCCGCCGCTGGCGCGCGAGTGCGCGTCGGGGCCCGCAGTTTTTCATGCCCGCTATACCGGGTGTCATCTTGTTGGTATTTCTGTTGGTATCGAGAATAATTGGTACCGGAAAATACTTTATATTCAAATGCTTGCTTGTCTAGTGGACTATCGGCCAGGGGCACCATTTGGGCGTTCGCCCGCATCCGCCGACGTTCGTTTCCCCCTCAAAATCAAAGATCGACCGCCGTCTGCCCGTCGCCGGCGTCCGCCCGTTTTGTTGGTATCCGCCCCCTCTGCTGGTATCCTTGATGGTAGCGCGCGGGGGTCATGATATCGCGAGCCTTGGGTGGAATCGAACCTATGCCGGCCAAATCCGCCCCCTATTTCCGGCACCTGAAGCCGGCAACGAAAGACTACAAGCGCTCAAATGAAGGCGGGCTCTTCATGCTCGTCACCGCGACCGGATCGTAACTTTGGCGCTTCGCCTACTGCTACGACGGCATGCAGAAACCGCTCGGAAACTAACCTCCATAGGCTTCCTTCGCTGACAAGCGTGGGTCAGTCAGACGCTGGTGGAAGCCCCAACTCGGGAATCCTGTCGCGCTGCGGATCCTGGAAGTCGAACAGCATGCGGCCAGGGATCTTGCCAATCTCGAGATTTTCGATGAGGAACGCGCGAACACCGAAGTGGCCCTTGAAGTCCTGCCGCACCTTGTCCCAGTCCGAGAAGGCGCAGAACTTCTCCTTGGGAATGGTGCAGGGTTGGGTCGGTGGATTCTTCTGCGAGAAGCCGAGCGGATGCCAATCGCGGTAGAGGCCGCCGACGAGCTCCTTGGCGGCGTAGTGCCCGCAGAAGAAGGTCTGCGCCAGCTCGCAATAGTGCGGGTAGAACGGCTTGAAGTTGTCGATACGGTAGGTCTGAATGCCGGTGTCGCCGAACTCCTTGAGCTCCGCGTCGTGAAGCTTGCCGGGCTTGAGAAAGCGATCCTCCGGCGCAACCCCAGCCTCGACATTGCTGACGACCTGCAAAAGACCCCGCGCATTGGCCGGATAGAGATCGATCTGCAGGGGAAAGATCACGACTGATACACGGTATCCGGCGACGTAGCCGATGCCGAACAGGTCGAGCGCTTCCTTGACCGTATGACCCTTCAACTCCTCGTAGTCGGCGACGAAGGAATACTTCTGCCGGGGCGGACCGAGCTGGGTCAGCGCGTCGATGCCGAGGGCGGCATCGGAGGGGCTGCGCGAGATCATGCGGATGACATAGCGCACACGTCTGTTGCTGGCGAGATCGTCGATCGCTTCATTGACCGACTTCCTGCGAATCGGATCCTGCGACACGTAGAACAGCGCCAGCGACGGACCGGCCGCGGAGAACAGGATGCCACCAACCAGGCAAAGGAAGAACGCCGCCTTGAAGAACGGGGTGACCTCTTCCGGTTTTGACCTGAGCGCGATGCAGGCGAACACCGTGGTGATGAGCAGCAGGATCAGTCCGACCGCCAGCAGCGCTGCGGTCGAGGATGAGGCGAGCACGAAGCTCAGCACCTGAACGAAACCATCGATGGCCTTGTCCATATCATCTCCCTCCGTCGTGAAGCCGTAGAGCTTCCAGAACCCGGTCATGACTGCCAGCTCAGTCCTTGTCGGCGGTGCAGCGTCCGCCCGAGAAGCCAGCGAAGGCGGCACAGGTCTTGAAATTGAGCGAGAGCTTGTACAGGTCCGTTCGCTTGGCCGTCTCCTCGTTGCGCCCCTTCTGATAGGAGAAGGCGAGCGCGACGTTCGGGTTGATGTCGTATTTGATCGTGCTGTCGAGCCAGCTACCGCTCTGCCCGGAATAGACCTCGCGCCACCAGTGATAGGTGACGGCGCCGCTCAGGCCGGCGAGCGGCTCGGCCCAGGCCGGCAGCGCGGTGCCGAAGTCCGCAACGCGGAACAGAAACGTCGCTTCGGGGCCGATGCGCAGCGAGCGGCCGAGACCGGAGAAGCCGATCGGTACGACACCGCCCTGGCGCTCGTCATATTGCACCTTGAGGTCGGGACGGAAATTGGTGGTCACGAACGTGCCCGGAATCTGCCGGTTCACGCGCAGATACATCGGCATCCATTCGAGCTTGGCCTGCCCAGTGGTTCGGTTCAGAATACCATCGCGGGTTTCGAGCCAGCTGCCGCGGACATAGTCGGCGCCACCGATCGGGTTGATGAATCCGACCTCGGCGCTGCCGCCGACGGTGATCGCATCCCGGCTGTCGTCGCTTGCCGCGGCGGAATGCGCTTCCTTATCGACCTTCACATAGGACGCCAGGCTGGCACCGATGAAGCGCGAGTAGTCTTCGTTGAGATAGCTGTAGGCGAGACCGACCAGTCCATTGACCTGCCAGATCGTGTCGGCGGCCGTGTTGTTGCGCGCCCAGGACAATTCCGCACCCGTCGCCTTCTCATTGGACTGCGGCTTGCCGAACATGTCCACATCGGCGAAGTCCTTGCGCACGAACCAGATGAAGTCGCTGACCGGCTGGGGCCCGGGCGCCGTCTTCACCGCCAGCGCTACGGCTGCGGCCGACGCCCGCTGCGGGTACGGCGTGGCGGCGACGGGCCACTGCTGCCCGCAGCCTTGTTTCAGGCGCTTGTGCCCGTAGTCGCGCGCGATCGCCGTCCAGTCCGGCTCGGCCGCGGGGGCGGTCTTGTAGCACGCGAAGATGTCGTCAGCAGCTGCCGTCTCGGCTGCGGCCTGCGCCGCAAGGATGCCGCCCGCGACGGCGACGGTAAGACTGGCGAGGCTCATGCGCTTCATCGGTACCTTCCTTCATGTGGTGGACCGGATCCCGCCGGTGCCCGCCTCAGTTTCCGGCGGCGCGGACCTTCTGGTAGATCAGCGTCACGATATCCTTCACCAGTTCGCAGCCGGCGAACTCACTCGGCGTGTAGCTGGCGCGGCGCCACCCCCGCAGATGCCGACCGATGTCGTAGATGTCATAGGCATCCAGGCCGAGATCGCCGGCGAGCGAGGTGGCCTCGGTCGCCGAGGGCCACTGGCGATGGAAATAGTCGAGGACGTATTGCTCCACTCTGTCGCGCGTCGTCGTCATGGATTGCTCCGGGATTGAGGAATTGGGACCGCGCGCCGGCGGACGAAACCTGCAGGACGCGGCCCGCAGGTTTCATCTGCCGCTCGCCGCGTCACTTGCCGAACAGAGGACCGACGGACGGAAGGATGACCGCCGTGACCGTTCCCTTCGCGCCGTCCGCAGACGTATTGCCGAAGCCGAGGTTTGCAGGCGACGGGAAATTGCCTGGCGATCCTCCGCCTGTGCCCTTGCACCAGCCATTGGCCGGCGCGCCCTGGCCTCCGGGGCCCGGATTGCCCGGGCCGCCGCCCCGACCTGGGAGTCCGGCCCTCCCGCCGACATTGTTGATCCGCGAATAGCTCAGGACTTCGTAGGCAGGTCTGGTCGTGACGAAGACGAGGTCGGCGCCTTGTCCCCCAGCGCCAGCGTCACCGCCGCGTCCTCCGGGACCGGCAGCGCCTCCCGTCCCGCCGGGGCCGCCCCCCTCCTTGCAGTCGAACAGGCTCGTGGCCCCTTCCTTGCCGTTTCCGGCCCGGCCGCCGTTGCCGCCTTTCCCCCCGGTCCCACCATCGCCGCCGTCAATGCCGCGGAAGAGAAGGACGAGGTTGAGAAGACCGGCCGGGATCGGCCCTTTCGGATCGGAGAGCTCTCCGGCGACCAGATAGACGTCGGGCAGTTGCCGGGTCTGTCCGGCCACGGCAGGCCCGCCGGGGCCGCCGGGATAGCCTGGATTGCCGGTCCGGTTGGTCTCGCCGGGATTGTCGGCGCCATTGGGACCTGCGGGGCCGTCACTGCCGACGGCGGCCACGGCCTGCGGATCGCGCTGGATGATGCTGTAGGTGTCCGGGTTGGCGAACTTGATGCGTTGCGCGGCCACCACGATGTAGGGATAGTTCAATCCGGTCAGCGTCAGCTTTGCCCCCGCCGCGAAGGAAATCTCATCCGCCTTGATGATCTGCTGCGCGAATTTCTCCTCGCCGCTGATCGGAATCAGCGTCTGCGTCAGCGGAGCCGCCTTGATCGCGGCCGCGACGTCGGGCGGCAGTGAGCCTGTCGGAATCTGCTGTTGCGCCAGAGCGACGCTGGGCAACAGCATGGCGGAGCAGGCCATCAGTCGAAGACTCTTCATCTGCAATCTCCTCACGTCATCATGGATTGTTTGAACCAGCGGCCCGCTTTCGAGACGTCGCGCCTGGACGGCGAGCAGTCATCCATGTCGCCGAATAGCGCCTAGCGAGATCCCGGAATCGGGAAGCGGACGTTTCCCTCGGCGCTGTTCCGGGTCACGTTGCCGCCGAGCGAGACATCGCGGTTGACGTTGAGCCGCGGCTCGTTGGTGGAAGGATCACGGCTGATGTTCGGATAGTTGGTCGGAGGCGGGGCTGGAGCGTGGAAGTTCTGCAACCGCTCGCTGTCGGTCTGTTGATGCGGCTGATAGGTCGGCACCAGGTCCTTGAGGTTCTGACCGGAGGCCTGGGACATCAGCAAGGGCGAGATGATCAAGCCCATCACGATACGGATATTGGATCTGCGCATTGAATCCTCCTGTGTCTCGTTTGCACGGGAGGAACTATGCCGAGGTGGTGTGAGACGATCGTCAGGACATCGCAAGAGCATCGTCAAAAAATGCATCGGAACGACGCCATCTGCACTCACGCACTTGCGCTATCGCGCGCGTCGGCAAGGGCGCAGCGCAAGAGGCATCGGATCCGGGCTGGGAGTCGAGGCGCGCGCCTGTGCTGGCTCACTGTCTGCCAGCATGCTGCAATTGCGCGGCGGCGAACCAGGGAGTCGGGCTCAGCGCAAGTTTGGGCTGCGCGGATAGGTCCGCGGCGGCAGGCCGGGGTGGCCGCTCGCACGCAGGATGAAACTGCCGATGCGGGCATGGTCACACGGCGAAGCGGCCACCGCGTCCTGCTTGATCGGCTCGAGCACGGCGGCGCCCGGCGGCGGGACGTCGGAGCTGGCCACGGGACCGTCGGTCACCGCAAGCGACGCAAGCACCGGGCCCGGTTGCAGCGATGCGAGATAATCTGCGAGCCGACGCACGAGTTGCGGCGCTGCCACGCTGGTGCCGCGCATCGCCACCACCGAACCGCTCCGGGTACCGGCCGCGAGCACGCCCCAATGCGCGGGCCCCTGGTCGGCGATGGCAGCACAATCGGGCTCGGCGCGCCCCGGCGTCGGACCGCTCGCCGTATAATCCGTCGGCTGGCCCGCGGCATCGACGGCGCCGACCACGAGCGCGCCCGCACCGGTCGCGAGCGCCGACAGTGTGTCCTCGCGAGTCATGGGGCAGCCGCTGCTGTCCGGATCGCTGTAGCTGCCATCCAGCGCCGCACGCTGATAGCCCCCTGCATGATCGAAATAGGACTGACGTCCATGCTGCACGTAGCCCAGCGGGGTATCGTCGCGCTGGATGTAGAGATGTGCGGTCAGCGGCGCCTCCGATCCGTTGGTGACGGAAAGCCGCCAGCGTCCGGCCGGCGCTGGATGCCTCACGCTCCAGCGCGCGGTGGTCGGATTGACCGACAGATGAAAGCGGACGCGGTCGGGCTGGCCGGCCACCTTGGCCAGGTGGCCATTGATGGCGGCGATCGGCTTGCCGTCATCCTCCAGCACCTGCACATCGCCATCACCGAATCCATCGATCTTGCGCGGCACGTCGCCGGGCGGCGTCAGGCTGACGCCGAGGCGCGGCCATTGCTGCGCGATCGCTTCGCCGTCGAGCCAGATCTCGAGATGATTGGACGTACCGTCATCCGGCAGCATGATCCAATCGATCTGATCGGAGGCGCCGGGCTGCACAACCATCCGGCCCGTCGTCCGCTCGCGATAGCTGTTGCCGGCCGGCAGCACCAGATAGGTCGGGCCGCCGCGTTGGTTGCGACGCTCGATCATCCGCGACAGAGCCTGCTCGATCTCGTGGCTGCCGTTCTTGGGGCCGGCCGCGATGCCATAGCTGAAATTGATGACGAGCGGCAGCTTCGGGTTGATCCGGTCGGCCCATAGCATGATCTGGCGCGCCCCCTGCAGCACGTAGCTCGCCATGGTAACGCCAGTCGTATCGCCGGACACCGGCGACGGCAGCTGCACCGCCAAAAGAGGCCGCTTGCTGCCGATATCTTCCGCGGTCGGATCGTAGCCGCCGGAGAGATCGAGAATGTGTGTGCCGTGCGAGACGCGTTGCGCCAGCGGCTTGCGTTGTTCATTGCAGAAATCGGTCATGCCGAACGCGCGATAGATGTCGGCCTCGCTCGCATTCGCCGCAAACAGCGCGTCGAGCTCCTCGCCGGTGAGCCGCTGCCCGGCGGCGACGCCGAAATCCGTGGTCCGGCGCTCGACATCCTGCAGCCAGATCGCTCGGATGCGCGATCTGCCGCCCCTGCTGCGAAAACGGCGGTTGGCAAAGGCGATGCCGTCATCGATGACGCCGATAGCGACCTGCCGCGTCAAATCCGTCAACGGCTTGCCGAGATCGGTCGGCGCGGCGATGACGGAGTCGAAGCGCAGGCCTGGAATCGGCGGGCCGACATGGATCGCGGTGAAGAGACCGTTGGCGGCAGTGCGATTGGCGATGTCTTCGGGCCGGTAGATGAAGAACTGCACATCGCGCGGATCGTTCGGCGGCGGGACGCGACCGATGCGGATGTCGTCGATCAGCTTCGTCAGCAGATCGAATTCGTCGGCCGACATGCGGATGGTCAGCGCGTCAGCAGGCTCGTCCGGCTCGTGGCCGGCGGCCACGATGGCGGCCAACTGGCCGAGATGGGCCACATAGCTGCCGTTGGCCTCCGGCAGCAGTTGGATCTGCACGCTGCACCAGTCCAGCCTCTTGCCGAGTGGCCTGTTGCGCAACTCCCAGTCCAGATAGGGATTGGCTCGTTCGGCCCGATCTCCTCGCCAGCCTCTCATGCGCCTGTCCTTTCGTGTCAGCCGACGATCAGGCGGCACTCGGCAAGCGCCTGCGTCCAGAGATGCTGCAAGATCGGCGAGGCTGGAACGGTCGATGGCGTGCCGGCCTCGATGATCGCGCCGCCGCCACCCTGCTCGCTGGCGACGTTCGCAGCAGCCGATCGCCTGTAGGACATCGCCAGCACATCGTCGTAGCGGAAATCGTCGTTGAACCCCCGCCCGTCGAACTTGCGCATCGTGACCTGGCCGCAGCCAGAGCAGCGCGCAATGAACAGCTCCGCCAAGGTCCAGCCCAGCACCATACCGGCCACGCTGTCGACCGGAAAATGCACGCCGGCGACCGTCCGGTTGATGGCAATGCGCTCGGCGTGGCGCATCAGCTGCACGAACACTGGATCGGTCGCATCGACATCGTCCCGCCCCGTCCTCGCCTTGCGCATGAGCGCATTGATCACGAAGGCCGCGGCAAAGGATTCCGTGGCATGGCCGCTCGGCAGCGACCCATGCCCCGGCGTCTGGATCATCGGCTGTATCTGCGGTGAATATTCGATTGGGCGCCGGCAGGTGAGCGCATGCTTGACCCGCATTTCGATCGTGGTCGTCACCTGCAGGATCAGCGCCAGCAGCTCGGCGGTGTGCGGGCTGCGGCTCGGATTCCAGTATCCGACCAGGCCCAAGAAGCTGGTGAAATCGTGCAGCTCGGCCAGGATCTCGCTGCTGCGTTCCATCCGCAGCGCGGCATAGTTGAACACCCAAGCCGCTTGTTCGGCGAAGTCCGAGGCATTGGGACGGATCATGTGCACGATCGGCGTGAACGTCTCATCGCTGCGGCCACGGTACTGAAGCGAGATCGAGGTCTCGCCTTCGTCATAGACAAGGCCCGACAACAGCTCGCCAGCGAAGATGCGCAGTCGCACGTCGCGCGACCAGCGATCGAGCGCCTCTGGCCCGGCAGTATAGTGATCAGGCGTGTGTGACGGCTGGTTCCAGTAGCCGACGACGCCCTCCCGGCTGGTAATCAGCGCGCGTGCACGCGATGAGGCGCGGACACGGCGGCCCTCGCCGCTCTCACCGCTTTCGCCGCTTTCGCCGCTCTCACCACTTTCGCCGCTTTCTCCGCTCTCACCGCTTAGCCATGCCATCTGCCGCCTCCCTGCCTGGCCCGGCGGACTTGCTCCGCCCGTTACCACTGAATGGTCGTTTTGACGGCACGCGCGGTCAAGCCGCCGGCCTTCGAAATGACGGCGTTTCACGGATTTTTCACGTTGACAGCAAGGGTGTTGGAGACTTCACTACTCAATCATTGGTTTCCGTATTTTCACGACTGATTACATCATGGTTGTGGGCGACGAATGTGAGCTCAGATCCAAAATTGCTGATCAAGCTTCTTGGTCCGTTCCGCGTGGTCAAGGCTTCTGGCGAGGATTGCACGCCCAGGGGACGCAAGGCTTGCGCTCTCATTGCGATGTTGGCGCTGGCGCGTGAGCACAAGCGGTCGCGGGTCTGGATCCAGGACAAGCTCTGGGGGAGCCGCGGCAAGGAGCAAGGCGCGGCCAGCCTTCGCCAAAGCCTGACCGAAATCCGCAAGGCGCTGGCCGACTGCCGCTCCCTGCTGTGCGCCGACAGCTTCGTCATTTCGCTCGATCCAAAGCTATTTGAGACCGACATCGCCCGTTACGCTACCGCGTCACCACTGCAGGAGATGGCGCCTCCCCAAGGTGAGCTTCTTGAAGGCTTTGACATTGCAGAGGAGGAGTTCGAGGATTGGCTGCGCGAGGAGCGTGCGCGATTCCAGATGCACGTCGCGCCGTCGCCTGACCTCCGCCACGCCGCCAATCTCGCGACCGACCTTGCAGCGCACCTGCAGCCCGCCGATGAGCGGCCCTCGCGAAACCGAATCGTCCTGATCCCCGGCTGCCGGACAGGCCCGTCGGATACTGCGGTCGTGACGGACAGCCTCGTCGATTCCATCGCCAAGACGATCAAGGAACTGGGCGTAGCCACGATCCAAGACCGGCGCGACATGAGCGCGTCGGCGGCCTGGCCGGCGGACATTTTGCCTGGCGATGGCTCGATCGGTGACGATGGCTCCTCGGCCGGCACGCTCTCCCTGCGTTCTGATGTGTTCGGGTCTGACACGAGCAAGATCGTTCGGCTCGCGCTGTTGCAGCGCCCTGCCAACACGCTGGCATGGTCGTCGACATTGCAGATCAACGGCGAGGGTACGCTCGACCTGAACGACACCAATGTGATGAGAACCATCAACCTGGTGGTCAACTTCGCCGTCGATCAACTCGCTCATATCAAGGATGGCGCTCCGAGGTCTGCCTCCCATCTATGCTATGCTGGTATCCTGCGCCTGTTTCGACTTGGCAGAGCCAACTTCGAGTCCGCCGACAAGCTGTTCGCGGCTGCTTTCGCGGCCGAGCCACGCGGCATCTATCTCGCGTGGCGCGCCTATTTGCGCACCTTCATGCTCGCCGAGCGCCAATTCAACTGCCGCCAGACGCTTGAGGCGGAGGCTTTCGATCTGATGTACCGGGCGCTGGAGCTCGAACCCTACAACTCCTATGTTGCTGGCCTGAGCGCGCATGTCCATTCCATGATGCGACGCTCGTATGTTGCCGCCTATGAGCTGGCCGAGCGAGCCATTCAACTGAACCACGCCAACCCGATCGCCTGGGCCTGCCTGGGAATCGCAAAGAGCTATCTCGGCAAACCAGAGGACGGCTTCCAGCACACATTGCTTGCCCGTACGATCGCTGGTGCGGCACCTTTCCGTTTTCAGCTCGATGCCCTGAGCTGCATTGCGGGGACCATGGCGGGAGAACTCGACAAGGCCGTCCATCTTGCAGAAGCCAGCCATGCTCTTGCTCCGACCTTTGCTCCACCCTTGCGATATTTGTCAGCTCTCTATGCCCATAATGGGCACCGTGAGCTTTCTTTCGAGATGGTTCGCAAGCTGCAGACAACGGAGCCGGACTTCTCATATGACAAGCTGAGGGATAAAGCCTACCCCGCGGCTGGCCTCCATCGAACATCAATCATCAACTCGCTGCCAGCCCGACAGTTCTAGCGGCGTCACACTTCATCCGAGAGGTCAGGGAGCGGCGATCCACGAGCGCCTGACGGTCTAGAAGAGCCTCGCGTTGAGGCAATCAGCTCCGCTGGCGTGCTCAATCCGCATGTCGTTCCCGCAAACCCGAACATGCATCGTCGCTGGAAGCGATTCATTTCGCTGCCGCATTTCACGGCTTCTGGATCTCGCCAGCTTGCAGGAATGCTCGCGAAACAGGGCCTTGAAACCTTCCGGCGGCCGCTCTTAGACTACCTCCAGTCTGGCTAACTGCAATGGGGTTGCCTCGGGTGAGTACCCATGACCAAGAATAGTTGTGTCAACCTCGCGCTATTCGCGACGCAGCAAAAGCTTCTTTTTGCGGACTTCTTCAAGCTTTACCAGACTGTCGCACAGCCCTGCCGGATCTTCGTGATCGCGGCGGACGTCAACGCGGTCGCGCGGGTCGAGAAGCTCGCAAAGCGCATCAACAAGACCGGATTCGTCGAGGGCAAGAGCTTTGTCGAGATGGCGCTGCTGCGGGTGCCGATCTCGTTTCGAGATGTCGCAGGCCGAATCGAGAGGTGGGTGGCACCAACCCGCAAACAAGGTCCTGCCCTGCTCGTCGTCGACATGAGCTGGGGCCTCGAGACCAACTCGGCGACGGCCAATTTCGAGGGTTGGCCCGCACTTGCGGAAACGCTCACCCAGCAGTCCGAGGTCTCGATCGCCTCTCTCTATAACCGCCGGGTGCTGATCGACGAGCAGTTGCTCGTCGCGCTGCGCGGCCATCCGCAGATCCTCACCAGCGCCGGACTCGTGGACAATCCGCATTGGCTGCCGTCGCGGCTGCAGACGCGCGGCGCATTGCGCGAGCAGGTCGATTTCTGGCTCGGCGCGATCGCGCCGGAGTTGCGGATCGGGACATCGGTGGCCGCGCTGCACGCAGCCGAAGGCGCCGACCCCATGTGGCTGTTGCGACGATCGGCGGAAGAGCCCAGTACAGTTCATCTCGACAGCCGCGACCGCTGGAAGATCCGCTGCTTCGGACGCTTGCGGATCTATCGCAACGACGGCAGCCAGGTGAACTGGGACCCGCCCGGCGGAGCGACCCGCAAGACTAAGACCCTGTTCGCCTATCTGCTGCAGAAGGGCGGCCATGGCGCAGCCACCGACGAGCTTGCGGATCTGCTCTGGCCCAACGCCGAGGACATTGAGGCTGCGCGCAACCGCCTCTATCACACCGTGCGCTATCTGCGGCTGGCGCTCGGCCAGCCCAACGGACGCGACGAGACGCGCAACTATGTCCGGCGCGAGGGATCGCGCTACGTGCTGGTGCCCCCGGAGCGCAGCTGGCTCGACATCTCGACCTTCGAACAGCTCTGCCGCCAGTCCCAGGGTCACATCAAGGCCGGCGCCAGCGACGAGGCGCTGATCTGTCTGCAGGCGGCGGACCGTCTGTACACCGGAGACCTGTTCGAGGACATTCCGGTCGAGTACGCCGACGATGGCGAGCGCGACTGGTGCTGGAGCAAGCGCTATTGGCTGCGCGACATGTTCTTCAAGGTGCAACGCGACGCGGCACGGATCTATCTCGAACGCAACGACCACTCGGCCGCGCTCGCGCATTGCCAGAAGGCGCTGGCGATCGACCCCTTGTGCGAGATGGCGCATGCCGAGGCAATGCAGGTGTTCAAGGCGCAAGGCCGACGCGAGGCGATCGACCGCCAGTTCAAGCTGTACCTCGACTCGCTCAAGCATTTCGACAACCGGCCGAAGAGCGCCTCGCTTCAGGAGCTGCACCGCAAGCTCACGGCGTGAGGCCGCTCGTTCGCGACCGGCTCGGTCACACGACCTTTGCCGGCCAAGCCATGCGCCATGGGGGTGCCGCCGCCAGCAGAATTGACGATTTATCTCAATTTGCCATAGAGTTAGGGGCTAAAGAAAACCCAAAGGCCGCCGCTTAGAGTGAGCCCATGACAACGTCGCCGGCAAAGGCGGCGAATGGGAGGACGACATGCCAGGTTCGGCAGCTCAGCTGGCGCGGTGCCCCTATAGCGACGCCGCCAAAGACTTCGATCCCTTCGAGATGCGCGATCCGTTCCCGTTCTATGAATGGGCCCGCGCCGAGGCGCCGGTCTTCTTCTCCGACGAGCTGAAATACTACGTCGTCGCGCGCCACGCCGACATCAAGGCCGTGTTCGACGACTGGCGCACGTTCTCCTCGGAGAACGCCCAGGCGCCGCTCCGGCCGATGTGCGAGGAAGGCAAGCGCATCATGCGCGAGGGCGGCTTCACCGCCTATTCCGGCCTGTCGGCGCGGGTACCGCCCGATCACACCCGCATCCGCAAGCTGGTCCAGGGCTGCTTCGGACCGCGCCGGTTCAGGGCGATCGAGCCGGAGATCAAGGCGATCGTCAACCAGGCGATCGATGCCTTCGCCGACCGCGGACATGCCGACTTCTTCCGCGAGTTCGCTTATGATGTGCCGGCGCTGGTGCTGTTCAAGCTGGTCGGCATTCCCAATATGGACGTGCCGCGCGTAAAGTCCTGGGCGGTGAGCCGCGCGCTGCTGACCTGGGGCGACCTCAGCGACGACGAGCAGATCGTGCATGCGCGCAACATGGTCGAATACTGGACCTACTGCCGCGCGCTGGTGCGTCAGCGCCACGACGATCCGACCGACGATCTGCCGGGCGATCTGGTCCGACTGCAGAAGGACGGCGCCGAGATCAGCGACGAGGAGATCGCCGGCGTTCTCTACAGCGCACTGTTCGCCGGCCACGAGACCACGACGACCTTGATGGCCAACGGCATGCGCGAGCTGCTGCAGCGGCGCGACAACTGGGAAGCCATCATCGCCGAGCCGCAGCTCATTCCGAATGCGGTCGAGGAGTGCTTGCGCTTCAGCCCGTCGATCGTGGCCTGGCGCCGGCGCGCCCTGAAGGACACCCAGATCGGCGGCGTGCCGGTGCCGAAGGACTCCAATATCCTGCTGCTCATCGGCTCCGCCAATCGCGACGAGGCGGTGTTCTCCGCGCCGACCCGTTTCGACGTCCG
Organism: Bradyrhizobium sp. HKCCYLRH1030; assembly: GCF_051168395.1. NCBI lineage: Bacteria > Pseudomonadati > Pseudomonadota > Alphaproteobacteria > Hyphomicrobiales > Nitrobacteraceae > Bradyrhizobium > Bradyrhizobium sp. HKCCYLRH1030. The sequence goes on along the minus strand of NZ_JBNPUY010000011.1, from coordinate 252,338 downwards.
GCGCACCGACGCGAGAAGCCATCTGGCCTTCGGCTACGGCATTCACACCTGCGTCGGCCAGCAGCTGGCCCGCATCGAGTTCGCGATCGCGCTCGGCGAGCTGACCCGCAGGCTTCCTGGCCTCCGGCTCGCTGCCGACCAGACCATCGACTTCGTTCACAACATCTCGTTCCGCGTGCCGACGGCGCTTCGGATCGAATGGGACGTGGCCTGACACGACGATCGTCATTGGACCGCGTTTCACAAGCAACAACAAGTCCGGAGCCGATCCGGGCCATAAGGTGGGGAACAGACGCATGGGCGCCAACGCAGCCGCATCCTTCATCGTGCCGTTCGAAGACGCACGCGAGGACGACTTCCCGCGCATCGGCGGCAAATGCGCGAGCCTGGCGCGCATGATCGCACAGGGCGTGCGCGTTCCTGCGGGATTTGCGGTCGCGACCGACGCCTACGCCCTTCATCTTCGAAGCAACGGACTCGAGGCGACGATCAGCGAGCGCCTGTCGCGGATCGTGCTCGACGATGTCGATGACGAAGAGAAGTTGTCGCACGAGATCCGCGACGCAATCATGGCGCAGCCGATGCCGGGCGCGGTCGAGCAGGCGATCCGCGAGGCGTATCGCCGGATGTCGCCCGACGGTCAGTTGCCGGTGGCGGTGCGCTCGTCGGCAACCGCCGAGGATCTGCCCGACGCCAGCTTCGCCGGCCAGCAGGATACCTATCTCTGGGTGGTCGGCGAGGACGCCGTGGTCGAGAAGGTCAAGGCGTGCTGGGCCAGCCTCTTCAACGCGCGCGCGATCTCCTACCGTGCCGAGAACGGGCTCGGCCAGATCGACGTGCTGATGTCGGTCGGCGTCCAGAAGATGGTCAACGCCGCCGCCGCGGGCGTGGCGATGACGCTGGATCCGATCAACGGCGACCGCACCAAGATCGTGATCGATTCCGCCTTCGGGCTCGGCGAGCCGGTGGTCTCCGGCGAAATCACGCCCGACAATTTCGTCGTCGAGAAGGTGCTTCTGCAGGTCATCAAGCACCGCATCGCCGAGAAGGATTTCGAACTCGTCGCCGATCGCGCCGAGCGCCGGACCGTCGAGCGCGTAATCGCGCCGGAGCGCCGCACCCTGCCCTCCCTGACCAATGCCCAGGTGCTCGCCGTCGCCAGGCTCGCCAAGTCGCTCGAGCGCAGCATGGGCTGTCCGCAGGACGTCGAATGGGCGATCGACGCCGATCTCCCTGAAGACGAGAACCTCGTGGCGCTGCAGAGCCGGCCGGAGACCGTCTGGAGCCAGAAGAAGAAGCAGTCGACCGCGATCTACGAGACCGGGATTGCGGGTGTACTTGGAACGCTGCTGGCCCCGGTCCAGGCCAAGCGGTGAGCATCACGACAACAAGCAACAGAGAAACCGAGGGGAAACGACAATGACGGCGCATGCGAAATTCCCAAGTCCCTATGACCTGAAGACGCCGGTCGGCGCCGAGGGCTGGGAGAAGCTCTATCCCTATTATCTCCAGTTCCAGAACAGCCTGCGCGACAAGGAGGACGGCAAGTTCTGGTTCTGCGACTCGCAGCACTGGCCGAGCCCGTTCAAGCCGTTCGACGCCGTCACCGTCGAGTTCGCGGTCAAGTGTCTCGGCCAGTACAACACGCGGCACTATCTGATCCCGCCGGCGAACGGCGTCGAGTACCGCATCCACAATGGCTATTGCTACATGAGCCCGGTGGCGGTGGCGCCCGAGCTGATCGCTGGTCGCGTACCGCATTTCATGGAGCGCGCCGGCTACTACTTCCAGAACTGGGACCGCCTGCTGGCGAACTGGGACAAGAAGGTCCGCGCCAACATCGCCGATCTCGAGGCGCTCAATTTCGAGCCGCTGCCCGAAGCCGTGCCGCTGGAGTGGATCACGGCCGGTGTCGGCCTCGACAACACCTACGCGCTGATGGAGACCTACGACCGGGCGATCCAGCTGCTCTACAAGACCTGGCAGTACCATTTCGAGTTCCTGAATCTCGGCTACGCGGCCTATCTCGACTTCTTCAGCTTCATGAAGGGGCAATTCCCCACCATTCCCGATCAGGCGATCGCCAAGATGGTGCAGGGCGTGGAAGTCGACCTGTTCCGTCCGGACGACGAGTTGAAGAAGCTCGCCAAGCTCGCCGTGAAGCTCGGTGTCGCCGATGCCCTGAAGAGCGGATCGGTCGACGAGGCGCTGGCTGCGGTCGGCCGTGCGCCGAACGGCGCCGAATGGCTGACGGCCTGGAACGAGGCGCAGGATCCCTGGTTCAACTTCACCTCCGGCAACGGCTTCTACTCGACCGACAAGTACTGGATCGAGCATCTCGACATCCCGCTCGGCTACATCAGGGACTACGTCGTCCGCGTGCAGCGGGGGGAGGAGATCGACCGGCCGACGGACGCCATTGCCAAAGAGCGCGACCGCATCACGTCCGAATATGCCGAGATGCTCGATGCCGACGCCCGCGCCGCCTTCGAGGGCAAGCTCGGGCTCGCCCGGACCGTGTTCCCCTATGTCGAGAACCACAATTTCTACATCGAGCATTGGTCGATGAGCGTATTCTGGCGCAAGATGCGTGAACTCGGCGCCATCTTCCGCGATGCCGGCTTCTGGAAGGACGCCGACGACCTGTTCTATCTGAACCGTCAGGAAGTCCGCGACGCGCTGTTCGACTACGGCAATGGCTGGGCCGTCGGCGCACCGGCGATCGGTCCGACCTATTGGCCGCCCGAGATCGAGCGGCGGAAAACGATCCTGGCTGCGCTCGCGACGACGCCGCCGCAGCCCGCGCTCAACAATCCGCCCGATGTCATCACCGAGCCGTTCACGATCATGCTGTGGGGCATCACCACGGAGAGCATCGGCCGCTGGCTCGATGGCGCCGCCAACACCACCAAGCTGTCCGGCATGGCCGCTTCCCCCGGCCTCGTCGAGGGCCGCGCCCGCGTGGTGCGCTCCGCCGATGAGCTCGGCCAGATCCAGCAGGGCGAAATCCTGGTCGCGCCGGTCACAGCGCCGAGCTGGGCGCCGATCTTCGGCAAGATCAACGCGATCGTCACCGACATCGGCGGCATGATGTCCCACGCCGCGATCGTGTGCCGCGAATACGGTCTGCCCGCCGTCACCGGCACGGGACGCGCCAGCTCCTCGATCAAGAACGGACAGATGCTGCGCGTCAACGGCTCGACCGGCGAAGTGACCATCCTGTCCTGACCCAATCGAGAGAGGCCGGCGGCGCCGGCCTCTCTCCGCATATGGAACATTGCAATGCTCGATAGGTCCGATGTCGGCAACCGCTATGACGAAGTCTGGCGCATCAGCGAGCCGTACATGCGCGCGCGCAAGAACGACGTCCACATTCCCCTGTCCTATGCGTATGCGCGCAAGCTGCTCGCTCAATATCCGGACGCAGACGAGGACATCGTTTCGCTCGCAATCATCCTGCACGACATCGGCTGGTACACGATCGACATGAAGGACATCATCGAGAAGGGATTCGGTCCCAACATGATGCAGTCCGATGTGCGCTTTCTCCACGAAAGCGAAGGCGTCCGCATGTCACGCGACGTCCTCGAACAGGCGGATTGGCCGGAAGACATCATCGTCGCGGTCGGCGAGATCATCGACGGTCACGACACTCGCCCCTACCCGCGCTCGCTGAACGACCGGATCGTGCGCGACGCCGACAAGCTGTGGCGCTACACGACCACCGGCGTTGCGGTGGCCTGCGACTGGTTCAAGATGACGCCGCGCCAATATGCGTCGCGCCTGACGACCCAGCTCGCCGTGCTCGAGACTGAAGCCGGACGACTCATGGCTGAGGAGGCGCTGGGCGAGACCCGGGCCGCGCTGATGCTCGACCTGATCTGAACGAGAGGTCGCGGACATGGACATGTTCATCGATGGCCGCTGGGTTGCAGCCCAAAGCGGAGCGACCTTCGACGTTGTCGATCCGGCAACGGGCGAGACGGTCGACAGCGTTCCGGAGGCCGGGCGCGCGGATGTCGATGCCGCCATCAACGCGGCCGACATCGCATTCCAATCGTGGAAAACGACGCCCGTGGCAGAGCGCGCCCGCCTGCAGAGGAACGCGGCGCGGCTGATGCGCGAGAGTGCCGATGAGCTCGGTCGCCTGCTGACCCGGGAGCTTGGCCGTCCGCTGGCGGGAGCCGTCAGCGAAATTCAGCGCTCGGCCGATCTGCTCGACGTCTATGCCGAGGAAGGCCTGCGCCTGCACGCCGAGATGCCGCTGACGGGTGTGGCCGGCGAAAAGATCATCATCACACGCGAGCCGGTCGGCGTCGTGGTCGCGATCACGCCCTTCAACTATCCGGTGACGCTGCTCTGCTTCAAGCTCGGCGCCGCGCTGATGGCCGGTTGCACCGTCGTCGCCAAGCCCGCCGAGGACACGCCGCTGTCGACCTTGCGGCTCGCCGAGATCTTCCATGCCGCCGGCTTTGCCCAGGGCTGCTTCAATGTCGTCACCGGCCGCGGCCCCGACCTCGGTATGCAGATGATCGAGCATCCGACGCCGCGCAAGATCGCCTTCACCGGCGGCACCCGGGCCGGAAAGGCGATCGCTGCTGCTGCAGCCAGAACGATGAAGCGCGTCACCCTCGAGCTCGGCGGCCAGTGCCCGGCCATCGTCTGCGCCGACGCCGATATCGGCGCAGCGGCTGCTGCGATCGCCCGTCACGCCTTCGCCAATTCCGGCCAGTTCTGCTACCGCGTCAACCGCGTCTATGTCGAGCGCCCCATCTACGCGGCCTTTCTCGCTGCGCTCGCCGACAAGGTCGCGCAGCTCGACGTCGGCAACGGCCTGACCTCGAATTGCGCGCTGGGACCTGTTGTCAACGAGAAGATCTACCGCAACAGCGAGCGGCAGATCGCCGATGCCCGTGCCAATGGCGCAACCGTGCTGACCGGCGGCGTCCGGTTGACGGGCGGACTCTACGACAAGGGCTGGTTCCTGCCGCCGACCGTGATCGCCGATGCGCCCCCCTCCGCGCTCGTCATGACCGAGGAAACGTTCGGCCCCGTGCTTGGTGTCGCCCCATTCGACGAACGCAGCCAGGCGCTGCGGCTCGCGAATGCGACGGTCTATGGGCTGGCCGCCTTCGTGTTCTCGCGCAACCTGGCGACAGGACTGACCCTGGCCGAGCGCCTCGAAGCCGGCTCCGTGTGGGTCAACGACATCCAGCGATCGAGCCAGCGCGCGCCGTTCGGCGGCATGAAGCAGAGCGGAATCGGCCGCGAGAAGGGCCGCTACGGCATCGAGGACTATCTCGAATACAAGACGATCTATCTCAGCTACGACGCGGAGCTGCGATGATGCATTTTCTGCGCGACCAGGATCTGCCGATCTGGCTTGAGGCGCGGCCGTGGCTGGACGTGCGCTCCAACGACGAGCATACGCTGATCTCCTATCGTCTCGGCCAGGCGCTGCTGCGGATCCATCCCGACGCGGACGCCGCCGTGGTGCTGCCGGCGATCCTCATGCACGACGTCGGCTGGAAGAAATTCCCGCCCGAGCAGCTCGCCGCCGCCGTCGGCCCCAATCCCAGATATCCCGAGCTGCAACGTGCCCACGAGATCGAGGGCGTGAAGATCGCAGCCGAGGCGTTCGCACGGCTGGCGATCCCCGGGCTAAGAGTCGAGACCATCCTGGCGATCATCGACGGCCACGACACCCGAAAGACGGCGATCTCGCATGAGGATGCGCTGATGAAGGACGCTGACAAGCTGTGGCGCTTCACCGGCCATGGGGTCGCGACGATCGGCGGCTGGTTCGATACGCCGCCGAAGGAGACGCTCGCGATGCTGGAAAGCTTCGTGCTGCCGTCGATGCTGACCGAGGCCGGCACCACCATGGCCCGAGCGCTGATCGCCGAGGGCACGGCGTCTGCGTTCATGGCGGATCTGCTGCACATCGAGGTTGCCACATGAGTCCGATCCAACTGCAAGGCAAGCGCGTCATCGTCACCGGCGCCGCCGGCGGGCTGGGCCGCGGATTCGCGCTCGCCTTTGCTGCAGCCGGTGCCGAGGTCGTCGCCGCCGACATCCGTCTCGGCGGCGCCGACGACACCGCGCGGCTGATCCGCGACCGCGGCGGCCGGGCGCACGCCGCGGAGGTCGACGTCGCGAACGAGACGTCCACCGCGGCGCTGGCGCAATTCGCGCTTGCGCGCATGAGCGGCCTCGACGTGCTGGTCAACAATGCCGCGATCTATGCCGGGCTCGAACGCCGCGGCTTCGAGGCAATCCCGGAGGCCGAGTGGGATCGGGTGATGCGCGTCAACATCAAGGGCGTATGGATGATGAGCAAGGCGGCCGCACCACTGCTGCGACGCGCCGGCGGTGGCGCGATCGTCAACGTCTCGTCGGCCACCGTCATGAGCGGCTCGCCGATGTGGCTGCACTACGTCTCGTCGAAAGGCGCCGTCATTGCGATGACGCGTGCGCTGGCGCGCGAGCTCGGCGGCGACAAGATCACGGTCAACGTCATCGCGCCCGGCTTCACGCTCACCGAGGCCAGCCTCGGCCTGATGGAGAACGCCGCCCAATATGGCGTGTCCCGCGGAGCCCTGAAGCGCGCGGCCGACGTCGACGACATGGTCGGCGGCGCGCTGTTCTTCGCGTCGCCGGCCGCGGCCTTCATCACCGGTCAGACCCTGATCATCGACGGCGGCCGGCAGTTCATCTAGGGACACGCAACGACCCATGCCCAGAATCACCTTCATCGAGACGGACGGCACCGTGCGCCTTGTCGAGGCCGAGCCCGGCGAGAGCGCCATGCAGGCGGCGAAGCGCAATGGTGTCGATGGCATCATCGGCGAATGCGGCGGGTCCTGCATCTGCGCCACGTGCCATTGCCACGTCGACAAGGCATGGCTGGAGCGCGTCGGCCCCGCCGGCGACATCGAGGCCGACCTGCTCGAGTTCGAGGCCGCGGACGTCCGGCCGGAGAGCCGCCTCGCGTGCCAGATCTCGATCACCGACGCGCTCGACGGTCTGGTGCTGCAGGTCGTCGGCCGCAGCCGCTGAACGGCCGGAGGGTTGCGCCGGTCTTTGATCACGCCGCACGCATCATCGGCAGTGGGACGATGACGGGCATCGAGCTGCTCGCTTGAACAGATCGACCCGCTTGGTCGATACGGCCGCGCCGATCCTCGCCGCCGCTTTCCCTTCGCATTGCATCATCTCGTCGCTTGCGCAGCAGCAGGAATGCGGTCGACTGCGCTCACGATCGCGCCCGAATACGCCGATGTTCATGCGCACCCGCGGCCTAAAGAAAAACCAAAGAATGCGGCCTACACTGGATCCTACAACATCGCGCGACGATCTATCAGGTCTAACCGCCTGACTCGTACGCCATCGCCACGCGCCGCACAACGTTCGCCCGTTCAAGGGCGGCAGCGGACCGCAACGAAGAGCAACGAACGCGATCACAGAGCTCGGGAGGAGCAACGCATGCCGAAGCTGCAGCGGCGGGACTATTACGACACGGCCCGCGACATGAACTGGGCCTTCTCCTATGTCAGCGAGGAGGAGGTCTTTCCCGAGGAGCTGTCCAAGAGCTTCGGCATCCACGGCGAGCAGTGGTGGGGCTGGGACGAGCCGTACAAGCTGACCTATCGCGAGTACGTCCACAATCAGGCCGGCAAGGACGACGGCATCTACTCGATCCGCTCGACGATTGCGCGCTCCAATTTGTATGACAATCTCGATGCCGGCTGGAAGTCGGCGATCAAGGCGCATTACGGCGCCATTCCGGTTCCGGAATATTTCGCCTCGATCGGCGAGGCGCGCATGGCCCGGTTCGGCCGCGCTGCTGCCTGGCGCAACATGGCCACCTTCGGCACCCTCGACGAATGCCGCCACGGCCAGGCGCAGATCTACTTCCCCTATTGCCTGCTCGGAAAGGACCCGCAATTCGACTGGGCCCACAAGGCGATGCACACCAACGAGTGGGGCGTGATCGCGGCGCGCAGCCTGTTCGACGACATGTTCACCGCCAATGATGCGGTGTCGACGGCGATCCAGCTGACCTTCACCTTCGAGACCGGCTTCACCAACCTGCAGTTCCTTGGCATGGCCTCGGATGCGCTGCATGTCGGCGACATCGAGTTCGGTGCGCTGATCTCCTCGATCCAGACCGACGAGGCGCGGCATTCGCAGCAGGGCGAGCCGACCTTGAAGATCATGATCAACAACGGCAAGAAGGCCGAGGCGCAGAAGATGGTCGACCAGATGTTCTGGCGGTCGTGGAAGCTGTTCGCGCTGCTGACCGGCATCTCCATGGACTACTACACGCCGCTGGAAAGCCGGACGATGTCGTTCAAGGAGTTCATGCAGGACTGGATCTGCCGGCAGTTCATGGACCAGTTCAAGGACCTCGGCATGAACGTGCCGTGGTATTGGGAAAAGCACTTCCTGCCCGAGCTCGACTGGGTCCATCACGCCTATCACATGGGCGTCTGGTTCTGGCGGCCGACGGTGTGGTGGAATCCCGATGCGGGCGTGTCCGCGGCCGAGCGCGACTGGCTCGAGCAGAAATATCCCGGCTGGAACGACCGCTTCGGCAAGCTGTGGGACGTGATCGGCGACAATGTCCGCACCGGCCAGATCGAAAAGACCTATCCGGCGACGCTGCCGGTCGTCTGCAACTGCTGCCACATTCCGATCTGCAGCCCGAGCATCGGCCAGGCGCCGCGGATCACCACGCACAACGGTCGCAAGCTGAACTTCTGCTGCGAAGTCTGCGAATGGGTGTGGAAGAGCCAGCCCGAGCGCTACGACACCCATCTCTCGATCGTGGACCGTTTCCTAGCCGGACACATCCAGCCGCCGAACCTGGAAGGCGCGCTGCAATATATGGGCATCACGCCCGATGTCGCCGGCAATGACGCGCAGAGCTACGCCTGGAATGGCGCGTCTCGCCTCGCGGCCGAATGATCCGCCCAGCATGAATTGACAGGCGCCGCTTACGAGCGATGCCCCCCACCCGACACGACCACAGATATAACAACAAATCTGGGAGGTAAGCGTGGCCCTGTTCCCGCTCCAAGCCAACTTCCGCGGCGACTTCGTCGTCCTGCTGATCCCCGTCGACGACGGCGATAGCATGAGCATCGTGGCCGACAAGGTCGCCCAGCACGCGGTCGGACTGCGCGTCGCCGAGAAGAACGCGTCGAAATGCGTCTACTACAACGGCCGCGAGCTGCCGTCCGCGATGACGGTGGCACAGTCCGGAATCCAGCCGATGGATTGGATCGAGGTGGCCTATGTCTGACGATGCCGGCGTGACGTGGAGGCAGGTCGCGACCTTGGACGACCTTTGGGAAGGTGATTTCATCGGCGTCGAGGTCGACGGCGAGGAAGTGATCGTGATGCACCTTCCTGGCGGCGAGCTGCGTTGCTTCCAGGGCATGTGCCCGCACCAGGAGATCCTGCTGGCGGACGGCAAGGTCGATTTCGAAGCCGGCACCATCACCTGCTCGGCCCATGAGTGGGAGTTCAGCATGGATGACGGCCGCGGCCTCAACCCGCGCGACTGCCGCCTCTTCCGCTACGCGGTGAAGAAGGACGGCGAAGCGATTCTGGTCGGCGTGCCCAACGACGGACGGCTGCGCCGCCTCCGCCACAAGACCGAGCAGGACGCATAGGACAAGCCCATGACCACGACAGCAGCACCGAAACTGGTCGGCCCCGTCATCAGGGGCGTCGACGAGGACATCATCGACGCCGTGATCGCGGCGAGCGAGCAGGACAATCCGGACGTCGAGATCGTCATCGAGGACCGCGGCGGCTATGTCCGCGTCCAGGCCGACCGGAATTTCCGCCTGACGCAGAAGAGCATGCAGGTGGCGCTGGGGCGGCCATTCCGGCTCGCCGAGATCGAGCCGAGCCTGGTGTCGTTCGGCGGACGGCTCGAGTCGATGGACGACGAATGGGTCTGGACCATCCACACATAACAAATTCCGGGAGGATACGTCATGACCGCGATGACCGCGAAGCCGGCTGCGCGCAAGCAGAAGAAGACCTGGAGCCTGTGGACCGAGCGCCGGCTGCCGTCGGAATACGAGGCCGTCACCTACAAGTTCCACAGCCACTTCCGCCGCGCGCCGGCACCGTTCGAGCTGTCCGAGAACTGGTCGATCAACCAGTTCTATCTCAGGAATCGCGAAGGCTCGAGGCTCACGCTGGACGATTGGGAGGGCTATCGCGATCCCCTCACCTACACCTATCGCCGCTATGTCACTGACCAGAAGGATCGCGAGGTCTATTGCGACAACCTGATCGACGAGTTCGAGCGCCAGGACAGCTATCGCAAGCTGTCTGCGCCGTGGCTCGACTTCCTCGGCCAGGCCTATCTGCCGGTGCGTTTCCCGGGACACGCGATGCAGATGAGCGCGGCCTATGTCGCGCAGATGGCGCCGTCGGCGTTCGTGACCAACACCTTCTACTTCCAGATGGGCAACGAGATGCGGCGGGTGCAGCGCCAGGCCTATCTGGCCAAGGCGCTCGCGCTCGACACCGGCCGCCCGGAGCTCGCCGACAGCAACATTGCCCGTACCGTCTGGACGCAGGCGCCGCAATGGCAGGGCCTGCGCGAGCTGATCGAGAAGCAGCTGATCGCCTACGATTGGGGCGAAGCGTTCGTCTCCCGCAATCTGGTGCTGCGGCCGATCTTCGATCACGCCTTCAACCGCGAGATCGCCGATCTGGCGCGCACGAACGACGATGACCTGCTGGCGCTGCTGCACGACGACTTCCGCAACTACGACGAAGCCTATGCCGTCGAGACCACCAAGGCCCTGGTGCGCTACGCCACCGGCAAGGTCCCGGAGCATGCGGTTCTGCTGCGGGAGTGGGTCGCGAAGTGGATGCCGCTCGGCGAGCGCGCCGCGCGCGGCCTCAGCGAGGCACTTTCGGCCGCGCCCGGTGCCGACGATGCACGGGCGATCCTGGAGCGGACCATGACGGCCCAGGCGAGGCTGATCGCGGATTGCGGCTTGTAGTCTGGCAGACGCGGTCGGCGTGCTGCGCCGACCGCCCAAGCCGAAAGGATGGCGTGGATGACCCGGCAACTCCGCATCGAGCCCGACGGTGTCGCGATCGACGCGGCCGGCCATGACACCATCCTTCAGGCAGCGCGACGCGGGGGCGTCGCGCTGCCTTACGAATGCGGCTGGGGCAGTTGCGGTGCCTGCAAGGTGACGCTCATCGATGGGCAGGTCGATCTGATCTTTCCCGGCGCGCCGGCGGTCAATCCGCGCGACGCACGACGCAACCGCATCCTGGCCTGTCAGTCCCGCGCGATCTCGGACGTCACGATCGCCCGCGGTCCCGGCGACTGGTCCGCGCCGACGCCGCGATGCGTCGAGCAACAGGCGACCCTGCGCGGCATCGACGATCTCGCGCCGGAGATCCGCCAATTCAGCTTCGAGACGGCCGAGCCGATCGACTTCCGGCCGGGGCAGTATGCGATCCTGCATCTCGGCAACGGGCTGCGGCGCTGCTACTCGATGTGCAACCTGCCGGGCAGCACCATCCTGCAGTTCATTGCGAAGCGCTACGATGGCGGCACAGGCAGCAACGCGCTCGCGGCGTTGGCTCCGGGGACGCGCATCACCATCGAGGCGCCGTTCGGCGTCTGCACGCTGCGTCGACAGCCGGGCCGCAAGGTGTTCGTGGCGGGGGGCACCGGCATCGCGCCGATCCTGGCGATGCTGCGCGAGGCCGCGGCTGCGCACCTCGATTTCGGATCGCCCGCGGACGTCATCTACGGCGCCCGCACGCCGGCGGATCTCGCCGCTGATGACATGCTGGCGGCGGCGATCACGCAAACTCCCCGGGCGCGCTACCTGCCCGTGGTCGAGCACGCGCCGTCCGGCTGGCCGCATGCGGCCGGCTTCGTCACCGATGTCATCCAGGGCGCAGTCCTGGATCCCGCGGCGGCCGAGTTCTACGTCGCCGGCCCGCCGGTCATGGTGAACGCGGTCAGGTCGCTGCTGCGCGCCGCCGATGTTCCGATCACGCAGGTTCATTATGACAGCTTCGGCTAGAGCAGGCGTGCGCGGTGCTGCACCCATCTGGGCGATGGCGCCTGGACTGCGCCGTCTCGCCACACGTCCCGGCAGCGCGCCGCGGCTCGCACCAACATGGCCCTGCCACCAGCTCGGCGACACCTCGCCCGCCGGATACGCCGCACAGCTCGTGTCCTGCGCCTGCGCGCTGGCTGGCGTCGAAGAGGTACCGGCGCCGATGAACGCCGCAGGCCGCGCCTTCGCGCTCGATGACATCCATGCCATGGGCCAGCCGGAGGCCTTCGTGTTCGCGCCGGTGTGGCTCATCGTTCGCCCCGACGGGTCGCTGCACCTGACCTTGCGGCCGGAATGGGCGCAGAAGGTGGCGGCCAAGGGCTGGGGCACGGTGCATCCGTTCGCACGCTACATGGCGGGCGCCGTGCCGCCGCAGAGCCTCGTGGTCTACGCGCCGCGCGATCAAAGCGAGCTGGCGGTTGCGGCGCGGATCATCGCGGCCGCGCACTGCTACGCGAGCGGCCGCATCGGCGACGTCGCATTGCCCGACAGCCGGTGGTGAGCGATGAGGGAGCTCTCGGCCATGACCAATGAAGGCGGCACCAGGCGGTTTCGCATACGGCTGGAACGTCCGGAGGGGACGTTCACATTCGACGCCATATCCGACGAATATCTGCTGTACAGCATGATCGACGCCGGCATCGAGACGCCCTACATCTGCGAGCAGGGCTGGTGCCTCGCATGCGCCGCGCGCTTGGTATCGGGCAACGTGGACCGCTCCGATGCGCTGACGGTCTACCCTCAGGACGCTGAAGCCGGCTTTCTGCTGCTGTGTTCGACCAAGCCCTGCTCGGATCTGGTCCTGATGCTCGACGAGCGCCAGACCCGACGGGACATGATGCAACACCGGATCGAGCACAATCAGTTGGCGCGAGCCTATCCGCCCGGCGCACGTCTCCGGTTTCGCCGCGGACGCGCTAAGGCGCGAGTCGACGCGTGCACCCGTTCAGCAACAGGGACTCGAACAGATGAGCCGGCGACATCCGCTCAGATGGGGCTGATTGGATCAAAACCAAAATAGCGTTCTTTTGCATAGTATGAGTTGGTGACCATCAAAGCCGCAGAAGGTGAAGCTGGTTCTATCACTGGCGCATTCGTTTGTTGGGTCCGGGCTGGGTCGGCCGCCAGCGCAGCTCTGAACTCGAACGATCCACGGCATCCGACGAGCTGCTTCAGAACAGCCTCGAACGATCGTCTCTGCGTCAGCGCAACACGGGTTCTCTCAATCGTCCTTGCCAAGGGTCAAGCGCCATCGCTTTCATTTCGGGGCCTGAGGAGATCACACAAGACCGCTTCAAGTTGAGTGGCGCATCCCTCGTCATTCGTCCAGCAGATCCAAGAACTGTTCGACCCGTCGTAAAGCAGGTTCATCGCTGCGCCCGGGATAGACGACGCGATCGCCCTCGCGCTGCAGTGACCGCGAGCGTAATTTACCGATCCTCCCTGCGAGCATCGTTGCAGCAATCGCATCCGGGCCGACATCGAGACGCATGATCCCCCGTTGCCTGCAACTTATCCTGAGCTTGGCGACAGCAAAGAAATTGCTGGCCTCGGATGGCAGCTTGCCGAATCGGCGGTGCGTTTCATCCTCGAGCTCCTCCAGTTCGTCATCACTCCGGCACCGGGCGGCTCGAGCGTAGATCTCCAGCCTGACCGCCTCCGATTGCACATAGCTCGAAGGAAGCAGCTCAGGAATGGGAAGATTCAACTCGGGGATCCAGAGGGCGGACATTCCATCGCGGTCTCCCTCCAGGGCAAGCGTAAGAAGGTGGCCGTAGAGCGTCGGTCCGAACACCTGCATGTGGCCGGATTGTCGATCGGAGCGCAGGTCGCCGCCGCCGCGGAGATCGAGGTCGCGAGCGCTGATCGCGAAGCCAGCGCCCGGACGGCTCAATTCCTCGAGAACGGAAAGCCGCTTTTCCGAGCGTTCGGAGCCGCCTTCCGTCAGGAAATGTGCAAACGCCCGGATGCCGCCCCGTCCTACTCGCCCCCTGAGCTGATGCAATTGTGCCAGGCCGAATTTTTCGGGCCAGCACACAACGATGGTGTTCGCACGTGGGATATCGAGGCCACTTTCCACGATGTTGGTCGCAAGTAGTACATCGGCACGGCCTTCGACGAACCCCATCAACCTCTCGTCAATCTCGTCCGTCGGCATCTTGCCGTGAATGGCAATGATACGTAGTTCCGGCGCCAGCGCATGGATCCTGGCGAGCATGGGATCGAGATCCTGGATCCGCGGACAAACGACAAAACTCTGACCGTTACGTCTGTGCTCACGAACCAGCGCAGCGGCGATAGCTATGTCCGAAAGCGGTGCGACCTTGGTGGCAACCGGAACACGATGGACCGGCGGGGTTGCGATCACGCTGAGATCCCTCAAGCCCGTCAAGCCGGCCGCAAGTGTGCGGGGGATCGGTGTCGCACTCATCCAGAGCCGGTGGCCGTTCTTATTGAGGCCCGACAGCATGGCTTTCTCGGCAGCGCCGAAATGCTGCTCCTCGTCAATGATGATCAGGCCAAGTTCGGCAAATCTCACTTCCTTGGATGCGAGCGCGAGGGTCCCGACGACGACCCTGAGTTCTCCGCTCTTGAGGCGCTCCCTTACCTCTCGCGCTTCGGCGGTCGAGGCAACCCGCGACAGGTTTCCAACATCGATGCCAAGAGGCGCAAAGCGCTTGCGGAAGGTTTCGACATGCTGTCGTGCCAGCACTGTCGTCGGCACGACGATAGCGACCTGCTTTCCGGCCAGCACGGCGGCTGCCGCTGCGCGCAGCGCCACCTCGGTTTTGCCAAAGCCGACGTCTCCACAGACGATCCGGTCCATCGGGTGCCCCGATGCAAGATCATCCAGAACGTCGCGGATGGCCTTCGCCTGATCGGAGGTGGTGAAATAGGGAAACCGCGCGACGAACTTCTCATAGACAGCAGGGCGCGGCACGAGCTTCGGAGCCGGGCGCCGCCGGCGCTGACTCATCTGCTTGGCCAGCTCCTTTGCGACCACGTGAATCTCCGTCTCGGCAGCAGCTCGCCGCGGCCGCCACGAGCTGCCGTCGGCCTTGTCCAGCGAGGTGTCTCCGAGCTCAGCGGCGTAGGGCCAGATCAGCGCCAATTCTGCGAGAGGGACGAGAACGGCGTCGTTTCCGGCAAATACCAACCTGACCATCTCGCGCGCCGAAAGATCTCCCGTGCCCATGGATCTCAGGCCGCCAAGGCGTGCGAGTCCACGTTGCAGATGAACGACCACGGATCCGAGTTCGGGGAGATCTCCCGAATCGAAGCCGGGCGTCCATGCCCAGTTCATCGGTTGCGGTTGGTGTGCCCTGCTGCCGAGCACGTCGGCAGCAGTGATGACCACGAGGGGCTTCTTTCCAGGAACGACAAAGCCCGCATCGAAGCCTGCCAACAATGCGGCCTGCTGCCTGCCCCTTGCGGTCGCCTGCGTCCAATCGGGCACGCATTCGGCCTTGATAGCGCTCATCCGGGCCATCACACGCAAATCCGCTTCGACGGCAGCGACGAAAAGCACACGTGCGCTTCCGCGCTGGGCTTCCTCGATAAATGCACGGAGCGCCTTCCGCGGAGAGGCTGCCTTGTAGAACTCTGGCGTCGCACGATACGGAGTGGTTGGCGGCAACACAGTGATCTTCCTGGCCGCCAGCTCCCATTCGCGTCGGCTGAGATAGGCACGGTCACGCTCACTGCGGGCGGCCGCATCCTCGATCGTGCTCAACCAGGTGTCGGCGTGCCTGGGCACGGTGCTGTCGGCGATCCATTTGGCGCGTGCACAATAGTCCAATAGGCTGGACCTTCTTCGAGCCCGGCCCGTGAACGCCAGCCGCTCGGACATCGGGTCAATCAGGAGTTCCTTCGTTTCGGAAATCACCTCCTGGTCTATCGGATTGATCGCTGCAATACGCCGGATTCTCCCTCCGGAATGCTCTATCCTAAAAGGTCCGAACGCGCCGGCCGGGAAGATCTCGAAGGTGTTGCCGTGAAACAAAACTCCACCGGGATAATCCGGACTGTCGTCCAGGTCGTACCCGAGAGCCTTCAGACGGGCCTCAAGGTCTTCCTCGGAAAAGACGGCCCCGGTCCGAAGGGGAAATCCGATACGAGACCAGTTCGCAGGCAACGGCAGGAGCTCCATTATGGCCTCCGCCGTCGCGATCAGCAGGATCGGCTTTTTTGCCCTGGCAAGGCGTCTCAAGACGGAGCTCCGCCGGCCCGCGATATCACGTGAAGGCTCAAGCTGATCGAACGGAAGCGTGTTCAAACGGGGATAGACGAGCACATCACAGGCCGGCTCGATAACTGGGATGATCGAACCCAACAGCTCGGCTCGGCTCTCATTTTCGGCGAGAAACACAAGTCCGCCCCGGCCCGAAGCACGCCATCGCGCGGTAAGATACAGCGCCAACATGCCCAGCGGCGACGAGGAGGAAATGCCAGTCCGAATCGGAGCCTTCGTCGTTGCCGCAACAGATGTCTTCTTCCGCGGGGCGGCCTTTGGTGACGCGGAGCGCTTTGCTGATGTGTTCTTGCGCGGCGTTGAGCCACGGGGCGTACGAAGAGCAGTGGTCACTGAATTCTCGTGCTGAATTGACGAATGCGAGGCAAGCCTGCGAATCTTTGTCGAGCTTTAGCGGATTCGACGGCTTCAAGGGATCCAAACTTCGGAGTGTCGATCACCGTTCTCCCCTTAAGTGCGACGGTGTCACCAACCAGCACCATCGTCGCGCTCCACGTGGCAGACTGAGGTGCATGACAACCATGACGCAGAGATTCGTTCTTGAATGACCATGGTACGAGCGCCGTGATAAGCGTGATTACCGCCTTGGTGACTGGGCTGCACAGAATTCATGAGCCCGGCTGAGACGGGCTGCGGTGGGACTACCCATCACCAGGTTTGAGCAGAGCCGGCGGTTGCCGTGCTATGAGCGATCCCGCGTGATCTCTGCCCTTATGGATATGGGCCTCTGCCGAAGATGCTCAAGCCGCAACGTACGATAACGCAGTGACCCTCGATTCGGCACAATCAAGGCGAACTTCTTCGCGCTCAATCTTGAACGGCGTTCCTCGTGCTCGCTCTCCGTTGCTCCTATGTCGTGAAGGAAGCGCTGAGGTTGAGAACGGATCTTCGGATATTCACACTTGCTGGCCGCTACGTAATCTTGGGGCGCCGGGCGTCTGCCGTCGCGCGAGAAATTCCCGACTTGGCAATGACGCGCGCCCGTTCAACCCTCAATCTCCGGCGGCCGCGCCACCGCTATATTTCGACGGTGACGTTTCATGCGTTCATGCCTTCCGCTTCGGAAGGATCGCGTCGAAAGCGAGCTTGCTCGACCGCTCGCCGCGATCGGTCTCCTTGCGGATGCCGAGCCAGACGAAAGTGCGGCCGTTGTACCAGCGCGTGCGCTGGAAGCTCTGGGTGACACGAATGCCCGCGCGCGGCACCTCCTCCTCATGAAGATTGTAGCCCTGCTGCTGCGGGAGGTCGAGACCGTGGCGCAGCAGATCGGTGCGAGGTTCGACGCGCACCGGCGGATCCGGGTCACGGTCGATGACCCGCAACATTGCAGCGCGACGCAGTTGGATCTCGCGGCTGTCGTTGTCGATGTGCACCGGGATGAATGGGATCCAGTTCTCCGGCATCTCGCTCATCAGCCGATAGCGGATCGCGGCGTCGTTCTCGATCGGCGGCGCAGGTGGTGGGTCCGGCGGCAGGCTCTCCTCCACCAGGCGACGGAAATAGCGGCGGGTGTCGAGCGCGGCGCTGCGCCCGCTCTTGCTGTCGCCCGAAGCCAACATCACCCGCGACTCGACACCCCACACCATGTTGGCCATCTCGTCGCGGAACAGTTCCACCGACTCCAGCGGCTCGCTCTCCTGGATCTTCGGCACGCTGGGCACGATGAACAGGCTGAGATCGGCGGGAATGTCGTCGCTCCCCTTCGTCGCCAGCGTAAACATCGACCAGCGTTGCCAATCGGCGTCCGTGCCCTTGCCCGCGGCTTCGACCCAGATCCGCTCGCCGAAGACGTTGGTCACGCTCATGCCGGCGACCCGGGTGATCGCCCCGGCCGGCACGGTGAACGGCATCAGGAACCAATCGTTGGCGTAGACGAGGCCGAATTCGATCAGCAGCAGCTTGTTGACGTCCGTCGTCTCCGGATCGATGTCGCCGAAATTCGTTCGTCCCTCCTCAAAGGTCCACCAGCGTGTGTTCGGCATGCCGTCGAACTGGATCGGCGCCGGGATGAACGACGCCGTAAAGGTCGTCTCGACGGCGGCCGGGGGCGGCGCGTCCGCCAGGTCACCGAGTCCTGCGCCGGAGGCGTCGACGTCGAAGTTGTACCAGTCGAGATGCCCCTGGAAGTATTCGTCGGCGACCACGAGCTTCTCGCCGCCCGCCTTGGGCGCCGACGCTGCAAAGGCGTATTCGAGGCGATCGGGCAGCCAGGCATCGGCGGCACCCGCGGCGGGCTGGTAGAACGCCTCCCGGTACCAGCCAAGGAATTCCGCCTCCGCCGTCTCGATCGCAGCGGTGCTGGCTGGATTGCCGAGCACGACGAGGTCGTGCGCGTGATTGCCGGGCGCGGCCGTCAGATGCTCGACGAGGTCGTAGCCGTCCATCGACCGGCCGGCCAGCGCCGCCATCGTCTGCCAGGCTTCGCGATGGGCGGCGACCGGCGCATCGGCCTTGAGCGCCGGATCTGGCATGGCGACCGGCAGCGCCGCGATGAATTGCTGGGCAAGCCCCGGCTCGATGCCGGCGACGAGCTTCAGCCAGCGCCGGCCCAGGGCGATGCGGAGATCGAACGCGATCTTCTGGCCGGCGAGACGGAACGGGATCGGCCGCCGCTCGACCTTGGCTTCGAGCGGCACGTCGTCCGCGAACGCTTCCGGCGGATTGCCGGCCGCGCGGTATTTCGTCAGTTCGGTGGTCTCGATGTGCACCTTGGCGACGACGGGCGAGCCGGCGTCGTCGCCCTGAAACTCGCCCATCTGCCACTGCTTCGTCAGCAGCCACAGCGGATCACGGACCTCGGCCTTGAGCGCGCGGTCGAAATCGTGCGTGCGTGGACGGCCCTCGAGCCTGTTCCACAACGTGATGGTGGGCAGCTTCACCTTGCCGGAGAACACGGCGGAGAGGTTCTGAACCGCGACATAGTCAGCCATTGCCCGTCTCCGTCTCGGCCAGCACCGCGGCGAGGTTGTTGTTGAAAGCGAAGTTGAGCGAGGCCGTGATCGGATGGAAGGCCACGGCGGACACCAGCGCCGGCAGGAAGCGGGCATAGGCGGTCGTGTCGACGTGGTCGGGCTCGATCGCGCGCTTCTTGGCGAGGTCCATCGTCTCGCGTACCGTGTCGACGAGATCCTGCCACTGCCACGAGCCGACAAATTTCGGCGGCAGCGCCAGCAGCAGAGTCTGCGGCGGTTCGGCGTTTGGCCGGTCGAAGTGGAACGCCAGACCGGTATCCTCGGTCGGGCGCGGGATCACTTCGGTCCACTCGTCGAGCAACAGCCCGAGTTGCCGCCGCGCCGGATCGAAGCTTTCGGCGAAATGCGCGGTATAGAGCAGCTTGTCCTCGTCGATCACGAACGGCTTTCCGTCGGCATCGGTCTCCGGGAATTCGAGTCCGAGCCACGGCAACTCGGGGCGATGCGGAAATTGCAGCGCCTGCAGCGCGACGCCCGCCCCCGTGAACGCGTCGGCGAGATGCTGCGAAGCTTCCAGATCGTGCAGCTTCGACCGCACCCGCGCGACACCCGTGAACCAGTCGTCGAGCGGAAAGCGGCGTCCGATCGTCGTCTTGAGGAACCCGAGAATGGTCTCGTCCGCCTGCGCCTCCGCGCCCCAGGCGTTGCTCCATTCACCGGCCTGCGCCGCTGGCAGACCGAAATCCGGAACGATCTTGAAATCTTCGCCGAACAGCAGCTTCGCCGCGGCGGTCAATGCCTCGATCTTGTTCTTCGCCTCCGCCGCGGCATCGTATTGATCGAGCCGGGCCTGGATCGCCGGCAGCCGCGTCGTCAGTTCGAGCGCGAGCGCGGCGGTGCGCTTCGCCATGTCCTCTGCGAGGGCGACGATCGCCGTGCGCTGTGCCGCGATGTCGATCGCCGCCGCGTCGAACGCGGCGTTCGCAGCCTTCGACGCCTCGATGCCGTCATGCAGGGCGGCGAGATCGGACGCATTGTCGTAGAGCATGATCAGAACGGCGCGCTGTCCAACGAAGGCGGCGCGCTTGCCGCTCATGAGATCGTCGCGGAAATCGTCCGGCTGCGCCGGTAGAGGGTCGGTCGCCGCGGTCGCGATCAGCTTTTCGGCCACCCGCAGCGCCAGGAACTTCGCCGCGTCCGGCGCGCCGGAATCAGCGTCGTAGGCGAGTATGCGTGCGTCGAACTCGGCGAGTTGCCTGGTCCATCGAGCGATGTAGCCGGCGAGTACGGCGTGCAACTGGGAGAAGATCCGCCGCCGGTCGGCGTAGACGGCACCGGTACCGGTCTGCAACGCCGCGAAGGGACCGAGACCCTGCATCACCGACACGAAGCCGGTGATCGTCTGCTCGATCTCCGTGGCGATCTGGGCCTCCTGCTTGGCGTCGAGGCGGGCCTGCAGCGCCGTACGGAAGGCGTCGAGATCCGCAAGCCGCGCGGCGAGCAGATCGCGCGGCAGCGTTGCCCGCTCGCGCGCGAGCGCCGCGTCGAGATCGACCGCCTCGTTCGCCTCGCCGGCCATCGCCATGTCGCTCGCCTTGAGCGGACGTGAACGCAGTAGCAGGCTTCTGAGATGCCGCACCAACGCCGACAGTTCGAACAGCGGCACATGCCCGGCGATCGCCGCAATCCTCTCGCGGTAGGCGATCGTCAGCATTGCGTCCGGGCGCGGTGCATGGACGGCGATCACATGCGCTTCGATCAGATCATCGAGCGCCTTGGCGGCTGGATCGTTGTCCGGATCGAGCAGATACAGCAGGTCGATCGGCAGCAGGCCGAGATCGGCCTGCGTCACGTTGTAGGTGACGGAGGAGAGATCGAGCGGGTCGGTGACCGTCACCGAGCAGGCGACTGCTGCCGGCGGCGGTAGAATGCCCGCGAGCCAGGCGTTGAGCGCTGGCTCCGCCTTCGCCCGCGGCGATGTCAGCGCGCCATCGTTCGGGTCGAGCCCGGCCTTGAGATGCAGCGCCACCCGATGGGTCAGCGTCACCCCCGACCGCGGCGTGCGCACCACGTCTGGGGTCGCCGGGAATTTTCCCTTGGAGTAGGTGTCGAGCACGGCGCCGGCGCGGTCGTAGTTGCCCTGCACCACCTGATGCACGCTCTCTGCCATCGCGAGGTCGGCGACCGCGTCGGCGATGTCGGCAATCCGCGCGGCCTCGGCGGTGATCGCCGCGGCCTGCTGCGGGCTCGCCGCCGGCAGGTCGGCATTGTGGCCGAACGGGTAGCTGCTCACGCCGCTGGTCTTGATGTGCTCGACCAAAGCAAGGCCGTCGATGACGTTGCGCGCCTCCACCCGGTTGATCCGCAGTCGCCGACCGAACGCGTCGAGCCGACCGGTACGCGTCGGAGTCAGCCGGTCGCCGACCAGCGGGAACACCTTGCGGAGGTCGTAGATGAACCCGTCCACTTCGACGTCGTGGCGGTCGTGCAGGCCGCGCTCGAACTGGTAGCCGAGCAGCGCGCCGAGGCTCTGCTCGCCCTTCATTCCCTCGATGATCGACAGCGCGATGCGGACTCGTTCCGAACTGAGATTGACGGCGAGGCTGCCGGAATTGTCGGGCGTGGCGTTCGACAGATAGCCGTTGCGCAGCACCGCGGCGGTCACCGCTTGGTTCAGCGACGGCGCGTGGATGTAGCCCTGGTTGCTGCGGTCGCGCATCAGCGGCGGCGCATCCGGATCGGCGAAGATCGCCGCGAGGTTTGCCGGCAGTTCGACCGCCGTCAGCTTCTTGAACTCCGGCTTGACGTTCTCGAGCCAGCCATAGGCGCCGAGATAGATCCCGGTCTTCGCCTCGCCGGCCGGTGCACCCGGCTGGGCGGTCCCCCGGCCGGCACCGTGCGGATAGCGCATCCGTTCCAGTTGGCGGCTCATGATGCCGCCGTACCAGGCGTCGAACCGGTAGGTGCAGAGGTCGAGATGCTCGGCGAACACCCGTTCCAGAACCGCTGTCGGGGACCTCTTCAGCCATTCGAGCGCATCGAGCTGGCGCTTGAGATACGCGGTGGCGACCATCGAGGTCAGCACCGTCGGGATGAACTCGCCGACCGTCCTCAGTCCCGTTCCGGTGACCGCGGCGTCGCTGCGGTGGAGATAGCGCCAGCGGCTGCCGCCGGCCGCAGCCGGCACGGCGAGGCTCGCCTCCTCGACCTGAAAGAACTTCGGCTCGCGCCGCGCCGCCTTCAGCTCGGTCTCGCCGATCAGCCCGGCATTGAAGAACAGGCGGATGCTGGTCTCGACGAAGCTCAGGTCGAGCGCGTGATGCAGCATGAGATACAGCAGCGCGTTCGGGCGCTGGGTGAAGCCCTGCTGCAGCCGCAGCGCATCGTGGGAGGTCGCCGCAGCCTTGATCAGCCAGCCGATGTAGTTGTCGCCGCCGGCGGTGTAGGCGCGGATCTGCTCGGTCTCCGACAACGGACGGTCGTCGATCAGCGGGCCCTTGAGCTGGTTGGGCGCCTTGAGAAAGAGTTTCTCGAGGATGTCCGGCCCCTCGATCCCCTCGGGCGGCGTGTAGCCGAGCTGCTTCAGCAGATCGAGCCCGCTTCCGACATAGCCCGCGGCGAGCAGGAGCGCGACCAAGGCGCCGCCCGCCCCCTGCATCGCGAGGCGGTTGTACAGTTCCTTGAAGCTTTCGGCGAAGCGCTGCTGGAATTCCACCGATCCGGCGTGCAGACCGAGGACATCGAGCAATATCTGATGACGGTCGCCGCCCGGCTTGCCGATGTAGGACACCCGCGACATCAGCGGCTCGAGGTCGGCCTCGACCTTGCGCAGCAACTGATACAACCGCGTCAGGAACGGCAATTCCGGATCGTCCGGCGCGTGCGCGGCCCCGACTGCGACGTTCGACCCCGCGAAGATCCACTGGATGCGCGAGCGCGGCGTCGCCGGCAGGATGCCGTAGGGCTGACGACCGACGCGGATTGTGGGCATCGGCCCGCGTGCCGACACGTGCCGGACGAAGAAGTCGCGGGTCCGCTCCACCGTCGAATCGTCGAAGACCGGATGAAGCATGCTCTCCATGAAGTAACCGAGCGTAGCCGGCCACAGTGCCGTGTTCATGGCGCGGGCGTCGTTGACGTCGTGGCGATGGTAGAAGGGGATCGCCGCCAGCGCGGCCGGATCGAGACCGAGCGTGGCGGCGAGGCAGCGTCCGTCTGTCCGCTCGAACCATCCGTCGGGGTCCAGGGGCGGAGTGCCGAAGTAGTGATCGAAGCTGACGTCGGAATCCTCGCGCCAGCTGTAGGCGGCGCCCTCGCCCTCGACGTTGTTGGTCGGCTGGCCCTGCGGAAGGATCGAGAACCCGGCCTTCGACTGATGATGATGGGCGAACAACTGCTCCAGCGCGACCCGGCCGGCGTCTGCATCGGCCCCGAGCCGCACACCGAGCACCATCAACTGATCGAAGCCGCGGCGGAAGGCGGGCGGCGTTAGCGGCACCCGGAATCCCATGCCGATCTCGACGGCGCGGTCGAAGTTGCGCACCCATTCGAGCTCCGGACCGAACGTGATGTCGTCGCCGTCGTGCGCGACCGACGCGTCGTCCGTTCCGGTCGGCGACGGCGTGACCGGCAGCGGCGACGGAATCGGTTTTCCGAGTTGCTCGAGTTCGAGCGTTCCGCCGTTGTAGCCGAGCAGGACGAGGCGATCAGGCAAGGTCCGCGCGGTCGCCGGCTGCGACCAACCGGTCTCGCGCATCGGCGTGGCGTCCGCGGCGGGAAACTCCAGATACGCGGCGATGACCGTGGTGGTCGCGCGGTCCGCGCCCTCGGGCGGCGCGTCGGCGAGATTCCGCGGCCGGTACGCCTCACGGACCGCCGCGGCGCGCTCGGCCCCGAGCGCGTTATCGAGCGCGGCGATCGCGTCCGTCTGCGCGGCCACATCCGTGCCGGCGCGCCACAGCGCGGTCCAGAATGCGCTGACCGCACCTCGCTCGGAATCGGCCAGCGGCGCGCTGGTCACCACCGTCAGGATCACGGTCGGCACGCCTTCCACCCTGGCCGGTCGCGCCGCCTCGTTGAGCGGGCGATGAGTCTGGGTCACGTAGTAGGACCGCCCCGAGCCCTGTCCGCTCACGAGCGTTCGCCAGGCGGCCCGCTCCCCGGCGGGGTCGTGGTTCGCCCGCCAGACGTCGGCCCAATAGGCCTGGGCGCGCTTCACCTCGTCTTCCGACAACGCCTCCTCGAAGCTGTCGACGGCGATGTCGTCCGGATAAACCCGGACCCACAGCTCGTCGCGGTCGCCGCCGAATTCCGCCGCCTGCTTGAAGCGCGTTTCGATCCGCAGCGGCATCAGCAGGATCGGCGTCTGATCGGACAGCAGGCCGATGTTGCGGCGTGGGTCGGTGAAGTTCGCGAACAGCCCGCTATTGCGGACCACTTCGTCCTTCGCCGCCTTCAGCGCACCGCCCAGCCGCTCGATCTCGGAGGCCGCCGCCTTGGTCTCCTTGTCGATCGCCGCCAGCGCCAGATCATCGGCGCCCTTGCTGACGCGCTCGGCCCGTGCGCGGTCGCGGATCAGCCGCGCGCGGGTGTGGCGAATCCGGCCGATCTCGCGCGACGTCGCATCGGCCGCGGCGCGCGACGCTTCCAGCTCCTTGCGGATATCATCGAACTCGGACATTTCGCCTCCGCCGCCCCCTGTCGTGTCCGCTGCGCGATCAGTTCGGCAGCATCTCGCTGCCGTGCACCGCGACCAGCACGGGAACCTGGTAGAGGATGTAGGCGAGCTCCGCGGAGTTGCTGTCCGGATGCCAGCGTAGCGCCTTGTCCTCGTCGTACTGTTGTTTCTTCTCCTGCAGCTCCGGCGCCACCGGATCGTCCAGGGTGAGGGTCGGCCCGCCCGGCCTGATCTGCAGAAAGCCCTTGTCGGCGTCGGACAGCACGTCAGGCCAGGCGAGGTCGTTCCAGACGTTGAGCGGCCCGTCGCGAGAAATATCGAGGCCGAAGCGCGGCTCGCCGGGCCGCTCCTTGATGACGAAGAACCAGCCCGGCGCCGTCGAATTGCCGCGGCCGGTGCCTCCCTTTGCCTCCTTCGAGGTCAGGTCGAAGCCAATGAAGGTGATGTCGGGATCGACCTTGGCTTCGTAGAGCGGCGTGCGCAGGCGGTCTTCCACCGGACCGTCGGTCTCCAGCACCCGCTCGACGCGGGGATTGATCGCGCCGCCGTCGTCGCGCTGCCAGCGCGCCTTCTGGGCGTAGATCACCGCGGTGGGATATTTCTTCAGCAGCTCACCGCGGATGACGAGGACGACTTCCTCCTCGTTCTCGCCCGGCTTCTCGCGATGGTCGTGATCGCCGAGCTTGGAGAACAGCGACCAGGTGTGGAGCGGCGGAATATCGCGGAGCTTTTCGCGCAGTTCGTCCTTCGACAGGCCCTCCCGGTCGATCACGCCGCTCGGGTCCCAGAACTGGCGGAAGCAGCTGCCGCGCTGGTCGGTGGGATATTCGCGCCACAGCAGCTCGCGGGCGAATTCATGGTTGAGGCCGACCATGTAGGCCTCGATGAAACGCTGATTGGTCTCGAGCAGCGTGATCGTGTTCTGCGGAATCTTGTCGATGTTCGGCAGGAAGTGCTCGTCGGACAGACCGAGAAGCGGCTTGTACATCGGCAGGTCGATTTCCGGATATGCCATCACAGGCTTGAACACTTCCGGCTGCAGCAGCGTCGCGATCCCGTTGATGGCCAGCACTCGCGGCGGAATGGTGATCGAGGAAAAGGTGAAGGCGGGCACCGTCTTGTCGGGATCAATCGCAGCGAAAGTCGACGCTCCGAGCGCGGCGATGTCGATCGGCTTGCGCAACGGCGGCTTGCCGAGATCGGCGCTGACCGTGAGCAGCCGGTTGAGATCCTTGAGGGCCAGTTTGAAGCGCGCCGCCTCCGGGCTGTCGGCGGACGAAGCGCCGCCGACGGGCTCAGGCGCCGCGGGATCGGGATCGCGGATGGTGAACGACGGAAAGCCCGGCAGCGCGTCGATGATCTCGGGCGAAGCCCCTTGCGGCAACACGCCGGTCGCGATGCCGGCCTGCTTCTCCAGCCGCACCAGCCATCGGAACAGCGCCAGCGCCGCTGCCGCGACCACGATCGCGAGCGGGACGGCGACGGCCAGCAGCAGCACGGCGAGCAGCAGCAGAACGACCAGTAGGACCCACTTCGCCCAGCGGTGCTTGGTGAGCCAGTTGGTCAGCTCCGCGGGCAGCGACTTCGGCTGAAGCTGCGCGGCGACATCCTCCACCACCGGCAAGGCTTCCGGGGTGACCCGCGGCGGCGCCGCGCTGACCTCGCCGCGATTGACCTTCTCCAGCAGCTCTTCGGCGCCTTTCGGCGAGTCGAAGCCGAGCGTCGCCGCGAGCTGGTCGCGCGGCCGGACCGCGCGCCGGAACGGCGCGGACAGCGCCGCGCGGGGCACCGTGCTTTCCTTGAGCCGATGGCGCAGCGTGAAGCCGTCGGCGATCACCCGGCGCTGCACCGGCGCCATCATTGTCAGCCCGCGTTCCGCACTGAGATCCTTCAGCGGCCCGAGATGGCGCGCATGCCAGATCGCGGCTGCGGCCTTGGCGAATTGCGCCAGCCTGATCCGCCGGTTCGCCGCAAGGATGTCGCCGACCTGGTCCCAGGCGGCGTCCATATAGGCCTCCTGATTCTTCTGCACGACCGCCGTGCCGAACGCGGCGGGAACGCGAAACCGCGGGTCCAGATTGAGCTCGTGCACCCAGTTGCGCGGCTGCGGCGCGTCGCTGCCGTCTGCCTCCTCAAGCAGCCGTTCGGTGAGCGCGTGCCAGCGGCCGTACAGCGGCGGCGTGATCACCGGGTCGGGCGCGCCTTCGCGGGCATAGTCGTCGGTCAGGTTGACGAAGCCCGCCAGCGCCTTCTCGAATTCGTGCGCGTAGGGTTCGTCCCAGCCCTCGTAGGCCGCGGCTTCCGCCTCCTGCGCGCCGGTCAGCGCCTCGTCCGGCACCTTGAGCGCGCCGCCGAGCCGCAGCACCCCGTGGAGCCCGGCGACCGCGATGGGCGGCATCCCGGAGCCGGGCGTCTGCGTGTCCATGTCGCGGCGGCCGAGCCGCGAGTCCGGCGGACGCGGCTTCAACAGGCGGACGAGGTACTCGAAATCGCCCACCGTCCCAGTCTTGAAGTACCACCGCTTGTACACCGGATGCAGCGTCGGGAACGGCCGGTCGGTATAGTCCGCCCAGGCCGACAGGGTGGCGAAGAGTGCGGGATTCGCCGCCGGCGCGATTCCGAGGCCGGCGAGACGGCCGCTCTCGAAGGTCGGCACCACGAACGCATGGTAGGACGTATTCGGCTTCAACTGACGTGGCGACAGGACGCGCGAATAGGCGTAGTCCGGATTGCTGGCCAGCAGGCTCTCCAGTCGCGCCCTCGCCTGGTCCGCATTGGTCGATTCCACCACGCCGTCCTGCTGGATCAGGTCGCGGTTGACGTGGACGTGCGCCCAGGCCCAAAGCTGGTCGGCGGGCGGAAATACCGAGGCCGGATCGCCCGTCACCTCGATCGCCGGCAGCGGCCGCGCCGACGACACCGCGACTTCCTTGAACTCCTCCACCTCGAGCACCAGAAGTGCGAGCCACGGGCGCAGCCGGTGGCG
The DNA here is from genome assembly GCF_051168395.1 of Bradyrhizobium sp. HKCCYLRH1030. Lineage (NCBI taxonomy): Bacteria > Pseudomonadati > Pseudomonadota > Alphaproteobacteria > Hyphomicrobiales > Nitrobacteraceae > Bradyrhizobium > Bradyrhizobium sp. HKCCYLRH1030. The sequence goes on along the minus strand of NZ_JBNPUY010000011.1, from coordinate 224,392 downwards.
CGATTCGTCCGGCGCCGCTGGCGTGTAGCGCCACGGAAAATCCTCGTCGTAGAACTCAACGAAGGGCAGGTAGTTCGGCTCGAAATTGGTGATCCAGTCGCGCGGCTCCACCTTCACCACCGCCATCGGATCGATGCCGACGATGTCCCCGGGACCATAGAGCGCGACATCGCGCGAAATCGTCGCCGTCAGATCCGTGTCGCCCTGGACCGGCCGCCCGGCCAGCGACAAGTCGACCTTGATCGTCGCGCGCAGCGCCACCGAGTTGTCGTTGTCGAACGCCGTGATGCTGTTCGCCACGCCGAGCCGCAGCCAGGGCAGGAAGGAATAGGTGCCGATCGTGTCGCTCATCCCGCTCCTCCCCGCCGCCTCGCCGGATCGCCCGCCATCATCGTGCCTCCGCTACGCCGCGCGCTTCATCTCGTGCGGGCGCACGATATGGGCCTCGCTTGCGAAGTTCGGATTGCGCCGCGTCTCCGCCGCCATGAATTCGCCGGCGCTGGCGCGCGATTGGAACGACGCAGGCGCGCCGGCGATCGGCGAATTGTCGGCCAGGCTCACCACCACATAGGACGTCTGATCGACCGCGATCTTGTCGTCGAATACGTGCTTCAGATCGCGCGACTTCGCCGAGATCTCGGACCGCGCCACGGCGTTGTTGGCCAGGAAGTGCGTGAACAGCCCGGAGATGAGCGTGACGAAGCGCCGGCGGGCCCGCTTGAAATTGTTGTCGACGATGATCTCTTCGTAGCGGGCGATGCGCTTGGTGACATAGCTGGTCTTTGCCTGGTTGCCAGTGACCGACAGCTCCAGCCCCGCCTCCTCGGCCTCGTAGTCGGACGCGCTGAGCTTCTCGCCGTCCTTGAGGTCCTTGAACTGGGCGATCGCGAACGACTCCCGGATGGTGGCGCGCTTCTCGATGCCCGACGTCGCGGTCGCGACCGAGAAGTAATTGGCGTCGTCCGGGCGCTGCGCGCCGATCTTGTCGAGGGTGATGCCGAGCGGGATCGCACGCTGGGTGATCTTGAGCGACCCGACCGGATGCAGGACAAGATCGGAGCCCGCGTCCACGGTCTTGAGCGTCACCAACAGCCTGCTGCTGTTCTGCAGCGCGGCAGTCCAATTCTCCGCCTTCGAGTATTCCGCCACCAGCAGGGGCAGCACGGAGACCGGCGGCAGGCTGGTGTCCTCCTTGTCGCCCCAGGTGTGGGAGAAGTCGACGTCGACGTCCCAGAACAGCAGCGAGATGCTCCCGGTGCCCTCGACGTGCCAGGGCGATGTGCCTTCGAGCGAGCCGCGGAAGCGGATACTGAACAGCCCCGCGCCGAACAGCTTCACCGACAGCGAGGCAGAGATCGTGATGATGAAATAGAACGGCGAGAACTGGAACAGCGCGTCGAAGGCGAGATGGCCCTCGATGTTGGCGATCGAGACGCCGAAATACAGCTCCGCATGTGCGCCGAACTGCACGGTGTTCGACGTCACCGCGAAATAGGCGTCGACCCGGATGCGGGCCACCGGCGTGTTGAGAATGTTGATCGCGATCCGGGGGATCGGCGGGAACGGCAGCGCCGGTGGATTGTAGGCCGGGTGGAAGCCGCCGACGGAGACGATGAAAGTGGCGTCGCCGCCGAACGACGCGAGCACGCCCATGCCGCCGTCGAGCGGCATGAAGATCACGCGGGATTCGTACAGGATGGCGAAGAACCAGCCGCGCTTCTTGTCGAATTCGATGGCGCCCATGAAGGCGACCTGGATGATGATGAGCGGCAGCCGCTCGTCCGGGATCGCCACCGTCAGCTTGCCGATGATGGCTATGTTGCCGGGAATCTCGATGATGATCCCGAGCGACAGGCTGATCAGCGTCGGCGTGCCCCAGCCGAACTTCGCCATCGGGCCGATGAGGAAGGTCCCCTGCTCTGGCGGGAAGAAGGTGCGGAGGTCGGAGATGATCCGGTGCGCGTTGGCGACGACGTCGTGCGGGAACAGCACCGAGTCCAGCGAGCCGGCGCGCACGCCGTTGACTAGCGCGTCGAGGTCCATCGAGCGGTTGAGCCCGACCAGTCCGCCGACTCCCAGCAGGGTGAAGCCGAAACCGAGCTGCAATCCGGGATTGAACTCGACCGTGATGATGGCGATGAAGGAAAAGCCCTTTGACCCGTCCGGCATCTTGGTGGTGATGACGCCAATTGCCGTCACCGAGAGGAAGTCGAGGATCTTCAGTTCCAGCGCGCCGGCATATTCGCCGCGGTCCGGATCGATGAAGAGATAGCCGCCGCCCTTCACCGCCCCGGCATCGATCGACAGCCCGACGCCGTTCGGTGGCTTGAAGCCGAAGGATAGATCGATCGGGCCGAGGTTGCCGCCGCTCCCCGGAAAAGCGAGATCGGTCCGCAGCCCGATGTTTTCCACCACCGCGACCAGCGGACCGAGCGCCGCCTTCAGCGTCGCGCCGATATCGATCGGGAGGCCGTCAGCCGACGGTGTCACCGCGAGCGTCAGTCCCTGCACCTGGATCGGACCGAGGTCGATATGCGCTGGGATCTGGATCTCGAGATGCGAGGTGCCGCGGAAATACACGCCGCGCGGATAGGCGACGCCGAGGCCGAGATCGAACTCGAACCGCGTCGAGATGCCCGACAGGATGGTCGAGATGAAGCCGTCCGAGCCGGACGCGTCGAGGACGAAAGCGAGGCCCTTGAGGTCCGCCTCGGCGAACACCTCGACGTCCTTGCCCGCCACCAGCGTGAAACCGCCGGCACCGCTCACCGATTGGTATTCGAGCCGCGTGCCCTCGCCGGTGCCGAGAACGATGGTCGGGCTGCCGGAGGCGGCGGAGTATTCCACTTCGACGCGCGCGGTGCCCTTGGCCGACGTCGGCGCGCCGCTGCCTGCGAAGCCGATCACCATGTCGATGCCGCTGCCCGGCCGCACCATCAGGCCGACACCGCCGGTGAGATCGAGGTCGCTCGAGATCGTCACCGCGATCGTCGGACCGAGCTGCATCCGCACCGACAGCAGCCCGCTGAACGACGGCAGCAGCGCGAAGCCCGGCTTCTTGCTCCCGGACTTTGGCAGCGGGAACAGTCCGAGCTCGGCCGATAGCCGTCCCGCGTCGCGCGCCCGCTCGAAGAACACCAAGCGGAGCCGCTTGCGCACGGCGGCACGCCCGATCGGAGGGCCGCCTTCGAGGGCGCGCGCGGCCCGATCCGGCACCTCCACCATCCGGACGTCGAGCCCGAGCCCGGCCGCGAGGCTGTCGATCTGCCGCGCGAAGCTGGAGAAGTCGAAGCTGTCGGTGCCCCAGCCGAAGGCGTTCTCGAACAGTGTCACCGGGTCGGAGACGATCTTCGGCAGGTCCGGGAAGCTGAACCTGTAGTCGATGTAGTCCGGGCGGTTGCCGGCGGGCGCGGTATAGCGGGTGCGGATGACGCCGAGCGCCTGCAGCGCGAAACCGATGCCCGGATGATGGTTGCGCAGATAGGTGATGAAGAGATAGCCGACGAGCTGCCCCGGAAACTCGCCCTTGAAATTATCGGCGTTCAGCGTCGCCGAAAATGCACCGCCGGGCGCCGAGACGAGGTCGTCGATCGCCTGAACGACGCCGGCGATCGCCTCGATGGTCTTGAAGGCGTCTTCGAGCGAGCCGGACACGACCGTCGTCTCGCCGTCGGACGCCACTTCGCCGTCGAGCGACAGCCCGCCGCCGACCAGCGCCTGGAGCCGATCGAACAGCAGCTGCAAGTCGACCGCGAGATCGGCGATCGGCTTCGGAATCACGTCGGAATCCCAGCCCAGCTTGAGCAGCAGGCCCTGGAACGCGGCCGGCGACTCCACCGCCGCCCGCAGCGGCAGCAGCAGCTTGCCGATCTCGGCGACGATCGTTTCGAGGGCACCCGGTTCAGCCATTTTTCTTGGCCTCCGGATAGAATTCGCGGTCGACGACGTCGTGCAGCGCGGGATCGACGCGGTTGGTGATCAGCCATTTGCAGACATGGCAAAAGGTGCCGCTGTTGTTCCGCATCTTGCAGTCGCCAGCCGGACGATAGACCAGCCCGGTGAAGTTGTATGCGCCTTCGTACAGGCCGACCAGCCGCTGCGCCTTGCATGGCGGCTTGAAATTCGGGATGTCCTTCGGGTCGTCGCCCTCGTCGTTCACATGAGCGAAGTCGGGATCCTTGTTGAGCGGCAGATGGTTGCCTGCGATGAAGTCGCGCACCTTCTTTTCCACCACATAGACCAGCGCGTCCGCATCGTCGCGGCGCGGCACGAACAGCAGCGAGCCTTTCGGAAACACGGGAAACGGCGCCGGCGGCAATTCCAGCCCGCCGAGCCGGATCGAGCCGAGGTTCTGGTCGATGTCGCCGATGTCGAGTCTGACGAGATAATCGGAATCGGTGAACGTGAGCGGCAGTTGCCGGCCGATCGCCGTGATCTGGATGCGGCGGAGAAACGCCTGGCGGCCGGCCGCCTTCGCCTGCACCCAGCGCGGGATCTGGCGCGGGTCGATCCTGACCTCGATCGAGCCACCCTGCTGGGTCGAAGCCTGGGTCAGCCTGGCCGAAAGCTGGACCCTGAGAAGTTCGAACCATTTCACCTTGGACGGATCGACCAGACGGGAGTGATTGGCGGCGTAGCTCGGATCCTGAAAGATGTCGGCGAGCGCGACGATGTTGTCCTGCTCGCTCGAAGCGGTCGCATTGTCTTCGGCGCTCGTCTCGTATTCGTCGCCGAGATTGAAGGAATGGCCGAATTCGTGCGCGACCGTGTCGATGATATCGGTGAGGTCGGCGTCGATGTCGCTGGCAGGCTTGCGCCGCATCACCTTCTTCGTCGCCGTGTTGGTCGCCGGATATTCGAAGTCGAGCGTCTTCAGGCTCTGCAACGAATTGGCGGTCACGGTCGACTGGTTGAAATTGGTGCCGCCGATCATGTCCTCGTTCGTGATCATGGCGATCAGGCCGCGGCTGCGCTTGAAGGTGCCGTCCGGTATCCACTCGGCGCCGAGCGCGGTATGCGGCGACGACCCGAGCCGCAGTCCGGACAGGTAGGCCATGATCGGCGCCGCAACGTTCGCGCGGCCGTTCCGAGCGAGCTCCGGCGGATGCCGGCGCGGATCCGGGGCAAGGTGCCGGGTGACGCTGGCCGGCTTGAAGAACTGATAGGCGCGGGCGATCAGTGGCGCGAGGTTGGCATCGCCCGCCGCATCCGCCGCCGGCATCGTCAAAGCGGCCCCGGACTTCGCCGACCGGTCGCCCCAGCGGGAGCCGAGCATCAGGCCGTAGAAAGTGTCACGTGCCTCCAGGAGGCCGAGCGATTTCTGCTTCCTCCACGCTTCGATCAGGGTGTCGTTGACCTTCGCCGCATCGTAGTTGGGCAGCGACTGACCCGCCCAGCGCGCCTTCAATTGCGCCGGCGTCGCAGTCTCGTTGCGGAGCGGCAGGCCGACGCGGGCCACGAGCTCGTCGACCTCGTAGATGCTCTTGTCGTCCGAAACGCTGTAATTCCACGGAATCGGTCCGCCCCTGCTAAGCTCCGAGGTCTCCTCGTCGTTGACGCGCCAGCCGCAGGTCACCGCCTGCTCTTCCGACGCCTGGAACGCCTTGAATACGTTGAAACTGCCCGCGAGCGTGCCGTAGGGCTCGTGGCGCTTCTGCGAGAACAGACCGTCCGCCGCTTCCTGCACGATCTTGTCGAACTTGTCCTTCTCGGACGCGCGAAAGCCTTCGGCGAGGAACAGGATGTTGTGCATCTCGGCGGCATTGGCGAGGTCGCCGGCGCGCACCGTTGAGATGTTGTCGCGGATCTTGGCGTAGTCGACCACCTTCACCGGCAGGCTCTGGTTGACACCGAGGAAGCTGCCGTCGAGCTGGGCCGCCCCCTCGCTCACGCCCCTCAACCGTCCCTCATTGTTCGTATTTGCCACCACGAAGGTACCGGGACTTGCCGAGCTGAGCGTGACGAAGCCGTGCCCGGTGATGTCGCCGACGAGATCGGTCCCGGTCGGATCGTCGCTGAACAGCGCGCACAGCGTCGGCTGGCTGTGGGCGACCGTCGGATGCAGCGCCGTGGTGATCGAGGAGTTGCCGAACCACCAGCCGAGCACATCGTCGTGCACCTGGATACGCGCGACGATGTAGCCGGGGCCGTATTCGATCACCACGAGGTTGGTGCCGACGTCGTCGCCGGTGATGGTGCGCGCCGCAGGATCGATCGTCACGAAGCTGGTCAGCCGGGACCCGACCGGGTTGTACGGCGCCAGGATTCGAAAATTGCAGTCCGCGGTGACGTCGGTCAGCGTGTAGGTCGTCGAGCCGTTCGGCAGATCCTGGTCGAACACGCGGAACGGCAGCACCTTGGTCGCGGGCTTCTTCAGCGCGACGTGCATGTCGCAATGCGGATAGACGATGAGAGGCATGCCGGCACAACCCTCTCAGCCAGCAGAACTATTGGGAAGCCCGTCGTTCCCATCGGAAATCTGGCATCACGAAGATTGTACACCCAAGCCTTCTCAATACAACCTCAACGTGATACTGTTTCGATATCCTTCTGCAATCGTCGTTTGCCGAGTGGAGCTCTCCATCACTGGGGCCAATCCTGCTGCATATGCCGGCGGCGTAGAGCATCTCGTTGTCATCGTTCACAGATGAACACGAACGCTCCGTGGTTTCCGATGAGAAGCGATTGGAAGGCGCTGGGTTCGTCGCTGTCCCCGCGGGGTACGAGACCGATGCGTGACCCGGTTTCTGACCGCGTCACGCCTCTTGAGACGCACTGCGACTGACCGCGTCTCCTATCCATGGGTTCGGCCCGACGCTGCTCGGCGTTGTCACGGGCGCCGACAGGCATCGTCACGTCACTCAGATGTCAAACAGCCACTTGCGGTCGGTTCAGGCGTGCGCGCGCGGTCTCGCGGCTCGATGAGTCCGAGGAATGCGTTGGTCGCGCGCGTCTCGAAACACGAGAGGCGCAGGGAGAACCGGACCTCGACTGAGGCCCGTGGCCCGCCTGCGAAAAAAAATGCAGGCGGCAGGTACCACAGGTCCAGCCGGACGACCCGGCCCTCCCTGCGCGATCAGTTTTAACGGTGTCCTTCGTGCTCTCCTTGGGGACCGGGCTTTCTTGCCCCCATCGCCCGCGTGACGCTTGCGCATCAACAGCAGGCTTGACCTCAGCATCGGGAGGCCGGGACCACACGACTTCGCCGTCCGCGACGCAAGCGCTCGTCTGGCGCAGCATCCACGTCCATCGCAGCCCACCTCCACGTATCGTGACGACGCGTACGCCCTCTGCATGAGGCGGGATGAACGGAGTAAAGCATGATTTCCGATAAAAAGAACGAGGGATTTTTGGCCAGCGTCGAGCGGCCCGGCGATCGCATCCAAGAACCCGGGTTTCCGCCCAGATATCTTTCCACCGTCATAGCCTGGCTCCGTCCCGGCCATTCACTTCGACCAACATGATTGAACGACGTGCATGCCCGAGCCTTCGCCGAGTCGAGGCGGTTGCGGCCGCGCAGGAAGGACGGAGCCCGGTATGACAAGCAACTCATTCGCAGATTCTCTTGGTGCACCGCGCGTGAACCCCGTGTATCACGCCGCAGCATTGCCAATCTCATCGATTGAGCGCAGGCTCCCCTTCCTAAGCGCGCAAGTCGCATTACGGCACCAGCCGCATCAGGGGAGAGACGCATGAAGGAACCGGGCCTCGACGGCCGCCACCGCGACAAGGATGGCGAGATCAGCAGGAAGCATGGCAACACGCTGGTCGGCACGTTGCGCAAGATCTACGGAAAGTCGTTCGCGGCCGGTTATCCGGATTCGACCAAACTCAGCGACGTGCTGCTTCAGCTCAACGAGACCTCGCTGAGCCAGCTGCGTAGGGATCACGGCACCGGGCATCTGGAGCACAAGATCAAGGAGGCGTCGAAATGATCGGCAGCGTGCATCGCACGTTGCCGTCACCTGCTGGACCCACGCAAGATGGGGGATGCTGACCGAGACTGACGGCACATCGCCGACCAGTGCCTCGCCCTTGACCGTCAAACCTCAGTCAGCCGACCTCAGGACGTCGGCGAACTGCTGCTCGAACCTTTTCTGCTGTCCCGTGCTCGGAAAATAGACCGGGCGGCCGGCGTTGATCACGTTGAAGCCGTCCTTTGTCAGTCGAGGCTCCAGAATCCGGCAGACGTTTGCCTTGATCAAGATCAGGGGAACGCCGCGATCCGACACAAGGCTGGATAGGTCCGCGACGAGCAGCGGGTAATCGTCTTCGATCAACGCATTCCTATCCTGACTCGCGTCTTTCGGCAGCTTGTCCACTTGCTGGTAGGTCGCATCGACCAGCACCCATCCCTTGCGCTGAAATTGTCGCAGCCCCTCTTCTTTCGTCGCAGGGGTGGCTCCCATCTGGCGCATGAGGGCCGTGAACAACGGCTCGCTGATCGAGCCGGCCGAGTCATAGAAGTATTTTCCTGAGGCCGGCGGCGATTCCGCGACGATGACAAGCTTGGCGACGTCCGGCTCATAGCGGCGTCTCAGCCCGAGATAATAATCTCGCCCCCTCGCCAACATCGACGATGCACCTCCACCGCACGAATTCGCAACACGGCGATCACTGACGTCACTGAACGTTCGTTTAGCATCAAGCGCCAACGATGGCAGCAAGGTCTGCAACACGCCGTCTGGAAAAGAATGCTGTCCAGCGGCGACGGGAAGGCCAGCGCTGCTTTCCCGTCGCTGAACGAAAGTGCCCGGCTTGTTACTTCCCCATGCTTCCCGCCTGGTTCGTGCCCGGGCCGACATTGCCCTGGCTCGACGAGGTGGAATCGCGGCCGGACTTCATGTTGCTGCCGGTGGTCTGCGACGAGGTGGTCGACGTCGCGGCGTTGTGCTTCTTGTGGTGCTTCGCTTGCGCGGCGAGCGGGACGGCGGCGAGGGTGGCGGCGACGAGGGTGGCAATGGCAAGCTGGGTCTTCTTCATGGATCCGATCTCCATCCGGTTGAACTCCACGCCGCCCAACCCGGCTGCGACATCACAGTTCCTGCCGGGGGATCAAGCGTTGTTGTTCGATTCCGACGGCGCGCGTGAAGGTGCGATGCAGCAGCGTCAGGCCGGCGCTTGCATGGGCACGGCGCCAGGCTGCGACACCGGCTTGGGAAACGGCCGGAAGGTCATCATCATCATGACAGCGCCGAGGCCCATCACCCACGAGCCGACATAGAGCCAAGTGTAGCTCGCAAAGCTGTCGTAGATCAGGCCGCCGGCCAGGGGGCCGGTCGCCATGCCGAGGCTGCCGGCCATCGCCGTGCCGCCGATCACCGTGCCCATGATGCCTTGCGGAAAATTGTCACGCGCGATCGCGGCGTAGAGCGGCATGGTGCCGGCATAGAGGAAGCCGAAGGTGGCCGCGACCGCATAGAACGCGGCGAGGTCGCGCACGACCACATAGGAGAGCGCGCCGAACGCCTGCGCGAGCAGGCCGAGAACGAGCACGCGCTTGGCGCCGAAGCGGTCGCCGAGCAGGCCGAAGGCGATGCGGCCGCCGAGCCCGGCGAGCCCCTCGATGCTGTAGATCGTCACCGCCGCCATCAGCGGGATGCCGCAGGTGACGGCATAGCTCACGGTGTGGATGATGGGGCCGGAATGCGTGGCGCAGCAGAAGAAGTTGGTGGCGAGCAGGATCAGGAACTGCGGCGAGCGCAGCGCCGCCGATCGCGTCATCTCGGCCGGCCCGGCGGCGGGACCCGACGCGACGGCGTCGCCGGGCGCGGACGATGGCGGACGTCCCACGAGCAGCGACGTGGGAATCATGATGGCGGCCACGATCGCGGCGATGCACTGCATCGCGGTCCGCCAGTCGTAGCTGGAGACGAGCCAGGCCGCGAGCGGCGACATCGTCATCGGCGCCACGCCCATGCCGGCCGAGACCAGCGACACCGCGAGGCTGCGATGGGTGTCGAACCAGCCGGTGACGGTCGCCATGACCGGCGGGAAGATCGCCGCCGTCGCGATGCCTGCGATCAGGCCGAACAGCAGTTGGAACGCCAACAGCGAGGATGTCAGGCTTGCCAGCAGCAGGCTGACGGCGAGCAGGATCGATCCGATCAGCAGCACGGGACGCGGGCCGATGCGGTCGGACAGCGTGCCCCAGCCCATGCTGGTGACGGCCATCGCCAGGAAGCCGATCGTCATCGCGGTGGAGATCCCCGCGACCGACCATCCGGTCTCGGCGGCCATCGGCTTGAGGAACACCGGCAGCGAGAACAGGCCGCCGACGGCGACGCAGCCGAGCACGCCCCCGGCCGCCACGATCACCCAGCGATAGTACGATGTGCTCATCCGCCGTCTCCTTCCCGATTGTTCGGTTGGAAGACGATCGGGACAAGGCCGAGACGACACGCGGCGATCGGATTTTTTCGCGGGCTGTGGGGCCGGCGCCTCACACCGGCGTCATGCCGTGCTGGCGCTTGGTTTCGGCGGTCTCCTCCGAGACCAGATATTCGATGAAGGCCCGCGCCGCCTCGGTATGCGCGCCGGCCTTGCACAACGCCGCCGCGAACACGGTGCCGGGCTGCAGCGACGCGGGCAGCAGGCCGACGATATCGATGCCGGGCGCGCCGAGCATCTCGCTGAGCTGCTGGAAGCCGACGTCGACCTCGCCATCGGCGAGCAGCCTGGCGACGGGAATGCCGGGCTTGGCCTGGACCAGGCGCGAAGTGCCCTCGCTCTCCAGGCCCCAGTCGCGGGCGAGCTTCTGCACATACGTGCCGCTCGGGCCGGTGGAGATGCCGATCGCCCTGGCGTTCTCCATCGCCCTGCGCACGGCGGCCTCGTCGAGCGGATCGGGCTTGGGGCTGCCGGCGCGCACCGCCATCGCCATCGGCGATTCCGCGATTTCGATGATGCTGCCGGGAACGAGATGGCCGTCGCTTTCAAGCTTCTGCAGCGCATCGGAGGCGAGCACGGCGAAGTCGAACGCTTCGCCGGCGCGGATGCGCTTGGCGGCATCGACGCCGCCGACGGATTCGATCGTGATCACCTCGCCGGTCGCCTCCTCATAGGCGGCGGCGAGCTCAGCGAGGATCTGCCTCGTCGCCATCGAGGAAATGCCGGCGGCGGTCACGCTCATGATCTGCTCCGTTCAACGATGTCGATGACGCCGCAAAGGCGGACGCGCACGTCTCGGATATGGCAAGCGCGGCGGCGGAGCAAGATGGTCGTCACTTCGGCACGTTGCGCTCCAGGTCCTCCAGCCACGCGGTGGCGTTGCCGTCGGACGGGGCACGCCAGTCGCCGCGCGGCGACAGGGCGCCGCCGGCCACCACCTTCGGGCCGTTCGGCATCGCCGAGCGCTTGAACTGGCTGAAGGCGAAGAAGCGCTTGAGGAACACCTCCAGCCACTTCCTGATCTCGGGAAGCGTATAGGCGTGGCGCTTGTCGGCAGGGAAATGCGGCGGCCAGGCGCCGTCGCCGACATTCTTCCAGGCGTGATGCGCCATGAAGGCGATCTTCGACGGGCGCATGCCGTAGCGCAGCGTGTAGAACAAATTGAAGTCCTGCAGCTCATAGGGGCCGATCGTGGCCTGCGTGCTCTGCGGCGTCTCGCCCTCCTTCACCGGGACCAGCTCCGGCGAGATCTCGGCCGACAGCACCGCCTCGAGCGTGCGGTCGACATCGGCCGAGAACTGATGCGAGGCGATGACCCAGCGGATGAGATGCTGGATCAGGGTCTTCGGCACGCCGGCATTGACGTTGTAGTGCGCCATCTGATCGCCGACGCCATAGGTGCACCAGCCCAGCGCCAGCTCGGAGAGATCGCCGGTGCCGAGCACGAGGCCGCCGCGATCGTTGGCGAGGCGGAACAGATAGTCGGTGCGCAGCCCGGCCTGCACGTTCTCGAAGGTGACGTCGTAGACCTGTTCGCCGCGGCTGAAGGGATGGCCGATGTCCTTCAGCATCTGCGTCGCCGCGGGGCGGATGTCGAGTTCGGCGGCGCTGACTTGAAGCGACGACATCAGCGCATGCGCGTAGGACTTGCTCTGCGCGCCCGTGGCGAAGCCGGGCATCGTATAGGCCAGGATGTTGGTGCGGGGAAGGCCGAGCAGGTCGATCGCCTTCGCCGCGACGATCAGCGCATGCGTGGAATCGAGCCCGCCGGAGACGCCGATCACGATGCGCTTGGTGCCGGTGGCGCGCAGCCGCTGCGTCAGGCCGGCGACCTGGATGTTGTAGGCCTCGTAGCAGTCCTGATCGAGCCGCGCGGCATCGCTCGGCACGAACGGAAAGCGCTCGATGCTGCGCATGAAGCCGATGTCGCCCTCGGCCGGCTGCAGCTCGAAGCCGATGCGGCGCCAGTGCATGCCGGCGCGTTGCGCACGCGCATTGTCGTCGAACGTGCCCATCAGCGCCCGCTCCTGGCGCAGCAGATCCAGATCGACGTCGGCGAAGATGGTCTGTCCGGTCTGGCGGAAGCGCTCGCTCTCGGCCAGCAGCACGCCATTCTCGAAGATCGAGGTCTGGCCGTCCCAGGCGAGATCCGTGGTGGATTCGCCCACACCGGCCGCCGCGTAGATGTAGGCGGCGAGGCAGCGCGCCGAGGTGGAACGACAGAGCAGCGAGCGCGATTCGGCGCGGCCGACCGTGATCGGGCTGCCGGAGAGATTGGCGAGCACGGTGGCGCCGGCGAGCGCGAGCTCGGACGCCGGCGTCACCGGGATCCACATGTCCTCGCAGATCTCGACGCCGATGACGAGGCCGGCGACATCCGCGGCGGCGAACAGAAGGTCGGTGCCGAACGGCGCCATGGTCTCGGCGACCTCGATCATCTCGCCGCGGATGCCGGCGCCGGAGGCGAAGTGGCGGCCTTCGTAGAATTCGCGATAGGTCGGCAGGTAGCTCTTGGGAATGACGCCGAGCACCTCGCCGCGGTGGATCACGACGGCACAATTGTAGACGCGATGCGCAAAGCGCAGCGGCGCACCGACGATCAGGACAGGCATCAGGTCGTGCGAGGCTTCGACGAGGGTGAGCAGCCCGCGCTGGACGGCATCGAGCAGCGGGTCCTGCTTGACAAGGTCCTCGATCGCGTAGCCGGACAGACAGAGCTCCGGAAACACCGCGACCGCCGCGCCCTGGTCATGGCAGGCGCGCGCCGCGGCCAGGATCGCCGCCGCATTGGCGGTCGGGTTGGCGACGCTCGAGGCGGTGACGCAGGCAGCGACGCGGGCAAAGCCGTGGCGGTAGATCGAATGGAAATTCATCGTGGCAGTCCATCTCCTGTCGCCTGATCATACGACATGGACCATGACGGGAGCCATAACAAGCGCGGCAGGTCAGCACCGCCCCGTCCGCAGGCTGACTCCGCGCGCGTCATTTGAATTGCGCGGGCCACCCGGTGCCGGGTAACTCGAAAGCTCGCTCCTTCGCGCAAGTCCAGGTGAACGGCATCCATGAACCTCTTCGTCATCGGCTTCGGCTACACCGCCCAGCGCTTCGTCGAGCTGCACCGTGGCGCGTTCGCCCGCATCGGCGGCACGGTCCGCAGCGCCGACAAGCGCGCGCGATTGGCGCATGATGACATCGACCTGTTCGACGGCACGGCCCCCGCGGCCGCGACGCTGGCGAAGGCGGCGGACGCCGACGTCGTGCTGATCTCGGTGCCGCCGGGAGGAGGCGACGACCCGGTGCTGGCCGCATTCGGCGACGCCATCACGGCGGGGCGCGCGCGGCACGTGGTCTACCTCTCGACCGTCGGCGTCTATGGCGACCATCAGGGCGGCTGGATCGACGAGGACACGCCGCTGGCGCCCGAGCACGACCGGGTGCAGGCCCGGGTCCGCGTCGAGCAGGACTGGCGCGCGCGGATCGGTGACCGGCTCGCGGTGCTCCGGCTCGGCGGCATCTACGGGCCGGGCCGCAACGCGCTGGTCGAGCTGCGGGCCGGGCGGGCGCGGCGCATCGTCAAGCCGGGACAGGTTTTCAACCGCATCCATGTCGATGACGCGGCCAGCGCGATCATGGGCGCGATCCAACGCGGGTCAGGCGGAGCCTGGAACATCGTCGACGACGAGCCGGCGCCGCCGCAGGACGTCATCGCCTATGCCGCTGCGTTGATGGGCATCGCCCCGCCGCCGGAACTGCCGTTCGACCGCGCCGAGCTGTCGCCGATGGCGCGCAGCTTCTATGCCAGCAACCGGCGCATCCGGAATATCCGCGCCAGGCAGGAACTCGGCGTCGGCTTCGCCTACCCGACCTATCGCTCCGGGCTCGAGGCGCTATGGGCCGCCGGCGAAGGGCGCTGACGCGAGATTTCCGCCGCCGGGCGGGAAACCTTTCACGCCACTGACGATTGCAACGAACAGAGATTGTCATGCGGGTTTGACGCGACTGCACGTCGCGCAGCCCTCACGGATCAAAGGATGTTCGACATGCAAGGCGATCAACCCATCAGCTGGCTGATGTTCTTCACGCTCGCGGCCGCGATCATCATCGCCGCCGGCGCGTTCCTGGCCTTCCTGCGGTCGCGGCACAACCGAGAGATCGCGGCGGTGGCGCTCGAGGGAGACGGCCGGGGCCGCGGCGTGGCCCCGTCAGGTGCCCTGCCCGAGCTCGGCGGCCTGTTCGTGCTCGCGCTGGTGGTCGCCGGCCTGCTGGTTGCCGGCTATCAGAGCGGCGGCGCGACGCGCTTCGCCGGCGGCGACAAGCCGACGCCAGTGCCGTCAGCGCCGACCAACACCGACCGCGGCACTACGGTCGGCGCCGGCGCCGCGATCACCCCGCCGGAAGCCCCGACCATGACCCAGCCGGCACGGCCCGGCCCGGACCTGCGTACCGCGCCCGCATCGTCGCCGACGGGAGCCGGCCCCGAGAGCGGCGGGCATCCGGAGGCCAATTCCCCGGCGAGGTGAAAAAGCGCCTCTCGAAAGCAAGAAGGCCGCGCAATGCGCGGCCTTCTTGATGTTCACTCCAAGTTTGATGTTCACGCCAGGAGGATCCCCCCCGATCAGATCGCGGCTGCGACCTTGTCGAGGCCGATGGTGCGCGCAAGCCGCCGCACTTCGTCCTTCTGATCCTCGCGCAACTGCCATAGCAGCGGCATCGCGGCTGACTTCAGCTGTTGCACCTCATCCGAATCCGGATCGAGCGCCACCGCGCCCGGCTTCGCCGCGCCCTGGCGTCCGGCGTGGATCTTGCGGGCGACGGCGCGCAGCGCCGTCTCGACCGCCGGCCAATAATATTCCTGGCTCGACGAGAGCCGCAGCCGTTCCTTGATGCCTGCGATCTGGCCGTCCGACAGCAGCGAATAGGCCTTCTGCACCTCTGGCTTCAGCGGCGCCGGGGCCGGCTCGCTCCTGGCGAGAATCTTGGACTTCGGCACCACCGGCTCGGCAGCGACGACCGCGGCGGCCGACGCCTTTGCCATCTCCGGCTCGGACGGCGCATAGGCATAGGCCTGACGCAGCGTCGCCTTCGACGGGGCGCTCGGCTGCTGCACCTCGGGGGCCGCAAGTGTGACCATCGCCAGGCGGTCGCCCTTGGCTTCACGGTTGGAGAGCGGGCTCCTCGCCACCACCGGCGGCATCATCGCACCAGCCGAAGGCACGCTGTCCTGCATCAGGACGCTCGTCACGGCCGCGCCTGCAATCAGCACGCCCAGCAAAGCGACAAAAGCGATCGACTTCGTCACGCAATTCTCCGTATCCCGGCGGAAAGCCGCACTTTGCCGAAAAGTGGGAGTTAATTAAGGCTTTACGATGCCACAGAAACACAGAGGCCACCATTCTGCCCTGTGAACATGACGGACATTTTTTTCACGCCGCCGAAGACAGCTCGGCCGGGATCAGCAGATCGTACGCGGCCTGGATGTCGGCAACGATGTCGGAGGCTTCCCAAAGCGCGGCCGGTTCCACCGAATGCAGGCTGATGGTCCAGTTCCCGCCGCGGGCGGTGCGGGGAACGCTCATGATGTCGAACTGGACGTTGCGGCACAGCGGATGCCGCTGCAGAGCATGCCCGACGCGGATCCGGATCTCCTCGAGCGTCACCCGCTCTTTGTCCTGCCGTAGCCCGATGCCCATCGCACGATTCCGCCAAGTTCAAGCTCCGCGGATTGTGGGACCCGATGGTTAATGGTGCCTTAAGGACACACATCACGTTTTCTCATGGCCGGAGACCGCCCGCGCCGCCGTACTCATCAGCCGTGCGCGCCACCAGCACGGCGACCGACGGGACGTCGGTGACCCCCGAGGTCGCGTGCCCGGCGCTCCAGATGTCGCGCCAGCGTTTCGGCCGCGCCTCGCGCGCAGCGATGTCGATGTCACTGCCGATCTCGATCGCGCCGCGCGCCGGCAAGGCTTCGGGATCGAGCCCGGCCGCGACGATCGACGGCCGGAGCATGCTGGTCGGCAGGCCGGTGAAGGCCGAGGTGAGCAGCACGTCGTCGGCCGAGCTGTCGACCAGCATCGACTTGTAGCGGTCATCGGCCAGGCTTTCGCGCGTGGCGATGAACTTCGTGCCCATGTAGGCGAGATCGCAGCCGAGCACCTCGGCCGCCCGCAACGCCACGCCGTCGCTGACGCCGCCGGCGAGCACGATCGGCCCGGCGAAGAACGCCCTGACCGCGCGCACGAAGGCAAATGGATTGAGCCAGCCGGTCTGGCCGCCCGCCCCGGCCGTGAGCAGCACCAGGCCATCTGCGCCGGCCTCGACCGCGCGCTCTGCATGACGGATCGAGGCGACGTCAGCGAACACCAGCGCGCCCGCATCATGCAAGGGCGCAACAACCTTTGCCGGCGAGCCGACCGAGGTAATCACGATCTCCGGGCGGCGCCGCAACAGCACCGCGAGATCGTCCTGCAGCCGCGCGTTTGATTGATGCACGATCAGATTCGGGCAGACCGGCGCAGCCGCAGCGCCGCTCGCATCGCTGCTGCGCGCAAGCCGATCGGCAATCTGGAGCAGCCAGGCGTCGAGCTCGTCGGGGGTTCGACAATTGACCGTCGGGAACGCGCCGATCACGCCGTTGGTGCAGGCCGTGCTCACCAGCTCGATTCCCGACACCAGGAACATCGGCGCTGCGATCAGCGGCAGGCGCAGCCGCGCCCGCAGCCCGTCCCATCGAGTGTCCTGCACGGCGCGTCCCTCCCTGATCCTTGTTGGGCTCAGGGATAACGGCGCCGCCGCGTGCGATCAATCGTCGCCGAAGAAGCTGAAGCGCGGCCCCTCCATGCCGACCGGCTGCGCCGCATAGGCGCGCGGCGTCGTATCCTCACGCACGGCCTGCTCGACCGCGCGCAGATCCTGCTCGCGGCGCTGGCGCCGGCGCTCGACATATTGCCGGTGCCGCTCGGTGCGGCGCTGCTCCGCGACGCGCTTGCGCTCCGCCCCGCGCGCCTTGAGATCCGCGTCCTCGGCCTTCGCTGCGGCCTTGTCCTGTCCCTTCTCCTGAACGTCCTCGGCGGTACCGGCCTGCGTGCTGGCCGGCGCCGAAGAGGCGGCGGGCACAGCCGTCGCGTCCGGCACAGCAGCCTGCGGCGGGGGCGAGGGATTGGGCGATACCGGCGTCGCCGGCCCCGTCTCCGCTGCTGCGGGCGCCACCTTGATCGGCGTGGTCGCGGCCGCCTGCGTTGCCGCAAGATACGAGGTGGTCGTCGGACTTGGCGACGGCGTCTCCGGCACGGAACGCGCGAGCTTGGCCTGCTCGAACGCCTGCGAACTCGGATGCATGCCCTCCGCGATCATGAGCCCGCCGCCGAGACCGGCCGCGACGGCGATGGCGACCGTTCCGGCTCCCGCGAAAAAAGCTGTCGAGGTGCGCATGGCCTTGCTCCGCTATTGTTCGGCCGGGCAACGCGGCGCGCGCAGCGATGTTCCGAGGACGACAAGCGCGCCTTGAGCGCGATGGGCTTTCTGATAGCGTCGGCAACAAGCCCCGCGACGCCACAACGATCGCGGCATCTCGGGAGGATCGTCCATGAGCCCACAGCTTCATTCGTTTCCGGTCGTCTGCGAGCAGACCCTGCTCACGCTGTCGCGTCATCCGTCGCGCACCGCCTTCAGCTGGCCGGACGGATCGCTGACCTATCAGGGCGCGATCGACCTGATCGGCCGCATGCAGAACGTGTTCATGCGGCTCGGCCTGCCGCCGGGAACACGCGTCGCGTTCCTCAGCGCGAACCGCGCCGATGCCTGGTGCGCCGGCACGGCGGCGCAGCTGTCGCGGCTCGCCATCACCTGGCTGCATCCGCTGGGCTCGCTCGACGATCAGCTGTTCCAGCTCGCCGATTCCGAATCGCAGGTGCTGGTGATCGATGCCGCCGCGTTCCACGACCGCGGCGGCGAACTGGCCGCGCGCTCGGGCGGCCTGCGCCACGTGTTCACGCTGGGCGCAGCCGGCTATGGCGTCGACCTCCTCGCCGCGATCGAGCAGTCAGGCCACGCCAGCGCGCGCAACTTCGCCACGCCCGAGGACATCGCGACCTTGAACTACACCGGCGGCACCACCGGAAAGTCGAAGGGCGCGCTGCGCCATCACCGGGAATATGGCGGCTTCGCCACCGCGATCCTCGCCGATTTCGAGATCCCGGAGCGCGCCCGCTATCTGACGGTCGCCCCGATCAGCCATGTCGCCGGCACCAAGGTGCTGCCGACCCTGATGCGCGGCGGCACCGTGCACATGCTGAAGGGATTTGATCCTGAGGCCGTGCTGGCGACCATCGCGCGCGAGCACATCAACTTCACGCTGTTCGTGCCGACGATGATCTACGTGCTGCTCGATCATCCCGCGTTAGCTAAGACAGATCTCTCCTCGCTCGAGCTCGTGCTGTACGGCGCCTCGGCGATGTCGCCGACGCGGCTGGTCGAAGGCATCGAGCGCATCGGCCCGGTGTTCTCGCAGCTCTATGGCCAGACCGAATGCTATCCCGTCTCGGTGCTGCGGAAGGCCGATCATGATCCGAAGCAGCCGGAGCTTTTCCTGTCCTGCGGCTTCCCGATCGCGGCCTGCGAGGTCAAGATTCTCGATGACCATGATCAGGAGGTCGCGCTGGGCGAGGCCGGCGAGATCTGCGTGCGCGCACCGCATGTGATGGCGGAGTATTGGCAGCGGCCGGACATCACCGCCGAGACCTTGAAGAACGGCTGGCTGCACACCGGCGACATCGCCCGCCGCGACGAGCGCGGCTACATGTACATCCTCGACCGCAAGAAGGACATGATCGTCTCCGGCGGCTTCAACATCTTCCCGCGCGAGATCGAGGACGTGCTGACGCAGCACGCCGACGTGGCGATGTGCGCGGTGGTGGGCGTGCCCGACGACAAATGGGGCGAGGCGGTCACCGCGATCGTGGTGCCGCGCGCCGGCGCGCAGATCGACGCTGCCGAGCTGATCGAGCTCGTGAAGGCGCGCAAGGGCTCGGCCCATGCGCCCAAGAGCATCTCGTTCGTCAAGGAGCTGCCGATGACCGGCGTCGGCAAGGTCGACAAGAAGGTGCTGCGCGCACGGTTCTGGGAGGGCCGCGGGCGGATGGTGGGGTAGCGGCATCATCAGCTCCCTCGATCGCCACCGTCATTGCTCTTGCGCCGAAGCAATCCAGGGCCGCGGATGAGGCCCTGGATTGCTTCGCTCCGCTCGCAACGACGGCAATCCAGACTCGCGGCTTTGCAATGCCGATGGAAGCTCTCGCCCGTAGCCGCCGCGCTCCGCTGTCGTCCCGGGCAAGCGAAGCGCGACCCGGGATCCATAACCACAGGGCAGCGTCGTAAGCGCTGACGTAGCGACCCGCGTGCCTCGACCATCGTCTTATGATCATGGGTCCCGGCGTTCGCCGGGACGACAGCCTTTGTGTGGCGCGATACTCGCCACGCGATCCGCTGTATCCAAACAACACTGAATGCGCTGCCCCCATTGCAGACATGACATTGCTGCCTCGCGGCGCATCTGCGTCCGAGTCTTGCTGGTGTCGTTCCCCTCCAACTCACGGAGGGTGCAGGGAAGGCCAGGCCTCGACCGAGGCCTGCGGTCCGCGTGCAGCAAAAAAGCACGCGGCAGAACCACAGGTTCGGCCGGATAGACCCGGCCTTCCCTGCGCGATGGCTTTACGATTTATACGCAGTCTCCTCG
Source organism: Bradyrhizobium sp. HKCCYLRH1030 (assembly GCF_051168395.1). Classification (NCBI taxonomy): domain Bacteria; kingdom Pseudomonadati; phylum Pseudomonadota; class Alphaproteobacteria; order Hyphomicrobiales; family Nitrobacteraceae; genus Bradyrhizobium; species Bradyrhizobium sp. HKCCYLRH1030. The sequence continues at coordinate 204,270 of NZ_JBNPUY010000011.1, read as the reverse complement.
GTGACCGGCTTGTTTGCCACCGTGGCGACAACGCGTTTCACGCGTTGCGCGGACCTCAGCTTCGGGAGGCCAGGACCCTGCGACTTCACCGTCCGCGACGTGGCGTACGTCGGCATGCCCAAAGCATGCTGCGCCCCATCGCGGCCACCGCATCCCACCCCAACGCATCGTGACGTTCGCGAAGCGCCCCTCGTCAGTGAAGCGGGATGCGGAGAAGAGACCATGGATTTCTGAAAATGCAAAGTCGAATATTTTTCGCTCCGCATCTGGACAGCCCAAATCAGCTTGATCGCGCGAGCGAATTTCGTCTTTGCGCGCGCCGCTGCGGACGCCCGACCTGCGCCGGAAAGTATCGATGGGGAAGCAAGCCTGCTCGTCGGCCAAATCAACCTCGCTGCGGCACAACAAATCCCAGGCGACGCGCGACAGAGGGCCCAACGAAAAGCCGGTCTGCACTCCGACCCGCTGTCGTGCCGAACAAGCGAAGCCGGACGATGTGCAGGCATCGTCGCGTTCGCGCGACCCAGGACCGAGACCCCAGGACGTGGCGAGCCCGGATGCATCAATGCGCGTGCCTCGAATATGGCCCTGGGTTATGGGGTCCCGGCGTTCGCCGGGACGACATTGATTTTGTCGGACGAGCGTCCAGACACGACAACCATCTCACAACGCCGCGAACGCAGCGCGCGACGGTGCGAGCGGCAACCAGTCCGGGATGCGGCGCTTGGCGAGCCAATACGGCCGCCACAGCATTCGCCATGTGGTGAGATCCACAGGGGCCTGGCGCCATTTCATTCGACCGGTCTCGATCTGCGACAGATCGTGCAGGTGCAGCCAGCGCCGCGCGATCCACCAGAGCTCGCGGGCGACGTCAGCATTCCCCCGTCCCTTGAGCTGGACGATGCCCAACAACGGATCAGGAAAACGGACGGCGACCTCCAGCGTCGCGACGCGTTCGCCCAGGTGCCGGACGCTCCACAGCCGAGAGCGATTGTGGGCGATGTCGGAGCCATAGGTGCGGACACAATTGCGCATAGTCATCGCTTCGTCGACCAGATCCGGGATGTCATCCAGCGGCCGAAACTCATAGTCCCCGACGCGACCGGGATGGAGCCACATGTCGCGGATTGGCCGTTGACCGAGATTGAGATGCAGCGAGACTTTCCCTCGCCAAGCGAGGGCAGCCGTCATTGCGGCATCGAGCTTCATGGCTGGCGTCCACGGCCTTTCGACGAGCTCGCGGCCGAAGCCGGCGGGCTGCCCCGAGAACCAGATCCACAGACCGAGCAGATGCATGCGGTCGCGCTTCAGCACCAGCCGCGCCCGCAGATACTCACGGGCGATCCACACCGCGGCCGGCTCATGCGCCAGCGCCGCCATCTCCGCCACGAGCTGCAGCCAGGTCGGCATCAGCTTCGGCGAGCGCGGCAAATGGTTGCCGATCTGCCGCCGGAACAGCTCGCCGTCCGGCAATGGTGGGATCGGACGGACGAATGCCTCCGGTGGCAGCTTGCGCAGCCAGAGCGGCAGACCGGCCGCGGCCGCCGCCTCGGCCAGCGGACGCCCCGCGATCACGCACGCGATCGCCCGCTCCGGATCGACATCCGGGCGCGGCACTGCCAGCGCGAACAGCAGCGCCGGAAAGCTCAACGCGAGGTCGGCGAGATTAGGATGTCGCATCGCGCATGCGCGCACGCGGGATTGCAGACGAGACGAATAGCGCCGCAGCCGGCGTTCGCGCAGGTCGGAACGCTCCGGCTCCCGGCTGGGAGTCAGCAAGAGATTTGATGTCATGACACGACGGTTCAAGCGCAGGCCACGAGGGCCGCGGGCTTTTCGATGAGATGCGAAAGGGTCAAATCATGGCCGGGACAATCATCCCGGTCGGCCGCGTCAATGATCGCGCAGCGAGCCCGGGAAGCGCGTGAGTCTGAACATCGTCGCCTCCTGCGTTGAAGTTGGGATGCGCTGAACTAGCGTGTTTCTCGGCAGAGCGCAACCATGGCCGCCGCCTCCTCCCACCTCGATGCACACGGGTCATCCTTGCGAAAGGTTGTCGGCGACCGGCACACCGCCGGCGCGAGCCCCCGAAACGACGAGGCGATCCAGGCCTTCCAGACAGATGATTCGACTTGGCCCTGGATTGCTTCGCTGCGCTCGCGACGACGTGGTGAGTGAGCAGCGACCTGGATCGTTGATACTGACTGCGCGGAGCGATGCACCAGCCCTACCGCTTCCCCTTCGTCATGTTCAGCGCCACCGCGGCGCGGATCAGCGCCATGAACGCAGTCTCATCGATCACGTCGCCTTCATGAAGGTCGATCGCCCGGCGGGTATTGCCGTCGAGGCTGGCGTTGAACAGGCCGGAAGGGTCCGGCAGCGATGCACCCTTGGCGAAGGTCAGCTTCACCGCGGCCTTGTAGGTCTCGCCGGTGCAGACGATGCCGGCATGCGACCATACGGGAACGCCACGCCACTTCCACTCTTCGACGATATCGGGATCGGCCCGTTTGATGAGATCGCGGACGTAGCTGAGCATGACGCCGCGCCAATCCCCGAGCTCCTTGATCCGGGCGTCGATCAGCTCCGACGGAGACTGGTTCCCCTCGCCGACGCTCGTAGCCTTCGTTGGTTTCGCCATGACGCTTATTCCCATCCACCTGCTTGTCGTTTCACCTGCGTGTAGTCCGCGTCGTAGTTATACGACCATCTTGGCCTGCTCAAGTTTATAGCAATATTGATAACTCCACGGCCAAGCGGCACAGTGCACCAACGAGGTGTCGTCCAACATCACCGAGGTGCAGCACGACGCCAGCGAAACCGGCTCGGCCTCGTCCCAGGTGCTGTCGGCGGCGCAGTCGCTGTCACAGGACAGCAACCGGCTGAAGCTGGAGGTGGGACGATTCTTGAACACGGTGCGGGCGGCTCAAGAGCGAAATCGTTCGTCGTTGAACTCGTTCACTCGCGACAACGGCAGTTTGTTCCCTCTCCCGCTTGCGGGGGAGGGCTAGGGAGGGGGCCGCTCCAGCGGCGGTGTGCGTGGCGCCCCCTCTCCAACTCTCCCCCGCAAGCGGGGGAGAGGGCACAGCGGAGCTTGGCGCGGGGTTGATCGGTTCACCGGAAACGAAGCAGGCAACTGCCGATCACCGGCCCAACTTAATAACACCTCGCCGCAGCACGCCGTTGGAAACGAGGCAGCGCCGGTGCGGTGATCAGTTCGCCAACTCGCCGTGAACGCAATCCGGACGGCTGACCGCCCCCTCACCGCTTTTCGATCACCAGGCTCTGCACCACCCGGCCGAAATAGCCCCTGACATCGCCCAGCCGCGCCATCGCCAGACCCGCGCCGTCCGGGCCGATCCAGCTTTCGGCGTCGAGCAGGATCCAGTCGCCGACCGGCTCGCGGGCCATGTTCACGGTGAGGTCGGCATTGAGGAACGTATAGCTGTGGAAGTCGAGCGCGGCGGAGGTGCCGTTGCAGAAGTCGCTCGCGACCACGGCGCGCATCGCCTGCGACACGGCGTGGCCTTCGACCAGCGGCCAGTCGACGCGGTACCAGATCGCGCCGGGACCCTTGACGCCGAACCGGCCGCGCGCGGCGCGCAGCGTCATGCCACGCACGAACGGGCTGGTCGAGAAATCAGCCGGCTCCGGCAGCGCATCGTCAGGGCCGACCAGATCGACCGGCAGCTCGCGGACATCGTCCGGCAGCGGCACCGCGTCCTGCCTGATCTTGAGCACCGTCGCCGTGACGACCACCGTGTCGCCGGCGCGCAAGCGCACGGCGCAGAGCTGGATCTTGCGCCCCTCGCGCAGCACCTCGGTCTCGATGAGGAGCTCTGCGAGCGGCACCGGGCGCATCAGGTCGATGGTGACGCGGGCGATGCGCATCGGCGACTTCGTCGGAATGCGCTCGGCCGCCCAGACGGCCAGCGCCGATGGCGCAGACCCATGTTGCATGGTCGGATCCCAGGGTCCCGCAGCATCGGAGCCGACGGCGACCCGATTGTCCGCGATGCGGAAGATCGGCCGCATCAGCGCGCGCCTCGCCACGTCTCAGCCGGCGCTGGCAAAGGCGCGGTCGGCGCCATTGGGCAGTTCGATGTCGACCTCGAGCGTCGAGACATGCTTTCCCCGGTCCATGCGAACGATGACCTTGTCCGGATCAAGTACCACATGGCGCGAAACCACGGCGAGGATTTCCTCGCGCAGCTGCATCAGGAGATCGGGCTGTCCACGCAGACTGCGCTCGTGCGCGAGCAGGATCTGCAGCCGTTCCCGCGCGACGGGCGCGGAGGCTGCACGCCCCGTAAAGAGCCGCAGCACACTCATGCAGCCCTCCGTCCCAAGAGCAGGTTCATCAGGCCCTTGCGCTCGGTCGGGATCTGCATCTCGACCTCCTCGCCGAGCAGCCGGCGCATCGCATCGTGATAGGCGCGTGCGGGGGCGCTCGCCGGGCTGTTGAGCGTCACCGGGCAGCCGACATTGGAGGCGCGCAACACGTCCTGGCTCTCCGGCACGATGCCGAGCAACGGCGTCGCCAGGATTTCCAGCACGTCATCGATCGACAGCATCTCGCCGCGCGCGGCGCGGCCGGCATCGTACCGGGTGATGAGAATGTGCTTCTCGACGCGCTCGCCGTTCTCGGCGCGCACGGTCTTGGAGTCGAGCATGCCGATGATGCGGTCGGAATCGCGCACCGACGACACTTCCGGATTGGTGACGATGAGAGCCTCGTCGGCATAGCGCATCGCCAGCATGGCGCCGCGCTCGATGCCGGCCGGGCTGTCGCAGATCACCCAGTCGAAGGTCTTGCGCAGCTCAGCGATGACGCGGCCGACGCCGTCCTCGGTCAGCGCGTCCTTGTCCTTGGTCTGCGACGCCGGCAGCAGCCAGAGATTCTCCAGCCGCTTGTCGCGGATCAGAGCCTGCGGCAGCTTGGCGACGCCATGGACCACGTTGATGAGATCGAACACCACGCGGCGTTCCGCGCCCATCACCAGATCGAGGTTGCGCAGGCCGACGTCGAAATCGACGACGACGACCTTCTCGCCGGCCTGCGCCAGCGCCGCGCCCATCGCCGCCGTCGTGGTGGTCTTGCCGACGCCACCCTTGCCCGACGTCACTACGAGTACTTTCGACATGTCACGGATCCTCCTGCTACTCAGTTCAATGCAACGATCTTCATGGAATGACCTTCGAGCCGCGCCTGCACGGCCCGGCCGCGCAACGCGGCGTCGATCTGCTCGGCGGTCTGGTAGTAGCCGTCGATCGCGACCAGCTCGGCCTCGATCTTCTGGCAATAGATGCGCGCCGCCGCGTTGCCGTTGATGCCGGCCATCGCGCGGCCGCGCAGCGCGCCGTAGACGTGGATCGAGCCGCCGGCGACGATCTCGGCGCCCGACGACACCGCGCCGAGCACGGTGACGTCGCCGTCGGGAAACACGATCGACTGGCCCGAGCGTACGGGCTGGTCGAGCAGCAGCGAGGTCGGCTGCTGCAGCGACGGCTTCTCCGGCTCGATCTCCTGCACGGCGCAGTGACGGCCGCCCGACAACAAGGGAGGCATGCCGAGCGACAGCCGCCCCTGCTCGACGCCTTCGAGTCCGAGCACGCGGATGTTGCGCGACTCGATGCTCTTGATGAGATGGGTGATGGCGAGCGGGCTCAGATCCAGCGCTGAGAGATCGAGCACGATCGGCTTGCCGACGAAGAAGCCGGGCGAGCCCGCGAGCGTTGCGTCGAGCTCAGCCAGCCAATCGGCAATCGGCACAACCGGCGAAAACACGAAGGCGACGTAGGAGCGCCCGCGCAGACGAATAACAGGACGCACCGTTTCAGCGCTGGCACTCATGACCATCCGACCCAACCCTTCTTAGTGATTGGTTAACTGTCGGCGCCAGATGGTTAACGGATGGTTAAATCGACGCTAAGCCGCTCAAAAATCGACAGCGGCCTGCCCGACATAGTTCGATGATGATCGAATCAAGGCGCAATCTTGGCATCAATGAGACGCAATTCATGAGCATCTGCGTCAAGACCTGTCACGCCTCATTTTAATCACATCATGATGATAACTTTAACGTACATATAATTCGGAACCGACGACTTTAAGAGGTTCCGATCGATTGACACTCGTCAGGGGGCGGGGCATGGGATCGATAGAGGCGCCCAAGGCACGGCAAACGTGCCACGGCGCCTTGCAGGAAGGGACCGCTGGCGTGCGATCGCTGATCGACGCGAAACGTCTGATTCTGCGAGTGATTCCGTGTGGACTGAAGTGGCAGACCAGCTCCCGCTCTTCGTTTGAAACTAGCTCTCATACGACCGTGGCAGAAGCGTATCAGTTTTACCGGAATCGAGCGTCAGAGGAGTAGCGTATGAGTTCGTTGAGTGAACAGAATCCGATGAACCCGCAGGACCCGCTGCATTACGCACCGCGGTGGCTGCGCGAACGTCCGGAAGCCGCGCGTCTATCTCTCGTCGGTGACAATGCCAAGGCAGCGGAGGCGGCCGAGCGTCCCGCTTCGGGACAGCAAGGACCGCTCGATGCTCGCCTGGAGACCGCCGTGTTCGAATCCCTTCGCCAGTCGCTGAATCCGCAAGTCATGCGCGAGCCGCCGGATCTGGAGCGTGAGCGCGACCGCCGGTCGGTCGTGTTCAAGGTGGCCGGCCGCTTCGCCGCCGCAACCGGCGTCGCCGCCGTCGTCGCGCTGTTCTTCGTCAACATCGTGCCGGTGTGGCGCCAGCCCGACGCCAGCTCGTCCTTCGTCGCAGCCGTGCAGTCGATGAAGACGCTGCCGCCGGTCGCCGCCGACGTGCAGGACGCCAAGGCGGACCAGACCAGCGCGCTGCCCGAGCGGGTCGAGCCGCAGGCTCCGGCGCTGTCGCAGTTCAAATCGCTGCTCGCGGACGCTCCGGCGCCGACGGCAGAGACCGACACTCCAGAAAAGCCCATGCTGCAGCAGTTCATGCAGTGGAACCAGAAGACGGGTCAGATGGAGCGGGTTCGCTAACCCTCTGCACGACTGATCCGACTTCCAACACATCACAGGCGACGATGATCGACGTCCTACCGCAGAAAGCGGCAGCACGCCGTCCGCTGGCTCACGCCCGTATGGCAGCCATCCTGCTCGCGTCCCTCATGGCCGGCGAGGCCGCTGCTGCGCCCGGCGAGAGTGTGAGCGTGGCGCGCCAGCTCGGCAGCCGCGTCGGCCCGATCATTGGCGCCGCGCTCGCGTGCCGCGACATCGCCCGGCCGCGCATCCAGGCCATCATCGAGAAATTCCAGCTCGTCATCCGCGAGGCCGCCTCCAGCGAGGCCGATCGTGACGAGCTGACGCGCCTGCTGGACCGCTATGTCGCCGAAGGTCGCAGCCTCGTCACGTCGGGCCGGCTGGATTGCGGCGGCGCCAATCGGCAGCTTGCCGATCTCGAACAATCCATCGCAGCGCCGCCTCCGGCGCGCGCGAACCTGTCTGCCGTGAGCATCGGACCTGCGACGGCGCAGGCCGCGACTGTACCGGCGCAACTGCTGCCGCCGGCCGGCAACGTGCGCGGGGTGACGCAGAGCGAGATCAAGCTCGGCATGGTCATTCCCTACAGCGGACCGGTGAAGGAGAGCGGGCGACTGCTCAAGATCGGCGTCGAGACGGCGTTCAATCGCGCCAACGAGGCCGGCGGCGTCAACGGCCGCATGCTGAAGCTCGTCACCGCCGATGACGGCTACGATCCCGCGCGCACGCTGGATGCGATGAAGCTGCTCTACGAGAAGGAGCAGGTGTTCGGCTATATCAGCAATTTCGGCTCGGCCACCGCCGCGGTCGCCATCCCCTACGCGCTCGAGCGCCGCACGCTGTTCTTCGCGCCCTATACCGGCGCCAACGTCGTGCGCCACGATCCGCCCGACCGCTACGTCTTCAACTACCGGCCGAGCTATGCCGAGGAGACCGACGCGCTGGTCCATTATCTCGTGAAGATGCGAAGGCTGCATCCGCGCCAGATCGTCGTGTTCGCGCAGAACGATGCCTTCGGCGACGCCGGCTTCGCCGGGGTGGCCAGGGCGTTCCGCACGCTCGGCGTCAGCGACAATTCGATCGTGCGGGTCAACTATCCGCGCAACACGGTCGAGGTCGACGACGCCATCAATCAGCTGAAGCTGCTGAAGACCCCGGTCAAGGCGGTGGTGATGCTGGCGACGACGCGCGCCGCAGCCAAGTTCATCGAGAAGGCCCAGGGCGTATTTCCGGGCGTCATCTTCGCCAACATCTCCGCGGTTGCTGGCTCGGCGCTCGCCAGCGAGCTGATGCTGCTCGGACCGCGCTACGCCGAGGGCGTGATCGTCAGCCAGACCGTGCCCGGCGTTTCCGGCTATTCGAGCCTGGTGCTCGAATACAAGACCGCACTTGCGAAATATGCCCCGGGCGAGCCGGCCGACTACACCTCGCTCGAGGGCTACATCGCCGCGAGCATCCTGATCGAGGGACTGAAGCGCGCCGGTCCGAACTTCGATACCGAGCAACTGGTCGAAACGCTCGAGAACATGCGCAACATCGATCTCGGCCTCGGCACGCAGCTCGGCTTCGGCCGCGCCGAACACCAGGCTTCGCACAAGATCTGGGGCACGGCACTGGACGACAGCGGCACCTACCAACCCGTCGAACTTGAATAGGATACCGCTAGAGGCGCGACGGCCTCAACTACCAGGACAAAAGAGCGACAGAGAAACCCGACATTAATTCGAAATGCCACGAATAGTAGAACGAAGAGGGTTTGAAACAAGCTGAGCAGGTGGAAGGTTCGATGGCCGTGCGTTGGTCCGCGTTGATCATCGGGAGTGTTTTCGTAGCTCCCTTCAGCCCCGCTTTGGCGGCGGCTCCCGACGTCGTCAGGGAGCTTGGCGGCCGTGTCGGACCGATCGTGGGACAGGCGTCCGCGTGCCCCGACATCGCGCAGGGCCGGGTCCAGAGCATCGTCGACAAATTCCGCGAAGCCATCCGCCAGGCGACGAGCAATGACGGCGAGCGCGATCAGCTGACCCGCAGCTTCAATGGCTACATCGCCGAGGGCCGTAGTCGTACGGGCGCCTCGCAGGCGACCTGCGCCGCCGCGGAGCGGCAACTGACGGAGCTCGAACGCTCGCTCGACCAGCCGGCTGCGGCGACGGCCCCGATCACACCGGTCAAGGCCGAAACGACGACTGGCGCCGTCACCGCGAGCCCCGTGCGCGGCATCACCGACCGCGAGATCCGCTTCGGCATGGTCCTGCCGTTCTCCGGCATCCGCAAGGAGACCGGGCGTCAGATGCGCCAGGGCATCGAGGCCGCGTTCGCACGCACCAACGACGCCGGCGGCGTCAACGGGCGCATGCTCCGTCTCGTGGCGGCGGACGACGGCTACGATCCGGGCCGCACGCTGGCGGCGATGACGCAGCTCTACGACAGGGAGCAGGTGTTCGGCTTCATCGGCAACGTCGGCACCGCCAACTCGCAGGTGGCGATCCCCTATGCGCTGGAGCGGCGCACGCTGTTCTTTGCACCGAACACCGGCGCAGCAGTGGTGCGACGCGATCCGCCGGATCGCTACGTCTTCAACTATCGGGCGAGTTACGCCGAGGAGACGGCCGCGCTGGTGCGCTACCTGATCAACATGAAGCGCGTCTCGCCCAGGCAGATCGCGGTGTTCACCCAGCAGGACCCATTCGGCGACGACGGTTTCGCCGGTGTCGCGAAGGCCTACCGGCAGTTGAACATCGGCGATGCCGTAACGCGCATCAACTATCCGCGCGCGACGATGGACGTGGAAGAGGCGGTCAATCAGGTCAAGGCGCACAAGCCGGGACTCAAGGCGGTCATCATGGTAGCCACCGATCGCGCCGCCGCGAAGTTCATCGAGAAGACGCGCGACGCGGTACCGGGCCTGATCTACGCCAACGTGTCCGCCGTCGGCTCGACCTCGCTCGCGACCGAGCTCAAGCTGCTCGGCCCGCGCTTCACCAACGGCGTCATCGTGACGCAGGGCGTGCCGGCGGTTTCGGGCTATTCGAGCCTCGTGCTCGACTACAAGAACGCCCTGGCCAAATACGCGCCCGGCGAGGCGCCGGACTATACGTCTCTCGAAGGCTATATCGCGGCGACGATTTTGATCCAGGCGCTGAAGCAGACCAATCCGCTCGACACCGAGCGACTGGTCGACACGCTCGAATCGATGCGCAGCCTCGATCTCGGCCTCGGCACGACGCTCGCATTTGGACGCGCGGAGCACCAGGCCTCACACAAGATCTGGGGCACCGCCCTCGACGAAACCGGCACGTATCAGGCAATCGAACTTGAGTAGAATTAGCTTCTAAGGGGAAGAACTGGTGAAGACGTTTCGTTAGCAGGTCCTAAAGTATGATCGGAAAAAGGCGTGTCGGGTTACCGAAATGGTCATGCTCTTAGGAAAGGCTGGTCTGTGCATGGTGACGGTCTTATGTCTTCTCCGTCGCAGACACGGCGTCAATTCACCAGGCGGAAGACCTGGATGGGGTCCAAAGTGGGATAGTGGCAATGAACTTTCGTTGTAGCGTGTTCTTGGTTGCGGCATTGCTCGCAACGCCCGCCAGCGCGGCGGGCACCAATGCGGATGTGGTGCGTAATCTTGCGAGCCGGGTCGGGCCGATCGTGGGAGCAGCATCCGCCTGTCAGGCGATCGACCAGGGCCGCGTTCAGGCCATTGTCGACAAGTTTCGCGAGGTGATCCGGGAGGCCTCCACCGGCGGCTCGGATCGTGACGAGCTCACCCGCGTCTTCAACGGCTACGTCGCCGATGGACGCAACCGCGTCGGGGCGGCTCAGACCGACTGTAACTCCGCGGGCCGCCAGCTCGCCGAGCTCGAGCGCTCGCTCGGGCAAAGCGCGCCGAGCCAGACCGCCACCAGCCTCGCCGGGGTGATCGCCCCGTCCGCGGCCGTGGCTGCGACGGCACCGACCGCGACGCTGCCGCCGGCGTCCACCTCCAACGTCCAGGGCGTCACCGCCAACGAGATCCGCTTCGGCATCGCCGCTCCGTTCTCGGGCGCTGCCAAGGAGCTCGGCCGGCAGATGAAGATGGGCATCGAGGCCGCCTTCAACCGCGCCAACGACGCCGGCGGCATCGCCGGGCGCTCGCTGCGGCTCTATTCGGCCGACGACGGCTACGAGCCGTCGCGGACGCTGGACGCGATGAAGCAGCTCTACGAGAAGGACAAGGTGTTCGGCTTCGTCGGCAATGTCGGTACCCCGACGTCTGCCGTGGCGATGCCCTACGCCCTGCAGCGCCGCGTGCTGTTCTACGGCGCGTTCACCGGCGCCAACCTCCTGCGCAACGATCCGCCGGATCGGTACGTGTTCAACTATCGCGCCAGCTACGCCGAAGAGACCGACACCGTCGTTCGCTATCTGGTCAAGCTGCGCCGCCTGCCGGCCAAGGACATCGCCGTGTTCGCGCAGCAGGACGCCTATGGTGATGCCGGCTTCTCCGGTGTGGCCAAGGCCTTCCGCTCGCTCGGCCTTGCCGACACGTCCATCTTGCGCCTCAACTACAAGCGCAACACGGTCGATGTGGACGACGCGGTCAACCAGCTGCGGGCGTTGAAGAACCCGCCCAAGGCGATCGTCATGGTCGCAACCTATCGCGCCGCCGCGAAGTTCATCGAGAAGACGCGCGATCTGTTCCCGCACATGATCTACACCAACGTCTCCTTCGTGGGCTCGACCGAGCTCTCGGACGAGCTGATGCTGCTCGGCCCGCGCTATGCCAGCGGCGTCATCGTCACCCAGGTGGTGCCGGCCGTCGGCGGCTATTCGAGCGCCGTGCTCGAATACAAGAGCGCGCTCGAGAAGTACTTCCCGGGCGAGGCACCGTCCTACGTGTCGTTCGAAGGCTACGTCTCGGCCAACGTGCTGGTCCAGGCGCTGCGCCGGGTCGGCCCGCAGCTCGACACCGAGGCGCTGATCGACACGCTGGAGAACATGCGTGACATCGATCTCGGTCTCGGCGCCAAGCTCGGCTTCGGCCGCGCCGAACACCAGGCCTCGCACAAGATCTGGGGCACGGCGCTCGACGAGCGCGGCAAGTTCCAGGCGATCGAGCTGGAATAGCCCGCCCGCTTGTTGCGACCTCAACAAAAAAGCGCGACAGCCCTGGCTGCCGCGCTTTTCTTTTGTCCGTCGCGGAGCCGCTTAGAGCGGCGGATCGATTGCCTCGTCATATTCCTTCTTGAAGCGCGCGATCAGCTCGGCGGCGGGCAGCACGTCCTTGATGGCGCCGATGCCCTGCCCTGAGCCCCAGATCTCCTTCCATGCCTTCGGCTTGGCGCGCTCGCCCGAGGCATCGGTGCCGAAGCTCATCTTCGACGGATCGGAGGTCGGGAGATTGTCCGGATCGAGGCCGGCGGCGACGATCGACGGCTTCAAATAGTTGCCGTGCACGCCGGTGAACAGGTTCGAATAGACGATGTCGTCGGCGCCCGAGCTGGTGATCATCTGCTTGTAGCCTTCGACCGCATTCGCCTCCTTGGTGGCGATGAAGGCCGAGCCGATATAGGCGAAGTCGGCGCCGAGCACGCGCGCGGCACGGATGGCGCGGCCGTTCCCGATCGCGCCCGACAGCGCGATCGGGCCATCGAACCAGCTCCGCGTCTCCGCCACGAAGGCAAACGGCGAGATCGTGCCGGCATGTCCACCGGCGCCCGCCGCGACCAGGATCAAGCCGTCGGCGCCCTTCTCGATCGCCTTGTGCGCGAAGGTCTGGTTGATGACGTCGTGGAAGACGATGCCGCCCCAGCCATGCGCCGCCCGGTTCAGCTCCTCGCGCGCGCCGAGCGAGGTGATCATCATCGGCACCTTGTACTTCTCGCACAGCGCGAGATCCTGCTCGAGCCGGTTGTTGGAACGGTGCACGATCTGGTTGACGGCGAACGGCGCCGACGGGCGTTCCGGATGCGCCCGGTCATAGGCGGCGAGCTCCTCCGTGATGCGCGCCAGCCATTCGTCGAGCAGCGCGGCCGGCCGCGCGTTGAGCGCCGGAAACGAACCGACCACGCCGGCCTTGCACTGCGCGATCACCAGGTCGGGCACGGAGATGATGAACAGCGGCGAGCCGATCACCGGGATCGTCAGGCGGCCCTTGAACAAGGCGGGCATGGACATGGATGGGAATTCCTCTTGCGTTGAAATGCGGAAACACTCGTGATCGCGAGCATGCCCGACATCATGCCGTGATGGCAATTCGCTCGCAGAGGGACCGGAAAAGCCGGACCAGGGTCTTGCGTTGAGACGCTGGCGTGCCGGCGTCATTGGCAGAGCGCCGAGGTCACGTAGGTGTCCGTCCGGCAATCGCCCGGCTTGCGCTCGCGACCGGGGATCAGCACCCGCGCCGAGCAGGTCTCCGCAGAATCGGTGTTGAGGCTCTTGCCTTCCTTGTAACCCTTGCCCTGGCACAACCGGTCGGCGCCGAGCTTGCAATCCGGCGTGCCGTTGGCGGCGATCGGGCAGACCGAGCGGCCGGAGATCATGCTCGAGGGCTGGGCGAGGCGCGACAAGGTCTCGCCGGTCTCCTTCAGCACGTCGGCGCCGCCCTTCGGCGCGACCGGGCCACCGGGCTGCACCGGTGTCGCAGCGGGCTGATCCGCGGCAGCGCCGGTGGGATCGCTGCCGGCCGCCGGCGGCTCGGCGCGGGCATCGCCCGAAGGCTTCAGCGGAATGATCGACATCTTCTCGAACAGCTTGCCGAGCTCCTCCACCAGACCCGGACTGGAGGGCGGCGCAGGCTGGACGGCAGGCGCCTGCTGCGGTGGCTGTTGCGTCGCTTCTCGCAGCCCCAAGGAAGGCGTCGTTTGCGCCCATGCTGCGGCGGCGGAGAGAACCGAGACGACGGCGAGCAGCGCCGCGCCTGCCCCCAGCCCCGGGCGCAGCGGCCGCATCAGATCAGCTTCACGGCGATGACGAATCCGGCCACCAGCACGGCCGCGCCGATCGCCACCCACAGGCCGAGATGCTTCTCGATGCGCACCCTGATCCATTCGCCATAGCGGTTGAGCAATATCGCGGCGATGAAGAAGCGGCCGCCGCGCGCGATGATCGAGCAGACGACGAACAGAAAGAGATTGTAGCCGGCGAAGCCCGACGTGATCGTGACCAGCTTGTAGGGAATCGGCGTCAATCCCTTCACCAGGATGATGACGGCGCCCCACTCGGCGTAGGAGGCACGGAACGCCTCGACCTTGTCGCCGAGGCCGTAGAGCTGGATCAGCCAATGGCCGAGGGAGTCGTAGAGCAGCGCGCCGATGGCATAACCGACCAGGCCGCCCGCCACCGAGGCCGCGGTGCAGACGCCGGCGAACAGCCACGCCCGCTGCGGCTTCGCCAGCGACATCGGGATCAGCATCACATCCGGTGGCACCGGAAAGAACGAGCTTTCGGCGAAGGCAACCGCGGCCATGATCCACATGGCATGCGGCTTGTGGGCGGCGTCGATACACCAGTCGTAGATCCGTCTGAGCATGCTGGCGATGAAGCAAACCGGGCAGGATTTGTCCATGGCCCATATGTCGGCCCGAATCGGACCGCCACACTAGTGCCGCTTGCGGATGGTCCGGCTTTCGGCCGCGACGATCGGTCGCCCCGCCACCCGTCCGGGCGCGGCCTTGGCGACCTTCACCGGCGATTTCGGCAGCTTCTCGGCGATGCCGAGCATCAGCTCGCGCCGTTCCATCTCGCGCCAGACGTCCTCGGGCTGGACATCGAGCTCGGCCCACAGCACGGCCAGATTGTAGATCAGGTCGGCGCTTTCGCGCACCACGGCCTGGGCGTCGCCGCCGACGGCATCGATCGCAACCTCGATCGCCTCCTCGGCGAGCTTCTTGGCCATCTTGGCCGTGCCCTGCTGCATCAGCTTGGCCGTGCGCGATCGCGCGGGGTCGAGATCCCTGGCCGCCAGGACAGCGCGATAGAGCCGATCGATCGAATCAGTCATCTCGCCACAATAGTTAAATTCGATGGTCCGCATATTAACGTTCGCGGCAGGCAAGAAAAAATCCGCCGGCACGGCGGCCGGCGGATCGTTTCGTCCGATCTCACATCACCAATGCGGGTGATGGTAATAGCCGCCACCGTAATAGGGGCCGCCGCCGTAATACTGATAGCGCGGTCCGTAGCCATAATAGGCCGGCCGGCCATAGTAATAGTTGTCCTCGTAGTAGGAGCGGCGGTTCTGCGTCGCCGCGATGGCAAGTCCGGTGCCGACGATCCCGGCGAACGCCGCCGCAGCCGCCGCGCCACCATTGCCGCGATAGTGGCGCCGGCGCGCGCTGACATCGGTCAGGCCGCCATCATTGGCCGTCTTGGCGACGACGCCCTTCTCGGCCGGCGCGGAGCCGGCAAAGGCGAGTGTCGGCTGCACGGCCGTCAAAGTCACCGCGGCCACCGTCGCCAGGACGGTAGCACGGCCAAAGCGTGAAAAACTTCCGCGCTGTGCGATCATGTGGATCCTCCGTACGATCTAATCTCGGGTACCAACTCGCGAACTGCGCCCACAGTTCCCCTCGCGAAACCCGGAGTCGAAGCCGCAAATCGCCGCAGGCCTTGCTCATGGACCGTTCACATTCGATCCGACATGATCAGGCACCGCCGGCCCCGAGCGGCAGCGACACCGCGACGCTGTCACGAAATTGACATCTCGATCCCGCGATGGCCGGCGAACTGATTAGAATACCGGCGTGACAAGACCGGTACGGCCTGCGAATACCGGCGTGACATGATGCGCATGCGACGACCCGTCACCCTGCTTGCCTTGGCGCTCCTCGCCGCCTTCGTCGTGCCCTCATGCCTGTCGAGAGAGGAAGCCGCAGCGGAGGAGCCGAAACGTCCGGTCGCCGTCATGTTCGCGCTGGATCGGCCGCTCGATGGCAGCATGGCGCCACTGGTCCTCGCCGCCAGCCGCGGGCTGTTCGCCACCGAGGGCGTGACCGTCACCATCACCACGGCCAAGGGCTCTCCCGATGCGATCGCGCGGGTGGCCTCCGGCGAGACCGACATGGCGCTCGCCGACATCAACGAGCTGATCCGCTATCGCGACGCGTCGAACAGCCAGCCGGTCAAGGCCGTGTTCGTGCTGTTCAACAGGGCGCCTTATGCGATCATCGCGCGCAGGAGTCGCGGCATCAACGGGCTCGGCGACATCGAAGGCAAGACGCTCGGCGTCGCCGAGGGCGATCTCTCGATCCGGCTGTGGCCGGCGGTCGTGAGGCACAACCATCTCAGGCCCGAGACCATCAAGCTGTCGCGCGTTGGCGCGGCCGTGCGCGAGCCGATCCTGTCCGCCGGCCAGGTCGATGCCGTCAGCGGCTTCTCGTATCTCTCGGCGATCAATCTGCGCGACCGCGGCGTGCCCGCCGCCGATCTCGCGGTGCTGCGCTTCGCTGATTATGGCTGCGAGGCCTATGGCCATGCGGTGATCGTCAATCCCGGCTTTGCGGCCAAGCAGCCGGCGGCGGTGAAGGGCTTCCTGCGCGCGCTGACATCGGGGCTCCAGCTTGCCATCAAGGACCCTGCCGGCGCGATCGCCGACGTGGTGAGCCGGATGGATGACGGCTCCCGCGAGCTCGAGCTGCAGCGACTGCAGAGCGTGCTCGTCGACAACGTGCTGACGCCGGACGTCCGCCGCGATGGCATCGGCAGCATCGAGCCCGCCCGGTTCGAGCGGGCCCTCGACCAGCTCGCGGAGGACGGCAAATTCCACCACAAGCGTCCGCAACCCGCCGACATCTTCGACGACAGCTTCCTGCCGCCCGCCGACAGCCGGCTCGTCAACTGAGCGCTCGCCGCGGCGGCCGTTCCCTTGCTAACATGGTGCCGCGCGCCCAGCGCTGATTCCAACTGCCGACACGAAGCGCCCCGCCATGTCCCTGCTCCGCATCTATGCCCGCGTGCTCCATCTGCTCGGAAAGGAGGCGCGGCTCGGCTGGTTTCTCGCGATCGCCAACCTGGCGCTGGCGGTGGCGCAGTTCGCCGACCCGGTGCTGTTCGGACGCATTGTCGACTCGCTCTCCGGCAAGGCCTCGGCCAGCACCGCCTGGCCGCTGCTCGCGGCCTGGGCCGGATTCGGCCTGTTCACGATTCTGGCCAGCGCCTGGGTCGCGCTGCAGGCCGACCGGCTGGCGCACCGGCAGCGCCATGCGGTGCTGACGAGCTATTTCGAGCACATTTTGCAGCTGCCGCTGACGTTCCATTCCGGCACCCATTCCGGCCGGCTGATGAAGGTGATGATCAACGGCACCGACGCGCTGTGGAAGCTGTGGCTGTCGTTCTTCCGCGAGCACTTCGCCGCGATCATGTCGGTGCTGGTGCTGCTGCCGCTGTCGCTCTATCTGAACTGGCGGCTCGCGATCCTCTTGTTCGTGCTGTGCGTCGTGTTCACCGTGCTGACGACCCTGGTCGTGCGCAAGACCTACGGCATGCAGAGCGAGGTCGAGGAGCATTACAGCGACCTGTCGGCGCGTGCCTCCGACGCGCTCGGCAACGTCGCGCTGGTGCAGAGCTTCGTGCGCATCGATGCCGAGGTGCAGGGCCTGCGCACCGTCGCCGGACAATTGCTGTCGGTGCAGATGCCGGTGCTCGGCTGGTGGGCGCTGGTGACGGTCATCACGCGTGCCTCGACCACCATCACCGTGCTCGCGATCTTCACACTCGGCATCGCCCTGCATCAGGCCGGGCTGACGTCGGTGGGCGAGATCGTGATGTTCGTGTCGTTCGCGACCATGCTGATCCAGAAGCTGGAGCAGGTCGTGTCCTTCATCAACAACGTGTTCATGGAGGCGCCCCGGCTGGCCGAGTTCTTCACCGTGCTCGATGCCGTGCCGGCCGTGCGCGACCGCCCCGACGCGATCGAGGTCGGCCGACTCTCGGGCCTGGTCGAATTCAACGATGTGTCGTTCTCCTACGACGGCAAGCGGCCGGCGGTGGAGGACCTCACTTTCACCGCGCTGCCCGGCCAAACCATCGCGCTGGTCGGCCCGACCGGCGCCGGCAAGTCGACGGCGATCGCGCTCCTGCATCGCGCCTTCGACCCGCAGTCGGGCTTCATCAAGATCGACGGCATGGATGTGCGCGGATTGAAGCTCGCGGCGCTGCGCCGGAACATCGGCGTCGTGTTCCAGGAGGCGCTCCTGTTCAACCGCTCGATCCGCGAGAACCTTTTGGTCGGCAAGCCCGACGCGACCGACGAGGAGTTGCGCACCGCCGCCGCGCGCGCCCAGGCGCTCGACTTCATCGATCGTGCCGACCAGGGTTTCGATACCAACGCGGGCGAGCGCGGCCGCATGCTGTCCGGTGGCGAGCGCCAGCGGCTCTCGATCGCGCGTGCCCTCTTGAAGGATCCACCGATCCTGATTCTCGACGAGGCGACCTCCGCGCTCGATGCCGTCACCGAGGCCAAGCTCAACGCGGCGCTCGACGAGGTGATGAGGGGACGCACGACCTTCGTGATCGCACACCGGCTCTCGACCATCCGCAACGCGACGCGAATCCTGGTGTTCGAGAACGGACGCGTGATCGAAAGCGGAACGTTCGATGAACTCGTCGCCAAGGGCGGCCACTTCGCGGAACTCGCGAAGGCCCAGTTCATGGTGCAGGAGAGCGCGCGCGCGACTCTCGCAGCGCCCGACAGCGACGGCACCATCGTCAAGACCTGATCGCGGGACGCTTTCATCGTGGAATTGAATGGCTGGCCTCTGTTCGCCAGCGTCGAGCCGGTATAGGTTCGCGGCCTGCCGCAACCAAAGCGGCGCCGGACACGCTTGAAACCCGAAAGCCCGCTTGCCCACCTCGCCGCGCGAGGCGGGTCTCAAAGGACCGGACCAGACCAGTGCAGACGCTTCGCCTGTTGTTCCGCTACGCCCCGATCAAGATCATCGCTCTCGCTGCCGCTCTCGTGCTCGCGCCGCGCTGGGCCCATGCCGAGGCGCTGCTGCTCGTCGAAGCCGACACCGGCAAGGTGCTGGAGGCGCAGAACGCGACCTATCCGTGGTATCCTGCATCGGTCACCAAGCTGATGACGGCCTATGTCACCTTGAAGGCGGTCAAGGACGGCAGGATCACGCTCGACACGCTGTTCACGGTCTCACCGACCGCGGCATCACAGTCGCCGTCGAAGATGGGCTATCGGCCCGGCACGCAGGTCACCGTCGACAACGCACTGAAGATGATGCTGGTGAAGTCCGCCAATGACATGGCGGTGGTCTTGGCCGAGGGCGTCGGCGGCTCCATCGACGGCTTCTCGGCGATGATGAACGACACCGCCCGCAAGCTCGGCATGACGCAGACCAGCTACGTGAATCCGAACGGACTGCCTGCCGACGGCCAGATCACCTCGGCGCGTGATCTCGCGATCCTGGCGCGCGCCATCATCCGCGATCTTCCGGAGTACGAATATTTCGTCCACATCCCGTCGATCCGCTACGGCCGCCGCGTGGTGCAGAACTTCAACAAGCTGATCGGGCGCTATCCCGGCGCCGACGGTTTCAAGACCGGCTTCATCTGCGCCTCCGGCTACAATCTCGTGGCGTCGGCGACCCGCAACGGCAAGCGCCTGATCGCGGTGGTGCTCGGCGCCTCCTCGGGACAGATGCGCGCCGTGCGCGCGATCCAGATGCTGGACCGCGGCTTCAACGGCAACCAGTTGAGCTGGCTGAAGTCGCCGCTGGGCACGGTCGATCAGCTGGCCCCCGTCGACGCGACGCCGCCCAACCTGCGCGACGACATGTGCAACGGCCGCCGCCACCGACCAGCCAGCGACGACGACGAGGACACCATTGCCGGTGCGGACGGCGAAGCGACCGGCGGCACCCTGCTCGCCGGCCTGCAGACGCCGACCGTGAAGCCGTCCGAGCTGCTGGCGGCGGCGCCCGCCCCGTCCGAGCCGGTGCTGGTCTACACCGGCCCGACGCGCACCGGCGCGGCGCTGATCGCCGCCGTCGCCGCCGATGCCGACGCGCAGACCGCGACCAAGCACCGCGGCAAGAAGGCGCATGCCGCCGCCCGGAAGGACGCCAAGGCGGCGACCCGGACCGCCGCCAAGACCGATGCGGATGCGAAGGCCGCTGCGAAGCCGCAGGCCAAGCCGGCTGAGGCCAAGCCGGGCGCGGCCCGCCACGTCGCCGCCAAGCACGAAGCCGGCGGAAAAACGGCGGAAAAAACCGGCTCCGACGCGCCCAAGCCCGCCAAACCCAAGGCTGCCGCAAAGCCGAAGACGGACGGCAAGCCCGCGCCGAAGGACGGCTGATCCCGCGCGGCGCATACGGCCGCAGCCAGCAATTGGCACGGACCCCCGGCCGAATCGCCCGTCCCCTCCCCTTTCGTCGCCGCGCCGGCCGCTTGCCTTGAACGGCCGGAAATTCGATATTGGCGCCGCCGGCCCGAGCGAGGCCGGCGGCTGCCGATAGACGAACAAGAGACGATCAGAGAGGAAGGGTCATGGAGCGCATCTGGCTCAAGCACTATCCGGCCGGCGTTCCCGCCGATATCGATCCGGGCAAATACCCGTCGCTCGTCGACCTGTTGGAAGAGAGCTTCAGGAAATTCGCCGATCGCCGGGCCTTCATCTGCATGGACAAGGCGATCAGCTATCGCGAGCTCGACGATATGTCGGTCGCGATGGGCGCTTATCTGCAGGGCCTGGGGCTGGCAAAGGGCGCGCGCGTCGCGCTGATGATGCCGAACGTGCTGCAATATCCGATCGCGATCTCCGCGGTGCTGCGCGCGGGCTACGCGGTCGTCAACGTCAACCCGCTCTACACGCCGCGCGAGCTCGAGCACCAGCTCAAGGATTCTGGCGCCGAGGCGATCATCGTGCTGGAGAACTTTGCCCACACGGTGCAGCAGGTGGTCGGCCACACCCAGGTCAAGCACATCGTCGTCGCCAGCATGGGCGACCTGCTCGGCTTCAAGGGCGTGATCGTCAACCTCGTCGTCCGCCGCCTGAAGAAGATGGTGCCGGCGTTCTCGCTGCCGGGCGCGGTCCCCTTCAACGATGCGCTCGCCGCCGGACGCGGCAAGCGCTTCCAGAAGCCCACCATCGGTCCGGACGACGTCGCCTTCCTGCAATATACCGGCGGCACCACCGGCGTCTCCAAGGGCGCCACGCTGCTCCACCGCAACGTCGTCGCCAACGTGCTGCAGAACGATGCGTGGCTGCAGCCGGTGATGGACAAGCCGCCGCATGTCGATCAGCTGCTGATCGTCTGCGCGCTGCCGCTCTACCACATCTTCGCGCTGACCTGCTGCTTCCTGCTCGCGGTGCGCGCGGGCGGCGCCAATCTCTTGATCCCCAATCCGCGCGACATCCCCGGCTTCATCAAGGAGCTCATGAAGTATCAGGTCACCACCTTCCCGGCCGTCAACACGCTCTACAACGGCCTGCTGCATCATCCTGACTTCCGCAAGATCGATTTCTCCAAGCTGAAGGTCTCCAACGGTGGCGGCATGGCCGTGCAGCGCCCGGTGGCCGAGCAGTGGAAGCAGGTGACGGGCTGCAGCATCGCCGAAGGCTACGGCCTGTCGGAGACCGCACCGGTGCTGACATGCAACGTGCCGACCTCGACGGAATTCACCGGCACCATCGGCCTGCCGCTGCCATCGACCTGGCTCTCGATCCGCGACGACGACGGCAACGAAGTGCCGCTGGGACAACCCGGCGAGATCTGCGCCAAGGGCCCGCAGGTGATGGCAGGCTACTGGAATCGTCCCGACGAGACCGCCAAGGTGATGACGGCGGACGGCTTCTTCCGCACCGGAGACGTCGGCGTCATGGCCGCGGACGGATCGGTCAAGATCGTGGACCGCAAGAAGGACATGATCCTGGTTTCCGGCTTCAACGTCTATCCGAACGAGGTCGAAGAGGTCATCGCGACCCATCCGGGCGTGCTGGAGACCGCCGTGATCGGGCTGCCGGACGAGAAGACCGGCGAGGTCGTCAAGGCGTTCGTGGTGAAGAAGGACCCCAACCTCACGTCCGAGGACATCATCAAGCACTGCCACGAGCAGCTCACGAACTACAAGGTGCCGAAGCAGATCGAGTTCAGGACCGAGCTGCCGAAGACCAATGTCGGCAAGATCCTGCGCCGCGAGCTGCGCGACGAGAAGAAGAAGCCGGCAGCAGCGGCCTGAGTCCATTGGCGCCGCAAGCCCCGGCGCGCGATGAGGGACGTGCGATGACGGATACGTGATCACGGCGGGCCGTTGCCGTTTCCGGCCCGCCGAATAGTGTAGCGCGCACCGCGCAAGACACATCCAGGGGAAGGAGTAACTCGAATGACCATCCAGGTTGGCGACAAGCTGCCGCAGGCCCAATTCCGCGTCATGACCGGCGAAGGCCCGCAGGTCAAAACCACCGACGACATCTTCAAGGGCAAGAAGGTCGCGCTGTTCGCGGTGCCCGGCGCCTACACCGGCACGTGCCACAAGATGCATCTGCCCAGCATCTTCCTCAATGCCTATGCGTTGAAGGACAAGGGCGTCGACACCATCGCGATCGTCTCGGTCAACGACGCCTTCGTCATGAACGCCTGGAAGCGCGACACCGACCAGCGCGACGAGGCCGTGTTCCTGGCCGACGGCAATGCCGAGTTCACCAAGGCGATCGGCATGGAGCTCGACGCCTCCGGCGCCGGCCTCGGCATCCGCTCCAAGCGCTATTCGATGCTGGTCGAGGACGGCGTGGTCAAGAAGCTGAACCTCGAAGCCGCGCCGGGCAAGGTCGAGGTCTCCGGCGGCGACACGCTGCTCGGGCAGCTGTAAAGCCGCGCCGGCCTCCGATACGAGGCACACCGCCTCCCGACTCACCAGTGTCATTCCCCGCGAAAGCGGGGAATCCAGTAAGCCTCGGCCTATCGCCAGAACACGACGGCCGGTGAGTGCTGGATCGCCCGGTCAAGCCGGGCGATGACGGTTGAATAATAAGACTAACGGGTGGGATTGAGCGCCGGTGCAGCTCATCGACGATATCACCGACGAACATCTGCGCCAGCCCGCCCCGCCTCTCGCCAGCGTCGAAAGTTCAGATGGCCGTCACGCTGAAATACGCCAGTACTCGGGCTGAGGTCTGGGATTGGTATTGGCGCGCCTGGCGCAAGAAACTCTGGGTGCTGCACGCATATTCCGCTCTTTTCTTCATTGCGCTCGCACTCATTTGGGATGGCCATTGGCCACCGCATGATTACGCAAAACTGCTTTATGGCCTGCTTGCCGCTGGCGTTTTCGTGGCGTTTCTCGTCGCTTTCCCACAGCTGATGTTCAAGCCGCAGCACCGAGAGCTCACAGCCAGCGAAGATGGCCTTTACACCAAGATCGGCAACAAGAGCCGTGCATGGAGCTGGAGAGAGATATCCACGATCGAAGAGACGCCTGAGCTAGTCACAATCACCGGGAAGAACGGAAATGCCCTCTTGATTCCGCGCCGAGCATTCGACTCGGAGGAACATAAGCGGCTCTTCGCAGCGGCAGTTGAGACCTGGCATCGGCGCGGTGCAAATTAGGGGCCCGCCCTGATTCATATCCAGTACGCCGATTGAACACGACCGGTGGTGAGTACTGGATCGCCCGGTCTCGAGCCGGGCGACGAAAGTCGAGTGTGGGGCGATGATTCGGTTAACCAACCCGTCAGCCCCGCACGTTCTTCTGCATCCTGGCCATAGCCACGCCGTCGCGAGCGAGCTGATCGGCGCGCTCGTTTTCGGCGTGCCCGGCGTGGCCCTTGACCCAGTGCCAGTTGACCTTGTGCGGCTTCAGCGCCGCGTCGAGCCGCTGCCACAGCTCGGCGTTCTTGACCGGCTTCTTGTCGGCGGTCTTCCAGCCGTTGCGCTTCCAGCCGTGGATCCATCCGGTGATGCCCTGCCGGACATATTGGCTGTCAGTGTAGAGCTCGACCTGACACGACTTCTTCAGCGCCTCCAGCGCCGAGATCGCGGCCATCAGCTCCATGCGGTTGTTGGTCGTGTGTGGCTCGCCGCCCTTGAGCTCTTTTTCGTTGTCGCCGAAGCGCAGGATCGCGCCCCAGCCGCCCGGCCCCGGATTCCCCGAGCAGGCGCCGTCGGTGTAGATGCTGACGACCGGATGCTCGCTCACGCCAATGCTCCGCCGATGCCGTAGTCGCGCACGCTGGTCACCGCCTGGTGGAAGCGCAGCTTGCGGACATATTCGAGCGGGTCCTTGGGCCTGACCAGCGCCCCCGCCGGCACGTTGAGCCAGTCCACCAGCCGCGTCAGCAGGAAGCGGATCGCGGCGCCGCGCGCCAGCAGCGGCAGCGCCTCCAGCTCGGCGTCCGACAGCGGCCGGACGCGGCCATAGGCGTTGAAGAAGGCGCGCGCCTTGGTGACGTTCAGCGAATGATCGGCCTCGAAGCACCAGGCGTTGAGGCAGATCGCGACGTCATACGCCAGAATGTCGTTGCAGGAGAACGGGAAGTCGATCAGCCCCGAGAGCTTGTCGCCGAGGAAGAACACGTTGTCCGGGAACAGGTCGGCGTGGATGACGCCTTCCGGCAGATGCGTCGGCCAGGAGCGCCCGAGATGATCGAGCTCGGCGGAGAGCAGCGCGGAGAGGCCGGCCTGCACCGTGTCGGCGCGGTCGGCGGCCTGCGCGAACAACGACCGCCAGCCGGCGACCGAGAGCGGATTCTTGCGCACCAGCGGGAAGTCGCGTCCGGCCAGATGCATCTGCGCCAGCGCCGCGCCGACGCCGGCGCAGTGGGTGACGTTCGGCTTGCGCGGCCACATGCCTTCCAGGAAGTTGATGATCGCCGCGGGCCGGCCGGACAGGCTCGAATACACCGCCCCGTCGCGGTTGCGGGCGGGCTGCGGACAGCTCACGCCGCGCTCGGCGAGGTGGGCCATCAGGCCCAGAAAATACGGCAGGTCATCCACCGCCACGCGCTTCTCGTACAGCGTGAGGATGAAGGAGCCCTTGGTGGTGTGGAGCAGGAAGTTGGAGTTTTCGACCCCTTCGGCGATGCCCTTGTAAGAGAGCAGCTCGCCGATGTCGTAGGTCTTGATGAAATCCGCAAGCTCGTCGGCGGCGACGTCGGTATAGACCGCCATGCGCTATCCCAGTTATCGAAGTTCGCCTGCCCCCGCCTCTCCGATGCGAACTTCGTCACCGAACAGGCCCGTAGCGCCCTTCATCGCGCATGCGGGCGCCGGGTTCAAGGCCGAGAGGCCGCCGAGGGCGGAAAAGAACCGGCCGACTTACTCGGCTGCCGCTTCCGGCCGGAGCGAGCGCGGCAGCGGGAAGAATTCGTTCTCTTCCGCCGCAGAGACCGTCTCGACATGGAGCACGTAGCGCTCGGCAAAGGCGCCCATGATCTCCTCGACGATCACCTCCGGCGCCGAGGCGCCGGCTGTGATGCCGAGGCTCTTGATGCCCTCGAAGCGCGCCCAGTCGATGTCCGAGGCGCGCTGCGCCAGCACGGCAATCGGGCAGCCCTCGCGCTCGGCGACCTCGCGCAGGCGCTGCGAGTTCGACGAGTTCGGCGCACCGACCACGATCAGCGCATCGACCACCGGGGCCACCTTCTTGACCGCCAGCTGGCGGTTGGTGGTGGCGTAACAGATGTCTTCCTTGTGCGGGCCCGAGATGTTCGGGAAACGGCCCTTGAGGATCGCGACGATATCCTTGGTGTCGTCGATCGACAGCGTGGTCTGGGTGACGAAAGCGAGGTTGTTGGGGTCTTTCGGGGTGAAGGTCGCCGCGTCCTCGGCGGTCTCGATCAGCGTCACGGCGCCGGCCGGAAGCTGGCCGACGGTGCCGACCACCTCCGGATGGTGCGAATGGCCGATCAGCAGGATCTCGCGGCCGCGCTTGAAGTGGATCGCCGCCTCGCGGTGGACCTTGGTCACCAGCGGGCAGGTCGCGTCCAGGGAGAAGAAGTTGCGCGCCTGGGCCTCGGCCGGAACCGATTTCGGCACGCCATGGGCCGAGAACACCACCGGTGCATTGGTACTGTCGGGAATCTCCGCCAGTTCCTCGACGAAGATGGCGCCCTTGGTCTTCAGGCTGTCGACGACGTATTTGTTGTGCACGATCTCGTGTCGGACATAGACCGGGGCGCCATAGATGGCGAGCGCCCGTTCCACGGTGTCGATGGCGCGCACCACGCCGGCGCAGAAGCCGCGCGGCGAGCAAAGCACGATTTTGAGGTCTGGTTTGGCTGCCATGGGGCTGGTCTGAGCTGATCTATGCGGGCTGGTTTCGGCGACCACGGACCCCCGGGCCGGCAAGCGGGGGCGGTCGATACGCGAAGAACTTGGGTCTGACACTCGTTTGGGTAGGACTTGGGACTGCTTTCGAGCGCTGTCAAGGCCGTTTTCTCCAGGCCATTGCGCCCTGCCCCCGGGACGGCTTATATAGGGCCAATTCCCGTCATCGCCGATGACCGCAGGTTTCGCCTCCAGGGCCGGGGCGGAGCACAAAGGAGATTTGCCATGAGCAACGCCCCGCTGATGCCGAAGGCAACTGCCGTGTGGCTGGTCGACAATACCGCCTTGACCTTCGACCAGGTCGCCGATTTCACCAAGATGCACCCGCTGGAGGTGCGCGCCATTGCCGACGGGGACGCCGCCCAGGGCATCAAGGGCATGGATCCGATCTCGACCGGGCAGCTCACCCGCGAGGAGATCGAGAAAGCCGAGCGCGACCCGAATTACCGGCTCCGGCTGCAGGAGAGCAAGGTGGTGCTGCCGCCGCAGCCCAAGCGCAAGGGCCCCCGCTACACCCCGGTCTCGCGCCGCCACGAGCGCCCGAGCGCCATTCTCTGGCTGGTGCGGAACCATCCCGAGCTCAAGGACGCCCAGATCATGCGCCTGGTCGGCACCACCAAGACCACGATCGCGAGCGTGCGCGACCGCACCCATTGGAACGCGCAGACGCTGACGCCGATGGATCCGGTGACGCTCGGCCTGTGCTCGCAGATCGAGCTCGACTTCGAGGTCCAGCGTGCCGCCAAGGAAAAGCCGCTCGACGCCAATTACAGCGGCGCCACCCTGCTCCCGGCCTCCGAGACCACGCGCAAGGACGAGTACGAGCCGGCGGGCCGCGATGAGGACGATCTCAACGTCGACGCCGTGTTCGCCAAGCTCAAGACCATCGGCGGCAAGAAGCAGGACGACGAGGAGGAGTAGGACGGGCACCTCCTGTCCTCGGGTCAATTCACGCGCGACTGCCCCACCATCGGTGTCGTCCCTGCGAACGCAGGGACCCAAAACCACAGGATTGCGTGACGGCCCAAGCTGGCTGTAACTCAGCGCGTCTTTCCTCACTCCCGCTGCGGCGTATGGGTCCCGGCTCAAGGCCGGGACGACACCTGTTTTACAGGCCCGAGCCCGAGCTTCGCGACCCGCAAACAGTCCAAAAAAAATGGCGCCGGGAATGCCGGCGCCATGACAGTCTTGGGAGGAACTGAAAAAATCAGAACTTGTAGGTGACGCCGACGCCGACCAGCCACGGATCGATGTTGGCGCGGCCGGTGACCGGAATTGCGCCGTTGACGGTCGCCGAGTAGTTCGGCTGCAGCCACAGCTTCTTGACGTCGACGTTCAGGCCCCAGTGCCTGTCGAGCATGTAGTCGAAGCCGAACTGGACCGCGGCGCCCCACTGGTTGGAGATGTGCAGGTTGGTGACGGCAAGACCGTTCCACACCTGGTTCGCGGCGCTCTGGTTGAAGAAGACCGTGTAGTTCACACCCGCGCCGACATACGGCTTGAACGCGCCGAAATCGGTGAAGTGATACTGCAGCGTCAGCGTCGGCGGCAGCAGCCAGGCCTTGCCCATGTTGAGACCGTCGAGCGAGCCGGTGCCGCCGATGGAATGCCGGGTGACGCCGAGGATCAGCTCGGCCGCGATGTTCTTGGTGAAGAAGTAGCTGATGTCGAGCTCGGGCACGACCGAGTTGGAGATCGACAGGCCGGAGTTCGGCGACGACAGCGCCGGCACGCCGGTCACGTTCACGGTGGAGCCGCCAGCATCCGGCAGCACGCCGAGCGCGCGCACACGAAGCATCCACGGATTCCACGCCTCGACCACCGGCGCCTTGGTGTAGACCGGCGCCGCCTGCAGGTCGGCCGCTTGCGCCGAGCCCATGGCTCCGCAGATCGCCGCCAGCACCAGCAGCGACGACGAGAGTTTCAACATCCTGTTCATCGAGATCCCCATAGCCACCCTTGAGCAACATCTGCGCGGGCACGGCCGCGCCTTGCGGTCACAGATGTGGCAGGGACGCCATGGAGTTGGATTTGATCTCAATCAATCGGCATTGTTGCAGCGCCGATGTCACGCAACTGTTGCATCGAAGTCACGCGCCATGAGAGGCGCTTGCACTGGCGCTCAGGGCCGGTCGGGGTGGTTCATCATGTATTCGCCGAGATCGCGCTGCCGGCGGTCGGCACGTGCCTCGGCGCGCTGCCGCTGCACGTCGCGGTCCTTGCGGCAGGCGACATATTCGGCGGAGCCCGGCGCGACCTTGCCACCGGCCTGACAGACCGCATCATCGTCGTCATTGCCGAGCGCCACCGCCGGACCCTGGTTGCGGGAGGCGCAGGCCGAGAGCGAAAATACGGCCATCAGCACCAGGGCCAGGCGGGCGGAGGTCTGTCGCATCGAACGTTCCATTCTCGTCAATCGGGCTGGTCTGACGCCGTTGCTTGACGAGAATGGGCGCCCGGGTCAAGCCCGGGTCACTTTTCAGCGGCGTCGTGTCAGACGCGGCTCTTCAGCGCCTCGCCGATTTCCTCGAGCACCTTGGGATCCTCGATCGTGGCCGGCATGCTCCATTGCTCGCCGTCGGCGATCTTCTTGATCGTGCCGCGCAGGATCTTGCCGGAGCGCGTCTTCGGCAACCGGCCGACGGTGATGGCGAGCTTGAACGCAGCGACCGGTCCGAGCTTGTCGCGTACCAGCGCCACGATCTCCTTTTCGATCTGCGACGGGCTGCGCAAGACACCGGCCTTGAGCACGATGAAGCCGCACGGCACCTCGCCCTTGATCGCATCCTTGATGCCGAGCACGGCGCATTCCGCGACGTCGGGATGCGAGGCCAATATCTCTTCCATGCCGCCGGTCGACAGCCTGTGGCCGGCGACATTGATGATGTCGTCGGTGCGGCCCATCACGAAGACATAGCCGTCCTCATCCTTGTAGCCGGCGTCTGAGGTCTTGTAGTAGCCGGGGAATTCGCTGAGATAGGATTCCTTGAAGCGGTCCTCCTGCTGCCACAGGGTCGGCAGGCAGCCGGGCGGCATTGGCAGCTTGATCACGATCGAGCCCATGGTGTTGGCGGGCACCGGCTTGGCGGCCTCGTCGACGATGTCGACCTGGTAGCCCGGCATCGGCACCGTCGGCGAGCCGTGCTTCACGGGCAACAGGCCAAGGCCGACCGGATTGCCGGCGATGCACCAGCCGGTCTCGGTCTGCCACCAATGATCGATCACCGGCACCTTCAATTGCTGCTCGGCCCATTCCACCGTCGGCGGATCGGCGCGCTCGCCGGCCAGGAACAGGGTGCGGAAATGCGATAGATCGTATTTGCGCAAGAAAGTACCTTCCGGATCCTCCTTGCGGATGGCGCGGAATGCCGTGGGCGCGGTAAACAGAGCGACCGCCTTATGATCGCTGATGACGCGCCAGAACGCGCCGGCATCGGGCGTTCCGACCGGCTTGCCCTCATACATCACCGAGGTCGCGCCATGGATCAGCGGGCCGTAGATGATGTAGCTGTGGCCAACCACCCAGCCGATGTCGGAGGCACACCACCAGACCTCACCCGGCTTGATGCCGTAGAGATTCTCCATCGACCATTTCAGCGCGACGAGGTGCCCGCCATTGTCCCGCACCACGCCCTTCGGCTTGCCGGTCGTGCCGGAGGTATAGAGGATGTAGAGCGGATCGGTCGCCAGCACCGGCACGCACGGCGCCAGCTTGCCATTGGCGAGCGCAGATTTGCGCAGCGCCGCCCAGTCGTAATCGCGGCCGGGCTTCAGCTCGCAGACATGCTCGGGACGCTGCAGGACGATGCAGGCCTTGGGCCTGTTGTCGGCGAGCTCGATCGCCTGATCGAGCAGAGGCTTGTATTGCACGATGCGGCCGGGCTCGATGCCGCAGCTCGCCGACAGCACGAGCTTCGGCGTGGCGTCGTCGATGCGGGTCGCGAGCTCCTTGGCCGCGAAGCCGCCGAACACCACCGAATGCACCGCGCCGATGCGCGCGCAGGCCAGCATCGCGACCATCGCCTCGGGCACCATCGGCATATACAGGATGACGCGGTCGCCCTTGCCAACGCCGAAATCCTGCATGATCGCGGCGAGCGTCTGCACCTCCTTCAGCATCTCGGCATAGGTGAGCTTCGTGACCGAGCTGGTGAGCGGCGAATCGTGGATCAGCGCCAGTTGATCGCCGCGGCCGGCGGCGACGTGGCGGTCGAGCGCGTTGTAGCAGGTGTTGACGACGGCGCCGGAAAACCAGCGGCCGTAGGCGCCCATCGCGGGATCGAAGATGGTCTTGGCCGGCTCGATCCAGTCGATCGCGCGGGCGGCCTCGGCCCAGAACCCTTCCGGGTCCTGCAGCGATCGTGCATGGACCTCGTGATAGCGGCTCGCAGCGCTCATGACGTTTCCCCAAGATCTGTGTTTATTCCCGAGTATTGTCACGGGACAAAGCGACAGTTCAAGCCGTCATGAATTGATCCAGATCAGGCAGACCCGGACGTTCGCGCCATTTTCCGGGCCGGATCAATGCGCTCCATCGCGGAGGGTATCCAGGCGACGCTGCAGGGCTAGACGAAGGTCGTAGCCGGGCTTGCCGAACCGGGCATTGCGCTCCGCGATGAAGTCACGCTGCGTTCCGCGCAGCTCGGCAGCGGCGCGGCCGCGGGAGGACTTCAAGCGCCGGGCATAGCTTTCGGAAATGCCGAGATCGAGCACCGAGAGCTGCGGATCGGCGCAGATGACCTTCTCGACCTCGCGCGCGGCCGTGGCGCAATCGAACGACGGACCGCTTCGCTCCGACGGCGCGTTCAACGGACGCGGCGGCTCGGCGCCGAACTTCTTGATCTCGGCCAGCATGACGCGCCGGCCGGCGATGGCATTGTCGTTGCCGGGATCCAGCCGCAGCGCGGCCTCGTAGTCGGCCAGCGCCTTGGCGCGCTCGCCCATCTTCTTGTACAGCACCGCCCGGTTGTTGTAGGCGAGCGCGAAATTCGGATCGAGCCGCAGCGCGGCGTCGTAGTCGCTGAGCGCCGCGCCGAGCTCGCCCTTGAACTGATGGGAATCGCCGCGGTTGGTGAAGAAATTTGCCCGCTGCTCCATCCTGATCGCCTGATCATAATCGGCGATCGCCTTGTCGTACTCCTTCATGGCGGCGTAGGTGAGGCCACGATTGTCGTAATATTCCGACACCTTCGGATCGCGCCGGATCGCCTCGTCGTCATCGGCCAGCGCCTTGTCCAACTGGCCGAGCTTCTTGTAGGCCGCGGCACGGTTGGTGAATGTGCGCGGCCGTTTCGGGTCGAGCCGGATCGCCTCATCATAGTCGCGCACGGCCTTCTCGTTGTCGCCGCGCAGGTAGAAGGCGACGCCGCGGTCGGCAAAGGCCTGCGCGTAGTCGGGCTTCAGCCGGATCGCCTGGTCGTAGTCGGCCAGAGCGCGATCGAGACGGCGCTGCTCGGTATAGACAACGCCACGCAGCTCATAGGCTTCGGCGTCATTCGGATCGAGCGAGATCGCCATGCTCAGATCGGCCGCCGCCTTGCCGGCATCGCCACCGGCTTCGCGCATCAGGTCGCCACGCAGCCGATAGGCGCGCGCATTCTTGCCGTCGAGCGCGATGGCACGGTCGAGGTCCTTCAGGGCCTGGGTCAGGCCGCCCGAGGTACGCGCGCGGGCGTCGGCGCGGGCAACCAGGGCGATGGATTGATCCTTCGGCGAACTCGATGCCTGCTCGATTGCGGTCGAGCAGGCGGTGATGAGCTCGGACGGGGGCGCCTTGCTGCCCAAAGCGCATTCGGGGTCCGCGGCGAATGCAGGCTGGGCCCCGAGGCCAAGGACAAGACCGGCTGCAAGACCCAGCGCGAGGTAGGATGAGCAGGATGAAATCGAACGAATGAAAGCGTGCATCGGCATGGACTCGGCTCGAATTTCGACTGTTGCTGGTGAGACGCTGATCTCCCCCGTTGTCGTCTCCGGCCGGAACCCGGTTCAAGCGGCCACGCCGATGGTTAATAGCCGTCGACGCCGTTCAGCCGCCGCAGGCGGTCCTGCATCGCCTTCTTGAGATCGTAGCCGGGCTTGCCAAAGCCGGCGTTGCGCCGCGCGATGAACGCGTCCTGCTCGCGCTGCAGGGCGCGGGCTGCGGCGGGGCCGGCCGCCTCGCGAACGACGCGGGCCTGCGCGCCGTCGATCTCGCGATCGAGATTGGCGAGCTCCGGATCGGCGCAGATCGCCTTCTCCACGGCGCGACGCGCCGTGGCGCAATTGAAGCTCGGCCGGCCCGCGACGGCCATCTGCGCGCCCAGGCGCTCGAGCTCCACTGCGAGTGCGTGGTAGTTGCTGCGGGCGCTGGCGTGATCCGGATTGAGCCGCAGCGCCGCGGCGAAATCGGCCAGCGCCTTCGGACGGTCGCCCTTCTTGCGATGCAGTTCGCCGCGCGCGTTGAAGATGCTGGCGAGCGTCGGGTTGAGCTGCAAGGTCACGCCGTAATCGGCGATGGCGCGATCGATCTCACCCCTGGTGATGAAGATCGAGGCGCGCGCGATCAGTGCGTTGATGCGATCGACCCTCGCGGCCTTGGGATTGTCGATCACGGCGCCACATTCGGTGAGCACCTTGTCGCCATCGTGCGCCTCCGAGGCCGCCATGCAGGCACCAGCATCCACCGCCGGCTCCTTGCCGGGCTCGGCCGCGCCGACCGCATGGGCCTGGGTCGAGACCAGCCATCCGAGCGTGACCAGCGCGGCCAGGCGCAGCACCCCATCCCGGCGATCGGCAGCAGCCCATGAGGAGACGGAAGCGGTCAAGGCAGATGGCTCTCTCAGGTCGTGGGCGATCCGGCACGGCGCGCGGGGGGCGCAATCGCCGCCGCGGCACTTCAACTATACAGCGGCAGCAGCGGTGCGACAGTCCCTTTCCGGGAGAAGGCGACCCTTGCGAACGGGCGCTCGCGAGCGGATTGCGGCCCCGACTGAAATGCGCGTGATCGTGCCGCGCATTTCCCTCAAGATGTTGTGGATGCGCACCCCGGCGACGTCCTCGGTCGCCATTTGAACCTGTTGCGGTCCCCGCAGACACAACCGCATGACTATTCTGACCGACAATTCGCGCGCACGCGGCGTCGTTGCGTCCCCTGCGCGCTATTTCTATTTCAACATGGCTCTGGCCTGCATGGCCATTGCGATCATCGGCTTCGCACCGACCTACTGGCTGCCACTGGCCCGCCGCTCATTCTCCGGCGCGCCCGTGATTCATTTCCATGGCTTCCTGTTCTTCGCCTGGACTCTGTATTTCGCGCTGCAGAGCTGGCTTGCCGCATCCGGACGCACGGCGCGG
Organism: Bradyrhizobium sp. HKCCYLRH1030; assembly: GCF_051168395.1. Lineage (NCBI taxonomy): Bacteria > Pseudomonadati > Pseudomonadota > Alphaproteobacteria > Hyphomicrobiales > Nitrobacteraceae > Bradyrhizobium > Bradyrhizobium sp. HKCCYLRH1030. Next base: position 170,672 of record NZ_JBNPUY010000011.1, on the reverse strand, counting down.
CACCGCTCGCTCGGCATCTTCGGCGTATCGCTCGCCACGGCGATGACGATCTTTGGCTTCCTCGTTGCCATCGAGGCGATGAAGCGCTCCGCGGCGATGGGTCAGGCCAACGAGGGCATCGCCTTTGCCATCGTGCCCCTCAGCGGCATCGCCTTCTTCGCCGTGGTCTTTGCGCTCGCGGTTGTCCATCTGCGCCGGCCGGAAACGCACAAGCGGCTGATGCTGCTCGCCGGCATCTCGCTGCTCGACGCCGCCGTGGCGCGCTGGTTCCTGACATTCCTGGCGCCGCCCGGCCCGCTCGGCCCGCCGCCGGTGTTCGTGACGATCCCACCGGCCTTCGTCGCCTACCTGCTGCTCGTCGTCGCGATCGTCCACGACCGCCGCACGTTCGGACGCGTCCACCCGGTCTACGTCTATGGCGGGCTGGCGCTGATCGCCGTGAAGCTCCTGAACTGGCCGATCAGCATGACCTCGACGTGGCATGCGATTGCAGGCGGCATGCTGGCGATGGCGCAATAGCCGCAGCGCTGATCTCTCCTGTAACACGCGTCATTGCGAGGAGCCGAAGGCGACGAAGCAATCCAGGGCTTCCTGGAGACTTCCGCCTTCGCTCTTCGAGCGACGGCGGACACATCGCGTTGCTCGCAATGACGCGCGCGGCGAGACCTAACTCCGGCAGGTCAGCCCGCCATCCACCACCAGCATGGTGCCGGTGACATAGCGCGACTCGTCGGAGGCGAGGAACAAGGCGGCATTGGCGACGTCGAAGGCGTCGCCCATGTGCCCCATCGGCACCTGCGCATCACGCTTGCGCCACATCTCCTCGACATCGCCCTTGGCGTAGCTCGCGGCCAGCCCCGCTGAGTGCTCGACCATCGGCGTCTTCATGAGCCCGGGCAGGATCGCATTGACGCGGACGTGCTTCGGCGCGAACTCGACCGCGGTCGTGCGCGTCATCTGGTTCATCGCCGCCTTGCTGGCGCCATAGCTGACATAGGAGATGCCGACCTGGCGGATCGAGGCGACAGAAGAGATGTTGATGATGGAGCCGCCGCCCTGCCCGATCATCACCGGAATGACGTGCTTCATGGCGAGATAGGCGCTCTTGAGGTTGACCGCGAACACGCGATCCCACTCGGCCTCCTCGACATCGACGACGCTGCCCATCTCGGCGATGCCGACATTGTTGTCGAGCACGTCGATACGGCCATAGGCGGCAACGCAAGCCTTCACCATCGCCTCGACCTCGACGGCCTTCGAGACGTCGGCGGTGAACGCCTCGGCCTGCCCGCCTTCGCCTGAAATGATCGAGGCGGTCTCCGCGGCGGCGTCCTTGTTGCGGTCGACGCAGAACACCTTGGCGCCCTGCCGCGCAAAGGTCACGGCCGTGGCCTTGCCGTTGCCCCAGCCCGGCCCGATCGAGCCCGCACCGACCACCAGCGCCACCTTGCCCCTGAGACGATCCATCGTGTTCTCCCGTCGCTTATTCGTTATTCGGTACAGGCGCTCATCGTGATGGTCGCTGCGCCGATGTCATGGCCGAAGATGTCCGACAGCGTCCGGCATTGCCCGTCCGCGCAGATGCGCCACTCGCCGGCCGCGCCGGAATTGGCGAGCACGATCCGCGACAGCGGCCCCCGCTGGGTCTGCCACTGGAACCAGCCGTCGACCAGCCGCGCCTCCGGCGGCGGCTCCATGCCCGCGCCGGAGCCCTTGACGCGCGCCTGCACCAGTTCGAGACCGTCAGACGTGACGCGCCAGTCCTCCTGCCACGCGGTCTTCTCGACCGAGTGGGTCCAGGCCAAGGTGAAGCCGGCGAGGGTCAGCGCCTTCACCACACCTGATGAGGCGAGGCAGAGGCTCAAGCGGACGCCGCCACGGCAGCCGGCGGCCGCTGCCGCCACTGCCACGCCACGATCACCACCGCCAGGGCAAATCCCAGCACGTCACTGTAGGGAAATTCGCCGAGTAGGCAGACGGACGCGACAAACGCCAGCAGGCGCTCGACCAGGGTCATGCGCACGTACAGGAAGCCGATCGCCACCATGCCGAACAGGCCGATCGAGATCAGCGCCTTGACGGAAGCATACGCCACCGCGCCGATGAAGCCGAGTTGCGTCTCCATCGGGTCACCCGGCTGCAGCATCAGCGCGGGCGAGTAGACGAACAGGAACGGAATGACGTAGCCGGCGAGCGCGATCCGCATCGCCTCCCAGCCGATCTTGTCGGGATTCTCCTTGGCGATCGGGGCGGCCGCCAGCGCGGCCAGCGCGACCGGCGGCGAAAGGTCGGCCATGATGCCGTAGTAGAACGCGAACATGTGGCTCGCGATCAGGGGCACGCCCAGCTTGGCGAGCGCGGGGGCCGCCAGTGCCGCGGTGATGATGTAGGTCGGGATGGTCGGGATGCCGGTGCCGAGCAGGATCGACAGCAGCATGGTCATGATCAGCGCCGCGAACAGGCTGGTCTTGCCGAGGCCGATCACCCAGCTTCCGAAGATCGAGCCGACGCCGGTCTGCGTCATCATGCCGATGATGACGCCGACGATCGCGCAGGCCATGCCGACGGTCAGCGCCGACTTCGCACTTTCAGCCAGAGAATCGCGGCAGGCGTGCAAGGTGCCCATTCCGCCGCGCACGAAGCCGGTGATGACGATGAGCGCAACGACGACGGAGGCGACGGGAATGATCTGCAGGCCGTTGCGCGACAGCGCGCCGACGACGAGCGCGAGCCCGATCCAGAAGACGTAGCGCAGCACCTGGTTGGAGAAGCCCATGGTGATCGAGGTGCCCAGGATCAGCGCCACCGTCAGCGCGAGTCCCATCGAGCCCGCATACAGCGGCGTGAAACCCTCGAACAGCATGTAGACCAGCGCGGCGAGCGGCAGCACGAGATACCAGCGCGCCACCAGCGCCTTCCAGGCGCTCGGGATCTCCGACGGCTTCATGCCGGTCAGGCCGTGCTTGCCGGCCTCCAGATGCACCATCCAGAACGCCGAGGCGAAATAGAGAATGGCTGGAATGACCGCCGCCTTGACGATCACCGAGTAGTCGACGCCCAGGGTTTCGGCCATGATGAAGGCGACCGCGCCCATCACGGGCGGCATGATCTGTCCGCCCATCGACGCGGTGGCTTCGACGCCGGCCGCAAAGGCGCGGCGGTAGCCGAACCGGATCATCAGCGGAATCGTGAACTGGCCGACAGTGACGACATTGGCGACGCCCGAGCCGGAGATCGTGCCCATCATGCCGGAGGCGAACACCGCGACCTTGGCAGGACCGCCGCGGGTGCGACCGAACAGGCCGAGCGAGACGTCGGTGAACAGCTGGATCATGCCGGCATGCTCGAGGAACGAGCCGAACAGGATGAACAGGAAGATGTAGGTCGCCGAGACGTAGATCGGCACGCCGTAGAAGCCCTCGGTGCCGAAGGAGAGGTGTGTAATCACCTGATCGAAATCATAGCCGCGATGGTTGAGCGGCGCCGGCAGATACTGGCCGAAGAACCAGTACAACAGGCAGGCGCCGCACATCAGCGGCAGCGCGAGTCCCATCAGCCGGCGCGTGCCCTCGAAGATCAGTACCGCCAGCAGGGTTCCGACCACGAGATCGGTGCGCGTCGGATCGCCGTCGCGCGCGATCAGGTCGGCATAGAAAATCCACTGATAGAGGCCGCACAGGAAGCCGATGGCGCCGATGGTCCAGCCCGCGATGCGCCCGGCGTCGGTCCTGGCGGTGAAGTTGCCGATCAGGCCGAAGGTCAGCAGCAGTAGGAAGCCGACATGGACGCCGCGCACGACCTGGCTCGGCAGATAGTTGAAGGCGGCGACGTAGAGCTGGAATATCGCAAAGGCGAGCCCGATGCCGTAGGCGAGATAGCCCCAGCGGCCGGGGCCGAAGCCTTCCGGAAAGCCGTGCTCGAAATTGTCGAACTCGACCTTGACCGGCGTTTCCATGTTCACGGCTTCGATCGTCATGATCCCCCCAACGCGCCCATCAGGCGCTGCTGACCATGGCCGCAATCACCTGAACGACAAGACTGCGCGGAATGTTTCCCACGCAGCCGGTTGCGAATGATCCGGCCTACAAGGCAGGCCGGGCGAGCAGCGTCCTTATTTCAGGATGCCCTTTTCCTTGTAGTAGCGGATCGCGCCGGGGTGCAGCGGCACCGGGCTGTCCTGCGCCGCCGTCTCCAGCTTGATCTCCTTGCCGGCGGCATGCGCATTGGCGAGCTCCGGCAGCGACTCGAAGATCAGCTTGGTCATCTGGTAGGCGAGATCGTCGGATACCGCCGAGCTGGTGACGAGATAGTTGATCACGGCCGCGGTCGGTACGTCCTTGTCCTGGCCGGTATAGGTGTTGGCCGGGATGGTCGCCGCGACGAACGGGGGCCCGATCTTGTCGACGACCTCCTTCGGCACCGACACCACGGTGATCGGCGACGAGGTCGATAGATCCTTCAACGATGCGACGCCAAGGCCAGCCGACTGCAAGGTGGCGCCGAGCTGCCGGTTCTTCATCAGGTCGACCGATTCGGCGAACGGCAGATACTCCACCTTGCCGAGATCCTTGTAGCTCATGCCGGCGGCGGCGAGGATCGCGCGCGAGTTGAGCTCGGTGCCGGACTTCGGCGCGCCGACCGACAGACTCTTGCCCTTGAGATCCGCCAGCGTCTTGATGCCGGACTCTGCCGTCGCGACGATCTGGATGTAGTTCGGATAGATCGCGCCGATCGTGCGCAGCTTGTCCAGCTTGGACTTGAAACCGGCCTCCTCCTCGCCGTTCCAGGCGGCCTTCAGGGAGTCGCCGAGCGCGAAGGCGAGTTCGCCGCGTCCCTGCTGCAGCAGGATCAGGTTCTCGACGGAGGCCTTGGTCGCCTGCACCTGGGTTTTCACATTGGGGATCTTGTCGCCGTAGATCTTCCCGATCGCGACACCGAGCGGATAGTAGACGCCCGACGTGCCGCCGGTGAGCACGTTGATGAAGCTCTGGGCCTGCGCCGCTGGCGCCGCGAGCAGGCAGGCGGCTGCCAGAATGAAACCGGTTGCAGTGCCAGAGATTTTCGAGAAGCGCATGGATCCTCCCATTGATTTTGCCGCAAATTGGACGGCTGCGGGCGCGGGGTCAACCCATCCGAAAGACTGGCGCACCAGCCTCTCCGCTCCCACGGCGCGAGGCCGGGACCGATGCGCCCCGCGTTCAATCTTACATTGACAGTATCACCAGCTTGAACCGCAGGTGCAGCCCAGAGGGGCGGACCGCCTCGCTCGCAAGGCCGCCGGTCACTGGAACGTCATGTCGAGGCACTTGGAGATGTCCGAGCCGAGCCCGGACGAGATCGTCATGCAGCCGCGCACCTTCTGCTGGGTCGTATCCGCCACCCAGATCGAATAGCCGCCATTGCCGAAGAAGGAGTTGGTGTTCGCCGGTTCGGTCTCGGTGGCATCGAACTCATATTTGGAATCGGTGTCGAACACGCGCGGCTTCCTGGTGCAGCCGCCGTCGGTCTGGACGTTGATGACTTCCTTGTTGTCCCGGGTCAGCGACAGTGAGACCTGGCAGCGGAAATATTCCGAGGTCTTCACGTTGAAGAGGTAGGCGTAGGACTTGCAGACGGCCGTATTGAGCTTGCCGGCGGAGAGACCGCGGCTGCAGGCGATGCGCTGGTTGTTGGACAGCTTGAAGTCGTCGGCCCGGGCGGATGCCAACGTCACCAGCGACAACGCCGCAACCCAACCGATCTTCGTGACAAGGCTCATCCGAATCATCCCCAAATTGTTTTCTTGGCCTATGTTTCTAAACCACGCTGCAGGATAATCGCGAGATCGGCGAATGGAAAATCCGCCCAACGATCACTGCACTGCGACGGGGCGACGTTGACGTCGCGTCAGCGTTCGTGATTTGTTCGAGACGACATCGATTGGAGGAGGACATGAAGAGCTTGGTTCTGAAAGCCCTGATCGCCCTCGGTGCGCTGGGTGCACTGACCAGCGCGGTGCGCGCGGCACCACCGGAGCCGTGGGAGCTGAAGCCCGACATGGGCTACGCCTATGGCAAGGATGGCCGGACGCTCGCCTACAAGATGGGCACCAAGAACGCCGACATGTTGCTCAAGGGCGCCAAGAAGGTACCGAAGGGCACGCTGTTCTTCGTCGGCCAGAACGGTCAGCTCTACATGCGGACGGCCCCCTATCTCGACGGCGACGGCAGCTTCTCGTTCGGCGCGGATGAGTAAGGGCGAGCGAGCGCAGCCTCAGAACGCGGCCGCCAGCTCCTTGGCGCCGGGCAGGCTGCTGAGCGAGTCCATCCTGGAATCCGTCACCGCAAGCAGCTTCGCCACGGTGTTGTGGCGAACGGCGACCGGATTGCGCTCGTAGCCGCCGCGCTGGAAGAAGTTGGCGGTCGGAACCTGATCGCGCATCTCGAGCGGCATCGTCACCATGTCGAAGCCCGTGCCGTCGCCGGTGAGATTCATCATCTCGAGCTCGGCGGCCGAAAGCGGCCGCGTGTAGCCCTTGGCGCGTGCGAACAGCACCGAGGTCAAGAGCTTGTGGGTCTGCAGCATCGGCCCGACGTCGATGTCGAGCACCATCGCATGCATGGCCCAGCCTTGCGGCGTGTTGCCGATCTTCTCATGCGCCGACCAGTCGTCCGGCACGGAGCGCGCAATCGCGACCATCTTCTTCAGGACCGCGAGTTTGTGCTCCATCGCGCCGCGTGCCGGGCCGGACGTCCGAGCCACGCGTTCGCCGAGCAGGCGGATGAACAGCGGCCCCTGCTCGGCCAGCAGCTCGACGCTGTTGGTGGTCAAGAGCTGATTGTAGCCGATCGCGGTCGAGATCGCGCGGTTGCCCTTGAAGCCCGATTGCGAGTCGTGCTTGCCGTTGCCGCCGGTCTCGAAGGCATAGACGCGCACCGCCTGCTCGCGCGTCAGTCCCGACGCCGCGGCGAAGCGCGCATAGGCGCGTTTGAAATCGATGTCGTTGGCAGGGCGCTGCGGCGACCATTGGAAATGCTCCTGTGCCGCCTTCACGAGGTCGGCGACCACGGGGATGTACTTGCGCTCGCGCGGCTCGCCCTCAGGTTCCGGCTCGGGGTTCACCGGCCGCTTCGGCCCCGTGTAGACCGGCGGCTGCTCCAGCACATAGTCGTCGAGCCCGATCGGCTGGCGGTCGCGACGCTTGGCGTTGCGGATGCGGCGCTTGTCCGAGATCGCCTTCCAATAGGCGCCCGCCTCCTGGTCGAACACCGCCCGCGCCTGCTGATATTCGGCGAGCCTGCGTTGGTACTCCGCGATCGCGGCGGGCGAGGCCATCTGGGCCAAGGCATCGCGCGGTGCAACCGGTGAGCCGGGTTCCGCGGCGAGCAAAGGCGGCGCGCCCGAAACGGCGCAGGCGAGAATCAGGACAAGCGTGCGAATCGGCTGATGAAGCATGCCGCCCTTGTAGCCGAAACGGCGGCTACTTCCAGGCAAACACCGGCTGTTCCAGCTCATGCACCCGGGTGTCGCGGCCGGACAGCACCTCGCGGAACTGATAGATCAGCGCTGCGGTGGGCGCGTGAATGAGGCCCTCGCGGGCGTGAAAGCGGATCACGCGCCGCGTGCTCTCTGGGATCACGGTGAAGTCGAACGCGTCGTCCGCCGTGATCGCATCCAGGCCGATCCGGTGCACCGAGGAGACCTCGTCCGGATTCGGTCGCAGCGTGCGGCCATCGCCCGCCCATACCACGACCGGGGTAATCAGATAGCCCGACCGTGTCGGGTAGTCGTCGAGCAGGCCCAGCACCGCGTCCGGCGCCAGGATCAGCCCGAGCTCCTCTGCGAGCTCGCGCAGGGCGGCCTCGACCGTCGTTTCGCCGGCGTCGCAGCGTCCGCCCGGCAGCGCCCATTGCCCGCCATGGCTGCGCAGCCCTGCGGCACGCAGAGTGAGCAGCAGCGCCGTGTTGCCGGTCTCGTGGTGGGGGGCCAGCGCGATCACCACCGCCGCGCGCTTCAGCGAGGCCGCCGCCGCAGTCGCCTCCAGCCGCACGAAGCCCGCGCAGCAGCTTGCGATTTTCCGCCTGGTGGCATCGTCGAACGGCATCGGCATGCAGCTTGACTACACCAGGCCGGCGACAGATGAAACGACCTCCAGGCCGGCTCGGGCCACAACGGGAAGGGTCTTCAGCGATGACGAAATCGGCCGCGGCCAGGATGACGTCCGACGGCTGGGAGATCGTCGACACCTCCGGTTTCCTGCATCTGATCGGCCCGCTGTGGCAGCGGGTCGTCGGCGGTGTCCACGAGTACGCCATCGTCACCGAGGACAAGCACCACAACCGCCGCGGCCTGGTCCAGGGCGGCGTGATCATGACGCTGGCCGACCGCAGTTGCGGCATGACGGCCCGCTACGCCGCAGGCAAGGAGCACATGGCGACGATCCAGTTCGACACGCATTTCGTCGAGTCCGGCAAGATCGGCGAGACCCTGGTGTCGCGGCCGCATGTGGTGCGGATCACCCGCAGCCTGGTGTTCATCACCACCGAGGTCACGGCCGGACCTCGCGTGATCGCGATGGCCTCGGGCGTGTTCAAGATCTTGAAGAGCGAATAGGGGTCACTCGCTCCGCCGTCATTGCGAGGAGCGCAGCGACGAAGCAATCCAGGGTGGCGGAAGGGACTCTGGATTGCTTCGCTGCGCTCGCAAAGACGCGTTGATGGGTTTATCGTCCTATCAAACCCATGCGCGCGTGTGGCAAGAATGAGGCATCAATGGACTATCGCCAGCTCGGCCGTTCCGGCCTGAAAGTGTCGCCGATCTGCCTGGGCACGATGATGTTCGGCGGTCCCACCGACGAGCCGGCATCCGCCCGCATCATCGCCAAAGCGCGCGACGCCGGCGTCAACTTCATCGACACCGCGGATGCCTACAACAAGGGCGTCTCGGAAGAGGTGGTCGGCCGCGCCATCGCGCGCGAGCGCGACCGCTGGATCGTCGCCACCAAGCTCGCCAACCCGATGGGCGACGATCCCAACCGCGCCGGCCTGTCGCGGCGCTGGGTGCTGCAGGCTGCCGACGAAAGCCTGCGGCGGCTCGGCACCGGTCACATCGACATCTACTACCTGCACAAGGAAGATCACGCGACGCCGCTCGAGGAAACCGTGCGCGCGATCGGCGATCTCATGCGTGCCGGCAAGATCCGCTATTTCGGCGTCTCCAACTACCGCGCCTGGCGGCTCGCCGAGATCTGCAATCTCTGCGACGCCATCGGCATCGACCGCCCTGTCGTCAGCCAGCCGTACTACAATGCGATGAACCGGATGCCGGAGGTCGAGCACCTGCCGGCCTGCGGCTATTACGGCCTCGGCGTCGTGCCCTACAGCCCGCTGGCGCGCGGCGTGCTCACCGGAAAGTACAGCCCCGATGCGCCGCCGGACATGGACACCCGCGCCGGCCGCAACGATACGCGAATGATGCAGACCGAGTGGCGGCCCGAATCGTTGAAGCTGGCGCAGGAGATCAAGCGTCACGCCGAGACGAAGGGCTTCACGCCGGGACAGTTCGCCGTGTCCTGGGTGCTCAACTCCGCCTTCATCAGCTCCGTGATCGCGGGTCCGCGCACCGAGGCGCAATGGGACGATTACATCCGCGCGCTCGACTATCCCTTTGCCGCCGACGACGAGGCGCTGATCGACCGGCTGGTCGTGACCGGTCACGCCTCGACGCCGGGCTACAACGATCCGGCCTATCCGATCGAGGGCCGCAGGCCGCGGGTGGGCTAAAGATGGAGGAGGATCGCTACGGCCTGCCACTGTCGACCGCCTCCACTGACGCGGCCGCAGCCTATCGCGAGGGCATGGATCTGCTGCTCGCATTCTGGCCCGGGGCCATTGACGCGTTCGAGCGGGCGATCATGCTCGATCCGGAGTTCGCGCTGGCGCACGCGGCGCGTGCTCGCATCCACGCGATCTACATGCAGCGCGAGGCGGCGCTGCAGACCATCGCACGCGCCCGCGATCTCGCTGCCAAGCGCGGCACCCCGCGCGAGCAGAGCCATGTCGCGACCCTGGTGCTCGCCATCGAGGGACGCGGCACTGACGCGCTGACATCGACCCTGGCGCATCTGGCGAACTGGCCGCGGGACGCCATGATCATGGCGCTCCCGCTCGGCGCTTTCGGCCTGCTCGCCTTCTCCGGCCGCGCCGATCACGATGCCGCCCGCCGCGACCTCTGCGACCGCTTCGCCGCTGATTATGGCGAGGACTGGTGGTTCATGTCCAACCATGGCTGGGCCCTGACCGAGGCCGGCGAGTTGGCGAAGGGCCGCGCCGTCACCGAGCGCAGCTTCGCGCTGCGCCGGCACAACGCCTATGCCGTGCATGCGCTGCTGCATGCGATGTTCGAGGAAGGCGCGGTGGACGAGGCCGATGCGCTCGTCGAGGGGTGGATCGGCGACTATGACCGCACGGGAATGCTGCATGGCCATATCTGCTGGCACCAGGCGCTCGGCGCGCTGGACCGGGGCGATACCGACAAGGCGCGGGCGGTCTATACCGACGTGCTGGTGCCGACGATGGACTCGGCGCCCCCGCTCAACACCCTGTCCGACTGCGCCTCGCTGCTGTGGCGGCTGATGGCTGACGAGCAACCGGTGCCGCCCAACGCATGGGCCGACACGGCGGCCTATGCGAGCACGCGCTTCACGGGTTCGACCCTCGCCTTCGCCGAGATGCATCTGGTGATGATCGCGGCAGCAACGCATGACAGCGCCGCGCTCAAGGGACGCCTTGCCGCGATCGAGCGGCGGCAGGCCGAGGGCAGGCTGCCGGCCGGGCGCATCGTGCCGCACATGTTGCGGGCACTGCGTGCGTTCGCCGATGACAATTGGCGCGGATGCGCGCGCGAGCTTGCGCCCGTCATCGGCGACCTCCCCCGCATCGGCGGCAGCCACGCCCAGCGCGAGGTGATCGAGGACACCTACATCCTGGCACTGATCCGCAGCGGCGCGCTGGCTCAGGCGCGAGACCTGCTCGATGCCCGCCTGCACCGCCGCCCCTCCGCGCGCGACACCCGCTGGCGGGCGCTCACCGCGAGCTGAGCCGGATTATCCCTCGGTCTCCAGCCCGGTCGGCATCGGCACGTTCTCCGGCGCCAGCTTGACGCCCGCCGCCAGCGCCACGGTCTCCAGCAGCGCCGCAAAATCCTTCTCCAGATAGGCGGCAGGATCGGCCTGCAGCGAGGCCGCGCCGACATGGGCCTGCAATGCCTCGCGTGTCGCGGCCGTCACCGGCATCGCGACGTCGAGCTGGCGCGCCGCCGACAGGCCGAGATCGAGATCCTTGCGCAGCAGCGGCGGCGTGAAGGTCGTGGTCCAGTCGAGATTGACCAGCGCGTTGCTCTTGTACTTCGTGAAAGTCGAGCCCATGACGCTGGCGTTCATGAAGTTCAGGAAGGCATGGCGCGGCACGCCGGCCTTCTGCGCCAGGATGGTGATCTCGGCGAGGTTCTGGATCACGACGCCGAGGAAGACATTGTGCGCGATCTTGCAGATGCGCGCGAGCTCGCCCTCGCCGACATAGGACACGCCGGAGACAGCGATCTTCGCCAGATAGGGTGCGATGACCTCGAATGCGGCCTTGGGGCCGGAGACGACCGACGACAGCTTGCCGGCCTTGACGCATTTGCCGTTGCCGGACACCGGCGCGCGCACGAACTCACAGCCCAGTCGAACGAGCCTGGCGGCGATTGCCTCCGACTGCTCGATGCCGATCGAGGAGCAGTCCACCAGGATCCGGGGACGCGATCCGGAACTGGCAGCCACCAGGCCGTTGTCGCCGAAATAGACCTGCTCGAGATCCTTGCCCGTCGACACCATCGTGAACACGATGTCGCACGCGGCGAGATCGCGGGGATGATCGACGATCACGCCCCCTTTCGCCGCCAGCGGCTCGGCCTTGGCGCGGGTGCGATTGTAGATCGACACCTTGTGGCCGGCCTTGAGCAGGCGCTCGGCCATGGGATAGCCCATGCGCCCCATGCCGATCCAGCCGAGCGAATGCGTCGTGGTCATTGTCGTCTCCTCGTCCTACTTATCACGGATGCGGTCATTGCGAGGAGCGAAGCGACGAAGCAATCCAGAGTCACGGCTGCCGCCCTGGATTGCTTCGCTTCGCTCGCAATGACGAAAACACGAAGACCACTCTCCTGGTCGCACCGTTCGTTCGCTCAATAGCGGTTGGCGATCGGCAATTCCTCGGCCGGGAACAGCGTGATCACCTGACAGCCCTTGTCGGTGACCACGACCTCCTCCTCGATCCGCGCGGCCGAGAAGCCGTCGGTCGCCGGACAGTAGGTCTCGAGCGCGAACACCATGCCGGTCTTGATCTCCATCGGATTGTCCAGCGAGACCAGCCGCGAGATGATCGGGCGCTCATGCAGCGCGAGCCCGAGGCCGTGGCCGAACTGCAGGCCGAAGGCGGCCATCTCCGAGGGAAAGCCGAACTCCTCGGCCTTAGGCCAGACCTTGGCGACGGTGTCGGTCGAGACGCCCGGCTTGATCAGCGCGATCGCATGATCGAGCCATTCGCGGCACTGCTTGTAGGCGTCGTGCTGCGCCGGCGTGGCGCGGCCGACGTTGAAAGTGCGGTAGTAGCAGGTCCGGTAGCCCTGATAGGACTGCAGGATGTCGAAGAACGCCTGGTCGCCCGGACGCAGGATGCGGTCGGTGAAATTGTGCGGATGCGGATTGCAGCGCTCACCGGAGATGGCATTGATCGCCTCGACGTCGTCGGAGCCCATCTCATAGAGCATCTTGTTGGCGAGCGCGACGATGTCGTTCTCACGCACGCCCGGCTTCAGGTGTTCGTAGATCGAATGATAGACACCGTCGACCATGGCCGCGGCCTGATTCAACAGCATGATCTCGTCGATGTTCTTGATCTCGCGCGCGTCCAGCATGACCTGCTGGCCGTCGACCACCTTCATGCCGGCCTTCTGCAGCTCGAAGAACATCGCGGTCTCGGCGAGGTCGACGCCGACCGGCATGTCGGCAACGCCGGCCGACCGCAACAGGCTCATCACCTCCTCGGCATGCGCCTTCATCAGTCCGACCGCCGGCGGCACGGTGCCGCGCATGCCGAGCATGCCGGCGCGGCAGTTCTCCGGCGCCAGCCAGTCGCAGAACAGACGATGGTGGACGGCTGCCGAACCGAAATCCCACACGATCGGCTCGCCGTCGCCGGCCAGCAGCGCGAAACGGCACAGCTTGTCGCGCTCCCATTCGCCGATCTTGGTGCCGGACACGTAGCGAATGTTGTTGACGTCGAACAGCAGCAGCGCACCATAGCCCGACGCCTTCAGCGCCGCGCGCGCCCGCGCCAGTCGGTAGCGCCGCAACCTGTCGAAATCGACGCGGCGCTCGAAATCCACCGAGACATGGCCATGCGACGGAATCGCCCGCCCCCAGCGCCAATGCGGATCGAGATGCTCCGGGCTGACCAGATGCGGCTTCAGCGCGCTGGCTGTCATGTGGGCGTTTCCCATTGTGCTATTGCAATCGATTGCAGAGCCGGATTTATTGCACGCACGCAAAATGTGTCAAGGTACCGCGCGATCAAAACGTCGCTGCGCTGCGGCATCGGGGAGCGGAGATGAAACGGACGTCGCCATCGACAAGGAGCCCGCGCGCAACGGCGTCCTCACGCCCGACGATCAAGGATGTCGCCGCGCGCTGCGACGTGCATCCCTCCACGGTGTCGCGCGCGCTCAGCCCGGCCATGAAGCATCTGGTGGCGGGCGATGTCGTGGAGCGGATCCAGGCCGCCGCCAACGCGCTCGGCTATCGGCTGAACATGGCCGCCAAGGGCCTGCGCACCGGGCGCAGCGGCCTGATCGGTGTGCTCGCGCCCGATATCGCCGATCCCGGCTTCCCGCCCGTGCTGTCCGGCATCGCCGATCGTCTCAACGCCGAGGGCTATGCGACGATCGTCGTCGACGTCGGCAGCAAGGGGTCGGAGCAGGATCTGGTCGACCGGCTGATTGCCCGCGGCGTCGACGGTCTGGTGCTGGCGACGGTGAGCTTGCGCGACGATGTCGTGAAGCACTGCCTGGACGCGGCGCTACCGGTGGTGCTGGTCAATCGCGTCGATGCCGCCGGACTCCTGCCCTCAGCAGCCAGCGACGATGCCGCCGGCATGCGTCTCGCCGTCCAGCATCTCGTCGCGCTCGGCCACCGCCGCATCGGTCACGTCGCGGGCCCGCAGCACGTCTCGACCGGCGCGCACCGCCGCGCCGGCTTCGAGGCCAGCATCAGGGTCGCGGGACTGTCCGCCCGCCATGCGCCGGTCGAAGCCGTCGAAGCCTATACGCGGGCGGCGGGTCGCGAGGCTGCGCTGCGCCTGCTCGCGCGGCGGACGCGCCCGACCGCAATCGTCGCCGCCAATGATCTGCTGGCGCTCGGCGTCTATGACGCGATCGCCGCGCGCGGCCTGACCTGCCCCGGCGATGTCTCCGTGGTCGGCCACAACGACATGCCGTTCGTCGACATGGTCGCGCCGCCGCTGACCACGGTGCGGATCGCCCAGCGGGACATGGGGGAAGCCGCGGCGCGGTTGCTGCTCGACCGCCTTGCCGGGCGCGAGGCAGCGACCGACCACATCGTCCTGGCGCCGGAGCTCATCATCCGCGGCTCGACGATCGCATACGAGCACTGACAGGTCCGCGGGGCATCGCTACACTGCGCGGCAGAGCAACAACGGGAGGATACGCCGATGGCGGAGATTGTCGGCCTAGAGGCGCTCGTCGCATCCATCGCACCGGGGCAATCGATCGCGATCCCGGTCGACCGTGCCGGCGTCTCGATGGCGGCGACGGCGGCCATGATCGAGGCCGGCCTCACCGGACTGCATCTCGTCTGCGTGCCGATATCGGGCCTCCAGGCCGATCTGCTGATCGGCGCCGGCGTGGCCGCGGTGGTGGAAACCAGCGCCGTCTCGCTCGGCGAGGCCGGCGGCGCACCGCGCTTCGTCTCGGCCGTGCGCGACGGCAGCATCCGCCTGCGCGATGCCACCTGCCCTGCGATCCATGCCGGCCTGCTGGCCGGGCAGAAGGGCGTGCCGTTCATGCCGATCGCCGGCATCATCGGCAGCGATCTGCTGCAGGTCCGCCCCGATTGGAACGTGATCGACAGTCCGGTCGGCGAGCCCGGCAAGGTGGTCGTGGTGCCGGCGATCACGCCCGACGTGGCGCTGTTTCATGCGCCTGAGGCCGACCGCTTCGGCAATGTCCGCATCGGTCGCTACCGCGAGCTGGCGACGATGGCCTATGCGGCGAAGCGCACGCTGGTCACCGTCGAACGCATCGTCGATCGCGATTTGATGGCGACCGAAGACTCGGCGGCCGGCGTGCTGCCGGCGCTGTATGTCGATGCCATCGCGGTGGCGGCGAACGGGGCCTGGCCGCTGCCGCTGTGGGACGAATACGAGACCGATGGCGCCGAGCTGGCGCGCTACGCCGCGATGGCGCGCACCGACGAGGGCTTTCGCAGCTATCTCTCCGCCTTCCTGGCCCGCAGCAAGCAGGTGGCATGACCATGCACGATG
Organism: Bradyrhizobium sp. HKCCYLRH1030; assembly: GCF_051168395.1. NCBI lineage: Bacteria > Pseudomonadati > Pseudomonadota > Alphaproteobacteria > Hyphomicrobiales > Nitrobacteraceae > Bradyrhizobium > Bradyrhizobium sp. HKCCYLRH1030. The sequence continues at coordinate 155,094 of NZ_JBNPUY010000011.1, read as the reverse complement.
AACGCGCGCGCAAGGAGCTGCTGATCACCACCATCGCCGACCTGCTCGATGGCATCCGCCATGTCGCCGTCGGCGCCTCGTCGCCGATCCCGGCGGCCGGCGCGATGCTGCTGCGCGCACGGAACGCGCAAGCGGGCAAGCCGCCGGTCCGCATCTCGATCCTCGGCTCGAGCCGGCACAATTTCTTCACCAATGGCGGCGTCGAGCTGTTCGACTGCGCCGCGCAGGGCCGCGTCGACGCGTTCTTTCTCGGCGGCGGTCAGATCGACGGCAGCGGCAACATCAACCTGGTCGGCACCGGCGACTATCCGCGGATGGATGTGCGCTGGCCGGGCTCGTTCGGCTCGGCCTATCTCTACCATCTCATTCCGCGGGTGATCCTGTTTCGCGAGGAGCATTCGCCGCGCGTGTTGGTGCCGAAGGTGGATTTCGTCAGCGCCGCCGCGACCACGCCGGAGGTGAAGCGGCGCGGCGGCCCGCAGGCGCTGCTGACCAATCTGGCGCTGTTCGATTTCGACCGCGAGCGCGGCGGCTTCCGGCTGCGCTCGGTGCACCCGGGCTACTCCGCCGACGACGTGCGCGATCGCACCGGATTCGATTATGCGGTGCCGGAGATCGTGCCGCCCACGCCCGCGCCGGACCGGGCGACGGTCGAGCTGATCCGCGGCCGGATCCTCGACGAGCTCGCCGAATGCTATCCGGAATTCGCGCGCGCGATGGCTGCAGCGGCTTAGCTAGCGATCCAGGCTACGCCTGTCCATGCTGGTGCCGACGCCAAAATTGGATCGCCAATTGGATGGATAGGCCACCGCGCGCCGCGGGGCGGGCATTTTGAACTCGGCAAATCCGCCAAGGCTCAAATGGACGAACGAGTAAGAAAACTCAGGCCCATCGCCATTCCGCGGAGCTATGCTGCGACCGGAACGGTTTGCCGCCACTGGTAGCGGCGGGTCTGGCGAACGCGCCGTCCACGATGCCCGGGGGGCCAAAGCCGCCCGTCGACTCGGTCGGCATCATGCGATGCCCCGCGCCGGTGAAACCGGCGCACGGGCAAGCCGCGCGCCGCCTTCAGCGTTGATCAGTTTCACCGTTGATCAGTGACGTGCCGCCGCAGCACCGGCATAGACACCGGCAATGAAGGCCGCCGCCGCTCCGGCAACGGGCGCCAGCGCCGGAACGAACTTCGCGCCTGCCGCAGTATCGATGATCTGCTGCAGCGCATTGCCGTCCTTGGCCTGGGCGGACTCCTGGTAGATGCGCGTTGCGGCTGCTTCGATCTCGGCGAAGGTCGCCGTGCAGATCACCTTGTCGATGCCCTGATACGATACAGGTCCGGCTTTGCTGTCGTGAAGGTATTGGTGCGTGAGTTGCAGGCCACCACCGATGATCGCTCCTGCGGCTGCAGCGCCGAGCGCCAGCACGGCGGGCGCGATCTTCGGACCGAATTCCTTCGCGCCCGCTGCTCCTGCTTCAGCGAACGCCAGAGCCGGCATGTGCAGCCAGGACACGGGAATGTTCGCCAGCGCGGCTCTGACGTCTTCATTTGCATTCATGGGATACTCTCCTCGGTTGGGTTTGATTGGACCAGACGACTTTCGCCAGCGCCTTCCCGCGGCCGCAGGTACCGACGAACGACTCCGCTCAACCTGCGGAGGCGCCCTTCGGTCAGGCGGGCGCCGCGATACGGCGCAGGATTTGTTCGATCTCGTTGTGGTGCTGCATGACGCGTTGCACGACCCGCACCTGATCATCGGCACTGTTCGTTGCGTCCGCGCCTGCGTGGCAATGCGGGCATTCCGGCTCTCCCTGATAGAAGAAGTGCTTGCAGGACTCGCAGAGCAGCAGCTGGTCCAGCCTCGCCGCCGCGTCAGGCGCGAGATCCTGGAACTCGTCGCTCGCGTACACTTCCTGGCCGTATCGGCCGCCGTGGGCGTCCTCGATCATGATGTCGAAGCAGCCATGGTCGAACGGCTGTCGTCCCGATGGCCTCGTCCGCTGCACGATCACCTCGCGCCAGCCGCGTTCGGCCAGCCGCAATACCCGGTAGTGGCAGAACGGATTGTTGCCAGGCCGTCCCGACAGCACGTGCGTGGTCCAACTGCACCCGGCGCGGCACATCGGACCGTAGTAGCACTTGGCGCAGAACCCCCAGCGGCGCCCGCGGCTCTCGTCGAGATCGCGCATGAAACGCAGTTCGGCGCTGTCGTTCCAGATGTCGGTAAATGATCGATCGCGGATATTGCCGCCGACATAGGCGGCCGTAGGGAGCGACGGGCAGCCCTTGATGGCGCCGTCAGCCTCGATTCCCAGGCCAGCCCGTCCGGCCTGGCAGCCGCCGTAGTATTCGAATCGTCCGGAGGTACTGCGCCAAGCCGCTTCGTATGGGCCAAAATACCCGATGTTGTTACCGGGCATAAGCTGCAGGCCGCGATCGAGGCCCTCTTCGAACAGGGCAAACAGCTCCGGCATCAGCGCAGCGAGATCGAAGGGCTGCAGCAGCATGGATGGAGCATCGGCCGCATTGCCCATGGGCACGGTGAGCTGAATCTGCCAGGCGGAGGCCCCGGCGTCGATGATCGTATCGAAAATGTCGCGCAGGCCGCCCAGGGTAAGACGATTGACCTGCGAGTTGGCGGTCGCCATCAGCCCATGCTTTCGCGCGTTCCGGATCGCGGCCACCGCTTGGCCGTGGCTGCCCTTGATACCGCGGAGCCGATCATGTGTAGCGGCCGGGCCGTCGATGGAAACGCCGACGGTCTTGAGTCCGGCGCGCGCGGCCGCTTCGATCTTCGCTTCCGTGAGTGCCCGGGCGCCGGTCTGCAGGCCGCAGACAATGCCGTTACGAGTGATCTCCTCGACGAGGACCAGCCAATCGGGGCGGAGGTAAGCTTCGCCGCCGATCAGAACGATCTCCTTGGTGCCAGCGCGCGCAAGTTCGCCAATCAGAGCGATGCATTCCGCGGTGGTCAGCTCGTCATTGCGAGGTGCGCCGGCCCGGGACCCGCAATGGCTGCACTTCAGGTTGCAGAGGAGCGTGATCTCCCAGACCACATAGCGCGGTTGAGCGGTAGGCAAGCCGCCGGAAGGGATTGATCGGACCGGCATCTCGGTATCGGCGTGGGGTACACGAGAGAACATGAAATTTGCCGCGACATCGTTGACGATTGGTATCGTAAAATACTAACCTTAGATTGTATAGAGGACGAGGGAGGCGAATTTGGCGAAGGAAGGCGTTCCAGGCGGAGTGGTGCCTCTGTACGGCCTTGCGATCGGCAATGCGCTCGCAAGTGGCGGTATCACTCTGGACGAGTTGGTCACATTGCGCTCGCACGCGAAGGCGATCGTCGACGCTCAAGGCGATCTGGTTTCTGCGGTGAACGCGCTCGACGAGGAAATCGTCAAGCGCGGCGGACAGGCGGCCGCCAAGGGCGCGGCGCCTGCCGAGGTGGTGCCATCCGAACGCTTCACCGTGCAGATCACCGGCCTTCCGATCGAGCCACAGGCGAGACAGAGCATCGAGCAGGCCGTCAATAATGCGGTGAAGGCTGCCATTGCCGCTCACGACAGCGGCGGCGACCTGAAGATCACGGCGTTGTCTCAAATCCAATCGTTCGGGGGAACGCACGGCGGCGCCACTGCGGGTCTGATCGCCACGATCGATCTTCAGTCAGCGCCTTGAAGGTTTGGAGGGCGACATCATGACCGAGAAGAGTACAGCTGGCGGAATCGCATCCTTCGCCGGTGGAGCAATCATGGTCTATGGCGTTGCCATTGGCAACGCGTTGGCGGCGGCCGTCAAAGGGCCCGCATCCATCGACGATCTGGTGTCGTTGCGCGACCATGCGCGCCAGATCGTCGGCGTCCAGGGTGATCTTGTTGCGGCGCTGGCCGCTTTGGACGCTGAGATTGCGAAGCGTGGAGGCGCCAAGGCGGCGCCCGCGCCGGAGATGGAGCGCTTCGTCGCTCAGATCGATGGCGGTCCGCTCTCCGGCCAGTTGAAGTCTGAGATCGAGCAAGCCATTCAGAAGGCGGTGACGGCTGAAATCGCAAAGCTCGATACGCGCGGCGACATGGTTGCGACGCCGCTGTCGCAGATCAAGGCGTTCGGAGCGGGACCTGGCTCCCACATTTACGGAGCTGTCTATCGACCGAAGCTGGATAATCCCTGAGTGCGGTCGAATGCCCGGCACACGTTCGGATCACGGCGATGTCCAGACCAAGCAAGCCGGGCGAGGCGAGAGCTAATCGAGAGGCGTTCAGGCGATGTCCGATGCAGCATCCGTGAAACCGAAGTCGGTGCCGATGTGCCCGAGTTCGCGCTGCGCCGACGGCAACACGCTGCTCGGCATCGTCAATGCCGAGGGCCGGATCGATTTCATTCCCGAGCGCTTCGAGGTCGACGCCGCCTTCGTCGCGATCGCCCGGCAGGGACGTCCGCCGGAACAGCGCTTCCGCTTCTCGTCGCCGTGCCTCGCGCGCGGCTGCGGAAAGTGGGACGGCAAGCGCTGTGGCGTCGCCAAGATCCTGAACGAGCACGGGCTGGAGCTCCTGCCGAATGAGCGGACCGTGGCGCTGCCGCGGTGTTCGATCCGTGCGAACTGCCGTTGGCACGGCGACTACGGCGATGCGATCTGCGCGGTCTGCGCCTGGGTGGTCACGGAAAGCGGCAATCGGCTCGAACCGCCGGCTTGATGTTTGCGAGCCGAGACATCAGGGGGACGGAAATGGCCAAGGGCATTTCGCTGCATATCGGTCTCAATCGGCTGGATCCGAAGCACTATGCTGGGTGGGACGGCAAGCTGAACGCCTGTGAGAATGATGCGCGCGCGATGGAGGCGATTGCGAAGACGGCGGGCTATCGGACCGGCATTCTGCTCAGCGAGCAGGCCACGCGCGGCGCCGTGACCGACATGCTGACGATGGCCGCCCGCGACTTGAACAGCGGAGACATTCTGCTGCTGACCTATTCGGGCCACGGCAGTCAGGTTCCGGACCTCGATGGTGACGAGATCGACGCACTCGATGAGACCTGGTGCCTCTATGACGGACAGATGATCGATGATGAACTCTATCGCGTGTACGGCGCGATCGCCGACGGCGTTCGTGTTCTGATTCTCTCCGATTCCTGCCATAGCGGCACTGTGGCCAAGGTGAGCTACTACGAGATGGCGCAGGCCGCCGGCTTCGCCGGGAATTTGGATATCGCCGTGGCCGGCAGGGCCGCGACGAAAGGGATCAGCTATGCGCCCAAGTTCTTGCCGCAGGATATCGCCCTTCGTACGTATGAGCAGAACCGCGCATTTTATGAAGCCATCGGCCGGGCCGCAAAGGGCGCGCCGGGTGCGGAGTCGAGCGATGTCGCCAAGGCCAGCATCCGTCTGATCTCGGGCTGCCAGGACAATCAGGTGTCATTCGATGGCGCCATCAACAGCGTCTTCACCGCGGCGCTGCTGCTGGTCTGGGCGAACGGTCAATTCAAGGGCAACTACAACGATTTTCACCTTCAGATTCAGCGCAAGATGCTGCCGACGCAATCGCCGAACCATTACAGGACCGGCAAGGAAGATCGTGAGTACGACAGCCAGCGCCCGTTCACGATCTAGCTAGATCACCGCCGTGATCCGCGCGTGATCACCTGCCCCGCACGCGCCTTCTGGTGCGTGCCCTGCCACCAGGTCAGCGCGCCATTGACGATGACGGCCTCGATGCCGGCGGCCGGCACGCAGGGGGCATCATAGGTCGCGCTGTCCCGGACGCTGGCGGCATCGAAGATCGTGATGTCGGCATGGTTGCCGACCGCGATCGTGCCGCGTCCCTCGACGCCGAAATTCTGCGCGGTCAGCCCGCTCATCTTCCACACCGCGGTCTCCAGCGAGAACAGCTCGAGCTCGCGGCAGTAGTAGCCGAGCACGCGCGGGAACGTGCCCCAGAGCCGCGGATGCGGACGCTCGCCGAACGGCAGGCCGTCGGAGCCGATCATGGTCGGCTCGAAGGCGAGGATGGTCTGCACGTCGGCCTCGTCCATCGCGAAGTAGATCGCCGACGCCGGCTGCAGCCGCTTGGCGGCTTCGAGCCGGTCGACGCCCCAGCCAGCGGCGATGTCGGCGAGATCCCGACCCGCCATTTCCGGATGGGGTCCGGAGGCCGCGACGACGACCTTGACCTGCAGCTTGGCCGGGTCGGTGTGCAGCATGGTCGACGAGGCGTTGTAGGGATAGCAGTCGAGTGCGACGCATTGGCAGCTCATCGCCTTCGTGATCAGCGGCAGCGTCTCCCTGGTGCGGCCGAAATTCGCTGGCCCCACCACCTTGTGATGCGAGATCACGACCTGGACGTCGAGCGCCTTGCCGATGGCAAAGCTCTCCTCCAGCGACTGGATCACCTCGTTCGCCTCGTTGCGCATATGCGTGGCATAGACGCCGCCGCTGCCTGTGAGCGGACGGCACACCTCGATGATCTCCTCGGTCGGCGCCGCCTCCGCCGGCGGATAGAACGTCCCGGTCGAGACGCCGATGGCGCCGGCGTCGAGCGCCTCCTGCACATGCGCGCGCATCTCGGCGATCTCCACGTCCGTCGCGGCCCGGCCGAGGTCGCTCACGACCGACGCACGCAGCGCGGTGTGGCCGACCATGGGCGCCACGTTGACCGCCGCGGGCGCCGTGCGCAGCGCGGCGACGTAGTCGGCGAACGCGGCATACTCGACCACCTGTCCCTCGCTTGGCGATAGCAAGCCGAGCGGCATCGGCCGCGGCGAGCCCGGCTTCAGCGGCGCGATGCTGACGCCGCAATTGCCGGTCACGACGGAGGTCACCCCCTGCGAGACCTTGCATGTCATGTCGGGATCGACCAGCACGGCGCTGTCGTCATGGGTGTGGGAGTCGATGAAGCCCGGCGCAACGATGAGGCCGGTGGCATCGATCTCCCGCGTGGCTCGCCGGCCGTCAAGCCCGCCGATGGCGACGATGCGGCCGTCCTTGATGCCGACATCCGCCTCGAAGCGTGGCGCACGCGTGCCGTCGATGACGGTGCCGCCGCGGATGATCAGGTCGAAAGACTCGGACGGAGGCTGGTTGTCGGTCATGAAATCTCACGCGGAATTGTAGGAAGCCGGGAGACTATCCGCGAGCCGCACCGATGCGTCCAGAGCGATGCGCATGTGATCCGAGCCGGGCTGGACTGCATTGGAGGCGCGACGCGCGTCCGCCGTCGCCTTTCGTCCTGGCCACCCGGAACACACGATAGTGATAGGGACTCTGGCCAGGATTGATACGCCTCAACGGCGCGCGACCTCTCTGGCGCCATCCATCCTCCGGGAAGCAACCTGCGGAGGTACGTCATGAAAGCCCTGGTCTATCATGGTCCCGGCCAGAAATCTCTCGACGAGCGCCCGAAGCCGACCATCATCGAGCCTGGCGATGCGGTGGTCAAAATCCTGAAGACGACGATCTGCGGCACCGACCTTCACATTCTCAAGGGTGACGTGCCGACATGTACACCGGGCCGCATTCTCGGCCACGAGGGCGTCGGCGTGGTCGACGCGGTTGGCAGCGCCGTGCGCGCGTTCAAGCCGGGCGACCACGTCATCATCTCCTGCATCTCGGCCTGCGGAACCTGCGACTATTGCCGGCGCGGCATGTATTCGCATTGCCGCCATGGCGGCTGGATCCTCGGCAACAAGATCGACGGCACGCAGGCCGAGTATGTTCGCACGCCTCACGCCGACACCAGCCTCTACCACGTGCCGCCTGGGACTGAGGAGGATGCGCTGGTGATGTTGAGCGACATCCTGCCGACCGGTTTCGAATGCGGCGTGCTCAACGGCAAGGTCGAGCCGGGATCGGCGGTGGCGATCGTCGGCGCCGGCCCGATCGGATTGGCGGCGCTGCTGACGGCACAGTTCTATTCGCCGGCCGAGATCATCATGATCGACCTCGACGACAACCGGCTCGAGGTCGCCACCCGCTTCGGCGCCACCAGCGTCGTCAACAACGCCGACGGCAAGGCCGTCGAGAAGGTCCTGGCGCTGACGAATGGCCGCGGCGTCGACACCGCGATCGAGGCAGTCGGCATGCCCGCCACGTTCGTGACCTGCGAGGACATCATCGCCCCCGGCGGCACCATTGCCAATGTCGGCGTGCATGGGGTCAAGGCCGACCTGCATCTGGAGAAGCTGTGGGACCGCAACATCGCGATCACGACGCGGCTGGTCGATACGGTGACGACGCCGATGCTGCTGAAGACGGTGCAGTCGCGCAAGCTCGAACCGAAGCGGCTGATCACCCATCGCTTCAGGCTTGATCAGATCCTCGATGCCTACGAGACGTTCGGCGCCGCGGCCAAGACCCATGCGTTGAAGGTTCTCATCGAGGCATAGGCCTCCCGACCCGTACGCCGCGGCGCTCAGCCTGCCGGACGCCGCTGCGCGACGATCTGCCGGTAGAGTTCGGCATAGCGGCCGGCGCGGTGGCGCCAGGAGACGTCGGTCAGCATCGCATTGAGCTGCATGCGGGTCCAGTTCGAGGCGTTGCTGCGCGCGGCGTAGAAGGCCGCAGCGGCGCGGCGCAGGGTCTGATCGAGCGCCTCCGCTGTCACGGACGCGCACTTGAACCCGGTTGCGGCGACGCCGGCCTCGGTCTCGTCAATGACGGTGTCGGCAAGACCGCCCACCGCAGTGACGATCGGCAGCGCGCCGTAGCGCAGGGCGCAGAGCTGCGTCAGCCCGCACGGCTCGAACCGTGACGGCACGACCAGCGCATCGCAGCCGGCCTGGATGAGATGCGCCAAGCCCTCGTCGTAGCCGATGACGACGCCGATCTTTGCGGGATCGTTCGCGGCCGCGGCACGGAACGCGTCGCGCAGCTCGGCCTCGCCGTCGCCGAGCAGCGCCAGCTGGATGCCGCTACTGGTCAAGGTCGGCAGGCAGGACAGCAGCAGGTCGAGCCCCTTCTGCGAGGTCAACCGGCTGACGACGCCGAGCAGGAACGTCTCCGGCGCCACCTGCAGGCCCATGCGCGTCTGCAGCGCCGCCTTGTTGGGTGCCCGCGCCTCGATCCGGTCGATGCCGAAATGCGAGGCGATCGCCGGATCGCTGCCGGGATCCCACACCGCCGTGTCGATCCCGTTCAGGATGCCGACGAGGTCGGACGCACGCTGACGCAGCAGGCCGCCGAGGCCCATGCCCTGCTCGTCGCTCTGGATTTCCCGCGCATAGGTCGGCGACACCGTCGTGATCTTGTCGGCGAATTGCAGTCCCGCCTTGAGGAAGCTGATGTCGCCGTAATATTCGAGGCCGTAGATCGAGAAGGATTCCGGCGGCAGGCCGAGCGGCGGCAGGAAGTGGCGCGGAAAGCGGCCCTGGAACGCCAGATTGTGCACGGTCACGACCGTGCCGGGATGCGGCCGGTGGCTGTACAGCAGATAGGCCGGCACCAGCCCAGCCTGCCAGTCGTGGCCGTGGACGACATCGGGCACGAAGGCCGGCACCGCGCCGAGGCCGATATAGGACGCCGCGCGGGCCAGTGCCGCGAAGCGGAACGCATTGTCCGGCCAGTCCTTGCCGTCGGGCCCCAGATAGGGGTTGCCCTCGCGGTCGTAGAGATGCGGTGCGTCGAGCACGAACAGGTCGAGCGCGCCATGGCTGCCGCCGAGCAGCCGGGCGTTGCCGCCGAAGAAGTTCGGCAGCGAGCTGATCTCGCTGGCCTGCTCCAGCGCCTTCATGACCGCGGGATAGCCGGGAATCAGCGTGCGGACCTCGACATCCTCCGCCAGCAGCGCCCACGGCAGGGCGCCGACGACATCGGCGAGGCCGCCCGTCTTGACGATGGGATAGACCTCCGAGGCAACCGACAGAACGCGCAGTGGCGTCATGAATTGAGCCCGTCGATCATCGGCTGGGTAATCAAGGTCACGCCGTTCTCCGTGGTCCTGAACCGCTTGGCGTCGAACTCCGGATCCTCGCCGACCACGAGCCCCTCCGGAATCTGCACGCCGCGATCGACCACCACGTTGGTCAGGCGCGCATGGCGCGCGACGTTGACGTAGGGCAGCAGCACCGCGTTCTGCAGCTTGGCGTAGGAATGCAGATGCGCTCCCGTGAACAGCAGCGAGCGCTGCACCTGGGCGCCGGAGACGATGCAGCCCCCGGACACCAGGGAGCAGGTCGCCTCGCCGCGGCGTCCATCCGTGTCATGGACGAACTTGGCCGGCGGCGTGATCTCAGAATAGGTCCAGAGCGGCCAGGAGCGATCGTAGAGATCGAGCTCGGGCACGACGTCCGTCAGATCCAGATTGGCCGCCCAATAGGCGTCCACCGTTCCAACGTCGCGCCAGTAGCTGCCCTGATCGTGGGCGGCGCGGACACAGGAGCGCGAGAACTGGTGCGCCACGGCGCGGCCGTTCCTGACGATGTAGGGAATGATGTCGCGGCCGAAATCGTGGTTGGAATTCGGTTCCGCTGCGTCGCGCTTCAGCTCCTCGAACAGGAATTTGGCGTCGAACACGTAGATGCCCATGCTCGCGAGCGACTTGTCGGGCTTGCCCGGCATCGGCGGCGGATCGGCCGGCTTCTCGATGAAGTCGCGGATCGTGTCGTCCTCATTGATGTGCATGACGCCGAAGCCTGAGGAGTCCTCGCGCGGCATCTCCAGGCAGCCGACGGTGACGTCGGCGCGCTGGTCGACATGCTGCTGCAGCATCAGCTCGTAGTCCATCTTGTAGATGTGGTCGCCGGCCAGCACGACGATGTATTTCGTGTTGTAGGTCTCGAGAATGTCGATGTTCTGGTACACGGCGTCGGCCGTGCCGACGTACCACATCGTCTCGGAGACGCGCTGGCTCGCCGGCAGGATGTCGAAGCTCTCGTTGCGCTCGGGGCGGAAGAAGTTCCAGCCCATCTGCAGATGGCGGATCAGGCTGTGCGCCTTGTACTGTGTCGCCACGGCGATGCGCCGGATGCCGGAATTGACGGCGTTCGACAGCGCGAAATCGATGATGCGCGACTTGCCGCCGAAATAGACGGCGGGCTTGGCGCGCCGGTCGGTCAGCTCCAGCAGCCGGCTGCCGCGTCCGCCAGCCAACACGAAGGCCAGCGCGTGACGGGACAGCGGCTCGGTCCGTGCGGCGGGTGCCATGGTTCTCCTCCCTGCAACTCTTTGTCGCGTCAAGATTTCCGCGGCCCGGGCAGAGGAGTCTCGCGATCGCGCTTCCTCGTCCGGTACTCACATATGACGGGGGAACAGCCAACCAGTTCCCAATGACGAGTGCAATGGGGAGCTTCAGCCCAGGCGATCCCAGGTTGCAGCCACGTCGTCCCAGCGCGGCGGGTCGGCGCCCTCGCGGGTGCAGGTGACGGCCGCACAGGCTGCGGCAAAGGCGAGCGCCTTGCGCATTTCGGTCTGGCTCAATCCTCTCAGGGCCTCCCGGTCGATGCGGCCGAGCTTGCGCAGCGCGAACAACAGCCCCGCCTGGAAGGAGTCGCCGGCGCCGATCGTATCGACCACCTCGATCGCGGGGACCGCGACCTCGACCGCGCCGGCCTGCGCATGCCAGCCGAGCGCCCCCTTGGGACCCCGCGTGACGACGATCAGGCTGGCGCCGCGCGCCAGCAGCGCGTCCGCCCGCGCAGCGTAGTCGTCGTGGCCATGCAGATAGTCGAAATCGACATCCGACATCTTGATCAGGTCGGCGCTCGCGGCGAACCCATCCATCTCAGCGCGGTAGCCAGCCTTATCAGTCACCAGATTCGGACGGCAGTTCGGGTCGAAGGAGATCGTCACCGCGCCCTGCGTGGCGGCGATCAGCGCACGGGTCTCCGCGGCACCGAGATCGTGGATCAACGTGGTCGATCCGACATGGATGGCGTCGATGTCTGCAAAGGCAATACTGCCCGGCCGGAACGTCCACTTCCGCGCGGCGGTCTCGGCGTCGTAGAAGGCATACTGCGCCTCGCTGCCGACATGGCGCACGAAAGCGAGCGTGGTCTGGTCCGGGCTGCGCGCGGCGTAGCCGAGGTCGACGTGCGAGCCTTGGGCATGCGCCGCGATCATGGTGCCGAACAGGTCGGTCGAGATGCCACCGACGAAGCCCGTGGGCGCGCCGAGCCGCGCCACGCCGACGGCGACGTTCAGGCAGGAGCCGCCGACCACTGGCCGCAAGGCATCGCGCCCGTCGGCCAATCTGGCCGGGACGAAATCGATCAACGCGTCGCCGCAGCTCAGGATCATCAGCGTGCCTCCTCATCGGCACCATGCATCACGGAACGGCTCTCGCGATCAAGCGCTCGCAGCAAGCCGTGGATGCGCCGCTTGCGGCGATGGAAGGCCGCGATGTTCGGATCGGTCGGGTCGCTGAGACGCCCGAGCGAGGACATCGAGGCCATCGTATCGCCGATCGAGCGGAAAGCGCCGCTGGCGACCGCGCCGAGCATGGCCGCACCGAGCAGCACCGGCTCCTGGGTGCCCGGCAGCGCCACCGTCAATCCCGTCGTATCGGCCATGATCTGGCGTACCAGCGGGCTGCGTGAGGCGCCACCCGCCATGACCAGCGTCCGGCTGGTAACGCCGTTGGCGGCGAAGGCATCGATGACGTCGGCAAGGCCATAGGCGAGCCCGCACAACCCGGCCATGAACAGCCGCTCCATCGCGGAGACATCGGCATCGAGATCAAGGCCGGCAATGACGGCGCGCGAGTCCGGATCGGCATAGGGCGAGCGGTTGCCGAGAAATTCCGGGAGAATGTGAAGATCTCGCGCCAGCAGCGCCGCGCTGCCGGCATTCGGCACCCGCGCCATGATCCGTTTTTCGAGCAGGGTGATCAGGTCGAGCCCTTCCGCGCGCGCCGCAGCGGTCGCCTCGGCCGCGGCCGGGTGCGAGCGCAGCAGATGATCGATCGCCGCCCCCGCGGCAGACTGGCCACCCTCGTTGAGCCAGAACCCAGGCACCATGCCCTGATAATACGGTCCCCACACGCCGGACACGAAGGACGGCACCCGCGTCGTCGCCATGATGCAGGCCGAAGTCCCCATGATGTAGGCGAGCCGGTCGCAGACATCGACCTCCCCGCCGTCAGCCGCGCGGCCACCGATGGCGCCGATGCCGCCGGCATGGGCATCGATCAGCGCGGCTCCGACCGGCGTACCCGCGACGAGCCCGAGTTGTTCGGCCGCGTCCTGCGACAGCCCACGGCCGAGCGGCGTACCGGGCGCGACGATCTCGGTGCCGATCCGCGCGTAATCCTCGCGGACGAAATCCTCCAGCCCGATACGGCGAAAAAAGGCCGCGCTCCAGCACGTCTCGTGCGCCAGATAATTCCATTTACAGGTGACCGTGCACATCGAGCGTGCCAGAGAGCCTGACGCACGCCAGGTGAGGAAGTCGGCGAGATCGAAGAAATGGCCGGCCGCATCGAAACTCTTGCGCAGATGCCGCTTCAGCCACAGCAGCTTCGGCATCTCCATTTCCGGCGAGATCGAGCCGCCGACATAGCGCAGCACCTCGTCTTCGGTGGCATTGATGTCGCGCGCCTCCGTCAGCGCGCGATGATCCATCCACACGATGACATTGCGGCTGGCGTCGCCGGAGCCGCTGACGGTGACCGGCGCGCCCTGGCGGTCCAGCACCACCAGCGAGCAGGTGGCATCGAAGCCGATCCCCTTGATCAGCTCCGGCGCGATCGCGGCCTCCGCTAGCGCGGCTTTGACCGACGCGCAGCACGCACGCCAGATGTCGTCGGACGACTGCTCGACGACATCACCGGCCTCGTGCCAAGTCTGGATCGGATGCCGCGCCGCGGCAAGCAGCCGGCCGTTGCCGTCAAAAATCCCGGCGCGCGTGCTGGTTGTGCCGACATCGACACCGATGAACGCCTGCCGCATGTTTCGCTCCCGTCAATTCTTTGACGCGAGCTTACCAGCAAGTGTAGCCGCCATCGACAACGACGACGCTGCCGGTCATCAAACTTGCGGCTTCCGAGGCCAGGAACAGCACCACCGAGGCGATCTCCTCGACCTGCCCCATCCGTGCCATCGGGGTTCCACCGATCCAGGCGTCGTACATCCGCGGATTGCTCTTCACGAAGGCGTTCAGCGGAGTCTCGATATAGGTCGGCGCGACCGCGTTGACGCGGATGCCCCGCGCGCCCCATTCGGCCGCCAGCGACTTGGTCAGATGGTGCACCGCAGCCTTGGACGCGTTGTAGAAGCACTGCTCCTGCGGCTTGTTGACGATGAAGCCGGACATCGAGCCGATGTTGACGATGGCGCCACTGTTGGCCGCCAGCATGTGCTTGCCGAAGGCGCGGCAGCACCAGAAGGTGCCGTTGAGATTGACGTCCAGCACGTTCAGCCAGTGCTCGTCGGTGACGGTCTCGGCCGGCGTCTCGCTGCGCGCGATGCCGGCATTGTTGACGAGGATGTCGATGCCGCCGTAGCGCGCGACCAGATCGTCGGCCACCTCGTTGACCTGAGCCGAGTTGGTGACGTCCATCAGCGCGGTCTCGGTGTCATAGCCCTTGGCCTTCATCGCCGCCTGCCCGTCCGCCGCCGCCTTGGCGTCGCGATCGGCGATCACGACATGCGCGCCCGCCTCCGCCAGCGCCTCGACGCAGGCCAGGCCAATGCCCTGCCCGCCGCCGGTGACCAACGCGGTCTTGCCGTTCAGTTTGAATTTTTCGAGATACATCGTCGTGGTCCGTTGTTGTCGTTGACGCCCGGAGGGGACGTCACCTCTCATGCGAAGATCGAATTGCCGCTCTCGTCGAAGCGGTAGATGCGGCTGGGCTCGGGCCGCAGCGTCACAGTGTCGCCGGCACCGAGTCGTTTCTCGCCGACGACGCGCACGGTGAGCGTCCCGAGCGCGCCGGCATCGACGTAGAGAAAGGTGTCGCTGCCGAGATGCTCGGCGATCACCACCTTGCCGGGCCAGCCCTCGCCGCCGTCGTCGACGACCGCGACATGCTCGGGCCGCACGCCGATCGTGGTCGCATGGTGTTTGTCCGCTTCCGCGCCGGTGATGAGGTTCATCTTCGGCGAGCCGATGAAGCTGGCGACGAACAGATTGGCGGGGCGCTGATAGAGCTCGATCGGCGAGCCATATTGCTCGATGCGGCCGGCGTTCAGCACCACGATCTTGTCGGCCATGGTCATGGCCTCGACCTGGTCGTGCGTCACGTAGATCGCGGTGGTGCCGAGCTGCTTCTGCAGCCGCGTCACCTCGAGCCGCATCTGCACGCGCAGCGCGGCATCGAGATTGGACAGCGGTTCGTCGAACAGGAACGCTTTGGGCTCGCGCACGATGGCGCGGCCGATCGCGACACGCTGGCGCTGGCCGCCGGACAGCTCGCGCGGCTTTCGATCGAGATAGGGCGTGAGGTTCAAGGTGGCCGCGGCCGCCTCGACCTTCTGGTTGATCTCGGCCTTGGGCAGCCCGGCCATCTTCAGGCCGAAGGCGATGTTGCCGCGCACGCTCATATGCGGATACAGCGCGTAGGACTGGAACACCATCGACAGGCCGCGCTTGGCCGGCGGCACATCGACGACATTGTTGCCGTCGATCAGGATCCGTCCGCCGGAGACGTCCTCGAGCCCCGCGATCAGCCGCAGCAGCGTGGTCTTGCCGCAACCGGAGGGGCCGACGAACACCACGAAGGCGCCGTCGGGAATGTCGAGATCGGCGCCCTTGATGATGTGGACCGGCCCGAACGATTTCTGCACACCTTCCAGCGTGATCCGTCCCATGGTCAGCCCTTTCGTTACTTCACTGCGCCGAAGGTCAGCCCGCGCACGAGCTGCTTCTGGCTGAACCAGCCGATGATCAGGATCGGCGCGATCGCGAGCGTGGAGGCCGCCGACAGCCGCGCCCAGAACAGGCCTTCCGGGCTCGAATAGGACGCGATGAAGGTCGTCAGCGGCGCCGCATTCAGGGTCGACAGGTTCAAGGTCCAGAACGCCTCGTTCCAGGCCAGGATCAGGTTCAGGAGAAGGGTCGAGGCCAGCCCCGGGATCGCCATCGGCGTCAGCACGTAGATCAGCTCGCGCCCGATCGTGGCGCCGTCCATCCGCGCTGCTTCCAGGATGTCCTTCGGGATCTCCTTGAAGTAGGTGAACAGCATCCAGATCACGATCGGCAAATTGCCGAGGCACAGGATGAAGACCAGCCCGGTGCGGGTGTCGAGCAGACCGAAGTTCTTGTAGATGAGATAGATCGGCACGAGCACGCCGACCGGCGGCATCATCTTGGTCGAGAGCATCCAGAGCAGGATGTCCTTGGTGCGCTTGGTCGGCGCAAACGCCATCGACCACGCCGCAGGGATCGCGATCAGCATCGCGATCAGGGTCGAACCGCCGGCGACGATCAGCGAGTTCAGCGCGTGGTGCAGATAGTCGCTGCGCTCCTGCACGGTGACGTAGTTCTCGGTGGTCCAGTGGAAGAACAGGAACGACGGCGGCGTCGCGAACGCCTCCAGCTCGGTCTTGAAGCTCGCCAGCACCATCCACAGGATCGGGAAGAAGATCACGAAGCCGGCGAGCCAGGCGGCTAGCGTCGCGATCGCGACATGACGTCCGGTGACCTTGCGCGCCATGGTCAGGCCTCCAGATTGCGGCCGACGATGCGGACCAGGAAGAAGGCGACGATGTTGGCGATGACCACCGCGACGAGGCCGCCGGCCGAGGCGGTGCCGACGTCGAACTGGATCAGCGCCTGAGAATAGACCAGGAAGGCGATATTGGTGGTCTGCAACCCCGGCCCGCCGCCGGTGGTGACGAAGATCTCGGCGAACACCGTGAGCAGGAAGATGGTCTCGATCAGGATCACCACCGTGATCGGGCGCGCCAGATGCGGCACGGTCAGATAGATGAAGCGCGACAGCGCGCCGGCGCCATCCATCTCGGCGGCCTCCTTCTGCTCCTCGTCGAGCGACTGCAGCGCGGTCAGCAGGATCAGGGTCGCGAACGGCAGCCACTGCCACGCGACGATGAAGATGACCGCGAGCAGCGGCGCGTCGGTGAACCAGTCGATCGGCGTCAGCCCCAGCGAGGTCGCGATCCAGGCGAACAGGCCGGACACCGGGTGCATCAGCAGGTTCTTCCAGACCAGCGCACTGACCGTCGGCATCACGAAGAACGGCGCGATCACCATCAGACGGATGATGTTGCGGCCGATCACGGGCTGGTCGAGCAGGATCGCGAGGGGAATGCCGAGACCGATGGTCAGCAGCAGCACCGAGCCGACCAGCACCAGCGTATTCCGCAGCGAGGCGAGGAAGGCGGGATCGGTGAGGAAGTAGGTGAAGTTCTCGAAGCCGACGAAGCTCTCCGAGCCGGGATCGAGCAGGCTGTAATGCAAGGTCGAGAAATAGACCGTCAGCGCCAGCGGCACGATCATCCAGATGAACAGCAGGATGACCGCCGGCGACAGCAGCGCGCGGGCGAGGAGTTGCGTCTGTCTGGTGGCCATTGCCGCTGTCCATTTGCTCGATGAACACTGCCGTCATTGCGAGCGACGCGAAGCAATCCACAATCACGGGGGGACTCTGGATTGCTTCGTCGCCTTCGGCTCCTCGCAATGACCACGCCGCCGTGAGAATAAAAGCCTCGGGCTCGGTGCACCTCGCCCCGCCTGCGGGGAGAGGGAGCGCACCGTCGTCCGGGCGAGAGCTCGAACAACGTTGGAGAGAAAAAGCGGCCATCCCTGTGGGGAGGGATGGCCGCCAGTGATCAGCTCGGGAGGAGTTTCGTGTCGAGCTGATAACTTTACGCGCCTATTTGATGTAGCCGGCGCGCTTCATCTCGCGTTCGGTGGAGGACTGTGCCGCCGCGAGCGCCGCATCGACGGTCATTGAGCCGGCCAGTGCCGCCGAGAACTGCTGCCCCACCGCGGTGCCGATGCCCTGGAATTCAGGAATCGCAGCGTATTGCACGCCGACGTAAGGCACCGGCTTGACCGTCGGCTTGTTCGGATCGGCGGCATCGATCGAGGCCAGGGTCAGCTTGGCGAACGGCGCGACCTTCAGGTACTCCTCGTTCTTGTAAAGCGAGGTGCGCGTGCCCGGCGGCACGTTGGCCCAGCCATCCTTCGACGCGACGAGCTTCAGATAGTCCTTGCTGGTCGCCCAGGCGATGAACTTCTCCGCCGCCTCGACCTTCTGCGAGCCGGCGGGCACCGCGAGGCTCCACGCCCACAGCCAGTTGGCGTTCTTGCCGAGGCCGGTGTTCGGCGCCAGCGCGAAGCCGACCTTGTCGGCGACCTTCGACTCCTTCGGGTTGGTCACGAACGAGGCCGCCACGGTCGCGTCGATCCACATCGCGCATTTGCCGGAGTTGAACAGCGCGAGGTTCTCGTTGAAGCCGTTCGAACTGGCGCCGGGAGGGCCTGCCTCCTTCATCAGCTCGACATACGTCGTCAGCGTCTTCTTCCATTCCGGCGTGTTGAACTGCGGCTGCCATTTCTCGTCGAACCAGCGCGCGCCGAACGAATTCGACATCGCGGTCAGGAACGCCATGTTCTCGCCCCAGCCGGCCTTTCCGCGCAGGCAGATGCCGTACACGCCGCCCTGCTTGTCGGTGAGCTTCTTGGCGGCGTCGACGACGAAGTCCCAGGTCGGGCTCTCCGGCATCTTCAGCCCGGCCTTGTCGAACAGGTCGGTGCGGTACATCACGAACGAGCTCTCGCCGTAGAACGGCGCTGCATAGAGCTTGCCGTCGACCGATACCGCGTCCTTGATCTTGGGCAGGATGTCGCCCGCGTCATAGTCGGCGCCGAGCTTGTCGAGCGGCACCAGCCAGTTCTTCTTGGCCCAGATCGGCACCTCATAGGTGCCGATGGTGAGGATGTCGAACTGGCCGCCCTTGGTGGCGATGTCCGTCGTCACGCGCTGGCGCAGCACGTTCTCTTCCAGCGTCACCCATTTCACGGAGATGTCGGGGTTGGCCTTGGTGAACTCGCTGGTAAGGCCCTGCATCCGGATCATGTCACCGTTGTTGACGGTGGCGATCGTCAGACTCGTCTCCGCCAGTGCGGGCGCATGTGTCAGCAGCGTGGCGGCGCCCAGCAGGGCGGCAAGCGTGCTCGTCCGAGTGAAGATGGTCTTCACGGTCTCCTCCCATTCCCGCGGTTATTGAATATATGCTCACGGGCTGAGCTGATGTTCACAACACTGATCGGGCTTTGTCAAGCATGCGCCGGCGCCCACAGGTTGTGCGACGCGACAGGGATCCGACCTTTGATAGAACAATGCGCAGCAGCGCCGCGGGCATTCACGCCAGGATGGCGCGCGCCGTGGCCTCGTCGGTGATCAGGCCGTTGATGAGCCGCCCGGTCAGCGCGGCGCGGATGGCCGGGATCTTCGCCGGTCCCAGCGCCGCCGCGATCGTCATCGCGCGGGCCGGCACCTCGGGCGGAATGCTGGTGAGCCTGCGGTTGGTGCCGCCGGCGATCACCCTTCCGTTGGCGTCATAGGCCCACCCGGTGATCTCGCCGATGGCCCCGAGCCGCATCATCTCGGTGAGCTCGTCGCGGGTGACGAAGCCGTCGACATGCATCTGCGCCTTCTGGTCCATCTGGCCGATGCCGACCAGCTTGAGGTCGGCCTTGTCGGCGACCGCCTTGACCTTGGCGATGGCATCGAGCCGGACCATGCGGTCGCGCTCGTCCTCGGTGCCCATCAGGAACGGCAGCGGCATCGGATAGTGCCGCGCGCCGGTGCGGTCGGCGAGCCGGCCGACGGTGTCGAAGAAGCTGGCGGAGCCGTCGGCCAGGATGTTGCCGACCAGCGAGACGATCTGGTGCTCGGGCCGGTCGACCGGCGAGACGCGCTCGACGGCGGCGCGCACCGCCCGGCCCGTGCCGAGCGCGATGATGACCGGCGTCTCGGCGCGCAGCGTCGTCTCCAGCAGGTTGGCGCAACGTTCGGCGATCCCCGCCGCGCCGGCCGGCGCGGCCGGATCGGTCGGGACCACCTCGCAGTGCACAAGCGCGAAGCGCTCCTTGAGCTGCGCGGCCAGCGCCATGCACGAGGCGATCGGATGCTCGAGCCGGAACGTGATCAGCCGCTCGGCGAGGCACAGCGACACCAGCCGCTGCGCCGAGGCGCGCGACACCTGCAGCATCCGGGCGATCTCGTCCTGGGTATGGCCCGCGATGAAGTACAGCCAGCCGGCGCGAGCGGCATCGTCGAGCCGTGATTTGTCGCTGTCGCCCGCCATGACGCCGAGCCGGCCTCCCTTTCAGAACACGTCTTCCCGGCCGAGCGCGGCCCGACGCTGATCGGCCTGCACTATGCCACGGCGCTCACGGCGCCGGGAACCGAGGCGCGCCACCATCCCCAGGAGGAACGCGGCAGGGTCATCCAGACGAGATCATATGCTCTGATCGTGGGCAATAGCCCAATCTCGGCAGGTTGCGCCCAGCGTCGCGGAACCTCGCTCGGCGCACGACGGCTGCGCATCCCCGAGGGATGCGGCGGCTCGGCCGGCCGCTTAGCTCGGAAGCATGGCCCTCCCCTCTCTCGTCCGCCCCCACCGCGCCGCTCCGGTGTTCGTCTGCCGCAATTGCCTGAAGCGCAGCGATGACCCCAAAGCATTGAACAAGGCCTTGAAGAAGGCCCTCAAGCACGCGCTGGAATCCCACGACAGCCCCGGCAGCCGCGCAGGCGAGAAGCCCGCCCGCGTCATCGCGACGAGCTGCTTCGGCCTCTGCCCGAAGCGGGCGGTCGTGGTCACCGGCGGCGTCCACGCGGCACGCGGCGAATATGTGCTCGTCTCGGCAGCCGGGGATGTGCCCAGCGCCTTGGCGCTGCTGCGCGACGATCCAGACCGGCCGCGTTGAGTTCGTGATGGTGAACAAAACCTTGAGCCGGACGCTCGAGTCTCATCGGCGGTCTTGACACTTGCTTGGTGCGCCGCGGGCTTAGCTGGCGCGTCACGTCATCAGCAAGCGCCGCCATGAGTCCCACCGCCACCATCGCCGTCTCCGGCATGCAAGCCGCCTCGCGCCGGCTCGAGGTGTCCGCCTCGAACGTCGCCAATGCCAGGAGCACGGGCGCGCTGCCCAATGCCGACGGCACGCTGCCGGCCGGCGCGCCGAAGGCCTACGACCCGCTCGAGCTGGTGCAGAGCAACGTCGCCGGCGGCGGCACGCAGACGACCATCACGCGTTCGAGCTCGGGTACGTCCGCGAGCTACGATCCCACCGCGCCGTTCGCCAACAAGGATGGCCTCGTCGCCGCGCCCAATGTCGATCTCGCGCAGGAGATGATCAGCCAGCTCGTCGCCAAATACAGCTTCGCCGCGAACGCGAAAGTGCTGAAGGCGAGCGACGAGATGAGCCGCACCGTGATCGACATGAAGGTGTGAGCGCGACCCGTCTCCGGACAGGATCGCTCAGGCGATGGCTTCACCGGGTTCAGCCAGCACCTGCGGCTCCACCAGCAGCCCCTGCCGCTCATAGCGCCCGCGCGTCCGGCTGAAGCGCACCACGACCGCATGGCGTTTGCTCTTCGCCTTGGCCCGCCGCGACAGCAGCGCGTTGCCGGCGGGCAGAAACACGAGATCGCCGAGACCGACGCATGAGAGACACGCCGGACCGCCATCCTCCATCATGAGGAAATCGCCGGTCCCGCCGCAGCGATGACAGCTCCAGCCGTCCCGCGCCGGCACGATCGCCACCAGCTCCGGCGCCCGGCTCGCCTTCGCTGCCACACGCTCGCGCTTCTTCTCGGAGAGCGCCGGCGAGACCCAATGCGTCCGGAACAGCTCTTCAAGTTGCGGATCATTGCTGCGGCTGAACCGCAGCGGCTGCCGGCTTGGCGTCTGTGCGACATAGGCGGTCTCGCTCGGGCTCAGCCCCTTGGCGAGCGCCCAGGCACGAACATGCGTCATCGCCTCCCTGATGCGCGGGAGACCGGAGCGTGTGACCTCCTCCAGCGACCCAACCTGCCCACGCCGCCACTGCTCCAGCAGCGACGCATCGAGCCAGCCGAGGCCACAGAACAGGTCGGCGACGCTGACGTAATGCTGGTCGGCCAGCAGCGCCTCGGCCGCCCTGGCGACCCGATCGGACAGCGGCTCGTTGTTCCTCCGGCTCATCACGACACCTGCAAGATCGTGCACGCTGACAAGGCGCGCATTATCCAACAGAGCCGGCGGCGATCAAGAGCGGCGCGACCGCGGCATCGGCCACGCCGTGACGCGACCCGATCCAACCGCGTGAGGAGATCTTCCTAGGCGCTTTTCGCGACCGCGCCCTGCCCCGTCCGCTCGCCGGTCACCTCGCCGGCCGGCTCCGGGCTCAGCCAACGATAGATGAAGCCGCCGGCCGCGCCGCCGAGCAGCGGCGCCACCCAGAACAGCCAGAGCTGCGCCAGCGCCCAGCCGCCGACGAACAGCGCCGGCCCGGTGCTGCGCGCCGGGTTCACCGAGGTGTTGGTGACGTGGATGCTGATCAGGTGAATGAGCGTCAGCGCAAGCCCGATCGCCAGCGGCGCAAATCCGGCCGGCGCCTTGCCATGGGTCGCGCCCATGATCACGAACAGGAACATCATCGTCAGCACGACCTCGCTGAGCAGGCAGGCCCCGAGCCCATATCTGCCGGGCGAATGCTCCGCATAGCCATTGGCGGCAAAGCCGCTCGCCGTGCTGAAGTCCGGCGCCCCGCTGGCGATCGCATACAGCACGGCCGCGCCAACGATGGCGCCGACCACCTGCGCGATGATGTAGGGCACGATCAAGCTGGTCGGGAACCGCCCGCCGCACGCCAGCCCCACCGTCACGGCCGGGTTGAGATGGCAGCCCGAGATGTGCCCGATCGCATAGGCCATGGTCACCACGGTGAGCCCGAACGCCAGCGCCACGCCGAGCATGCCGATCCCGACATCCGGCACGCCGGCCGCGATCACCGCACTGCCGCAACCGCCGAACGTGAGCCAGAACGTCCCGATCGCCTCCGCCACGAGCTTGTTGTTGTTGCCGTTCATCATCGCCTCCCTGGGTGCGTGTGATTGGCTGGAGCCTGCCTCTCCCGTCAATGGAGAAGATGATCACTTCGACAACCTGGAGTCAAAGGCGGATTCGCGGTCGGCCGTGGGATGCCTGAGACTTTGAGTCAGAAAGAGTCCGACCGTTCGTAGTTCGTAGGGCGGATGAGCGAAGCGTCATCCGCCAGCTTACGCTGCTTGCCAACAGTCGTCGGCGCTCATTCCTGGCGGAAGCTCGTTCCTGCCGTGAACCAGCTTGATCGGCGAGGGGTTGCTCATCGAGCTTGCGGCCGACGGTCCAGGCCGACATCGATGATCCCGCATAGCGGATGACGCTCCGCTCATCCGCCACGTGCTATCGATTCTGCCGACACGCCGGCGAGAGCATCGGCACGTTCGCCCACGGCCAATTGTGCCAGCGCCCATCTTCGCCGACGCAAGCGGAGGATGTCGGAGGCGGGTTCGTTGTCGCATCCGCGGATGCGTCAAGCGCGGCAAACCGGTGGTCGACATAGGTCGTGGACACGTACCCCGCGACGGTCACCACCAGAACGACCGCAAATCCCTTGGCTGAGTCACTCCAGCGCATGTCATCACCTCGCGTGTTCGGCGTGCCAGGACCACATGGGAATACTTTGACGCGCAATCGTGCAGCGGGCTGTGAGAGAGGTCACATCGACATCAAGCCGCTCTTTCGGCTCCTGAGTATCGGCCGGCCTGTCCGCGAGGGGTGGGCCTCGGTATGCCGGATGCCTCGGCGTTAGTGGGGCGTCACCGTAATCCTACGAGCCGCGCGCAATGAAGTATCCGTGGCCCCGCTGGAGATTCAAAACTCATCATCGAAAATATTTCCAACAATCCTTACAATTTCGATTGACATGTAAAGATGTTTGGGATACACATTTATCACGCTACGGACCGGCCGAGCGATTTCAGAACGAAAGGAATATCGAATGGATTTTGACCCCAGGTATCAGGACGAGAAGAATGGTCCCTTGAAAAAGGAAGTACGTGATCGACTGAGACGCTTCCGCAGCCTCTTCACGCTGGCTGAGATTGGCGAAACCCTCAAATTCAGTGGGCCGTTCGTCAGCCAATTGCTGAACGAGAAGAACCCTGCGCGCGTGGACAGCAAGCATATTGAGCGCATCGTCCGCGCTATCGAGGAAGGCGAAGTGAAGCACGCGAAAAAGCTGGGACTGAACAAGCCCCCGCCTCAAAATGGCTCAGCGCCACACGCCCCTGCTTCTGACGAAAAGCAGACGCTAGACTACCACCTTGCCGCAATTGACGCGCTTGGATGGAAAATTACCGGACTTCAGCGCAAAGAAGTTTAAGCACCTAACAAACGCGGCGGGTTCACATTAAGAGCCCGCCGTTTTCGTTGCAGACTGCCGGCGAGTGATACATTTCGCGACCTGCCCATTTCTGAAGGACGACAAAGTACGTCTTGTAGCTTTGCCCGACACGCTGAGGACTACGGTGACGCTGCGGTTTTCTCGCCGCGTGGCGAGCACCAAGCGATGATTCGTCGCGCTCGGGCAGCAGCACCATCCGTACGCTCTACGTCCGGCGATCGATTTGCGAGGCAAGACAGCACGCGAGCCAAAAATTCTGAATACCAGAATATTTATTGACACCGTCCCCAAATCAGTGATTTTATCCCGCCATCCTGCTTCGCCGAGAGGGGCGTATCGCGATCGTCACGGCACGTGAGGCGGGGATGCGGTGGCCGCTACTTCGTCTGGCGCTTTTTGCGCGACGACTGATGAGGTGCGGACGGCGAAGTCGCGTGGTCCTGGCGCCCCGATGCTGGCGTCAAGGTCGCGGCGTTCATGACGAGCGCAGCGGGCGACGGGGGCAACACAGCCGGTCCCCGGGGAGATCGCGTATAAGCCGTAAAGCCATCGCGCGGGGAAGGCCGGATGTTCGGCCGTACCTGTGGTTCTGCCGCGTGCTTTCTTGCTGCACGCGGACCGCGGGTGCGACCAGCACCCGGCCTTCCCCGCGCCCTCTCGTCTGACGAGGACGCCAACTGCAGCAGAGCTCGGGCCGACACGGCCGCGGGATCGCGGCGGCATGGCCGTGAGCAAGGCTGCGGCGAGCGGCAGGCTGTTTGACAGGTTGATTGGGATCGGAGAGCGGGCAAACGGGGCTCAAACGCCCGGCTTCGCCAAGTGGCTTCGCCGGGCACGCTTCACCGCTTTGCGGGTCATGGAGCGTAGTTCGGCAGCGCCACGCGTAGCCGCAAAGCGGCGAAGCGTGGTGCCCAGGGGCGGAATCGAACCACCGACACTGCGATTTTCAGTCGCATGCTCTACCAACTGAGCTACCTGGGCAGGTCTCGTGAAGGGCAAAAAAGCCCGGCGAGCCGGCGGGTTATAGTCAGAGCGGGCGGCGCTGTCTACCGCCCTGAGGCGAAGTTTTCACATTCCTTTCGCAGTTGCGCGGAAGGCCCCGGGACCGCCGCCGGACGGCCGGCTGCGCTGGGGCAAAGCCATGAAAACACGGCCCTATTCGACGTCGTCCTCGTCGCCCTCGGTGGCCGGGATGACGTAGGAGCCGCTGAGCCAGCGATGCAGGTCGACGTCGCGGCAGCGCGGCGAGCAGAATGGGCGGACGGCCTCGGCTGCGGGCCGGCGGCAGATCGGACAGCGGCCGGCGGGCTTGGCGGAGGCGGCGGATGGGGAACTGGTCGAACGGGTCGATTCTTGGGACATGGCCGCTATCTAGGCGCCCGCGACGCGCGATGCACCTCCTCAAGGATGGCGTCAGACGCCGACGGTGTTGAGCCAGCCGAAGCGGATCGGAAACCCCTCGCCGGCGAGCAGCGTCGTGGTCTCGTACAGCGGCAGGCCGACGACGTTGGTGTAGGAGCCGACCATCTTGACCACGAACGAGCCGGCGATGCCCTGCACGGCATAGCCGCCGGCCTTACCCCGCCATTCGCCGGAGCCGATATAGGCCTGGATGTCGTCCTCGCTGAGCCGCTTGAAGCGGACGCGGGTCTCGACCAGGCGCTGGCGGAACGCCTCCTTCGGCGTCACCAGGGTGATCGCGGTGTAGACGCGGTGGTTGCGGCCGGACAGGAGGCGCAGGCACTGCGAGGCCTCGTCGACCAGATTGGCCTTCGGCAGGATGCGGCGGCCGACGGCGACCACCGTGTCGGCGGAGATGATGAAGGCGCCGCGCAGCTCGTCGTCGAGCTGGACCGATTTGAGCGCGGCATCGGCCTTGGCGCGGGCCAGCCGATTGGCGCAGGCGCGCGGCAGCTCGCCACGCTTTGGCGTCTCGTCGACGTCGGCGGGGCGCAGCGCGTCGGGCTCGATGCCGGCCTGGTTGAGCAGCGCCAGACGCCGCGGCGAGCCGGATGCAAGAACGATTTTGGGACGGCCGAGCATGCTGATTTCGCTGGGGGATTCGGAAGCGGCGGGGCGTGCGCGCGGAACCTATCGGAAGGGCTGTCATTCCACAACCCGAAGGCTGCGACAAGGCTGCGACGGGCCTGCTCTACGGCGCGAATTTGAGCGGGGGACGACGTTGGTATTTCGGTTCGATGACACCTGCGGGGGAGCCGGGAACCTACAAGCCCGCCGGACCGGGCTTGCCGAAACGCTTGCGGATCCGCGTGAACAGCCCGTCGCAGACCTCGCGATAGGCCGCGAGCTTCTGCTCGCGATTGCCGTCGGTGCCGGTCGGGTCGGGCGTCGGCCAGTATTCGACGTCGGCGGCGATGGTGCGGGTCAGCTCCAGAGCCTTGTGATGGGCCTCGGGCGAGAGGGTGACGATGAGGTCGAAATTCAGCCCCTCCCAGTCCTCGAGCTCCTCGAAGGTGGTCGGCTTGTGCTGCGAGATGTCCTGGCCGAGTTCGGCCATGACCGACACCGCGAACGGGTCGAGCTCACCCTTCTTGACGCCGGCGGAGCGGACATAGAGCGCCTGCGGATACATCTGGCGCAGCAGGCTCTCGGCCATCGGCGAGCGGACGCTGTTCTGGCCGCAGGCGAACAGCACCGCCTGCGGCTGGCGCGCGCGCGGCGGCCCCTCGGCCATGCGCCTAGGCGCCCTTGGCCGAAAGCTGGGACGCGCGCGTGGCGGCCCGCGGCATCACTGGCCCTCGCCCTTCCAGTGCAGCACCGTGATCAAAGTGAACAGCCGGCGCGAGGTCTCGAAATCGACCCGCACCTTGCCCTTCAGCCGCTCCTGAAGGGTGCGCGAGCCCTCGTCATGGATGCCGCGGCGGCCCATGTCGATGGCCTCGATCTTGTCCGGCGTCGCGGTGCGGATCGCCTGGTAGTAGCTGTCGCAGATCATGAAGTAGTCCTTCACGATCCGCCGGAACGGCGACAGCGACAACAGATGCGTCACGACAGGCGTGCCGTCCTCCTTGCGGATGTCGAACATCAGCCGGTTGGCGGTGATGCCGAGATGCAGGGTGAAGGGACCGGCGCCGTCGGCGCCCTCGGGCGCGAACAGGTTCTCCTCGACCAGGTCGTAGATCGCGATCGCCCGCTCATGCTCGATGTCCGGACCGGAGCGGCCGATCGACTCCTCGTCGAGCGTCACCGCCACGATGCGATTGGTCCGGTCGTCGCCTGGCGGGTGCTGGGTCATGGCAGATTGAGGCGTATTCCCACGGAGCGTGAATGGGCGTCGAGACCCTCGGCCTTGCCCAGAGTCATCGCCGCTGGCCCCAGCGCGCGCAACTGCTCGGGGCCGCATTTCAACAGCGACGTGCGCTTCATGAAGTCGAGCACGCCGAGACCGGAGGAGAACCGCGCCGAGCGCGCGGTCGGCAGCACGTGATTGGAGCCGCCGACATAGTCGCCGATCGCCTCGGGCGTGTGCGCACCCAGGAAGATGGCGCCGGCATTGCGGACACGGGCCGCGAACGCGTCGGGATCGGCGGTCATGATCTCCAGATGCTCGGCGGCGATGGCGTCCGCCAGCGGCACGGCCTGGTCGAGATGCTCGACCTCGATGATGGCGCCGAAATCGGCCCAGGACGCGCCGGCGATCGCGGCACGCGGCAGGGTCCTGAGCTGGCCCTCGACGGCGCGGGCGACATCATCGGCCAGGCGGCGGCTGTCGGTGATCAGGATCGATTGCGCGCTGGCGTCATGCTCGGCCTGGGCGAGCAGATCGGCGGCGATCCAGTCGGCATTGCCGCTGTCGTCGGCGATGACAAGCACCTCGGAGGGGCCGGCGATCATGTCGATGCCGACCTTGCCGAACACCAGCCGCTTGGCGGCGGCGACATAGGCGTTGCCCGGGCCGACGATCTTGGCGACCGGAGCGATCGTCGCGGTGCCATGCGCCAGCGCGGCCACCGCCTGGGCGCCGCCGACGCGGTAGATCTCGGACACGCCGCCGAGATGGGCGGCCGCCAGCACCAGCGGATTGAGCTTGCCGTCCGGCGCCGGCACCACCATCACGAGCCGGCCGACGCCGGCGACCTTGGCGGGAATGGCATTCATCAGCACCGAGGACGGATAGGCCGCGGTGCCGCCGGGGACATAGAGCCCGGCGGATTCGATCGCGCTCCAGCGCCAGCCGAGCTCGACGCCGGCTTCGTCGGTGAAACGCTGGTCGGCCGGCAGCTGCTTGAGATGAAACGCCTCGATGCGGTCGCGGGCGAATTTCAGCGCATCCAAGGTCGCGGCGTCACAGGCCTTGAAGGCGGCCTCGATCTCGGCGGCCGTCACGCGCAGCGAGGAGGCATCGAGCTCCAGCCGGTCGAACTTGCGCGTTGCCTCGAGCAGCGCCGCATCGCCGCGCCGGGCGACGTCGTCGACGATGGCGCGGGCGGCGGCTTCGACGTCGGCGGAGGTCTCGCGCTTGGCGGCGAGAAACTGCCGAAACTGAGTGTCGAAATCGGTGCTGGCGCGGGACAGGCGAATGGGCATCTCTGGCACTTTCCGAAGGGGTGGCTGCCCCCGACCCCCTGCTCAATGGCGCGGCAGCGCGGGGCCGTCAACCCTTTGAACCGGCGCCTACCCGGTCAGCGGCGGACCGCCATCGATATCGCTGGTGCCGAGATCGTCCTCGCCAAGATCGGTCAGCTCGCATTCGAGACATTCGACATCGAGCCGCAATGCGCCGCCATGGGAGAACAGCAGCAACGCGCTGCCGGCGGGCGGCTCGCCGCCGGCATGGAATTCGATGCCGATCAGCTCCAGCACGGCGTCAGGCGCGGCGAGGTCGATGCGACGCGACTTGCAGGCCAGCACCCGGTCGAACCGCAACGCCGCGAGCAGCCGGCGCGGCTCGCTCTCACCATGCAGCGCCTGATCCCAGTCGAGCCGGTTCATGCCGATCACCAGCCGCTTCTCGGCCTGGCGCCAGATGATGTCGGCCGCCTGCACCCGCGCGTCCTGCACATGGGCGGAGATGACGGCGAGATCGTCGGCATCGAGCGCGATCAGTTTGAGCCGGTCGGTCACGGTCTCATCCTCTTGGCAGCGCCTTCACTCGCGGATGCGCTCGATCGTGGCGCCGCAGGCCTTCAGCTTGTCCTCCAGCCGCTCGAAGCCGCGATCGAGATGGTAGACGCGATTGATCATGGTTTCG
Source organism: Bradyrhizobium sp. HKCCYLRH1030 (assembly GCF_051168395.1). NCBI lineage: Bacteria > Pseudomonadati > Pseudomonadota > Alphaproteobacteria > Hyphomicrobiales > Nitrobacteraceae > Bradyrhizobium > Bradyrhizobium sp. HKCCYLRH1030. Next base: position 125,559 of record NZ_JBNPUY010000011.1, on the reverse strand, counting down.
CCTTCCGCAGCAAGCCCGGCAATGACCAGCGACACCGAGGCGCGCAGATCGGTCGCCATCACGGGCGCGCCGCGCAAATGAGAGGTGCCCTCGATCCGCGCGGTCTCGCCGTCGAGACTGATACGCGCGCCGAACCGTGCGAGTTCCTGCACATGCATGAATCGGTTCTCGAAGATGGTCTCGGTGATTGCCGAGGCGCCCTGCGCGCAGACCATCAGCGCCATCAGCTGGGCCTGCAGGTCGGTCGGAAAGCCGGGGAACGGCGCGGTCGCCACCTGCACCGGGCGGATGCCGTGGCCGTTTCTGGCGACGCGGATGCCCTCGGCGTCGCTCGTGATCTCGGCGCCGGCCTCGGTCAGCACGTCGAGCGCGGACTGCAACAGCTCCGGCCGCGCGCCGGCGAGCCGGACATCGCCGCCGGTCATCGCCGCGGCGATCGCATAGGTGCCGGCCTCGATGCGGTCGGGCAGCACGGTGTGACGCGCGCCGTGCAGAGACGCCACGCCCTCGATCTCGATGCGTGGCGTGCCGGCACCGGTGATGCGCGCGCCCATCTTGTTGAGGCAGTCGGCGAGATCGGTGATCTCCGGCTCGCAGGCGGCGTTGGCGATGACGGTCGTGCCCTTGGCGAGCGCCGCGGCCATGACCGCGACATGGGTGCCGCCGACGGTGACCTTGGGGAAATCGATCGTGCCGCCGCGCAGGCCGCCCGGCGCCTTGGCGACGACATAGCCGGCATCGATCTCGATGCTGGCGCCGAGCTTCTCCAGCGCCATGATCAGGAGATCGACCGGACGGGTGCCGATGGCGCAGCCGCCGGGCAGGGACACCCGCGCCTCGTGCATGCGCGCGAGCAGCGGCGCGATCACCCAGAAGCTGGCGCGCATCCGCGACACCAGCTCATACGGCGCCGTGGTGTCGATGATGTTGGCCGCCGAGATCTGCAGCGTCTGGCCCTGATACTGGCCGTCACCGGGACGCTTGCCGACGGCCATGATGTCCACGCCGTGATTGCCGAGAATGCGCTGCAGTTGCGCGACGTCGGCCAGCCGGGGGACGTTGTCCAGGATCAGCGTCTCCGGCGTCAAAAGACCCGCGATCATCAGCGGCAGGGCGGCGTTCTTCGCGCCCGAAATCGGGATGGTGCCGCGAAGCGGGGTGCCGCCGACGATGCGAATGCGATCCATGCTGGTCCTGTGGGGCTGGCCGGGAAATTGGGCTAAGGTCGGCGCAACAGGACCGACATTACGGCGATTTGATGAGTTCGCAACGGCAGGTCGCAGCCGCCGGGAATTCATCCCCTGACGGTACGGCCCCCGCGGCGGAAAGGCGCGAATCAGACCGGCGGGACCAGCGCATCGGCCAGAAACCCGTGCAGCGCGGCGACGACCTGGGCCCCCTCGCCGATGGCGCCGCCGACGCGCTTGACCGAGCCGGAGCGGACGTCGCCGACCGCATAGACGCCGGGCACCGAGGTCTCGAGCGGCGACACCATCCGCCCGGCATTCTGCTCCGACTGCGCCCCGGTGACGACGAAGCCGGCGCGATCGAGCGTGATGCCGCAGCCGTCGAGCCAGCCGGTGGCGGGATCGGCGCCGACGAACAGAAACAGATTGCTGATGTCGGCCGGCGTCTCTTCGCCGGACAGCCGGCTCTTCAAGGTGATGCGTTCGAGGCCGGTGTCGGCGCCGCCATCGAGCGCGACGACCTCGGTGTTGAACAACAGCTCGATGTTCGGCGTCGCCTCGATGCGCTCGATGAGATAGCGCGACATCGACGCGGCCAACCCGCCGCCACGGATGATCATCCGCACCTTCTTGACGTGCCCCGACAGAAACACCGCGGCCTGCCCCGCGGAATTGCCGCCGCCGACGAGGGCGACCTCCTGCCCCGCGCACAGCCGCGCCTCGATCGGCGAGGCCCAGTACCACACGCCGCGCCCCTCGAACTCCTTGAGCCGGGCAAGATCAGGCCGGCGATAGCGCGCGCCGCTGGCGACCACCACCGAGCGCGCCCGCACCTCGTCGCCGCCCTCGAGCGCCAGCACGAAGGCGCCGGCCTTGCGCTCGCAGTCGAGCGCATTGACCGACACCGGGATCATGATCTCGGCGCCGAACTTCTGCGCCTGGTTGAAGGCGCGCGCGGTCAGCGCGAGGCCGGTGATGCCGGTCGGGAAGCCGAAATAGTTCTCGATGCGCGCGCTGGCGCCGGCCTGGCCGCCGAACGCACGCGAGTCCAGCACCGCGACGGAAAGACCTTCGGAGGCGCCATACACCGCCGTGGCAAGGCCCGCCGGCCCGCAGCCGACGACCGCGACATCGTAGACCTTCTCGCCGCGCGGACCGCCGATCATCCCCACGGCACGCGCCAGCTCGGTCTCGCTGGGATTGCGCAGCACGCTGCCGTCGGACACCACCACCAGCGGCAGCTCGGCCGGGGTCGGCGAATAGCGCGCGATCAGGTCGGCGGCGTCGTGATCGACGGCGGGATCGAGCAGATGGTGCGGAAAGCCGTTGCGGGTGAGGAAGCTCTGCAGCCGCGCGATCGCGGCCGATTGCGGCGGGCCGATCATGACCGGGCCGCCGGCGCCGCCCTGAATGAGATTCACACGGCGCAGGATCAGCGCCCGCATGATGCGCTCACCGAGCTCGGCCTCGGCGATCAACAGCGCGCGCAACCGTTCGGGGCGAATCAGGATGACCTCGACGTCGCCCTCGGCATGGCCATCGACCAGCGCGACGCGGCCGGAGAGCTGGGCGATCTCGGCCAGAAACTGCCCTGGCCCCTGGTCGATCACCGGGGTGACGTGACCGAGGCCGTCACGCTGGGTGATCGCGACATGGCCTTTGAGGATGACGAACATGCCGGGGCCGGGCTTGCCGGTCTCGAACAGCAGCTCGCCGTCACGATAGGTCTGGATCTCGCCGAAGCCGCGCAGGCGCGCGATCTCCTGGGGCGTCAGCTCCGGAAAAGTCTGGTCGAAGCGCGGCAGCGTCTTCGCGAGCTCCGCCCGTTGTGCCGCCGCATCCGCCGTCATCCCTTCATCCGCTGCCATCACGCCCACCCCGCCTGCCATCTGCTCAATGCTTCGAATCGTCCCGGCCGTCGGCAGCGGCCTCGTCCAAGCCGTCCTTCTCGACCGTCACCGCCTGGCTGCGCTCGCGGCTCTGCGCCTTGCGCCGCTTCAGGTTCTCGCGCAGCGCCTGCTTCAGCCGCTCCTCGCGCGCGCCCTTCGGCGCCGCCTTCCCGGTCTTATCCGTCATCCCTTCCCCCGGTCACCCCATACCAGAGGCACAATTGGGGCCGCAGGTGCGAAAGCCAAGAGGCGTTGGCGACGCAGACGCTAGGTTCCGCCCGGCCGGCCGTCGCCTGCCCGGATGGGGAGTTGCCGCCGCGGCTGCGGCCAGTTGGGCACCTCGAGCGGCAAACCGCGAGAATCCGCCGCGAACGGGCGATTTCACTCCGATTCGAAGGTCTTTCGCTCCCTTTCGATGCATCACGCGGACGTCTTTCCCGGAAAACCAGGCGAGCCGCGCTTGCGCAGGCGGGGACCTTGTGGCAAGAACCGCCCGCGTTCGGTCGCGGCTTTCGGGCCGGTCCCCGCCAGTCCCTTTGCTGCCGTAGCTCAGTGGTAGAGCACTCCCTTGGTAAGGGAGAGGTCGACAGTTCAATCCTGTCCGGCAGCACCAGGGCGTTCTTCCCCAAACATGATCTTTGGCGACGCCTCGGGACCACAGGCCACGCGCAGATGCACGTCGTCGGCCTCGCGGCGCAATTTGCGTCCGAGCTTTGCTGGGAGACCGCCCTCTTCGATACAGAGGGCGCAGAGAAGGCCGGGCGCTGGCCGCGCCCGTGGCCCGCCTGCAGAAAAAGAATGCAGGCGGCAGTCACCACAGGTCTGGCCGAACACACCCGGCCCTCCCTGCGCGATGGGCTTACGATTTATACGCGCTCTCCCTGGGGACCGGGCTTTGTTGCCCCCATCACCCGCGATGCACTGACGCACATCAGCGAGCTTGACCTCAGCATCGGGAGGCCAGGACCACGCGACTTCATCGTCCGTATCGAAGTTGTTCGTCCGCTCGCGAATGCGCGCTGCAACTCCGACCCGGCCACCGCATCCCACACCCAACGCTCGTGACGACTCGCGAACGCCCCTCTTCGATGAGCACGGGACGGCCGAAAATGTGCAGGTGATTTGCCCGACGGCACAAGGGGAATGGGTGCGGCAGAGTGGCACGACGGGCAGTTTCAGCAGAGCTGGGATACGGGCGGCGGAGGGGGCTTTGTTTGGTGCAGCGTCACCTTAATCCCAGCGTCACCGTAATCCCCGGACGGGACCGTCCTCGACCGCGCCGGCTTCCTGCGGCAAGTCGCCCGGAAGTCGCCGGTCACCGAGATTTCCGGCAGCGACATCCAGATCAGGGTCCTTGGAGACATCGGTGTCGTGAATGCACGCACGCACTTCACCAAACCCGACGGAAGCCGGGGGACTGGCTGCTACACGGACGTCTAATGGAAGCGTGGCGACCGCTGGCGTTGCATTTCCGTTTCGCGCAACTGACGTGGAAGCACGGCGGTCGTACCTTGCGGTCGGGCGCCCGCGAGACAGATCGAGATTGGTTTGATCTTGCCTGTCATGAGATTGCCTCAACAGAGTTGCCGAGGCGATCAATCATGAATGAGGATAAACCCGCTGCCCGCTATTCAACGCCTGTGAGACCTTCACCTCACGTCCACATTTCATGCGTATGGAAGCTGCAAGGCTCAGCGTCCACTGACTCATGCTAGCGTCGGGAAAGACGGCGAATGGCGGCGCGGTGTTCTCCGTCGACGCGATGAGCTTCATCGACGCCCTGCCGATCGACAATTACAACGGTGCGGCGCGTAGCTTTAATGTACATAAAGTTATGCGGTTTAAATCGATCTTTGAAGTTGACTCGATCATACTGCTGATACATCCTAAGGGTGTATCTTAGTCACGAGAAAACCTGGCTGGTCTTCGATGCAACGGGAGCAGATCGAAGCCATAACTCGCGATATTGGGCAACAAGAAATTCTTGAACGTGAAATTCTTGCGATTGCCTCTCGCGAGAGACAGCGCATTGGGCGTGAACTCCACGACGGGCTCTGCCAATCGCTCGCCGGCTTAGCGGCGCTAGCTGCGGCTTTGTGGCGAAGTTTGGCGGCGAGCGGCCAACCGGGTCCCGCCGCGGCCGCGGCCGAACTCGTACGATTGCTGAACGAGACCATCGGCGAGGCGCGTGACCTCGCTCGTGGGCTCAGCTCGATCGGTCTGAATAGCGCGGATCTTGTCGGCTCCCTTGAGAGCCTCGCCCGCAACGTCAGCGCCGCTCATGGCGCCTTTTGTGCGTTTGTGGAAGATACCCCTTGTCCCGATCTTGGCCGCGAAACCACGAGCCACCTCGTGCGTATCGCCCAAGAAGCCGTCCGCAATGCGGTCAGCCACGGCCGAGCCGACGAAATCGAGATCCGTCTGGCGTGCACTGCAGGCTCGGGACTATTGAGCATCCGGGACAACGGTGTCGGGCTTCCCGAAAAATGGCGCGATCATGACGGCATCGGGCTTTATACCATGGACTACCGCGCGCGGGCGATCGGCGGTTCTCTTACTGTGGAGCCGCAGGCCCGTCGCGGCGTCATGGTTGCGTGCGCGTTTCCGCTGTTATCGAATTACGAACGGCAGGAAAGTATCGGCGATGCCCACTTGCCTGGCTGAAGCCGCGGACGCGGTGCGGAAGAGGCTGCTTGTCGTCGACGATCATCCCGTGCTGTGCCGCGGGTTGATCGCCCTCATCGAGGCGGAAAACGGCCTCGCCGTTCACGGCGCGGTCGGTACGCGCGTGGCCGCGCTCAAGACCATCGCGATCAGTCGCCCTGATCTGGTGATCGTAGACCTTGCTCTCGGCGACGAGGACGGCCTAGATCTCGTCAAGGAAATCAAAGCGCGTCATCCCGGCGTTCGCTCGCTGGTGCTTTCGATGTACGACGAAGAGGTGTTCGCCGAGCGCGCGCTTTGCGCCGGCGCCCTCGGCTATGTCACCAAACAACAGCTCGAATCGACCGTGATCGCTGCCATTCGTCGGGTGCTTGCAGGCGAGACCTACATGAGCGAGGCTCTGCAGCGGCGGCTGGCTGAACGATGCGTCGGCGCGCGACCGCTCGAGACCGCCTCGCCGGTGCGCACGCTGAGCGATCGGGAATTGCAGGTATTTCGGCTCGTTGGTCAGGGCCGAACCACGCGGCAGATCGCTGGTCTACTGAACCGCAGCGTCAAAACGGTAGAATCCCATCTTGAGCACATCAAGAATAAGCTGGCGATCGAATCGGCTGCTGAACTCGCCCGACGCGCGGCTCAATGGGTTACAATCGGCCGATTGGGTTGAGTCATAAAGTTCGCCCAAGTGCGCGGCTAGTGTCATACACGTCTGCCATGCCGCCGATGACTTCTCGACCAAGCAGGCACAGCCCCTCTCCGGCAAGCGCGACGGCCGAACACGCGGTCTGGGCCATGGTGCTAAAGCGGACTGCGCAATCAGCACGGCGCACGCGGCGTCTGCTCATTGTGGACAGTCACCCCCGATGCGGCGCAGGCTGACCGCGCTGATCAATGCTGAGCCCGGTCTTGTCGTATGTGCCTTGGCGGCCACCCAACGGGATGCGCTCGTGGCCATCGCGGCCACGAAACCCGATCTAGGGATCGTCGATCTGTTCCTTGGCGATAGCAATGGTTTGGATCTGGTGAGAGACGTTCGCGCGCGCTTTGTTCGTCTGCCGCTACCTGGATTGAGCAGGCATGATTCGCCGCAATACGTCCGCCGCGCTTTCGAATCCGGCACCGACGACTACGTCGCCAAGCAGGAGATGACAGAAGACCTTCTGGTGGCGATCCGCAGCGTGCTGCTCGGCGACCCTTACGGCGCACCGGCGCCTTGATCCATGCCCGTCTGCGTCCGGCAAGTTGACGCGTGCGAAGCTGGGCGGCCCATGGGGGATTCTCCCAATGCGAAAACGGGGTGCGACCCCGATGTCAGTTTAAGTCTCCAGCGTTAGCATTGGTAGCTACCAATGCCGTGCCCGCTTTGACGACTGAAATGCTGGTCGAGCCCTTCGCTTATCGGCTCGATCGAGACCATCACCGCTTCAAATGGGAAAAAACGATGAGAAATATCTGCACCGCCGCCGCAATAGTCGCGATTGTTTTCATTCCTTGGACCGTCCATGCGGGCACCTGCTACAAAAACTTAGGTTGCAAGGGCGCTACGTCGACCACTTCTTGCAAGACATGTCTCGGAAACCCCTCAAAGGGAGAGGGTTGGAAGCAAAACTCAAAGAGCACCTGTATCGGAAACTTCAACCATTGTCCGGCGGTCCGTTAACGGTACTGGCGCTGGTCCCGCGCCCCGGCACCAGCAAGGCCGCCTCCGGCCACAAGATCCATCCCTATCTGCTGCGCGGCGTCAGCATCACCGATGCCCAATCACGTCTGGGCGGCCGACATCACCTACATTCCGATGGCGCAGGGGTTCCTGTATCTGGTGGCGATCATCGACTGGGCCACCCGGGCGGTGCTGGCGTGGCGCTTGTCGAACACGATGAATACGGGCTTTTGCATCGCTGCGCTCGACGAGGCGATGGCGCGTCACGGCCGGCCTAAGATCTTCAACACCGATCAGGGCGCGCAGTTCACCAGCTCAGCCTTCACCGGCAGGCTGGAGGCTGCAGGCATTGCGATTTCGATGGACGGACGCGGCCGTTTCATGGACAACATCTTCATCGAACGATTGTGGCGCTCGATCAAGTATGAGGAAGTGCATCTGAAAGCCTATGCTGACGGGCGCGAAGCGCGAGACGGCATCGGCTCATGGATGACCTTTTATAATCATCGCCGCCCGCACCAGGCGATGAACAATCAGTTTCCCATGGCGGCATGGCGCGCCGGCATGGATGTGATCGAGGCGGCCCAGACTGTGGATATGCCGCTTCGCTTGGACAACGCAAACGCGTTGCCCACATACCCACAGCAGGCCCAGACGCAGCAGCAGGAAGCTGCTTGATTTGAACGACAGGGCAGGCGCGATCACACCTTAATTTTCGGCGATCCATGGTCCCGTGCGTGGGGTCCACTTCAGTTGAACGTGTCTCGCAAGCTAACATCCGCCTGGGGTTATGGATTCCCGCGTTCGCGGGAGAACGGGGCAGCCGAGAAGAACAAAGGGCGCGATCGGTCCGATCGCGGAGCATCGGCAGCAGCGCAGATCTGAGTAGCTGTAGCCCGGATGAGCGGCACCGATATCTGAGGGGGCTGGCCCCGCATGTCGCTTGCGCTCATGCGGGCTATAGCTGCTGCGATCGGGTGGCGATGCGCGGCCCTCGTCGAGGCCACGCATAATGCACCCTCACGCCGCGCGCACCGAGTCGAGGAAGCGGCTGACCTCGTCGCGGAGGCGGCTGCTCTGGCCGGACAGCGACTTCGCGGCGGACAGAACCTGCGAGGAGGCCGAGCCGGTCTCGTCGGCGCCATGCCGGACGCTGGCGATGTTCGCCGACACCTGCTGGGTGCCATGCGCCGCCTGCTGGACGTTGCGCGAGATCTCGCGCGTCGCCGAGCTCTGCTCCTCGACGGCGGAAGCGATGGCGGACGCGATCTCCGACATCCGGGCGATGGTCTCGCCGATCTCCTTGATCGAGCCGACCGACTCCTGGGTCGCGGCCTGGATGCCGCCGATCTGCTGGCCGATCTCGCCGGTCGCCTTGGCGGTCTGCTCGGCGAGCGCCTTCACCTCCGAGGCGACCACCGCGAAGCCGCGGCCGGCCTCGCCGGCGCGGGCGGCCTCGATGGTGGCATTGAGCGCGAGCAGGTTGGTCTGGCCGGCGATCGCGTTGATCAGCTCGACGACGTCGCCGATCCGCGCCGCAGCCTTGGCGAGCTCGGCGACGTTGTCGTTGGTCTTGCGCGCCTGCGCCAGCGCCTCGTTGGCGATGCGCGCGGAGTCCTGCACCTGGCGGCTGATCTCGTTGACCGACGAGCTCATCTCCTCGGCGGCCGCGGCGACCGAATGCACGTTGGTCGAGGCCTCCTCGGAGGCCGAGGTCACCACGGTGGCGAGCTCCAGCGAGCGGCCGGCGGTCGTCGTCAGCGTGGCGGCGGAGCGCTCCAGATCGGCCGACGCCGATGACACGACGCCGACGACCTCGCCGATCGCCATCTCGAACTCGCGCGTGAAGCGCTCGACACGCTGGCCGCGCTCGATCTTGGCCTGCGCGTCGGCCGCGGCCGCCTGCTCGGCGCGCTTCTTCTCCAGCAGCGCCTCCTTGAAGGTCTGCAGCGAGCCGGTCATCGCGGCGATCTCGTCGTCGCGATTGATCGTCGGGATCGCCACGTCGTCATGGCCGGCCGCCATCTCGCCGATCAGGCCGGTCAGGTTCACGATCGGGTTGATCACGCGGCGGCGCAGCAGCATGGTGACGAACACGAGAATGCCGGCGAGGGCCGCGACCACCGCCGTCGCCAGCGCGAGCATCAGATAGGCTGCATCGCGCGCCGCGACGGCGCGTTCGCGGGCCTCGGCGATCGCGGCGTCGCGCACGACGAAGAACTTCTGCACGGCCGGGACGACCGCCTCGGCCAGGCTGTCGGCGGTGAGTGTGTAGTTGAGATCGCCGAGCCCGGCTGCGATGTCCTTGTCGACGATCGGAACGGCGCGCCCGAAATAGCCGTCACGGGCCTCCTTGAACGCCGTGAGCAGCCGCTCCGGATTGCCGAGCTGGTCGATGCCGGCGTCCAGGCGCTCGCGGTCGGCTTCGGTGCGGCCCTGGGCGCGGTCCATCGCCGCCTTCTCGGCCGGTGCCACGGCGCGGCGGGCGCTGAGCGCCGGCGACAGCGCGGCAGCCCGGCCGCCGGCGGTCACGCGCAGGTCCTGCGCGGTGCGGGCGACGTCGAGCAGCGTCGTCAGCGACGCGTCGGCATTGGCGATGCGGTTCTGCAGCTGGTTCAGGATCGGCTCGATTGCCAGGGCGACCTGGGTGACCCCGGGGAGAAAGCTCTTGATGACGGCCGGATCGCGCGCGTTCAGCGGCGCGGTCAGCGCGGGGTCCACCTTGGCGAGGATCTCGTTCAGCTTGGACGAGGCCTGGTCCAGGCTGCGCGTGATCGCCTCGCCGTTGGAGACGTTCGCCAGCTGCGCGCGCGCCCTGGCGAAGGATGCGTCGGCGGACTGCCTGATCTTGCGCACGCCTTCGAGCTGCGCGGGCGTGGCGGGAGTATCCTGGAAGATCGGCGTGATGTAGGGGGCGCGATGGCCGACCACGTCCTGCGCGTAGAGCAGCACGGCGCCGAACGCCTCGACCGTCTTGATCGCCTCGGCCTTGTCGCTGACAGCCCTGACCTGCTCGATCACGACTTGAGCAGCAGGCAGGACGGCCAAAGCCGTCACCGACAGCATGGAAATTGCGAAAAGTCGGCCGATCTTCATTATTGCCCCCGGATTGCGCGGGCTCACGCTAGGTTCCTTATGATTAAGGTTGCGCTTAATTCGACCCCCGTAGTTTCCCGGACTCATCGTCATACGCGGACGCTGTGAAGGCGGCAGCCTGGAACGGCCGTCAACCCGGCCATCGCAACAGACTGTCCGAGCGAGCCAGAAGGCTTCGGCAACGGCTGTCTGCCACGTCGCGCGCCCAGCGCTGCGCGTCATCGATCGCCCCCTGCAGGTCGATCAGCGCTTGCGCCTGCCAGTGCTCGCGGTCGCGGCCAAGCGGGAGCGCGTCCGTTTCGGAGTCGATTCCAACCAGGGGAAGAATGTCGACATCGGTCTCGAGCAGCGCAGTGAAGCGAAGCCTTGCGATGCTTCGCGCGCCCTCGATCGGAGACACGGCACCGGACAGGACATCCCGCGCCGCTTGAAGGATGTCCTGACGCGCGGCGATGACTTGAGGCTGATTCCAGCTCATGAAAATTTGGATGTCCCTACAAATCGAAGTTCGTCGGCAGCATCACGACGTCGCGGATGGTCATGCCGCGCGGACGGGTCAGCATGAACATGATCACCTCGGCGACCTCCGAGGGCTCCAGCAGGCTGCCGGACTCGCGTGCCTCCTTCAGCTTCTCGGCCGGCCAGTCGGCGATCAGCGCGGTGATCACCGGGCCTGGCGAGATCGCGCCGACGCGGATGCCGTGCTTGAACACCTGGCGGCGCACCGTCTGCACGAAGCAGTCGATCGCCCATTTCGACGACGCATAGACCGGCTCCCACGGCGTCGGGTAATGGGCGGCGAGCGAGCTGGTGACGATGATGTCGCCCGAGCCGCGCGCGATCATGTGCGGGAGCACGTCGCGCACGTTCTTCATGACGACGTTGACGTTGAGGTTCAGCATGCGGTCGATCGCGTCCGTCCTGGCGTCGACGAGATCGCCGCCGAGATAGCTGCCGGCATTGGCGTGAAGGATGTCGAGCCGGCCGGCCGCATCGAGGACGCGCGGCAGCAGGGTGGCGCAATCCGTGGGATCGAGCAGGTCGATCACCACGGGGATCACGGCCTCGCCGTGCCGCTCGCGCAGGCTCGCCAGCGCCGCGGCATCACGGTCGATCATGACGACGCGCGCGCCGGCGGCCAGCATCGCCGCGCTGCTGGCGAGGCCGATGCCCGACGCCGCCCCGGTGACCGCCGCCACCTTGCCTTCGAGTTCCCTGCCCATTCATCTCCTCCTTGTCCGGCCAGACTACAGCAAACCGCGCGGCATTGCCGCACTCCGTTGGACCCATCGCAATCCCTGCGCGTTGCATACCGGCCGCCCGCATCACCCGTGAAGAGCCCGATGGAGACGATCGAAGCCTATCTCGCCCGCAAGCATCAGGAGCTGCAGCTCCTGAATTGCTGCCTGCGGAGACCGCATGCGCTGCCGGCGCCGCGCTCCGTAATGGAGGTCATCCGGCGCAAGTTTCAGCTCACGGCCGCGCTGAAGGCCGAGCACGCACTCAGCGACTGGACCGCGACCGAGACGGCCTGGGCGGATGCGGACGATCATCGCGCCGGCCCGTTCGCCTTCAGCTACGACTATCAGCGCGCCGATCTCGACGTGCGCGGGCCGTCGTTCTATGCGGCGGGCGAGAGCCGTCATGACACCATCTACACCATCTCCGGCATGGCGGCGATCGCGGCACTGCTGCTGGCGACGCGGCCCGTTCTCGGTACGGCGGACCTGCTGATGCTGCCGGGTTCCTATGGCGAGACGCAGGAGCTGGTCGCGGCGCATGCGCGGCACCTGCGCCCGGTGACGCTGACCAGCGACCTTGCCGCGGCGCTGGCGCAGCCCTCGCTGGCGCCGCGGCTGCTGCTGATCGATTCCAGCGCAACCGCGCCGCGCTTCGAAGCCGTGCTGAGTTGCGACCGTCCGGTGATCGATCTCCTGATCTTCGACACCACCTGCTTTGCCAACGGCTCCGGTCGCGTTCGCCGCGTGCTGGCCTGGGCGCGACGCTGGGACGTGCCGGTCGTGATGGTGCGCAGCCACACCAAGCTCGACTCGCTCGGCGCCGAATACGGCCGGCTCGGCTCGGTCGCCTTCATCGATTGGAGCAAGGCCGCCGCCGCGGGCCGCGTTGTGCTTCAGACGCTGCCGGACGAGACGCGCAATGCCGTCAGGCTGCTCGGCGGCGCGGCGCTGCCGGCGCATTTCCCGCCTTATGTCGGCCTGCCCGCCTATCGCGAACTGACCGCGCGGCGCGTCGCCGCCATCCTGCGCAACAGCCGGCGCGCGCGGCGTCAATTCGCGACCGCGCTGCACGGCCTGACCGCGGAGCTCGACTTCGCGCACGGGCTCTACGTCACGCTCGCCGGCCGCGCGCCGCTCGACGAGGCCACCGCGCGGCAAGCCGCAACCGCCATGAGCGACGATCTCCGGCGCGCCGGGCTGCCGATCCGCCACGCCGGCAGCTTCGGCTTCGATTTCGCTGCGACGGAATGGTTTCACGACGCCACCACGGATCGCTACAGCGTGCGCGTCGCCGTGCCCGACCTGCCGACCGCGACCTGGGACGAACTGACGGACGCGATCGCCGCGTGGTGGTCCGCACATCCTGGGCGATCCGCCGCGGCGTGACCGCTGCGCCACGGCACGCCTTGCCTCCTCAACGGCAAACGATTTCGATGTCACACGCGCCACGTCGTGGCCGGCGGTCGCGGCGCCACCGCACTCAGCGCCCTGGCACCGCGCCTCGCTTGGGCGCAGGGGATTTGGAGCAACGCCTTCGCGCCGCTCGCAAGTGGCTGAACCCGCTTCGCGAGCAGGGACCGACGGCCCCTCCCCTCACAGCCATCCGCGCCGGTGGAACTGCCAGTACAGCACGCTGCACACGGTGGCGATGAAGCCCAGCACGGCGTAGTAGCCGTATTGCCATTTCAGCTCCGGCATGTGCTCGAAGTTCATGCCGTAGATGCCGGCGACGGCCGTCGGCACCGCGAGGATCGCGGCCCAGGCCGTGAGCCGACGGGCGATGTCGGTCTGCTGCGCCTGGCCGGCCATCATGCTGGCCTCGAACACGAAGGCGAGGATCTCGCGCAAGGAATCCGCATCCTCCTCGGCGCGCTTGGCGTGGTCGAGCACGTCGCGAAACAGCGGCGCCATCTCGGCGTCGATCGCGACGTTGTCGACATGCTCGAGCCGCTTGCAGACGTCGACCACGGGGCCGACGGCGCGGCGCAGCCGCAGCAGGTCGCGCCGCAGGCGATACAGAAGGTCGACCTCGTGGCGCGCGAGCGGCCGCTGCAGCACCACCTCCTCCAGCGTCTCGACCTCGGCCATGATGCTCTCGGTCACCGGCCGGTAGTTGTCGACGATGAAATCGAGGATCGCATAGAGGATGTAGTCCTCGCCCTTGGCGAGCGAGCCCGGACAGCTCTCGCAGCGCTCGCGCACCGCGCCATAGGAGGTCGAGGCGCCGTGGCGCACCGAGACCACGAAGCCGGGGCCGACAAAGATGTGGGTCTCGCCGAACACGATGTGCTCCTTGACGAGCTGCGCGGTGCGGGCGACGACGAACAGCGCATCGCCGTAGCGCTCGACCTTGGGCTGCTGATGCGCCTTCGACGCATCCTCGATCGCGAGCTCGTGCAGCCCGAACTGATCCGCGACGCGCTGCAGCAGCGCCGCATCAGGCTCATGCAGCCCGATCCATACGACATGACCCGGCCGCCTGCTCCAGGCGCCGGCCTCCTCGATCGCGATGTCGGCGACGCGGCGGCCATCGGCATAGGCGCCAGCCGCAACCACGCCGGGCTCGCGCGACGCGCCGCGAACCTGAACGGCCGGTGTATCGGCCGGTGTCTGCGTCGTCACGTGGCGCATCGTGCCTCCCTGCTGTCCGGTCTCAACGGATCCACGCGGTGGCGCGTTCCCGTTGCACCGGCCTGTTTCCGATTTTCGGCGCGTTGCAGCCGCCGGTCAAGCAACGCGCCGGATCAGATCGGTGCCGATACGGCTTGTTGATGATCTGTCGCTCGCCGTCATGGCGACCGGCGCGTTCCTGTGTTTTGCTCGACGCCACCGGGAGAACAGCGCTACATGATCGCCGTCGTCATCCGTGAAAGGCAGGAGTCATCGTCATGGCCACACAACGTGTCGCACTGGTCACCGCGGGCGGCAGCGGCATGGGCGCAGCGGCCGCGCGCCGGCTTGCCGCTGATGGATTCCACGTCGCGATCCTGTCGTCGTCGGGCAAGGGCGAGGCGCTGGCGGCCGAGCTCGGCGGCCTCGGCATCACCGGCTCCAACACGTCCAGCGACGATCTGAAACGCCTCGTCGACGGCGCGATGGACCGCTGGGGCCACATCGATGTGCTCGTCAACAGCGCCGGCCACGGCCCGCGAGCGCCGATCCTGGAGCTGACCGACGAGCAGTGGCACACGGGCCTCGATACCTATCTGCTGAACGTCATCCGCCCGACACGCCTGGTGACACCGGTCATGCAGGCGCATAAGGGCGGCGCGATCATCAACATCTCGACCGCCTGGACCTTCGAACCGTCTTCGATGTTCCCGACCTCGGCGGTGTTCCGCGCCGGGCTCGCATCCTTCACCAAGATCTTCACCGACACCTACGCGGCCGACAACATCCGCATGAACAACGTGCTGCCGGGCTGGATCGACAGCCTGCCGGCGACGGAGGAGCGCCGTAAGACGGTGCCGATGGGCCGCTACGGCAAGTCCGAGGAGATCGCCGCGACCATCGCCTTCCTGGCCTCCGAGGGTGCCGCCTACATCACCGGCCAGAACATCCGCGTCGACGGCGGGCTGACGCGCAGCGTGTGAGGGGCCACCGCGCCGTCAGAACATCTCGAAATATTCGCGCTGCTCCCAGTCGGAGACCTCCTGCTGGAAGCGCTCGAACTCGGCGTTCTTGATGAAGGTGTAGTAGTCGATGAAGGTCGAACCGAACGCCTCGCGGAAGAACGCGTCGTCCTTCAGCGCATCCACCGCCTCGCGCAACGATTTCGGCAGCAGGCTCGCCTTGGTCTCATAGGGCACATCCGCCGACGGTCCCGGATCGAGCTTGCGGTCGATGCCGTCGAGGCCGGCTGATATCTGCGAGGCCATGTAGAGATAGGGATTGGCGGCCGGCTCGCCGATGCGGTTCTCCAGCCGGGTGGCGCGATCGCCGGGGCCGCCGAGCACGCGGATCATGACGCCTCTGTTGTCGCGGCCCCAGATCGCGCGGTCCGGCGCCAGCGAATAGGCGCGGTAGCGCCGGTAGCCGTTGATCGTCGGCGTCGAAAACAGTGCGGAGGCGCGCGCATGCGCGAGCAGACCCGCCATGTAGTGGCGGCCGAGCGCGGACAGACCTTCGGCATCCTCCGTCATGAAGGCGTTGCTGCCGTCGCGCGCCACCAGCGACTGGTGCAGATGCCAGCCCGACGACATCACGTTGGGGATGCGCGGCCGGCACATGAAGGTGGCGTGATAGCCGTGGCGCTGGCAGATCTGCTTCACGGCGCTGCGGAACAGCACCATCGTATCCGCAGGCGCCAGCCCGATGCCCGGCTGCAGCACGAATTCGCACTGGCTCGGCCCGTATTCGAGCTCGATCGAGCGCAACGGCAGGCCCAGCGCGACGAGGTTCGCCCGGATGATCTCGAGCGCCGGCTCCATCTGATCGAAGCGCTGCTCGGTGAGATATTGATAGCCCTGGGTCAGCAGGCTGACCGTCGGCGGCACGCCGGGCTGACCGGGCGAGCCGGCATCACCGGGCGCGAGCCTGGGATCCTCGACCTTGAAGATGTGGCACTCGACCTCGAGGCCGGCCATGAACTGATAGCCACGCTGTTCGAGCGTCGCCAATGCCGACCGATAGAGATTGCGCGTGGCGAACGGGACCGGAGCACCGTTGGCGAAATACAGATCACACAGCACCCAGCCGGTGCCGGGCGCCCAGGGCAGCACCCGGAACGTGGTCGGATCGGCCACCATCAGCGCGTCGCTGCCGCCCTGCATCTCGGCCATGCCGAAGCCGCCGCCGGCGGTGAACACCGGAAACACGGTGCGATGCGAGGTGTCCTTGGCGAGCAGGGTCGTCGTGATCGAGCAGCCGTCCTCGAGCGAGGACAAAGCAGCATCGACAGTGAGTGTCTTGCCGCGCAGGATGCCATGCTGGTCCGGGAAC
This sequence comes from Bradyrhizobium sp. HKCCYLRH1030, assembly GCF_051168395.1. Taxonomy (NCBI): domain Bacteria; kingdom Pseudomonadati; phylum Pseudomonadota; class Alphaproteobacteria; order Hyphomicrobiales; family Nitrobacteraceae; genus Bradyrhizobium; species Bradyrhizobium sp. HKCCYLRH1030. Next base: position 108,881 of record NZ_JBNPUY010000011.1, on the reverse strand, counting down.
GAGAAGCGGATGGTGGTGAGGCCGTGCTCCTCAGCGAGGCGGCGCATGCGCATTGCGGCCTCGGCCTGCTCGACGCTCCACAACTGATGCTTGTCGACGAAACTCAACGATGGCTCCTCGAATCGTAGGACGGGCAAAGGCGCGTTCGCGGCGCTGCCTCCGCTGTTGCGCCGGTGGACACTGCGAACGCGACGCGCGCACCGCCGCGACGGTGCGCGTGAATGGTGGGCGCGCCGTCGGACGGCACGCTGCGCCGGTCCGCCGGCTTTGCCCACCCTACGGCAGCTCGGAGCAAAGGAGCTACTCCGCCGCGCTCAGATGCGGGGCCCGCCGCACGATATCCGCGGGCACCGGCGGGGCCCAGGGGGCGTTGCGGCGGCGGCGGACGTCGACTTCCATCCAATAGGTCTCCCAGCCGCGCGTCGGACCGATGCCGTCCATCGTCGCCGGGCCCTGCACGCTGCGGGCCTCAGCGTCATCGAGGAACAGCATCGGCGGCTCGCCGCTCGCGACCTTCTCGATCTGCTCGCGCAGCAGCCGGCGATATTGGATGATCGCCTTGTCGGATTGGCCCAGATGCTCGCGGGTGCGGTCCTGGATCCGGCCCATCGACTCCACCGCCCACTGGTCGTGCACGTTGATGTCGTTGCCCATGCCGGTGTAGGTCGCGGTCGCCTGCTCCCGTGGATCGAAGCCGTAGTCGTTGCTCTTGTTCTTGCGCGAGCGATAGTCGGGCAGCTCATAGAGCTCGAGCCGCTGCGCCCGCATCTTCGCCCGGTCGACCGGCGCGCCATAGCTGGTGAAGATCGCGTACCAATAGCAGCTCTCGTCATCGACCGGCACGTGCCACTGCGTGATCGTCATCTCCGTGCTCATCGGAATCACGAAGGCATGCGGGAACAGCTGATTGGTGACGCGCACGTGGGTGCGTTCGGCATCGATCTCACGCAGCGCGATGATGCGCAGGCCGTATTCGGTCCCCTCGACATTGATGATCGGACGATCGTATTCGCGCAGCACCTTGGTCATCGGCAGCTCGCTGTCGGCGGAGGCGCCGCGGAACTGCTTGCCATAGGCGGTCGACGTATCCTCGTCCTCGAAGAAGCGGTGCAGGAACGAGGCATGCGCGGGGTCGATGCCGACCTCCAGCGCTTGCAGCCAGTTGCACTCGATCAGGCCCTTGAAGGCGAAGGTGTAGGCGTCTGGCGCGGTGAAGCAGTCGAGATCCGGGAACGCCGGGGCGGCGCCCTCGCCCAGCCAGGCCCAGAGGATGCCGCCCTTCTCGACCACGGGATAGGCGCGCTGCTTGACGTTCTTGCACAGCGGCGAGCCCGCCGGTTCGGCCGGCGTCTCCAGACAATTGCCGTCGGCGTCGAACAGCCAGCCATGGAAGGCGCAACGCAACCCGCCGTTCTCCAGCCGTCCGAAGGCGAGATCTGCGCCGCGATGCGGACAATCGCGATCAAGTAGTCCGTAGCGGCCCTGCGCATCCTTGAAGAGCACGAAGTCCTGGCCGAGCAGCTTCACCGCGCGCACCGGCCGCTCGCCCACGAGCTCATCGACCAGCGCGGCCGGCTGCCAGTACATCCTCATTAGTTTACCGGCGGGCGCGCCGGGTCCGACGCGCGTGATCAGGTCGTTCTGCTCCTGGCTCATCATGATGGCCGTCTCTCCTGTTCCGTCGCAAGTCGGGCGTTGAGCGTCACGCGATCATCTAATAATGTTCGCTAGACGAACACATGTTCGCCCAGATTAGATTCGCTTTAAGTGGGGAGAAGCGCAAGTGAAAAAGCTACAACCGAAGCCGAGGGGCCAACGGACTGCAGCTTCACTGCGGCCGAAAACAACAACAGCGGATCATGTCAGGCCGATGCCGAAACTGAAGCGCACTGATGAGGAGAAGAAGCAGGCTCGGGGCGACGGCCCCGAGTTCGTGGAAGCGCTCGATCGCGGCCTGCGGGTGATACAAGCCTTCAGCCGCGAGGGCCGGCCGATGACGCTGAGCAAGGCCGCGGAACTCACCGGCCTCGCCCGCGCCACGGTGCGACGGATTCTGCTGACCCTGAAGGCCTCCGGCTTCGTCCATGGCGACGACCGGCTGTTCTCGCTGACGCCGCGCGTGCTGCTGCTGGCCTCCAGCTATCTCGCCTCCAACCAGATCAACAGCGTGATGCAGCCGTTGATGGACAGCATGGCCGGCGAGGCGCGCGAGGTCTGCTCGCTCGCCGTCCTCGACGGCGAGTCGGTCGTCTTCATCGCGCGCGCGACCTCGACGCGGATGTTCTCGACCGGGCTCGAAATCGGCTATCGGCTGCCGGCGTTCTGCACGTCGGTCGGCCGCGTGTTGCTGAGCCGGATGCCGGACGATCAGTTGCGCCAGGCCGTCGAGCGCATGACTCTGACCGAGATGACGCCGCAGACGATCACCGACAAGGAAGCATTGCTCGCGTCGATCATCGCCGTCCGCGACGACGGTTACTCGCTCGTCGACGGTGAGGCGGAGCAGGGTTTCCGCTCGATTTCAGTGCCGATTCGCCGATATGACGGCGGCATCATCGCCGCCGCCAACATCGGCGGCCACGTCGATCGCATCGGCGTCGACGAGATGAAGGAGCGCTTCCTGCCGCTGCTGAAGAAGCTCGCGGCGACGGCGCAGCCTCTGCTCGTCTGATCGTCGGGGAGAGGCCTCGGCCGCCGGCGCGCGCTGGCTCTCGCTCGCGCATCAGGTCACGCCACCGCAACCTTCGCATCGAACTCGCGTCGCATCGAACTCGCGGCCACGAGCGCCGCTGCTCCATCCGGCAGCGACATCGCCGGGAGGCATCGTCGCGCCGCTGATCGAGCACGTCGTCCCGCCCCTCGCTGCATCGCGGATCGGCGCACTCGCCGTTCTCGTGAGAGCCGGACTTCGCGCGACACTCGTTCCGATGTCATCACCGACAGCGCGGTGCTACCAACTTATCTCCGCAGCAGCACGAGAGAGCCGGCCATCGCCGGCCACGTGAAGTTACCGGCCGCGCGAACTAATCGTTGTGGTCGCAGGCCTTGCGACGCCGCGGCCCACGCCCATTACGTGATATTATCGTGACGCCCGACCCTGTTTGCCACGATTGATGGTCCGTCCAGGTATCATCGCGCTGCATGCGATGGTGGCATGATCCGGAGCGGAAGTAGTTCGATCTCCGATCTCACGCGCGAATTGCGGACGACGCCACCAGATTGCCGCGAATGGCGCCGCAATCACGAAAGCCGAAGGCGCCGCGGCCCAAGCAGCATCGCGGGCAACCCGATCACCGCGATCATCCGACCGGCCCCCCCGCTGCCGCGAAGAGGCGCAGGAGGAGCCAGGACTCGGCTGGGGACGAGGTTGTCGGCCTGGGGCGGCGGGCGCGAGCCGCAGCACATCGTTGGACATCGGCCGCTTCTCGCGCGTAAATGGCATGCCGGGCGGACAACACCCGGACCTGCAGGTGAATGCCGTTTCCGGGGGGAAGACCCATGACTGATGCGCTGCCGCTCGTGCTGGTGCCTGGCCTGATCTCGTCGCCCCGCATCTATGCGCCTGTCATCCCGGCGCTGTGGCGGCTCGGGCCGGTGATGGTGGCCAACCACATCCGCGATGACAGCATGGCCGCGATCGCGCGCCGCATCCTGGCCGAGGCGCCGCCGCGCTTCGCGCTCGCGGGACATTCGATGGGCGGCTACATCGCGCTCGAGATCATGCGCCAGGCGCCAGAACGCGTGGGTCGGCTGGCGCTGATCAACACCCAGGCGCGGCCCGACACGCCGGAGGCGAGCGCCCGCCGCCGCACCATGATCACCCGCGCCAAGGAGGGCGACTATCACGGCGTGGTCGACGAGCTGTTCTCGGGCTTCGTGCATCCGTCGCGCCAGGATGATCCGCGGCTGCGCCAGCTCGTGCACGACATGGCCGAGGAGGTCGGCGTCATCGGCTTCATCCGGCAGCTGACGGCCATCATGTCGCGTCCGGACTCGCGGCCGACCTTGACCGCGATCCGCTGCCCGACCCTGGTGCTGACCGGCGACACCGACAACACCATCCCGAACAGCCTGTCGAAGGAAATGGCCGACGGCATCGACGGCAGCTGGCTGGTCGTGCTGGAGAATTGCGGTCACCTGCCGCAGCCCGAGCAGCCGGAGGAAACGGCGCAGGCGCTGATGGAATGGTTGCGGGGGTGAGATGGCCATCACAGTATATTGCTGGCGTTGTGGCATCGAGGTGCCCATGCTCGATGAGAAGGAGTGGGTGGAGATCGAGCCTCTCCTGAGGAAACCGATCGACGACATCAAAGACTACCGGCGGTTGAATGAATGTACTCTCGGGCAAGCCGCCGCTGCGGTCGATAGCAAAGCGGGCGTGCTGCAGCGCTACCGTGAACTGACCGGCTTTGACGAGACGAATGCCCTTGCGATCTGGCACCATCGACGAAGTGATTTCGGTCCGGCGTGCACGTCGTGTGGAAAGCCGTTGAGAACACCCCGCGCGAAATTCTGCGCCGCCTGCGGGACGCCGGTTTCATAGCATCACCCCACGCCAACTTCGTCATTCCGGGGCATTCGCGCAGCGAATGAGCCCGGAATCCATACTCACAGGTCTTGGTTGTGGAGCGAGAGGGCCGTACAGAGGCACTGCGAATTTCAGCAACAGAACGTGGTTATGGATTCCGGGCTCGCGCTTCGCGCGCCCCGGAATGACGATGGAGGGAGCATCCGGATCTACGGAGTATCGCCCGGACGAGAGTGCCGTCGGACGTGTCGGCCCGGGCAAGTCAATGAGCGGCTAATACGCAGCGTGAGGCAATCTCACGCCCGCCCCTTCCCCACCCGCAGCCCATCCACGAACACATCCAACAGCCGCAGCACGCTCTGCTGCCAGCCGGTCTGGTCGTGCATGTAGCACATGCCGATCAGCGCGCGCAGGACGTCGTCGGCGCTGATGTCGCTGCGGATCTCGCCGGCCGCGACGGCACGCGCCAGCAGCGCGCCGATCGAGCGGGTGAGGTGGCCGTGCGAATAGGCCGCGAGCTCAGAGTTCGCGTTCATGACGATCGCGAGCGCGGCCATCATGCCCTTCTTGGTGGCGACGAACTGCACCGTCGAGCGCAGCCAGCGGCGGAGCGCCTCGACCGCCGACTGCTCGCTCTTCAGCTCTTCCGCAAGCTCGGCGAGCTGCTCGACCTCGCGCCGGTACACCGCTTCGAACAGATCCTCGCGGGTGGGGAAATGGCGATACAGCGTGCCGATGCCGACGCCGGCCTGGCGCGCCACCGCCTCCAGGCTGGCCTCGGCGCCGCCGACGCTGAACACCGCCTTGGCCGCCTCGAGCACGCGCTCGCGATTGCGCTGCGCATCGGCGCGCGGCTTGCGATGGCGGTCTTGTGGTTTCGTCTCCATCTCACCAGCTCTTGATGACGGACCGTTCATGTCCCCTTGCTAAACGGAGGAACCCTCCGTATAAATAGACCTGCCACCCGGGACAGCCAACCTTCCTCAGCTGTCGTCCCGCGGTCGCTGGATCTGGACGGACATTCGCCCGTAAGGCGGTGTCCGCTGCGATCCGATTAGGCCATCGCTTCGATCGGAACAACGCATGAATTGGACTGTCAGACTCACCGTCAACGGTGAGCCGCGAACGCTTGCGCTCGACGACCCCAGGGTCACCCTGCTCGACCTGCTGCGCGAGCGCCTCCACCTCACCGGCACCAAGAAGGGCTGCGACCGCGGCCAGTGCGGCGCCTGCACCGTCCTGGTCGACGGCCGCCGCATCAATTCCTGCCTGACGCTGGCCGTCAGCCTCGACGGCGCGGCGATCACCACCATCGAAGGACTCGCTCAAGGCGACCAGCTCCATCCGGTGCAGGTAGCTTTCATCGCCCACGATGCCCTGCAATGCGGCTTCTGCACGCCCGGCCAGATCATGAGCGCGGTCGGGCTCATCAACGAAGGTCACGCCGGCGGCGATCCGGAGCGCGTGCGCGAAGGCATGAGCGGCAATCTGTGCCGCTGCAGCGCCTATGTCGGCATCGTCGAGGCGGTGCTCGACGCCCAGGCGACGCTCGCCGAGGACAAGGAGCGCGCGGCATGAACCGGTTCGACTATGTGAAGCCGTCGACGGTCGCGGAGGCGGTCGCAGCGGCCAGCGCGCCCGGTGCGGCCTATCTCGCTTCGGGCACCAACCTGCTCGATCTGATGAAGGGCAATGTCATCAGGCCGGCGCGGCTCGTCGACATCTCGCAGATCAAGGAGCTGACGCGGATCGAGACTTCAGGCAATGGCGACGTCCGGATCGGCGCGCTGGTGCGCAATGCGGACCTTGCGCATGACGCGGCCTTCGCGTGCGATTTCCCGGCGGTCGCCGAAGCGCTGCTGTCGGGCGCCTCGGCACAGTTGCGCAATGCGGCCACCGTCGGCGGCAATCTGCTGCAGCGGACACGCTGCGCGTATTTCTATGATCCGGCCTCGGCCTGCAACAAACGCACGCCCGGCGCGGGCTGCGACGCGCGCGGGGGCGACACCCATCAGCACGCCGTGCTCGGCTGGAGCGAGGCCTGCATCGCCACCAACCCCTCAGACTTCTGCGTGCCGCTCGCCGCGCTCGATGCGATCGTCGAGATCGAAGGCGGCTCCGGCCGGCGCGAGGTCGCGCTGGAGGCGCTGCATCTGCTCCCCGGCACCACGCCGGAGCGCGAGACCGTGCTCGCGCCGGGCGAGATGATCGTCGCGGTCCGGCTGCCCGCGGCGGCGCGGGCGTTCGCAAGGCACGCGCGCTATCTGAAGGTGCGCGAGCGCAATTCCTATGCGTTCGCCGTCGTCTCCGCCGCGGCCGGTCTCGTGATCGAGAACGGCGCAATCAAGCACGCACGTCTGGCGCTCGGCGGCGTCGCTGCCAAGCCGTGGCGCGCCCACCAGGCCGAAGCACTGCTCGCAGGCCAGCCGGCTATGCCGCACACATTCCAGCAGGCTGCCGACATCGCGCTGCGCGATGCAAAGCCATCCGGCGACAACGCCCACAAGATCCCTCTCGCGCGCAGCCTGATCATGCGCGCGCTTGCCGCCGCTGCGCAAGGCACGCCGTCGCGCGTGCCGGCGCTGCCGGCCTCTCCCTTCTCCGCCGTTCCAGGAGCACTTCATGACGCCTGAGCTCAATCTCTCCCGCGATCCCGCCCATGTCAGACACGGCTCCAACATCGGCCAGCCGCTGTCGCGCGTCGATGGCCGTGCCAAGGTCACCGGCACGGCGCGCTATGCCGCCGACAACAATCCGCCCGGCCTGCTCTATGCCGTGCTCGCCGTCTCCAGCATCGCGCGCGGCCGCGTCGTCGCGCTCGACGTCGAAGCCGCCAAGGCGCATCCCGGCGTGGTCGAGGTGATGACCTCCGCCAACCGGCCGCCGCTGCACGCCGATCCCGACGGCAAGCCGAACCCGTTCGCATTCCGCTTCGAGGCGCTGCAGAACGACCGTGTGCGCTACGCCAACCAGCCGATCGCGCTGGTCATTGCCGAAAGCCTGGAAGCCGCGACCGAGGGCGCCGCGCTGCTGTCGCCGCGCTACGAGGCCGAGCCGGCCCGCATCGGTCTCGATGCCGCCGACGCCTATGTGCCGCCTGTCGTCGGCATGGGTTTTCCCGCCGAGAGCCATCACGGCGATGTCGAGGCCGCGCTGGCGGGCAGCGACAAGCAGATCACCGCGATCTACGAGACCCCGCCGCATTATCACAACGCAATGGAGCCGCACGCGATCGTCGCCGAGTGGCAGGGCGACAGGCTCATCATCGACACGCCGACCCAGGGCCTGGTGATGATGCGCGGCCGCCTTGCCGAGCTGTTCGGCATCGCGCCTGAGAACATCCTGATCCGCAGCCCCTATCTCGGCGGCGGCTTCGGCGGCAAGGGCCTGATGGCCGGGCCGCAGGTCCTCGGCATTCTCGCCGCCAAGATGGTCGGCCGCCCGGTGAAGCTGGTGGCGCGTCGCGAGCAGCTCTACGGCCCGTTCGGCCATCGCTCGCCGACCCGGCAGACGCTGCAGCTCGGCGCCAGCAGCACCGGACAATTGTCGGCGATCCGTCACCACGCGAGGATCGCGACCTCGAGCTTCGAGGACTTCTACGAAGCGGCGGCGCATGTGACGCACACGCTGTATGCCGCGCCGGCGATCGCGACGACCTATGACGCGGTACGCATGGACACGGGCACGCCGCTGTTCGTGCGCGCCCCCGGAATCGCGCCAGGATCGATCGCGCTGGAGAGCGCCGTCGACGAAATGGCGGAAGCCTGCGGCCTCGATCCGCTCGCCTTCCGGGTCAAGAACTACGCCGAGGTCGAGCCGGCCACGGGCAAACCGTTCTCGTCCAAGGCGCTGCGCGAGTGCTACACGCAAGGCGCCGAGCGGTTCGGCTGGTGGGAGCGGCCGCTGAAGCCGCGGATGATGCGCGACAAGGACGGCTTCCTGGTCGGCTGGGGCATGGGCACGGCGACGTTCCATGCGCTGATGTTCGCGGGCCAGGCCCGCGCGGTGATCCGGCGCGACGGCACCGGCGTCGTCGAGAGCGGCGCGCACGACATGGGCCAGGGCGCCTTGACCGCCTTCGCACAGATCGCGGCAGACTCGCTCGCGCTCGAACTGGACCGGGTGACGTTCAAGGCCGGCACCTCCGACCTGCCGGATGCCGGCATCGCCGGCGGCTCGGCACATACGGCGACGGTCGGTACTGCGATCCACAATGCGGGCGCCGCCGTCATCGCCAGGCTCGCCGAGTTCGCGACATCAGACCAGCGCTCGCCGCTGTTCGGCGCCGGCAACGCCGGCGTGATCGCGCGCAACGGTCGGCTGCTTCGGCGCGACGACGAGGGCCGCGGCGAGAGCTACGCCGACATCCTCGCCCGCGCCGGCCTCGACCAGGTCGAGGGCTCCGGCAGCGGCATGCCGGACCCTGCGGCCAACGAGCAATATGCGATGCATTCACATGGCGCTGTCTTTGCGGAGGTGAAGGTCGATCCCGATCTCGGCCAGGTCAGGGTGACCCGCATGGTCGGCGCATTCGCGGCGGGGCGGATCATCAATCCGAAGCTGGTGAAGAGCCAGCTCGTCGGCGGCATGATCTGGGGCATCTCGCTGGCGCTGCACGAGGAGGCGGTCACCGATCGCCGCACCGGGCGGATCATGAATGCCAATCTCGGCGAGTATCATGTGCCGGTGAATGCCGACGTTCCGGCGATCGAGGCCTTCACGGTCGAGGAGCACGATCCGTTCGTCAACCCGCTCGGGGTCAAGGGCGTCGGCGAGATCGGCATCACCGGCTCTGCCGGGGCGGTCGCCAACGCGGTGGCGCACGCGACCGGCATTCGGATCAGGCGCTTTCCGGTGCGGATCAGCGATCTGGTCTCGCGCCAATGACATTGGCGCGTTGACGAAGCCCGTTCGAAGCAATGCCTCCGTTCTCCTGACCGAGAGCGGAGGCAGGCGACCTCGCTCCGTCTAGGCCGCCTGCCGTGCGAAGGTCCGCCTGAACCATGCCAGGAACGCCTCGCGATTTTGGCCGGGGTCGAACTCGACATGCAGCGCGTCCTTTTCACGGGCGCGAACCCGATACGGCACGCTTCCGTCGAAGCCGCTGAATTCCATGACGCCGCGATCGCCGATGCCCGGCTCGGGGTCGAACCGGAACCAGGCGCCGCCTTCGGAAATGTCCACCAGATCGGCCTTCACCGCGCCCCTGCGATCGTCGACGACCTTGATCGACAGGCTCGACTTCAACCGCGGCGACTGACGGCGATCGGCTTCGGCGGTCGCCGTCCTGACGGCCTTCACCAGCGTGGCACGGAGCGAGGTCAGGCCCGTTGCCACGGAGCCGATGGCGTTGCGCACCTCGGCGGCCCGATCATTGACCATGCCGGCGTCCCTGCCGACATTGCCGATCTTGGACGACACGTCGCGCGCCGCGCTGGCCGATGACTGGACCGAGCGGCTGATCTCCTGGGTCGCCGCGTGCTGCTCCTCCATCGCCGCGGCGATCGAGGCTGCGACCTCGTCGATCTCGGAAATCTGGCTGCCGATGCCTTCGACGACGTCGACGGTCGCCTGCGTGGTGGTCTGCACCTCGCCGATCAGGCGCGAGATCTCCTCGGTCGATTTGGCGGTCTGATCCGACAGCGACTTGACCTCGGCCGCAACCACGGCAAAGCCGCGACCGGCATCGCCGGCGCGCGCGGCCTCGATGGTGGCATTGAGCGCCAAAAGGTTGGTCTGCTCGGCAATGCCGCCGATCAGGTTGGAGACCTCGGCGATCTTGTCCACGGCCGTGGACAAGGAGAGCATCGTGTTCTTCGCCTTCTCGCGCTCGGTCACCGCCGATTTGGTGATCGTGCTGGCGCGCGCCACCTGGCTCGAGATCTCGCGGATCGCCGAGCTCAGTTGCTCGGCTGCCGACGAGACCGTCTGGGCATTGGAGAGCGACTTCTCCGAGGCTGCGGCCACCGATTGCGCATCGGTCGACAGTTCCTCGGCCAGTTTCGAGAGGCCTGCGGCGACGGCCTCGACCTGGCGCGATGCGCCGGCCGCAGCTTCGACGGACGTCTCGGTCTCGCGCTCGATCACGTCGGCCATGTCGAGCATGGCGCGCTTCTTATGCTCCTCGGCGGCCGCACGATCGCGCTCCTGCCTGTCGCGGAGGCTCGCGTTCTCGAGCGCGTTGGTCTTGAAGATGCTCAGCGCGCCCGCCATCGCGCCGATCTCATCGCCGCGTTCCGAATAGGAAATGTCGGCCGACAGATCGCCCTCGGCGATCCGCCGCATCAGCCCGGTCATGCGCGACAGCGGACGGACGACGCCGATCACCAGCCCCGACATGCCGGCGACGACCAGAGCCAGAACGATGCCGGACACGGTCCACACAATGATGGAGATGCTGCGATCCTGGGTCGCCGCCGTCGCCTCCATGTCCGAATTCAGCTTGTTCGCCTTGTCGACCAGCGTATCGATCACCGCGCGGTGGGCGGCGTAGGCTTCGGCCAGCCGGGCATAGGCGGCATCGGCCTTCGCCATGTCGCCGGAGCGCAGCGCCGGGATCAACTCGGCCTCCAGGGCCTGCCAGAATTTCCGGACCTCGCCGTCCGATCGTTCGACCAGCAGCGATTTCAGATCGGACTGCAGCGCCGAGCCGGTCCAGAACGTCTTGCGATCCTCATAGTCCTTCTTCAGTTGCGCCAGCTTCGTGACGTGCGTGTCGAGATCGTTCGGCGTCCGGAGTGCGAGGGTCGCCTCGAGATAGGCCTCGAGCACATATTCAGGTGGCGGCAGGATGTCGGCCACCAGATCATTGCCGAGCTTGATCTTGTCGTAGAGGGGCCCGCCGACCTTGAGCTCGCGAAGCGCATAGGCGCTGGTCAGCACGACCGCACCGAAGCCGAGTGCGAGCACAAGGCCAAAAGCCGCAATGAACGTGGAAATGGAGAGACGCATCTTCATGTCGGCGGCACATTCGCTGGAGGGTGGACTGCACCCGCCGTCGCCCCGCCGGAGCCCTCTCCGCTCGCTTGCATGGAGCTGGTCCGTCCGGAACGACCGGCATCGAGTCGTTAATTTGATCCAGCGTGCACAACCTTTTCTCAGGGAAGGTAAATTTCCGCCTCCGTAGAAATGCGGTCCAGCCCGTTTCGGCCGAGGATGCAGGCGCTCCTCCCACTATGACCTGGCGCAAGGCGGCGGGAGGCGGATCTGCGAACATTCATGCATCGTCGCTTCAGGAGCCACCATGTCGAAACCCATCCCGGACAAGGCCGAGATCGCGCTCGAATATCCCGACAAGTTCTATGCCGGCACGTTCGAGCATTCCTCGCGGTTCGAAGCCCATCTCGAATCATCCGGCCTGGCATTGACCCTGGAGCGGCCCGGCCCAGAGGACGTCCGCAAGTCGATCCATATGCACCTGAACTTCGGACTGCTCGCCGCGATTCTGCACGAGCTCGCCGCCGGCATCGCTTCGATGCCCAAGGACGACATCGTTCATCGCGAGCAGCTGCGCGACGCAGTCGCGGCTCTGCATCGAGCTCTTAACGCGCCTTAACCGGTTGTGCCGCGGCGGCACAAAGGGGCCCGGCGTTAACTCCCGGTTCAGCCTTCGTTAGTGCATTACTAACTACGCCAGAACCTTTGCCCGGAGAAGGTCGGGTTGGAGGCCGGTGTGCTGCGGGAGTGACAGCATTTTATTCAAAAGCGATCTATCTCCGATGCATCGACGGCGCGCGATGCGCGAGCCTTGTTAGTTGAGTATCGGAGACCCGCCATGAAGAAGATCCTGTTCGCAACCGTTGCCGTCGCCGCGCTGGCTTCGGCCCAGTCCGCTGTCGCCGCCGATCTCGGCGCCCGGACCTATCCTTACGCCACCAAGGCGCCGCCGGCTTACGCCGCCCCGATCTACAACTGGACCGGCTTCTATCTCGGCGCCCATCTCGGCGGCGCGTTCTCGAGCGACAACAACTTCTCCGGCCTCGCCACCGGCAACAACTCCAACGGCCGCTTCCTGGGCGGCTTGCAGGTCGGCGCCGACTGGCAGTTCGCACCGACCTGGGTGATCGGCGCCGAGGGCCAGTACAGCTGGCTGAGCGGCAGCGTCGGCGCCGCCTTCCCCGGCGGCCTCGTCTACACCAACAGCCAGCGCGGCCTCGGCTCGATCACCGGCCGCTTCGGCTACACCTGGGGTCCGGGCCTGCTCTACGTGAAGGGCGGCTACGCCTATTCCGACAACAACGAGAAGGTGACGTTCGCCGGCACGCCGGTCGGCTTCGCGACCAATGGCGACCATCGCAACGGCTGGACCGTCGGCGGCGGACTCGAATACATGTTCGCGCCGAACTGGTCGGCCAAGGCCGAGTATCAGTACTACAATTTCGGCAGCGCCACCTTCACGGCGCCCGCCGCGCTGGTGCCGACCGGCAGCTTCACCACCGACGACCACACCTTCAAGGCTGGCGTGAACTACCGCTTCAACTGGGGCGCTCCGCTCGCGGCCCGCTACTGATCCGCAGGCGTCAAATAACAACAAACGACGGGAAGGCCGGCAGCGATGCCGGCCTTTTCTGTCATAGGTTATCGAAAGCGCGGCCCAACAATCCCTTCCGTCCCGTTAAATGCCGCACGGTGAAATGCGAAAATGCGAGAAAACTCAGCACTGCCCGAGTAGTTTCCCGGATTTGTTAACCGCCCGCCGCGATACTGCCTGCAAGCAACAGCTCCAAGTAGTGCATATCGGGGGACACCAGAGATGGCGATACGGTTCAGCTTCAGCAGGGTGCTCGGAGTCCTGCGACCCAGGTGGGGCGTGCGCGGCAGCCTGTTCGTAGCCTTCGCAGTGATCGCGGGCATGGCGATCGCGATCAGCGTCGCTGCGGGACTGATGCTGCGACACGTCGGCGGCACCATGGTCGAACTCTCGGGCCGCGAGATTCCGCGCCTGACCTCGAGCCTGCAATTGCTGGCGCAGAGCTCCGGCCTGGCCAGCCTCGGCCCGGCGCTGCTGCAGTCCCAGAGCGAGGACGCGCTCAACGAGCGCCTGAAGAAGATGCAGGAGATCCAGAAGACCACGCAGGAGCGCCTGAGCGAGATCAGCGCGCTCGGCGCCGCGAAGAGCGTGGTGGCGCCGCTCGCCGAGACCATCAAGAACATCAACGAGGCCAATCAGAGCCTGGTGTCCGCCGCACGCGAGCGTCTCGAAGTCGCGGCCCTGCACAACAAGCAGTACGACGCGTTGCGCAAGGCGCAGGCGGACTTCACTGCCGCCGCCAACGAGCCGATGCTGGATGCCCAGACGCAGCTCAACGCCGTGCTCGGCGCAGCCGAGGTGTCGGCAGACGACGCGACGGCGGCCGCACGGTTCGTCGAGCAGCTCGGCAACGTGATCGCGTCCGGCAACCTGCTGGTGGCGCAGATGGCCGCCGCGCTATCGGCCAACGACAGCGACACGCTGGAGACGATCGAGCGACAGTTCAAGGAGGCGCTGGCGCAGCTCAAATCCAATCTCGAATTGCTGCCGACCGGCCGCAGCACCAAGGCAATCCACGATGCCGCGCTGAAGCTCGCCGCACTCGGCGAGGGCAAGGCCCGCGTGTTCAAGACGCGCGAGAAGGAGCTCGACGCCAACGACTACGGGCAGACCGTGCTGGAGGAGACGCGCAAGCTCAATGTCGGTCTCGACATCAGCGTGCAGCAGCTCGTCGAAGGCGTGCGCAAGTCGACCGAAAGCACCACCGGCACGGCGGGCCGTGACATCGAGCTGGCAACGCTCGGCATGGCCGGTGCCGGCGCAGCCACGCTGCTCGGCTCGGTGCTGTTCGTCTGGCTCTATGTCGGCGGCAACATCCTGCGCCGGATCAAGCGGCTGCAGCAGGCGATGCAGACGCTGTCGAGCGGCGATCTCGACACCGAGATTGCGGCCTCGAAGCAGCGCGACGAGATCGGCACGATGGTCGACACCCTGCAGGTGTTCCGCGAGAACATGGTCCGTGCCCGCACCCTGGCCGCTGAGCAGGACCGCGAGAATGCCGCCAAGGCCGAGCGCGCCGCGCGCATGGAGGCCCAGATCGCCACGTTCGAGGCGACGGTGCGCAGCGCCCTCGGCACGCTGCAGAACTCCGCCACGGCCATGCAGGCGACCGCGCAGAGCATGTCGCAGACCGCCGACCAGTCCAACTCGCTGGTCAATGCGGTCGCGGCGGCTGCCGAGGAGACCTCGGTCAACGTCCAGACCGTGTCGGCCGGCACCGAGCAATTGTCGTCGTCGATCGCGGAGATCAGCCGCCAGGTCGTGACCTCGGCCCAGATCGCCAAGAAGGCGGTCGAGGAAGCCGGCGCCACCGATTCGACGATGCAGGGGCTCGCCGACAACGCGAGCCGCGTCAGCGTCGTCGTCGACCTGATCCAGGCGATCGCCTCGCAGACCAACCTGCTCGCGCTCAACGCCACCATCGAGGCGGCGCGCGCCGGCGAGGCCGGCCGCGGCTTCGCGGTGGTCGCGCAGGAGGTGAAGAGCCTGGCGAGCCAGACCGCCAAGGCCACCGACGAGATCCGCACCCAGATCGCGGGCATGCAGCAGGTCGCCTCGTCGGCGGTGTCGGCGATCCGCAACATCGGCGAGACCATCGCCGAGATCGACAACGTCACCACCGCGATCGCCGCCGCCGTGGAGCAGCAGGGCACCGCGACGCACGAGATCGCCCGCAACATCCAGCAGGCGGCCTCCGGCACCACCGAGGTCTCCAACAACATCACAGGCGTCTCCAGCGCCTCAGCCCAGGCCGGCACCTCCGCCAACGAGGTGCTCAGTGCCTCCGAAGCGCTGCGGCGCGAGGCCGACACCCTGCGCGCCGAGGTCGATGCGTTCCTGACCAACATCCGAGCGGCGTAGTTGCTACTCGCCGGTCATTCCGGGTTCGAGGCCTGCGGCCTCGCCCCGGAATGACGGGGGCGTGGCGAAGCAGAAGGCGTCGAGGCAGGTCATGCTGGCGCGACCCGACGCAGCTTCCGTACCCCGGAATGCCGTCCAGCCATGTGTTTTTCGGCTGGCGCTCGCGCGCGGCGGCCGTTAATCGATGAGGCATGACGAAGACAGACACCGTTCACTCCTCCGCCGAAGCCCTGCGCTATCCCTGGGAGCAGCATCCCGGTGAGGATCAGGTCGTCGAGGTCGCGCCCGGCGTGCTGTGGCTGCGCCTGAAGCTGCCGTTCCGCCTCAACCATGTGAACATCTATCTGCTCGCCGATGGCGATGGCTGGGTCGCGGTGGACTCCGGCTTCGGCAACGAGGAGTCGATCGCCGCCTGGACGCGGCTGCTCGATGGCCCGCTCAAGCACGTCAAGATCAGCCGGCTGATCGTGACGCATTCGCATCCCGACCATGTCGGGCTCGCCGGCTGGATCGTCGAGCGCTTCAATTGCCCGCTGGTGATGTCGCAGGTCGAGTACCTGCAGTCGGTCTATCACCAGAACCGCGGCACCGAGGAGCGCCGCAATGCCCAGCGGCTGTTCTTCCGCCGCCACGGCATGGACGAGACCCTGACCGACAAGCTGCTCGGCCGCGGCCAGGAATATCTGCAGCGCGTCTCGGTGCTGCCGGCCTCCTACCGCCGCATCTCCCATGGCGACGAGATCCAAATCGGCAGCCGGCGCTTCAAGGTCATCACCGGCGGCGGGCACGCGCTCGACCAGGTCATGCTGTACTGCGCCGCCGACAAGCTGTTCCTGTCCGCCGACCAGGTGCTGAGCAAGATCTCGCCCAATGTCAGCGTCTGGGCGGTCGAGCCCGACCAGAACTCGCTCGGCGAATATCTGGCCTCGCTGGCGAGCCTCACCACCACCCTGCCCTATGACGTGCTGGTGCTGCCAGGCCATGGCGTGCCGTTCTACGGGCTGAAGACGCGCATCAAGCAGCTCGCCGACCACCACGAGGAGCGCTGCCGGATGATCGCCGACGCCTGCCGCGACGAGCCGAAGACCTCGGCGCAGCTCGTGCCGGTCGTGTTCCACAAGCACGTGCTCGACCCGCACCAGATGGGCTTCGCCGCCGGCGAGCTGATCGCCCATGTCAACTACATGCTGGTCGAGGGCCGCCTGACCAGCCAGACCATCGACGGCGTGCTGCATTATCGCACCACCTGAGGCTGCGGGGCCGCGACGCCGCCGCGTCGCCGCAATCCCGGCGCCGTTCGGCCGAGATCACTCCCCCCTTGGACAAATCGCCCAATTCCCGCCTTGGGATTCCGGCTCGACAGCCGCTCTGGAAACGCTCTAAGAAGACCTTACGCCACGCATGCCGCGAGGTTTTCGCTTCAGGTGCTGCACTGCAGCGCGCCAGTTCGGGTTTCGTGATGGACTACAGCCAGTACTTCAGTGCCGCCCTCGGTCGCCTGCATGATGAGCGTCGCTACCGAGTCTTCGCCGATCTCGAACGCATCGCCGGCCGGTTCCCGCACGCGACCTGGCACTCGCCGAGCGGACCGCGCAATGTCGTGATCTGGTGCTCCAACGACTATCTCGGCATGGGCCAGCACCCGAAGGTGGTCGGCGCGATGGTCGAGACCGCAACCCGCGTCGGCACCGGCGCCGGCGGCACCCGCAACATCGCCGGAACCCATCATCCCCTGGTGCAGCTCGAGGCCGAGCTCGCCGACCTCCACGGCAAGGAAGCGGCGCTGCTGTTCACCTCCGGCTACGTGTCGAACCAGACCGGCATCGCCACGCTCGCCAAGCTGATTCCCGACTGCCTGATCCTGTCGGACGCGCTGAACCACAATTCGATGATCGAGGGCGTGCGCCAGTCCGGCTGCGAGCGCCAGATCTGGCGCCACAACGATCTCGCCCATCTCGAACAGCTCCTGATCGCCGCCGGTCCTAACAGGCCGAAGCTGATCGCCTGCGAGAGCCTGTATTCGATGGACGGCGACGTGGCGCCGCTGGCTGCGATCTGCGATCTCGCCGAGCGCTACAATGCGATGACCTATGTCGACGAGGTGCACGCGGTCGGCATGTACGGCCCGCGCGGCGGCGGCATCGCCGAGCGCGATGGCGTCATGCACCGCATCGACATCCTCGAAGGCACGCTGGCGAAGGCGTTCGGCTGCCTCGGCGGCTACATCGCCGCGAAGGGCGAGATCATCGATGCGGTTCGCTCGTACGCGCCGGGCTTCATCTTCACGACCGCGCTGCCGCCGCCGATCTGCTCGGCCGCCACGGCTGCGATCAAGCACCTGAAATCGTCGAGCTGGGAGCGCGAGCGCCACCAGGACCGCGCCGCACGGGTGAAGGCGGTCCTCAACGCCGCCGGCCTGCCGGTGATGACCAACGACACCCACATCGTGCCGCTGTTCGTCGGCGATCCCGAGAAGTGCAAGCAGGCCTCCGATCTCCTGCTCGAAGAGCACGGCATCTACATCCAGCCGATCAACTACCCGACGGTCGCCAAGGGCACCGAGCGCCTGCGCATCACGCCCTCGCCCTATCACGACGACGGCCTGATCGATCGCCTGGCCGAGGCCCTGCTGCAGGTCTGGGAACGGCTCGGCCTGGCGCTGCACAAGAAGCCGCTGGCGGCGGAGTAGTTCCCTCTCTCCGTCATTCCGGGGCGTGCGAAGCACGAGCCCGGAATCCATCGGGCAGCACGGCATCAGGCGACATGGATTCCGGGCTCGCCCTGCGGGCGCTCCGGAATGACGGCGGAGACTGCGGGGTCTCCCGCGCTAACGATGACTCCAGCTCCGCGCTCTCTCGGCAAGATCGCTATCGCCCTGCCTCCAGCAACGGGCTAGATTTCCCGGACAACGGGATCAGCCCGGAGCCTTCGAGGAAGACGTCGGAGACGCGTAGGAGATGCTGCACGACTGGGGCGTGATCCTGGCCGCGTTCGGCTATATCGGGTTCCTGTTCCTGGTCGCCAGCCGCGGCAACCGGGCCGGCGAACGGCGGCCGGCAGAGAGCCGCGGTCGGCTGGCCGGGCTGATCTACCCGCTGTCGCTGGCGATCTACTGCACGTCCTGGACCTTCTTCGGCTCGGTCGGCTTTGCCTCCCGCACCAGCGTCGACTTCCTCGCGATCTATCTCGGGCCGATCCTGATGGTCGGCGCCTGCACGCCGCTGCTGCGCCGGGTGATCCGGCTCGCCAAGTCGCAGAACATCACCTCCGTCGCCGACCTGATCGGCGCCCGCTACGGCAAGAGCCAGGCGGTGGCGGCCACCGTGGCGCTGATCGCGATCATCGGCTCGGTGCCCTACATCGCGCTGCAGCTCAAGGCCGTCGCCTCGTCGCTGCAGACCATCCTGATCGACGACCGCGCCTTCGCCCACATTCCGATCGTCGGCGACATGGCGCTGATGGTCACCTTGGCGATGGCTGTCTTCGCGGTGCTGTTCGGAACGCGGCAGACCGACGCCACCGAGCACCAGCACGGCCTGATGCTGGCGGTCGCGACCGAGTCGATCATCAAGCTGGTCGCCTTCATCGCCGCCGGCGCCTTCGTCACCTTCTGGATGTTCTCGCCGGTCGAGCTGATCGAGCGGGCCATGAAATCGCCGGAGGCCGAGCGCGCGCTGGAATATGTGCCGGGCATCGGCAATTTCCTCACCATGACCCTGCTGTCGTTCTGCGCCGCGATGCTGCTGCCGCGCCAGTTCCATGTCAGCGTGGTCGAGAACGCCGACGATGCCGAGGTGTCGCGTGCGCGCTGGCTGTTTCCGCTCTATCTGATCGCGATCAATCTGTTCGTGATCCCGATCGCTCTCGCCGGCCTCATCACCTTCCCGTTCGGCGCCGTCGACAGCGACATGTACGTGCTGGCGCTGCCGATCGAAGCCAATTCGCAATGGCTGTCGATCCTGGTCTTCGTCGGCGGCCTGTCGGCGGCGACCGCGATGGTGATCGTCGAATGCGTGGCGCTGTCGATCATGGTGTGCAACGACATCGTCGTGCCCCTGGTGCTGCAGCGCCAGGAGCAGCGCGAGATCGGCCGCGACTTCGCCGGCTTCCTGCTCGGCACCCGCCGCATCGCGATCTTCGCCATCATGGTGATGGCCTATTTCTACTACCGCGCGCTTGGCAACACCCAGCTCGCCGCGATCGGCCTGCTGTCGTTCGCCGCCATCGCGCAGCTCGCACCGAGCTTCTTCGGCGGTCTGTTCTGGCGGCGCGCGACCGCGCGCGGCGCAATGGGCGGCATGCTGGTCGGCTTCGCCGTCTGGCTCTACACGCTGTTCATCCCGAGCTTCCTCGACACCTCCACCGCCGGCATCCTGTTCCTGCAGCACGGTCCGTTCGGCTTCGAGCCGCTGCGGCCGCAGGCGCTGCTCGGCACCGATTTGCCGCCGCTGCTGCACGGCGTGCTGTGGAGCCTGTCGCTCAATCTCTTGACCTACGTCGTGCTGTCGCTGGCGCGGCAGCCGTCGTCGATCGAGCTGTTGCAGGCCGACATCTTCGTGCCGGCCGAGCTGACGCCGAGTGCGCCGAGCTTCCGGCGCTGGCGCTCGACCGTGACGGTGCAGGACATCCAGAGCACGGTCGGCCAATATCTCGGTCCCGACCGTGCCCGCGCCTCGTTCGAGGCGTTCGCCGCCCAGCGCAACCTCCCGCTCGATCCGGCCGCGCCGGCCGATTTCGAGCTGCTGCGCCATGCCGAGCACCTGATCGCCTCGTCGATCGGCGCGGCGTCGTCGCGCCTCGTGATGTCGCTGCTCCTGCGCAAGCGCACGGTGTCCGCCAAGGCCGCGCTCAAGCTGCTCGACGATTCCCATGCCGCGCTGCATTTCAACCGCGAGATCCTGCAGACCGCGCTGAACCATGTGCGCCAGGGCATCGCGGTGTTCGACGCCGACCTGCAACTGATCTGCTCCAACGGCCAGTTCGTCGACCTGCTCGGGCTGCCGCCGGATCTGGTGCAGATCGGCAGTCCGTTGAAGGAGATCCTCGAATTCATGGGCACGATCGGCGCGCCCACCTATGAGGACGGCGAGGCGCTGCTGGCGCGGCGGCTCGCCGCCTACACCACCGAAGGCGAGCCCTATCTGGAACGCCTCGCCGACCGCCACATGGTGATCGAGGTCCGCACCAACCGCATGCCGGATGGCGGCCTCGTCATCACCTTCACCGACGTCACGCCCTCGTTCGAAGCCGCCGAGGCACTGGAGCGCGCCAATGCGACGCTGGAGAAGCGCGTCCGCGACCGCACCGAGGAGCTGACGCGGCTGAATTCGGAGCTGGCGCTGGCCAAGAGCGCCGCCGAGGACGCCAACATCTCCAAGACGCGCTTCCTTGCGGCGGCCAGCCACGACATCCTGCAGCCGCTGAACGCGGCGCGGCTCTACGTGACGAGCCTCGTCGAGCGGCAGACGGCCGGCGAGGATTCGCGCCTGGTCGAGAACATCGACGACTCGCTCGAGGCGATCGAGGAGATTCTCGGCGCGCTGCTCGACATCTCCCGGCTCGATGCCGGCGCGATGACGCCGCAGGTCTCGAGCTTCAAGATGGCCGACCTGATGCGCTCGCTGGAGATCGAGTTCGCGCCCGCCGCGCGCGCCAAGGGTCTGGAGCTGGTGTTCGTGCCGTCGTCGCTGCCGGTCGAGTCCGACCGTCTGCTGTTGCGCCGGCTGCTGCAGAACTTCATCTCCAACGCCATCAAGTACACCCCCAAGGGCCGCGTGCTGGTCGGCTGCCGCCGCCACGGCCAGTCGCTGCAGATCGGCGTCTACGACACCGGCGTCGGCATCCCCCCGGTCAAGCGCGGCGAGATCTTCAAGGAATTCCACCGCCTCGAGCAGGGCGCGCGGATCGCGCGCGGCCTCGGCCTGGGGCTGTCGATCGTCGAGCGCATCGCGCGCGTGCTGAACCACGGCATTGCGCTGGACTCGCGGCCCGGCCGCGGCTCGGTGTTCTCAGTGACGGTGCCGATCGCCAAGGCGATCAACCACACCGCCGCCGTCACCACCGCGACCCCGCTGGCGACGACGCCGATTGCGGGCGCCCTGATCGTCTGCATCGAGAACGATCCGGCGATCCTCGACGGCATGAAGACCCTGCTGACGGCGTGGGACGCCGAGGTGATCGCCGTCCCTGATCCGGAGTCCGCGATGGAGGCGATCGCGGCGCGCGACGGCGCCGTCACCGGCCTGCTCGTCGACTACCATCTCGACCGCGGCAACGGCATCGCCGCCATCCGCGACATCCGCCGCCGCTTCAACGAGGCGCTGCCCGCGATCCTGATCACCGCCGACCGCAGCCCCCACGTCCGCGCTGCCGCCCGCGACGACAACATCGCCGTGCTCAACAAGCCGCTGAAGCCGGCGTCGCTGCGGGCGTTGTTGGGACAGTGGCGGATTCAGCAGATGGTGGCGGCGGAGTAAGGGCGGCTGCCAAGTCACGACCCTCGCCGCGTTGCTGCCTTGCCGGGACTGTCCCCCATCCGCTCGACCAGATAGTCCACGAACACCCGAACACGCGCGGGCGTGTTGGCGCCGCCGACGAAGACGGCGTGAAAGACCTCCCTGTCGCCGGGATTGAACGCTTCGAGCAGCGGCACCAGCCGCCCCTCTGCGATCGCGTTGCCGAGGCTGAAATCGCCGACGCGGGCGATGCCGACGCCATCGAGCGCGAGCTGGCTGAGCGTGTCGCCGCTGTTGGCTTCGACGGCGCCGCGCACCTTCAGCGCATAGTCGACGCCATCGCGGCGGAACGGCCACACCGGCTCGGCGCGGCGAAAGCTGAAGTTCAGGCAATTGTGGTTGTAGAGGTCTTCCGGCGCCTCCGGCACGCCCCAGCGCGCCAGGTAGTCGGGCGAGGCGACGATGGTGCGGCCGTTGTCGCCGAGGCGGCGCGCGGTGAGCGCGCTGTCGGGCAGCGGACCGCCGCGAATCGCGACGTCCGCCTGCCCCGCCGCCACGTCGACGAGCCCGTCGCTCAGATTGATGTCGACCAGGATGTTCGGATAGCGCCGCACGAACTCGCCGAGCAGAGGGACGATGCAGACGCGGCCGTGCGAGAGGGCGGCGCTGACCCGGATGCGCCCGCGCGGCGCGCCCTGGTCTGCGATCGCCTGCTCGGCCTCGTCGAGGTCGGCGAGAATGCGACGGGCGGCCGCGAGATAGGACTGCCCCTCGGCGGTCAGCGTCAGCGCCCGCGTGCTTCGCAACAGCAGCCGCGCGCCAAGCCGCGCCTCGATGCGGTCGAGCGTCCGGCTCACAGCCGATGGCGTCAGCCCGAGACTGCGACCAGCGGCCGAGAAGCTGCCGCTGCCGGCGACGGCGCAGAACACTTCGAGATCCCTGGCACGATCCGCGCTGGCCAGTACCATCTTTGCGTCTCGATCAAAAATCCTTGGCGCGGCTACCCTCTAATACCGCGCACCTCCCTCGTCTAGCTTTGCGTGCATCAACACGCCCAATGAGGAGATCGCCATGACCCTTCCCCGCCTGCTGCAACGAACCGCCCTCGCCGCCAGCGCGCTCACGATGCTGACCAGCGCCGCCCTCGCCGACGCAACCGACGCGCCCGGCAATTTCCCGAAGACCTTCCGCACCCAGGAGATCCCGACCAACGGCACCACGATCCATGTCCGCGTCGGCGGCAGCGGACCGGCGGTCGTCCTGCTGCACGGCTATGGCGACACCGGCGACATGTGGGTGCCGCTCGCCGCTAAGCTCGCCGAGAACCACACCGTGATCGTGCCCGACCTGCGCGGGCTCGGCCTGTCCGCCCGCGCCGACAGGGGCTTTGAGAAGGCCAACCAGGCCGAGGACATCACCGGCGTCATGGACGCGCTGGGCGCGCGCACCGCCGAGGTCGTGGCGCACGACATCGGCAACATGGTCGCCTATGCGCTGGCGGCGCGGCACGCCGACCGCGTGACCAAGCTGGTGCTGATGGATGCGCCGGTGCCGGGCATCGGCCCGTGGGAGGAGATCCTGAAGAACCCGCTGCTGTGGCACTTCCGCTTCGGCGGCCCCGACATGGAGCGCCTGGTGGAGGGGCGCGAGCGCATCTATCTCGACCGCTTCTGGAACGAGTTCTCGGCTAACCCTGCCCACTTCCCGGAGGCCGCGCGCGTCCATTACGCGCAGCTCTATGCCGGCCCGGGGCGGATGCATGCGGGCTTCAGCCAGTTCGCCGCCTTCGATCAGGACGCGATCGACAACCGCGCCTGGCTCGCGGCGCATGGCAAGCTGACGATGCCGGTGCTGGCGATCGGTGGCGCGGCGTCCTTCGGCCCGACCATGGCGGTGGTGGCACGGGCCGGCGCGTCCAACGTGCAGGAGCAGGTCATCCCCGGCTCCGGCCATTGGCTGATGGAGGAGCAGCCGGCCGCGACGGTCGCTGCGATCGACGCCTTCCTCAACGGGCAGTCCGCCGCCACGCCGCCGCGCAACTGATCCAACGCAGCAGAAGGGCGCCGATCATGTCGACCCACACATGCGATGATGCGATCGGCGGGGCCAACGCCTCGCAAAGGCGCGCGATCATCTTCATCCACGGCCTGTGGCTGAAGCCCGGCTCGTGGGATCGGTGGGTCGAGCTGTTCGACGCCGCCGGCTACGCCGGGTTGGCGCCCGGCTGGCCGGCGGAGATGGGTGGCGCCGCCGCGCCCGAAACCATCGGCGAGGTAGCGGCGCACTTCGCCGCGATCGCGGGCGCACTCGACCGGCGCCCCGCCCTCATCGGCCATTCCTTCGGCGGCCTGATCGCGCAGATCCTCGTACGCAAAGGCAGTTGCTTCGGACGACAGGTTCAAGGCTCCCAATGTGGAATGGGACTTCGTTGCAATATCGAATAGCTTGACTCGCGACGCCGAAATTGAGACGCGCCAGACTGGCAAAGCACGCGGCTTAGTGGCCGAGTATGACGAGCCGAAGGTTCGAGTTTGGGTAAAGACCTGGGGTCAGATAATCTCGGAATCCGAAGGTCGCCTAACATTTTACAAGCGACGCCTGGAGTACAAGGCCAATGACGTAGAAGCACTTCGATATCTGCGAACGGTCAATCCCAATTATCTTAGCGACGAAGTGAGGGAGGAGATTGCTACACTCGATCTCAAAGATCAGGTCTAGCCGACCGGATTGATGTACGGACCAACAAGGCGTCACTTGCTCCACAAGACTGGAAGGCCTCGGTAACAGTCCAACAAAACTCAACGTCGCAAACCTCGCGGCAGGGCGCCTCGGCACACCTGCGGAATCTTACCGTGGCTTTGGGGAGACTTGCACGGAGATGGGCCTAAGCGAAGCTTGCGCACTTTGCTCTGCGTCCCCCTAGATACAGACTTTCTTTTTCCCCGAAATCGTGCTACCCCTTGAGTCGTCCCGTGCTCGTCATGAGGGGCGCTTCGCGATCGTCACGAACGTGGGGTGCGGGACGCGGTGGGCGCGTCGGGTCGCAGCGTGATCATTCATGCCGACGAACGATCCGGCGCGCACGGTCAAGCCGTGTGGTCCTGGCATCCCGGTGCTGATGCCAAGTCGGTGACGACGATGTTGCCGACGACGGGGGCAAGAACGCCGGTCCCCGGGGAGAGCTCGGAGCAGCCGTCAAAACCATCGCGCAGGGAGGGCCGGGTGTGTTCGGCCAGACCTGTGGTGACTGCCGCCTGCTTTTTTCTGCAGGCGGGCCACGGGCGCGGCCAGCGCCCGGCCTTCCCTGCGCCCTCTGTTCAAGAGGGTGGATGATCGGCAAAGCTCGGACGCGCGATGCGCCGCGAGGCCGTGAAGGTGTGTCGCGAGTGAAGCAGAAGGCGTGCGGAATGGACGCTGTCCACATACACTGCAAGACGGCATCAAGCGCCGGCCAATGGCGCCTCCGGCAGACAGCTGCGGGGTGTCGTCATTCCGGGGCGGCTCGCAGAGCCGAACCCGGAATGACGACTCATCCAGATTTTCCCGTCGCTTACTTCCCCGTCGGCGCGTCCTGCCGCCAGGCGCTGCCCGCGATCTTCGCCGCCGCAATCACCGCCTGCGTCCGGCTCTCGACACCGAGCTTCTGCAGGATGGCCGACACATGCGCCTTGATGGTCGCCTCGGAGACACCGAGCTCGTAGGCGATCTGCTTGTTGAGCAGCCCCTGCGACAGCATCATCAGCACCCGCACCTGCTGCGGGGTCAGCGTCACCAGACGGTCGCGCAGCCTGGTCATCTCCGGATCGGCGCCGGCCGCCAAGTCCGTGTCGGGCGGCACCCAGACGTCGCCGTCCATCACCTTCTTGATGGCATCGCGCAGCGTGTCGACGCCGAACCGCTTCGGGATGAAGCCGGAGGCGCCGAAATCGAGCGAGCGGCGGATCGTCGCGCCATCGTCGCTCGCCGACACGATGACGACCGGGATCGCCGGATATTGCGCGCGCAGATAGATCAGGCCCGAGAAGCCGGAGATGCCGGGCATGGTGAGGTCGAGAAGTACGAGATCGACCTCGGAATCCTTTTCCAGCAGCGCGGTGAGGTCCTCGAACGAACCGGCCTCGTCGACCACGGCCTCCGCGAGCACGCTCGCGACCGCCTGCCGCAAAGCGTTGCGGAACAGCGGGTGATCATCGGCAATGACGAGATGGGTGCTGGCAGCCGCCATGAATCCAGACTTGACCTTGCGAGACCGACGACGTGCTGCAACTGCACGCGCCCGGTTTTCCGGAAATACTCGCCCGGCCACCGGTTGCATGCAAGCGTCCAATTCCACTTGCAGGGAAGGCGGTTAATCCGAACCTTGTGCAACGCAACATCGGTAGCGCGACGGCCGCTCACCGAACTTGATCCGGCGCAATGTCCCCATCTTTCCCGCGCGCCGCAGAGGGCAGAGCCGAAAGTCGTATTGGGGCGGGTTTCACTGCAATGTTACTGAAGAGCAAGGTCTCCGCGACCTGCGCCGTCCAAGTCCGGCATGCGGAGGCGAAAGCCATCATCACAACAATCATGGGGAGCGAATGCCGATGTCAACAATGGTAGCCACACAAGCGAGATCGGGAGGCATGACGAAGGACGAACGCTTCGTCATTCTGGCCTCCTCTCTCGGCACCGTCTTCGAGTGGTACGACTTCTATCTTTACGGGTCGCTGGCCTCGATCATCGGCGCGCAGTTCTTCAGCGGCTATCCGGCAGCCACCCGCGACATTTTCGCACTGCTCGCGTTCGCCGCGGGCTTCCTGGTCCGCCCGTTCGGCGCGATCGTGTTCGGCCGCATCGGCGACATCGTCGGCCGCAAATACACCTTCCTGGTCACGATCCTGATCATGGGCCTGTCGACCTTCATCGTCGGCCTGCTGCCGAACGCCGAGACCATCGGCTTCGCGGCACCGGTGATCCTGATCGGCCTGCGCCTGCTGCAGGGCCTCGCGCTCGGCGGCGAGTATGGCGGCGCCGCGACCTATGTCGCCGAGCACGCCCCGATGGGCAAGCGCGGCTACTACACCTCCTTCATCCAGACGACGGCGACGATGGGCCTGTTCCTGTCGCTGCTGGTCATCCTGTTCACCCGCACCATCATCGGCGAGGCCGACTTCGCCAAATGGGGCTGGCGCATTCCGTTCCTGGTCTCCGTGCTGCTGCTCGGCGTCTCCGTCTGGATCCGTCTGCGCCTGAACGAATCGCCCGTGTTCCAGAAGATGAAGGACGAGGGCAAGAGCTCGAAGGCGCCGCTGACGGAAGCGTTCGCGAACTGGGGCAACGCCAAGATCGTGTTGCTGGCGCTGATCGGCGCCACGATGGGCCAGGGCGTGGTCTGGTACACCGGCCAGTTCTACGCGCTGTTCTTCCTGCAATCGATCCTGAAGGTCGATGGCTACACCGCCAACCTGCTGATCGCCTGGTCGCTGCTGCTCGGCACCGGCTTCTTCATCGTGTTCGGCATGCTGTCCGACAAGATCGGCCGCAAGCCGATCATCATGGGCGGCTGCCTGATCGCGGCACTGACCTTCTTCCCGATCTTCAAGATGATCACCACCAACGCCAATCCGGCGCTGGAGAAGGCGATCGAGGCGACGAAGGTGGAAGTGGTGGCTGATCCCGCCGGCTGCGGCGATCTGTTCAACCCGGTCGGCACCCGCGTCTTCACCGCGCCTTGCGACACCGCCCGCGCCTTCCTGGCCCAGTCCTCGGTCAGGTACTCGACCGTTTATGGCCCGGCCGGCTCCGGCGTGAAGGTCACCTTCAACGGCAAGGAAGTGCCCTACACCGATGCGAAGACCAGCAACCCGGCGCTGACGGCCGCGATCGGCGAGGCCGGCTATCCGAAGGCGGGTGACGCCGGGATCGTCAAGATGGCGCATCCGTTCGACATCTTCCGTCCGCAGGTGGCCGCCATCATCGGTCTGCTGTTCATCCTGGTGATCTTCGTCACCATGGTGTACGGCCCGATCGCCGCGATGCTGGTCGAGCTGTTCCCGACCAAGATCCGCTACACCTCGATGTCGCTGCCGTATCACATCGGCAACGGCTGGTTCGGCGGCCTCCTGCCCGCAACCGCCTTCGCGATCGTGGCCTCGACCGGCGATATCTATGCCGGCCTGTGGTACCCGATCTTCTTCGCCGTGATCACTGCGGTGGTCGGCTTCCTGTTCCTGCCGGAAACCAAGGACGTCGACATCCAGGCCAATTGATCACGAGGCGAGCGGCACCCCGCTCGCATCTGCCTCCAACGACGAGCGGCCGCGGATCACTCCGCGGCCGTTCCGCATTTCAGACCCGCGGGTTTTCTCTTTATGGCCTCAGGCCGCGCCGATGAACTGCAATACCACCTCGCGCCGATGCGGACGCGCACGATGCTCGATCAGATAGAGCGCCTGCCAGGTGCCGAGCATCATGCGTCCGTCCTGCACCGGCACCTGCAGCGAGACCGCGCTCAGCATGGTCTTGACGTGTGCCGGCATGTCGTCCGGCCCCTCGGTGTCATGCATCCAGCCGGCATCCTCCGGCGCCAGCCGCGCCAGCGCCGTGGTGAGATCGTGCAGCACGGTGGGATCGGCATTCTCCTGGATCGTCAGCGACGCCGAGGTGTGGCGAACGAACAGGGTCACCGCGCCTTCCCTGGCGGATACTTCACGCAGAAACGCCTCGACCTCGCGCGTGAGATCGGTGAAGCCGCGGCCCGAAGTCTGCGCCGTCAGGATCGACGTCGCCACCGTATCGATCGCGACGACCGAAAGTGCCGTGCGCGAGGCCGATCGTGCCGACATGGATACAGCCTCCTCGAAGCGGTCTCAGATCCTGCCCGAGACGTCCTTCTGCACCCGTGTTGCCATGTCGAGCAGCCGGCGCCAGGCCTGCTCGAGGAACCCCATCATGCGGTCCATGTCCTGGTCGCTGGGCAGCGGGATCTCGAGCTTGCGCGTTCCATCGGAGGATTTCGATTCACCCGGCTTGTCCCCCGTCCTGGGTTCGGCTTTCCTCAACTGATCGGACTTGGGCAGCGCCTGATCTTTCGGCAGCGGCTCATCAATCTTGCCGGAGATGCTCTGATCGCGCGACGCGAGCTGGCCCTTGAGCTTTTCATTCTCCGCCTGCAGACGGCCGATCTCGGCGTCCAGCGCGGCGCGCTCATCAGGCACCGCGTAACAAGCAAAGCCCGATCCACTGCTGTTGTTGCACATCGAGACCGCACCGGTCTTGGTATCGAGCCGGATCACGCCGTCCGATGTCGTCGACATCGTATAGCGTCCCTTGTCGCCGTCAGGCGCGGTGTCCTCGACCGCAAACGCCTCTCCGCCCAGGCAGCTCAACGCCAGCAGCGCGAGGAGGGACGGCCGGTACGGCTTCGTGAGACTCATGGCTGGCTCTCCAAGGCGCATTCGCAACCGCCGCCATGCACGCCGACATTGTGTCGCGGCCATGACGTTGCCTCAGGTGCGATCCCCTGCCACAGGCCGCACCTATGCTTCGGACGTATAGGCGGAGCGACCGGATTTCAACGCGTCCGCCAGCAGCTCGAGGCGGTCCTGCCCCCAGAAGATCTCGCCGTCCAGCACATAGGCCGGCGAGCCGAACACGTCGGCCCCGATCGCGTCCTGCCGGTTCTGCTCGTAGGCCGCCCCGACCACGTCCGTCGCCGCCTGCGCCACGAGATCGCGGCCCGGCAGCCCGGCTGCATCGGCCAAGCCGGCGATCACCTCGGCATCCGCAAGATTGAGCTGCTGCTCCCAGATGGCCGGGAAGGCGCGCTGCAGATAGGGCTCGGGATCGAGGCCGGCCTGCTGCGCCGCGATGACGACGCCGTCGGCGAGCCGGGCGTTGAAGGGCCAGTTGCTCGGCTGGATGTGGAAATCGAGACCGCGCTTGTCGCGCCACCGCTTCAGCTCGACGATGCGATAGCGCTGCCGCGCCGGATGGCGCTTGGCCAGCGGAAGCCCGCCGGTCTCGGCGAACAGATCCACCAGCATGACCGGTTTGAGGTTGACGGTCGCGCCGTGGCTCGCGGCGATGTCGCGGAACAGCCGGTGGCCGATATAGGCCCATGGCGACTGCAGCGAGAAATAGTAATCGATCTGGCGCGACATGCGGGTTCCCGTGCCGGTTGGAGGTCAGCGACATCGGATCAGAGGGCACTGACAGGTGCAAGATCGCAGCCGCACACAACACTGTTGATGCGGCGCGGTGACACGCGCGACCGATCTGACGAAAAAGCCGAGAAAACGTGTAAATTCAGGCATCTAACAGTTCAACACGCAATCTTGACTTGGGGGGATGCGGTCAGTATGGTCCGCCCGGCTTTAAAGGGCGATGGGGCGCTAATTCCTGAAACTCGCGGCCGGGTCGGGTCTCCACACGTGGCGGATGGCACATGGCGGATGACACGAACGAGAGCAGCGGACACAAGGATCGCGACAAGTCGCCCGATGAGGTTGCGCTTTCCGCAAGGCTCGGAAGTCTCGACCAACGGTTGTCCGAAATTCGCGACGGCCGCTCGATCGGGACTGATCAACCTGGAATCGGCAGCGGTGACACTGCAGCCAGGGCTTCGGCCATGGCGCGTGGCCTGCGACTGTCGTCCGAGTTGATTGCCGGTGTCCTCGTCGGCGCGGTGCTTGGATGGGGCTTCGACCGCTTGCTGTCGACATCGCCCTTCGGATTCATCGTGTTTTTCCTGCTCGGCTTCGCCGCCGGCGTGTTGAACGTGGTGAGATCCGCAGGCATAGCTCCCGACAGGCCCCGCCAGTGAGGCATGCGCGGAAGACCTCGGCGCGGAAGACCAACGAGTGAATTGCAAAGCGCCGGCGTGGCCGGTGAACAATGAGACGCCACGCGGATGATCGATCCGATCCATCAATTCCACCTCAACAAGATCTTCACGATCGGCCATATCGGCAATCAGGAGATCACCTTCACCAACTCGTCCGCGTACATGCTGCTCGCGGTCGTGCTGATCGCCGTCATGATGATGGCCGCCGGGCGTGCGCTCGTGCCGGGCCGGTTCCAGTCGGTGGTCGAGCTGTCCTACGAATTCGTCGCCAACACCATCAGAACCAGCGCCGGCTCGCACGGCATGACGTTCTTCCCGCTGGTGTTCTCGCTGTTCATGTTCATCTTCGTCTCGAACATCGTCGGCATCATACCCTACACCTTCACCGTCTCCAGCCACATCATCGTCACCTTCTCGCTGGCGCTCTTGGTGTTCCTGACGGTCATCATCTACGGCTTCTACAAGAACGGCCTGAAGTTCTTTAAGCTGTTCGTGCCGTCCGGCATCCCCGCGGTGATCCTGCCGCTGGTGGTCGTGATCGAAATCATCTCTTTCTTCTCCCGCCCGATCTCGCACAGCGTCCGTCTGTTCGCCAACATGCTGGCCGGCCACGTCACCCTGAAGGTGTTCGCGAGCTTCGTGACCATGCTCGGCGCGCTCGGCTTCGTCGGCAAGGTCGGCGCGCTGCTGCCGCTCGGCCTCACGGTCGCGCTGACCGGCCTCGAGCTGATGGTCGCGTTCCTCCAGGCCTACGTGTTCACGATCCTCACCTGCATCTATCTCAACGATGCTATCCATCCGGGCCACTGATCCGGCCCTCTCTACCAAACCCCTCAAAGGAGTTCGTTTCATGGATCCGGTTGCAGCGAAGTACATTGGCGCGGGCATTGCCTGCATCGGCATGGGTGGCGCGGGTGCCGGCATCGGCATCATCTTCGGCAACTACCTGTCGGCCGCTCTGCGCAATCCGTCGGCCGCTCAGGGCCAGTTCGGCAACCTGATTTTCGGCTTCGCGGTGACCGAAGCGCTCGGCATCTTCTCGCTGCTGATCGCCCTGCTCCTGCTGTACGCCGTCTAAGACGGCCTGAGCCGGACAGGAGAAGCCCGTGGCTGAAAGTCATGGCGAGGCCAAGGGCGGCGAGGCCAAGGGCACCGCAAGCGCCCATACTGAGGCCGATGGCGGGCATGGTTTCCCTCCCTTCCAGAAGGAAACCTTTCCCTCCCAGATCGTCTCCCTGGTGATCGCCTTCGTGGCGCTGTACGTGATCGTTTCGCGTGTGGCGCTGCCGAAGGTCGGGGCCGTCATCGACGCCCGCCAGAAGTCGATCGACGGCGATCTGGCTGAAGCGCAGCGGCTGAAGGATGAATCCGAAGCCGCGATGAAGGCGTATGAGAGCGAGCTGGCGACGGCTCGTGCCCGTGCCCAGGCGATCGGAGCGGAGACCCGCGAGAAGCTCGCGGCTTCTTCGGACGCCGAGCGCAAGGCGCTGGAAGACAGCCTCGCGGCCAAGCTCGCGGCGGCTGAGAAGTCCATCGCCACCACGCGCACGACCGCAATGAGCAATGTCCGCGGCATCGCCGCAGACGCAGCCAGCGCGATCGTGAAGCAGCTCACCGGCAAGGCCCCCGCGGCCAAGACGGTCGAGGCTGCGGTCGATGCATCGTTGAAGGGAACAGCCTGATGCATTTGCTCGCTGATCCGGAAACCTGGGTTGCGATTGCCTTCGTGATCCTGATGGGCCTGTTCGCCTATCTCGGTGTCCATCGCACGGTCCTGAAGGCGCTCGACAATCGCTCCGAGCGCATCAGATCCGAGCTAGCGGAGGCCAAGCGGCTCAAGGAAGAGGCGGCCAAAGTGCTCGCCGATTACAAGTCCCGCCGCGCCAGCGCCGAACGCGAGGCCGAGGAGATCGTCACCAGCGCGAAGGCGGAAGCCGAGCGCATCGCGGCGGAGGCCAAGGCCAAGATGGAAGACTTCGTCGCCCGTCGCACCAAGGCCGCCGAGGGCAAGATCGCCCTCGCCGAGGCCCAGGCTCTCGCCGACGTCAGGTCCGCTGCGGCGGAGGCCGCCGTCCAGGCCGCCGCGACCGTGCTGTCGCAGTCGGTCAAGGGCGCTCTTGGCGAAGACCTCGTCGCCAAAGGCATCGCGGAAGTCGGCCGCAAGCTGAACTGAGCGGCAGTCCGTCTCCATCCATCAACTTCAAAAGGCCGGTGCGATCCCATCGCACCGGCCTTTTGCTGTTCACGCTCTCCGGCGACCGCCTCGCGCTACGGCAATCGTCACCGCCGCTTCTTGCCGTGCGGCCGCTCCGGGGTCAGCGCCTGCGGGTCGAAGCCGATGTAGAAGACGTAATTGTCGGCATTGGCGCCGGGCGGCGGCACCGGATAGACCATGTCCTCGGCGACGATCGTGAACGGCACGCTGCCGTCCTCGGTCATCTGCACCGTGGTGCGATACGACTTGGTCGCGATCACCTTCTCGCCGATGCCGCCCTGGACCACGGCGATGCGCATCGGAATGTCGACGCTCGCCGGCGCGCCCGCGGGGCCGGCAACGATGCGGCCCTGGATGCCGATCTTGGCGGTGATTTCGGCCCCGTTGAGACTGCATTCGCGCGCGGTCTTGGTGATCGACGCCTGGAACCGGACGTCGTTGCCAACGGCCTGCTTGCCGGGCGCGGCCACGGCGTAGGTCGAGGCGCCGGCGCGAATGCTGACCGGCGGACAGGTCAGGCCCTCGGTCGGATCGACCGGCGGTCCGCCGCTGGCGGGCAGGTTCTCCTGCCCCTTGTTGTCGGAGCCGCCGCCGAACAGGCTCTTGAAGCGGTCGGTCAGCGATTGGGCGGCTGCCGGCGGCGCCGCGCCGGCGGCTCCCAAGGCCAGCAGCACGGCTGCCAACGTTCCAGCCCTGATCACGCTCGTCTCTCGCATCGTCTGATATCCCCGGCAACTCGGTCGCCCAGCCCAGGCGTCTATACCCATTTCAGAGGCCGGAACCAGCCCCGATCGGCCTCTCCCGCGGCGATCCCGATCACGATTGCTACCCCCGGAAATCCTCGTGCAACAGGCCGTAGAGGTAATGGTCCTGCCAGACCCCGTTGATGCAGAGGTAGCGACGCGCCAGGCCCTCGCGGGTGAAGCCGCATTTCTCCAGCACGCGAATCGACGGCGTATTGGTCGGGATGCAGGCCGCCTCGACCCGGTGCAGATTGAGCTCGCCGAACAAGGTCGGCAGCAGCAGCCGCAGCGCCGCCGTCATGTAGCCATGATGCGCGAACGGCTGCCCCATCCAGTAGCCGACGGTGCCGGCCTGAACGATGCCGCGGCGGACATTGGCGAGCGTGATGCCGCCGAGCATGGCGCCATCCTGCTCGCGGAAGACGATGAACGGATAGGAGCGGTCGGCCGAGATGTCCTCGGCATAGCGGCGCAGCCGGCGGCGGAAGCCGGAGCGCGTCAGGTCATCAGATGGCCAGATCGGCTCCCACGGCGTGAGATAGTCGCGGCTGATCTCGCGCAGCCGCGCCCACTGCGCATAATCGGCCATCTGCGGCGCGCGCAACAGCAGGCCCTGGCCGCGCGGAGCCAGCGCAGCCGGTCCGTTGGATGGCAAGCGAAACAGGGCCATCTGTGATGCTCCCCCTGCTCTTTCCGGGTCGAAGCCTGCTCCGACCCACCCCAGATCTCCGATGCCGAGCGCTGGCGGATTGCAATGCGCGGACCGCACCGAGCCGCACCACGTTCAGTGCAGTTGGGCTTTCGATCTCGAACCGGTCAGACCTTCGGCGAAAGTGACCGCCGTGTCCAGACCCCTGCCGGTGCCGAGCGCGACGACCGCCGGCTTGCTGCGTGCGAGCAGCGCCCGCGCCGCATCGCGCGTGCTCTCGACGCTGACCGCCTCGATCTTGGCGACCATCTCCTGCAACGTCTGCGGCCGGCCATAGGCCAGGATATGCCGCGCCAATTGCTCGGCACGGGCGCTACAGCTCTCGAGCGCCATCAACAGCCCGGCCTTCATCTGCGCCTTGGCGCGGGCGACCTCGGCCTCGCTCAAGGTCTCCACCGCATTGCCGATGATGTCGACCACGACCTCCATCATCTCGGGCGCGTCGGCCGGATCGGTCCCGGTGTAGAGGCCGAAGAATCCCGTGTCGCTATAGGGCGCGTGGAACGTGTAGACGGAGTAGCAGAGCCCCCGGTTCTCGCGCACCTCCTGGAACAGCCGGGACGACATGCCGCCGCCGAGGATGTTGGTGAACACCTGCAGCGAGAACAGCGACGGGTCGGCCTGCGGCACGCCTTCGAGCGCGAGCGTCAGATGCGCCTGCTCGAGATCGCGATGCACGACGCGCGAGCCGCCCTTGCCGAATGCCGCCGGCAGCGGCTTCGGCGCCGGCCCGCCATTGAAGCTGGCAAATCGTTTCGTCACGTCTTCGACCACGCGCTGATGATCGACGGCGCCGGCCGCGGCGACCACCATGTCGGGGCCGCGGTAGTGCGTCGACAGATAGCCGTGCAGCTTGTCGCGATCGAACGCCTCCAGCGTCTTGGCGGTGCCGAGCAGCGAGCGGCCCATCGGCTGGTCCGGAAAGCACAGCTCGTTGAGGTGCTCGAACACGACGTCGTCGGGCGTATCCTGTGCCGCGCCGATCTCCTGCACGATCACGTTCTTCTCGCGCTCCAGCTCCTCCGGCACGAAGGACGGATTGGCGAGAATGTCGGAGAGTACGTCGAGCGCCATCGGCACGTCGGCCTTCAGCACGCGGGCGTAATAGGCCGTGGTCTCGGTCGAGGTGCCGGCATTGAGATCGCCGCCGACCGCCTCGACGGTCTCGACGATCTCACGGGCGCTGCGCGTGGTCGTGCCCTTGAACGCCATGTGCTCGAGCAGATGCGAGATGCCGTGCTCGTCCGGCTTCTCGTCGCGGCCGCCGACGCCGGCCCAGACCCCGAGCGCCGCCGTCTCCAGATGCGGCATCGTGTCGGTGACGACCGTCAACCCCGTCGGCAGCTTGGTGACTTCCACACCCATTATGCAATTCCCTGCTTGGCGGCCCGGCTGACCGAGCGGATGAACTTCTCCACCTCGGCCTGGTCGTTCCGCATGATCCTGATGTCCTCGCGCCTGCTCATCAGCCCTTCGAGCCACACCGGCAAATGCGGCCGCATCCCGCAGGCGGCCTCGACCGCATCGGGGAATTTGGCGGGATGCGCGGTCGACAGAACGATGTTCGGCACCGACAGATCGGTGCCGTCGCGATCGGCCACCGCCAGCGCCACCGCCGTGTGCGGATCGACGAGATCGCCGGCCTCGCGGAAGGCGGCGCGGATCGCCGCCGCCGTCTCGGTCTCGTCGGCGCGGCCGGCATCGAAATCGGCGCGGATCGCCGCCAGCATGGCATCCGGCAGCACGAACCGGCCGGACTGCTTGAGGCCGTCCATCAGCCGCCGCACGGTGCCGGCGTCGCGGCCGCCGGCTTCGAACAACAACCGCTCGAAATTCGACGACACCTGGATGTCCATCGAGGGCGAAGCCGTCGCATGCACTTCGCGCACCTCGTAGATGCCGGTCGTCAGCGTCCGGGCGAGGATGTCGTTGACGTTGGTCGCGACGCGCAACGTGCGCACCGGCAGGCCCATGCGCTTGGCGACATAGCCGGCGAAGACGTCGCCGAAATTGCCGGTGGGCACGGTGAAGTCGACGGCGCGGTGGGGTGCCCCGATCGCGACCGCCGAGGTGAAGTAGTAGACCACCTGGGCGACGACGCGCGCCCAGTTGATCGAGTTGACGCCCGACAGCCTGACCGAATCGCGGAAGCCGTGATGGTTGAACAGGCCCTTCACGATCGCCTGGCAGTCATCGAAATGACCTTCGATCGCCAGCGCATGGACGTTGGCCGCGCCCGACGTCGTCATCATCCGCCGCTGCACCTCGGAGATGCGGCCATGCGGGAACAGCACGATGAGGTCGGCATTGTCGCGGCCGGCGAAGGCCTCGACCGCCGCGCCACCCGTATCGCCTGATGTCGCCACGACGATGGTGGTGCGCTCGCCGCGCTTGGCCAGCACGTGGTCCATCAGCCGCGAGATCAGCTGCATCGCCACGTCCTTGAACGCCAAGGTCGGGCCGTGGAACAGCTCCAGCACGAACTGATGCGGCGCGATCTGGTCGAGCGGCACCACGGCGGGGTGACGGAACGTCGCATAGGCCTCGTTGGCCATGCGGCCGAGTTCTTCGTCGGAAATCTCGCCGGCGACGAACGGCTTGATGACCTCGACGGCGACCTCCCAATAGGGCCGGCCGAAAAACGACGCGATCGTCGCGGGCGTCAGCTGCGGCCAGGTCTCGGGCACGTACAGGCCGCCGTCACGGGCGAGCCCGGTCAGCATCACATCGCAGAAGGTGAGCGCGGGGGCTTCCCCGCGGGTCGAAACATAGCGCGTCAAACCGCTCTCCTGACCTGCGTCACCAGGCCATAACCCGTTGATTGAATTCGAAATCGGAACCGCCCGGCGGCAACATGGTCCGGCACCATAATGGTTTTGACCTTGTTGCGAAACCGGTTGTTGCCGCAGCGATGGTCACGGCTGCGGGTTACGGCGGCGTTACGGAGCATGGGTCAGGGGGCATCGGTTACGGGACTGGGGTCGCAACGGCTGACCCGGGCCGGTCCAGCGGACCATCCGCCCCACCGCTTTCATCCCCGGTTCAACCGGGCGATCCCGTACGCCGCGGCGGCCGCGGTCGACCGCACCGCCGCGGCGTCCTGGATCCCCGCCTTCGCGGGGATGACGGCGGTGGATGTGGCGATCAACCGGGCCGCATTCGCGACTGCCCGACGAAAACATCGGTCGTTCCTCCGTCATTGCGAGCGAAGCGAAGCAATCCAGGGGTGGGGGGCGGAACTCTGGATTGCTTCGTCGCTCTGCTCCTCGCAATGACGTGGAGAGAGCCGACGGCTTCACAGATCGCCCGCCCGCGGAACCGTCTGATCCCGGTCCGCGCAGCTTTGCCTTCTCGCGGCGCGATCGGCGCCCGAGCTCTGCAAGAAATTCTCCCTCCATGAAGCAGAGGGCGCAGGGAAGACCGGATGCCGGCTGGCACCCGCGGCCCCCGTGCGAACAAGAATGCACGGGGCAGGAACCACAGGTTCAGCCAGAGCGACCCGGCCTTCCCTGCGCGATGGCTTACGACTTATACGCGCTCTCCTCGGTGCACCGGGCTTGTTGGCCACCGTCATCGACGCGATGCATGGGCACCAGCGCCAACTTGATACCAGCGTCGGGGTATCAGGACCACGCGACTTCACCGTCCGTGCCGGCCGCACTCGTCAACGAGGCGGGATAGACAAAGACAACCACGATTTCGGAAAATATGAAAGAGGAATTTTCGCGCAGACTGGACTGGATTGGCTGATGGCGTTGGACCTGCTCGCCAAAAGAAAGTTTCGGAGCAGCCAGGCGTATTAGTTCGCGGTGCGCTCGGGCCTAGATCCTGGCAGCCCGTCGGGCGACTCAGACGAGTGCGGCAGGCGCTGCTCCGCAATGCAGACCGCAGAGCAGCTTCACTCCCGGTGTCGTCCCGTGGAAGCCCGACGACGCGCATGCATCGACGGATGCCGACCAGGGACGACAGCGGAGTTTTGGGGGCGCTGGTCAGTAGCCCGCATGAGCGCAGCGACATGCCGGGTTACGCGCCCAGGTGAGTAAGACGCAGTCGGCAGCCGTCATTGCGAGCCATCCGGTCGCGCATCGCGCGGCCGGATGAACGAAACAACCCGGCTCCATCCACAGATTGCGTCGGCGCAACGATGCCTCGCAATGGCGGGGATAGAGGTCTCCTGACGCTCTCGGTCTGCAGTCATCCGCAGGCCGAGCGGGCTTAGCGCGTCAACTCTCTGTAGCACTCGCGGATTTCGTCCGACTGATCCTCGGCGCTCGGACATGGCTCGATGCGAAAGCATGCGATCCTTTCACGCGACTTATAAATGACGAGCCTCACGCGCTCGGCCGTGTCAGTCGATTTCCCGGCGAGCGCTATGCCAAGTCCCGAATCGTCGCCCGACAGCGCCAACCCATCTGCTTCAAAGGAAACACCGGCTACGCACTCCGCCGGAACATCTGTCCACCCTCCGCCATGCTCGATGCGCATCGATCTTTCCACGCTTGCGCCAAGCTTCTCCGGATTTCGGTTGCAGTTGGGCTTGAGGGCGCGCAGCTCGATCCTTGCGAGATCGTGCCCCTGTTGGTTCTTGAAGCTCAGGATTGCAGCGTCAGGCCTGCACCACGGACCAGAGTTCGCGCGGCATGCCATCGAACTGGAGAGCAGGAGACACAGGGCTCCGGCGAGCGCGATCATCTTCATCGGCATGAGCTATGATCCGTCATCGATTCCAATAAGGCAGTGAGAGCCTAGCGGCCTGCATGCCTTGCGTTCGACGGAACGAATACGCCCAAACTCAGTGTTAACAAAGCTCAACAGTTTATGGGCTGTAACACCGTCTGGCCGTGGCGCCCTGGCAAGGCTTGTGGCTCCCTTGAACCGGAACCGTGGCTGGGTTGTCAAATCCAAGCGCCCCTGCCCGAGCGGGCCAGTATCAGATGGAGCCCCCCATGATCGTCGTGACGACGGAAAACGTGACCGGCTACCGCACGGTGCGGATGCTGGGGCAGTGTTTTGGGGTGGTGGTGCGCAGCCGCGGGCTCGGGGGCAATCTGGTGGCCAGCCTGCGCTCGATCGTCGGGGGCGAGATCCACGAGTACACGCAGATGCTGGAGGAGGCGCGGCGCCATGCGCTCGACCGGCTCGTCTCCAACGCCACGTCGATGGGCGCCAACGCCATTCTGATGATGCGTTTCGATAGCGCCGAGATCGGCCAGACCATGAGCGAGATCGTCGCCTATGGCACCGCCGCCGTCATCGAACCCGCGCCGTGATCGATCTCGTGCTCTGGCTCGCGGTCATATCAGCGGTCGTCCTGGTGTGGTTCGTCTTCCGCCAGGGAGGCTACAAGCGCGATGCGCTCTCGGCGCCGCCAGGCCCGGACTGGATCAAGACCGAGGAGCGCTTCGTCGATCCCACCAGCGGCGAGACGCTGGACGTGTGGTTTCATCCGCGGACCGGCGAGCGGGCGTATGTGAGGGCGGGCCGATCCGTGTAGACCGCGGTCGAACGCGGGAGACCATCGCACCGACGACACAGGGAAGCCGCGTCACATTCCGCCGTCGTCCCTGCGAACGCAGGGACCCATAACCACCGGCTTCGGTGGGACGACGACTGGCAGTTGCGCTTCACCGATAGATTCCGCGGTATGGGTCCCTGCGTTCGCAGGGACGACAGCGGTGCGTGGAGTCACGTCTTGCACATCTTCACTTGCGAGCGCTGAAAGCCTAGCATCGCCAACACAGAGATCGAGCGCGAGACCTCCATGATCATCCAGCACATCGCAGCCTTCACCGACGGCCCACGCGGCGGCAATCCGGCCGGGGTCGTCATCTGCGAGGCGCTGCCCGAGGCCGCCACCATGCAGGCGACGGCGGCGGAGATCGGCTATTCGGAGACGGCGTTCGCGGCGCCCATCGGCGACAAATGGCGGGTGCGCTATTTCGCGCCGCAGGCCGAGGTGGATTTCTGCGGCCACGCGACGATTGCGCTCGGCGCGGCGCTGGCGAGGCACGAGCGCTCCGGCACGTTCGCACTGACGCTCAACCATGCCGAAATCACTGTCGACGGGCATCATTCGGCGACCGACTGGAGCGCGGCGTTTCGATCGCCGCCGACGCTGACCCGGGCCCTGCCATCTGCGGCGCTCGACAAGATCCTGGCGCTGTTCGGGCTGTCGCAAGACGAACTCGACGAGCGGATCCCGCCGGTGATCGCTCACGCCGGCATGGATCATCCAGTGATTGCCCTGCGCGACCGCAGCCGCCTGGCTGCCATCAGCTACGACTTCGCTCGAGGCCAGGTGCTGGCACAGCGTGAGCGCTTCTGCACCTTCGCCCTCGTGCACGCCGAGACGCCGCAGCTGTTTCACGCCCGCAATCCGTTTCCGTTCGGCGGCGTCTACGAGGACCCGGCGACGGGCGCGGCGGCCGCGGCGCTTGCCGGCTATCTGCGCGAGCTCGCCTGGGCGACCGAGCGGCCGATCGTGATCCGCCAGGGCGAGGACATGGGCGTGCCCTGCTGCCTGCAGGTCGATCTCGACGGCCCTCCGGGCGCGCCGGTCCGGGTGTCCGGGCGAGCCCGGTTGATCCACGCGTGATTTGATTTGAAATCCCGGGGCGCTTGGCTGCCATAGTGCGCGGGCTGCAAGAACGAGCGCTTCGTTCGCCAGCGGAGCACGCCGTGATGATGTCGACCGAGATGCAGCAGGACACATCGCTCATCGTTCTGATCAGCGGCAGCCTGCGCGCCCGCTCGGCCTGCCGTGCAGTGATCGTCGCCGCGGCCGAGCTGGCGCCAGCGGATGTCACGCCGGCGATCTACGTCGGGCTGAGCGAGCTGCCGCACTTCAATCCCGACCACGATTGCGATCCCTTGCCCGAGCCGGTCATTCGCTTGCGCAAGCTGCTCGGCGACGCCCGCGCCGTCATGCTGTCGACCCCGGAATATGCGGGCTCGCTGCCGGGCAGCTTCAAGAACATGATCGATTGGACCGTCAGTGCCGGCAGCCTCTATCGACGGCCGATCGGCTGGATCAACTGCTCGGCCCATGGTGGCGCGCACGACGCCCATGCCGACCTGCGCAGGGTGCTGGAGCGCGCGGGCGCGACGATCGTCGATGAGGCTTGCGTCGCCGTACCGGTGCCGCCGACGGCGATGACCGCAGATGGTCGCATCGCGGCCCCCGACATGCGTGCGGCCATCGCGGATGCAATCGCCGCACTGGCCTTGGCCGCGTCCGCAGGCGATGAGAACACACAGCCATCGTCATGACTGTGCTCACCGCGGGCGCCCGAATTCATGCGGGCTTCGCGTCCGCTTCCGCGAACACCGCCTTGGCCGCGAACAGGCCGTTGAGCGCGGCGGGGAAGCCGGCATAGACCGCCATCTGCATGATCACCTCGGTGATTTCCGCGCGGCTGAGGCCGACATTGAGGCCCGCATGGATGTGCACCTTGAGCTGAGGGGTGGCATTGCCGAGCGCGGTCAGGGACGCGATGGTCGCGATCTCGCGGCTGCGCAGATCGAGGCCGGGGCGCGAATAGATGTCGCCGAACGGAAACTCGATCACGTAGGTCGCGAAATCCGGCGCGATGTCGGCGAGCGCCGCGATCACATTGCGGCCGGCCTCGCCGTCGATGCTATCGAGCGCGCGCCGGCCGCGCGCCAGCCGATCCTGATCGTTGTTGGCGCCGGATGGCATGCCGCCCGGCATCGGGCTCGTCGTCGTGGCCTGGTTGGGCGTGGATCGCGTCATCATCGTTCGTCCTCTCGCTGCTGCCGGCATAGCCGGCGATCTTGCCGTCGAGAACGAGAAGGCAGTCCTGCAGGCTGGCGACGCGCGCCCGGACCGCGTCGCGATGCCGCTCCAGGAGCCGGCGTCGTTCCGGCTCCGTGGCAGCGCCGCCCGCACGCAGCTCGGCGTAGCGCAGCATGTCCCGGATCGGCATTCCCGTGGCCTTCATCCGGCCGAGGAATTCGATCCAGGTCAGGATCGATGCGTCGTAGTCCCGCTGGCGGGCATGATCGCGATCGGCCCTGGGCAGCAGCTCGATCCGCTCGTAGTAGCGGATCGTATGGGGCGTCAGCCCCGACTGCCTGGCCAGCTCGCCGATCTTCATGCGCCCCTATCTCCATTCACGACGCCACGCAGGCTACGGGTTCGAGTGCGCTCTAAGTCAAGCGACGTTTCGCGGGCTACGGGCTCATCGGTTCGCTGCGCGCCGACCCCGCGCCCACACCGCGAACGCGACGATCAACGCGGCGGCCAGAGAGAACCACGTGATCGCGTATTGCATGTGCTCGTCGCGCAGATGCGGCGACAGCGGGCCGGGCTTGGGAATGCCATTGTCGGGCACCGGCGATTCCAGATCGATGTAGAACGGCGCGACCTCGCCCCAGCCGAGCGTCTTGGCCATCGCGCGATGGTCGCGCGTGAACCACAGCCGCTTTTCGCGGCTCTCGGCCGCGGTGAGCAAACCGGCAGCCTCGGGAAAGCGCAGATAGCCGGTCAGGGTCACGGGCTCGCCGGTGACGAGCTTGGCGGTGGCGCGGTCCTGCACCGCGCGTTCCTGCATCGTGTTGGCGACGAAGCCGGCGTCGATCACGACGGTCTCGCCGGACGGCAAGCGCGCAGGGAGGAACGCCCAGGTGCCCGGCCCGGAGACGTCCTCGCGCACGGCGGAGCCGGCGCTGTAGACCATTGCGTCCGGCAGTCTGGTGTAGGTGGCAGTGAAGCTGACACGGCGAAATTCGTCGCGCTCCGGCGTCAGCATGCGCCATTCCGTCTGTGGCGGCAGCGGTTCGGGCGCAGCAGCAACGCGATCGGTGAGCGCTGCGATCAGCGCGTGCTTTTCCGCACGGCGCTGCAATTGCCAGATGCCGAGGCCTGCGAACAGCGCGACCATGACGACGGTGAAGGCGGCGAAGGCGCGGGAGGACGTTTTGCGGCTGGAAGCACTCGTCATTGCGGAGATGTCCGCGGCGAGGTGAACGCTTTGCCGG
Organism: Bradyrhizobium sp. HKCCYLRH1030; assembly: GCF_051168395.1. NCBI lineage: Bacteria > Pseudomonadati > Pseudomonadota > Alphaproteobacteria > Hyphomicrobiales > Nitrobacteraceae > Bradyrhizobium > Bradyrhizobium sp. HKCCYLRH1030. Next base: position 65,516 of record NZ_JBNPUY010000011.1, on the reverse strand, counting down.
AGCGAACGGTGCGCTCCCCTCCCCCTTGCGGGGAGGGGTTGGGGGTGGGGGTGGCCCAACAAAGACTGCCGCTGGGGCTACCCCCCTCCCCGGCCCTCCCCCACAAGGGGGGAGGGAGCACACCTTCGGCGCCGCTCAGATGTGCGACTCGCACGCGCAGGCGCCAGCTCATCGCGGCGTCTTGTCCACCAGGCGGCCGGGGGCGGCCTTGTGGTGGAATTGCAGGGCGATGAGCAGCGACTTCATCGCGCGCAACGGCAGCAGCGTCGTCACCAGGATCAGCGGTCCCCAGAGCGCGGCATGGACCCAGAACGGCGGCTGATACTTCACCTCGACGATCAGCGCGGCGCCGACCACGATGGCGCCGGCGAGCATCATGATGAAGATCGCCGGACCGTCGCCGGTGTCGATGAAGGCGTAGTCGAGATCGCAGGCTTCGCAGCGCTTGCGCAGGTTGAGGAAGCCGTCGAACAGCTTGCCCTGGCCACAGCGCGGGCAGCGGCAGGCGAGCCCGCGCAGGACGGTCTGGGCCAAAGTGACGGGCGGATGGGTGGTCATGGTGTCTTGCCCCCTAGGCGGCCGCGCGACGCCTCATGGTGATACAGCCGGAGGCGACGAGAGCGGATCACATTTCGATCAACCGCCGGGCGCCGCTGCAACGAGAAAGGGCGGCCCGACGGCCGCCCCTTCTTAGCACGTTCGACGGAACCGGTGCGCGCCGGCTTCAGTGCGCGCCGTGGGCCATCGCCTCGGCGCCGTGGCCCCAGACGTAGATGCAGATGAACAGGAACAGCCAGACCACGTCGACGAAGTGCCAGTACCAGGCGGCGAACTCGAAACCGAGATGCTGCTTGGGCGTGAAGTGGCCGGCATAGGCGCGCGCCAGGCAGACGGTCAGGAAGATCGTGCCGACCAGGACGTGGAAGCCGTGGAAGCCGGTCGCCATGAAGAAGGTCGAGCCGTAGACGTGGCCGGCGAACGAGAACGTTGCGTGGCTGTACTCATAGGCCTGCACGCAGGTGAAGGTGGCACCCAGGAGGATGGTGAGGATCAGGCCATATTTCAGGCCCTTGCGGTCGCCCTCGAGCAGCGCGTGGTGCGCCCAGGTCACCGTGGTGCCCGAGGTCAGCAGGATCAGCGTGTTGAGCAGCGGCAGGTGCCAGGGATCGAAGGTCTCGATGCCCTTGGGCGGCCAGACGCCGCCGAACAGGGCCTCGCGGGTGGCCTGCACCTCGAAGTTCGGATACAGCGCGGCATTGAAATAGGCCCAGAACCAGGCGACGAAGAACATCACCTCGGAGGCGATGAACAGGATCATGCCGTAGCGGTGATGGAGCTGCACCACGCGGGTGTGGTCGCCCTTGTATTGCGCTTCCTTGATGACGTCGCCCCACCAGCTCGCCATGGTGTAGAGCACGCCGATGGTGCCGATGCCGAACACGATCGGCGCGGCGCCGAACATCTTGTGCATCCAGCCGATCGCACCGAACGCCATGATGAAGGCCGAAACCGAGCCGACGAACGGCCAAGGGCTCGGATCGACGAGATGGTAGTCGTGATGCTTGGCGTGCGCCTCAGCCATGGCAAGTCTCTCCCCAGATCGATGCCGGTCGCGCCGGCACGGTGTCGTTCAACAGCGATGGTCCCCGAATATCGGACGTCCGCGCGGTCATAGGCTGCCCCGCGGTTTGTCCGGCTCGCCCGCCGCGACCGGCTTCGGTGCGTCGCGGACGGGATAGAAGGTGTAAGACAGCGTGATCGTCTTCAAACTGTCGTTCTCGTGATCGGCTGTTATCGCCGGGTCGACGTAGAACACCACCGGCATCTCGCGGGTCTCGCCCGGCGCCATGGTCTGCTCGGTAAAGCAGAAGCAGTTGATCTTCTGGAAGTAGGCGCCCGATGTCAGCGGCGACACATTGTAGGCCGCCTGCGCCATGGTGGTGCGCGCCGACTGGTTGGTGACCGTGTAGTAGACCGTGACCACCTCGCCGATCGCGACCTCGATCTCGGTCTTCTCCGGCTCAAACTTCCAGGGCAAACCGCCGGCGACATTGGAGTCGAAGCGCACGGAGATCCGGCGCGCCAGCGGCGCCGAGGATGGCGCTGATGTCGCCACCTGCGTGGTGCCGTTGAAGCCGGTGGCGCGGCAGAACCAGTTGTAGAACGGCACGGCGGCATAGGACGCGCCGACCATCAGCACCACGACGGCGCCGCAGATGCCGCCGACCAGCGCATCGCGGCTGAGGCCGCGGCGCGGCGCGGCCGGCGCGGTCGCCGGAACGATCTGGTCGGTTGTCTCCATCGCGGTCTGCTTCGTCCCGTCCTGCATCACGTCTCTACATCGGCCGATTCAGCACCGCGGGACCCTTCACCATGGTCACCGCGAAGAACAGCACCACCAGCACGCCGAGCGCGAGCGCAATCGCGATCGAGCGGCGACGGCGGCTGCGCAGCTGCGCCTCGGTGAGGACGATGCCCTCTTGCTCGTTCGGATCTGCCATCGTGGTCGCCATGTTTTCCAGTCTCGCGCCTCTTACCAGATCAGCGGCGCGATCATGCGCGCGACCGCTTCGAGTCCGAGCGTAGCGAACAGCACGAACAGATAAAGGATCGAGAAGGCGAACAGCTTGCGGTTGGCGCGTAGCGAGGCGCTGCGCTCGCGCTTGCGGAACACCTCGACCGCGAGCCACAGCATGCCCGTGCCGAGCGCCAGCGAGACGACACCGTAGACGGCATCGAAATAGCCGAGCGGCCACGGCGCGGCGGCGATCGCCACCAGGACGATGGTGTAGAGCAGGATCTGCAGCCGGGTCGCATCGGGGCCGGCGACCACCGGCAGCATCGGCACGCCGGCGCGGGCGTAGTCATCGCTGCGGAACAGCGCCAGCGCCCAGAAATGCGGCGGGGTCCAGAAGAAGATGATCAGGAACAGCCAGAGCGGCTCCGGCGCGATCGAGCCGGTGGCGGACACCCAGGCGACCACCGGCGGCAAGGCGCCGGCGGCGCCGCCGATGACGATGTTCTGCGCGGTCCAGCGCTTCAGCCACAGCGTGTAGATGACGACGTAGAAGAAGATGGTGAAGGCGAGCAGCGCGCCGGCGAACCAGTTGACGAGGATGCCGAGCGTCAGCACCGAGAAGAACGACAGCGTGATGCCGAAGGCGAGCGCCTCCTGGCGGGTGACGCGGCCGCGCGGAATCGGGCGGTTGGCGGTGCGCGACATCAGCGCGTCGATGTCGCCTTCCAGCGCCATGTTGAGCGCGCCGGAGGCGCCGGCCCCGACCGCAATACACAGCAGCGAGGTGATGGCGAGCACCGGGTGGAAATGGCCCGGAGCGATCAGCAGGCCGATCAGCGCCGTGAAGATCACGAGCGACATCACCCGCGGTTTCAGGAGCGCGAGATAATCGCCGACATCGGCCTCGGAAATCCGCGGGCCGACGGCAATGGCGTTCTGATCGATGACCGACACGGCGAATCCAGACTTCAATTCACAGACTTCAATTCAAAAGGCTCTGGGGAAAGGGAGTGCCAGAACCGCGCTTCCGGCGCGGCACCAGGCGCGCCACCGGCAGAGATCGACGCGGCGCCGGATGGCGCCGCGTCGGAGAGATCAGGCTCACTGCACCTTCGGCAGCACCTCGAACTGGTGGAACGGCGGCGGTGAGGACAAGGTCCATTCCAGCGTCGTCGCACCCGGTCCCCACGGATTGTTCGCGGCCTGCTGCTTGCGCATGAAGGCGTCGACCACCCCATAGATGAAGATCAGGACGCCGAAGGCCGAGATGTAGGAGCCGATCGACGAGACCAGGTTCCAGCCGGCATAGGCATCGGGATAGTCGATGTAGCGGCGCGGCATGCCCGACAGGCCGAGGAAGTGCTGCGGGAAGAACACCAAGTTGACGCCGACGAAGGTGACCCAGAAATGCGCCTTCGCGATCGTCTCGTTGTACATGTAGCCGAACATCTTCGGGAACCAGTAGTACCAGCCGGCGAAGATGGCGAACACGGCGCCGAGCGACAGCACGTAGTGGAAGTGCGCGACGACGTAATAGGTGTCCTGCAGCACACGGTCGACGCCGGCGTTCGCCAGCACGACGCCGGTGACGCCGCCGACCGTGAACAGGAAGATGAAGCCCACGGCCCATAGCATCGGCGCGCGGAACTCGATCGAGCCGCCCCACATCGTGGCGATCCAAGAGAAGATCTTCACGCCGGTCGGCACCGCGATCACCATGGTGGCGGCGACGAAATAGGCCTGCGTCGCCGAGGACATGCCGACCGTGTACATGTGGTGCGCCCACACCACGAAGCCGATGCCGCCGATCGCGACCATGGCGTAGGCCATGCCGAGATAGCCGAACACCGGCTTGCGCGAGAAGGTCGACACGATCTGGCTGATCATGCCGAAGCCGGGCAGGATCAGGATATACACTTCCGGATGGCCGAAGAACCAGAACAGGTGCTGGAACAGCACCGGGTCACCGCCACCGGCCGGATCGAAGAAGGTGGTGCCGAAATTGCGGTCGGTCAGCATCATCGTGATGGCGCCGGCGAGCACCGGCAGCGACAGCAGCAGCAGGAACACCGTCACCAGGATCGACCACACGAACAGCGGCATCTTGTGCAGGGTCATGCCCGGCGCGCGCATGTTGAAGATGGTGGTGATGAAGTTGATCGAGCCGAGGATCGACGACGCACCGGCAAGGTGCAGCGACAGGATCGCGAAATCCACCGCCGGTCCGGGATGGCCCGAGGTCGACAGCGGCACATACATCGTCCAGCCGGCGCCGACGCCGTTGGCGCCGGGCTCGCCCTCGACGAAGGTCGAGGTCAAAAGCAGCGCGAACGAGGCGGGCAGCAGCCAGAACGAGATGTTGTTCATGCGCGGGAACGCCATGTCCGGCGCGCCGATCATCAGCGGCACCATCCAGTTGCCGAAGCCGCCGATCATCGCCGGCATGACCATGAAGAAGATCATGATCAGGCCGTGCGAGGTCACGAACACGTTGTAGGTGTGGTTCTCGTGGAACAGCTGCACACCCGGATACATCAGCTCGATGCGGATCGCGACCGACATGGCGAGGCCGATGATGCCGGCGCACACCGCGAAGATCAGATACATCGTGCCGATGTCTTTGTGGTTGGTCGAATAGATCCAGCGCCGCCATCCGGTCGGATGGTCGTGCGCGTGATCGTCATGGCCGGTCAGGGTCGTCGCGTTCGTCGCCATTGTCCAATCCTCAGTGTCCCCGTGGACCGCCAAGGCGGCCCTCAATCTCAGCGTTCATCCCGCTCGGCTACTGCGACACGCCCGCAGCCGACGCATAGGTGCTCGTGGGCGCGCTGGCGTACTTCTTCTTGGCGTCCTCGACCCAGGCGGTGAATTCCTGGTCGCTCACGACGCGCACCGCGATCGGCATGTAGGCGTGGTCCTTGCCGCACAGCTCGGAGCACTGGCCGTAATACATGCCGACCTTGGTCGCCTTGAACCAGGTCTCGTTGAGGCGGCCGGGAATGGCGTCGATCTTGACGCCGAACGACGGGATCGCCCAGGAGTGGATCACGTCGGCGCCGGTGGTCTGGACGCGAATCACCTTGTTGACCGGGACGACCATCTCGTTGTCGACGGCGAGCAGCCGCGGCTGCTTGTCCTGCGCCAGCAGCGAGTCGAACTCGAACTTGCCGTTGTCGGGATAGGCGTAGCTCCAGTACCACTGCTTGCCGGTGGCCTTGATGGTCATATCAGCCTTCGGCACATCCAGCTCGAGGAACAGCAGCCGGAACGACGGCACCGCGATCATGACCAGGATCAGCACCGGGATCAGCGTCCAAGCCACCTCGATCAGCGTGTTGTGCGTCGTCCGCGACGGCACCGGGTTGGCGCGCGCGTTGAACTTGACCACCACGGCGACCAGCAGCGCCAGCACGAACAGCGTGATGATGGTGATGATCGTCAGCAGCAGGCCGTGGAACCAGGTGATGTTCTCCATCACCGGCGTCGCAGCCTCCTGCAGCTTGACTTCCCATGGCGCCGGCTGGCCCGTTTCCGCAAACGCCGCTCCACCCGACACGAGCGTCATGCCCGTTACAGCCAACCCCAGCAAGGCGCTCAATTGGCCTCTCGACATCTTCATGCCGTCGCGCTCCCTTCAGAACTTTCCCCCTCAGCGCACCGCCCGCTTCACGCAGCGGCGCGCCGTTCGATCCGCTCTCCTGACAAATGGCCTTCGGGCGGATGCATAGAAAAGCACCTGGGCCAGTTCACTGGAATGACGAAATCTTTCTTCTCAAACCATAATTCTTGATCTATCGCAATGCAGTCTTGCGCCGGATATCGCGCGCGGCGCTGTTCGTCGCGACAAGCGTATTTTCCGGGAGATTGCCGCATGCCGCGATTTTGCGGGCAACGGGCGCTTGACAGGCGTGCGGCGCGATGTAGGCAAACGGGACACGGCCGTTTGCGAGGCTGATTCGGCGAGGCGCAGCGGCAGCTGCCCACCAGGGTGCGGCCATATTTGGTATCGTTTCGTGCCGTACGCCGGTGACGCTGTCCTCAAGACGCCATCATTGCCGTATCATGGCGTCGGACGCGCAGATCACCCACAGGAAATTGTCATGGCACCGACCCGGATCAGGGTTTCAACGGACAGGACAGCTGACATGTCGACCCCAGCTGCGAATGACTCGCGCCGTTTGTACCGATTCAGCGCGGTGCGTGCGCGACTCGCGCGTGTTGCCGCGATGACCTCCGCGGCGACCGCGGTCGCGATGATCGCTGCGACGGTGATCGGCCTGCCGCACGCCGCATTGGCGCAGGGCGCGGTGCGCTCGGTGCATGGCGACTGGCAGATCCGCTGCGACACGCCGCCCGGCGCGCAGAGCGAGCAGTGCGCGCTGATCCAGAGCGTCGTGGCCGAGGACCGTTCCAATGCCGGCCTCACCGTGATCATGCTGAAGACCGCAGACCAGAAGAGCCGGCTGATGCGCGTGGTGGCGCCGCTCGGCGTGCTGCTGCCGTCCGGCCTCGGCCTGAAGCTCGACAACCAGGACGTCGGCCGCGCCGGCTTCGTGCGCTGCCTGCCCAATGGCTGCGTCGCCGAGGTGGTGCTGGAGGACAAGCTGCTCGGCCAGCTCAAGACGGCGAAGACGGCGACCTTCATCATCTTCGAGACGCCGGAGGAAGGCATCGGCTTCCCGCTGAGCCTCAACGGCCTCGCCGAAGGCTTCGACAAGCTGCCCTGACGTCGGCCGCGATTGACAGGCCCTTCGCAGCACGATGCCGTGATCGAGCCGTGAGTTCGCGCGTCTGAATGCGCGCCCGCGGCCTCAGCGCCGCCCGTCGAGCGCCAGCGCCAGCGCCATCACCAGCAGGGTCTTGTCGAACCCGTCATCGCCGGGCTCCCGCGGCTGCACCGCCTTGAGCAGGAATCCGGCCTTCTGGTACAGCCTGATGGCGTTGGTGTTGCTGCGGTAAACCGTGAGCTCGACACGCGAGAAGCCGGCCGCCCGCGCCGCCTCGAGCGCCGCCGCCATCAGTCGTCTGCCCAGGCCCTGGTGCCGGAACTGCGGCATTAGGCCCATGCCGAGCACCCCGATCCGGGCATCGATTGGCCCCGATTTGGGCGTCACATCGCACCAGCCGACCACCTCCCCGGCAGAGAGAGCGACGAATTGCGGATATCCCTCGTGGATGTTGTTCAGAATGAAGGCGCGCGTCGACTCCAGCGGCGGCGCCTGCACGAACGACAGATAGCGCCGTTCGCGCGCGACGTAATCGAGCGTGCGGTGGAAGCTCTCGATGTGAGCGGACGTGATGGGAACGATCTCAACCATGTCAGTTCGGTAATCATCCAGCCCCTCGCGCCCCGGCGTCAAAACAACTATCTTGGAATGAACGCTCCGACAACGGATTGACCCATGACTGCTCCCACCACTTCCCTGCTCGAACGCGCCAATCTGGACCGTGATGCGGTCCGGAGCGAGGTCGCGCGTGGCCTGGCCGGCGCCGATGACGGCGAATTGTTCTTCGAATACAGCCAGACCGAAGCGCTGACCTTCGACAATGGCCGGCTGAAGCAGGCGACCTATGACACCAGCCAGGGATTCGGCCTGCGCGCGGTGAAGGACGATGCAGTCGGCTATGCCCATTCCTCCGACGTCTCGCTGCCGGCGCTGATGCGCGCCGCCGATGCCGTCAGCGCCGTGCGCGGCGGCTATTCCGGCACGTTCGCGAGCCCGCCGCCGCACACCAACGTCCGGCTCTATGGCGACGATAATCCGCTGGACGCTCCCGGATTCGAAAGCAAGGTCAAGCTGCTCGGCGAGATCGACGCTTACTTGCGCGACAAGGATCCGCGCGTGCGCCAGGTGACCGTGAGCCTCGGCGCGACCTGGCAGGTCGTGGAGATCCTGCGGCCCGACGGCGAGAGCTATCGCGACATCCGCCCGCTGGTGCGCGTGAACGTCTCGGTGGTCGCCGGCCAGGGTGATCGCCAGGAGACCGGCAGCAAGGGTTATGGCGGCCGCGAGGCCTATGCCCGCTTCATCGAGACCAAGGCGTGGCGCGAGGCCGCCGACGGCGCGCTGCGCGAGGCCCTGGTCAATCTCGAATCCGTCCCCGCTCCCGCCGGCGAGATGGACGTCGTGCTCGGCGCCGGCTGGCCCGGCGTGATGCTGCACGAGGCCGTCGGTCACGGCCTCGAGGGTGACTTCAACCGCAAGAAGACCTCGGCCTTCGCCGGGCTGATGGGCAAGCCGGTCGCCGCCAAAGGCGTCACCGTGGTGGATGACGGCACCATGGCCTCGCGCCGCGGCTCGCTATCGATCGACGACGAGGGCACGCCGACCAGCCGGACCGTGCTGATCGAGGACGGCATCCTGGTCGGCTACATGCAGGACCGCCAGAACGCGCGGCTGATGAACATGGCGCCGACCGGCAACGGCCGCCGTCAGGGCTACGCGCACGTGCCGATGCCGCGCATGACCAACACCTACATGCTGGCCGGCGAGCGCGACCCGGCCGAGATCATCGCCTCGGTCAAGAACGGCATCTACGCCGTCAATTTCGGCGGCGGCCAGGTCGACATCACCTCGGGCAAATACGTCTTCCAGTGCACCGAGGCCTACAGGATCGAGAACGGCAAGGTCGGTGCGCCGGTGAAGGGCGCGATGCTGATCGGCAACGGCCCGACGGATTTGAACCGCATCAGCATGATCGGCAACGATCTGTCGCTCGATACCGGCATCGGCACCTGCGGCAAGAACGGCCAGGGCGTGCCGGTCGGCGTCGGTCAGCCGACGCTTCGCATGGATCGCATTACGGTGGGAGGCACGGGCCGATGAGCCTTGAGAAGATGTCCACGGACAAGACCACCAAGGCGACGCGCACGGGCAGCGTCCGCAAGGAAAGCACCTGGGGCGGCCAGCTCGCGCAGCTCGTCGCGGTCGTCATGGTGGTGTTCGTCGCCAAGGGCGCCATCGCCGAGCCGTTCTACGTGCCGTCGGGCTCGATGGAGCCGACCCTGATGATCGGCGACGCCCTGCTGGCGTCGAAATTCCCCTATGGCTACGGCACCTCGTCGCTGCCGATGCAGATCACGCTGCCGGAGACGGGACGCCTGTTCGGCGAGACGCCGAAGCGCGGCGACGTCGTCGTGTTCCGCTGGCCGGGCGACAACTCGCAGGCCTGGGTCAAGCGCGTCGTCGGCCTGCCCGGCGACCGCATCCAGATGCGCCAGGGCCAGCTCTACATCAATGGCCAGGCCGCGGCGCTCAAGCCCGACGGCATCGGCGATGCCGAGGACGACACTGGCCGCAACGAGCCGGCCTATCGCTACGTCGAGACGCTGCCGAATGGCGTGTCGCACCTGATCTTCAAGATGCGCGACAACGGCCGGCTCGACAACACGCCGGAGGTGACGGTGCCGCCCGGCAAGCTGTTCGTGCTCGGCGATAACAGAGACAACTCCGCCGACAGCCGCGTGGCCTTGCGCGACGGCGGCGTCGGCCTGCTGCCGATCGACAACCTCGTCGGCCGCGCCGATGCCGTGGTCGGCTCCTGGGACCTCGGCTTCAAGAACCAGCCGGTTTGGGCCTGGCTGTCCGGCTTCCGGCTCGATCGCTTCTTCACCGCGGTGCGCTGAGCGAACGCCGATGACCTTCGACGATGTCAGGGCGCTTGCGCTGGCATGGCCGGAGGTCGAGGCCGGCACGTCCTATGGGACACCCGCGCTGAAGGTGCGCAAGAAGATGCTGGCGCGCCTGAAGGAGGACGGGGACAGTCTCGTCCTTCCGGGCGTGCCGCCGGACGAGCGCGCGATGCTGGTGGAAAGCCGGCCGAAGCTGTTCTACGTCACCGATCACTACCGCGACTATCCGATCGTGCTGCTGCGCCTGTCGAAGGCGAGGCGCGCCGACGCAGAGCCGCTGTTGCGCCGGCAGTGGCGGGCATTGGCCTCGAAGAAGGCGCTCGCCGTGTTCGATCGCAGCTGAAACGGGCTGCACGCCGTCCTCCATCTCGTGTATTGAACGTGTCGACGGCACCCATGTTCTGATGCCTTCGACCATCATGACCAAAGACGATTTCATCGCAGCCGCGCTGCGCAACCCCGTCAACACCGCGATCATGCGCGTGCTGCGTGAAACGGCCGTGCCCGATGCCTGGGTCGTCGCCGGCTGCCTGACTCAGAGCGTCTGGAACGTGCGGACCGGCCGTCCGATCGATCACGGCATCAACGACTACGACATCTTCTATTTCGATCCGGATACGTCGTGGGATGCTGAGGACGCCGTCATCCGGCGCATCGCATCCTACCTCCATGACATCGAAGCCAAGGTGGAGGTGCGCAACCAGGCCCGCGTCCATCTCTGGTATCCCGCCAAGCACGGTCGTCCCTACCCCGCCGTGTCGCGATCAACCGATGGAATCGACCGGTTTCTCACCGTCAACACGCAGGTCGGGCTCCGCCCCGTTACCGATGGATATGAGCTCTATGCGCCCAGGGGCCTCGCTGACATCGCGCAGATGATCGTGCGGCCAAACTATACAGCCAACTTTTCGGCGACGAACTATGCGGCCAAGGCGACGCGCTGGAAGACGCTATGGCCGGAGATCACAGTGATAGCCGCGGCGGATTGAGCGCGACCAGACAGGATCGGGAGCCCCCTCTCTCATCCGTCATTCCGGGGCGCGCGCAGCGCGAGCCCGGAATCCATAACCACCATCGTGATTATGGATTCCGGGCCCGTGCCGCTGCGCGTCACGTCCCGGAATGACGACTGAGTTTGGCGCGCCACCGGTGCACGGTGCTTCTTCGACATCGCATCTTCAGTTGGCATCATTGCGAGAGCTCGCAATAACGGTGGCTCTGACGATCGACAAGAAGGAGCGAGACTCATCGTCGCGCACTATCGCACGACGCCCGACGTAAAGCCCGCCCGCCGGCGCGGCGGCTTGATTTCCTTCTTCAGAAAGCAATGCGCTTCCTTGCCGGCATAGCCGGGCCGCGCAAAGGTCCAGGCGCGGCATTTGTTGTCGCCGGTGCATGCGGCCTTGCAGATGTCCTCGGCGTCGGCGGCCTTCTCTTCCTTCTTGTCCGCCGCCTTGTCGCTGCCCTTGTCAGCGGCCTTCTCGGCCTTCTCGCCGCCCTTCAGATCGGTGGTCTTGATGTCGAAGCTGCGGTAGTCGCCGCCGGGACGGTCGATCGACGTCTCGACCGCATCGTTGCGGATTTCGACGACGCCCGCACCGCGCACGCCGGAAACGCAGCAATTGTCCGGCACGCGCGCCGGCACGCTGTTCTTCAGCCAGCACACCGCGCCCGCTTCCATCACGGTCGGATAGTTGAAGCTCCAGGCGCGGCAGCGCCGGTCGTGCTCGCACAGCAGCGCGCAATCGGCCGGGTCGCCGGAGGCGATCGGCGCGCTCATGTAGTCGCCGCCGGGACGATCGGAATAGGTCTGGGCTGAAGCCGGCGTCAGGCACGCAGCCGCGAACAGGCACGCCAGTACCCTCAGCCATGCCCCGATGAAGCGCCCCACGCGCCGCCGCTGAACCATCCGACCCATTGTTAATGTTCGAGTTTTCTTACGAGTTTTTAGGCAGTCATTTGATCGCCACGAACCTGTATGGCGGATGAACGGCCCGGACCGGTGGGAGCTGCGGAAGGCAAAGCAGCGGCGCCCAGGCGCTGAATCGAACCTGGGACACAAATAGCAACAAAAAACAGCGGACCCGTGCCGCCTCAACGCGGAACAGGCGACGCAGCGAACCTGCAGGCTCGGCCGTTCCGATCAGAACGCATATTCGTCGTAGGCCGGCTCCACCGAGCCGCCCCACGGGCCGTCGAACTTCTCCAGCATCTCCTCGGCCGGCGAGCGGCCGCAATCGATGATCTGATCGAGCGGCTCGAGAAAGCGGCTCTCGTCGCGGCCGAGATGGTCGATGCGACTGCGCCGGCGGAGGCCGAGATGCGCCAGGGTCAGGCATTCCTTGGCGATCTCGAACACGTAGCGGTTGCGAACACGCGCCTTAAAGCCGAGGCGCGGCACGTCGTCGCGCAGGTTCTGGCGCTCGAACGCGGTCCAGGTCTTGACCAGGTCCCACGCCGCGTCGAGGCTGACGTCGTCGTAGAGCAGGCCGACCCAGAACGCCGGCAGCGCCGGCAGCCGGCCCCATGGCACACCGTCGGCACCGCGCATTTCCAGGTAGCGCTTCAAGCGCACCTCCGGGAAGATCGTCGAGAGGTGATTGGCCCAGTCCGACAGCGTCGGACGCTCGCCCGGCATCGCCGGGTTCTTGCCTGCGAAGAAGTCGCGGAACGAGGTTCCGGAGACGTCGATATAGGTCTCCTCGCGTTTCACGAAATACATGGGAACATCGAGCGCGTAGTCCACCCAGCGCTCGAAACCCATGCCATCCTCGAACGCCCACGGGATCATGCCCGAGCGCTGATTGTCCGTGTCGCGCCAGATCTCGGATCGGAACGACAGGAAGCCGTTCGGCTTGCCTTCGGTGAACGGCGAATTGGCGAACAGTGCGGTCGCGATCGGCTGCAGCGCCACCGAGACCCTGAGCTTCTTGACCATGTCGGCTTCGGAAGAGAAGTCGAGATTGGTCTGCACGGTGCAGGTCCGGTACATCATGTCGAGGCCGTAGCGGCCGACCTTCGGCATGTAGCTGGTCATGATCTTGTAGCGGCCCTTGGGCATCACGGGAATTTCGGCGCGCGACCAGGACGGCGTCATGCCCAGGCCGAGAAAGCCGATGCCGAGCGGAGTCGCGATCTCGCGGACCTGCGCCAGATGCGCCATCAGTTCCGCATGCGTCTGGTGCACGGTCTCGACCGGCGCGCCGGACAGCTCGAACTGCCCGCCCGGCTCCAGCGAGATGGCGCCGCCGCCGGTCACGTCATAGAGCCCGATGATGTTGCCGCGCTCCATGATCGGCTCCCAGCCGAGCAGGAGCTTCATGCCTTCGAGCAGCGCGCCGATGCCGCGCGCGCCCTCGTAGGGCACGGGGCGGTGACCGTCGAGCGTGAACGGCGTCTTCTCGTGCTCGGTCCCGATGCGGAAGGCGGACGGCGGCTTCACGCCGGCCGCAATCCACGCCACCAGCTCGTCGCGCGACTGCAGCGGGGTCATATCGATCTGGTCACGCGCCATGGGAGTCTCGGTTCAGAAGCGCTTCGAGGGTCGCGCGGGGTGACAGGAAGGGCCGCGGACCCCAGGGGGCCGCGGATGTGAATGGGAACGGATGCTTCATCGGGTCGCCGCGCCCTCTCCGGCCGCCAACGGAGCGGCCTGACCACAGGAGCAGCCAAGGCGATCCAGCAGCATGCAAAGCTTGGCAGCGTCGGTATCCGACAGCTTGGAGCCGACATGCTTCTCGATCGCGGCCGAATAGGCCGACCACATTCGCTTCTGCAGCTCGCGTCCGGCCTCGGTGATCTCGACGAACTGGCCGCGCTTGTCCATCTTGCATTCGCGCCGGACGACCAGACCTTCGTCGACCAGCCGGTCGATCAGCCGGGAGGTGGAATATTGCGGGATCAGCATCTGCCGCTCCAGCTCGACCGGGCGCAGCTCGCCCGCGGGCGCCCGGGACAGCTCCAACAGCGCATCATACCAGGCGAGCGGCGGAAACCCGGCCTTCTTCAGCTCCTGCTCGACGCAGTCCAGCACCCGGCTCTGGACCCGCATCAGGCGGATCCAGGCGGCGGTCGCCTCGGTCGATGGTTTGCGTTTCATGGGCCGGCTCGTATCCTCGGATGCGCAGTCTAGCGCATTCGATGCAGCTGCATCAATCTTGACTATTCCATGCACCTGCATGTAAGGGCGGGTGTGACCGCTCGATAGGTTCCAAGGACAAAACGGTCTCACGGAGGGAATACAAGATGAAGCTTTATTATTCACCCGGCGCCTGCTCGCTCTCGCCCCATATCGCCCTGCTCGAGGCCGGCCTGCCCTACGACCTGGTCAAGGTCGATCTGCGCGCCAAGACCCTGGAAAATGGTGACGATTACCTGAAGGTCAATCCGAAGGGCCAGGTGCCGGCGCTGGGGTTGCCGAGCGGGGAGATCGTGACCGAAGGCCCGGTGATCGTCCAGATGATCGCCGACCAGGCGGCGACCAAGAACCTCGCCCCGGCGCGCGACAGCGGCGAGCGCTACAAGCTGCTGGAGTGGCTGAACTTCATCACCTCCGAGCTGCACAAGAATTTCGGCCCGATGTTCTCACCGGTGCTCGCCGACGACGCCAAGGCGTTCTTCAAGGACCGCGTGATGGGCAAGTTCAAATACATCGACAGCCAGCTCGCCGGCCGCGACTACCTGATGGGCCAGCAATTCACGGTGGCCGACGGCTATTTGTTCACCATCCTGACCTGGGCGGACCGGATGAAGTTCGACCTGTCGGCGATGCCGAATCTCGTGGCCTACAAGAACCGCGTCGCCGCACGGCCGAAGGTGCAGGAGGCGCTGACCAAGGAAGGGCTGATGAAGGCGGGATGAGCGAGATCTTGAAAGGACTCGCTGTTGCTTCTCGGGCAGTCTGTTCTCTCCCCCCTTGTGGGGGAGAGATAGAGAGGGGGGTAGCCACAAGCGCTGGTGCCTGTGGCTACCCCCCTCCCTAATCCTCCCCCACAAGGGGGGAGGGAATGGACAGCAAGCGCGGCTCGCTTCCATCCATCATTCCGGTCTCAAGCCGCCGCCTTCTTCGGCGGGAAGCGGCCGTAGAAGGTCTCGCCCTTGGCTGCCATCTCCTCCAGGAGCTTCGGCGGGGCGAAGCGCGAGCCGTACTTTGCCGTGAACTTGTGGCACAGCTCGACGAACTTCTTCGTCCCCATGAAGTCGATGTAGGACAGCGTGCCGCCGGTGAACGGCGCGAAGCCGAACCCTAAGATCGAGCCGACATCGGCCTCGCGCACGTCGGTGATGACGTGGTCCTCGACGGTGCGCGCGGCTTCCACCGCCTGCACCACCAGGAAGCGCTGCTTCAGCTCCTCGACATCGAGCGTGTCGGGATCGAGATGCTTCGGCTGCAACGACGGCAGCTCCGGCCACAGGCTCTTCTGGCCCTTGCCCTTCTCGGGATAGTCGTAGAAGCCCTTGGCGTTCTTGCGGCCGAAGCGGCCCTGCTTCTCGACCAGCTCGACCATCAGCTTCTTGTGGTCCTGGTTGATCGCGTTGGGGCCGAGATCATGCTCGGTCGCCTTCATGATCTTGAGGCCGAGATCGAGCGCGACTTCGTCCGACAGCGACAGCGGGCCGACCGGCATGCCGGCCATCTTGGCGGCGTTCTCGATCATCGCCGGCGGCACGCCTTCGAGGAACATCTCGTTGCCTTCCGCGATGTAGCGCATCACGCAGCGATTGGCGAAGAAGCCGCGGGAGTCGTTGACCACGATCGGCGTCTTGCCGATGGCGCGGACGTAGTCGAGCGCGGTCGCCAGCGCGACGTCGCCGGTGTTCTTGCCCATGATGATCTCGACCAGCATCATCTTCTCGACCGGCGAGAAGAAGTGGATGCCGATGAAGCGGCCCTGGTCCTTGAACTCTTCGGCCAGCGAGGTGATCGGCAGGGTCGAGGTGTTCGACGCGAAGATCGCGCCGTCCTTCAGATAGGCCTGCGCCTTGGCGTAGGTCTCGGCCTTGACCTTGCGGTCCTCGAACACGGCCTCGATGACGAGATCGCATTCCTTCAGCGCCGCGTAGTCCGCGGTCGCAGTGATGCGGCCCATGATCGCCTCGGCCTCGCCCGGCTTGGCGCGGCCCTTCTTGACCAGGCCGTCGATCACGCTCTGCGCATGCGCCTTGCCCTTGTCGGCGCTCTCCTGATCGCGGTCGATCAGCACGACCTCGAGGCCGCCGCGGGCCGAGACGTAGCCGACGCTGGCGCCCATGAAGCCGGCGCCGATCACGGCGATCTTCTTCAGCTTGGTCGCCGGCACGTTCGCGGGGCGACGCGCGCCCTTGTTCAATTCCTGCATCGACAGGAACAGGCTGCGGATCATCGCCGCCGCTTCCTTCGAGCGCAGGATCTTGGTGAAGTAGCGCGATTCGACGCGCAGCGCGGCATCGATCGGCAGCTGCAGGCCTTCATAGACGCAGCTCATGATCGCGCGCGCGGCCGGGTAGTTGTCGTAGGTCTCGCGGCGATAGATGGCGTTGCCGGCCGGGAACATCATCATGCCGTTCTTGGAGAACACCGGGCCGCCGGGCAGCTTGAAGCCCTTCTCGTCCCACGGTGCGACGGCCTTGCCACCGCCCTTGATCCAATCCTTCGCGGCCTTGATGAGGTCGGCCGCCGGCACGATCGCATCGACCAGCTTCATGGCCTTGGCCTTGTCGAGCGTCAGCGCCTCGCCCTTCAACAGCAGGTTCATCGCGTCCTGCGGCTGCACGATGCGCGGCACGCGCTGGGTGCCGCCGGCGCCCGGGAACAGGCCGACCTTGATCTCGGGCAGGCCGAGCCGGGTCTTCGGGTTCTCGGCCGCGACACGATGGTGGCAGGCCAGGGTCAGCTCGAAGCCGCCGCCGAGCGCGAGGCCATTGATCGCGGCGACCCACGGCTTGCCCGACGTTTCCATCGCCCGGTAGATCTGCGAGAAGCGCCGGCTGTTGTCGAACAGCATCTGGTTGGCGGCTTCCTCGCCCTTGCTCTTCAGCACGTCCAGATAGGTGCGGTTCATGCCTTCCAGCATGGACAGATCGGCGCCGGCGCAGAACGCCTCCTTGGCCGAGGTGATGACGACGCCCTTGATGGCAGCGTCGGCGGTCGTCTCCTTGACGATGGTCTCGAGCTCGATCGCCGAGGTCTCGTCGAGCACGTTCATCGAACGGCCCGGAATGTCCCAGGTGATCAGCGCAATGCCGTCGGCATCGGTTTCGAGTTTGAAGTTCTTGAAGGCCATGTGGTGCTCCCAGATTTGGCAGGGGCGCGTCTGTGCTGCGTCAGCCCCGATGTTTCGTCTCCCCTCCCCCTTGCGGGGAGGGGTCGGGGGTGGGGGTCCTCACGGGCAGTGGAGCGCGTGGCACCCCCCTCCCCGACCCTCCCCCGCAAGGGGGGAGGGAGCACACCGTCACACCCGCTCGATGATGGTCGCGGTGCCCATTCCGCCGCCGATGCACAGCGTCACCAGCGCGGTCGCCTTGCCGGTGCGCTCGAGCTCGTCGAGCACGGTGCCGAGGATCATCGCGCCGGTGGCGCCCAGCGGATGGCCGAGCGCGATCGCGCCGCCATTGACGTTGATCTTGTCCTTGTCGATCTCGAACGCCTGCATGTAGCGCAGCACGACCGAGGCGAACGCCTCGTTGAGCTCGAACAGATCGATGTCGGATTTCTTCATGCCCGAGCGCTCGAACAGCTTCTCGGTAACGTCAACCGGGCCCGTCAGCATCATCGCGGGCTCCGAGCCGATATTGGCGAAGGCGCGGATTTTCGCGCGCGGCTTCATGCCGTACTTCGCGCCTGCCTCCTTGCTGCCGAGCAGCACCGCACCGGCGCCGTCGACGATGCCCGAGGAGTTGCCGGCGTGATGCACGTAGTTGACGCGCTCGATCTCCGGATGCGACTGGATCGCCACCGCATCGAAGCCGCCCATCTGCGCCATCTGCACGAACGACGGCTGCAACTGCGCCAGCGACTGCATGGTCGTCGAGGGACGCATGTGCTCGTCCTTGGCGAGGATGGTCAGGCCGTTGATGTCCTTGACCGGCACCACCGACTTGTCGAAGCGGCCTTCCTCCCAGGACTTCGCCGCGCGCTGCTGGCTCTGCACCGCATAGGCGTCGACGTCGTCGCGGGAGAAGCCGTATTTGGTCGCGATCAGGTCCGCCGAGACGCCCTGCGGCATGAAGTAGGACGGCACCGCCATCGACGGATCCATCGGCCAGGCGCCGCCGGACGCACCGATGCCGACGCGGCTCATCGATTCCGCACCACCACCGATGACCAGCTCATGCTGGCCGCTCATGATCTGCGCCGCGGCGAAGTTCACGGCGTCGAGGCCGGAGGCGCAGAAGCGGCTGATCTGAATGCCCGGAACGGCATCGCCGAGACCCGCATTCAGCGCGGCGAAGCGCGCGATGTCGGAGCCGGCCTCGCCGACCGGATCGACCACGCCGAGCACGACGTCGTCGACCGCGTCCTCGGGGATGTTGTTGCGGTCCTTCAGCGCCTTCAAAGGCACGGTGGCGAGCGCGAGCGCGGTCACCTCATGCAGGCTGCCGTCGGCCTTGCCGCGGCCGCGGGGAGTCCGTACGTGGTCGTAGATAAAGGCCTCAGGCATCACGCCCTCCTCATCTGGTCAGATTTGTTGTTCGCATTGACGACGGAGCCGGCGCGCGGCGCGCACCGGCTCTCGTCTGATCCTCAGAAGGCTTCCGCCGGCAGTTCCATCACGGTCGCACAACCGGCCTGGAGGCGGGCGAGATGCGCCGCCGTTTCGGGCAGCACGCGCTCCATGAAGAAGCGGCCCGTCACCAGCTTGGTGGTGAGATAGGTCGAGCCGTCGCCGGCCGCAATCTTGTCCTGCGCCACCTTCGCCATCTTCGCCCACATGTAGCCGAAGGTGACCAGCGCAAAGAGATGCATGTAGTCGGTCGCGGCGGCGCCGGCATTGTCCGGCTTGGTCATCGCGTTCTGCATCAGCCACGTGGTGGCCTGCTGCAGATGGCCGAGCGCGGTCGACAACGGGGCTACGAACGGCTTCATCGCATCGTTGCCGCCCTGCTCCTTGGCGAACGAGCCGACCTCGTTGAAGAAGGCCATCACGGCGCGGCCGCCGTCGCGCGGCAGCTTGCGGCCGACGAGATCCAGCGCCTGGATGCCGTTGGCGCCTTCGTAGATCATGGCGATGCGGGCATCGCGCACGAACTGCTCCATGCCGTGCTCGGCGATGTAGCCGTGGCCGCCATACATCTGCTGCGCCTGGACGGCGTTGGCAAAGCCCATGTCGGTCATGTAGCCCTTCATGACCGGGGTCATCAGGCCCATGTGGTCGTCGGCGGCCTGGCGGTCCTTCGGGTCCTGCGAGCGGTGCGCGACGTCGCTCTTCAGCGAGGTCCACACCACCATCGCGCGCGCCGCCTCGTTGAAGGCGCGGATCGACAGCAGGGTGCGGCGCACGTCGGGATGCACGATGATTGGATCGGCGGCCTTGTCGGGCGCCTTGGGCCCAGTCAGCGAGCGGCCCTGGATGCGCTCGCGCGCATAGGCGACCGCGTTCTGATAGGCCACCTCGGACTGCGCGAGACCCTGCACGGCGACGCCGAGCCGAGCCTCGTTCATCATCACGAACATGCCCTGCATGCCCTTGTTCTCTTCGCCGATCAGCCAGCCGGTGGCGTTGTCGTAGTTCATCACACAGGTCGAATTGCCGTGGATGCCCATCTTGTGCTCGATCGAGCCACAGGTGACGCCGTTGCGCGCACCCACCGTGCCGTCGGGATTGACCATGAACTTGGGCACCACGAACAGCGACACGCCCTTGATGCCGGCCGGCGCGCCCTCGATGCGGGCGAGCACGAGATGGATGATGTTGGAGGCCAAGTCGTGCTCACCGGCGGAGATGAAGATCTTGGTGCCGGAGATTTTGAAGCTGCCGTCGGCCTGGCGCACCGCCTTGGTGCGGAGCAGGCCGAGGTCGGTGCCGCAATGCGGCTCGGTGAGGTTCATGGTGCCGGTCCACTCGCCGGCGACCATCTTCGGCACGTAGGTCTTCTTCTGCTCCTCGCTGCCATGCACGATCAGCGCGGCGGTGGCGCCCATGGTGAGGCCGCCATACATCGAGAACGCCATGTTGGCGGAGCACTGGAATTCGTTGACGGTCTGGCTGAGCGTCACCGGCAGGCCCTGCCCGCCATATTCGGTTGGCGCCGACAGGCCGAGCCAGCCGCCCTCGACGATCTGCTTGTAGGCGTCCTTGAAGCCTTTCGGCGTGGTCACGCTGCCGTCGTCATGGCGCTTGCAGCCTTCGAGATCACCCACGCGATTCAGCGGATGCAGCACCTCCTCGGCGAGCTTGGCGGCTTCGCCGAGGATCGCCTCGCGGACATCCGCCGAGGCATCGGAGAATCCCGGCAGATTGTCGTAGCGGTCGATCTGGAACACGTCGTTGAGCAGGAAGGTGACATCTTCCACGGGGGCTTTGTAGATCGGCATTGGCGTCTCCGGCAGGAAGGCTGAAGTTTCAGACGGGGAATTCCACGGACGCGGCAGGCAATGCAGGCCGCGGACTGTAGCGATTTCTCAAGGCTTGCGGCAGCCGTTAGTTTGCGACTGTCGGTCGCGTCACGACGGCTTGCTCATGGCGGCGAGCTGTTCGCCCATCAGGCGGTGCAGCAGATTGATCGCCTTGAGCGGGCGCACCATGACCTTGAAATGTGTGATCAGACCGGCGTCGTCGAAGCTGATGATATCGACGCCGTTGAGCTTGATCCCTTCGATTTCGTTCTCGAATTCGAGCACGGCGCCCGTGGCGTTACGCCACTCCCCGACATACTTGAATCCGGGACCGCCTAAGACTTTCTCAGCACTCGCGAGATATTTGAAGGTAATGTCGCGGCCGCGTTGCGGCGTGTGCACGACGGGACTTTCGAACACGGCGTTGGGATGCAGCAGCTCCCGCAAAGCGCCGAGATCGTGAGACCTCATGTAGCCGTACCATCCATCGAGGCCGGTCATTGTCATTGGGCGTCTCCTCGGGGCGGAACAGGCCAGCACCACAACCACCCCATATGCACATTGACGCATATGCGCTAGTGTGCATAATGTCAAGCGTGGAGCGGGGCAGAACACGATCAGAAAAACGGGAGCAGTTTCCGGCCATGGCCCTCGGCGACGCCATCCTCGCCTGCCTCACCGAACATCCGATGACGGGCTACGAGCTCGCCAAGACGTTCGACTCCTCGATCGGCTTCTTCTGGAAGACGGACCACCAGCAGATCTACCGCGAGCTGTCGCGGCTGCGCGACCGCGGCTACATCCAGGGTCGCGAGGTGGTGCAGACCGGCAAGCCCAACAAGCTGGTGTACACATTGACCGCGGAGGGCCGCGCGGCGTTTCGCAGCTGGGCGGCGCGGCCGAGCACGCCGGCCTCGACGAAGGACGATCTTCTCGTCCGGCTCTATGCACTGGGCGCCGCCGACATCGGGCCGATCCGAGCCGACCTGATGGCGCGGCTCGAGCATCATCGCGACCGCGCCGAGCGTTACGATCGCATCCTCAAGAAGCATTATGCGGACGGCAACGTGGCCCCGGCCGATATGGGCAAGCTCCTCAACCTGCGTCTCGGCCTGCGCCACGAACGCATGGTGGCGGAATGGTGCGAGGAAGCGATCACCGCGCTGTCGACGATATCCGGCGCGAGCAGCGTGCGGCCGCTCGACCCATCATCACGTGAAAATGCCGGCTGATACCCGCCGTTTGATAGGGCAAAACTTCTGGCCGCGCCGGCGGTAAACTTAACGCGTTATTTACCGTAAAAGTCAAAAGTCGGGACCTGGAGCAGACGATCTGCGCGGACCCGTTCATGTTCATGTCCGGGACGCGTGGGGAGGCTGGAGGCGCTTGGTGGAGCGCTGGAAGCGGAACCGGACGAGACATGAATTCGCGCGTACCGTGGAGTAATGAAGGCATCGACCCGTCCGTCCGTGAAAGGGCCGAGGCCGCGGCGCAACGCGCCGGCATGACGCTGAACGACTGGATCAACTCCACGCTCGGCGCATCGGCCCCGCCCGATTTCCGCGGCAGCCCCGCGCCACGCAGCACACCGACCGTCAGCCGCGATGCCCGCGAGGTGACCGACATCCATCAGCGGCTCGACTCCATCGCACGGCAGATCGAGCAAATGTCGCGGCCCGTCACGCGCAAGGATGGGCCACGCGACGAGCAGGGCGTCGCGCGTCAGCTGAACGACGCGATCTCGCGGCTCGACGCCCGCCTGTCACAGATCTCGACGCCGCTGCGCAAGCCGGACACCGAGGACCGCTATCGTGGTCCGGACGGCGTCGAGCGCGCCGCTGCGCAGCTCTACCGGCCCGCCCAGCCGCTCAGCGCGGGTTCGTTCGACGTGGCCGTGGCCGAGATCAGCGCCCGCCAGAGCGAGCTCGACAATGCGCGCCCGCTGCCGCCGCACCAGGCGCCGCCGACCGCGCCTGCCATGGCATCCGCAGCAGCGCCGCTGATGACACCGATCAGCGCGCCGCTGACGCCGCCGCAACCGGCAGCCCCCACTCCCGATTTCTCGCTGCTCGAACGCCATCTGCTGAAGATCACGAGCCAGATCGAGGCGCTGCATCGCCCCGACGACGGCATCGAGCAGTCGATCGCCGGCTTCCGCAACGAGCTCTCTGAAATTCGTCACGCCATCACCGAGGCGATGCCGCGGCGGGCGATCGAATCGATCGAGAACGAGATTCGCTCGCTGTCGCGCCGTATCGACGAGAACCGCAACACCGGCGTCGACGGCCACGCACTGGCCGGGATCGAGCGCGCGCTGACCGACATCCGCGAGGTCGTCGGCTCGCTGAAGCCTGCCGAGCAGCTCGCCGTCTATGACGAGGCGATCCGCAATCTCGGCGCCAAGCTCGACCTGATCCTGCGCGCCAATGACGACCCCGGCACCGTGCAGCAGCTCGAAAGCGCCATCGCGGCGCTGCGTGCGATCGTCGCCAATGTCGCCTCCAACGACGCGCTGGAACGGCTGTCGGACGATCTCCGCCAGCTGTCGTCGAAGGTCGACCAGGTCACGCAGGCGCGCGACAATCACGACTCGTTCCACGAGTCGTTTGCGGCGCTCGAACAGCGCATTGCCGCGCTGACCTCGACCCTGGAAAGCCGCGAGCCGCCGGCGGCCGCGCCCGACCACACTGCCCAGATCGAGGACGCGCTGCGCGGCCTGTCCGACCGCATCGACCGCCTGCAAGTCGGCAACGACGGCTCATCGGCGATCACCCATCTCGAACAGCGGATCAGCTATCTGCTGGAGCGGCTCGAGGCCGCCAACGACCCGCGCGGCGGCAACATGACCCGCGTCGAGGACGGCCTGCAGGACATCCTGCGCTATCTCGAACGGCAGCAGGCGACCTTCGCAGCGCTGGCGGAGAGCCGGTCGCAGCGCGAAACGTCGCAGGACGGCGGCCTGATCGACATGGTCAAGCGCGAGCTGTCCGACATCCGCTTCAGCCAGACCGAGACCGACCG
Source organism: Bradyrhizobium sp. HKCCYLRH1030 (assembly GCF_051168395.1). NCBI lineage: Bacteria > Pseudomonadati > Pseudomonadota > Alphaproteobacteria > Hyphomicrobiales > Nitrobacteraceae > Bradyrhizobium > Bradyrhizobium sp. HKCCYLRH1030. The sequence goes on along the minus strand of NZ_JBNPUY010000011.1, from coordinate 41,810 downwards.
CAACACCCAGGACTCGCTCGAGGCCGTCCACAACACGCTGGGGCACGTCGTCGACCGCCTCGCCATGATCGAAGGCGACCTGCGCAATGTGCGCGCCACCGCGAGCCCGCCGGCCGCGGTGCCGCCGCTGGCACCGCCAATCGAGTCGCCGATGCCGGCCGCACGCGCGCCGGCGCCCCAGGCCTCTGCCGAGCCGGCCAGGCCAGAGCCTGCCTACCGGCCGGAGCTGCCCAATCCGGCGGCCGAGCAGCCAGCGGGACAGATTGTCGCTCCGGCCGCGGGTCAACAGGCGTTCGCGGCCGCCTCGCGCGACTTCCACGCCGCGCAGGCGCCGGCGGCCGTCATGCCGCCGCCGATTCCGCCGAAGGCGATCGCCGACATCCTCGAGCCGCACGCGGCACAGGCGCCCCGCCCGGCCGTCATCGTCCCCGAGCTGCCGCCGGATCATCCGCTCGAACCGGGCACCCGTCCGCCTGGCCGGACCGCATCGCCCGCCGAGCGGATCGCCGCGTCCGAGGATGCGCTGAGCGAGCTTCCCGCCGGCAAGCGGGAGCCGGTGTCGACGTCGAGCTTCATCGCGGCTGCGCGACGCGCGGCGCAGGCCGCGGCGGCTGCACAGCCCGTGGACGCCAAGAAGGCGAAGAAGGACAAGCCGAAGGAGAAGGCCAAGGAACCGCCGAAAGACCTCCCCAAGGACGTCGCCAGCGACGCTGTCAAGCCCAAGGCCAAACCCAAGGACAAGCCGACGTTCGCTCTCACCGCCGAGGGTGACGAGGAAGTCTCGACCATTGGGTCGAAGATCCGCTCGCTCCTGGTCGGGGCCAGCGTCGTCGTGATCGTGCTCGGCACTTTCAAATTCGCGATGTCGCTGCTCGACAGCGGCAGCACGCCGCCACCGATCTCGCCAATGGAAACCCAGGGCGAGGCGCCGCGCGCGCAGATGCCGTCGGCCTCGCCGAGCCTGTCGCCGCGGCCGACGACGCCCGACCAGAGCGTGCCGTCGTTGACGTCGCCGACGCCGATCGACCGTCAGTCCTACAATCGGGCCATGCCGAGCGAAGCGGAGACGATCGCAATGCTCGCGATCCCGCAGGACGTCGAAAAGCCAGCCACATTACCTGCTGCCGTCCCCACTGATATCACCGGCACGATCCCAACCGCTGCCAACGGCCAGAAGCTCGGCTTGGTGCAGGTGCCCGCCTCCGAGAAGCTGCCCGATGCCATCGGCGGACTGGCGCTGCGCAATGCCGCCCTGAAGGGTGATCCGACCGCCGCCTACGAAGTCGGCGTGCGCTTTGCCGAGGGCAAGGGCGTCGCGGCGAACTATGAGGAAGCCGCGAAGTGGTATGACCGCGCCGCGCAGGCGGGGCTGATCCCGGCGGTCTTCCGTCTCGGCACCTTCTACGAGAAGGGTCTCGGCGTGAAGAAGGACGCCGACATCGCCCGCCGCTACTACGTGGTCGCCGCCGAGCGCGGCAACGCCAAGGCGATGCACAATCTCGCCGTGCTGGACGCCGACGGCGGCGGCAAGGGCGCGAACTACAAGAGCGCCTCGCAATGGTTCCGCAAGGCCGCCGAGCGCGGCGTCGCCGATAGCCAGTTCAACCTCGGCATCCTCTATGCCCGTGGCATCGGCGTCGAACAGAACCTCGCCGAATCCTACAAATGGTTCACCCTGGCCGCAGCGCAGGGTGACGTCGACGCGGGGCGCAAGCGCGACGATGTCGCCAAGCGGCTCGATGTCCAGTCGCTCGCCGCGGCCAAGCTCGCGATCCAGACCTTCACGGTCGAACCGCAGCCCGACGACGCCGTGAACGTGCCGGCGCCCGTCGGCGGCTGGGATGGCACGCAGGCGATCGCCAAGGCAGCCGCGGCCAAGGCGGCGCTGGCGAAGCGCGCGGCTGCGACGGCGCCGCGCTGACACGGGCATAGCGCCCCTCTTTCGACATGGACGAGCGTCCGCGCACAGCCTGAAAAATCCTCCCGGCTTGCGATCGCGCCGCCATAGTGTCGCGCGGTCGATCGATATAGGTTGTCGCGGCGGATCATCACGAGCGCCGCGAGGGAGCATCGACGGGTGTCAGCGGGGAACGACCAACAGGACGGCGCGCGCTTCCTGCAGTCGCCGACGGGCCCCCGCGTGCCGCCGCGGACTACGGCGAACGTCGCCGCTGCTCCGCCTCCTCGCCAACGAATGCAGCAAGTGACCGACGGCTATCCTGCGGCGTTCCGATGGCGCCGGCTGGCTTCCGTCATCTTCTTCGTTGCAATCGTGCTCGGCGGAGGCATTCGCGCCTACCGCGACCTGTCGCGACCCGACGCCTGGTCGTTCTGGAAGGATCAGTACATCTCGCCGAGTCTGTCGGCGGCGCTGGTCGCCGACCCCGCGCTTGCCGGGCTGGGCGGCAGGCGCACCGTGCTCGCCGTCAGCGGCCCCATCGGGCCAGCGGCGGCCGGCTGGCTGCGCGAGCGGATCAGCGAGGCCCGTCTCAAGCCGGGCGACGTGATCCTGCTGTCCTCGCCCGGCGGCAACCTCGACCAGGGGGTGCTGATGGGCGAGATCATCCGCGCCCATGGACTCGCTACCGCCGTCGGCGTGGCCGACAATGCCGGCCGCATCCGTCCGGGCTTCTGCGCCAGCGCCTGCGTGTTCGCCTTTGCCGGCGGGCAGACCCGCTACGGCCTCGATGGTTCGGCGCTCGGCGTGCACCGCTTCACGTCGGAGGCCCGTGGCGCCGACGCGGTCGCCGACACCCAGCGCGTCACCGGCGCCATCCTCGGCTACATGACGCGCATGGGCGTATCGTCGCAGGTCATCGAGGCGATGTCGCAGACCCGCGACATCCGCTGGCTCGATCCGGGCGATGCCGAGGCCATGAGGCTGGTGACCGCGCCGCTCAAGGCCCTTTGACGGAGCGCCCAGACCCCCACGTTCGGCGTCGGTGGATGTGACGTCGACTTCGGGCGGGAATGACTGATCCCTTCGCTGCCATTTTCGGTTATGCAGGAGCTTGGCATCCTGCGTCGCATGCGCGGGATGCTCGCTCGAAGGATCGCAGAGGCCGCGCGGATGCAGATTTATCTTCCGATCGCCGACATCCCGGTCAACATCTTCCTGTTGCTGGCGATGGGCGCGGCCGTCGGCTTCGTCTCCGGCATGTTCGGCATCGGCGGCGGGTTCCTGATGACGCCGCTCCTGATCTTCGTCGGCATCACCCCCGCGGTCGCGGTCGCCTCGGTCTCCAGCCACATCGCCGCCTCCTCGTTCTCCGGGGCGCTGTCCTATTGGCGACGGCGCGCCATCGATCCCTCGCTGGCCGCGGTGTTGATGATCGGCGGCGCGCTCGGCACCGGACTCGGCGTCGCCACCTTCACCCTGTTGCGGTCGCTCGGCCAGCTCGATCTGATGATCGCGCTGTCCTATGTCGTCCTGCTGACGAGCGTCGGCGGCACGATGTTCTGGGAGGGTCTGCGGGCGATGATGCGCGCGCGCCAGGGCGCGGTCGCGACCGTGCGGCGTCCGGGCAGCCATGTCTGGATCCATGGCCTGCCGCTGAAGATGCGCTTCAAGCGCTCGAAGATCTATGTCTCCGTCATTCCGGTGATCGCCATCGGCCTCATCATCGGCTTCCTCGGCGCCGTGATGGGCATCGGCGGCGGCTTCATTCTGGTGCCCCTGCTGATCTACCTGCTGCGCGTGCCGACCTCGACCGTCATCGGCACCTCGATGGTCCTGACGCTCGCGACCATGATGATCGCGACCATGCTGCACGCGATGAGCAATCATCTGGTCGACGCCGTGCTGGCGCTGATCCTGATGGTCGGCGGCGTCACCGGCGCGCAGTTCGGGGCCCGCGCCGGCCAGATGATCCGCGGCGAGCAGCTGCGGCTGCTGCTCGGCCTGCTGATCCTCGCCGTCGGCATCCGGTTCGCGATCGAGCTCGTGATCAAGCCCGACGACCTGTTCACGATCCGCGAGACCGAGATCAGCAGATGACGCCGCTCCGCCTCGCCAGCCTCACCTTCATGCTGCTGCTTGCCGGCGCCGCATCGGCGCGCGCCGAGCGGCTGATCGTCTCGGTCTCCAACCATCGCGTGACGGTGACGCCGAACTATTCCGGGGAGGAGCTGGTGCTGTTCGGCTCGGTCGAGAAGGACGTCCAGACCCCGCCGGGTCGCACCGCCTATGACCTCGTCGTCACCGTCCGGGGCCCGCGGGCCGACATGGTGACGCGGCGCAAGGAGCGCAAGTTCGGCATCTGGATCAACACCGACTCGCGCCAGTTCCTCAAGGTGCCCGGCTATCTGGCGCTGTTCGCCAACCGCCAGTTCGATGCGATGGCCGCGCCCGAGGTGCTGCGCCGGCAGCAGCTCGGACTCAACAACGTGCTGCTGACCCAGCGCGTCGGTCCCGACTATGCCGACGTGGTCCCGAACGACGCGTTCCGCAGCGCCTTCGTGCGGCTGCAATCGCAGCACGGTCTGTACCGCGAGGATACGTCCGCGGTGACCTTCCTCACGCCAACGCTGTTCCGCACCGGCATTCCGCTCCCCGCTGCGGTGCCGATCGGCACCTACGAGGTCGAGATCAAGCTGCTCGCCGACGGCGCGCTGGTCACCAAGACGGAGACCGCGTTCGAGATCGTCAAGGTCGGCTTCGAGCAGTTCGTCGCGAACTCGGCGCGGCAGAGCGGCTTCGTCTACGGCCTCGTCACCGCCGCGATGGCGCTGATGACGGGATGGATGGCGTCGATCGTGTTCCGCCGGGATTGATCTTTTTCGCGTCAGCGGGAGGAGCTGGGTGGCGAGGCGATCACCGTCCGCACACCGGGCTCCAGAAGCTTCAGCCGCGCACCGAACCCGAGCGCATCGAAGGTCTTGCGCAGGTCCTGTGCGCTCTGGCGGAAATGCGCCCAGCCATCCGTGTGAACCGGAACGATGGCGGCCTCGGCAAACACGCGCGCGGTCTCGATCGTGTCGTTGGTGTCCATGGTGAGGTGGAACGGCCCGCGTGTCTGCGCCGCTCCGGCAAAAGGCATCACGACGCCAGGCTTGAAACGCCGCGCCACCTCCGCCACGCCGTCATAGAACACCGTGTCGCCACTGACATAGACGGGCGCGCCGTGCTGCGGGATCAGGACGAAGCCGATCACATCGCCCGCGAGCGGCTCGATGCCGGCGGGACCATGGCGCGCCGGCGTCGCCGCGACCGTCAATGTCCTGCCGCCTTTGCTGAGCTGCGTCGTCTGCCACGGCGCCAATCCTTCCGCCAGCGCACCGAGCCTGCTTGCGCCGACTTCCGTCGTGAGCACGCGCGGTGCGCGCCTCAGGAAGGCGCGGCCGCCATGGTCGAGATTGTCGGAGTGCTGATCATGGCTCAGCAGCACCGCATCGACCTCCCCGATCGCCTCAGCGGTCATCGCTGGTCCAGTGAGCTTCTCCAGTACGACATGCGGCAATTCATAGCGGCCGGGAGCATCGAATGTGGGATCGGTCAGCAGGCGGAAGCCATCGATTTCGATAAGGGCGGTCGGGCCGCCGATCAGGGTGATCGCAACACTCATGACGATGCTCCAATGGTACGGGCCGGCGCCCGCGTGACCAGATAGATCCCGAGCGCGACGGGAACGACGCCGAGCAGGTCCTGCAGCGCCACGTGCTCGCCGAGCACCAGGAAGGCGAAGATCATCGCGAGCGGCGGCATCACGAAATGATAGGCGCTGGCCGCGGTCGCGCCGCATACTTTCAAGAGATGGAACCAGAGCACATAGGCCAGGATCGAGCCGCCGAGCACGAGGAAGGCGAACGCGCCGATCAGTTGCGCATTCGGCACGATCTCGCCCACGTGCGACACGCCGAGCGCGACCGGCCATAACACCAGCCCGGCTGAGAGGTTCTGGATGCCGTTGCCGACCCACAGGCTGCCCTGCGGGGCGAGCTGCTTGAACAGGATGGTGCCGGTGACGATCGAGGCCAGCGCCGCCAGCGTATAGAGAATGCCTTCGAGCTGGTCGGTGCCGACGGACATACGGTGCCAGACGATCATGGCGACGCCGATGGTGCCGAGCGCGAGGCCTGAGATTTTGCGCAGGGTCAGCGGCTCGCCCAGCAGCAGCGCTGCGAACACCGCGGTGAACACCGGATTGGCCGAGACGATCAGGCCGCCGAGCCCCGCCGACACGGTCTGCAGCCCGGTGTAGCCGAGACCGAGATACAGCGCGTTGTTGGCGATGCCGATGATCGCGAACACGGCCGCATCGCGCCAGCTCATGCGCAGCTCGCCCCGGACCGCCGGCACCACAAGAATGAGGACACCGGCGAGCGAGAAGCGCGCCGCGAGCAGCAGCAGCGGCGGACAATAGGTCACCCCGATCTTGCCGGCAACGAAGGCAAAGCTCCACAACAGGCAGAACAGGCCGATTTCGAGCGGCAGCAGGTTGGACTTCACGGCGCTCACGGCAACGGAGGATACGGACGACATCGGAGGTCTCCTTCGCCGCCGGTGTAGGGCTGTTCTTTCCCATTTGGAAATTAAATGATAGACTGACACTCAGTGGTTTTCCGAATGGAGGTCCCGCGTGCTCGATCTGGACCTGTTGCGCAGCTTCGTCTCGGTGGTCGAGGCCGGCGGCTTCACCCGCGCGGGCGAGCGCGTCCACCGCACGCAGTCGACGATCAGCCAGCAGATTCGGCGGCTGGAGGACGACCTCGGCCAGACGCTGCTCAACCGCGACGGCCGCGAGGTCACGCCGACCGAGGCCGGCGAACGGCTGTTGTCCTATGCCCGCCGCCTGCTCGCGCTCGCCGAGGAGGCCCGCGACGTCGTGGCGCGGCCCGGACCCGACGGCGCGGTGAAGCTCGGCATCCCCGAGGATTTCGCGGCCTACCGGCTCGCCAAGCTGCTCGCCGCGTTCTCGCGCGCCCACCCCGATCTGCGGCTCGACGTGCGCGCCGACCAGAGCCTCAACCTCAAGCGCGACATCGAGCGCGGCGATCTCGATCTGGCGCTGCTCAAGCGCGGTGCCGACGACGCACACGCAGCGATCGCGGCATGGCCGGAGCAGGTCTATTGGGTGACCAGCAAGAGCCATCCGGTCAACCTCGAGGCCCGCTCGCTGCCGCTGATCGGCTTCCCGCTCGGCTGCATCTATCGCACCCGCGCGATCCATGCGCTGGAGAGCGAGGGACGCGCCTGGCACATGGCCTACACCTCGTCGAGCCTCGCCGGCATCCAGGCCGCGGTCGCCGCCGGCATGGGGCTGAGCATTCTGTCCGACATGTCCGTGCAGTCGGAGCACCGCGTGCTGACGGCCCGCGAAGGTTTTGCGCCGATCGAGCGCACCGAGGTCGCGCTGGTCGCCTCGCCCGACGCCAGCCCGGCGACGCTGCGCCTGGCCGACCGGCTGGCCGAGTTCTGCGAGAAGGTGCAGGCGAAGGCGGCCTGACGGGCATTCGTCCGCGGCTCCGGCGACCATGACGCCACGAGGACGCTGCGTTCCCTCTCCCGCTTGCGGGGGAGGGCTAGGGAGGGGCCGTTCCGACGGCGGTGCGCTTGGCGCCCCCCTCTCCAACTCTCCCCCGCAAGCGGGGGAGAGGGCACAGCGGTGCGCGCGGCGGGCATGATCAGTCCAACTTCGAATGATCCGTTCGACCTCTGATCACTCATCCAACTAATGAATTTCCATCATCCAACTAATAGCACCGCGCCGCGGCGATGCTGTGCAGGCGCCTATCTCCCAGCACATGCGCGATGAAGGCGCGCTTCGGAAACAGCTTGGCGAAGGCCGCGTCGCGCACGCTCAGGCCCCCGGCATAGGCGCCGAACGCCGGCATCACGGCGCGCTCGCCATCGCAAACGAAGCAGCGCCGCTCCAGCGTGCGCGCTCGTGTCGCGACGCGCGCCTTCGGATGCAGATGGCCGGCGATCTCGCCGCGCGCGCCGGAGGGCTCGTGACGGAACGTCACCGCGCCGAGCGTGACCGCGTCGGCCAGTTCGCCGCCGATGCCGCGCGGGGCCGGATCGTGGTTGCCCGTGATCCAGACCCAGTCGCGGCCGACCTGCAGGTTGGCGATGCGGGCGCGGTCGTCGCCGGTGAGACGCGTATGCGCATCGCGATCGTGAAAGCTGTCGCCAAGCGCGATCACGATGCGCGGATTGTAGTGGGCGATCACGGCTGTGAGGCGATTGAGAGTCGCCACGGTATCGAACGGCGGCAGCAGGGTGCCGCGCGACGCGTAGCTCGAGCCCTTTTCCAGATGCAGATCGGAGACGACGAGCAGGCGCAGCTCGTCCCACACCAGCGCGCCGGAGAGATCGACGCGCAGCGCGGTGCCGGCGACGTCCATCATGCCCGATGCGCAGAAAGTCCCCCGCAAGTCCGCCTCGCTTCTCGATCTACCCCATCGCTTCCTTCACGAGTTCCTCGGCAGCCTCGGCCAGGAGCTCGTCGGCGGCCTCGCCATAGACGGATTCGCGGCCGATTTCCAGCATCACCGGCACCGCCAGCGGCGAGACGCGATCGAGTTCCCGATGGGTGATTCGCCCCTCGATGCGCTGGAGCATATCACCGAGCCGCTTCAGATCGAGCAGGCCGGTGGCGGCATCGGCGCGCGCCGCGCGCAACAGCATGTGATCGGGCTGATGCCGGCGCAGGACGTCATAGACCAGATCGGTCGAGAACAGCACCTGGCGGCGCGTCTTCTCCTCGGTCGTCGACCGCCGCGCGATCAGGCCGGAGATGATGGCGCACGAGCGGAACGTGCGCTTCATCAGCGCGGATTCGGCGAGCCACGCCTCGAGATCGTCGCCAAGCATATCCGGGTCGAACAACGCGGCGAGATCGAGCCGCCCCTGTTTGACCATCAGCGACATGTCGCCGAGCCCCCACACCGCAAGCGCATATTCGTTGGCGACGAAGCCGAGCGGCCGGGCGCGCGCCCGCTCGAGCCGGCGCGTCAGCAGCATGCCGAGCGTCTGATGCGCGAGCCGGCCCTCGAACGGATAGCAGACGATGTAGTGCTTGTTGGAGCGCGGGAAGGTCTCGACCAAAAGCTCGCGCCGGGCCGGGATGCGCGACACGTCCTTCTGCAAGGACAGCCAGTCGCGCACCTGCTCCGGCAACGCGCTCCAGGCGGTGCGGTCGTCGAGCAGGCCGCGCACGCGCTCGGCGAGATAGGTCGAGAGCGGAAACTTGCCGCCCATGTAGGACGGCACCTTCGGATCGGAATCATTGGCGCGCGACACATAGACCTGGTCCTCGGCCAGCGCCTCGTAGCGCACGATCTCGCCGCTGAACACGAACGTATCGCCGAGGGTGAGGCCTTCGATGAACGCCTCCTCGATCTCGCCGAGCAGCCGTCCGCCGCGCGCGATCGCGCCGGTCGTGCCCTTGGCCCCGCCGCGCGAGCGCACCAGCCGCACCTTCAGCATCGCCTCCTCGACAATGGTGCCGACGTTCAGGCGATAGCTCTGCCGCACCTTGGGATTGGCGACGCGCCAGCGTCCCCTCGCACCCTGCTTGATGCGGGCGAACCGCTCATAGGTCTTCAGCGCATAGCCGCCGGTGGCGACGAAGTCGACGACATCGTCGAAATCAGCGCGCGACAGCGACGCATAGGGGGCCGCCGTGATGACCTCCACATAGAGCTCGTCGCTGAGAAACGGCTCGGCGCAGGCGCAGCCGAGCACGTGCTGCGCCAGCACGTCGAGCGCGCCGGTACGCAAAGGCGGCGTGTCCTGCGCATTGTCGGCGATGGCATCGATCGCGACCGAGCATTCCAGCACCTCGAAGCGGTTGGCCGGCACCAGCACCGCCCGCGAAGCCTCGTCGAGCCGGTGATTGGCACGGCCGATGCGCTGCATCAGCCGCGAGCAGCCCTTGGGCGCGCCGACATTGATCACGAGATCGACGTCGCCCCAATCGACGCCGAGATCGAGCGAGGAGGTGCAGACGACGCCGCGCAGCCTGCCGGCCGACATCGCATCCTCGACCTTGCGGCGCTGCGCGACGTCGAGCGAGCCGTGATGCAGGGCGATGGCGAGATTGTCGTCGTTGATGCGCCAGAACTCCTGGAACAGCATCTCGGCCTGGCTGCGGGTGTTGACGAACACGAGCGTGGTCTTGTTTCGCTTGATCAGCTCGTACATCTCGGCCAGCGCATGGCGCGCGCTGTGGCCGGCCCACGGCAGCCGCTCCTGCGTATCGAGCATCTCGACCACCGGCGGCGCGGCGCCGCCGGCGACCACGACGTCGGCCGCGGATATGCCGCCGCACGGCTGCGGCACCAGGAAGCGCGCGAGCTGCTCCGGCTCGGCGACGGTCGCCGACAGGCCGATCATGCGCATGTCCGGCGCAAGCCGCCACAGCCGCGCCAGCGCGAGCGACAAGAGATCGCCGCGCTTGGAGGTGACCAGCGCATGCAGCTCGTCGAGCACGACGCGCTTCAGCGAGGAAAACAGGAACGGCGCATCGTCGGACGACAGCAACAGCGCCATCTGCTCGGGCGTGGTCAGCAAAATGTCCGGCGGATAGCGGCGCTGCCGCTGCCGCCGCGACACCGGCGTATCGCCGGTGCGAGTCTCGACCTTAATCGGCAGGCCCATCTCGGAGATCGGCGCCTCGAGATTGCGCGCGATGTCGACCGCGAGCGCCTTGAGCGGGGAGATGTAGAGCGTGTGCAGGCCGGCGGGTCGCGGGATGCGGTTCGCCGTCTGCTTGCTCTTTTCCGTGTTCGCGAGCTCGGCCAGTGCATTCGGCTTAGTGCCGGGTGCCACCATCGACACCGCCGCCGGAGGCCCCCCTCCCCGCCGCTCCCCCACAAGGGGGAAGGGAGTGGAGAGAGCGGATGTCTTGGCAAGAACAGAACGATGCTTCGGCGCGACGGCGGAGCCGAGCTCCACCAGGGTCGGCAGGAACCCGGCGAGCGTCTTGCCGGCGCCGGTCGGGGCGATCAGCAGCGCCGAGCGTTGCGCGCGAGCCTTCTCCAGCAGTGCCAGCTGATGCGCGCGCGGCGCCCAGCCGCGCGCCGCGAACCATTCGGTGAAATGGTCGGGCAGCGCGGCGCTGTCGTCGGGTGGGACTGGTGAGACGCGGGGCGGCACCGGGGGAAGGTAGGCAGTCACGCGCGGTTCGTCGAGGGTCGGGCGATAACACTCGACTGCCTCGACCACCTCCGCCGTCGGCCCAGCCCATGTTGGAGCGCACCGGCGCCTCAGCAAACTCCGTTGTCGTCCCTGCGAACGCAGGGACCCATAGCCACCGGCTTTTGTGGGACGATGACTTGCAGTGACGCCTCACCGATAGATTCCGCGGTATGGTTCCCTGCGTTCGCAGGGACGACACCGGAGAGTGCGGCCACAGCTCCGGTGTCATCATCCGATGGAGGGAAAATCCCTACTCCGTCATCGGCTTCTCGGAGATGCTCCAGTCCTTGCCGTCGAAGATCGAGATGTAGAGCGTCTTCATCGGCGTATAGTCGTCCGGCGTGTAGGCGTAATTGACGCCATCGAGGAAGAAGGGCGAGTGGAAGCCGGCGAGTGTCGTGGCGTGCTTGAGCACGTTCTCGCGGGTCAGCGTGTCGCCGCAGCGGCGCAGGATCTCACCCATCGACACCGCCTGGCCGTAGCCGGCATAGGCGATGGTGTTGTCGGGATCGATGTTGGGCAGGTACTTGGCGCGCAGCGCCTCGAAGCCCTTGACGTCGGGATCGTCCTTCCATTGCGGCACGCCGGCGTCCTTGGAATAGCGGATCGCGACGATGTCCTTGGCATTCTCGAGGCCGGCGGCAGACAGGATCGAACGGCCGGTCGAGCCCGCCGACAGCAGCTGCAGCGGCTTCCAGCCGAGCTCGGCCACCTTGCGGATCGACTGCGACGAGGCCTTGCCCGTGCTGATGTTGTAGAACACGTCGGCGCCCGACTTCGACAGGTTGATCAGCTGCGAGTCCACCGTCGGCTCGGTGAGATCGTAGGTCTGCTCCATGATCACCTGCGCCTTGCCGCCGGCGTCGGCCAGCACCTTCTTGAACGGCCCCAGGAAGTCACGGCCGAAATCGTCGTTCTGATAGAGGATGCCGATCTTGGCTTCCGGCTTCACGCTCAGCACATGCTTGGCGAGAATGCGCGCCTCCGTCGGATACAGCGGCAGGCCGGCCATGGTCCATTTGTAGTTCTTGGGGTCGTTCCACTTCGAGGCGCCGGTGTTGAGCAGGAGCTGCGGCACGCCCTTGGAGTTGAGGTATTTGTGCACGGCGGTCTGTGGCGCGGTGCCGAGCGAGCCGTACAGCGCCAGCACCTCGTCCTGCTCGACCAGCCGCCGCGTCGCCTCGACGCATTTCGGCGCGCTATAGGCATCGTCCATCGTCAGGAACTTGACCTTGCGCCCGTTGATGCCGCCCTGCTCGTTGAGCATCTGGAAATAGGCCTCGCCGACACGGCCGAGCACGCCATACAGCGAACCGGGGCCGGAATGCGGAATGGTCTGGCCGATCTTGATCTCGGTATCGCTGGCGCCGGCATCATATTTCTTCTCGGCGGCCCAGACATGGGGCGAAGCGATCGTCGAGGCGCCGATGGTCGCAAGCGCGGTGGCGCAGAAATCGCGCCGGGTCAGATGTTTTTTCACTTTTGTCTCTCCCTAGACTGCCGACATTTTTTGGCATCGGGAGAGCTGCGGCAAGAGCGAAGTTGCCGCATTGGACGCCGCGTGCAGCGCATTCAATAGCGTCTAGACTCAAGTCCTGGCCGCGACCACGGCCAGCCCGCGCACCGGCAACTGCTCCTCGGTCCGCGGCGACGCCGGCGCGAGATGGGCCAGCTTCAATCCCGCGGCTGCGATCACGCCACGGACATATTCCGCGCCATGGGCATAGCGCAGCCCCTTGCCCATGATGACACCGTCGCCGTCATGGGTCTCGACGGTCAAGGCCAGCAGTCCGCCCGGACTGAGCACACGTTGCGCCTCGCGCAACACCGGGCCAAGGTCGCCGACATAGACCATCGCATCGGCAGCAAGAATGAGATCCGCAGACGCATCGTCCTGGCGCTGCAGCCCTGCGGTCATGTCGTCGACCTCGAGCCCGGCATAGAGCCCGGTGGCGCGCGCTTCCGCGATCATGCCGGCCGACAGGTCGATGCCGATGATGCTGTCGACGTTCTTGGCGAACGCCGCCGCGCCCAGCCCGGTGCCGCAGCCGAGATCGATCGCGCGCTTGAAGTAGGCCGGCTTGCGCTCGGCCGCGCGCACCGCGAGCACCGCCTTGAACAGGATCGCCGGCGCGCGGTAGTTGAGCCGCTCGGTCAGCTCGGCCTCGAAGCGCGGCGCATACTGATCGAACAGCGACTGCACATAGGCCTTGGGCATGTCCGACAGCGGCGCGGCGCCGAGCTGCATCAGATGCACGGCGGCGCCGTGACGATCATCCGGATCGGCGGCACAGGCGTTCTGGAAGGCCGAGATCGCCTTGTCGGTTTCGCCCAGACCGAGACGGATCTTGCCGAGCTCGAACCAGGCCGAGGCGAAGTTGGGGGCGACCTCGATGGCCTGCTCCATCACCTCGGCGGCCGCGACCAGGTCGCCCTTCAATTGCAGGTCGCGGGCGAACTCGTAGCGGCGGTCGGCGATCAGATCGCCGGAGGACAGGAACAGGCGGTGGGGCATGGGAACCATCGTCGTCAATGCGAACTTCTCATCGAGGAGATGGATGCGCGGGTCAAGCCCGCGCATGACGACATGGAAACGGGCACGGCCTGAAAACGCGTCTTGCATGACCTATATGACCCACATGCGTCCGCAAGACATTCTGCTGCCCGTTCCGTCCGGCCTCTGCTGCAAGGCCGGCGGCTTTCACATCGATCCCGTGCGCCCGGTCGAGCGGGCGCTGATCACCCATGGCCATTCCGACCACGCCCGCGCTGGCCACGGCGCGGTGCTGGCGACCCAGGAAACGCTCGACATCATGCGGCTGCGCTATGGCGACAACTTTGCAGGCTCCACGCAGGCGATCGGCTATGGCGAACGGATCAGGCTGGGTGACGTCACCGTCAGTTTCCACCCTGCGGGCCATGTGCTGGGCTCGGCGCAGATCAAGGTGTCCTGCGGCGGCACCTGCATCGTCGCCTCCGGCGACTACAAGGATGCGCGCGATCCGACCTGCGCACCGTTCGAGCTGGTGCAATGCGACGTCTTCATCACCGAGGCAACGTTCGGCCTGCCCGTGTTCCGTCACGGCGACGCGGCGCTGGAGGTGAACAAGCTGCTGGCCTCGGTGGTGCTGTTTCCCGAGCGCGCGCACCTGGTCGGCGCGTACTCGCTCGGCAAGGCGCAGCGTGTCATCGCGCTGATCCGCGAGGCCGGCTATGATCGGCCGATCTACCTGCACGGCGCGATGGACAAGATCACGCGCTACTATCAAGACAAGGGAATCGCGCTCGGCGAGCTCCGGCCCGTGAAGGGCGTCAAGAAGGCCGAGCTTGCCGGCACCATCACCCTGGCGCCGCCGAGTGCGACCTCCGATCTGTGGACCCGCCGCTTTCCCGATCCCGTCACCGCCTTCGCCTCGGGCTGGATGCGGGTGCGCGCCCGGGCCCGGCAGCGCGGCATCGAGCTGCCGCTGGTGATCTCGGATCATGCCGACTGGGACGGGCTCACCACCACCATCGCCGCGACCGGCGCAGGCGAGGTGTGGGTCACCCATGGGCAGGAGGACGCGCTGGTGCATTGGTGCCAAGCCAAGGGACCCGCGGCCCGGCCGCTCGATCTGGTCGGCTACGGCGACGAGGAGGAAAGCGAGGTGGTGGCCACGGAGGACGCCGAGGCATGAACCGCTTCGCCGAGTTGCTCGACCGCCTCGCCTATGAGCCCGGCCGCAACAACAAGCTGCGGCTGCTGACGTCGTACTTCCGCGAGGTCGAGGATCCCGATCGCGGCTACGCGCTTGGTGCGCTCACCGGCGCGCTGTCGTTCAAGCACGCCAAGCCGGCGCTGATCCGCGACCTGATCGCCGCGCGCACCGATCCGGTGCTGTTCGCGCTGTCGTATGATTATGTGGGGGATCTCTCGGAGACCGTCGCGCTGATGTGGCCGAAGGACAGGGCGCATCATCAGCAGCTCGTTCCTGGGTACCCCCCTCCCCACCCCTCCCCCACAAGGGGGGAGGGAGCGCTGACGCGTTCGGAGTTGCTGTCTCGGTCTGCATCGAGCATCGCTCCCCCTTCACGTCTCTCGTCCCCCACAGCCGCTCTCTCCGTTCCCTCCCCCCTTGTGGGGGAGGGGCAGGGAGGGGGGCACCCCACGGGCGGTCTCACGAGGGACCCCACACCCGGCCACAACGACCCGCCACCGCCGACGCTGACCGAGGTTGTCACCACCTTGCGCACCCTCGGCAAGACCGAGATGCCGCGGCAACTCGCGCAATGGCTGGATGAGCTCGACGAGACCGGGCGCTGGGCACTGCTGAAGCTGGTCACCGGCGCTTTGCGCATCGGCATCTCCGCGCGCCTGGCCAAGACCGCAGCGGCCGCGCTCGGCGACAAGGACCCGCACGAGGTCGAGCTGATATGGCCGGGGCTGTCGCCGCCCTATCTCGACCTGTTCGCCTGGCTGGAAGGCCGCGGCGACAAGCCGGTCAATCGCGATCCCGCGCCGTTCCGGCCGGTGATGCTGGCGCATGCCGTCGAGGACGACGACTTCGCCGGCATGAACGCGGCCGACTACATCGCGGAATGGAAGTGGGACGGCATCCGCGTGCAGGCGGTGAGCGGCCGCGAGACCGATGGCCGCATCGTCACGCGGCTGTATTCGCGCAGCGGCGAGGACATCACCGCTGGTTTTCCCGACCTTTTGCCGTCGCTGCACCTGCCCGGCGCGCTCGACGGCGAGCTGCTGGTGGTGCGCGATCACCGCGTGCAGAGCTTCAACGTGCTGCAGCAGCGGCTGAACCGCAAGACGGTGTCACCGAAGCTGATGAAGGAGTACCCGATCCACCTGCGCGCCTACGACCTGCTCGGCGACGAGGAGAACGATCTGCGTGAGCTGCCGTTCGCCGAGCGGCGTGAACGGCTCGAGGCTTTCATCAAGCGACTCGACGAACCGCGTGTCGACTTGTCGCCGACCATCGCGTTTTCCACCTGGGACGAGCTGAAGGCCGCGCGCGCCAATCCCGCATCTGCCGGCGCAGGAGACGATGCCGACGCGGTGGAAGGCGTGATGCTGAAGCGGCGCGACGCGCTGTATCTGCCCGGCCGGCCCAAGGGACAATGGTGGAAGTGGAAGCACGATCCGCACATCATCGATGCCGTGCTGATGTATGCTCAGCGCGGCCACGGCAAGCGTTCCTCCTATTACTCCGACTACACGTTCGGTGTCTGGACGGCGGGAGACGGCGGAGATCAGCTCGTGCCGGTCGGCAAAGCCTATTTCGGCTTCACCGACGAGGAGCTCTTGCAGATCGACCGCTTCGTCCGCCGCAACACCACCGAGAAGTTCGGTCCCGTTCGGCATGTCGTGCACGAGCCCGAGCAGGGGCTCGTGCTCGAAGTGGCGTTCGAGGGCCTGCAGCGCTCGCCGCGGCACAAATCCGGCATCGCGATGCGCTTTCCGCGCATCAGCCGGCTGCGCTGGGACAAGCCGCCGCGCGAGGCCGACCGGCTGGAGACCCTGGAGCGGATGTTGAAGAGCGAGGCGCCGGCGTGACAGCGCCGGGAACATTAATTGCCGGTAACAGGCTTGCGGCGCTGAGCCGGGTTCCCCACCTGCCCTGCCGTGCCTTATAATCGGGATCGCGAATCCGACGAACCCGCCTGGAGACGATGCCATGTCGAACGACGTCAGGGACTATCCGGCCCGCGCCCGCAGCTCGGATGGCCTGTACCGTTTTCTCGGCGGCTCGCCGCTGTCGGTGGCGTTCCGGCTGGTACTGCTGTCGATCCTGGTCGGCGTCGTGCTGTCGGCGATCGGCTTCGATCCGCTGAACATCCTGCACAGCATCCGGCTGCTGTTCATCCGGCTCTACGAGCTCGGCTTCGACGCCTTCAACTGGCTGTGGCGCTACTTCCTGCTCGGCGCGGTGATCGTGATCCCGGTCTGGCTCCTGTCGCGGCTGTTCGCCCCGCGCGGCCGATAGAGAGCCACAGCCGATGCAGCTCCGCTTCGTCGGCTGCGGTGACGCGTTCGGCTCGGGCGGCAACTCCAACACCTGCTTCCATCTGACCGGCGCGCAGACGAACCTTCTGATCGACTGCGGCGCCTCGTCGCTGCCGGCGCTGAAGCGGCTCGGCATCGCCAGCAACGCCATCGAACTGATCCTGATCACGCATTTCCATGGCGATCATTTCGCCGGGCTTCCCTTCCTGCTGCTCGACGCGCAGTTTTCGAAGCGGACGCTGCCGCTGGTGATCGCCGGCCCCGCCGGCATCACGGCGCGGCTGACGCAGGTGATGGAAGCGCTGTTCGAGCATTCGTCGCGCACGCCGCGGAAATTCGAGCTGTCCGTGATCGAGCTTGAACCGGAGCAGACGACGCGCTTCGGCGAGGTCTGCGTGACGCCGTTTCCAGTCGTCCACGGCAGTTCGGGCGGGCCGTTTCTCGGCTACCGGATCGAGGCGGAGGGCAAGGTCGTCGCCTACACCGCGGACACCGAATGGACGGAGAGCCTGATCCCGCTCGGCCGCAACGCCGACCTGTTGATCGCCGAGGCCTACACCTACGACAAGGCGGTGAAGAACCACCTCAGCCTCGCGGTGCTGGAGGCGCATCTCGATGCTATCCGGCCGAAGCGGCTGGTGCTCACCCATATGAGCGACGACATGCTGGGCCGGCTGGACCGCATCGGCCATGTGGCCGCGCATGACGGCATGAGCATCGACCTCTAGCCGGGAGGCGCGAAAGGCCGCTAAGAACGGCAGGAACGCGCGTGCCGCGCGCTCCGCCAATCAACGGGCCATTCTTGACCGCTTCAGCCAAAGTCACGACCGCGCAGGTGTTCGACATCGCGGGTCCCGCGATGATCGCCAACCTGACGACGCCGCTGATCGGCATCGTCTCGACCACGGCGATCGGCCGGCTCGGCGAAGCGGCCATGCTCGGCGGCGTCGCCATGGCCTCGGTGATCTTCGACTGCCTGTTCTGGCTGTTCGCATTCCTGCGCGCCAGCACGCTCGCCTTCACCGCGCAATCGCTCGGCGCCGGCGAGACCGACGAGATCCTGATGGTCCTGATCCGCGGCCTGGCGCTGGCCGCGCTGATCGGCGTCAGCCTGATCGCGCTGCAACTGCCGCTGGGGGCAATCATCTTCGACCTCATGGGCGGCAGCGACGCCGTGCTCGGCGCGGCCCGCACCTACTTCATGGTCCGGATCTGGTCGGCGCCGCTGGCGCTCGCCAACTACGTGCTGCTCGGCTGGCTCGTCGGATTGGCGCGCGCACGGCTGGCGCTGGCCATTCAGGTCGCGATCAACCTGATCAACATGGCCGCGACCATCCTGTTCGTCCAGGTGCTGCAGGCCGGCATCGCCGGCGCGGCGATTGCCGCCGTCATCGCGGAGACGGTCGGTGTCGCGATCGGCCTCGTGCTGGCGCGCCGATTGGTCAAGGCCGACGCCCGGATGTCGCGCGCGGCGCTGCTCGACCGCGCCAAGCTAATGCACATGATGGCCGTCAACCGCGACATCATGATCCGCACTGCGGCGATGATCGTCGCCTTCCTGTTCTTCACCTCACAGGGCGCGCGCGCCGGCGACACGACGCTGGCCGCCAACGCGGTGCTGAACAATTTCCTGCTGGTGGCCGCGTTCTTCCTCGACGGCCTCGCCAACGCCGCCGAGCAGCTCTGCGGCTATGCGTTCGGCGCGCGCAACCGCGGCGCCTTTTCCGGCGCCACAAGGCTGGTGCTTGCCTGGGGCTTCGGCTTCGCGCTCGCGGTGGCCGCGATCTTCGCGCTGTTCGGGCCGGTGCTGATCGACGTGATGACGGCAAGCGATGCGGTGCGCCGCGCGGCGCGCGACTATCTGCCGTTCGTGGTGGCGTCGCCGCTGCTGTCGGTATTCGCCTTCGCATTCGACGGCGTCTATATCGGCGCCACCTGGGCGCGCGACATGCGCAACCTCATGGTGGCGGCGCTGGTCGTCTTCCTCGGCACCTGGCTGGCGCTGCGCGGCTTCGGCAATACGGGCCTGTGGATCGCGATGCTCAGCTTCTACGCGGCGCGCGGCGGCTTCCAGGCCGCACGCTATCCGGCGCTGCTGCGGGCGTCGTTCGGCAACAAAGAGAGTTTGTAGGGGGCGCTGTATCGCGCAGCGCGCTTTGCGACCCCGCTCGCCCTACACTCTTCGCCGAAGATCAAGCGCATCTAAACCGGCCAGTCCTCGGCGGTGATCGTCGCGGCGTCCGCACCAACGATCTCCGACAGCGAATCGCGTCCCGTGCGCAGCAGGGTCGAGGTCAGGTCGGCCTTGATGCTCTCGACCAGGCCGAGGCCCTTGTAGACCAGCGAGGAATACAGCTGGATCAGGCTGGCGCCGGCGCGGATCTTGGTGAGCGCGGCGCCGCCGGTGTCGATGCCGCCGACGCCGATCAGCGGGAACGCACCTTCGACGCGCACGAAGGTCTCGGCCACCATGCGGGTCGATAGCCGGAACAGCGGCCGCCCGGACAGGCCGCCCTGCTCCTTGGCGCGCAACTGCTCGCGCAGCGAGCTGGGCCGGGCGAGTGTCGTGTTCGACACGATCATGCCGTCGACTCCGCGCGAGCGGGCGACATGGACGACGTCGTCGAGCTCGGCGAGGCTGAGATCGGGTGCGATCTTGAGTAGGACCGGCGTATCGCCGGCTTTCCGCCGCACGCGGTCGCGCGCCTCGAGCACCTTGGACAGCAGCTCGTCGAGCTGAGACGCCTGCTGCAGGTTGCGCAGGCCCGGCGTGTTGGGCGAGGAGATGTTGACGGTGAAATAGCTCGCCACCGGCGCGAAGGTCTCGATCAGCCGGACGTAGTCGGCGACACGGTCGACCGAATCCTTGTTGGCCCCGACATTGACGCCGACGATGCCGCCCTGGTGGGCGCGCCCGGCCAGGCGCCGCAGCACGATCTCGGCGCCGTCATTGTTGAAACCCATGCGGTTGATGACCGCCTCGTCGCGCTCCAGCCGGAACAGCCGCGGGCGCGGATTGCCGCTCTGCGGCCGCGGGGTCACCGAACCGATCTCGACGAAGCCAAAGCCGAGCCGCAGCAGCGCGTCCGGCACCTCGGCGTTCTTGTCGAAGCCGGCGGCCATGCCGACCGGATTCGGGAAGTTCAGGCCGAAGGCGCGCACCGCGAGCTTGGCATCATCCGGTCGCGGCTTGATCGCCGGCAGCAGCTTCAGGCCCTGGATGGCAAGCCGGTGCGCATCCTCGGCGTCGAGCCAGCGGAGCAGCGGCAGCGAAAGCTGGTCGAAGGCGCGAATCACGGCTTGAGGTCCGGAATGTCGTGGCCGCCATCGGCACGGCTGTGCATCTGGTGAACGCCGGTCACGGCGCCGAGATCGAGCTCGCCATACAGATGCGGGAACAGCTCGTCATTGCGCGAACGCTCCCAACGCAGCGCATGGCCGAGCGCGTCCGCCTCGACCTCGACCAGGAACAGCGCGCTCTGTCCCGAAAAGTGCTTCCGCGCCGTCTCCGGCACCTGGGAGGCGGTCGAAAAATGGATGAACCCGTCGCGCAGATCGTCCGCGCTGCCACGGTAGACGCCCAGCCGCTCCGCCTCGCGCCAGGCCGAAGCTGAGCAGATTTTGTAGATTTTGGGCACCTTTGCGCGGTCCTGGCTTGAGCTTGAGTTTGCTGATGTTTTCGGGAGCGGCCGACCGTATCGGCAGGGGGCAGCGAACTCAAGCATCGTTTGCCCAGGACAGTCCGGCGGCCGACCCGCTCAGGTTGTATCCGAGTGATGCGAGGTCGCGGGGATGCAACCGGTTCCTCAGCAAGAGTTAACCTGATTCGGCTTTCCTGTTGCGCGCGATTCGCAACCGATCATGCCCACGCTTGAACCTTTGGAGATTGTCATGGACCGCCGCCACGTCTTGAAGGCCCTTGCGGGGCTCGCTCTCTGCCCCGTCTGCGCTACCCCGGGCTTTGCCGCCGAAGGCGCCCCGCATTGGAGCTATGAGGGCGCGACCGGGCCGGCCAAATGGGGCGATCTCGACGCGGCCAACAAGGTCTGCGGCGTCGGCACCCAGCAATCGCCCATCGACATCGAGCACTCGACCCGGGCCCAGCTGCCCGACTTCAGGCTGAACTGGGCCAGGACCGCCGACACCATCGTCAACAACGGCCACACCATCCAGCTCAACTTCGCCGATGGCAGCAGCACCATGAAGCTCGAGGGCACCACCTACAAGCTGCTGCAGGTGCATTTCCATCGTCCGAGCGAGCACCAGATCGGCGGCAAGAACTATCCGATGGAGGCGCATTTCGTGCACCGCGCCGCCTCCGGCGGCCTCGCCGTCGTCGGTGTGCTCATGACCACCGGGCGTCCCAACCCCGCCTTCGCGCAGATCGTCGCGACGATGCCGGACAAGGAGGGTCCCGCGGTCAAGGCCGATCCGCGCATCAACCCCAACATGATGCTGCCGGCACGCCGCTCCTATTATCGCTATGCCGGCTCGCTGACGACGCCGCCCTGCTCAGAGGTGGTCGAATGGCTGCTGTTGAGCGAGCCGGTCTCGGTCGCGGAAGCGGACGTGGCGAAATTCGCCAAGCTGTATCCGATGAACGCCCGCCCGGTGCAGAAGCTCGACCGCCGCTTCGTGCTGCAGGGGGTGTAGTTCATTCGGCTCCGGCGGCTTCGAGCTGAAGCGGCCGCCACAAACTCCGCTGTCGTCCCCGCGAAGGCGGGGACCCATACCGCGGAAGCTGGATTGTTTTGGAAGGTGGCGGAGACCCTCCGCCAAATTGTGTCCGGTGGCTATGGGTCCCGGCGCAAGGCCGGGACGACACCTTTGGTGGCGCGATGAGCTTGGCAATCACGCGCTGCGTGCCAATGCCCCGTCGATCATCGCCGCCGCATTGTTGACGCCGTAGACCGCGACGAAGGACCCAAAGCGCGGGCCCTTCTCCTGGCCGAGCAGCACCTGGTAGAGCATGTTGAACCAGTCGAGCGAGACACCGGGGCGGCCGTCCTTGCCCTTCTTGGCGTGGTCGAGGAACGGCTCGCGGCGGCCGATCTCGTAGACCACGTTCTGAATGTCCTCGGCCGTCGCGTCAGCCGGCAGGTTCGACAGCGCATCGCGCAGGTCCTGCAGCGCCACGCGCTCACCCTCGGTCGGCTCGCGGAAGGTCTTGGTCGGCGCCACGAAGTCGCGATAGTAGTTGATGGCGTAGCCGACCATCGCGTCGAGCTTGGGATGGGTCTGCGGCGTCACGCCCGGCCGGTAGCGGCCGATGAACCCCCACAGCGTCTCGGCATTCTCCGCGTTCGACGACGACACCAGGGTCAGCAGCAGCTGGAAGGTGACGGGCATGTCGGCCTTCGGCGGCTTGCCGGAATGGATGTGCCAGACCGGGTTGCCGAGCTGCTGCTTGGCGTCCTGCTTCGGAAAGCCTTCCAAGAACTGCTGGTAATCGTCGACGTTGCGGGGGATGACGTCGAAATACAGCCGCTTCGCCGCCTTGGGCTCGCGATACATGAACAGCGACAGCGATTCCGGCGAAGCGTAGCGCAGCCATTCGTCGATGGTCAGGCCGTTGCCCTTCGACTTCGATATCTTCTGGCCCTTCTCGTCCAGGAACAGCTCGTAGTTGAAGCCCTCCGGCGGCGTGCCACCGAGCGCCGCGCAGATCTTGCCCGACAGCTTCACCGAGTCGATCAGGTCCTTGCCGGCCATTTCATAGTCGACGCCCAGCGCATGCCAGCGCATCGCCCAGTCCGGCTTCCATTGCAGCTTGCAATGGCCGCCGGTGACCGGAACGGTCATGCGCTCCCTGGTTTCGGGATCGTCATAGGAGATGGTGCCGGCCTTGGCGTCGTGCTCGACGATCGGCACGTACAGCACGAGGCCGGTGCGCGGGCAGATCGGCAGGAACGGCGAGTAGCTCGCCGCGCGCTCCTCGCGCAAGGACGGCAGCATGATCGCCATCACCTTCTCGAGCCGCTCCAGCATCCGCAGCAGCGCCGCGTCGAACTTGCCGGAGGTGTAGTACTCGGTCGACGAGGCAAACTCGTAGTCGAAGCCGAACCTGTCGAGGAAGGCGCGCAGCCGCGCATTGTTGTGCGCGGCGAACGAGGGATATTCGTTGGAGAACGGGTCGGGGATTCGCGACAGCGGCTTGCCGAGGTGGGTGGCCAGCATCTCCTTGTTCGGCACATTGTCCGGCACCTTGCGCAGGCCGTCCATGTCGTCGGAGAAGGCGATCAGGCGGGTCTTGATCTTGTCCTCGGTCAGCACGCGGAAGGCGTGGCGCACCATGGTGGTGCGCGCGACCTCGCCGAAGGTGCCGATATGCGGCAGGCCGGACGGACCGTAGCCGGTCTCGAACAGCACCTCATCCTTCGGATTCTTCTTCAGCCGGTTGACGATCGCCTTCGCCTGCTCGAACGGCCAGGCGTTGGAGTTTTCGGCGAGCGCGCGCAGGTCGCTCGGGCTGGTTGGGACGAGATCGATCGTGGACATCGTGAAAAAGACTTCTCCGAAGACGTCAGTGCAAAACAGCGGTCATGATACCTGTCATTCCGGGGCGATGCGAAGCATCGAACCCGGAATCTCGAGGTTCCGGGTTCGCGTCTTCGACGCGCCCCGGAACGACGGCAAGCGCTAGAACGGGCTGATCGAGAAGTAGCGCAGCCACAGGTCGGTGTAGCGGCCTTTTTCCCAGACCCGGAACAGCGCCCAGTTCAGCGCCTGGCGCAAGAGGTCGTTGCCCTTGCGCACGGCGATGCCGACGCCCTCGCCGAAATAGCGGCTTTCGACGAAAGGTCCACCGGAAAAGGCGCAGCAATCGCCGGAATCGGTGCCATTGACCCAGAACGCCAGCGAAATGCCGTCGCCGAAGATCAGGTCGACCTCGGCCCGGCGCAGCGCCTGCCGCAGCGCCTCGTCGTTCGGATAGCTCTTGATCTCGGCGTCGGTAAACATCGCCTTGAGGTAAGCCTCGTGCGCGGTGCCGGCGACGGCGCCGATCTTCTTGCCCTCGAGAAATTCGGGGCGGATCTCGGTCATGACGGCGTCGCGGCGGGACACGAAACGCGCGGGCGCCCGGTAATACGGATCGGAGAAATCGGCCCGCGCCCGCATCTGCGGCGTCACCGCGATCGAGGCGATGATCGCATCGCCGCGGTTGGAGGACAGCGCGTCGAGCAGGGTTTCGAACCGGCGCATCTGGACGGTGCAGGTCACCTTGATCTCGTCGCAGATCGCCCTGGCAAGATCGACGTTGAAGCCGGCCGGATTGCCGTCCGGACCGGTGAAGTTGAACGGAGGATAGTCGGTCTCGGTCAGGAACCGAATCACCGTGAGGCGCGACAGATCGGGCCGCTCCGGCCGGCGTCGCGGGTCCCAGAACCCAGGGACGGCCTGCGGCGCCGCCTCGACGGCGGGCCTCACCGGCGCCTGGGCGCGCGCCTCCGAGCCGGCTGCCGCGAGGCCGAAGCACAGCAGCGCGCCGGCAATGGCGGCGCGGGCCGCAGGCGCGGATTTCACGGGCTTTGACAAGACGGTCGGCATCAGCGGTCCCGATGGTCAGCGCCTTATAGACCATCCATGCGCAAATTCGAGGCTGGATTCGGCCCGGAGGCGGCCGCCCGGCTGGAGCGTTAACGCGCTCAGAGGTATTTCTTGAGATCCGCCGCCGCTTCCTCGGGCGTCCGCTTCAGGTTGAACGGCGCGACGAACCGGCCGTTGCGGTCCATCAGATACACCAAAGCGGTGTGGTCCATGGTGTAATCGCCGTCCTTCAGCGGGACCTTCTTGGCATAGACCCGGTACTCGGTGAGAACCTTCGCCAGCACCTCGGGATCGCCGGTCAGGCCCTTGAGATGCGGGTCGAAGCTGGAGAGGTAGTCCTTCATCGCGGCCGGATTGTCGCGCTCGGGGTCGACCGAGACGAAATAGGCGTTGACGCTGTCGGCATCCTTGCCCATCGCCCGCAACACCTCGGAGATCTCGAACAGCGAGGTCGGACAGACGTCCGGGCAATGGGTAAAGCCGAAGAAGATCAGCGTCGGCCGCCCTTCCAGGCTCTTCTCGGTGACGACGGCACCGCTCTGGTCGGTCAACTGAAACGGGCCGCCGATCGCGGCCGGCGCCGCGATGTTGCGGCCGCCGCCCATGACAAGGAACATCAGCGACAACCCGACCACCAGGCTGGCGGCGAAGGCTCCGACGATCACCAGCGGACGGGTGACATTGGACGGCATTGCGCGCTCCTTCACTGTCTCTCAGAAGCAGGCCTGCCAGCCGGCCGCGATGGTCTCGAAGAACACCGCGGTCCCGTACTGCACCCACATCGTCACGGCGCCGACGACGAGCCCGATCGCCGCGATCCCCGCCGCGAGGGCCGGAGCAGAGGCCGGACGCCGGGCTCGCGATGCGGACGGTATCTCTTGGGGCGCTGAAAGAGGCTGCATGATGGCGTACTCATCGGCCGGAGCCGGCCAAGCGGCCCACCCCTCTCGCTCCAGATAAGCCCCGCAGCCGGTCCAGGCAAGCGCCGCAGTCGGGCCGCGATCACCCGAAGCGACTAGTGCCTCAGTGTGATCAATGGGAGGCAGAGGCCTTGGCGGCAGCCGGCGAGATGGTCGGTGCATTGGGCACGACGTGCGAGGAGGCCGGAGAGGACGCCTGGGCATCCATATAGCAGGGCTTGTACATTGCCTGCAGCTCCCTGCCCTTCAGGAAGATCATCCGGGGCGTCAGGCCGCCGCGCTGGGTGATCCAGCGGCGGATCGGCGAAGGGTACATCGAGTACAGCATCTGGGTCGCCTCGGGATTGGTGACGGCGCGGCCGTTGGCGCCGAAATCCCAGGCGGCGTGGAAGCCGAGATTGGCATGCGAGGTGACACAGATCTTCTCGTGCGGGATCGCCCCAAGCACGATGGTGCAGGCCGATGCGCAGAGCCCGTCGATGATCACATACTCACCGGAGGATCGCAGGCCCTGGTACTTGTCGACATAGGTTCCGATCCGGCCACCGCGGTCATCGGCGATCCGGACCACGGCCTGGCTGGCGCCGACCCCCGACAGCAACAGAACGACCGCAAGCAATCCCGTCCAGAATTTCATGTCGAGCCCCAGTGCAACCCGGCGAAAACCGATCTGACCGACTTTGGCACGCTTCGTGTGATGCGCTTCTTGTGATGCTTGGACTGCGGTGGACCTTGCAATCACGACCCCATCCGCAGAACCGGAACGCGAAAGCCAAATCCAAATCGCAAATGCAGCGTGTTTCGAGATCGTGTTTTTGTCCAGGAGAGCGCAGCTGCGAAAGCCAAATTCACCGCGAGTGTTGCAAGCCCGCTGCACCAATGAGTCGCTACCACCGAAAATGGACCAACGCTGGTTCCGGACATGGCGGTGGCGCCACGAGCAAGGCAGAGGCCCGGCATGATTCGCCCATCGGCGCGGCAGCGGCGTCACGGCGGCACAAACGACACTCCGGAGAAACCCGGGGCCGAGCTTCCGCGCGACACGCGCCCCGCTGCCCAGTGACGGCGGGACGCTCGCCCGCTCATCGCCGGCCCAGGGGTGCTCGTGCGATCACGATCGCGGGTGCGGGCTTCCGCCAGCCCCGACGGCATGGCCGAAATCCGGAGATGCGACGGATGCAATCACAAGGTTGGACCGTTCGGCCGAGCCCTCGCGCCGCAAGCGGGCGCGGCAGGGTCTCTCCTCGCACCGCGCCGTCTGGATCGGGAGATGGAGCGAGGTCGGGCCGATATCGCGCTGGCAGCCGGGGAGACGATCTGCCTCCCGATGCTTTCGCCGTCTGGACCGAACTAATTATCGGGCAGCCGAATCCGTGCACCAAAGGTGACGAGCGGCGCATCGGCGGCGCCGAGCTGGATCTGCCGCTCCGGCACCTCCTGATAGCTGCCGTCTTCAATCTTTCTTAATTCATATTGCCAGACCGTTAACGTCTCGCCGCGCGCGAGCGCATCGCGGATGCGGCTGGCGCCGCGTCCCGGCAGCTTGACGAGGTCGTCGCGCATCATGCCGATCATCGTCGGGCTCTCGCCGCGATGCAGCTCGAAGAACACCATGCGATTGGGCTTGTCCTGCGGCTTGAGCACGGTATCCGCCGTGAACAGCACAAGACAGATTGCGACGGCAATCCACTTCCAAGTGTCGGACATCATGAGACGCATTCCCCGCACCGCCTCTGCGCGTGGCGTAGCCCTCGCGCAAACGGGCGGCAACTTACAGTTCTGTCATTCCGGATGAGATGACGTTCGACGTAATCGATTCGCTGCGCGCCGGGCGCGATGATGGGCTCCTCATCGTTCACAACATGGAGAGCACCAATGACCAACCCGACCGAGATCGCCGAGAGCTACATCGCGCTGTGGAACGAACGCGATGCCGCGCAGCGCGGCGCATTGCTCGCACGTCACTGGACCGCGGATGCGTCTATGTCGACCCGCTGATGCGCGGCGAAGGACGCGATGCCGTGGACGGCCTGGTCGCGGGCGTGCAGCAGCGCTTTCCCGACTTCCGCTTTCGCCTGATCGGCTCCGCGGACGGCCACGGTCATCATCTCCGCTTTTCCTGGGAGCTCGGCCCCGAGAATGCGGAAGCCCCGATCCTGGGCACGGATTTCGTCGAGCTGGCCGACGGCCGCATCCGGCGCGTCACCGGGTTTCTCGACAAGGTCCCGCAGGGCGCCTGACGGACGCCCCGATCCGCCCGACCTCCCACAGCAGGGTCGGCCTGCCGCGATTGCCGGGCTCCCATGCGCAGACGCACGATCTGTCTCGTGGTGATTGCGCTACGTCAACGTCGGACCCGGTCCGCCGCTGCAGAGCTTCTGCTTCGCGACGGAGTTCAGGATCGCCGGAGACGGGCGTGCAACACTCAAATCCCATCGATGATCACGCCATGGCGGCCGACACGCTGGCCGGTATCACCACCTTGCCCGAACTCTGGCGCTGGCGCGTCGAACGGAGCCCGGACAAGCAGGCCTACCGACATTTCGACGCAGGAAGCGGCCGATGGGCGAGCTTCTGCTGGCGCGAGATCGATCTCGTCGTCGAGCGATGGCGGCGAGCGCTCGCGGCCGAGGGCTTCGCCCAGGGGGAGCGTGTCGCCATCCTGATGCCGAACGGGATCGCGCATCTCGCCATTGACCAGGCCGCGCTCTCGCTCGGCCTGGTGCCGGTGCCGATGCATGCCGTCGATAATGCCGACAGCATCGCCTACATCCTCGCCGATTCCGGTGCCCGGCTGCTGCTGGTCGATTCGGACACACGCTGGGATGAGATCGCAGCGGTCGGCGAGGCCCTGCCCGACCTGGGACGGATCGTCTGCGCCGACCGGCAAACGACCCCGCCGACCGGCGATCCGCGCCTCGTCGATCTGGAGGCGTGGTTGAAGGCGCCCGGCGATGCCACGCCTCCCGGCACCCGGATCGCCATCGCGCCGCACGACCTCGCCGCCATCGTCTACACCTCGGGCACGACGGGCCGGCCCAAGGGTGTGATGCTGTCGCACGACAACGTCGTTTCCAACCTCAAGGCCATTCATCAGCGGCTGGCGGCCGATACCGACGACGTATTCCTGTCGTTCCTGCCGCTGTCACACACGTTCGAGCGCACCGCGGGCTACTACTACCCGATCGCCATCGGCGCCTGCGTCGCCTATGCGCGCTCGGTGAAGCAGCTGTCCGAAGATCTGGTGGAGGTCCGTCCGACCATCCTGATCTCCGTGCCGCGCATCTATGAGCGCATCTATTCGGTCATCATGCATCACCGCGCGATCGCAAACCCGCTGGAACGGGTGCTGCTCGACCTGACCATCGCGATCGGCGGCCGTCGCTTCGATGCGCAGCATGGGCGCGGGACGAGACTCTCGGCGTTCGACCGTATCGCGTGGCCGCTGCTGCAACGCCTGGTCGCCGCCAAGGTACTGGCTCGATTCGGCGGACGGCTGCACGTCGCCGTCAGCGGCGGCGCCCCGATCGCCGAGCCGGTGGTGCGGCTGTTCCTGGCGCTCGGGCTCGAGGTGCTGCAGGGCTACGGCATGACCGAGACATCGCCCGTCGTCAGCGTCAACACGCCTGACGACAACGACCCGCGCACCGTCGGCCGCGCCCTGCCGGGCATCGAGGTGCGCATCGGCGACAATGACGAGTTGATGGTGCGCGGCCCAAACGTGATGCTCGGCTATTGGCGCCGGCCGGACGAGACCGCGCGCACCAGGGAAGCCGACGGCTGGCTGCACACCGGCGACCAGGCCCGCATCGACAGCGGACGCATCACCATCACCGGTCGGATCAAGGACATCCTCGTCACCTCGACCGGCGAGAAGATTGCGCCCGCCGATCTGGAAACCGCGATCCTGACCGATCCGCTGTTCGAGCAGGCCATCGTGATCGGCGAGAACCGGCCGTTCCTGACCGCGATCGTCGTGCTCAACGCCAACGGCTGGGCTGAGCAGCAGGCGAGGCTCGCGGCGCACGGCCAGCGCGGCACCGAGGCCGAAGCGGCCTCTCTGCTGCGCCACATTGCGCGAGCCGCGAAGGCCTATCCGTCCTACGCGACGCCGAAGGCGGTGCATTGGACCTTGGAGCCGTGGACCGTGCAGGAAGGCCTGATCACGCCGACGTTGAAGAACAAGCGTCCGGCGATCGAGCGGAGCTTTGCGAAGGAAATCGAGGCGATCTATGCAAAACGCCCGTCAGCTTCGCGGCCGTCGGCTATCGTACAAAGCTGATCTTGCAGGGCACCGCAGCAGGACATTGCGGCATTGGAGCGGGCGAAGGGAATCGAACCCTCGTATGCAGCTTGGGAAGCTGCCGTTCTACCATTGAACTACGCCCGCGCTCGCCAATGCTTAGCCGAGACCATGCGTTTCGCCAAGCGGCTTGTTGCCGCGAGACCGCCAAGGCCCCGGAGGGCAGACGCAAGAGTTCTACCACCGGCCTGATCTCCCGATCGTGATCGGCCGCAACCGCAGGCTCCGGAACGGATCGGGCCGATCGCGCTTTTGCCCGTTGGAAGCGGCGCCTCTCCCTGTTTCGCCACGCCGTGAAGGTCCTGGGAGCTCACATCATGCAAAGCCACAGCCCCGCGTCTCAGACCGCCCCCTCGAAAGCCCTCGCCGTGATGTCGGGTCCGTCGGCGCTCGACCTTTACACCCTCGGCTGCGGTCTGTTCCTAGCCGTCGCGCCCTGGCTGTTCGGCTTCGTCGGCAGCGTCGGCCGCATCAACGCTGAGTTGGCGGGGGCTGCCGTCATCGTGCTCTCGCTCGGCGGCCTTCTTGCGTTTGCCGATTGGGAGGAGTGGCTGAAGGTCGCGCTTGGCGTGTGGCTGATAGCAGCGCCCTGGCTGCTCGGGTTCGTGCATACGTCGGCGATGCATGTCAGCATCGCCATCGGGATCGCCGTGACCTTCCTGAGCCTGCTCGAACTGTGGCTCGCGCATGATCCTGATTTTGCTGGCGATGGCCCTGCATTGGTGAGCCGGCCGTAGCGGCTTGGCCGATCGCGCGTCGCCCGCGCGCAGCGCCTCCTCCCGCGATCGCGTTGCGATGACAGAGATCGCAGACGCGGGATCGCAACGCAACGCTTGACAACCATGACCCAAATCAGGGCAAACCCGCCCCGGTCACGCCGCGCTGTTAACACTTTGTAAACAAAGTTGATGCGGGCGATCGTGACGATGATATGATGTGGCGTGGGGTTGGGGTGGCGTCATGGGGCGTGGGTATACGATCTTTGATACGGCCCTCGGCCGTTGCGGCATTGCGTGGAGCGATGTCGGAATCACCGGCGTACAATTGCCGGAAGCACGGGAAATCGAGACGCGGCGGCGCCTGTTTCGCCAGTTTCCCGACGCACGGGAGCAGCGCCCGTGTTCGAATACTGAACTCGCCATCGAAGGCATCGCGGCCATGCTGCGCGGGCAGGACGTCGACTTCTCCGACGTTGCGCTCGACCTCGACGGCGTCACGCCCTTCAACCAGCGCGTCTATGATTGCATTCGCGCCATTCCGCGCGGCGAGACGCGCACCGCCGACGCGATCGCAGACCAACTGCACGTTCCCAAGGCGCTGAATTCGATCGCGCAGGCGCTGAGTAGGAATGCGCTCGTGCTGATCGTTCCCTGTCACCGCGTGCGTGACATCGGCAACGGACTCGACAAGCCGTCGCCCAACAGCGGCATCGTCTCCAAGCGTCGGCTGCTGTCGCTCGAAGGCGCAAAGCCTCATGCGGGCCTGACGTTGTTCGACGCGTTTCTCGCCATCGACAGGCCGCGCGCATTGTAAGCCCGCCTTCGCGCGTCGCGCGATATTATCTCGCACGACGCCCTCCTCTTTCCGCCGCAATGCGCTAGATTTACAGGATGACCACCACCATCCTGTTCGAAAGCCGCGACGTCACCGTGTCCGAGTTCCGCTGTGCAGCGGTCCCTGGCGAGCGTCCCTATGTCGAGCAGTATGCCGGCTACTCGCTGTCCTATGTGCGCAAGGGCAGCTTCGGCTGCCGGCACCGCGGCCGCTTCTTCGAGCTGGTCACCGGCTCGCTGCTGGTGGGCCATCCCGGCGATGAGTTCATGTGCACGCACGATCACGTCTGCGGCGACGAATGCCTGTCATTCTTCTTCGATGATGCGCTCATCGACGAGATCGGCTGCGACAGCCAGGCCTGGCGGGCTGGCGCGATGCCGCCGCTGCCGGAGCTCATGGTCCTCGGTGAGCTCGCGCAGGCCGTCGCCGCGCGCGAGCAGGACCTCGGTCTGGACGAGGTTGGACAGATCATCGCCAGCCGCTTCGTCGCGACCGCCACGGGCCGGCAGGAACGGGCGGCGACGCCGAGCCTGCGCGATCGCCGGCGCGCGGTGGAGAGCGCATTGTGGATCGACGACAATGCGGAGCGCGACATCGACCTGGCGGCTGCGGCGCACGAAGCCGGCGTCAGCCCGTTCCATTTCCTGCGGCTGTTCGCGGCGACGATCGGCGTGACGCCGCATCAATATCTGATCCGCTCCCGCTTGCGGCGCGCCGCGCGGCGTCTCAGCGAGGAGGACACGCCGGTCACCACCATCGCCTATGATTCGGGCTTTGCCGATCTGTCGAATTTCACCCGCACCTTCGCGCGCGCTGCCGGCGTGTCGCCGGCGAAGTTTCGCAAGGTCTCCCGCGGCGAGCGCAAGATTCTCCAAGACCATCTGAGCCGCCATTGATTGGATGATCCCAGCGCGTGCGGCAGCCGCATGCGAAGCATGGAGATCATCGATGTACGATCATATCGGCCTCAAGGTCGGCAATCTGGACGCCAGCGTCCGCTTCTACACATCGGCGCTGGCGCCGCTCGGCCACATCCTCTGCTCCAAGGACGAGGCGTCGGCGGGCATCGGCCCGAAGGGGGAGCCGGCGCTGTGGCTGTATGTCGACAAGGGCGCCAGCAAGGGCGCCGCCCATATCGCGTTCCGCGCCCAGGACCACGCGGCCGTCGCCAGATTCCACAGCGAGGGGCTGAAGGCCGGCGGCAGCGACAATGGCGGCGCCGGGCCGCGCGCGGACTACAGT
This sequence comes from Bradyrhizobium sp. HKCCYLRH1030, assembly GCF_051168395.1. NCBI lineage: Bacteria > Pseudomonadati > Pseudomonadota > Alphaproteobacteria > Hyphomicrobiales > Nitrobacteraceae > Bradyrhizobium > Bradyrhizobium sp. HKCCYLRH1030. The sequence continues at coordinate 9,102 of NZ_JBNPUY010000011.1, read as the reverse complement.
CCGACCTACTACGCCGCCTTCCTGATCGATCCCGACGGCAACAACATCGAAGCCGTGTGTCCGTGAGGTCAAGCCCATGGCATCCATCCAGAAGGACATTCCGATCGCAGCCCCGGCGGGTGCAGTGTGGGACGCAGTGCGGGATTTCGGCGCTGTTCATACCAGGGTGGCGCCCGGCTTCGTCACCGGCACCACGCTCGACGGCGACGTCCGCATTGTCAGCTTCGCCAACGGCAGCGTGGTGCGCGAGCAGCTGGTCGACTGCGACGATCAACGCCGGCGCCTCGTCTATGCCATCAAGAACGAACGCATCAGCCAGCACAGTGCGTCGTTTCAGATCATCCCGGAAGGCGACGAGCGCTGCCGGGTGATCTGGACCACCGACGTGCTGCCGCACGAGATCGCACCCTATATCGATCAGCAGATGGAGCTCGGCGCGCGCGCGATGCAGGACACGTTGGGCGGGCTGCGCGGATAGCGGCTCAGCCGATACGCGCCGGCGGCGGCCCGCGCGAGTCAAGGCCGCGTCCGGCCGTCAGCACGGCCGGGCGCAGCTCCAGCGCTGCGGCCGGCTTCGGGCCCCAGCGGGTGAGCATGACGCTGGCGAGCGTCAGCACCCCGAGCAGGACCATCGAGGACGCCGCCAGCATGAAGAAGTCGCCCTCGGTCGCGGCACGGCTCAACAGATAGCTGCCACCCGCAGCGATGAAGACGAGCCGCACCGTCTGCGCCAGCACCGGACCGAGCACCCTGGCGGCACCCTGCGAGGAGAAATACATCGAGATCGCCAGGCCGATGAAGGCATACATCGGCGCCGCGACCTGGAGATAGTGCCGGCCCGCGCTGCGCGCGCTCTCGTCCTGGGTGAAGATGTCGACCCACAATTGCGGGACGATCGCGATCAGCGTCGACAGCGCGCCCACCGACGCGAACGACACCAGTCCCGCCGTCCAGGCGATGCGGCGGGCGCGCGCGATTCTCTCCGCACCGATCGCCATGCCGACCATCGGCACCGAGGCCATGCCGACGGAGAATGCGACCGTGGTCATCATGAACTCGAGCCGCGCGCCGATGCCGTAGCCGGCGAGCACGGCGGTGCCGAACGACGCCAGCATATGCGTGAAGATCGCGATCGACAGCACGGATTGCAGCGGCGAGAAGCAGGCGACGGCGCCGACCTTGAGAATGTCGGCGAACATCGCGCCGCTGATCTTCAGGCCCCGCAGCTTCGGCCGCACGCGCGCGCGGCCGGAGAACAGGTACCAGCCCATCACCGAGATGCTGACGCAGAACGCCAGCAGCGCGCCGGCGGCGACGCCGCGCATGCCGAGCCCGAGGACCAGGCTGAGCGTGCCGCCCAATACGATCTGCAGCAGCGCCGAGCTGAGGATCATGAACGACGGCAGCTTCATGTTGCCGGTGCCGCGCAGGATGCCAGCCATCGAGTTCATCAGCCAGGGCAGGATCGCGCCGCCGAAGAAGATCTGCAGATAGGCCGTGGCATGGCTCAGCACCGCGCCGCGGCCGCCGAGCACCTCCAGCAAGGCAGGGCCGAACGCCAGCATGCCGATCATGAAGGTCGCGCCGAACAATAGCGCGATCAGCAGCGCGTGCGTGGCGAGCGTCGAGGCCCGCTCGGCGTCGCCGGCGCCGAGCGCGCGCGCGATCGCCGAGGCCACGCCGCCGCCCATCGCGCCGCCGGACATCGTCATGGTCAGGATCACCAGCGGAAACACCAGCGCCATCGCCGCCAGCGCCTCGATACCGAGCCGGCCGATATAGGAGGTCTCGGCGATGACGACGCAGGTGCCGGCCGTGTTCGCGATGATGTTGGGCCAGGCCAGCGACAGCAGGGTGCGCAGGATGGGTCCGTCGACGAGCTTGTTCCGGATCGGCTTCTCGGGGGGCGGCAATTCACGCCCCTCGCCGACCGGATTGTCGGCCAGGCCGATCTCGGACATTTCAGCTCCCCGCTCGGCCGCGCAGGCCGCGGCCGTCTTATCGTTCGATTGCTCTCGCTTTCCTAGCACGGCGCTGGCGCGCGCCCTGTGCGGCAGGCGCATTGGGGGTGCGCGGCAGACGCAGCCGCGCTCAGAGACGGAAATGCTTGGAGAGCTTCAGGCCCTGGGCCTGGTAGTTGGAGCCGATGCGGCTGCCATACATCGCATTCGGCCGCGCCAGCATCTTCTCGTAGACGAGACGGCCGACGATCTGGCCGTGCTCGAGGATGAACGGCACCTCGCGCGAGCGCACCTCGAGCACCGCGCGCGAGCCCTGCCCGCCGGCGCCGGCATAGCCGAAGCCGGGATCGAAGAAGCCGGCATAGTGGACGCGGAATTCGCCGACCAGCGGATCGAACGGCACCATCTCCGCGGCGTAGTCCGGCGGCACCTGCACGGCCTCCTTGGAGGCCAGGATGTAGAACTCGCCGGGATCGAGAATGAGGCTGCCGTCGGGACGTGCCTTGATCGGCTCCCAGAACTCCTCGACCGGATAGCCGGCGCGGCGGTCGACGTCGACGACGCCGGTGTGGCGCTTGGCGCGATAGCCCACATATCCGTTCGCATTGCTGCCGGACAGGTCGACGGAAAGCGCGACGCCGCCGGTGAGATCGGCATCGTCGCGATCCACCAGTCGCTCGGCCTGGTGCAGCGCGATCAGTTCGTCCTCCGACAGGACCGCGTCGCGATAGCGGAAGCGAACCTGGGACAGGCGCGAGCCCTCGCGCAGCAGGACCGGGAACGTCTTCGGGCTGATCTCGGCATAGAGCGGGCCGTGATAGCCCGCGCCGATCATGTCGAAGCGTCGCGTGCCGTCGGCGATCACGCGGGTGAACACGTCGAGCCGCCCGGTCGAGCTTTTCGGATTGGCGGCCGCGACGATGTCCTTGGGCAGCGCCAGGCTCTCCAACAGCGGCACGATGTAGACGCAGTTGGTCTCCAGCACCGCGCCGTCGGCAAGTGCGAATTCGTGCAGCTTGAGCTCGTCGATGCGCTCGGCGACCGTCGCGCCCGGCCCGGGCAGGAAGCTCGCACGCACGCGATAGGCGATGTCGCCGAGCCGCAGATCGAGGCTCGCCGGCTGGATCTGGCTCTCGACGAAATCATATTCGGGGATGATCAGGCCAGCCTCCGTCATCGCCACGATCATGCGATCGGGGAGGATGCCGTGGGCGTCGGGGCTGAGCGAAAACGGCAAGACCTGATCCTTTGCAGGCGCCGGAACGGCGGCTTATTGAGCCAATATAGGGTCTTTTGACCGGTTATCCGATGGCTGGCTTGACGGAAAGGCCGGTTACGACTATGAGCACGACTTATCCCGTGGTGATTTGAGCCGGCCGGCTTGCAGCCACGTTAAATAAGTCGCTAAACAGGCCGGGGACGATTGTGATCCCGGCCGTGAGGAGTTTTCCCAGGCCGGTTTTTTTGTGCCCATCGCCCGAGGCGGTGGCCACGATGGAGGTCACATGTCGAAGTCCCCCGCGAAGGCGCCGGCGTCGTTCGCCCACTATCGTCCCGAAACGAGGCTGGTGCATTCCGGCACCTTGCGCTCCGAATTCGGCGAGACCGCCGAGGCGCTCTATCTCACCCAAGGGTTCGTCTACGCCACCGCCGAGGAATGCGAGGCGCGCTTCAAGGGCGAGGATCCCGGCTTCATCTATTCGCGCTTCTCCAATCCCACCACGGCGATGTTCGAGCGCCGCATGATCGAGCTCGAGGGCGCCGAGGCCTGCCGCTCGGCCGCAACCGGAATGGCCGCGGTCACCACGGCAATCCTGGCTCCCCTCCGTGCCGGCGACCACGTCGTCGCGGCCAAGGCGCTGTTCGGCTCGTGCCGCTACGTGGTCGAGGATCTCTTGCCGCGCTACGGCATCGAGTCGACCCTGGTCGATGGGCTCGACCTCGCCCAGTGGCAGAAGGCGGTCAGACCCAACACCAAGTCGTTCTTCCTGGAGAGCCCGACCAATCCGACGCTCGACGTGATGGACATCCCCGCCATCGCCGAGATCGCGCACGCCCATGGCGCGCGGCTGATCGTCGACAACGTGTTCGCCACCCCGATCTGGCAGAGCCCGCTCGCGCTCGGCGCTGACGTCGTGGTGTATTCCGCGACCAAGCACATCGACGGCCAAGGCCGCTGCCTCGGCGGTGTGATCCTGTCGTCGGAGGCGTTCATCGCCGAGCACATCCACAATTTCATGCGCCAGACCGGCCCGTCGATCTCGCCGTTCAACGCCTGGGTTCTGCTCAAGGGCCTGGAGACCCTGGCGGTGCGCGTGCGCGCGCAGACCGAGACGGCGGCGAAAGTGGCTGACTTCCTCGCCGCGCATCGGAAGATCTCGCGGCTGATCTATCCGGGCCGCGAGGACCATCCGCAGGCGGCAACCGTCCGCAAGCAGATGCGCGCCGGCTCGACCCTGGTCGGCTTCGAGGTCAAGGGCGGCAAGGCGGCTGCGTTCCGTACGCTCAACGGCCTGAAGCTCGCGCGCATCTCCAACAATCTCGGCGACGCCAAGACGCTGGTCACGCACCCGGCGACGACGACGCATCAGCGGCTGACGCCGGAGGCGCGCGCCGAGCTCGGCATCAGCGAGGGCTTCATCCGCTTCTCCGCCGGACTCGAGCATGCCGACGATCTGATCGAGGATCTCGACGCCGCCCTCAGCGCGGCGTAGCGAATGGCGAATAGAGAGTAGCGAGTAGTAGGATCTCTTTCCCTATTCGCTACTCGCTGTTTCCCACTCGCGCTCGATCACATCGGCCGATAGGTCGGCACCTCGGCCGGTGCGTTGATGCCGAGCTTGACCTGGCCGACCGAGCGGATGATGTCGTCGCCGAGCAACTGAGCGAAGCAGGCATAGCCCCAATCGCTCATGTGCAGGCCGTCCGAGATCACGAACTCGTTGATCGGGATCGCCTGGCGCTCGTGCCAGTCGCGCATCACCTCGAAGCGCGGGAAGATGCCGGCGTGATGCAGCTCGGCAATACGCCCGAGCAGCCTGTTCATGCGGCTGGCGTTCTCCGAGCGCTCGTTGACGCGCGGCGAATATTGCAGGTCGACCAGCACGACATCGGAGGCCGCCGCCTGGATCTTGGCGACGCCGTCCTCGACCAGCCTGGCGGTCTCGGCCGGATCGAGATCGCGCAGCACGGCATTGGTGCCGACCTGCCAGATCACGAGATCCGGACGCCGGTCGATCACCGACGTCTCCAGTCGCTTCATCATCTCCGGCGCATCCTCGCCGCCGACGCCGGCATTGATGACGCTGATGTCGACCATGGGATATTGCCGGCGCAACTGCGCGGCGAGCCGGTTCGGATAGGTGTAGTCCGGCGCGCTCGCGCCAAAGCCCTGCGTCGACGATGAGCCGAAGGCGACGATCACGACCGGCAGGCCGGAGGCGAGCTTGTTGGCGACGTGCGGCAGCGAAATGAAGTTCTTCTTGGCGACACCCTTCGGCGGCAGGCACGGCACGCGGTTGAAGATGTCGGTGGCCGATTTGGCGACCTGCTTGACCTTGTCGATCGCCCGCTCGGTGATGCTGCGCGATTGCGGCGGCGTGGCCGCGACGGCCTGCCCGGCTGCAGCCGGCGGCTGTGCATCGGTCATGGCCGGCGCGGTCGTCGCCGCGGGCGGCGAGGTCGTGGCCGCCGGGCGCACCGCGGCGATCGGCCCGCGCATCTGATCGTTCGCCTGCGCCAATGTGATGTGACCGATGCTCGGTCGCAGCTCGCTGATCAACGGAGGCCTCGGACCGGAGCTCTTCACATCGGAAAGCGCGGCGGGTGCAGCCGGCGCTGCGCTCTGCGCCCGTACCTTCTGCGGGCTCAGCGCGAGGGCGATGGCAATGACCGCAACGGCCGAAAGCTTCTCCCATGTCCCGGATACGCGGTGACACTCATTCGACGTCATGAACGACATAATCCTAGTTCTGCTGCGCCGGCCCGATATGCGCCGCGTCGATGATGAACTTCGACAGCGCCCGGCCGATGCAGTCATGAACCTGCCTGGCCAGCTCGACCCCGTGCGTCGGATTGAACAGGTCGAAATCGCCCTGCTCGTTCCACTGCCGCATGATGGCAAACCGATCGAACAGCGGGATGTCGCGCTGCTGCGCCACCACACGCATGTTGTCGACATAGGGCGGCACGGAGATCAATGTTTCCGTCCGCGGACTGTATTGCAGGTTCATCAAGACGACGTCAGCTCCCGCCTTCTGCAGCGTCGCCACACCGTCGTCGACCGCCTGCCGGAACTCATCAGGATCGATCGACCGCATGGCGTCGACCGTGCCGGTCTGCCAGATGACCAAATTAGGCCGTTTTCCTTCCACCAGTTTAACGAGATTGCCCGCGACCTCCTCGGCCGTCTTCTTGGGCTGCAGCTCGACGCTGAGATTGACGGTGACGGCCGGCAGCTTGTCCTTCAGCGCCGCCTGCAGACGGGCGGGGTAGGCATTTGCGTCGGAGGTGCTGACAATGGAGGATGAGCGGCTTCCGACGACGAGAATATCCAGCGTGCGGCCATTCTTGGCGGCGTCTGCAACCTTCGGGAGCGGGCTCTCGGTTGTCAGCAGGTAGGCCGGCACCTCGCAGTTCTGCGGCGCGTCTTCCGCGCGCGCGGAGGCCGCCAGCGAAACAGCCAGCGCTGCGATACCCAACCTTAACCACGAGACGGACTTCATCAGCCCCCTCCCGCCAGATCGGCGTTGCTGCGCGCACCTTTTCGCGCGGCCCCCTTATCGGCCTCACGCTTGTACCACGAAATCAACGACGCCACCCCCCACATGATGAGGATGCCGCAAAGGCTGATCACCGCGTGCATCATGGCGCCGCCGGACACTTCGGCAAGGACGAAGTGGCCCGCAAACGCCAGAAACACGCCAAGACAGAAGATCTCGAGCGAGTGTTGCCCACAAACAATCAGCGGACGCAGCCACGGCGACTTCAAGAGCGGCCAATCCTTGCGCAAATAGTGCACGGTGAGTGCTGCGAGTGCGAGAAAATGCGCGAAACGCAACACGTCAAGGTCGGTCTTGTCGATCGGATACATCCACTGCTCGATTCGGCGCGGCATCAGATGGCCGAGCTGCGGAATGTACCAGGTCAGGGTCACGCAGAAGGCCGCGACCAGATAGGCGACGCAGAGCCCGAGCGTGATCGGTGAGTTGATGATGCGCGACATGCGCTGGGCGCCCCCGAGCGCGCACCAGGCCCCGAACACGAACAGGAGCTGCCAGGCGAACGGGTTGAACGCCCAGAAGCCGTTCGGATAGGCCGTCAGATAGAGATCGAGCTCCCAGGTGAGTGCGTAGAGAACGACCGAGAGCCCGAGCGTGACGTCAGGACGCCAGCGCATCAGCCACAGGATCAGCGGCAGGAACAGCATCAGCACGATGTAGAGCGGCAGCACGTCCATGTTGACGGGGCGGAAGCGCAGGATCAGCGCCTGCACGATCGTCACGTCCGGCTGCTTGAGAAAGTCCATGATCCCCATCTCTTCGGTGTAGAGCGGGTTCTCGAAGCTGGTCGCGACGTAGGAGATCTCGGCAAGGAAGATCGTGAACAGGAAGACGTGGGCGACGTAGATCTGCCAGACGCGGCGCAGGATGCGCGCGGTGGCGACGATGAAGCCGGCATCCTGCATCGCCCGGCCATAGACGAATGCCGCCGTGTAGCCGGAGATGAAGATGAAGATCTCGGTGGCGTCGGAGAAGCCGTAGTTGCGGATCGTGAACCAGGTCAGCAGGTTCGGCGGCAGATGGTCGATGAAGATCAGCCATAGCGCCAGCCCGCGAAACAGGTCGAGCCGCAGCTCGCGCTCGCCGACCGCCGGGAAGGTGATCGCAGGCGCAGCGGTGGTGGCGGGTGCAGCGGTGACGGCCGGCGCGGCCGCGACGGCAGATGCAGATGCAGATGCAGATGCAGATGCAGATGCAGATGCAGATGCAGATGCAGATGCAGCCGCGCTCGCCGCGGCGGCAGTCTCCGCAGCCGGCGCGGGTGCGGCGCTGGCGGCGGGGGCGGACGGTCCGGCAGGGCGATCGACAATCGACGTCATCAGGCACCGCGTCAAGGCTGCCAGCCTTCGAGGCCCGGCAGGGGAAATGTAGGGCTGCGCAGTTTTTACGCAAGCGATGAAGGACTTATCAGCTGGGCCGTGCCCAGTTTTTCGACCTTGGCGGACGGCTGGTGGGCGATCGCACGGCGCAGGACAGGTCGATCGCCGCCAGGGTGCTGCCTGCCGCGCCCGATCCGAGTCCAAGGAACGGATCGCGCGTACGGCCGACAAAGTCCGCGATTCTTGTGCCATAATGCGGAACTGTGTTGAAAGCACGATGGCGTCGCGATTGGTTCCGGCGCGGGTTTCCGCTACAATGCCACCATGTATCGCGCCGTGACTCGCCACATCGAAGTGACCGTCGAACCGAACTTCCTGCCTGAGAAGTCGTCGGTGGCCGATGGCCGCTGGTTCTGGTCCTATACCGTCGTCATCACCAACAGCGGGGAGGAGACGGTGCGGCTGCGCAGCCGGCACTGGATCATCACCGATGGGATCGGCCGGCAGCAGGAGGTCCGCGGCGAGGGCGTGGTCGGCGAGCAGCCGGTGCTCGCGCCGGGCGAGCGCTTCGAATACACCTCCGGTGTCCCGCTCACCACCGCGTCCGGCTTCATGGCCGGCTCGTATCAAATGGAGAGCGAGAGCGGCGAGCACTTCGACATCGCCGTGCCGGCCTTCTCGCTCGACAGCCCCGAGGGCAAGCGGGTGTTGAACTAGCTGAGAAGGCATGCAGTCCGACTTGCCCCAAGTCTCGTCTGCTCGCTGTCTCTTGTGCTGCAATACGACAGATCCTGCACCCGCGCCGCACGAAATCGTTCTCGCGACGCATCCCGCGCCCGAGCCTTGTCCATTCACCCGCCCTCTGCAAATAGAGGGCGCAGGGAAGGCCGGGCCTCGGCTGAGGCCTGCGGCCCGCCTGCAGAAAAAAATGCAGGCGGCAGGTACCACAGGTCCAGCCGGAACGACCGGCGGATTCAATTGGTCGTCGCAACACTCGATGAGGAGGTTGCGATGGGCATTCGAAAGAAACGGTCAACGCGG
>NZ_JBNPUY010000010.1:307500-308852 GCF_051168395.1 Bradyrhizobium sp. HKCCYLRH1030 | reverse complement strand
GATTTCGCCGTCTTCGTTTCTCTTTCTTCGCGGACGAACACGCTGCCTGGGGCTGCGCGGTTGCTGCATTTGCCCTCACGGGCAGGGTGGCGACGAGCTTCGAGCGTTAGGGCTTGTAGCTCAGTTGGTTAGAGCGCGCGCTTGATAAGCGTGAGGTCGGAAGTTCAAGTCTTCCCAGGCCCACCACTTTCTGGCGTCTCTCACTCTCTGGTCTGGCTTGGCATTCGTCTTCTGGTTACGGGGCCATAGCTCAGCTGGGAGAGCGCGTGCTTTGCAAGCATGAGGTCGTCGGTTCGATCCCGTCTGGCTCCACCAGATGGTCTGATTGCCGAGCGATCGCTTGACAGCGCTGGTTCAACATCGTCCGCGAGACAACATTTCGCATCTTCTGATCCTCACCGGGATTACAGAAGACTGCGTGTTATCTGACATCGTGAAGAGGAGATCGATCCGAGTTGGGTCGTGCAATGGAGCGTCACCGCGCAAGCGGTCCGCGCTTCGACTATGCACCGACACTTCACTATCTCCGGGTCATTTCGGCGCAGGCTGGAAGCTGTGAAGCATCCTGTCTGTTGTAAATGACTCTGTTGGCTGCGCTTGACCGCACGGCCATCGGTTCGATCTTAAGAAGCAAGCTGGTCTTTCTAATCAGTGTCCGCGCTGCTCCAACGCTTAGTCCTTCGGGACGGTGGGAGCGGTGAACATTCTGCCGAGTGTGTGGACATTGATAATGAGAGCAATCAAGTGCCTTAAGGGTGTTCGGTGGATGCCTTGGCGCTGAGAGGCGATGAAGGACGTGCTACGCTGCGATAAGCCGTGGGGAGCTGCGAAGAAGCTTTGATCCGCGGATTTCCGAATGGGGAAACCCACCTTCGATAGCCGGAACTCCAAGACCTCAAGTCTTGGTGTTCGACCAGGAGACTGTGAGAATTCAAGGCCGTGAGGTTTTGGATTTCCGGTTATCAAGAGAAGGTATGAGACTTCTGAATACATAGGAGGTTTCAAGCGAACCCAGGGAACTGAAACATCTAAGTACCTGGAGGAAAGGACATCAACCGAGACTCCGCTAGTAGTGGCGAGCGAACGCGGACCAGGCCAGTCATGAATGTAAGCCAACCAGAACCTGTCAGGAAAGCAGGGCCTCAGAGGGTGATAGCCCCGTATGGGTAATGCGAACATTCATGCTCGAGTAAGGCGGGACACGTGCAATCCTGTCTGAACATGGGGGGACCACCCTCCAAGCCTAAGTACTCCTCAGCGACCGATAGTGAACCAGTACCGTGAGGGAAAGGTGAAAAGCACCCCGACGAGGGGAGTGAAATAGACCTGAAACCGGACACCTACAAACAGAC
>NZ_JBNPUY010000010.1:0-302500 GCF_051168395.1 Bradyrhizobium sp. HKCCYLRH1030 | reverse complement strand
GCCGCCGGGCTTTCCGGTCGGCGCGACGATGCCGCCTTCCGCGACCAACCGCGTCACCGTCGCCTCGTCCAAGGTCCACAACGGATAGGACGTTGTCGCGAGATCATGCGACGCCTCGAGGTCGCCGGCATGCTGGCTGCGCGGCACCAGCATCAAGGGGCCGTTGATCGGCATCACCTCGTCGAGAAAGATCGCGATGTTCATCGCGCGCGGCTCCGGCATGCCGTCGTCGCGCTTCCAGGTGCCGTAGTCCTGGTGCCATTGCCAGACATCACCGGTGAAGGCCGATTTGGCGTTGATCTTGAACTGATGCATGTAGACCTTCTCGCCGAAGATCTGCTCGATCGGTTCGATCATGCGCGGATGCGCCGCGAGCACGCGGAAGGCGTCGTTGTAGAGGTGGGCGGCAAACGCCGTGCGCGGCGCGCCGCTCTTCTCGCGCCAGACCTCGGGACGGTTAGCCGCATAGATCGCCTCGGCCTCGCGGGCGAGAAAGGCGGTCTCCTCGGGGCTGAACAGCTCGGGCAGGAACAGCCAGCCCTCGCGGTTGAAGAATGCGATCTGCTCCGGCGTCAGCTTCATGGCCGTCTCCCTCGCCTTGGTTTCCTCGGATGAGGCGCCCGCTCTTTGCGCCGGGCTGCCCCTGCGCCGTGCTCCCATCCTTTCGGCCTGCCGATGGGCATCACGGTGCTTCCGCTGTCGACATTGGCAGAATCCGGGTGGATCGCAACATTCTCCAAGCCTAATTTGACTGGCAGATGATACGGGGCAGAGCGGCGATGGAGTCCGTCATGTCAGAGCAAAGCTTTGCAATTTTCGAGACCGCGATCGGCCCTTGCGCCATCGCATGGGGAGCGCGCGGCATCAATGCGGTGCAACTGCCGATGGGCGGCGTCGCGCAGATCCGCATCCGGATGCAGCAGCGTTACGAAGGCATCGGCGAAGCCGAGCCGCCGCCGCATGTGCGGCGCACCATCACGCGGATCACGGCGCTGCTTGCCGGAGAGCCGGATGATCTCAGCGATGTCGACCTCGATCTCGACGGCGTCAGCGCGTTCCAGCGCGGCGTCTACGAGATCGCGCGCCGGATCCCGCCGGGCCGAACCCTGACCTATGGCGATATCGCCAAGCAGCTCGGGGGAGTCGAGCTGTCACGCGAGGTCGGCCAGGCGCTCGGGCGCAACCCGTGCCCGATCGTCGTACCCTGCCATCGCGTGCTGGCGGCGGGCAACAAGCCCGGCGGCTTCTCCGCCAATGGCGGTGTCGAGACCAAGCTGAAGATGCTGGCGATCGAAGGCGCCGCGGTGAACCATACGCCGAGCCTGTTCGATTGACGGGCGCGGTGACCGGCGCCGCGCCCGTGTCTCAGACCGCCTCGCAGGCGAAGCCGTTGCCCTTGCGGGTAATGCGGCCGACCGAGGGCGACGGGAAGTGCGCCGTGCAGCACAGCGTCGACGTGTCGCAATAGCGCTCGAGAAAGGCGCGGCGCGTCACCCCGGCCTGAGCCGGGTCGACGTCGAATCTCGGTGACAGCTCGGGAAAGCTGAGCTGCAGCGGCGTGTGGATCAGGTCGCCGGCGAACACCGCATCGTCTCTGCCCCTGCCGACGGCGACTGCGATATGGCCGGGCGTGTGGCCCGGCGTCGGCAGCAGCCGGACATGATCACCGATCGCGAATGCGTCGCCGACGATGTCGGCGCGCTTGGCCTCGACCACCGGCAGCACGCTGTCGGCGAATGGAGGCACCTCGGCCTTGGCATTCTGCGCCACCCAGTAGTCATATTCGCGCTGCGCGAACACGTAGCGCGCATTCGGGAAGGTCGGCACCCAGCGGCCGTTGTCGAGCCGCGTATTCCAGCCGACATGATCGGTGTGCAGATGCGTGCACATCACGACGTCGATGTCGTCGACCGATACGCCCGCGGCCGCAAGCGCAAGCATGTAGCTGTCGTCGGTCTTCATGTTCCAGACCGGCCGCGCGCGCGGCTTGTCGTTGCCGATGCAGCTGTCGATCAGGATGGTGTGGTGAGGCGTCCTCACCACGTAGGACTGAAAGCACAGGATCAGCGTGTCCTGCGCATCGAGGGCACCGGCCGCCTGCAGCGCGCTGCGCTCTGCCGCCAGCATCTCCGATGTCAGCTCGGGAAACATCTCACGCGCCGGCAGGAACGTGGTTTCCTGCTCGATGATGCGATGAATGGTCGTGTCTGCAACCGAGAACGTCAGCGTCACGGCAGCTCCTGTTCAGGGATCAAGCCGCCGGCGGCACCGAGATCTTCACCGATTCGCGTTCGAGCATCTTGTTGTGGAACGCGTCGAGTGCTGGAAATGCCTTGCGCCAGCCGCAATCGGCGAAGCGGAAATCGGCATAGCCGAGTACGCAGACGAGTCCGATCGCGACGATGTCGAACGGGCGCGTCATCAAGTCGGGCTGCGCATTGAAGCGCGCCATGCCCATCCAGGCCCTGTTCCAATGATCGTCGGACCAGGCCTGCCAGCGTAGGCCCTCGGGCCGCACCATCGCCTCGTAGCGGCATAGCAGCATGGAATCGAGCATGCCTTGCAGCATGGAATGCTCGCTCTTGACCTTCCAGCGCGACGGGCCGGAAGCGGGGATCAGCTTGTTGCCGCCGGCGAGCTCGTCGAGATATTCGACGATCACGTAGGAATCCAGGATCACGTCGCCATTGTCGAGGATCAGCACCGGCAGCTTCTTCAGCGGCGTGATCTTCGAATACTCCTCATTGGCCTGGCCCGGCACCACGGCTGCAGGCACGAATTCGAGCCGGTCGATCAGCCCGAGTTCGATGGCGGCGATGCGCACCTTGCGGGCGAATGGCGAGGCGGGCGAGAAGGTGAGTTTCATCGGAAGTGTCCTCTGGCTGGTCATTCCGGGGCGATGCGAAGCATCGAACCCGGAATCTCGAGATTCCGGGTCTGGCGCTACGCGCCATCCCGGAATGACTCACAAGTCGATATCGCGCCTTACGCCTCGATGATCTCCTGGCGCTGCTCGCCGAGGCGCTCGATGCCGAGCGTGACGACGTCGCCGACGTTGAGGAAGGTCGGCGGCTTCATGCCCATGCCGACACCCGGAGGCGTGCCCGTGGTGACGATGTCGCCGGGCAGCAGCGTCATGAACTGCGAGACGTAGGAGATGCACTTCGCCATCGAGAAGATCATCGTCGCGGTGGTGCCGGTCTGGCGGCGCTGGCCGTTGACGTCGAGCCACATCGACAGGTTCTGCACGTCTGGAATCTCGTCCTTGGTGACGAGCCACGGACCTACGGGACCGAACGTGTCGTGCGACTTGCCCTTGGTCCACTGGCCCAGGCGCTCGATCTGGAAGTTGCGCTCGGAGACGTCGTTGCAGATCGTGTAGCCCGCGATGTGGTTCAACGCCTCGGCCTCTGAGACGTATTTGGCGCGAGTGCCGATGATGGCGGCGATCTCGACTTCCCAGTCGAGCTTGGTCGAGCCGCGCGGCTTCTCGACCTGATCATAGGGACCGCACAGCGCGGTGTTGGCTTTCAGGAAGAAGATCGGCTCGGCCGGGATCGGGTTGCCGGTCTCCTTGGCATGGTCGGAGTAGTTGAGGCCGATCGCCACGAATTTCGAGATGCCGGTGACAGGGGCGCCGAGCCGCGGCTTGCCGGCAACGGCGGGCAGGGAGGCCGGATCGAGCGCGGCGAGCTTCTTCAGCGACTCCGGCGCATAGGCCGCGCCATCGAGGTCCTTCACATGCGCCGACAGGTCGCGCAACTGGCCGGATGCGTCGATCAGGCCCGGCTTTTCCGCGCCCTTCTCGCCGTAGCGAACAAGCTTCATTGGTTTCTCTCCCTCAAATCCCTGGTATTCCAGAGCCCTGTCATGGAGCATGGCGGGAGGAAATTCAACCTTGCGGGCTATGCGTCGCCGCTGCCCTGTAATGCCTCGAAGCGGAAGGCGGCGCCGTCCCGCCGGATATGGCCGGCATGGAAATGGCCGCCGATCACCAGCGTCTCGGTGTCGGCAAAACGCGAGAACAGCGCCCGCCGGGTCGCGATCGCCTGCGCCGGATCGGAATCGACCGTCGAGCTCCAATCGAGACGCGCCATCTGGCAGGGATGGTGGGCGACGTCCCCGGTGAGCACGGCCTGCGCGCCATCCGAGCGGATGTGCAGGCTGACATGACCCGGGCTGTGCCCCGGCGTCGGGATCAGGGTGATCTCGTCGGTGATCACCGCTTCGCTTCCGACGAACTCCGCGCGTCCGGCGGCGACGATCGGCTGCACGGAATCGGCGAAGGTCGCCGTCTCGTCGGCGGCCTCGCTGTGATCGCGCCAATGCTCATATTCGGTGCGGCCGAAAACGTAGCGCGCATCGGAGAAAGTCGGGACCCAGCGGCCGTCGACCAGCCGCGTATTCCATCCGACATGGTCGACATGGAGGTGGGTGCAGATCACCATGTCGATGCTTTCAGGCGGGAGGCCGGCAGCGCTCATCGTCTCCAGGAACGGTGTCGCGCGGTTGTTCCACATTGGCACGCTGCGGCCCTGCTTGTCGTTGCCGAGCCCGGTGTCGACCACGATCCGCATCGTCGGTGTTTCCAGCACCAGGGTGTGGATCGACATCTTCAGCCGACCTTCATCGGTCGCAAAATCGGGCGTGAGCCAGGACAGCTCGCGGATCGTCTCGGGTGTTGCCTGCGGCAGGATGAAGCGGGTGCCGCCGACGGTCTCCAGCTCGACGAATTTGGTGACCCTGACCCGGCCGATCGTCCAAGACATGCGCGCTTCCTCGTCCTATTCTTGATGCCGGTCACGATGCCGCGCGGCTTGTTCCGGCGCAATGGATCAACTGCCCGGAACAGGCGTTGCTGCAGTCCGTCCATGAGGAGAACGCCATGCCAGAGCTGACGATATCGCCCGAGAAGGTCGCCTTCCTGATCGAAAAGGCGCGCGAGTTCGACGTCAAGGAGCAGGCGACCGATGAGGAATCCGGCTCGAATGCCGTCGATGACGACATGGTCGACGTGCTCCAGGATAGCGGCGATGATCCCGTGGTGCGCGAGATCACCGGCTTCATCAACGCGATGACCGAGGACGAGCAGACCGATCTCGTCGCCTTGATGCGGCTCGGCCGCGGCGACGGCGATATCGACGAGTGGGACGATCTGCGCCGCGAGGCCGCCGGCCAGCGCGACCGCCACACCGCGCGTTATCTGCTGGGCGAGCCGATGCTCGGCGACCTGCTGGCGGAGGGCCTCGATGCGTTCGGCATCGATTGGACCGAAGGCCGCACCACGGCGGATTCGTCGAGCCCAAGCCAGCGCGACGAGGACGAGAAGCGGTAGGTCGTTCGGAAAGGCAGAGTCGCTGTATTCATAGCGCGGATGGCAAACAGAACTCACAGCTTTATTAGTTGGATTCGAATTCCTATTGCGCCGGCACTGCGCTCCCTCGCCCCGCTTGCGGGGAGAGGGTTGGGGTGAGAGGGACTCTCCACAGACACCGCGTTCGCGGAGAGCCCCCCTCACCCCGATTGCATCTCGCGATGCAATCCGACCTCTCCCCGCAAGCGGGGCGAGGTGAAAGCCCGGGATCGGCGTAGCAGGTTTCCGCGCCAGACCGCCCAAGGAAGTCTGTCTTACAGCGTGCCTGGGAAGGCGCCGCCGTCGAGCAGGATGTTCTGGCCGGTGATGTAGCCGGCCTTGGCGCCGCACAGGAAGGCGCAGGCGAGTCCAAATTCCTCGGGATCGCCGAAGCGACCTGCAGGGTTCGTCTTGGCGCGGTCGGCGAGGATCTGCTCCGGCGTGACACCGCGCTTCTCGGCCTCGCCCTTTGCCGTCGAGAGCAGGCGGTCGGTCTCGAACGGCCCCGGCAGCAGCGCATTGATCGTGACGTTGTTGATCACGGTCTTGCGCGACAGGCCGGCGACGAAGCCGGTGAGGCCGGCGCGGGCGCCGTTGGAGAGGCCGAGAATGTCGATCGGCGCCTTCACCGCGGCCGAGGTGATGTTGACGATGCGGCCGAACTTGCGCGCCATCATGCCGTCGACGGTCGCCTTGATCAGCTCGATCGGCGTCAGCATGTTGGCGTCGAGCGCCTTGATCCAGTCGTCGCGGGTCCAGTTGCGGAAATCGCCGGGCGGCGGGCCGCCGGCGTTGTTGATCAGGATGTCCGGATCCGGGCAGGCCTTCAGCACGGCGGCGCGGCCCTCGGGCGTGGTGATGTCGCCCGCCACTTCCGTGACGGTGACGCCAGGATTGGCCGCGCGGATCTCGGCCGCGGTCTTCGCCAGCACTTCGGCGCCGCGCGCCGTGATCGTGACATGTACGCCTTCATTGGCCAGCGCGATGGCGCAGGCGCGGCCCAGGCCCTTGCTGGAGGCGCAGACGATGGCGCGGCGGCCCTTGATCCCGAGATCCACGATTGATCACTCCGATATGTCAGTGAGGCTGGAAGAAAGATGGGCGCATTCTAGCCAACCGAATTGCCGCTGATAAGAGCAGCCGGCCTCTGCCGAATTGCATGGCTCGCTATGACGGGAGAGGCGGCGCCGCCGTGTCCGTCAGATGCGCCGTTCCTGCTTCAGCCGGTCGATCAGGCTTGCGAGCTCCGGAGGCAGCGAGCGGAAGCCTTTTGCGCCTGCGAGCGAGAGCATCGGCCGCAGGCGTGATCCCTCAAGGAAGCGCGGCTGACGCTCGGGGGGAACGATCCTGTCGAACACCAGCACCAGCGTGGTCGCGACCATGCCGGTGCGCACGGCGCCCAGCAGAGCGCCGCCGAGCCGGTCGCCAAAACCGGCCTCGGAACCGATCGCTTCGTCGAGCAGGATGCGGCCGATCTTGCCCAGCGCCATGCCGATGACGACGAAGGCGGCGAAGAACTGCAGCCAGTTCTGTGCCAGCGGAGTGCCGTGCACGTCGCGCAGTTGCGGGCTCATCGCCGCAACCGCGCCCATCGCCAGCGGCATCGCGAGCAGGTAGGCCAGAATCGTGATGGCGCTGCGCAACAGCCCGGTCGAGAAGCCGCTGTAGACGGCAACCATCAGTGCGGCACAAGCGGCGAGGTCGAAAGCGTTCATGGTTGCTCCGCCGCGGTTGTAGGCCGGGCCCGGTAAACGATTCCGGTTTGCGCTACTTCAAATCGTCTGTATCAATGCGCCGCAACAAATGAGCAATCGTGGGAGGAACCATGTCCGAGCTGTTCGACGTCAGCCGCGAGGTGATCCTGATCACCGGCGCGAGCCAGGGGCTCGGCCGGCAGTTCGCCCGGGTTCTATCGGCGCGTGGCGCCGCCGTCGCGCTCGCGGCACGCCAGACCGGCAAGCTCAAGGCGTTGGAGGCGGAGCTCAAGGCAAGGGGTGGTCGCGCCGCCGCGGTCGAGATGGACGTGACGAGCATGGCATCGATCGTCAGGGGCATGGATGCGGCCGAGGCCGCGCTCGGACCCGTGACGGTGCTGATCAACAATGCCGGCATCGCGGTAGAGAAGCTCGCGGTCGAGCAGAGCGAGGCGGATTGGGACGCCGTGATCGGCGCCAATCTGAAGGGCGCCTATTTTGCCGCAACCGAAGCAGCTCGGCGCATGGCCGCGCGCAAGACCGGCGGCAACATCATCAACATCGCCTCGGTGCTCGGCTTCAGCGTCGTCAAGTTCATCTCGCCCTATGCGATCTCCAAGGCCGGCGTGGTGCAGGCGACCAAGGCGCTGGCGCTGGAGCTCGCGGCGAGCGGCATCCGCGTCAACGCACTGGCGCCCGGCTACATCGACACCGACATCAATCACGAGGTCTGGGAGACACCGGCGGGCGAGAAGCTGGTCAAGCGGATTCCGCAGCGGCGCGTCGGCCACGAGAGCGACCTCGACGGCGCGATCCTGCTGCTGGCGTCCAACGCCTCGCGCTACATGACCGGCAGCGTCGTCACGGTGGACGGCGGCTTCCTGCTGACGTGAGGCCCTGCTGATCGGCAGGTTGATTTCCCTCGATGGCGAGCGGTCTCAGCCTTTCAGCTCGCGCTTGATCATGTCGGCGGCCTTCTCGCCGATCATGATGGTCGGCGCATTGGTGTTGCCGCCGATCAGGGTCGGCATGATCGAGGCGTCGACCACGCGCAGGCCGGACATTCCGCGCACCTTCAATTCGGGATTGACCACGGCGAGCGGATCGTCGACGCCCATCTTGCAGGTGCCGACAGGATGGTAGACCGTATCGACGCGGGCGCGCAGGATGGCGCGGATGTCGTCGTCGGTCCTGACATCCGACGTGAACAGGTCGCGCTTGCCGAGGCTGCGCATCGCCGGCGTCTGCATCAGCCGCAGCGTGGTCTTGTAGCCGGCCACCATGGTTTCGAGATCGTCGGCCTCGCCCAGGAAGTTGGGATCGATCAGCGGCGCGGCGAGCGGATCGGCATTCTTCAAGCCGACCATGCCGCGGCTCTTCGGCCGGAGCAGACAGAAATGGCAGGAGAAGCCATTGCCGTGGCGCTTGCGGCCGTGATCGTCGGTGACGGCCATGCCGAAATGCAACTGGATGTCGGGCACGTCGAGATCAGGCCGCGTCTTCAGGAAGCCGCCGCATTCGGCGAAGTTCGAGGTCAGGACGCCGCGGCGCTCGCGGCGATATTGGCCGATGCCCGCCAGCAGCCGGCGCAGGCCCTTCGGCGACAGGGAAGAGAAGTTGGGGTTGTCGGAGGTGTAGGCGAAGATGAAATCCGGATGGTCCTGCAGGTTCTGTCCGACACCCGGCAAATGGTGGACGCCGGCGATGCCGAGCCGCGCCAGGGCGCTCGCGTCGCCGATGCCCGACAGCATCAGCAATTGCGGGGTCTGGAACGCGCCGGAGGCGAGGATCACTTCGCGCCGGGAGCGGATCTCCTTGACCTCCTTGCCCTGGCGATACTTGACGCCGACCGCGCGCTTGCCCTCGAACAGGATCATCGACGCATGCGCCGAGGTCTCGACCCGCAGGTTGCTGCGGCTGCCGAGATGCGGCTGGATGTAGGCCCGTGCCGCGCTCCAGCGCTCGCCATTCTTCTGCGTGACCTGATAGAGCCCGAGCCCTTCCTGCGTGTCGGCATTGAAATCGTCGCGGACCGGAAACTGCGCTTCGCGCGCCGCCTGGAGAAAGATGTCGTGCACGGGATTGTCGGTCCGCAGCCGGCTGACCGGCAGTGGTCCCGATTGGCCGTGATACGCGCCGTTGAACTCGGCGTTGTTCTCGGCGCGCTTGAAGTAGGGCAGCACGTCGTCATACGACCATCCGGTGTTGCCGAGGGAAGCCCAATGATCGTAGTCGGCGCGGTGGCCGCGGATGTAGACCATGGCGTTGATCGCGGAGGAGCCGCCGAGCCCGCGGCCGCGCGGCTGATAGCCGCTGCGCCCGTCCAGGACCTTTTGCGGCACGGTGGTGAAGGACCAGTTGTTGACGGGCCCCGCGACCATCAGGAACAGCATGTAGGGCGTGGTCACGATCCAGTTGTCGTTGCGTCCCCCGGCGTCGAGCAGCGCGACGGATGTCGCCGGATCTTCCGACAGGCGGCCGGCAACCGTTGCGCCGCCGCTGCCGCCGCCCACGACGATGAAATCGACCTCGTCCGTCACGCATCTCTCCCTGATGTTTGTTTTGCTTGTTGTTCGAATGTCGTTCCGGCGGCGCGCGGCAGGTGGCGAAGTCATTTGCGCTGAGCGTCGAACTCGGAATCGAGAGTTTGATCTGCACCCGATCGTCTCGGGATTCCTGGGGGCGCGCTCTGCGCCCCGGGAACGACGATTGGCTAGGACAGGAATCGCAGAAGCTTTTCGATCCGCGCGATGCTGGCGCCGTAGGGTGGATAGAGATCCTTCATGCGGTTGAAGGGAGAGCGGTAGAACACCGGCTTCAACTTGCTGAAGCTGTTGAAGCCCCATTCGCCGTGATAATGGCCGATGCCGGAGGCGCCGACGCCGCCCATCGGCTGGTTCATCTGCGCAAAATGCAGAAGGCAGTCGTTGATGGTGACGCCGCCGGAGACGGTGCGCGCCAGCACCGTGTCACGGGCCGCAGCGTCAGTGCCGAACCAGTACAGCGCGAGCGGCCGGTCGTGGGCGTTGATGTGGCGGATGACGTCGTCGGATTGCCGATAGGTCATGATCGGCAGCAGCGGACCGAAGATCTCCTCCTGCATGACCGCCATGTCCGCGCTCGCGCCGACCACGATCGTCGGTGGAAATTTCCGCAGCTTCTTCCAGGCCGGATCTTCCGGGCTGGTCGTGCTCAGCGTCCTGGCGCCGCGCGCGATCGCATCGCGCAGCAATCCTTCCAGCCTAGCATAGTGCCGCTCGGAGATGATCGACGTGTAGTCGCCATTGGCCGGGTTGGTGCCGAACATCTGCAGCATGTGCCGGTGCAGCTTGCTCGCGAATGCGTCCGCGTGCTGTTCGGGCACGAACACGTAGTCCGGCGCGATGCAGGTCTGGCCGGCGTTGAGCAGCTTGGCATAGGCGATGCGCTCCGCGGCTTCGTCGATGTCGGCGGAGACGTCGACGATGGTCGGTGACTTGCCGCCGAGCTCGAGCGTCACCGGGGTCAGGTTGCGCCCGGCGGCCTCAGCGACGATGCGGCCGACGCGGGTCGAGCCGGTGAAGACCAGATGATCGAACGGCAGCGCGGCAAAGGTCTCCGCGACGCCGTCCTCGATGCCGGTGACGATGAGCTCAGTCGGGTCGAAATTCGCCGCGATGAGCTCCTTGAGCAGCGCGGAGAAGTGCGGCGTCAGCTCGCTCGGCTTGATCATGACCCGGTTGCCGGCGGCGAGCGCGCCGATTGCTGGCGCCAGCGTCAGCTGCAACGGGTAATTCCACGGCGCGATGATGCCGACCACGCCGAGCGGCTGCGGGATCAGGCGGTTGCGCGCCGGCCAGAACTGCAGCGCGGTGGCGATGCGCCGCGGCGCCATCCAGCGCGGCAGCACCTTGAGCGTGTGCCTGATCTCGGCCTGCAGGAACAGCGTTTCGGCAATCGTCGTCTCGACGGCGCAGCGGTGGCCGAAATCGGCCGAGATCGCCTGCTCCAGGCGCTTCTCGTTGTCCGACAGCATCGCTCGCAGCCGCTTCAGGCCGTCCAGCCGTGCCGCGAGAGCGGGCGGGGGCGCATTGCGGGAGGCCTCGACCTGGGCGTGGAACGCGTCGTCGAGCGCCGAGAGGGCTGGGCTCTTCAGGGACTGGTCCATGGACGTCTCCTCGCGTGTACCGCGGCCGCGTGCAGGGCCGTCATTCTGGTTGGCTTAAAGCTGCCGCGTTGCGGGACCCTTGGCAAGCACGGCGTCGGTTTTGTGCCGGCTGGGCGCGAGCGTGGAGCCAATCCATTTGGGGTGTGTGTCGTCGGTCCCTGCCGCCGCCCCCCGAAGAACTTGTCCTTGTCCCCAGCCCGGGCCGTGCCGTGGTCCCGGCCGGCAAATAGGTCGCTCTCATATGTATTTGTAATGTTGAGGTAATTTCTGATGTGAGTCGTGAGAGAGGCGGTGTCACAATCCGGCAAAAAAACTTCCCGAAAGGCCTTTCCAAACCGGCCTCGCATTGGTACATACCGCCCGCACCCGACGGCCGGCTAGGCCAACGGGCTCAAGCCTTCTCAGGAAGCCTTTGGGATGGATCGGCAGCGCCTCGGTGTCTGCCAGGACCGCCCGGCGCTTCTCTGAAGGTGACGCACAAGTTAACGCGGGGTGGAGCAGCCCGGTAGCTCGTCAGGCTCATAACCTGAAGGTCATAGGTTCAAATCCTATCCCCGCAACCATTGAGACCGACACTCCCGTAGCCGACGAGGCTGCGGGAGTTTTGGTTTGTGAGCTGCTGTGCAGCTGAGGACAGTGCCGTCTCCCCCTGAAGCGTGGCATCGGAAGATCCGGGAATTATCACCAGGACGGCGCTCAGGCGACCATGCGAGCCGGCAGACAATCTGCGAAGCGCGTGAACTGAAGTATTGAGGCAACGGCGAAATCCACAATCCGTCTGCCTGCGGTACAACCCCATTGCCCTGGCGTGGGAGCGAGCTTGCACATTGCGCGAGCGCAGCCGCCGTCACGATGTCAGACGCAGCAGGTTGCGCACGGCAGGGCGCCATTCGCCGGTCATGGTGTATTCGAGGCCGAGACGTGCGCCGCAGGTGATCGCCAGCATCGTCAGCGGCGCCGAGACCGCCAACGTCGAGAATGCCGACAGGCCCTGTCCGATCGTGCAGCCCATCGACATGATGCCGCCGGTGCCCATCAGCAGCGCGCCGGTCATGTGACGCTTCAGCTCGCGCGCATCATCGCAGGCCTCCCAGCGGAAGACGCGCGAAAACATTGCCGCGACGAACGAGCCCAGGATCACGCCGGCGACGGAGCCGATCGCAAAATCGGCCCGGCTGCCGGACAGCGTGGCGATGTAGAGCACGGTATTGCCGAGCGGGGCAACGAAGGTCAGGGATGCCACGCGCGCCGGATCGAAATCGTCATTGCCGAGCCAGCTGGTGGCGAACCAGCCGAACGCCACCGCGCAGCCTACGGCGAGGCCGGAGAGCAGCAGGCGCGGCGATCTCACGAGGCGCCCGTCGGCCAATGCCCAGGCCGCGAGCGCGACCGCTGCGACGGAAACGGTTGCCGGCCGCGCATATGAGCCAAGTGCGGGCGACAGCAGCATATCCATGCCCTGGGTCATCGTTTCGGGCAGGCGTATGGAGAGCGGCTCGATCAGCGAGATGCGCAGGAATCCCGTGAGCCCGCGCATCGCGGCCAGGGCTGACACGCCCAGCACCAGAAACACGACGATGGCGCGCAAATCACCGCCGCCGATACGGACCAGTGTCCCGAAGCCGCAGGTGCCGACCAGGGCCATCCCGATTCCGAACGACAAGCCGCCGAGGATGGCGCCGCCGAGCGGAATGGACGACGTCAAGTAGATCGAGCGCGACAGGTCGATCAGGCCGAAGCTGGCGAGCAGCTGGGTTGCGACCAGCGCGACCGCGGCCGCCAGAGCGAAGGATTTGAGTCGCCGGGTATCGGCGCCGAAGAACGCGTCCTCCAGCATCGCGAGCGTACAGAAGCGGCCGGCGCGACCGGCGACGCCGAGAACGGCGCCCGCGAGGAGCCCACACATGAACGTCAGTGCTGATGGGCTGAGCATTCCTCTCCGACATCCTCGTTGGTTTCCTGGCATTGTGCGCCAGGAGCGGCGGGGACGCCAGACCTCTTGCGCCGCTACGGGGCGCGCCGATGCGAAGCCCGAGACCGCGAGGGCCAACCGGTCAGCGGCGGCGCTTGCGGACCGGCTCGCAATAGACGTCGTAGATCGCCGTCAGGATCTTGCGGACATCTTCGCTCGCAAGGCTGTAGTAGATCGTCTTGCCCTCGCGCCGCGTCGTGACCAGCCGGTCGAGCCTGAGACGGGCGAGCTGCTGCGAGACGGTCGACTGCCGCTCGCCCAGGAACTGCTCGAGCTCGGTGACGGATTTTTCGCCTTCGGCAAGGATGCAGAGCAGCAAAAGCCGGGACTCGTGGGACAGTGCCTTCAGCATCTCGCTGGCTTCCCGCGCCTTCTCGATCATCTGCTCGAGCTCGGCAGAGGTTTCGATGTCCTTCAACTTCGGCAGCGGCATGAATTCTGAATCCCTCGGTTGGCGTCAGGAGCGGGCCGGAGCCCCGCTTGTAGCATTCATTATGCGGCCGAGCAGCCCAAAGAAGAACGCATCGCCGGGATAACCGCGGATGCGTCCGATCTCGCGGCCCTGATCGACCACCACGAAGGTCGGGGTGAACGCTCCCGGATCGATACCGGAAAGGTCCGTCGGCAGCGGCTTGGCAAGGTCGACCCGTCGCAGCGGCAGCGCGCGCCCCTCGTCGGTCTTGTCATAGATCGGACCGATTTCCGCGTTGAAGCGGGCGCACCAGCCGCAGCCCGGACGTTCGAACATCACGAGCTCGGAGGCGAACGCCGGGGACGAGAGGCAAATGCCGGTCACTACGGCTCCTGCGAGCGTTGCGAATCCGCGCGATGCACGTCTGCTGGTCATGCCGAGATCCTCTCTGGACTTGGCGGCCAATCTATCATTAAATTCGAATATGTACTAGTGCGCGATTTCCGAATCCTGCCCGGCAGGCCGGGCACGTAGCGCTGGCCGACCGGGGGGAAAGATGGATCTCGACGTCACGCTGGGCGCCGCGCTGGCCGCGGGTCTGTTGTCGTTTCTGTCACCGTGCATTCTGCCGCTGGTCCCGCCGTTCCTGTGCTACATGGCCGGCGTCTCGGCGGCCGACGCGATCGGCGAAACCAGCATGGCCCAGCGGCGGCGGACGGTGCTGACGGCGCTGTGCTTCGTCGGCGGTTTTTCGCTGGTGTTCGTCGGTCTCGGCGCCACCGCCTCGGTGTTCGGAAGGTTCATTGCCGGCCATCTCAGCCAGCTCGGCATCCTCGCTGGCCTCGTCATCATCACGATGGGGCTGCATTTCCTCGGGGTGCTCCGGATCCCGCTGCTGTACCGGAGCGCGACGATCGACGTCGGAAGCAAGCCGGCCGGCCTGCTCGGTGCGTTCGTGATGGGACTTGCCTTCGCCTTCGGCTGGACACCGTGTGCGGGGCCGGTCCTTGCCGCCGTCCTGATGATGGCCGGCGCGGAGGCGACGGTGGGGAAGGGTGCGCTGCTGCTCGCCGCCTATTCGGTCGGGACCGGCATCCCGTTCCTGATCGCCGCTGCCTTCACGGGACAGTTCATGACCACGCTCAAGGGCATCAAGCCGCATCTCCCCCTGGTCGAGAAGACGATGGGCTGCTTTCTCGTCCTGACCGGCGCGGCCTTTCTCGCCGGCGTGATCCCGCGGATGTCCGAATGGATATTCGAGCGCTTTCCGTCGCTCGCCACCATCGGCTGATCAGCCGAAGCGGAAGTCCAATAGATTGACGAAGGACTGCAGTTCGATCTCATAGCGATGCACCAGGCCGGCGTCGCTCTCGCGCGCCGCGCGGCCGATCTCGCCGGCACTCGTCGTGGCGCCGTCGATCAGGCGGCGGAATTCGGCCTGGCTCGCCACGTCGGGCGCGGCGAGGCCGTTGCAGCGTTGCAGCCGGTCGCGCAGCGCTGTGCCGGCCTGGACGACCTCGCCAGGCTCGGCCTTGCCCGCAGCGAACCGCGCAGCTGCGTTGCGCAACGCGTCCATGACGGGTGACAGGTCGAACACGCAATCGCTGAGCTCGACCACGCCGGCGTCCTGCCTCAGGGCGTGAAGCGACCGGCGCAACGCGGCAATGGCCGCCGCAGCGCGTGCCCCGTCACCTGCGGTCAGCGCTTCGTCCGCCTGCTTCAGGCGATCGTTTCCGGTGGCGATCAACTCTGCAAAGGACTTCGCCGAATAGGGCGCATTGGAGCGTTCGGCGAGCCGGCTGAGCCTGCCCCAGGCGATCCGGGCGTCGTCGAGCTCGATCTGCGCCAGGCCCACATTGCCGGTGCGGCCATAGCTCGCGGCTGTGCGCAGGCTGGCCATCGCCGAGCGCATGAAGGCAGCAACATCCGCGTTCTCTTCGGCGTGCCCACGGACGCCATGCGTGAGGCATGACAGCACGAGCGACAGCATGATGACGCGGCGCAGCATCGAATGTCCTTTTCACATTCTGTTATTCGAATATCATGTATCGAAATTCCGTGGACTTGGCAAAGTGGACTTGGCAAAGCGCGCGAGCAGGCTGATGACGACGAACCGGACGATGACGCGGCGCGATCTGGTTGCGCTGCTCTCTGCTGCGGCGGCCGTCGGCCCGGCGTCGGCGCCGGCGCAGGCCGACGCGGCGCTCGGCGACGACGGGCTCTATCACCAGTCCTGGTTTCTCAACAGCTTCCTGGACCTGCGCGAGGATCTCGAAAGCGCGGCGTCGGAAGGCAAGCGGCTTGCGATCATGTGGGAGCTGCGCGGCTGCCCGTATTGCCGCGAGACGCATCTGGTGAACTTTGCCGATCAAGAGATCACGGACTACATCCGCGCCAATTTCGAAGTGCTGCAGCTCAACCTGCTCGGCGCGCGCAAGGTGATCGACTTCGATGGCAACGAGCTTGCCGAGAAGGAGCTCGCCGAGCGCTACGCGATCCGCTTCACGCCGACGTTCCAGTTCTTTCCGCCATCGGCCGAGGGGGTCTCTGCGAAGGAGCCGCTCGCGCGCGAGGTGGCGCGCGCGCCGGGCTATCTCAAGCCGCCGCATTTCCTCGCAATGTTCCGCTTCGTGCGCGAGAGGGCCTACGAGCGCGGCACCTTCCGCGACTATCTCGCTTCGACCAAGGGTTGAGTGCAGTGCGGCATCGAAATACGCTTGACACCAATCACATTATCAAATCATAATTCTTGAATATGATGGATCGTAAGTCCGTCGTGTCATCGTAAGGCGAGGGGACGCCTCGTCGGTCAGGGTGGAAACATGCGCCGTTTGATTCCGGCCGCCTTGCTCTGCGTGTTGCTGTCGGCAGCCGCGCGGGGTGACGAGCCGATCAGGCTCGATGTCGTCGACTATGCCATTCCGAAATCGCTGACGGGCGCGCCCGGCAATGCCGATGCCGGCAAGAAGGTGTTCTTGACGCGGACGCTGGGCAATTGCCTCGCCTGCCATCAGGTGTCGTCGCTGAAGTCGGAGGAGTTTCACGGCGAGTTCGGTCCGTCGCTCGACGGCGTCGCGACCCGCTACAACGCGGCGCAATTGCGCCTGATCGTCGCCGATCCCAAGCGCATCTTCACCGATACGGTGATGCCCGCCTTCTACAAGAACGACGGACTCAATCGCGTCAGGCCGGAGTTCGTCGGCAAACCCGTCCTCACCGCCGCGCAGGTCGAGGACGTCGTCGCCTTTCTCGAAACATTGAAGTAACCGCCTCTGGAGGATGATGCATGGGCGCAATCAACAGACGACAGGCGTTCCTTCTCGGCGGCGGTTTCGTCGCCCTGACGGTGCTGCCGATGGCCGCCAACGCCGAGCCGAGCAACGACGCGGCCGAGATGATCAAGAAGTTCACCGGCGGCAAGGAAGCGGCCAAGGGCAAGATCACGCTCGATCTGCCTGAGATCGCCGAGAACGGCAACACCGTGCCGCTCGCGCTCTCGGTCGAAAGCCCGATGACCGCCGAGAACTACGTCAAGGAAGTGCTGTTCGTGGCCGACGGCAATCCGAATGCCGGCGTCGCCACGCTGATGTTCACGCCGATGTCCGGCAAGGCCGAGGCATCGATCCGCATCCGTCTGGCGCAGACCCAGAACGTGATCGCGGTCGCGAAGATGAGTGACGGCTCGCTCTTCACGGAGCGCAAGACCGTCAAGGTCACCATCGGCGGCTGCGGCGGCTGAGACAGGGGAGAGACGAACATGGCAGACAAGCCGCGCATCAAGCTTCCGAAGGAAGCCAAGAAGGGCGAGATCATCCAGATCAAGACGCTGGTCTCGCATCTGATGGAATCGGGTCAGCGCAAGGATGCGCAGGGCAAGCCGATCCCGCGCAAGATCATCAACAAGTTCACCTGCGAGTTCAACGGCAAGCCGGTGTTCTCCTGCGCGCTGGAGCCGGCGATCTCCGCCAACCCGTACATCCAGTTCGACGCAAGGATCGACGAGGAAGGCACGTTCAAGTTCGCATGGACGGATGATGATGGCTCCGTGGTGACGGCCGAAGAGAAGATCGCGTTGAAGGCCTGATCGGCAGCGTGTGATCGCTAGGAGGAGTGACGGATGTCCATTCGCTACGGTTCTCTCGCCGTCCTGGCTTCGGCCGCGCTGGCCCTGTCGGCAGTCGCGACCTTCGGCCAGGATGCCGAACGGAAGGGCATTCCGGCGCCTCCCGGTCACGTCTTCAAGACCATCATCTCGGGCTATCAGTTCCGCACCAAGGAAACGCGCGCGCTCCAGGATGACGACCTGGAGAATCCCGGCTTCCTCGCGGTGGAGCGGGCCGCCGACGTCTGGAAGACGGTCGACGGCAGCGAAGGCAAGTCGTGCATGAGCTGCCACGGCGAGGCGGAAAAGACCATGAAGGGCGTCGGCGCCGCCATGCCCAAATGGAGCGATAAGCTCAACAAGCCGGTCAATCTCGAGCAGCAGATCAACATCTGTCGCACCGAGCACATGAAGGCGCAGCCCTGGGCCTTCAAGTCGAAGGAACTGACGGACATGACGGCGTTCGTCCGCTACCAGTCGCGCGGCATGCCGGTGGCGGTGAAGACCGACGGTCCGATGTCGCCATGGTTCGAGAAGGGCAAGGAGATCTACTATACGCGGGTCGGGCAGCTCGATCTCGCCTGCGCGTCCTGCCACGAGAAGAACAACGGCAAGTTCATGCGCGCCGATTTTCTGAGCCAAGGCCAGACCAACGGCTTTCCGACCTACCGGCTGCGCGATCAGCGCCTGATCCCGCTGCACGAACGGTTCGAGGGCTGCATGTTCGACGTTCGCGGCGTGCCCTACAAGCCGCTGTCGGACGAGTTCCTCGCGCTCGAAGTCTACGTCGCCTGGCGCGGCATCGGGCTGCCCGTCGAGACACCGTCGGTCCGCAACTAGCCGCGGACACAAGGAAGATACATCATGATATCGCGTCGCGAATTCGTTCAGGTCGCATTGGCGGCGGCTGCCCTGGCGGGTGGCTCCGGTCTTGCGGGTGCGACCCGCGCCTTTGCTCAGCAGAAGCTGACCGAGAAGGAGCTGCTGGCGTTCGATCCGGTCGGCAACGTCACCTTGGTGCATGTCACCGACATCCACGGCCAGCTAATGCCGCTGTATTTCCGCGAGCCGTCGACCAATCTCGGCGTCGGTGACGCCAAGGGCCAGCCGCCGCATGTCACCGGCAAGGATTTCCTCACCCGCTTCGGCATCGCGCCGGGCTCGTCGTCGGCCTATGCGCTGACCTCGGAGGATTTCGAGGCGCTCGCCAAGACCTACGGGCGGATCGGCGGGCTCGACCGCGCCGCCACCGTCATCAAGGCCATCCGCGCCGAGCGCGGCGACAAGGTCGTGCTGCTCGATGGCGGTGACACCTGGCAGGGCTCATGGTCGTCGCTGAAGACCCGCGGCCAGGACATGATCGACTGCATGGCGCTGCTGAAGCCGGATGCGATGACGGGGCATTGGGAGTTCACCTACGGCACCGAGCGCGTCAAGCAGGCGGTCGATGGTCTGGGCTTCCCCTTCCTCGGCCTCAACATCCGCGACACCGAATGGAACGAGCCGGCGTTCGAAGCCTCGACGATGATCGAGCGCGGCGGCGTCAAGATCGCGGTGCTCGGCCAGGCATTCCCGTACACGCCGGTCGCCAATCCCCGCTGGATGATTCCGAACTGGTCGTTCGGCGTGCGCGAGGAGGATGTTCAGACCCAAGTCGACAAGGCACGCAAGGACGGCGCCGGCCTCGTGGTGCTGCTGTCACACAATGGCTTCGACGTCGACCGCAAGCTGGCCAGCCGCGTCAAGGGTCTCGACGTCATTCTCACGGGTCATACCCATGATGCATTGCCTGAAGCGGTCAAGGTCGGCAAGACGCTGCTGATCGCGTCGGGCTCCTCCGGCAAGTTCGTCTCGCGGCTCGATCTCGACGTCAAGGACGGCGAGGTGAAGGGCTATCGTTACAAGCTGATTCCGCTGTTCTCCGACGTGATCACGCCGGATCCGGCGATGGCGGCCAAGATCGCCGAGGTGCGCAAGCCGTTTGCCGCCGATCTCGCCCGCCCGCTGGGACGGACCGAGACGCTGCTGTATCGCCGCGGCAATTTCAACGGCACGTTCGATGACCTCATCTGCCAGGCGCTGCTGCAGGAGCGCGATGCGGAGATCGCGCTGTCGCCGGGCTTCCGCTGGGGCACCAGCGTGATGCCGGGCCAGGAAATCACCTTCGAGGACGTCACCAACGCCACCGCGATCACCTATCCGGCCGTCTATCGCATGGGCATGACCGGCATGCGGCTGAAGGAGATCATCGAGGACGTCGCCGACAACCTGTTCAACGTCGATCCGTACTACCAGCAGGGCGGCGACATGGTCCGCATCGGCGGCATGTCCTACGCCATCGACGTCAACAAGCCGCAGGGGCAGCGCATCTCCGACATGCGCCTGATCAAGACCGGGGCCGCGATCGATCCGACGCGCGAGTATCAGGTCGCGGGCTGGGCCAGCGTCAACGAAGGCACGCAGGGGCCGCCGATCTGGGAGGTCGTGTCGAGCTATCTGCAGCGCCAGAAAACCGTTCGTCTCGAGCCCAACCGGGCCGTCAAAGTCTCCGGAGTGTGACGACGATGTCCAAGGACAAACTACTTCCCTCAGCCACACGCGCGTCGCGCCGTGGTTTCCTGACCGCAGCCGGCGGTCTTGCCGCCACGGCGCTGGCCTCGCAGGCGCGTGCCGGCGTCGGCAATCCCGCCAACCAGCCGCCGAACGTGCCGGAATGGACGCGGACCCTCGGCGAGGGCGTCGCTGTGCGCCCCTATGGCAAGCCGTCGAAGTTCGAGAAGGACGTCGTCCGCCGCGACGTCGAATGGCTGACGGCTTCGCGCGAATCCTCGGTCAGCTTCACGCCGCTGCATGAGCTCGAAGGCATCATCACGCCGAACGGGCTGTGCTTCGAGCGCCATCACGGCGGCGTGGCCGACGTCGATCCGGCCGATCACCGGCTGATGATCCATGGCCTGGTCGAGCGGCCGCTGCTGCTGACGCTCGACGAGCTCAAGCGCTACCCGCGCGTCAACCGCATCCACTTCATGGAATGCGCGGCCAACTCCGGCATGGAGTGGCGCGGCGCCCAGCTCAACGGCTGCCAGTTCACGCATGGCATGATCCACTGCGTGCAATATACCGGCGTCTCGCTGCGCACCCTGCTCGAAGAGGCCGGCGTCAAGACCAACGGCAAATGGCTGCTGGTCGAGGGCGCCGACTCCGCGTCGATGGATCGCAGCCTGCCGATCGAGAAGGCGCTCGACGACTGCATCATCGCCTACAAGATGAACGGCGAGGCGCTGTATCCCGAGCAGGGCTATCCGATGCGCCTGGTCGTGCCGGGCTGGCAGGGCAATCTCTGGGTCAAGTGGCTGCGCCGTATCAAGGTCGGCGACCAGCCTTGGCACACCCGCGAGGAAACCTCGAAATACACCGATCTTTTGCCGAACGGAAAGGCGCGGCGCTTCACCTGGGCGATGGATGCCAAGTCGGTGATCACGAGCCCGAGCCCGCAGGCGCCGATCAAGCACGGCAAGGGCTTCACGATCGTCTCGGGACTGGCGTGGTCGGGCAACGGCAAGGTCAAGCGCGTCGACGTGTCGCTCGATGGTGGCCGCAACTGGTGGCCGGCGCGGATCGACGGCCCAGTGCTCGACAAGGCGCTGACCCGGTTCTACTACGAGTTCGACTGGAACGGCGAGCCGCTGCTGCTGCAGTCGCGCGTCCAGGACGAGACCGGCTACGTCCAGCCGTCCAAGGCCGAGCTGCGCAAGGTCCGCGGCTACAACTCCATCTATCACAACAATGGCATCCAGACCTGGCATGTGCAGGCAAACGGTGAGGTCGAGAATGTCGAGGTCGCCTAAGCTCATCATTGCCGCCGCAGCGCTGGCAGCGCTTGCGGGCTCGGTGGCGTTCGCCGGCGGTCCGAGCGAGAAGACCGAGGCCAAGTCCGATGCCAAGCCGGCGCAGCGCTTCAACATCGGCCGCGCGCCGAGCGCCGAGGAGATCCGCGGCTGGGACATCGACGTCCGTCCGGACGGGCAGGGGCTGCCAGTCGGCAAGGGCACCGTCGCCCAGGGCGAGAAGCTGTTCATGGACAATTGCGCCAGTTGCCATGGCGAATTCGGCGAGGGTGCCGGCCGCTGGCCGGTGCTCGCCGGCGGCAAGGGATCGCTGACATCAGACAATCCCGTCAAGACGGTCGGTTCCTACTGGCCCTACGCCTCGACGCTGTTCGACTACGTCCGCCACGCGATGCCGTTCGGCAGCCCGCAGTCGCTGAAGGTCGACGAGTACTACGCGCTGGTTGCCTATGTGCTGTATCTGAACGACGTGATCACCGATCAGAACTTCGAGCTGAGCAACAGCAATCTCGCCACGATCAAGATGCCGAACGAGGGCGGGTTCATCATGGATGACCGGAGCACGAGCGAGAAGGCGTTCTGGCAGAAGGATCCTTGCATGAAGAACTGCATCGCGCCGGTCAAGATCACCGGACGCGCGACAGCGGTCGACGTCACGCCGGAAGACAAGGACGGCAAGCCGCGAGGCGTCGAGTGAGGATTGCCGGATGCAGCCGCCGCCAGATGCTGTTGGCGGCCGCATCCGTCGCCCTGGCCGGAAGCGGGGTTGCGTCCATCGCCACTGCAGCCGAGCCACATAGGCTCGCGTTGCAGATCAGCGACGAGGATCCTGCCAAGATGCGCGCGGTGCTCGACGTGGCCGCGAATGTCTCCCGCCACTATTCGGGCGAGGGCGCGGAGGTCGAGATCGTGATCGTTGCGTTCAATGGCGGCCTCGACATGCTGCTGGCCGACCGCTCGCCGGTGAAGGAGCGGGTGCTCGGCTTCGCCAAGTCGATGCCCAATGTGAGCTTCATCGCCTGCGGCAATACCTTGGAGACGCTCGCGAGCAAGGAGGGACGGCAGCCGCCTCTGCTCGACGGTGTCACGGTCGTCAAGACCGGGGTCGCGACCCTGCTGGAGCTGTCCGAGAAGAACTGGACGATCGTGCGTCCCTGAGGAATTTGCGATGCGGTGGTGGCTCGCTCTTGTCGTCTCGTTCATTGCGTCGATCGCCTTCGCGGCCGAGGAGCCGCGCGAGCTCACGATCGGCGGGCGTACGGCGCTCGGCACGCTCCGACTGCCGGCGCAGTCTGGACCGGATGTACCGCTGGTGCTGATGACGCACGGCACGCTCGCGCACAAGGACATGGAGACCATCCAGGGTCTGTCCAAGGCGTTGGCCGAGCGGGGGATCGCGTCGCTCGCGCACAATCTCGTGCTCGGTCTCGATCGCCGCACTGGCATGTACGATTGTGCCAAACCCCATGACTATGTGACGGACGATGCTGTCGTGGAGATCGCCGCCTGGCTGAGTGAAGCGCGCAAGACGTCGTCGCACGTCTTCGTCCTCGGTCATTCGCGCGGCGCCAATCAGGTCGCGCGCTATCTGGCCGCCAATCCCAAAGCGGCGGTCGACGGTGCGATCCTGCTGGCGCCCGCGACGGCGAGCATCGAGGCCGGTTTGAGAGACGCCTATGCGGAGAGCTACGGCCAGCGATTGGCGCCGCTGCTCGACAAGGCTGAGGCAGCGATCGCCGCCGGGCGCGGCGGTGATTGGATGTCGGTGCCGGGCTTCATCTATTGCCGCGATGCCAAGGTGACGGCGCGCGCATTCGCAGCATTCTATCGCGCCGACCGGCGTCAGGATACGGCGGCGCTGGTCGCCGATGTGAGCCTGCCGGTTCTGGTGCTTGCGGCAGCGCAAGACAAGACGGTACCGGACGTGGCAGCGTCGTTCGCGCCGCTGGCGTCACGCGCCGGCAGCCGTGTCCGACTGGAGACGATTGACGACGCAGATCACTTCTTTCGCGATCTCGCCGCCGAGGATGCCGCTGATCGCATCGCAGGATTCATTGCAGCCGCGCGTTAGGAGCCACCATGGAACGTCGATCTTTGATGCAAGCCGGTCTTGCCGGCCTGTTTGGAATCTTCGGTGTCAGCAGCGCACGCGCGGCGACGGAATCTCCGCGCCAGCGCGTCGCCTATCATCTCGCCGATCAGGACCGCGCCCTGTTCGTTCTCGGCAACCTCCTGAACCACGTCGATGGCACCGGAGGACCTGGACGCGCAGACATTCGCCTGGTGATCCACGGTCCGGGCTTGCGGGCCTTTCATGCGATTTCGGCCGACCAGACCATCTCGGCTCTGGCCGAGCGCCTCATGAAAGCCGGCGTCGGCTTCGAGGCCTGTGCGAACACCATGAAGGCGCAAGGCGTGAAACTCGACGATCTCTTGCCAGGGTTCGCGGTGGCGGAGAAGGGCGGCGTCGTGCGCCTCACGGAGCTGCAGCAGAGTGGATACGCCTACCTGCGCCCGTGACGGGCGCATGCGTCCTTGCCGATGCCGCCCGGCATGTTGAGCGGCAGGCCTGAACGACGGGAGCGCCTGTGCTCACCGCATTGATCGACCTTCTGGGTGAGGAGCTGGTGTCGCTGCTGTGCGGGCTCGCGGCCGGCGGCGCGTTCGGCTTCTTCGCCCAGCGCAGCCGCTTCTGCCTCCGGGCGGCCACGGTCGAGTTCGCGCGCGGGCAGGGCGGTCCGCGGCTGGCGGTGTGGCTCCTCACCTTCGCCTCGGCGCTGCTGGGCACCCAGGCGCTGGTGGCGATGGGCCTGCTCGACGTCTCCGAAGCGCGCCAGCTGGCGCAGCAGGGCAGCATTTCCGGCGCGATGATCGGCGGCACGCTGTTCGGCTGCGGCATGATCCTGGCGAGAGGCTGTGCCAGCCGTCTGCTGGTGCTCTCGGCCAACGGCAATCTGCGGGCGCTGCTGTCCGGCCTCGTCTTCGCGGTGACGGCGCAGTCGGCCTATCGCGGCCTGCTCGCGCCGGCACGCGAGTGGCTCACCAATCTTTGGCTCGTCGACGGCGGACCGTCGCGCGACATCATGAGCCTGTTCGGCGGGGGGACGCCCGAGAAGCTCGGCTTCGGCATGCTGTGGTTCCTGGCCGGGCTCGCCGCCGTGTCGAAGTTTCAGGTTGGCCCGAAGATCCTGCGCTCGGCGGTGGCCGCGGGCGCGGCGGTCGCCGGGGGCTGGCTCCTCACCTATCAGCTCGGCCAGGCCTCGTTCTCGCCGGTGCCGCTGAAGAGCCTGACATTCAGCGGTCCTTCGGCGGAGCTGCTGATGCAGGTGCTCGCCAGCCCGCAACTGAAGCCGGGCTTCGATCTCGGCATCATTCCGGGGGTGTTCATCGGCTCGTTCGTTGCGGCTGCGCTGGCGCGTGAACTCAATCTCGAAGGCTTCTCGGATGGGCGCGGCATGCGCCGTTACATGATCGGCGCCGTCCTGATGGGATTCGGTGCGATGCTGGCGGGCGGCTGCGCCGTTGGCGCCGGCGTAACCGGGGCATCGGTGTTTGCGCTCACAGCGTGGATCGTGCTCGGTGGCATGTGGTTGGGTGCGGCCGTCACCGATTTTGTCGTCGACCGCTGGCTGTTCGCCACCAAGCCGGCGCAGAGCCCGGTTCAGTCGCCCTCCGTCATGCCTTCTTGAGGCATCCTGCGGAAGCGAGCCTGCTTCTGCTGAGCGGCATTGGACATGCGGCGTCAAGGTGCAGCATCCATGAATCTCCGGGACCTGTCTGTCACAGGCTCGTCGACGCGTGGCGTGTCGGCGCACTTCAAGCCTCCGACGAAGAACATTGTCTGATCAGATCGGATCGAGCCCGAAGACACGCGTCTTTGCGTCGTCACGCCGGAGCGCAGATCGCGTAGTCCGCGGATTGGCCACAGGAGATGCGTGCCGAACACGGCATTCGGACCATCGTGCCCGATCATGACGTTGGTAGATTCCAGTCTGGAAATCCCGCCCGTTAACCAATTTGCGAAGGTCGGGTGATACCGTCGCGAGGGGACGACGCAATCATGCGGCGGACCGATACGAATCGCCGGGACTACGAAAGGCACGCGTGATGTCGCAACTCTCCATTCGAGCAAAAATGGCGGCCGTCATTGCGCTGCTGCTGGTGGCGATGACCATCGTCGGGTTGCTGGCCGTCCGCGGCATGCAGACAATCAATACGCATACCGAACAGATCGCCAAGAACTGGCTGCCGAGCGTGCGCGTGCTCGGCGAGTTGCGTTCGGCGATCAATCTCAATCGGGCGCAGCTGCGAGCCTACATGACGGCAGATACGACTGAGGAGAAGGACAATCTCGACCGCAACATGAAGGCAACGCTCGCCGTCATCGCGACGGCGCGCCGCTCCTATGAGGCGATGATCTCGTCGGCCGAGGAGCGCAGCCTGTTCGAGAGCTGGTCGCGGGGCTGGGAGCAATATGTCAAGGCTGCCGATGGTGTGCTCGAGGTGCTGCGCGCAGGGAACGGCAACGCGACCAAGCAGGCGAGCGATCTGTTCAACAAGACGGTCCGGAGCGTCGCCAATCAGTCGGACGAATTTCTTCGAAAGCTGATTGACCTCAACAATCGTGGCGCCGACGCCGAAACCAAGATCGCCGCGGATGGCTATGCCGAGGCATTTGCATTGATGTCGACGGTCATCGTCCTTGCCGTTCTCACCGGCATCGGCGTCGGAAGCTGGTTCGTTCGCGACATTTCCCGGTGCATCGCTTCCATCATCAGGCCGATGCAGGCGCTCGGTGAGGGTAACCTGGCGATCGAGATCCCCTATCGCGGTCAGAAGACCGAAGTAGGCATGATGGCCGACGCCCTGGAGGTTTTCAAGACCGCCTTGATTGCGAAGAAGCAGGCCGACGATATCGCTTCGAGAGAGGCAGAGGTGAAACTGGAACGCGGCCGGCGCCTCGACGAGATCGCTGGCCGCTTCGAGGCCGTGGTCGGCGAGATCGTCGACACCGTGTCCACGGCATCGAGCACTTTGGAAGGTCACGCCGGCGGGCTCAGCAACACGGCGAGCCGCGCACAGAACCTGGCCACATCCGTCACCGCGGCTTCCGAGGAAGCCTGCACCAATGTGCAGTCGGTGGCATCTGCGACCGAGGAGCTCTCCGCGTCCGTCAACGAGATCAGCAGGCAAGTCCAGGATTCAGCCCGGATGGCCAATGAGGCGGTGGCACAGGCCCGCAGGACCAATGAACAGGTCAGCGAGCTCTCGAAGTCCGCTGCCCGCATCGGCGACGTCGTCGAGCTGATCAATACGATTGCCGGACAGACCAATCTGCTCGCGCTGAATGCAACGATCGAGGCCGCACGCGCCGGCGAGGCCGGCCGTGGATTTGCGGTGGTCGCATCCGAGGTCAAGGCGCTGGCCGAGCAGACGGCGAAGGCCACGGGCGAGATCGGCCAGCAGATCTCCGGCATCCAGTCCGCCACCCAGCAATCGGTCGGTGCCATCCGCGACATCAGCATCACCATCGAGAAATTGCAGGAGATTTCGTCGACGATCGCATCGGCCGTGGAGCAGCAGGGCGCTGCCACGCAGGAGATCTCGCGGAACGTCCAGCATGCGGCGGCGGGAACGCAGCAGGTCTCAGCCAACGTTGCGGATGTGCAGCGCGGTGCCGTCGATACCGGAGCCGCCGCGTCCCAGGTGCTGTCCGCCGCGAAATCGCTGGCCAACGACAGTGCCAGACTGAGCATGGAAGTGAAGAAGTTCATCGCCGGCGTGAGAGCCGCCTAGGAACTCGCAGCGACTGAGAGCCGCGCAGATCCGATCTCGCCGCCATTCGCCGGCCCGCGTCGGAGTGCTGGACAGGTGCGCAGGCCCGGCCACCACGCGCCGGGCATCGCTTCTGCGTTGGCCTGCGAGCCTCATCTCGAGGACTTCTCCCGCGGCCGCGGCAAGCGGCGCGACCGAGTCGCGTGGTGACGATGGACCTGCGAGAGGCCGCGCCGACATGAACAGAGCGTGGGGCTGCGGCGGATCATGCTCCACTGCGGCTTGCTCGGGCCTGCCATCCCCGAGGTCGTCCGTGCCGCTGATTCCTCGCCGTCACGCTGCCGCAGGACCTCGCCTTTCACCTATCGGCACCGGCCGATTTATAATTGCATAAATTCGAATATATGCATATAGTGGCGTACGTCGGTCGCGGCGCTGGGCCGCGTCAGCAGGGAGGACCCGTCGTGGCAATGATGAACGACGTCATGGTCAAGGATCTGGGCGAGTCCGGGCGCATCGACTGGTCGCCTTATCTGGTCGGCGCCGGCATCGGCATCCTAAGCTGGGTGGCCTTTGCCGGGTTCGGCGATCCGCTCGGCGTGACGACGGCGTTCTCGCGCATCGCGTCGCTGTTCGCCGTGCCGGTGATCGGATCCGACGCCGTCGCCGCCAACAGTTATTGGAAGTCGATGCCGCTGAAATGGGATTATGGCGTCTGGTTTCTGGTCGGCATTCCGCTCGGCGCATTCCTGTCCGCGGTCATCTCCGGCACGTGGCGACTGGAGCTGGTGCCAGAGGTCTGGAGGGAGCGCTTTGGCCCGTCGGTGTTCAAGCGCTTCGTCGCTGCGTTTCTCGGCGGCATCGTCATCATGTATGGCGCGCGTTTGGCCGGCGGCTGCACCAGCGGCCACGGCATTTCAGGCGGTCTGCAACTGGCGCTGTCGAGCTGGCTGTTCCTCGCCGTGATGTTCGCGACCGGCCTGGTGGTGTCGCGCGTCATGTTCCGCAAAGCATAGGAGAAGGGCCATGACGTCATTGATGAGCATCGCCGGTCCGCTGTTGATGGGCGCCGTGTTCGGCTATCTCCTGCAGCAGGGCAAGGTCACGAGCTGCAACGTGATCGAGAACCAGTTCCGGCTGCGCGACTTCACCGTGCTGAAGGTGATGGGCACGGCGATCGTGGTCGGCGGCATCGGCGTTCTGCTGCTGGTCGATACCGGCAACACCAAGTATTACGTCAAGGACGCCAACATGCTTGCGGTCGCGCTCGGCGCGGCGCTGTTCGGCGTCGGCATGGTGGTTTACGGCTACTGCCCGGGCACTGCGCTCGGCGCCATTGCCAGCGGCAGCGTTCATGCTGCAGTGGGCGCTTTCGGCATGATCGTCGGGGCGATCCTCTATGCGCTGAGCTTCGACTGGGTGAAGGCCCATGTCCTGAATGTTTGGGCGCTCGGCAAGGTGCGGCTGCCCGACATCACCGGCGTGCCGGATGGCGTCTGGTTCGCCGCGCTCGCGATCGGTGCAAGTGCGTTCTTCTTCTGGGTCGAAGCGTCCGCGGCCAAGGCGAAGCGGACACAGGGCTAGGCTGAGTCGCCCGAGTGCCCCTATGTCAAACAGTGAGAGGTTCCTCCCATGCTATCAGGACTGTTCAGCAGGTTGACCGGGTCGACCAGCGTGCCGGCGATCGAGCATGATGAGCTGGTGCGGGCGCATCAGCAGCGGAGCTGCGTCATCGTCGACGTGCGCGAGCCGCATGAGTTCAAGGGCGGCCACATCCCCGGCGCCGTCAATCACCCGCTGTCGCGTTTCGACCCGGGCAGCCTCGTGCACGACAAGCCGGTGGTTCTGATCTGCCAGGCCGGCGGCCGCTCGGCCACCGCCCTGCGGCGGGCGCTGTCGGCCGGGCGGCAGGATATCCGCCACTATGCCGGCGGCATGAGCGGCTGGCGGGCGCGCGGCGGTCCTGTCGCCTGAACGCGCCCTGCCGGACAGGTCGGACGCTCTGCTCTGTCAGCATGTTCCGACGGGACTTGTGAAGGGTTGAGGTGAAGTGATCTGCAACCAGCATGGATTGCGGCAGGTTAAGAGCAAAGTGTGCGGCGGAAGGCTCCGATAGCCGTTCCCGCCCCGCAGCAGCTAATTTGTTGTTGGTCCAGTCCATTGGTTGACTCGTTCAGGAATAATTAGTTGCAACGCTGCAATACTCGAACACCGGTCGACGTTCGAGGATCGCATGTTGAAGTTTGTTGGCTTGAGAACCCGGATCACCCTTTCTCTGGTGATCGGTGCGGCAGCGACGGCCCTCTTCGTGCTGCTGGTCGCCATGTGGATCATCGGCGGCATCATCGACCGCGCCAATGAGCGCGAGCTCCACGCCCAATATGACGCCTTCAATTCGCGCCTGCAGCTGGAGTCGACCCGCGCGGAAGCCATGAGCGCGGTGGTCGCCAAGATCCCCGCAGTCCAGGACGCCATGGCGCAGAACGACCGCGACGCCTTGATGCGGCTGTTCGGCGCGGGCATGGCCAGCCTGAAATCCGATTACGGCGTCGACCAGTTTCAGTTTCACACGCCGCCAGCGATGTCCTTCCTGCGGGTGCACCAGCCGGCCAAGTTCGGCGACGATCTGTCGGGATTCCGCAAGACGGTGGTGGCCGCCAACACCGACCGCAAGCCGATCGTCGGGCTGGAGGGCGGCGTTGCCGGCCTCGGCCTCCGCGGCGTCGTACCGATCGTTTCCGCCGGCAGGCATCTGGGCTCGGTCGAGTTCGGCCTGACCTTTGGCCAGAACTTCTTCGACGAGTTCAAGCGCAGCCGGAATGTCGAGGTCGCGTTCCGCCTGGCTGGCGACACCGGCTTCAAGCTGTTCGCGACGACGATCGGGGAGACCTCCTTCTTCGCAAGCGGCGACTATCGGGAGGCATCGGCCGGCAGCTTCCTGTCGCGCCAAGGACAGCTCAAGGGTGTTCCGGTCGTCGCGCTGCTGGGCCCGATCAAGGATTTCTCCGGCAAGCCGATCGGGGCCGTCGAGATCATCATGGACAACAGCGAGTTCATCCAGGCTCGCAATCGCGCCGGGGCGTTGGCGATCGGGATGACGCTGGCCGGCCTCGTGCTGATCGCGCTCGCCGGGCTGTTGATCGCGCGCGGCATCTCCCGCCCGATCGTCCAGATGACGAGCGCGATGCGCGAGCTCGCCGACGGCAACTTGGACGTTCGCGTCCCGGCCGACTGGCGCAAGGACGAGGTCGGACAGATGGCACGCGCCGTTTCGATCTTCAGGGACAACGCCGTCCGGATGAGGGATCTGCAGGCGGAGCAGGAGAAGGCCCAGGCTCGTGCCGAGGAGGACCGGCGCCGCATGCTGATGGAGGTGGCCGATGGCTTCGAGGCCAGCGTCCGCGGCGTCGTCGACGCCGTGTCGGCTGCGGCCATCGAAATGGAGGCGACCGCCCGTTCGATGTCGGTGACGATCGATCAGTCGAAGCAGCAGGCCCTGACGGTATCGCAGGCGTGCGGCTCCGCGTCGGACAATGTCAACACCGTTGCCTCGGCGGCCGAGGAGCTGTCATCCTCGATGAACGAGATCAGCAAGACGCTCGAGCGTGCGTCGTCCGTGGTTCGCAAGGCCGCGGACGAAGGGCAGCAATCCAACGACAAGGTGCAGCGGCTCAACATTGCGGCCAGCAAGATCGGCGAGGTCGTCGCACTCATCACCCAGATCGCCAGCCAGACCAATCTGCTGGCGCTGAATGCGACGATCGAGGCCGCGCGCGCCGGCGAGTCGGGCAGGGGATTCGCCGTCGTCGCTAGCGAGGTGAAGACGCTGGCGACCCAAACGGCCAAGGCGACCGAAGAGATTGGTGCTCAGATCGCCGCGGTTCAGGCCGAAACCGCCGCCGCGGTCCAGAGCATCGGTATGATCTGCACCACGATCCAGGAGGTCGACGAGATCTCGACCATCATCGCCTCATCGATCGCGCAACAGGACGCCGCGACCCGCGAGATCGCCGGCAATGTGAACGTCGTCGCCGGCAAGACCCAGGACGTCACGCGCAACATCGAGGGCGTCACGTCCGGGGTCGTGCAGACCGGCCACGCCGCCAACGAGGTGCTGTCGGCGGCCGGCGAGCTCGCGCAGCAGTCGACCCGGCTGCGTAGCGAGGTCAACCAGTTCCTAGCCCATATCAGGGCGGCCTGACCGGTCGTTGGGTGGTTGAAGTATCAAGCTCGCCGACACGCCGATCGCTCCGGCGTAGCCACGGGCGCGAGCTGGGGTGGGGGCTCCTGTCCCGTGGCTCATCCCTGCTTCGCGGCCGCCTTCTCGAGCCGCTTCGCCATCACGCGCCAATAGGTGCCCGGCATGAAGCGCTGCAGGAGATCCATGAAGCGCGCATCGCCGCCAATCAGGATGCGGGGCTCATTGCGCTCGATGCCCTCGATGATCCGCAACGCGGCGTCGCGCGGGCTGGTCCTGGCAAGCCGCTCGAACCGCTCGATGGCCTGCACGCGGCGCGCATTGTCGGTCATGCCCTGGCCGGCGCGGGCATTGCGCGCAATCGCCGTGGCGATGCCGCCGGGATGCACGACGGACAGCCGCACGGGACTGCCGGCGGCTGTGAGCTCGTGACGCAGGCTCTCGGAAAATCCCCTTACCGCGAACTTTGCCGCGGCGTAGGCCGATTGACCGGGCGGAGCGATGATGCCGAAGATCGAGGACAGGTTGACGACGTGCGCTTCGCGCTGGCGCGAAAGATGCGGCAGGAACGCGCGCGTGCCGTGCACGACGCCCCAGAAATTGATGTTGAACAGCCACTCCATCTCCGCCTGATCGATCTCGGCGAAGCTGCCGAACAGTGCCACGCCAGCATTGTTGACGACGATGTTGAGGCCGGGATGCGCGCGGGTCGCGTCTACTGCGAACTGGGTGACTGCAGCCACATCGCTGACGTCCAGCCGGTGCGTGGTCACCTTGCGGCCGGTTGCGGTGAGCTCGGCGGCGAGGCTTGCGAGGCCCGCCTCGTCGCGGTCGGCGAGCGCGAGATCGCAACCGCGGGCCGCCAGCTCCTGCGCCAGCGCACGGCCAATGCCGCTGGCTGCGCCTGTCACGGCGGCAGATGCGCCTCGAATGATCGTCATTGTCGCTTCACTCCCCTGATCGACCGGTTCTACGTGCCTGTTCCAATTGCAGCTGGGTTTTCGGCCACTTTTTCTGATTGGAACCGAACCATCCGGCCGTTCAGCTTTTAACTCACATTACTTTGCGAGCACACATTCGTGGAGGACCTGCATGGGACAGTCGCAACCTTTTCGCGCCACCGCACTGATCGTGGAAGACGATCTGGCGCAGCGCGAGATGATCACGCTGCTGCTCGAAGAGAGCGAGTACGACGTGATCGCGTGTGAGAGCGCG
Source organism: Bradyrhizobium sp. HKCCYLRH1030 (assembly GCF_051168395.1). Taxonomy (NCBI): domain Bacteria; kingdom Pseudomonadati; phylum Pseudomonadota; class Alphaproteobacteria; order Hyphomicrobiales; family Nitrobacteraceae; genus Bradyrhizobium; species Bradyrhizobium sp. HKCCYLRH1030. The sequence continues at coordinate 269,784 of NZ_JBNPUY010000010.1, read as the reverse complement.
GAGGCCGCCGAACTCGTCCTGAACAAGCCGGGTCATCGCATCGTGCTGCTGATGACCGACGTCAATCTGGCGGGCCGCATGAACGGGGTCGAGCTTGCCCATCTCGCCAAGGCGCGTCACCCCCACATCAATGTGGTCGTCACTTCTGGCCGGCCGTTGTCGCAGCCGCTGCCGGGCGGCACGAAGTTCTGGAGCAAGCCGTGGGCGCCGCTGGACGTGCTGCGCGAAGCCGAGGTGACGCTCGAGCGCACGCCCGATATCAGGTGAGGCGTGTTGCGTGGCAACCGCCGACCGGTGGAGACGTAGGATCGGCTACCGGGTCGAGCTGACTGAGAGCCGGGTGGAAGCCGCGCTCCCACCCGGGAAGTGCAACTACTTCTTCTTGGCGGCCTTCTTGGTCTTCTTCGCAGCTTTCTTGGTGGCCTTTGCGGCCTTCTTCGCCTTCTTCGCCATGGAATCCTCGTCAGGAGTTGATGGATTGCAACGCGACTTTGAGGCTTCGCTGGCGCACGCCAGCCATGCATCAGCCTCGGGTGTCGATCCCAGCAGATTCGCGAAGCTCTGCCTCACGCTGTCACCCGCGCGGTTGCGCTTATCCACAGCTCGATGCATTCGCCGGCCAGCTGCGCCGCTGGCGCTCGGGGCGTGACAAGGTTAGCGGATCGTAAAAGGTGTCTTCATTGATTCAAAACCAAGGCGCAACCTTGGTTGGGCCCTTGAGGAACCGTTAACTGCGCCGCGCCCATGTTGCCTCGAGCAACAGGGTAGCTCATGCGCGCGGCGTTATTGAACATCGAGGACAGGACCTGCGGCGTCCTGCTGTCGGGATGCTGAACGTTCCGACGCTGTGGACCGCCTTCGTGGTCAATTTCCTCGCGTTGGGCCTGATCTGGGCCTACGTGATGCGCAGCTATCCCAATCTGGATTCGGCGCGGTACTGGACGGCATCTGCGTTCATGTGCGCGCCGGCGGCGGCGTTCGCGCTGACGCGGTTCTATTTCGGCTCGTTCGTTCCGCTGCTGGTCGGCGGCTCGCTGATGACCTTCGCGATCTGCCTCGCGGCGATGGGCGTCGAGCGCTTCTATGGCTCCAGGGCGTCGTGGCGGCTGAGCTTGACCGTCGTCGCGATGACCTGCTCGTCGATCGCATTTTTCCAATACGGATACGACCACGGCCCGCTGAGGATCCTGTGCTACTCGATCGGGCAGGCGGTCCCCATGGCGATCATCGCGCGGCTGGTGCTGGATGCGAGGCGCGGGCCCGTCAATCCGGGAGCGCGGCTGGCCGGCCTGCTGTCCGTTCTGATCATCGCGGTGTTTGCCGCGCGCTCGATCGGGGCGTTCATCGGCGCCGATTTCAATTTCAGCCGCTCCACCAGCGGTCAGGCCGCCGCGGTGCTGCTGCTGATCTTCCTGTCGATGTCGCTCAATTTCGGCTTCCTGCTGATGGCGGTGGACCGGCTGCGCAACGAGGTCGCCGACCTCGCGCTGCTCGACGATCTCACCGGCGTCGCCAACCGCCGTCACCTGATGCAGCGCCTGAGCGAGGAATGCGCGCGCGCCGAGCGCTCGCGGCGGCCGTTCGCGCTATTGGTGATCGATCTCGACGGCTTCAAGATCATCAACGACACCCATGGCCATGCTGCCGGCGATGCCTGCCTGCAGCACTTCACGCTGATGGCCCAGACCCGGCTGCGCCCCGGCGACATGCTGGCGCGCACCGGTGGCGACGAATTCTGCATCGTGCTGCCGGCGTCCGCCTTGCGCGAAGGGGCGATGATCGCGCGGCGCATCCTGCAGGTCTGCCGCGACGATGCGGAGGCCTGTGCCGGCGCCGAGGTGCCGATCGAGGTCTCGATCGGCATCGCCGAATGGACCGAGGATGTCGGCGCCTTCCCCGACCGGCTGATGGCGCGGGCGGACCAAGCGCTCTATGCCGCCAAGAAGGAGGGCAAGAATCGCTATGCCGTGTTCGCCGCCGACCACGAGACACCGACATTGGCGCCGGACCAGATCGAGCCGATGATGGCGCCGCGTCGGCAGGATGCCGCCGCCGGGTAGCCGGTGCTATCGTTGCCGACCATGAGGCCGGTCCTGTTCTCCCTCCGCGCAGCGCTCGCGCTGCTTCTCGTCGCGCTGCCTCTGCCTGTTGCGGCTGAGGATCTCACGTCGCTCGCCCGTTCGTCGGGCACGCCGGACATCCCGGGACTGAAGATGGTCTGGCTGGCGCCGTGGGGCGATCCGCACCTCGCCCATCCCTGGACCAACATCATCGTCCACCAGACCGAGGGCCCGGCCGGGTCGGCGCGAGCGGGGGCGCTGGCGCAGGCCAAGAATCCGAAACGGCGCGGCGTCACCGTGTGGGTGGAAACCGACGGCACGGTGTATTGGGCGGTGCCGGACACCCTGGTGACCTTGCATGGCGACGGCGCCAACCGCAACGACAGCCGCTATATCGACAACGGCCCCACCTATCGCAAGGTCGTGCGCGACAATTCCATTGGAGTGGAGTTCGCCGGCAACTATCCCGACGTCACCACGCCTCCGACGGACGCCCAGGTCGCCGCCTGGCGCGTGCTCTCGAAGCTGCTTCGGCTGCGCTATGGTATCGCCCGGGAGCGGATCTATGCGCACAACTGGATCGACTACAAGGACGCCCGCTACTGCGAGGGCTGTGCGCTCGCCGAGCTCGCCCGCGCCGCGCCCGACTAACTGCACCTAACAAGAAGCCGGCGTCTCCGCCGGCTCCGATCGCATCCAAAAACCACCTTCAAGCAAGCCGCGCGTCTAGTGCGCGGCCTCCAGGGCCGCCGCTTCCTGCCTGGCGATGGCGCCCTTGACGGCGGACTGCACCTTCTCGAACGCGCGCACCTCGATCTGGCGCACGCGCTCGCGCGACACGCCGAACTCGGCCGCCAGGTCCTCGAGCGTCATCGGCTCGTCGGCCAGGCGCCGCGCCTCGAAGATGCGGCGCTCGCGCGCGTTGAGCACGCCGATCGCGCCGTTCAGCGCCTGCCGCCGGTGGTCGTATTCCTCGTGCTCGGCCATGATGGCTTCCTGGTTGGGCGTATTGTCGACCAGCCAGTCCTGCCATTCGCCCGCTTCGCCGTCGTCGCGGATCGGCGCGTTCAGCGAGGCGTCGCCGCCGAGGCGGCGGTTCATGTCGACCACGTCCTGATCGGTCACGCCGAGGCGCTTCGCGATCAACTTGACCTGATCCGGATGCAGATCGCCTTCATCCAGCGCGTTGATGCGGCTCTTGGCCTTGCGCAGGTTGAAGAACAGCTTTTTCTGGTTCGCGGTGGTGCCCATCTTCACGAGCGACCACGATCTCAGAATGTACTCTTGTATCGACGCCTTGATCCACCACATGGCGTAGGTGGCGAGGCGAAAGCCCTTCTCGGGCTCGAACCTTTTCACCGCCTGCATCAGGCCGACATTGCCTTCCGAAACGACTTCGGATATCGGCAGGCCGTAGCCGCGATAGCCCATGGCGATCTTGGCCACGAGCCTGAGGTGGCTGGTAACGAGTTTATGCGCTGCGTCGCTGTCGTCATGCTCGCGCCAACGCTTGGCGAGCATGTACTCCTCCTGCGGTTCCAGCATCGGGAACTTGCGGATCTCGGCGAGGTAGCGTGAAAGTCCCGATTCTCCGTTGAGAACCGGCAGTGTAGCTGTACGGGCCATCGAGCGCCCTCCAGTTGGTTCAGGCCCCCGATAGCGGCGGGCCAGGCAAAGCGGTCGCTTGGTTAAAGCCGGCCGGTTTGCGACGTTCCATGCGTCGACCATTCGACGCAGGCGCAACATACACCATTTTCGCCCCCCGGTGGAAGGATTCCGGGGGTCACGTCCCCGTGTGGCTGCCATAACCTGTTGGCATGCTTGCGGTTTTCTGAAGGTGCTGCGTCATAGCGCCGCTCGCAGGGCGTCTCTCAAAAGCATGAGATCCTTTGGCAGCTCCGATTCCCAGTGCATTATTTCTCCCGTCCGCGGGTGCTCGATGACCAGCAGATAGGCGTGCAGCGCCTGCCGCCCGAGCGCCGCGAGCGCGTCCCGCGCGGCCGGCGCGAGCTGGTTCGCCTTGGTCTTGAAGTGCGGGCCATAGACGGCATCGCCGAGCAGCGGATGGCCGAGATGGGCCAGATGCACCCGGATCTGGTGGGTGCGCCCGGTCTCGAGATGGCAGGCGATCAGCGACGCCACCGGCTTGCCGTCGCGGCCGGCAAAACTCTCCCGCACCTCGTAATGGGTGATGGCCTCGCGGCCTTTGGGCCGCACCGCCATCTTGTCGCGGGCATGCGGATGCCGGTCGATCGGGGCGTTGACGGTGCCATGCGGCCGGTGCGGCACCCCCCACGCGAACGCCAGATAGCCGCGCTCCATCGCGCCGGTGCGGCCGTGGTCGGCGAACTGCGCGCTCAGCGAGGCGTGCGCGTGATCGTTCTTCGCCACCACCATCAGCCCGGTGGTGTCCTTGTCCAGCCGGTGCACGATGCCGGGGCGCTTGACCCCGCCGATCCCGGAAAGACTGGCGCCGCAATGCGCGATCAGCGCGTTCACCAGTGTTCCCGTCTCGTGTCCGGCGGCGGGATGCACGACGAGGCCGGCCGGCTTGTCGATGACGACGATGTCGTCGTCCTCGTAGATGATTTTCAGCGGGATCGCCTCGGCCGCGGGCTCGGCGGCGACAGCCTCCGGCACGTCGATTGTGATCGTGTCGCCGGCTGTGACGTGATAAGCGGGGTCCCGCACGGCCTCGGCGCGGAGCGACACCTGTCCGGCCAGGATCAGCGCCTTCAGCCGCGACCGCGACAGCTCCGGCAGCCTGGCTGCCAGCACGCGATCGAGCCGCGGCGAGCCTTCGTCGCCGGCGACAATGACCGTCATCAGACCGTGGGATTGTGAAGTCGAGATGTCCATGAACTCTACCGTTGCGCCCGAGCCGTCCTCGCCCGAGCAGGCCCAGCTGATGGCGCGGCTGCGGCGCATGATGATGATCGCGGGCGTGACCACCTCGATCGCGATCGCCGTGCTTCTGGTCGCCATCGGCTACCGCCTTTTCCGCGGCGATGGAAGCACGGCGTCAGGCCCGGACCTCACCGCGATGCTCCCGAAGGGCGCCCGCATCGTCGCCACCGGCACCGCCGGCGACCGCCTGGCGGTGACCCTCGATGTCGGCGGCACCACCGAAATCCGCACCTTCGACGCCAAGACCCTCAAACCCACCGGCCGCCTCCGCTTCGCGGTGGAGCCGTAAGGGGCAGGGGCGGTTTCGCCCGGCCGCCAGCACTTGCGCCTGAGGGCCCATCTCCCCCGCCACGAGCAGTCAGCGCCTCCCCCGCCTGCGGGGGAGGTCGCATCGCATCGAAAGATGCGATGCGGGCGGGGGAACTCTCTCCATTGGCACCGGCGACGTGGCGCCCCCACCCCAACCCTCCCCCGCAAGCGGGAGAGGGAGCCCACCGCCGTCGCGGCCGCCTGACTCCATCCCCATTGATGACCACTTCCCTCACCACCCGGGCAGTGAGCTCCCCTCCCCCTTGCGGGGAGGGGTCGGGGGTGGGGGTCCCCACGGGGATTCTCTCCTCCGCCCGCCCCCACAAATTCTGCATCCCCCGTCTTGCGGCGCGGCGATTTCGAGGCTATGCGGTTCACCTCACGCTCCCTTCGTCTAGCGGTTAGGACGCGGCCCTCTCAAGGCTGAAACAGGGGTTCGATTCCCCTAGGGAGCGCCATTTCCCGGCGCTCACCCCTCAATCTCCGGCCTGTACGCGCGGCTCCTCAGCCTCGCGGCGCGTTTGCGCGTCCGAGCTTTGCTCTTCGGGACGCCCTTCATAAAGAAGGGCGCAGGGAAGGCCGGGTGCAGGCCGCACCCATGGCCCGCCTGCAGAAAGAAAAGCAGGCGGCAGTCACCACAGGATTGGCCGAACAACCGGCCTTCCCTGCGCGATGGGTTGAACGGCTGCTCCGTGCTCTCCCAGGGGACCGGGCTTGCTTGCCCCCGTCATCGGGATGTCGCCGATCAAGACACCAGCGTCGGGGTGTCGGGACCACACGGCTTGACCGTCCGCTCAAGGTCGTTCGTCCGCACGCGAAACGCGCACTGCGACCCCAGGCGGCCACCGCATCTCCCGCTCCACGGTCCGTGACGATCGCGAAACGCCCCTTCAGTGAGCGCGAGACGGCGAAGAGCATCGATCTGATTTGCCCGACGACACAAGGGGGAAGTTGCCCGACGGAATGCGGCAGATTGGCACGACGGGCAGTTTGAAGTAGGCTGATGGAGATTTTGAGCCAAGACCGCTACGACCTGATCGCAGTCGGCGTCATCGAGCTAAATGCACTATCACCGTAATGCTGGACTATCGGCCATTAACGTCGCGGGCCGCCGAATGTCATCAGACAAAAAAGTTGGCACACGCCAGGCAGCCACGTCGACGGCGAACGAATATTTTGGTATCGCCATCGTATGAAAATTTCTGCCATAGATATCTTTTGCGGCATAGGCGGTCTCAGCTACGGCTTCAAGCAGGAGGGTATCAAAGTCCTCGCAGGCTTCGATTCCGATCCGTCCTGCAAGTATGCCTTCGAGACGAACGTGAGGGCGACCTTCCACGAGGTTGATGTAAAGGCGCTGACCGGGCGCCGACTTAAGACAGTATTTGGCAAGGAAAAGTGCTATCGAGTGCTGATTGGGTGTGCTCCGTGTCAGCCGTTCTCCAGCTATACGAAGCGGTATCGGAAAAGGCCGGAGACTAGCGATGGTCGCTGGCAATTGCTCGTCGAGTTCTCTCGTCTGGTTAGACAGTCTCGTCCGGACGTCGTGTCGATGGAAAACGTGCCACGACTATCAGCCCATCCGATCTTTGATCAATTCATCCAGGAGCTCAAATCACTTGGATACCACGTGACCTATGCGAATCTTCGCGCCGAGAGATATGGCGTGCCCCAGCGTCGTACTCGTCTGGTCGTCTTCGCATCGCGTTGGGGAGAGGTAAGAATCCCGCGAGCAACCCACGCTGACCGCATTAAAACCGTGCGCGAAGCAATCGGAGCCTTGCCGGAGATCAGGGCCGGCGAGGCTTGCGCTACCGATCGAATTCACTTCGGAAGAGGTCTTTCGCCGAGAAACTTGCAGAGGATCAAGGCTACCCGTGAGGGCGGCAGTTGGAAGGACTGGGATCCCGAACTCCAGTTAGAGTGTCACAAGAAGAATAACGGCAAGTCGTTCCGCAGCGTGTACGGACGCATGCGCTGGGACGAGCCTTCTCCTGTGATCACCACCCAGTGCCTTGGTATCGGAAATGGTCGCTTTGGCCATCCGTCTCAGGATCGCGGTATTTCGATCAGAGAAGCAGCACTACTGCAGTCATTCCCGAAGACGTTCCGTTTTGTGCCACCGAAAGAGCCCATCAACGGGCTCGTGCTTGCGCGCCAGATCGGAAATGCTGTCCCGGTAAGGTTAGGACGGATCATAGCCCGCGCGATAAAGAGCCACTTGAAGGAAGTTTCAAACGCCTCGACTGTAGCCGCTGAATAAGCAATCGAAGCGCTTTCGAAGGATCACGCAACAGATCTTTTTCCCAGAGGCGAATGACGCTCCATCCGTGACGTCTCAGGCGGGCCGTCTGACGCCGGTCTCTTTCGACATTATTGACTATTTTTGTGATCCAGAATTCACGTCGAGCCGACTTGAAGGATCGGTACAGAGCGCGACGGCCACCATCGATCAATAGTCGACCATGCCAGAAATCACCGTCGACAAAAACTACGACCCTCTCATCTAAGAAAGCGAAGTCGGCGGTGCACTTCAAGATCGACACTTGCCGCCTATAGGCTAGCTTGGCTCGCTTCAATGCCGTTTCGAGCACGGACTCACATTCGGTCCCTTGACGTCGAATCGCTCGCATCCGCATTGACGTTGCGGCGGGAATGCTACTCATCTGGAGGACTAATAATGAAATTGGGACTTCCTGTCGGCATCACCAGCGTCGGATACCATCCTTCCGGTCGGGCCGCATCGCCGACGTACAACAGCACGAGCGCGGGAAGATTATTGCTTGCCTGACGAATAATCCTGACTTCGTTTCCCGACAGTCGTGCGCGTGTTCGGCTCGGATCGCCATCGAGCTTGCGGACATAAACGAACCCAAAATCCCCATTTTGCTGACGATAGTTGTTCAGAATTTCTATGACGGCATCTGGATTCCAGAGACCGGGGTCATCCTCGACCAAGGGAACAGCGTTGACCAAATCGATTACCTCTTGGAAAGGCACCGCAGTGACGCGAGCTTCGCGATCGTCAGAAACGATAGGCACGCGAAGCTCCTCCAGCTTTTGTAGGATCGGCTGCGCAAGGGTGGCATCCATGCGGATGCGGCGAGGAATGACTTGCTCTGTGCCGGCTGGAATAACGCGAAGATAGCTGCTGTCAACCGCGTTCGGCCGCGTAGCTCTCGTTCCTCGGGGAACGAGAAGGATGGGTCTGGTGCCTGCCGGGTCGCGGCTCAACAAATCGCGAAGGCTGTTCTCCGACTCGTGAATCCCTCGGAAATTTGCCGCTACGCCTCGCGGGACGAACACGCGAGTATAAGGCATCAAGTCGTTTCGATAGCCATACATTCGGGCATGTTGCCAGACTGTGTCCATCTGCGAAACCTTTGCTTCCCTGACGTAATAAGTCACGAGGAGATCTTCGATGGTTAGGCCACGACCCAGGATGTTTCCACCGATGAAGAAATTGATCCTAGGTCCGGGATCACGCGGCAATTCCGTCTCCGAATTGAAGACGATGATCGTGTCCTGTTCGACAACCGTCCTGAGCCGGTCGATCAACGCTTCCAGTGCGGGCGGGTTCTGCACCGTTCGAGTTAGCTCCTGATAAGCGTCGCCGAACCTTTCAATCGCACCAGCACGGTCGCGTCGCAGAAGCCTCCTAACTTCTGTGAGGTGACGCCGAACGTGATTTTCCAGCATCGTATGATGTCCAATACTGGCGCTCGCGTGGGATAGGTGCTTGAACCCCTCTTCTGGCCATCGGCCTGCGGCCGTTGCACATGTAGTCGCCGCAATTAGGAAAAAATCGATCGAACGCGCTAAGCCGCTCGGCACCTGCCGACGCGATATGGCCTGCAGTTCGTTCGGGGGAACGAGCACCAGCGGAGGTGGAGGATCGCCGGAATCGGTCGGGTCAAATGCCTCGAAAAACTGCTCGCCTCCACAATAGCCGGCGCCGGCTTCCAGCAAGAGTGTCTCATCCGGCCGAATCGGAGACTCGGGAGGCTGCAAAAAGAAAACGTAGGGCGTTGCAGTCACCTGGACATAAAGTTTATGAGGAAATATCTCTCCGAGGGACTCACCCTCTTGTCCCGTCTTCGGATTATCGAAGACGCGCCGATGGATGGCGCTAGGGATGTCCGGTGCACTTGCTCTGCCTTCGGCGCGCGCCTTCACAGTCGTATCAGGGGTAGCGGCATCTGCTTCATCATCAAAGATCAAGGTCGGATAGGAAGGCGCGTCGATCTCCTGAAGAAATGCTACGATCTGACCTAGATGAATGTCGTTCTTTGCTGAGACGAGGACGATTCCGTCTTCTGGAAGAGAGTCCCGGAGTTCGTCCTCGAGACCCTCCCATTCATACCGGCCCATGCTGGGACGGCGAGTGGAGAAGACGCGAGGGCCACTCAGGGCTCTGAACCGATTTGCAGTCTGTTCAACCAATATTAGGTTGTCCGACGTCAAGACGACAATGACGCGGAAGCCGTTATCAAGGCACAAAGCCGAGGTCAGGATCATGGCGGCGGTTTTTCCGCTTTGAACACGACCATACATCAACATTGTTGGCGATCGGTTGGCCAAAATCGGCTCTTCCGTTGCCACCGCTGAACCATCTGGGCCCACTTCTCCGGCTGCAACAGCCGTCGAGTATTTCTCGATGAGTTTTTCCGTAAAGCCGATTGCTTGCTGCTCTGCAGCGTTAACGGCTGCAACTGGCATAGGTCTGTTCCGAAGCCCATCCACAAGATTTTGCCGAGTCCCACCCAAAACCGGGCCGTCTGTTCTAATTGGCATTGCGGAGAACCTTAGAAAGCGCTGTCGTAGTGGTCGGTAAGAACCGAGTCCTGCCACCTAAGAGCGATAATTGATTTTGGTCGGCGTGCCAAGCCTTGCACATCGCTTGCGCAAACGGAGTTCCGTTCCAAAAAACCGAGACAGTAGCGACTTTCTGACAACCGCAAAGCCCTGACCGGGCCGCCGATCGTCTGAGGCGGCGCGTCTGCTGGGCCGCTGTTTGGGCAATCTTGTGCAGTTGGTGTCGTGCGCGAACTGAAGAGAGCGAGGAAGTGACGAAAACCTAACTCGGCGCAAAGTGGCAGCCCTTGCCCGAACCCAATTACGAATTTCGGTGACGGTGCACCTAACTGCCGTCGTGGACCGATGGTCTCAGGGCACTATTGCGTGTTTAGGCTGCCAGCCGTCGTTCCCCGGAATATTTGATGAGTACAAGATATCTCGGTATCTGTCAGAGGTCATGAATGCGTTATTGTGGTCATCGGAACAACGCTGGCAATTTCGGAGACTGCGGGGGCTTGGGACCATGTCTATTCATCGCTTCGGTCTAAGTGCGCTCTTTGTGGTTTGGTGCAGCGCGGGTCTCTCTCAAGAAATTAAAGACATACAGACCTTTTACCGGAGCCTTGAGTCGGAGACTCACGCCGATTACCAAAGATTTTGGGATGGCGTAGCGCTCGAGGACAAACGGAAGATCGCGCGGGGGAAGGCACCATCCTCAAGTAGTGAACGAGCGGAGGCCGAAAAGGGCATCAAAAGCCTGCTATACAGTGTCGCGGTAGCGAAAGCTAATTGCGTAGAGCAAGCGGTCAATCGTGCAGTTGGCGTTGATCAGCGCATGCAGGTGATGAACAATTGCCTCAAGGAGAAAACGGATCAGTTCCTCAAGTTCAGCAAGGCGAGCGAATATGCTCCCGTCGTTCCCCGCCTAAAGAGCGCGCGATGCGAAATGAGATCGCGCGATTATGACAGCGAACTGAGATTTCCACCTTTCGAGTTCTTACGTGGCCCGGATAATCAAGAGCCACATCTCTTCGACTACAAAGCTCTTTTAGAATGCCTAATTTCCGACCGCGATTAGCCGAGTTTCACTCATGAGGTTACTGCAACCTCACCGCCAAATTCAGCGGCCCCCGAAGCCCGAACCCATGCCACCGCACGCGGGCCGCATCCACCAGCTCCATCCCCGGAAACCGCTCGAACAGCATCGGCAGCAGGATGGCGCCGACGGTGCGGCGGGAGAGGTGGGCGCCGGCGCAGTGGTGCGGGCCGTTGCCGGATGCCTGGTGGGGGTTGGGGTCGCGCAGCGCATTGTAGATCTCGCCGTCGGTGAACAGCTTCTCGTCGTGGTTGACGGAGGCCTGGATGGTCATCACGGTGTCGCCCTTCGGGATCAGGCAGCCGCGGATCTCGGTGTCCTCCATCACCAGGCGTGAGCTCGCCTGGATCGGCGCCACCCACCGCACCCTTCCTCGAACGCGGAGCGCCACTTGTCCTGCGCGCGCACAGCGGCGAGCTGCTCCGGGTTGGTGAGCAGGCCGTAGAGGATCGTCAGCAGGGCGTCGCACGGCTCGTTGATGCCGCGGCAGCGGCCTCCGCACAGGAATGTGCGAGACGGGACGTTCGCCTTTCGAGATCGCCGCTACGGCGTCCAGTTCCCCGGGCCGAGCAGGGTCGGAGGAATGAGCGCGCCGGTCATGGCGTGGATGAAGTGGAATCTCGTGCAGGCCGGGCAGCTCACGGTCTCGAAGGTCACGGTCTCGAACCGACAGTCGTCCTTCGGCTGGTGCAGGATGGCATCGACCTCGGACCCTGTCTGGGGGCAGCGAAATGTGATCGGACAATCCATCATCCCATCTCCGGTGCAGACTCGAAAGTTGGGTCGCCGCAGGTTGCGCCTGATTCTCCGGGGTTGACTGAGCAATATTGACCAGCCGCGCGCGTTCGCCTCTGGCAGTCTGGTCGCGGGATACATTGGGAGACGCGCTCGAACGGCCGCTTCGTCCCGCCCGAAAGGCCCCGAGGCGGATCAAGCGTCGCTTCAGGCCCGCTGTATCACGGGGCGTCCAGTCGTGGCCGCCGCCCGCGAACGGCGCGTCATGGCGTCGCGGGCCGTGCGGCGACGTCGAAGCCTGGATGACGATCATGCCGGGGAGCTGATCATGATCGCGAATTCCATCTTGCGACGATTGACGCTTCACCTGAAGGAGACACGGATGTTGATCGATGTCAGGACCGATGGAAACGTCGAGGACGGCGAGCAGTTGTCGCAGGGCGTGAAGGCGTCGCTTCATGCGGTGCTCCATCGCTATGAGGATCAGGTCAGGCGGATCGACGTGCAGCTCAGCGACGCGGTGAGCCACAAGCCCAGTCACGACGACAAGAGCTGCAAGATCGAGGTGCACCGTGACGGCGGCGAGCCGATCGTCGCGGCGCATCAGGACAGCTTCATGGAGCAGGCCGTGCGTGGCGCGGTCCACAAGCTGAAGCGCGCGCTCGACCATGCCTTCGGCAAGGAGGCGGTGTCCGATCAACTTCGGGATCATCGCTAGACGCGTGGCGGGACGGTTTGCCGGCAAGGCCGCCGGGTGGGAGATCCGATGATGGACATGCTTGCTGAGATCACCGACATCGGGCCGCAGCCGCAGGCGTTCGACATCGAGCGGGCGACGCGGGACAATGCCAATTATCGGTCGGTCGCCTGGAGCGGGCGCTATCTGCAGGTGACGCTGATGTCGATTCCGGTCGGCGGCGACATCGGCCTGGAGGCGCATCCGAAAACCGATCAGTTCCTGCGGCTCGATGCCGGCCGCGGCCGGGTGCAGATGGGATCGAGCGACGGCGTCCTGATCGCAAGGAACCAATGGTCCGACACGGAGATTGGTATCGAGACCGGGCTGGCCCCACTCCGGCGATGCCGCACAGGAAGGCCTTTCAATGAACAAGCGCAAATCAAATGGCTCCCACAAGGGGAACAGCGCGAAACCCGTCGTGGCGAAGCCGGTACCAATGCCCAAACACGCCGACGCGACAGCGAGGCAGAAGCGCGCTCGCGTGCTAACCGAGTTCGTAAGCTCGGACGCAGACGAACTGCAGGCAGTTCCGGAGACCGAAACGAGGCTCCCGGGACGATCAGCCCAGGAGACGGAAACGATCCTGCCGCCGCTCCCGCCTCTTGAGCCCGAATCCGCGCCGGCGCGCCTGCCGCCTCTCAGCGAGCTGAAGCCCGATGCCGTTCAGCCGGTCGGCGCTGGGACGGACTCGCACGAAGCCCAGCCAACCCCGATCGCTGAAGCCAGGGCGGCCGATCCCTCGCCCGTGGCGGGCGGACCGCCGCCGGCGCTCGCCGGCATGGAGGCCTGCCAGACTCTGCTTATGGAGATGACGCGAGACAATCTCGATTTGGCGGCCAGCCTCGCCACGATGCGCTCGCCTCTCAGCATGTTCGGCGTCGCGACCACGTTTGCCGGCAGACAGATCGACATCTACCGCAGGTTCACGAAGGCCGTCGTCGAGATCGCCGCCGGGCCTGCCAAAGCGCGATAACTCGAACGTGGTGATCCCAACCAACCCGGGGCCGGCTCAGGTGCACTGAGACAACGCGAAGAACAACGCCCTTCGTGCCGGTCCTACTGCAGCCGTACCGGCAGATTGAGCGGGCCGCGGAAGCCGAATCCGTGCCACCGCACGCTCGCGGGATCGGGCAGCGTCATCTTCGGGAAGCGCTCGAACAGCATCGGCAGCAGGATGGCGCCGACGGTGCGGCGGGAAAGGTGGGCGCCGGCGCAGTGGTGGGGGCCGTTGCCGAAGGCCTGGTGGGGGTTGGGGTCGCGCAGCGCGTTGTAGTGCTCGCCGTCGGTGAACAGCTCCTCGTCGCGGTTGGCGGAGGCCTGGATGGTCATCACGGTGTCGCCCTTCGGGATCAGGCAGCCGCGGATCTCGGTGTCCTCCATCACCAGGCGTGAGCTCGCCTGGATCGGCGCCACCCAGCGCACGCCTTCCTCGAAGGCGGAGCGCCATTTGTCCTGCGCGCGCACGGCGGCGAGCTGCTCCGGATTGGTGAGCAGGCCGTAGAGGATCGTCAGCAGCGCGTCGCGCGGCTCGTTGATGCCGCCGCCGATCGCGATCTTGATGTTGGCGATGATCTGGCTTTCAGGGATCGGATTCTTCGCGTTGACCATGAAGGAGAGCGCGGAGGAATCCGGCGCGGCACGGACGCGCGCCATGTTGGCGCGGATGCAGCGGTCCATCTCCGCGTTGGCGATATCGGACGCGTCGAACGGCCCCGGCGTCCAGCCGAAATTGCCGGCGCCGTCGATCAGGGCCTGCGACCAGCGCTGCATGTCCGCATCGCTGGCGTCCGGGATGCCCATCACTTCAGCGAGGATGCGCGCGGCCAAGGGGCCGGCGAGGGCGGGGAACAGATCGACGATCTCGCCGCGCGGCAGCCGGTCGAGATAATCAGTGGCGAATTTGGTGTAGAGCGGCTCCCAGACGGCTTCGATCGTCTTCGGCATCAGGGCCGGCATCATCGCCATGCGCTCGGCGCGGTGCTCGTCGTGATCCTTGCGCATCAGGGTATGCGCGAGGAAGGCGCGCTTCATCGGCGTGTTCGGATCGTCGGACGAGAACAGCGCCGCATTGTCCTTCACATATTTGGTGTCGGCCGCCTTGGTGAGGAACGTCCGGCCCACCGACTTGACCCGCAACACCGGCGCTTCGCGGCGCAGGCGCCGGTAGATCGGATAGGGATCGCGCGTCAGCTCCGCGATGGTGATGGTCTCGTCCAGGGGAGCCAGGGTCTGAGCCGGGGTCGCGGTCGGCATGGGGCGCTCCTGTGGGATGCGGGCCAGCGCGTGTCTCACCTCAAGGATAGTGGCCGGGACGGACCCGTGCAATCCTGGTCCGATGCATTGGCCGGGACGAGCGTCCGTGCTGAACGAATTCTGACCTCGCCTGTTCCGTTCCTTCAGCGATTCCGCGGGTTTGCGGTGACAGCCGGAGGGGCGACATTCCGCCCTGCGGGGCGTCAGCTCCGACATCGTCGGCGCTCCACCGCCATTGCAGGACGCGGATGGATCGCGAGATCGTCGTTGCCAGCGCCTCTGCGCAACGCGGTGCGACGTGCGCTCCGCGGGGCGGCTGTGACGCGGCGTTCGGGCCGAGAATCCCGGCACGCATTCAGCCGGTCAGTCCTGCGCCGCCGGCGAGGCCTCCTGCGGCCTGGTCAGCAGCGCTCCTTCGCGGCGCAGGTGTCCTGCGTCGAGAAGACTTCTGAGACTGCCCTGCACGGTCTCCCGCAGCTGGGCGCTGGTCGACCCGAAGCCGAACAAGCGGGCCACCGCCTGGATCAACTGGTCCTCCTCGGCACCGAAGTTCTGCTCGACAATCTGCATGATGGCCGCCTTGATCTCATCCGGCGGCAGCATCTCGGGCTTGCGCAGGGACTGCGATTGCACGTCCTCGCGCGTGCGGACGACGATCGCCTGTCCGGGCACGGCGTAGAACGGACCTCCGGCGATCTGTCCCCTCGCAACTGCCGATCCCAGCGCCGCTCTCACGGCATCGCGGATGCGATTGCCGGCGCGGGCAAGGCCCCAGGCCGATCTGATCCGGACGATGATTTCCGATTCATGCACCGGCCCCTCGATGGCGACGATCTCGACGACATGCCGCGTCATGTCGGCAAGCGGCGTCTCGTGCGGCTCGATCTCCCGACGGACGCGCAGCTTCGCCTCTTCATAGGGGGCCACCGTCGGTGCCTGTGCGAGGATCTCCTGAGGGCGCTGCTCGGTCTGCTCCGGCGCCGGCACATCGGAGGTTGCCGGAGGCTCGGGTTGAGCTCGCGCAGTCCCTTGGTCGATGTCCCGCCAATGCGCCTTCGCAGCGTCGATCGCGCGGAGGACCTTCTCGGTTTCCTCCTTGGGACGGAGAAACCAGTCGGTCGACCAGATGCGATGCAGCACCCAGCCATGCGCTTCCAGCACATTCTGCCGAAGGCGGTCGCGGTCTCGCGCCGAACGAGACGCATGGTACTGGGCGCCGTCGCATTCGATTCCGAGCAGGAAGCGGCCCGGCTTGTCGGGATCGACGACGGCGAGGTCGACGAAGAATCCGGCGGTGCCGATCTGGGTCTTCACGTCGTGGCCGAGCGCCCGCAGCCTTGCGGCGACCTGCTCCTCGAACACCGAGTCGGGATCGCGCCCGGTCTCCTGCGCGATGCCGAGCTGCCCCGTCTGCGCGAAGGTCAGGAACGTCTTCAGGGCCGCGATGCCGCGGCCCTTGGCGCGCGACAGGTCGATGTCGTCGCCGGTGATCGACGAGAACACCTCGCATCGGAGCTTGGCGCGCGAGATCAGCACGTTCAGCCGGCGCTCGCCTCCGTCGGAGTTGAGGGGGCCGAAGCTCATCGAGACGAAACCTTCCTTGGTTCGCCCATAGCCGATGGAGATGAAGATGACGTCGCGTTCGTCGCCCTGGATGTTCTCGAGGTTCTTCACGAAGAACGGCTCGCTGGCCCCGCGGACGAAGAAGCTCTCCGTTGCCGGGTTTTCCTTGCGCAGGATTTCGAGCTGATCCTGGATCGCCTGGCGCTGCGCCACCGAGAAGGTCGCGACGCCAAGGCTTCGGTCCGGCGTCTCGCGCGCATGGCGCATGACGGCCTCGGCGACGAGCCGCGCTTCCCTAGGGTTGGTCCGGCTGCTGCCGCGTTCGTAGTGCGCATCGGGGTTGTAGTTGAACTTCAATCCCATTCCCGCGACGGCGTCGTACGGGCTCGGCACGATGAACAGCCGGTTGTCGTAGAACTGCTTGTTGGAAACGGCGATCAGCGACTGGTGTTTGCTGCGATAGTGCCAGTTCAGCATCCGATGCGACAGGCCCTTGGCAAGGCAGAGGTCGAGAATGCTCTCGGCGTCCTTGACCTGGAAGGTCGGCTGATCCTCGTCGTCATTGTCCTCGTCGTCGTTACCTGTCAGCTTCGCGAAGAAGCGCGTCGGCGGCAGCTGCCGCTCGTCACCGACGACCACGATCTGCCGGCAGCGCGCGACCGCGCCGAGCGCGTCGACCGGCTCGATCTGCGAGGCCTCGTCGACCACCAGAAGATCGAAGGCGATCGCGCCAGGCTTGAGGAACTGGGCCACCGACAGCGGGCTCATCAGGAAGATCGGCTTGATCTGCTGAATGACCGGACCTGCCCGTTCCAGGAGCTGGCGGATGGGCAGATGATTGCGCTTCTTGGCAAGCTCGCCGTTCAGCACACCGAGCGGCCCGATGCCGCCGGCGTTGCGCGGCAGGGCCGCGGCATGCTCGTGGGCGATCTGATCGCGGGCCAGTTGCATCCGTGCGACGTCGAGCTTGCGGAAGCCGTCGACCAGCCGATCGTGCGATTCGCCGTCGAAACGTTTCAGTTCTGGATGATCGGCGAAGATCACGCTGCGCATGGCATCGTAATAGGACCGGTCGAAGGCGGCTTCGAGCGCTTCGCCCGGCAAGGAGCCGTCGAGCGTGCGGTCGACCAGCGCGGCGAGGCCTTGCGCGCGCGCAAGGCGGACCCGGCCCATGAACGCGATCCAGCGGGTGAGGCGCTCGGTCGCGCTCTGCCACTCCGACAAAGTCTGCGACAGGTCGGCCAACCGGATCTGGTCGCCGGCCTCGAGCGGGATGCGGGCAGGCTCCAGCTGGAGAGAGTCGATCAGCCTGCCGAGGCCGGACCTCAGACTTGCGAGGTCGTGGTTGAGCTGTTCGATCGATTGCCGATCATCGGCCGACAAGGCCAGCTGCGTCAGCCGCTGGCGCGTTTCGTCGTTTGCGAACGGCTTGGGGAATGCACTCCACCAGGTCGCCAATCTGGACAACGCATCCCAGTCCGACCGTTCCTTCTGCCACGCCGTTCCGAATGCGGTGCTGCCGGCAGCTTCGACCTCCGCGAAGGACCGGCGTGCGGCTTGCGCCGCGATGAGGCCGTCGAGCAGCAGGAGCCGCTGCTCCAGCGTTTTCGGCATCGGCACCTTCAGGTACGAGGCCAGCAGCGCCACCTGCTCGCGATAGCGCGGGCTGAGCAGGCGCAGCCAGGAGCGGCCCTTCTCGGCGATGACCTTGCGGCACTCGGCGATCGGCGCATCCCAGGCGGCCTCGACGAAGGCGCTCTCGAAGGCCGTCCTCAATTTCGCGTAACGCAGCCCCTTGTCGATGATGTCCGTGATGAGTCCGGTCTGGCTCCAGACGCCGTCGCGGAAGGACGTCCGATCGCACTCCGGCATCGCGGCCGCGGCCTCGGCGAAGGCGAGTATCCCCGCGGCATCGGCCAAGGTGGCGGGCGGCGGGAGATCGAGCAGCGTGCCGAGGCGGGCCGCGCCAGTGGATACGCTGCCGACAACGTTCGAAATGTCGTCGAGCGATTTTCGCAGCTCGGTCATCTCGGCTGGATCGAGCGCGTCGCGGCCGACACCGCGCCAGGGATGCAGGTGCGGCGCGCCGTCGGCCGCAATTCGTTCGGCGAGTTCGGCGATCAGCTCACGCCGCCGCTCCAGATCCAGAGGAGACCAGGAGGGGGCGCCCTGCAACGGATAGGGATGCTGCGCGGAGTTGTCCCCAGAGCGCACGAGATGACCCAGCAGCCTGAACGGTGTCAGCTCGCTCGGCTGATGCGGCTGGTGCATCATCTCCGCATGCCGGTTGAGGCCGTCCCGGCTGTCGGTCAGGCGCTGCACCAGCGTGGCTTCGCCGCGCGGGACCGGGACCTCAGCCGATTTGCAGCGTTTCAGCTCTTCGAGCAGAACGCGCTTGTTGGCCTTGTTGGAGTGCAGCTCCAGCGCGAGCGCGCCGAGACCGACATGCTTCAACCGCCGGTGCACGACCTCGAGCGCCGCCATCTTCTCGGCGACGAACAGCACCGTTTTCCCCTCGGCGGCAGCCGACGCGATGATGTTGGTGATGGTCTGCGATTTGCCGGTTCCAGGCGGTCCCTTGACGACGAGGTCGCGTCCGCGGACCACTTCCTCGATTACCACGGCCTGCGATGAATCCGCATCGACGACATGGTTCATCGCCACTGGTTGGATGACGGAATCGATCTTTCTGTCGTCGGCCACGATCGGCTCCGCGCCCTCGAAGCCGTCCTGAAGCAGCGCTGCGATGAGGGGGTGACGATCAAGGCCACCATCTGCCGGCCAATTCTCGGGATCCAGATCGCGATACATCAGGAACTTGGAGAACGAGAAGAAGCCGAGAACGATCGCGTCCGCCCTGACCTCCCACCGCTGCTTGGTGGCGACCGTCTCCGCGACGCCGGCAAGATAGGTCGCGATGTCGACGTCGTCCTCGTCGCCAAAATCCTCGATCTTGAGTCCGAATTCGGCGTCGAGCTTGGCCTGGAGCGAGAGGTTCGGCGACGGCGGCTCAGCGCGCGAGACCAGGTGAAACCGATCGGCGGCGCTGCTGCGTTCCAGGCGGACGGGCAGCAGGACGAGCGGTGCGAAGCGCTCGACATCGGATTTGTCGTCCTCGAACCATCTCAGCAGCCCGAAGGCGAGATAGAGGATATTGACGCCCTGTTCTTCCTCGAGCGTTCGTGCGTCGTACCACATATCCAGCAGGCGCTTCTGCAGCGCCTCCGATGACAGCCGGGTCCTGAGCCGGGTGTCCGGCTGCCGCGTCTGCGACTCCGAATCATCACCTTCCTGGTCCACCTTGGTGGTCGGCGTGTCGGATCGAGGTGCCGGCACGCTCAAGGGCAGGGTGCCTTCCGCCTCCGCAGTCTCTGCCTTCGTCGGAAGGAACGTGAAGCGCTTGCCTTCGCCGAGAAGCTCGAAGAGCGCAGCAGAGCGCGCGCCGACGATGTCGATGGTGCGGATGGTCTTGGTCTTGAGCGGGATGTGCACGAGCCGGTTGCGCGTGCCCAGATCGAGCAGCGCGCGCCGGTCCGCCAGCAATCGGTCTCGTACGGATGTGGTTGCCACGTGCAATCCTCCTGCGATTCGAGGATTGCAACCCGGAATGATCGCGGTCAAGCATCCGGCACGGTGGAGAAGCGGTCAATGAGCGATGGTTCATCTTCCCCATGAAGAGGTCTCATCTCCCAATCGAGGGAGATGAGACTCGTATGTTCCCAGGCCGCCTGTTCCTAGGCCGCTGCCTTATGCCGCGCCAGTTCCGTCTTGTAGAGCTCGAACTCCTCGGCGATGGCACGGGCGATCGACGGCCGCGCGCGCAGGCGCTCGTAGTACGCCTTCACGGCCGGCCATCTCGCGAGCTGGACCGGCGGCGTTGCCATGGTCCAGTTGATCACGGTGACGAGATACGCGTCGGCGACCGTGAAATGATCGAGCAGATAGTCGCGATCCCGCAGATGGTTCTCGAGATGATCGAGCCGCGACAGGTTCTTTTTCAGGACATGAGCCTTCATTTCCTCGGGCGCGGTCTTGTCGAGGATCGGAATGAACAGGCCCTTGTGCAGCTCGGTGCCGATGAAGCAGAGCCATTGATGCAGCCGGCTGCGGTCCATGCCGGGGCCGGTGCCGAGCTTCGCCTCGGGGAAGCGATCGGCGACATATTGCAGGATCGCGGCGTTCTCGGTCAGCAGGTCGCCGTCATCGGTGCGGAGCGTCGGGACGAGCCCGAGCGGGTTGACGGCGCGGAAATCGGAGCCGTCGTTGAGGACGATCTTGGTCTTGGGATCGACCTCGAGATAGTTCGCCTTCGCGCCGGCTTCGTAGAGCGCGATGCGGGTGGCGAGCGAGCAGGCGAGCGGCGAGAAATACAGGTCCATGGACGTCTCCCTCGGGCTCCGGACCGGAGCATTGGTTGATTTTTATACTGTCTCGCATAATATGGGCTCGGTCAAGGAATTTAGTGCGAAATGGTACAAAAAAAGAAAGGGCCGCCGCAAGGCGACCGTCCGATAGAAAAGGCGGGTGCCCCCGACCAGCCGAAGCGGCGCGGGAGGCCGCGGGCGTATGAGCCGGATGTCGCGCTCGGCAAGGCGCTCGACCTGTTCCGGTCGACCGGCTTCGCCGCGACCTCGCTCGACGATCTCAGCGCCGCCACCGGCATGAACCGGCCGAGCCTCTATGGCGCGTTCGGCGACAAGCGCGAGCTCTACATCAAGAGCTATCAGCGCTATCGCGACAATGCCCGCGCCCTCATGGGCGACGTCTTCAGTAACGATTGGCCGGTGCGACGGCAGCTCGAGCAGATCTTCGCCACGGCGCTCGACATCTATCTGTCGGGCGAGGAGGGACCGCGCGGCTGCTTCACGGTGATGACGGCGGGCTCGGAGGCTGTCGCCGACCCCGACATCCGCGCCATGGTGCAGAACGCGCTGACCGAGCTCGACAAGGCGTTTGCGCATTGCTTCCGCCGCGCCAAGGAAAAAGGCGAGCTGCCGGCCGACGCCGATCCCGTCGTGTTGGCGCGTCTGGCGTCGGCGACGATCCACTCGATCGCTGTCCGGGCGCGCGCGCGGGCGCCGCGTCAGGAGCTGGAGGCGATCGTCGCCGGCGCGATCGATGTGATGGTCGGCAACAAATAGCGGTTCAATATCCCCTGACGCGATCGACCAGATTGCGCAGCGCCCCGCCGGCCTCGAAGGTCGCGATCTGCTCGGCGACGTAGCGCGAGATCGCGTCGGCGTCGGTGTCGGCCGCATTGTGCGGCGTCAGCACCACCTTCGGGTGGCTCCAGAACGGGCTGTCGACCGGCAGCGGCTCCTGGCCGAACACGTCGAGCGAGACCGAACCAAGTGTGCCGTCGTCGAGGCAGGCGAGGATGTCGGCCTCGTTCTGCAGGCCGCCGCGCCCGGCATTGATCATGACGGGGGCGCCGAGCGGCGAGCTGCGCCGAAGCCTCGCGAACATCTTGCGATCCAGAATGCCGCGCGTGTCCGGCGTCAGCGGCAGCAGCGACACCAAAATGTCGGTCCGCGCCAGGAACGCATCCAGCTGCGCCGCACCGTGGAAGCACTCGATGCCGTCCGCCTGCTTTTCGCTGCGGCTCCAGCCGGCGACCTGGAAGCCGAGCCGCTTGAGCACTTCGGCCGCATCGATGCCGAGCGTACCCAGTCCGAGAATACCGACTCCGATCGCGGCCGCCGGCCATTGATACTTGGGCGCCCAGCGCCTCACGCGCTGCGACTCGCGCAGATACAGCTCCTGCCGATGATGCATCAGCACGTGCAGCACGACATATTCGGTCATCCGCGCCGTAAGATCATCGACCGCGACCCGGACCAGCGGCACGCTCGGCAGCGTCTTGTCGGCCATCAGTGCGTCGACGCCCGCGCCGAGATTGAAGATCACGCGCAGGTTCGGAAAGCCGGCGAGCTCGCCGGGGACCGGCTTCCACACCGCGGCGTAGTGCACCTCCGCCGGATCGAGGCTCGCATCCGGCAGCAGCACCACCGGGCGGTCGCCGCAGACGTCGTCGAAACGCGCCTTCCAGCGCTGCGGCGACCAGTTATCGGTGCCGCCATGGATCAGGAGCGCCAGCGCGCCTTTGGTCATCGGGGGGTCCTCGAGCTTATGTGACGTGTTCCACATACCAGATCGCGCGCGCAGGCCAATCTCCAGCCATCAACACGGAGACATCGTCATGCGCAAATTGCTTCTCGCCGCCGCTTTCGTCATCGCATCCGCCTCGGTCCAGGCTCAGACCATCGATGTCGGGTCGATCCTGTCGGCCAACGGCATTTCCATTGGCAAGGGCGGCGGTCAGCCGCAGGCCGCCAGTCAACAGGGCGCCGCGGACGGCATGGCGCAAGGTGCGGGCGGCCAAGGTGCCGCAGGGCAAGGTCAGGGGCAGGGCCAAGGCCAGTCGCAGCGCCAGACGGGCCGAGCCAGGCAGCCGCGCGAGAGCGCGCAGGAGACGCGGGCGCGCAACATCGCGGCCAAGTACGGCATCTCTTGGTAGGCGGCTTGTTCCTGCAGGCGGAACCCGCGAAAATACTTCGTGGGTCTGTCGGCCGGAGGCATACTCCGCCGTCTTGAAGACGAATGGAGATGACTTCCGATGCTGTATGCACTGCTCTGCTATCATGACGAGGATGTCGTCTGCGCCTGGAGCAAGGACCAGGATGCCGCGGTCATGGCCAAGCTTGCGGTCATCCAGGAGAAGCTCGCCAAGCAGGGGCGGCTCGGGCCGGTGGCGCGGCTGCTGCCGACCACGGCCGCGACGACGCTCCGGAAGGAGGATCCGCCGCTCGTCATCGACGGCCCCTATGCCGAGACCAAGGAGCAACTGCTCGGCTTCTATCTCGTCGACTGTGCCAATCTCGACGAGGCGCTCGAGGTCGCGCGCGAGCTCGGTGAGGCCAATCCCGGCGGCTCCTACGAGATCCGTCCCGTCGGCACGTTCAGGCCGGGTGGAGCGCTGGCATGACCGATACGGCCTGGATCGATGCAGCCCTGACATCAGCACGTCCCCAGGCCGTCGGCGCGCTGCTGCGCTATTTCCGCGACCTCGACACGGCGGAGGAGGCATTCCAGAACGCCTGCCTGCGCGCGCTGAAGAGCTGGCCGCAGAATGGTCCGCCGCGCGATCCCGCGGCGTGGCTGATCATGGTCGGACGCAACGCTGCCATCGACGATGTCCGCCGCGCCCGCCGCGAGCAGCCGCTGCCGGAGGACGAGGCGATCTCCGATCTCGACGACGCCGAGAGCGCGCTGGCCGACCGGCTCGACGGCTCGCATTATCGTGACGACATCCTCCGCCTGCTGTTCATCTGCTGCCACAGGGAGTTGCCCGCGACGCAGCAGATCGCGCTGGCGCTGCGCGTGGTGTCCGGGCTGACGGTGAAGCAGATCGCCCGCGCCTTCCTGGTCAGCGACGCAGCGATGGAGCAGCGCATCACCCGCGCCAAGGCGCGTGTCGCGCAGGCCAACGTGCCGTTCGAGACGCCGGGCGCGGTGGAGCGGTCGGAGCGCCTGACTGCGGTCGCCGCCATGATCTACCTGATCTTCAACGAGGGCTATTCGGCCAGCGGCGAGACCGCCGCGCTGCGCCAGCCGCTGTCGGAGGAGGCCATCCGGCTGGCGCGGCTGCTGCTGCGCCTGTTTCCGAGCGAACCGGAGATCATGGGGCTGACGGCGCTGCTGCTGCTGCAGCACGCGCGCAGCGCTGCCCGCTTCGATGCAGAGGGGATGCCGATCCTTCTCGACGACCAGGATCGCTCGCTGTGGAACCAGCCGATGATCGCGGAAGGCATAGCCCTGATCGACAAGGCGATGCGCCATCGCCGCAGCGGCCCGTATTTGATCCAGGCCGCGATCGCGGCGCTGCATTCGCGTGCCGCGCGCCCCGAGGACACCGATTGGACGCAGATCGATCTGCTCTATGGCGCCCTGGAAGTGGTGCAGCCCTCGCCGGTGGTGACGCTCAATCGCGCCGTTGCGGTGTCCAAGGTCCGCGGCGCCGAGGCGGCGCTCGACCTGATCGCGCCGCTCGAAGGGCGGCTTGCCAACTATTTCTATTTCTTCGGCGTGCGGGGCGCGCTGCTGATGCAGCTCGGACGCGCCGACGAAGCACGGACCGCCTTCGACCGCGCCATCGCGCTGGCGCACAGCTCGGCGGAGGCCGCGCATATCCGCATGCAGCTCGACCGGTTGATGCGCGACGGCTCGGGCTCGGGTCGGCCAGTGAAATCTTGCCGAGATTCGATCTAAAATTCTGCACCGGGCTGTCGGGGGCTCGCTCCTTCATTCGTCCTTGGAGCAGCATCACGGGGAGGAGCTGCAGATGACGACGATCACCTTGGAAGAGCCGGTCTCGCGCGCCGAATTGTGGAGCGGCCGCATCCTGAGCGGGCTGGTGACGCTGTTCCTCCTGTTCGACGGCGCGATCAAGCTCGTTCCTCTGCCCGTCGTCACGGAAACGCTGGACCAGATGGGCTATGGTGCCAGCGACGCCATGGCGCGTGCGCTCGGGCTCATCACGCTTCTCTGCACCGTGCTCTATATTCTGCCGCCGACATCGTTCGTCGGCGCGATCCTGCTGACAGGCTATCTCGGCGGCGCCATCGCCTCCCATGTCCGGATCGGCAGTCCGCTGTTCAGCCATGTCCTGTTCGGCCTCTATCTCGGGCTGATGCTGTGGGGCGGCTTGTGGCTGCGCGACCGCCGGCTGCGCGCGCTGCTGCCGCTCTCGCGCTGACGAATGATCTTTCAACCAAGGAGGATGACGATGATCTGTCCCTATCTGACGTTCAACGGCGACTGCGAACAGGCGTTGAAACACTACGGCGAGGTGCTCGGCGCCAAGGTCGACATGATGATGCGCTATGGCGAGGCGCCGCCGGAGATGCCGTGTGCGCCGGAGCACAAGGACAGGATCATGCATGTCCGCTTCTCGATCGGCGGAGGCGTCCTGATGGCCTCGGATTCGCCGCCCGAATATTATCAAGGCAAGCCGCACGGAATCTCGGTTTCGCTCCAGATCGCAGACCCGGCCGAGGCCGAGCGCAAGTTCAACGCGCTGCTTGCAGGTGGTGCCGTCACCATGCCGTTCGGCAAGACCTTCTGGTCGAAGGGCTTCGGCATGGGCGTCGATCGCTTCGGCATTCCGTGGATGATCAATTCCCCGGCGGAAGGCTACGCGGCGTGACGCCGCTAGCGGCACGAGGGGTACATCGCCTTGAGCTCGCGCCCGCGCAACAACAGAAGCCGCGACGTCAGGCCGCCGCGGCGCTCGATCCAGCCGCGCACCGGCGTGGGATAGGTCTGCAGCACCAGCTTGGAGGCTTCGGGTTCCGCATAAACGCGGCCGCGCCGGTCGACCGAGCGTGCGGCGTGGAAGCCGAGGGAGGCTCGCCGCGTCACGCAGATGCGGTCCTCGGGCACGACGCTGAGCACCAGCGTGCAGGCCGACAGGCAGGGACCGTCGATGATGACACGCTCCCCGGAGGCGCGCACCTTCTCGAACAGATCGAGGAACGGTCCCACCTCGCCGCCGGGCGAGGAGATGATGCGGACGTCGGCGCGCGCCAGCATCGTCGCGATCCCCCACAAGAGGACGGCGAGCAGCAAGGTCAGGATGATGCGCGTCCGGCTCGGCATCGTTTCATGTGTTCCTGCGTTGGCCGCGCAAGGTCGGCAATCCGATTCCCGCGGCATCGAAGCCGCCATCGACGGCCAGGATCTGTCCGGTGATATAGCTGGAGCGTTCGGAGCTGAGAAACAAGATGGCCTCGGCGAGCTCGTCCTCGAGGCCGTAACGGTTGAGTGGAATGGCGTCGTGATAGTCGGCGCGGATCTCCGGCGTGTGCACGTCCTTGGCCATCGCGGTCTCCACCGGGCCCGGCGCCACCGCGTTGACGCGGATGCCGGCGGAAGCGAGCTCGACCGCGAGCTGCTTGGTCAGATGCGCCAGCGCCGCCTTGCTGGTGCCGTAGGCGGAGCGCAGCGTCGAGGCGCGGACGGCTGAAATCGAGGTGATGTTGACGATGGTGCCGCCGTGCTCGCGCATCAGCGGCACCGCGGCGCGCGTGCACAGAAACGGCCCGGTCAGGTTGACGTCGAGGATGCGTTGCCAGTCGGCTTCGCTGGTTTCCATGATCGGGGCGAAACGCGCCACGCCGGCATTGTTGACCAGTGCATCGAGACGACCGAAACGGCCGGCAATGCGCGCCAACGCATCGGCGACCATCGCCGCGTCCGCGACGTCGCAATGCAGCGCGAGCGTTCGATCGGGGGATTTGAGTGCCGATGTGGCGTCGTCGAGCAGCGTCTTCTCGATGTCGAGAAGCGCCACGCGCCAGCCTTCGTGCAGAAATCTCTTTGCCGTCGCCAGCCCGATGCCGCGTGCCGCCCCGGTGATCAGGGCGACCTTGTCAGTCAGCGTCGTCGTCGATGTTTCCGTCACGGGGGTCGACTCCTCGGGCCGGCAGCCCGGCTCTCCTCGTCGTTGAGTCCTAACATGCGCTGCGCGGATCGGCTGTGAAGGCCGTCACATCTGTCAGTGTACGTTCAATCCAGCTCCGAGCGATGCGTATAGCCAGCGAAGTTCGTGGGCGTTGTCAAACAGCCAGGGGTGGTAACGACGACGTCAATTCGCGCGGTGTCGAAGCACCCGAGTCGTGCTCGCCCTGGCCTCCCTCTCGGGTCGGAGGGCGCAGGGAAGACCGGGAGCTTGCCCGCCCCATGGCCCCCGCGGGAAAAATGCACGGGGCAGGAACCACAGATTCGGCTGAGACATCCCGGCCTTCCCTGCGCGATGCCCGGGGACCGGCTGTCTTGCCCCCGTTTCCGCCACAATACGCTCCCGCATCGGACACGGCATCAGCATCGGGATGCCAGGGACCACATGATTTCGCCGTACGCGCCGCGTTGTTCGTCTGCGTGTCCTCATATGAGCATGATCTTGTCGGAAAGCTGTGGCGCAATAGCCGTCAACGGCCTCCGGTTCCGAATCATGCTCCACGCTGCAACATCGACGCGTCCACCGAATCCTGCTCCCCACGTTCGTGACGACCGCGAAACGTCCCTCTCGATCGGGAACAGGACGTGGCTAAAGGAGCATGAATTCTGGAAAGGCGAAAGAGGGATTTTTTTACGGGAAGCACTGGACAAGGGTGATCGACTTGAAAGTCTTCAGGAAAAGAGCAGCCTCTCCAGGCGCATTTCCCCGTGGAATTGGACAGTCCCGCCGTCGGCTGATTTGCCCGTCGTCGGGTGGCTCTCGGACGTGTCCGGGACGAATCTGAACCGGTAGCGTAGAGTTTAAGAGTCTCGGTAGAATCGACATGGGCGATCTATTCATCAGCCGGCGAATCACCCTCGTCAGAACCACGGAGCTGCACGCTTTGTCGCACGGGTCGAATGGTCTGAGGCGCGGGTGCGGCGCGTTGCTGTTGTCGTGCATTGTCCTCGGGCTCGCGGCGTCCGGCGCGGCCGGAGCGGATGGCAGCGTTGCTGCGAAACCGGCAGAGACCGAGCAGGCTGCGCACGATGTCGCGCCGCCGCAGCAGCCGCAGACGGTGGAGCCCGAGACGGTGGGGCGGCCGTCGGACGTGCAGACGCCGGCTCTGAAAGTGGTCGTTCCACCGACCGAGCCTGCGAAGCCGATCGCGGTCGAGCGCAAGGGCGACCCGCGGAGCGACGCCAAGACCACGAAGAATCTGTCGGTGCCTCAGCGCGCGCTGCCGGCCGACGTCGCGCAGATGATCGGCCGCAAGATCTGGCTCAACGAGGCCGGGGGACGGCGCGACGCGATCACGTCGTGGAATGCGGGTGAAGAATTCGCCTCGCTGGGAATCGGGCATTTCATCTGGTACCCGTCCACCGCGAAGCCGCCTTATGAAGAGGGTTTTCCGGGGCTGATCGCATTTCTGCGCAAGGGCAAGACGCCGTTGCCTGCATGGCTCGACAAGACGCCGATTCCGGCATGCCCGTGGACCAGCCGGGCCGACTTCAAGCGGAATTTCAACTCGCCGCAAATGCGGCAATTGCGGCAGTTCCTGCTCGACACGATTGCGGAGCAGACGCAGTTCCTGGTGGCGCGTGCGCAAGGCGCGATGGACAAGATCCTCGCCAACACGCCCGACAGCGCCGAACGCGAGCACATCGTCGCGCAATATTCGCGGGTCGTGCGCGCCTCCAACGATCTCTACCCGCTGATCGACTACATCAACTTCAAGGGCGAGGGCACCAATCCGTCCGAGACGGCCGTGGACAAGGAGACGGGCCAGCGCCAGGGCTGGGGTCTCAAGCAGGTGCTGCTCAAGATGAACGGCACCACCACCGAGTCCAAGGCCGTGCTCGCCGAATATTCCGACGCGGTGCAGGTCGTGCTGCAACAGCGGGTTCGCAATCTGCCCTCGAACCGCGTGTGGGAGGCGGGCTGGCTGCGTCGCGCCGAGACCTATCGCCGTCCGATCGCGCAGCTCGAGCAGGCCCCCGAACGCGCCCCGCGCAAATCATCGCGCTACAGGGCCGACAACACGCGGTTCTGATGCGGGAAGCGACGCGCACGATCCGTGCGCGTCGCGAGGCATGCGATCATCGGCCGCCTGTCTCGGCCTTCTTGGCAGCGACGACGTTCTGGTAAGCGGCTTGCAGCCGCTCGCCGACGCTCGGTCCAGCCCTCCTGCGCCGTTTCGCGCCGAGATGGGTTTCACGCAGCTCGTCCATGAATTCGGCCCACATCTTCGGGCCGCCTTCCATCAATAGCTTGGCGCGGATGCCGAGCTCCTCCGAGACGGGCAGATACTTGTAACCCCAGCCCGCCATCTGCGCGAGGATCGGCAACAGCTCGATGCCCTGCTCGGTCAGGGAATAGATGCCCTTCTGCTTGTGGCTCGGATCGTCCTCACGGCTGATGATGCCGGCCGCGAGCAGCGTCTTCAGCCGGTCGGCGAGAATGTTCGAGGAGATGCCCTCCTCCGAGCCGCCGAGCAGCTCGCGATAGTGCCGGCGATTTCCGAACATCATGTCGCGGATGATCAAGAGGCTCCATTTATCCCCCACCACTTCGAGCGACAGGTTGATCGGGCAGCCGGAGCGCTGAGGGTCGGACATCGAAGTCTCGTGAGCAGGGATCGCGCATAAACCGCTTGCAATATTGCACCGGTCTGGGCATTCTCCAACTGCTTGCAAAATGAAAGCAGTCAGGGAGAGGCAGTCGATGGCGAGACTGGTGATGTGGAACATGATGACGCTGGACGGCATGGTTGCGGGCCCGAACGGCGACATCTCCTGGCACGAGGATGTGTGGGGCCCGGAGCTGGAGCAGATCTCCGAGACGCAGCTGCACGAGGCGGGCGGATTGCTGTTCGGCAGGGTGACCTACGATCTGATGGCCGGCTATTGGCCGACCGAGAAGGGCGTGATCGCCGACGTCATGAACAGCATCCCCAAATACGTCGCCTCCCGCACGCTGTCTCGCCTGGCATGGTCAAACGCGCATCTGCTGGGTCCGGAGCTCGCGGCCGAGGTCGACAAGCTCAAGCAGGAGAATGCCAAGGACCTGTTCCTGTTCGGCAGCGCCGACCTCGGCTCGACGCTTGTGGCACACGACCTGATCGATGAGCTTCGAATCGCGATCAATCCGCGCGTGCTTGGCGCCGGACGGCCGCTGTTCAAGCCGGGGCAGGCCTCGAAGCTCAGCCTGATCGACAGCCGGGCGTTGTCCAACGGCGTTGTCATCGCGCGCTATGCCCCCGTTCGGGGCGTGTGAGCCCATATCTCGCGGCGCGCTCCGGGTTCCGGGGCAGCGCAGGTCTTTCCACTCACATCATCCGTGCGTCAAGGGCCTCACCTCAACCCTCTCCCGGTGAACAGCGGGCCGCGGGAGCGCACCGTTCTGCGGCCGCGCGTTCGGGACCAAACAACTTGTTCTCACTCAACTCAGCAGGAGCGTACGATGTCCCTGACCCTTTACTATCATCCGCTGTCGTCGTTCTGCTGGAAGGTGCTGATCGCGCTGTATGAGAACGACGTTTCGTTCACGCCGAAGCTGATCAATCTCGGTGACGCGGATGAGCGCGCGGCGTTCTTGAAGCTGTGGCCGATCGGTAAATTTCCCGTGCTGCGCGACGAGCAGCGCACGATTCCGGAATCGAGCATCATCATCGAGTATCTCGACCAGCACTATGCGGGCAGGACGCGCTTCATTCCCGATGATCCCGATCTCGCTTTGCGGACACGTCTGCGCGATCGCTTTCTCGACCTCTATCTGCACATGCCGACGCAGACCGTCGTGTTCGACCGGCTGCGGCCGGCCGATGCCCGCGATCCGCTCGGCGTCGCCGACGCCCGAAGCCGGCTCCGCACGTCCTACGCCATGCTCGAGGCCGAGCTGCCGCCGCGTGGCTGGGCGATGGGCGACCCTTTCACCCTGGCGGATTGCGCGGCCTTCCCGGCGCTGTTCTACGCCGACAGAGTGGAGCCGCTGGGTGATGGGCTGCCTGGGGTCACAGCCTATCTCGACCGGCTCAAGGCGCGGCCCTCCGTCGCGCGGGTGCTCGCCGAGGCCGAGCCTTATTTCCACATGTTCCCGCAAGAGCCGGGCTGAACCGGGAACCCGGCCAAAATAATTGCGGGAGCGTGTCGGCCGTGCCGGGGCCGGATCGTCCTACTGATGAGGGCAGGGCAGTCCTGCCGGACAGCATCAGGGGAGAGCAGCCATGCGGTTCATGGTGATCGTGAAGGCGACCAGGGACACGGAAGCCGGAATCCTGCCGACCACCGAGGAGTTCGCGGCGATGGGCCGGTTCAACGAGGGCTTGGTGAAGGCCGGCATGATGGAGGCCGGCGAGGGCCTGCATCCGACCGCGAAGGGGGCGCGCATCGACTTCTCGAACGGGACGCCGAGCGTCGCGCGCGGTCCGTTCGATCTCTCCCGCGATCTCGCGGCGGGCTTCTGGATGCTCAAGGCCGGCTCGCTCGAGGAGGTGATCGAGCACATGAAGCGGGCGCCGTTCCCGAGCGGCGAGATCGAGATCCGCCAGGTCTATGCCGCGGAGGATTTCGGCGAGACGTTCACGCCCGAATTGCGTGAGCGGGTCGAACGGCTGCGTGCGCAGGCCGCCAAGAGCTGAACCGACCCTGATCAAGAGAGGAGGATAAACGCGATGCGATTCATGATGCTGATGATCCCGCTCGGCTATGAGAGTGCGCCGCCGGACGTGCAGCTCGATCCCGAGCGTGTCAAGGCGATGATGCGCTACAACGAGGCCCTGAAGGACGCCGGCGTGCTGATCACGTTGGAGGGCCTGCATCCGCTGTCGATGGGGGCGCGGGTCTCGTTCGCGGGCGGCAAGCCTGTGGTGACCGACGGCCCGTTCGCGGAGGCCAAGGAGGTGCTCGGCGGCTATTGGATGATCGAGGTCGCCTCGCGCGACGAGGCGATCGCCTGGGCCAGGCAGTGCCCGGCCTCGGACAACGAGATCATCGAGATTCGCCAGGTCCAGGAGATGGCCGACTTTTCCGAGGAGGTGCAGCAGGCGGCGGCGGGCTTCGCCGAGCTGCCGCATGCCGGCC
Organism: Bradyrhizobium sp. HKCCYLRH1030; assembly: GCF_051168395.1. NCBI lineage: Bacteria > Pseudomonadati > Pseudomonadota > Alphaproteobacteria > Hyphomicrobiales > Nitrobacteraceae > Bradyrhizobium > Bradyrhizobium sp. HKCCYLRH1030. The sequence goes on along the minus strand of NZ_JBNPUY010000010.1, from coordinate 237,746 downwards.
GTGTCTGATCGATCCGTTTCACAGCAGGAGAGGGAAGTGCAATGAGTGACAACAGCAACACCTATCTCGCCGTCTTTCTCGGCAGCAAGACCAGTCCGGTCTGGAAAGCCTGGGAGGCGCTGTCCGAGACGGAGCGCAATGCCAGGGGACAGCAGGGCATGGCGGCCTGGCATGCCTGGGTGGACCAACACAAGGACGCGATCGTCGCGATGGGCGGGCCGCTCGGCAAGACCAAGCGGGTCGACAAGGGCGGCGTCAACGACATCGCCAACGAGATGGGCGCGTTTACCGTGGTCCGCGCCGCGTCGCACGAGGATGCCGCGAAGATGTTCGTCAACCATCCGCATTTTGCGATCTTCCCGGGCGAGCGGGTCGAGATCATGCCGGTGCTGCCGATTCCGGGCGGCTAGTTGAGCGGCCTGCAGGGCGGAGCACGTCGGCCGAGGTGAACGTCCCGCTTGCTGCGGGCGCCCGGCGTTTGTGCCGGGCGCGCTGATCCCGCGGCGACTTCGGTGCCACCCTGCCCCTTGCGGGGGCCCTCAAGGGGCGAGGGTGGCACCTGTTCGCGGGGGGCTTAACCGAACGGCGCGATAGAGCGTCCCGGAAGTCGGCGGCTGACCCCGCCCAAAAGTCGCTGGCTTCCTTCGACCCGGCTCATGTAAAAGCCATTTACATGAGCTGGCGCAAGGAAGAGCGCCGCGCCGAGCGCGGCTATCATCACGGTAACCTCAAGGAGGCGCTGCTGCAGGCGGCGCTCGACCTGATCGCGCAGAAGGGGGCTGCCGGCTTCACCTTTGCCGATGCGGCCCGCATGGCCGGCGTCAGCCCGGCCGCGCCCTATCGCCACTTCCGCGACCGCGATGAACTGCTGTCGAGCATCGCCCAGCGCGGCTTCGAGCAGTTCGAGGCGCAGCTCTCGGCGGCGTGGGACGACGGCCGGCCCGACACCGTCACGGCGTTCGAGCGCGTCGGCAAGGCGTATCTGGCATTTGCCCGTTCGGAGCCTGCGTTCTACTCGGCGATGTTCGAATCCGGCGTGCCGGCGGACTCCACCGCGGGCCTGTTGGCGGCGGGTGAGCGCGCTTTCGGCGTCATTCGGGCCGCCGCGGAGCGGCTGGCGGCGCTGGCGCCGCCCGGGATGCCGCGGCCGCCGGCCCTGATGATGGCGCTGCACATCTGGTCGATGGCGCATGGCATCGCCTCGCTGTTCGCGCGCGGCGATGCCGCCCGGCGCAAGCTGCCGATGTCGCCCGAGGAGCTGCTGGAGGCCGAGCTGCTGATCTATCTGCGCGGGCTCGGCTTCCCGACCGACCGCCGGCCTGCGCCGTCCTCCGCTGCCGAGCCGCCGCCGCTGCCGGACGATGACAAGCCGGCAGGGCCCTGGGGCCGCCCGAAATAAGGTTCAAAGAACGCCGAAAAATAATTCGAGCGACGCGTCAGGCGGTCGCCTTGACAAAATCCCGGGTTGAGCTAGCTATGTAAATGTTATTTACATTCACACGGCATGGCGCCGCGAATGGAGAGGGAGATGGCCTACACCGCAGATGTCAATCGTTGGCGCGGTTCGGAGGAGGAGCAGAGGTACCGGCCCCGCATGATGGAGTCGCCCTGGCATCCCGGCTGGATCGCCGTGACCGTGCTCGGCTTCATCATCTGGTGGCCGATCGGACTTGCCCTTCTCTTTTTCACACTCGGGAGCAGAAAGATGTCGTGCTGGAACGGCGGCGATCGCTGGTCGAACAAGATGGAACGGATGCAGTGGAAGATGGACCGCATGCGCGACAAGATGGAGCGCCGCGGCTTCGGCTTCGGTTTCTCGCAGCCGGCTTCGAGCGGCAACCGCGCCTTCGACGAGTACCGCATGGAGACCCTGCGGCGGCTCGAAGAGGAGCAGCAGGAGTTCCGTGACTTCCTGACCCGGCTGCGCCACGCCAAGGACAAGGAGGAGTTCGACGCGTTCATGGCCCAGCACAAGCCGCGTCCGACCCCGCCGAACGACCAGCCGCAGAGCTGATCGCCTCTCACCTGACGCCGCAGGGCTTTCAGCCCCCGCCCTGACGGCACAAGACGCCCGCCTGCGGTTCCCCCGCCGGCGGGCGTTTTGCGTTCTCCGATACCGCCCGCCTGCGGCGGCTGGCCGCTGTCCGCCGCCGGCCAAAACGGTCAAGCGGCTGATCACAAAGGCTCTATCTGGCTGGTCCGGCTGGACCTTTGACCTCGGCAATACTCCGCGGTAACCCCGCCTTAACCCCGGAGGGGGTTTGGTTAAGGGGCGCTTACGCGCGCCAAGAGCCCTTGTTTTGACACGTTGGCAGAGGAAGCAGGCCGCTTATGGCTTCGGCGGGCCTCTTAAAGCGATCAGTTCAGGGTTTTCTCGCGCAGGCGCTTTCCGCCGCGACGGCATCCGGCATGGAACGGCGGCTGCATGGTCCCGGGCATCCCGGGATGATTGGTTGAGAGGATACTGCAGATGTCTGTCGATAGCGGCGGCCTGTCCCTGATCGATCTGTTCGGCAATGCCGGCTGGGTGGTTCGGATCATCATGCTCGGCCTGATCTCCTGCTCGATCTGGGTCTGGGCGATTGCGATCGACAAGATGTTCCTGTTCTCGCGGACCCGCCGCTCGATGGACCGGTTCGAGCAGGCCTTCTGGTCCGGGGAATCCATCGAGGAATTGTACCGGGTGCTATCGGCGAAGCCGACGCAGTCCATGGCGGCGTGCTTCGTGGCGGCGATGCGCGAGTGGAAGCGCTCGTTCGAGGGCCACGCGCGCTCCTTCGCCGGCCTGCAGATGCGCATCGAGAAGGTGATGAACGTGTCGATCGCGCGCGAGGTCGAGCGGCTGGAACGCCGTCTCCTGGTGCTCGCCACGGTCGGTTCCGCCGGCCCGTTCGTCGGTCTGTTCGGCACGGTCTGGGGCATCATGACCAGCTTCCAGGCGATCGCGGCCTCCAAGAACACCTCGCTGGCGGTGGTCGCGCCGGGCATCGCGGAGGCGCTGTTCGCCACAGCCATCGGCCTGATCGCGGCCATCCCGGCGACGATTTTCTACAACAAGTTCTCTTCGGAGGTGAACCGGCAGGCGCAGCGGTTGGAAGGCTTCGCAGATGAATTTTCGGCCATCTTGTCCCGTCAGATCGACGAGCGGGGATGAGGGCAGGTATAGTGGCATCCGGATCGTGAGTACCACAGCATGGGCATGAGCATGGGCAGCGCGTCCGGCGGCGGTGGTCGCCGCGGTCGGCGCAAGGCGGCCGTGATGGCGGAGATCAACGTCACGCCGATGGTCGACGTCATGCTGGTGCTGCTGATCATCTTCATGGTCGCGGCGCCGCTGCTCACCGTCAACATCCAGGTCGACCTGCCCCAGGCGCAAGGCGGCTCGGCCTCGACGGCCGACGCCAAGCCACCGCTCGAGGTCACCGTGAAGAAGACCGGCGGCGGCTGCGCGTCGAAGGTGGACGTGTATCTCGGTGACTCGCCGATCGCGATCAACGAACTTGGGCCGAAGATCAAGGCGATGAAGGAGGTGGGCGCCGGCGGCGGCGACAACGTCGTCAAGATCCGCGGCGATCGCGACGCCTGCTACTCCGACATGATGAAGGTGCTGGGCCTGGCGCGCGATGCCGGCTATCGCGCCAGCATCGTCGTGCTGCCGGATCAGGGCTCATGACGTCGAAGGACCTCATCCGGTTCGTGCGCACGCGCAAGGGGACAGTGCTGTCCGTCGCCCTGCACGTGCTCGTGCTGTGCTGGGGCCTGTTCAGCTTCTCCGCGCGCTCGATGGTGGCGCCGCCGGAGGACCTTGTGCCGGTCGACGTGATCTCGGAGGACAACAGCTCGAAGGCCAAGGCCGGCGCGCTGACGGGCAAGAAGGAATCCCAGAAGCTGCTGGCCGACAAGATCGGCGAGAAGAAGCCGACCGAGGACATCGTCGGCAAGGTCGATACCAAGCAGGTCACCGAGACCGACGCCGCGCCTGAGCCGCAGCCCAAGCCGGAGAAGCCGGTCGAGAAGAAGCCCGATCCGCCGAAGCCGGTCGAGAAGCAGCCGGATACGCCGAAGCCGGTGGCCGAGAAGAAGCCGGAGCCGCCGAAGCCCGCGCCGGCCGAGAAGCCGAAGCCGGAGGAGAAGAAGCCGGACCCGTTCAATCCGGACCAGATCGCCAGCGTGCTCAACAAGGACAAGGCGAAGCAGCCGCCGAAGCCGCAGGCCGCCGCCGCGCCGCCGGAGCCGCCCAAGCACAAGAGCGAGCGCAAGTTCGACGCCGAGAAGATGGCGAGCTTGATCAATCAGAAAGATCCGACGCGGCAGGCGGTCACGGGATCCGAGATCAATGCGAATGCGGCGCTGGGCTCGGTGCGAGGAACGGCAGAGGCCAATGTCGCGAGCTGGCAGGCCGCGTTCCAGGAGGCGGTCACCCGCTGCTTCAATGCGCCCTATAGCGGCGTGGATGAAGACAAGATCTCCGTTGATCTCGATATCCAGCTACGGCCGGATGGATCGCTCTTTGCTGCTCCCGCCGTCGTCGGCATGACCGGACCGTCCCGTACCGTCAGCCTGGCCATGGCGGAAAATGCCAAGCGTGCGGTCGAGAACTGTGCGCCCTACGCGTTTCTGCCGAAGAACCGGTACAATGAGTGGAAGTTGATACCCGCGACATTCAACCTCAAAATGATGAATTCGATGCGAGGCCGAACTTGACGACACCTCCGACGCGCAAGATAGGATCCACCACGCGGCGCCAGGTTCTGCTGGGCGGAGGAGCCGCCATGGCAGCCTTGGGCGCGGGGCCCGCGTTCGCGCAACGTGTGATTATCGGCCCTGGCGAGTTCAAGCCGATCCCGATCGCGATTCCGCCATTCGTGCCCGGCGGTGCCGGTGACGCCGATGTCGGCAACGGTATCGCACAGGTGATTACCAACAATTTCAAGCGCAGCGGGTTGTTCGCGCCGGTGGACCCGGCCGCCTTTCCCGAGCGCATCAGCAATTTCGAGGCCCCGCCGCAATTCGCGAGCTGGAAGCCGCTCGATCTGCGCGGGCTCGTCACCGGCCGCGCGACGCGGCAGCCGGACGGGCGGCTGAAGGCCGAGTTTCGGCTGTGGGACCCGAACTCGGGCCAGCAGCTCACCGGCCAGCAATATGTGACGGCGCCGGAATACTGGCGGCGCATCGCACATATCATCTCGGACCAGATCTACACCCAGATGACCGGCGAGAAGGGCTATTTCGACAGCCGCGTCGTGTTCGTCGACGAGAGCGGCCCGTCCGAGCGGCGCGTCAAGCGGCTCGCGCTGATGGATCAGGACGGGGCCAACGTCCGCTACCTCACCCGCGGCGCCGACCTCGTGCTGACGCCGCGGTTCTCGCCGTCGAGCCAGGAAATCACCTACATGGAGTTCGGGCAGGGTGACCCGAGGGTCTATCTGTTCAACATCGAGACCGGCCAGCGCGAGATCGTCGGCAACTTCCCCGGCATGTCGTTCTCGCCGCGGTTCTCGCCGGACGGCCAGCGCATCATCCTCAGCCTCCAGCAGGGCGGCAACTCCAACCTGTTCGTGATGGATCTGCGCTCGCGCACGACGACGCGGCTCACCGACACGCCGGCGATCGACACCTCGCCGTGCTACTCGCCGGACGGCAGCCAGATCTGCTTTGAAAGCGATCGCGGCGGCAAACCGCAGATCTACGTAATGTCCTCCAGTGGCGGCGCAGCGCAGCGCATCTCGTTCGGCGAGGGCAGCTACTCGACGCCGGTGTGGTCGCCGCGTGGCGACTTCATCGCCTTTACCAAGCAGGGCGGCGGCCAATTCGCGATCGGCATCATGAAGACGGACGGCTCGGGCGAGCGCATCCTCACCGCCGGCTTCCACAACGAAGGGCCGACCTTCTCGCCCAACGGCCGCGTGCTGATGTTCTTCCGTGACCCCGGCGGCACCGCTGGTCCTTCGCTATATTCGATCGACGTCTCCGGCCGCTTCGAGCAGAAGGTGCCGACGCCGGGCTTCGCCTCGGATCCGGCTTGGTCGCCGCTGCTGTCGTGATGGAGCGAGCCTCTGGGCCCGCTCACGTCGTGGTGGACGCGATTTTTCCAGTCGCGCGATGCGTGTTCTATGGAAAGGCAGAACTATTAGTTGTAGTAGCCGGGTAGTGTTTGCCTAGTTCTCTGAATTTTCGAGCGAATTCGTGCACTTCGCGAACGCGGAAACGCTCCGCTAACGATGTTCCCTCAGAAAGACTTCACCTGCGAGCGGTAATGTTTGTGCACCGAACAGGACGCGTGCGCACGAATGCAGCTTGCCACTCAGAACGGAGAAGACGATCGAAAGTTGTCGCCTGCGATCCAGGCGGCTCTCGTCGACTCCCTCTTCCAGGATCCCGGCCCGATGTTCGCCGGCGCACTCTGCGCCGCCGTCGCCGCCGTCATGACCGCGATCAAGAGCGGCGACGTCAATCTGTGGCCGTGTGCCGCGATGCTGATCATCGCAGGGGCGTTCCGTTCGCTCGACATGCGCTACTATCGAAGCCTGTGCGACAACGGCCGCCTCACGCAGGAGGCGGTCGAGCGCTGGGAGGTTCGCTACCAGATCGGCGCCATGATCTATGCGCTGGTGCTCGGCGTCTGGTGCGTGGTCGCCCTGGTCGACAACAGCGACCCGGTGGTGCACCTGATCGCGATCACGGTGACGCTCTGCTACATGTCGGCGGGCGCGGGCCGGACCTACGGGCGGCCCTGGATCTTCCACGTCCAGATCCTGCTCGCCTGCGGACCGCTCGCAGTGGCCCTCGCGATCCACGGCAGCCCTTATTACCTGGGCATGGCGGCGTTCTGCGTCCTGTTCTTCGTGTCGCTGAAACACATCTCGACCAACCTGCAGCGGATCTTCGTCCAGGCCTTCGTGGCGCGCGAAAGCGAGGCCGCACTGGCCAAGCAGTTCGATACGGCTCTGAACAACATGCCGCACGGCCTGTGCATGTTCCGCTCCGACGGGCGTCTGGCCGTGATGAACCATCGCTTCGGCCAGATGATGAGCCTGCCGGATGACATCCTGCAGCGTGGCGGCAAGGCGGCCGACATCATCAACGCCTGCGTGATTGCAGGCTCGATCTCCGCTTCGAGCGGCCGGCTGATCCTGGCCGAGATCGAGCACACCAAGACCCATAATGTCATTACCAGCGATCCCGACGTCGCGCGCGACCGGTCGCTGTCCTGGACCTTCCAGCCGATGGCCGACGGCGGCGCCGTGGTCCTGCTCGAGGACATCACCGAGCGCCGGCATGCCGAGGCGCGCATCTCGCATCTGGCGCGCTACGACGAGCTCACGACCTTGCCGAACCGCGTCAGCTTCCGCGACGAGATCGAACGGCTGCTCAGGATTCCGCAGCGGCACGGCGAATTGTCCGCGCTGCTGTTCGTCGATCTCGACCGCTTCAAGCAGGTCAACGACACGCTCGGCCACCCCTGCGGCGATCAACTGCTCTGCGCGGTCTCCGAGCGGCTGCGCGACATGCTGCGTCCTGAAGACTTCGTCGCGCGCTTCGGCGGCGACGAGTTCGTGGTGTTCCAGCGCAACATCCGCTCCAACGACGACGCGGCGATGCTGGCGCGCCGGATCGTCGACCAGCTCAGCGAGCGCTACAAGATCGACAATCACCTGGTCGAGATCGGCGCCAGTGTCGGCATCGCCATGACCGCGCCGGGGATCAGCGCCGACACCCTGCTGAAGAATGCCGACATGGCGCTGTATCGCGCCAAGGCGGAGGGACGCGGCACCTTCTGCTTCTTCCGCGATGAACTCGCCCAGACGGTGGAAGCACGCCGCATCCTCGAGCTCGACCTGCGCAAGGCGCTGGCGAACGAGGAGTTCGAGCTGTTCTACCAGCCGCTGGTCAACCTGAAGTCCGGCAAGATCTCGACCTGCGAGGCGCTGCTGCGCTGGAACCACCCGGTGCGCGGCACGGTCTCGCCGGTCGACATCATTCCCGTCGCCGAGGACATGGGCCTGATCGTTGATCTCGGCCGCTGGATCCTGCGCAAGGCCTGCCTGGAATGCATGAAATGGCCGGATGCGGTCAGCGTCGCCGTCAACTTCTCGCCGCAGCAGTTCCATCAGCGCGATGTGCTCAGTGAGGTCCGCTACGCGCTCGAAGTGTCCGGGCTGCCGCCGCATCGGCTCGAGATCGAGATCACCGAATCCTCGCTGTTGCGCAACACTCAGCTCACCCACGATGTGCTGTCGCAGCTGCACATGCTCGGGGTCCGTATTTCGCTCGATGATTTCGGCACCGGCTATTCGAGCCTCAGCTATCTGCACAACTTCCCGTTGGAGAAGGTCAAGATCGATCGCTCATTCCTCGAAGGAATCGACAGCGATCGGCCGCTGACCCTGTTGCGCGGTGTCGCAAGATTGTCCGCCGATCTCGGCATGTCGGTGGTGGTGGAGGGCATCGAGACCAACGAGCAGCTCGAACTGGTCAGCGCCGACGGTACGGTCACCGAGGCGCAGGGCTATCTGTTCAGCCGGCCCGTCCCCGCCATCCGCATCCGGCAGCTCCTGAATGCATCGCATGGGCGCCGTTCGAGCGACGGGGCGATCGCGGCCGCCGGCGGGACACGTTCGATCGCTTGATCGCCCGACCTCCGCCTTGATGCGGTGGTGCCGGGAAAGACCGACCAGTGCTGAAGGCGGCTCTGTGCGCAGCATCCCGCCGGTCCGAGCATGGCTCGTATGGGAATGGCAATGTAACAACCCCACGTCGCATCGTTCGGAAACATCGCACGTGCATGCCAAGCGAATCCGTTTCGATTTGATACGCAAGTGATCCGAAGCAATCGTCCAGCGTAGCATCCAATCCCGTAAGTCACGGTTACGCCTCCGGGATTCTACGTGCCGTTAACTTTGTACCGGCGAAAGCTTTGCGTCGGCATTAACCCGCTGTTAAGCTCATACTGCTCGTAGGAGTTGTGTGAAAAGGGGTTGCGGATGAAGTCGGCGGCTAGAGTGAGTGCCGTTGCTGAGCAGAAGTCGGATGTGCTGGAGAACGTGGACTATCGACTGGCGTTGACTGCTGAAGACAAGGACGAGATCTATCGGCTGCGCTACCGCGCCTACCTGCGTGAAGGCGCCATCCTGCCGTCGCCCAGCGAACGCGTCAGCGACGAATATGACGATCTTCCCAACAGCTTCATCTTCGGCGTCTACGTCAATGGCGAGCTCTACAGCTCGATCCGCATCAGCGTGCTGAACTCGCAATGGCGCCGATCGCTGTCCTCGGACATGTTCGCCGACCTGCTGCATCCCGAGCTCGATCGCGGCAAGGTCATCATCGACCCGACTCGGTTCGTCGCCGACCATGAGAAGGCGCGGCTGTTTCCGGCGCTTCCCTATGTGACCGTCCGGCTCGGCTACGTTGCCTGCGCCCATTTCAATGCGGACATCGGTCTCGCCAACGTGCGCCCCGAGCATCGTGCGTTCTACAAGAAGGTGTTCCTGCAGGAACCATGGGGTGAACCGCGGCTCTACTCCGGTCTCACCAAGCCGGTCGGCCTGGTGGCGGCGCATTATCCTTCGATCCGCGATCGCGTGTTCCAGCGCTTTCCGTTCATGCGATCGAGCGCGTTCGAGCGACGGATGCTGTTCGATCGTCCGGCGCCGGACGCCTTCACTGATTCGTTCAGGATTCACGCGGTCGCGAGGGCTGGCTGATCGTCGGCCGATATCGGGGCCAGTTCGGCCGTCCGGCCGGTTCGCACCGTGGCAGCGATGCAAAAATCAGCGAAAAAGCGCCCTGCTGCAGGCGCTGAGCGGCTTGCCTTCACCCTGGCGCCACATTTACAACCCATTAACCATCGCGGTCGCTTTTCGGGTTTCGTTAGCATTTGACGGGGTTCGGCAAGACCCCATCAAGGTTGACGGAACGTTCGCTTAACCATCGCCCTGTAGACCGGATGGCAGTCTAAGAACGTGAGCGTGGAGGCTCCGGGAATGAAATATCAGATGCGTATCCTCCAGGGATTGAAGTTGGCCGCCGTGCTGGCCGTGGCGCTGTCGATGGGCGCCTGCGCCAACAAGAATCTCACCGGGGCCGACGGGGCGATGGCCAGCGCTGCGACTCCAGGCAGCCAGCAGGACTTCGTCGTGAATGTCGGCGATCGCGTCTTCTTCGAGAGCGATCAGACCGATCTCACGCCGCAGGCGATCGCGACCTTGGAGAAGCAGGCGCAGTGGCTGCAGAGCTATCCGCGCTACTCCTTCACGATCGAGGGCCACGCCGACGAGCGCGGCACCCGCGAGTACAACATTGCGCTGGGCGCGCGGCGCGCGCAGTCGGTCCGCAACTTCCTGGCGTCGCGCGGCATCGACCAGGGCCGCATGCGCACGATCTCCTACGGCAAGGAGCGGCCGGTGGCGGTCTGTAACGACATCTCGTGCTGGTCGCAGAACCGCCGTGCGGTGACGGTCCTGAACGCCAGTTCATAAAGCTGAACGAATCCGTTGCTGATGAAGCCGGCGTCGCCCATCGACGCCGGCTTCATCGTTTGTTGTCGGCGGGTCTCGGCCGGACTTGGTTTTTTCTTCGCTTGAACGTCATTTGTATCCGTCGCATTTCTGCTTTACAGCCACGCTCACAGGCCTGTTTTCAACGTCTCGCCGATCTGGTCGTCAGGGCAGCATGTCGTTCATGTTTCTTCCACGGAGCGCCGCCGCGATCCTCGCCGCGCTCGTCATTTTCTCGTGCCAGGCATTTTCGTCGCGGGCGCTCGCCCAGACCGATGATGATGATCCCGAGATCCGGATTCAGCGGCTCGAAAATCAGCTCCGGCAACTGACCGGTCAGAACGAGGAGCTGCAATATCGCAATCGCCAGCTCGAGGAGCGGCTGCGACAACTGCAGGGCGCAGCACCTGGGGGCGCCGCCGCGGCGCAGCCGACCGCGGCCGCGCCGGCGCAGGCCAATCCCGCCTACGGCCAGGCTGCTCAGCCGGCCAACGGCCAGCAGCAATATGGCCAGCAGCCGTACGGCCAGCCGCAACAGGCCTATCCCCAGCAGCAGCCGGGCTACGCGCAGCCGCAGGCCGGCGCGCCGGTGCAAATCGTCCAGGAGCCCGCGGCCCCTGGCCGGGGCCGCCGCGGCGATGCGTTCGATCCGAGCCAGAATCCGACGGCTCCCGGCGCCCCGCAAGCGCTCGGCGGCGGCCAGTTGCCGATCCAGCCGGGTGGCGGCCAGCCCGCCGGCCGTCCCGCCGGCGATCCCACGACTCTCGCCAACACGGGCGGTCGCTATCCCCAGGGTGCTCCGCCGGCCGCCGCTCCCGGCGCTGGCGGACTGGAGACCGCGCCGCCGCGGCAGACGCCGCGCGACGAATACGACCTCGGCATCGGCTACATGCAGCGCCGCGACTACGCGCTGGCCGAGCAGACGATGCGCAACTTCACCCAGAAATATCCGAACGATCCGATGGTCGGCGACGCGCAATACTGGCTCGGCGAGAGCTTCTACCAGCGTCAGCAATATCGCGATGCCGCCGAGGTCTTCCTCGCCGTGACGACGAAATATGAGAAGTCGGGCAAGGCGGCGGATGCGCTGCTCCGGCTCGGCCAGTCGCTGGCCGCGCTGAAGGAGAAGGAGGCCGCCTGCGCCGCGTTCGGCGAAGTGACGCGTAAATATCCGCGCGCCTCGGCGGGCGTGAAGGCGACCGTCGATCGCGAGCAGAAGCGGGTGAAGTGCTGAACGTCCCCGGGCGAGGGGGAGCCTCTCGCCTATAATCGGCGGGGCGGGTAGGCTGCGGCGCCATGTCGAAGGCCCGTTCCGAAGCCGATCCTGCGATCTCCGCAGCCGAAGCCGAGCGCCTGTTCGCCCCGCTTTCGGGGGCGCCCGCGCTGGTGCTCGCCGTGTCGGGCGGTCCGGATTCGATGGCTCTGATGTGGCTCGCGGCGCAGTGGCGCGCGGGGCTCGCGGAGGGGCCGCGCCTTGTGGCCGTGACGGTCGACCATGCGCTGCGGCGCGAGTCCGCCCGTGAAGCCCGCATGGTGAAGGAGACCGCGCGCAGGCTGGCAATTCCACACCGGACCCTGCGCTGGAACGATGAGAAGCCGGACACTGGGATTCCCGAAGCGGCGCGCCTGGCAAGATATCGCCTGCTGGCACGCGCCGCGCGGCAGGCTGGCGCCGGACACGTCGTCACCGCCCACACCCGTGACGACCAGGCCGAGACCGTGCTGATGCGACTCTTGCGCGGCAGCGGCATCGCGGGGCTCGCGGCGATGGCACCGCTCAGCGAGCGTGAAGGGCTGTTGCTGGCGCGGCCTCTGCTCGACGTTGCCAAGGCCAGGCTGGTGGCGACGCTGCGCTCGGCCGGCATCCCTTTCGCAGATGATCCGACCAATCAAGATCCCGCCTTCACCCGGCCGCGGCTGCGCGCCCTGATGCCGGCTCTGGCCGCCGAGGGCGGCGATGCCCGGACGCTGGCGACGCTGGCCGACCGGCTCGGACGGGCCAATGCCGCGATCGAATTGATGGTGGATGGCGCCGAACGCTATCTTGCACTGCGCGCGGCCGGGAGCAGGCCGGTGGGCGCGATTCACGGCGAGACCTTCGAGGCGCGCGCCTTTGTCGCACTTCCAGCCGAAATCAGGCTGCGGCTGCTGATGCGCGCGATCAACCGCGTTGGAACCGAAGGTCCCGTGGAACTCGGCAAGGCAGAGTCGCTGCTGGCGCGGCTGGACCGGACTCTTGCGGAGATCGCAGATGGTGGTACGTCTGCTCCGGGCAGGCTAAAACAGACCCTGGCTGGTGCACTGGTAAGCATGACGAGAGAGACGATCCGCATCACGCCCGCGCCGCCGCGGCGGTCGCGCGGGGTCTGAAGCGGTTCACCGCCTTCGCGGACGCTTAACCACCTGCCTTGGCGGCGCTTTCCCGCGCCATTTTTTGAGCGGGAATCGGGCTAGGATGCGATAAATAGTCCTTTCTAGTTCCCTTGGCATTGCGGCGAGTGGTACCTAGATTACGAGATGGTCGACCGGGGGATTCCCTCGTGGCTACCCAGGGATGAGTCCGAGGACGAACGGCCGCGATCCGCGCGACCACGAAGGAAAATCGATGAACGCCAATCTGCGCAATTTCGCCCTTTGGGTCATTATTGTCCTGTTGCTGTTGGCGCTGTTCACACTCTTCCAGAACCCGGGGCAACGCGCGTCGTCGACCGACATCAACTTCTCGCAGCTGTTGACCGAGGTCGATCAGGGCAATGTGCGCGACGTCGTGATCCAGGGGCCGGAGATTCACGGCACCTTCAAGAACGGCTCGTCGTTCCAGACCTACGCGCCGAGCGATCCGAACCTCGTGAAGCGCCTGTACGACGCCAAGGTCAACATCCAGGCCAAGCCGCCCGGCGACAACGTGCCGTGGTTCGTGTCGCTGCTGGTGTCGTGGCTGCCCTTCATCGCGCTGATCGGCGTCTGGATCTTCCTCTCCCGGCAGATGCAGGGCGGCGCTGGCAAGGCGATGGGCTTCGGCAAGTCGCGCGCCAAGATGCTGACCGAGGCGCATGGCCGGGTGACGTTCGAGGACGTCGCCGGCGTCGACGAGGCCAAGCAGGACCTGCAGGAGATCGTCGAATTCCTGCGCGATCCCGGCAAATTCCAGCGGCTCGGCGGCCGCATCCCGCGCGGCGTGCTGCTGGTCGGCCCTCCCGGCACCGGCAAGACGCTGATCGCGCGTGCGGTGGCCGGCGAAGCCAACGTACCGTTCTTCACCATTTCGGGTTCTGACTTCGTCGAGATGTTCGTCGGCGTCGGCGCCAGCCGCGTCCGCGACATGTTCGAGCAGGCCAAGAAGAACGCGCCCTGCATCATCTTCATCGACGAGATCGACGCCGTTGGTCGTCATCGCGGCGCCGGTCTCGGCGGCGGCAATGACGAGCGCGAGCAGACCCTCAACCAGCTGCTGGTCGAGATGGATGGCTTCGAGGCCAATGAGGGCGTGATCCTGATCGCGGCCACCAACCGGCCCGACGTGCTCGATCCGGCGCTGATGCGTCCCGGCCGCTTCGACCGCCAGGTCGTGGTCTCGAACCCCGACATCATCGGCCGGGAGCAGATCCTCAAGGTTCACGTCCGCAAGGTGCCGCTGGCGCCGGACGTCAACCTCAAGACAATCGCCCGCGGCACCCCCGGCTTCTCCGGCGCCGACCTGATGAACCTCGTCAACGAGGCCGCTCTGACCGCCGCCCGCCGCAACAAGCGGATGGTAACGCAGTCCGAGTTCGAGGAGGCCAAGGACAAGGTGCTGATGGGCGCCGAGCGCCGCTCGATGGTCATGACCGAGGAAGAGAAGATGCTGACCGCCTATCACGAGGCGGGACATGCGATCGTCGGCCTCAACGTCCCGAGCCACGACCCGATCCACAAGGCGACCATCATTCCGCGCGGCCGCGCGCTCGGCATGGTGCAGTCGCTGCCCGAGGCCGACCGCCACTCGCATACCCGTGAGTGGTGCGTCTCGAAGCTTGCGATGATGTTCGGCGGCCGTGAGGCCGAGGTGCAGAAGTTCGGTCCGGAGAAGGTGACCAACGGCGCCACCGGCGACATCCAGCAGGCCACCAACCTCGCTCGTGCGATGGTGATGGAGTGGGGCATGTCCGACAAGCTCGGCCGCGTCCGCTACCAGAGCAACGAGCAGGAGGTCTTCCTGGGTCATTCGGTGGCGCGCTCGACCAACATCTCCGACGATACCGCCCGCCTGATCGACTCCGAAATTCGCGGCCTGATCGAGGCCGGCGAGCAGGAGGCGCGCCGCATCATCACCGAGAAGCGCGACGACTGGGAAGCGATCGCCCAGGCGCTGCTCGAATACGAGACGCTGACCGGCGAGGAGATCAACGACCTCCTGAAGGGCAAGAAGCCGAACCGCGAATCGGCGATCGAGCCGTCGACGCCACGGGCGTCGGCCGTGCCGCCGGCCGGCAAGCCGCGGCCGCGGCCCGATCCGGGCCTGGAGCCGCAGCCTCAGGCGTGAGCCAGGGTTGATATGCAACGGACATCCGGCGGTCAGCCCGTCTGATCCGGAAGATTAAGAGAAACGACAGGCCCGGCTTGCAGCCGGGCCTTTTGTTTGCTTGGAGATCGGTGCCGGCGGTGGTCCGAACCGCGGGTTATGAGCGTGGGAGAAGTCCGTGTGTTGACGGGGTTGCCGCGGACCGCATCCAGCGGCGCCGCGCGCATCACGGCTTGTCGAACCAGGCCTTCCACTGCGGGACGGCGGTCGCGAACGTGCCGCGATGGCTGGTCGGTCCCGTCGACACCGCCTCGACCTTGCTGTTACCGGCCCCGATCGCCTGCTGGTAGGTCATCGCCAGGCGGCCGAGACCGGTCGAGATCGCCTCGTCGGTCTCACCGTAATAGTTGCGCACCGGCGTCTTGATGATCCAGCGATAGGCCTGCGTCTGCGCGACCAGGCGGCCGTAGGCCGACGCCGCGAAATACTCCGCATCGAAATAGTCGGGCTTGAGCAGCTTGTGCAGATCGGTCGGGACGTCGGCGACGTTGAAGGGCTCGCGCTCATAGGCCTTGCGCGCCACATCGTAGTAGCTGTCGCTGATCACCGAGCGCGCCAGCCCCGGCACCGCATAGTAGTTCTCGAACGCGAACGCCGACAGGATGAACAGCGAATTGACCCAGGCGGCGTCGTTCTTGCGCGGGAAGCTGAGGAAGCCGTTGAGCGCCACGGACACGTCGACAGGAGCGCTCGCGGTCGCCGCCGCCGTCACCGGCACGCCGGCGCTTTCGAGCTTCTCGAGAAAGGCCATGGTCACGAAGCCGCCTTGCGACCAGCCGGCGATGTCGAGCCTGGCGCTCGTCAGCTTCATCTGGTCGAGCACCGCGCGGCTCGCCCGCAGCATGTCGTAGGTGGCCTGCTGATGGCTGGCCTTCACCATGTAGCCTTCTGGCTCGGTCGAGATGCCCATCCCGAAATAGTCGGCGCCGATCAGCAGATAGCCTTGTCCTGCGAACTGCGCGATCATCAGCTGGGTCTCGGGCGACTGCTCCGGAAACGACGGCACCTCCTGCTTCCCGTACACCGTGCCGTGCTGATAGGACACCATCGGCAGGCTGGTCTCGCCGGTCTCGGGCACCGCGAGCAGGCCGGTCGCCGTGATCGGCTTGTTGCCGCGCTCGGGGATGACGGACGCATAGGTGACGCGATAGAGCCGGACGGCGTTGCGGGCCGGGGTGTAGGTCACCGAAACGCCCGCGAATTTCGGCGTGTCGACGGTGAGGATGGTGTTCAGCCGGGCGACGTCCCAGCGGGCCAGATATTCATAGCTGACGTCGGAGGAGACGCGCACGGGCCCCTTGTCCTGGGCGCGGCTTGCGGCCGGCCAAATGACGCAGACGAGCAGGGCGATGAGAGCGCGATGAACGAACATGGGATCTCCCCGGCCTGCCGCCGTTGGTTGCATTCGGACCCCTGCGATACAGTTTGCGAGTAAACAATCGGTGCGGCGCCGGCAGTCGCGCGCCGCTGCCCGCGCTTAAGCCTTCTTCAAGCGTCCGCGCCTATGTCTCGATCGGGAATGCATCCATGCAGCGCGGGGCGAGGTCCAGATGGCCGACAATCCTGATGCCGCCGCGATCCCATCGCAGCGTCGTGACGTTCCGCTCGGCCTGTTCGCGGCCTGCTTTGCGCTCGCCTGCATCAACGCCTCGTTCTTCCCGGCCGGACTGTGGTCGGGCACCTGGATCTGGGACCAGGCCGGGCTCGGCATTCCGACGGACTTCGTCAATGTCTGGGCGGCCGGCAAGCTCGCGCTGCAGGGACATCCGGCGCTGGCCTGGGACTGGGACGTGCAGCGCCAGGTCGAGCTCGCTCTGCTGCGGCAGGATTTTCCGGGCTACTTCGCCTGGCACTACCCGCCGCCATTCCTGTTCGTCGCGGCGTTCCTGGCGCAGTTTCCCTACACGCTCGCCTTTGTCGGCTGGGTCTATGCCAGCTTCGTTCCCTATGCGCTCGCGATGCGCGCGATCGTCGGCCGCGGCTTCGGCCTGCTGCTCGCAGCCGGCTTTCCGGCCCTGTTCTCGAACGCTCTGGTCGGGCAGAACGGATGCCTCACCGCCGCGCTCGTCGGCGGCACACTCTATCTGCTGCCGGTGCGGCCGGTGCTGGCGGGGATCTGTCTCGGCCTGCTGACCTACAAGCCGCAATATGGCCTGCTCTTCCCGATCGTGCTGATCGCCACCCAGCGCTGGACAGCCTTCATCTCTGCGAGCGTCACCGCCATCGTGCTGGCGCTGCTGTCATGGCTCGCCTTCGGGTTGGAGAGTTGGCAGGCCTTCTTGCATTGGCTGCCGATGTTCTCGCAGGCGTTCCTGACCGAGGGCAAGGCGACCTGGTGGAAGCTGCAGAGCCTGTTTTCGCTGGTCCGCTATTTCGGCGGCTCGGAAGCGCTCGGCTGGACCTTCCAATGGGTGCTGACCGCGGCCGTTGCGATCGTGCTGGTGATGCTGTGGCGCAGCCCCGTGCGCTATGCTCTGAAGGCGGCCGCGCTGGCCGTCGGACTGCTGCTGACGACGCCTTATCTGTTCATGTACGACATGATGGTTCAGGCCATCGCCGTGGCGTGGCTGGTGCGGATCGGCCTCGCCGAGGGCTTTCGCCGCTACGAGCTGCCCGCGCTCGGCGGCATCGCGGCGCTTCAGATCACGTTCATGCTGTCCGGGATTCCGCTTGGGCTCGCCGCCAATCTGATCATGGCCGGCTTGGTGCTGGCGCGCGCCGGCTCGTGGTGGCGTCGGCAGCCGGCGCCCGCCGGCAGGGCGCTCGCGCACGCCTGACCCATCGATCGCGCAGCGCAGGGTCATGATTTCTCTTGTCTTATCGCCTGAACAGGTGTTCAGTTCTTCCCAGCCATTTGTGAGGTCGATCCTCCAAAAATACTGAACCAGCGTTCGCCGGGTGCCCTGGACGAGCGCGTCCGGGACGAGAAACGCCATGGTCTATCGGCGAACCCATCAGGTCGTGAAGCGGCTGGCGGCCCGCCGCAGTGCGATTCTCGCAGCCGCGCGCGAGACTGCTGCGGAAGGCGGCATGTCGGCCGTCCAGATCGCCCCGGTGGCGATCCGGGCCAATGTCGCAGCCGGCACCGTCTATCGCTACTTTCCTTCCAAGGCCGATCTGATCTCGGAGCTGATCGCGGAAGTCTCGCGCGACGAGCTCGCTGCCGTGCGGCGCGCCGCCGATGCCGCGCCTGGGCCGTCCTCGGCCCTGGCTGCCGCGGTATCCACGGTGGCAGTGCACATCCTGTCGCAGCGCAAGCTCGCCTGGGGCATCCTGGCCGAGCCGGTCGACGTCGACGTGACGGCGTCACGGATCGCGAGCCGCCGCGAGATCGTCGGCGAGATCGCCTCGCGGATCGACGCGGCCGTCCGCGCCGGCCACCTTCCGGCGCAGGACACCCAGTTGGCCGCGACCGCGCTGCTCGGCGCGCTGCACGAGGCGCTGGTGGGGCCGCTGGCGACCGAGAATCCCGACGACCCTGCCAAACTCCGCGACACCGTTCAGGCGGTCACCCTGCTGGCGCTGCGCGCGGTCGGCGTCATGGATGCGCGTGCGCGCGGTCTCGTCGTGCAGGCCGTGCTGCCGGTCAGGAGCCTGGTCGGCGCGTAGTCCGCGTCACCCATGCCTGTCGGGCAAGGCCGCGCTTAAGCAAGGATTCACCCGTCGCGGCGATGGTGGGGGCTGGCGCGCTGCGAGAGGCCGCCCTTGCCTCACTCCAGGTGTCTCCTCGGACGATGTCGATTGCACGCAACCCTCTGGCGACGCGCCTCGTCATCGCCGGATCGGCCGCCGCCGGCGCCGTCTATGCGTATCTCGCCGGCGAGGATATCAACTGGGACTGGCAGAACTATCACGACTATGCCGGCTTCGCGCTGCTGCACGGCCGCTTCGATGTCGATGTGGCGCCCGGCGGCTTTCAGAGCTTCCTCAATCCGCTGATCTACCTGCTGCCTTACGCGGTCCGCCACGGGCTCGAGGCGCCGTGGTGGGGCGTCGCGCTGGGCGCGCTGCACGGCCTCAATCTCGCGCTGGTCTATTGGGTCGCGCGCGTGCTGCTCGGGCGCGCGGCTGACGCATCCACGCTCAGCGCCGCTCTCATCATCGCCGCCCTCAGTCCGATGGCGCTGTCCGAGGTCGGCACCAGCTTCGCCGACATTCTGACGACCATTCCGATCCTCGCCGGCATCGCGCTGATCTTCGGGGAAGATGACGCGCGCGGCCGCCGTTTCGTCGCCGCGGGCCTGCTGATCGGCGCGGCCACGGGATTGAAGCTCACCAATGCGACGTTTCTGGTCGGAGCGGGCGTGTCGCTGCTGCTGGTGGCGCGGCCGTGGCGCGCGATCGTCGCGTTCGGGGCCGGCAGTGCGGCCGGCGCGATCGTGACCGCGGGGCCGTGGGCGCTGAAGATGGCGCGCGACTACGGCAGCCCGCTGTTTCCATTCTACAACACGATCTTCCGTTCGCCCGAAGCGCCGCAGGCCTCGATCGTCGATACGCGCTTCATGCCGCAGGGACTGCTCGATGCGCTCGCCTATCCATTCTATTGGGTGATCGGCAAGCATCCCTCGTCGGAATGGCCGTTCCGCGATCCGCGCTTCGCCATCGTCATCGTGCTGCTCGTCGCGCTGATCGTCACCGGCCTGTGGCGGCGGCGCGAGGTGCTGCCGCTGCGCGAGCGTCGCCTCCTGATCTTCTTCTGGCTCAGCTACGTCCTGTGGATGCTGGCCTTCTCGATCCAACGCTATCTGATGCCGCTCGAGCTGTTGTCGGCGCCGCTGATCGTCCTGCTGCTCATCCGCCTGATCGATTCCTGGCAGGCGGGCTCTGGCCTGGACGTGTCACCGTCGCGGCGGATGACGCAAGCCGTCACGGTGATGGCCGCGCTCGGCATCGCGCTGGCGTCGCAGCCGACCGACTGGATGCGGCGGTCGTGGTCGGACCCCTATCGGCCGCAGCTCGCGGCCAACCTGCAGCGTCCGGCGACATTCCTGCTGCTGCAGAAGCCGCTCGGCTACGTCACGTCGTTCCTGCCACAGGGCTCGCGCGTCTATCAGTTGTCCGAGCTCGTGGTGCCGATCGTGCCTGGCGGCGTGCTTGACCGCCGGGTTCGCAACGGCCTCGCCAACCCGCTGCCGGGAGGCGTATGGGCGCTGTATCTGTCCAGAAGCCCGGCCGACAACCCGCCGCGGCTCGAGGTGCTCGCCGACTACGACCTCCAGATCGATGCGTCGCGTGGCTGCGAGCGCATTCCTGGCGCCGCCGGCATTGCCATCGAGGCCTGTCCGGTGATCGCGCTGCTCAAGCCCCCGTCCACGGCCGGATTGGGTGCGATCGATACGACCCAATAGGTCGTCTCAGATATGGGCGTCGCTCGACGGCCCGACATAGGCGATCCGCACCATGTTCGTGGTGCCGGGCGTGCCGAGCGGCACGCCGGCGACGATGATGACGCGCTGTCCGGCGCGGACGAACCCGTCGCGGAACGCGATCGAGCCGGCGCGCTCGACCATGTCGTCCTGGTCGCGCGCGTCCTCGGCCACCACGCAGTGCACGCCCCAGACGACCGACAAGCGGCGCCCGGTCGCCAGATTGGGCGTGATCGCGACCACCGGCGGCTTCGGCCGCTCGCGCGCGACACGGATGGCGGTGGAGCCGGACGAGGTCCAGCAGATGATCGTAGGAAGATCGAGATTTTCCGCGATCCGCCGCGCGGCCTCGGCGATCGCATCGCCCGCGGTCGATTCCGGCTCGGGACGCTGCGCCGCGATCACCGAGCGATAGACCACGTCGCGCTCGACCTCCTCGCCAATGCGGTTCATGGTCGAGACCGCCTCGACCGGGTATTTGCCGGCGGCCGACTCGGCCGACAGCATGATGGCGTCGGCGCCTTCATAGACGGCGGTGGCGACGTCGGAGACCTCGGCGCGGGTCGGCACCGGCGACTGGATCATCGATTCCAGCATCTGCGTTGCCACCACCACCGGCTTGCCGGCGCGGCGCGCCAGCCGGGTCATCTGCTTCTGCAGTCCGGGCACGCGCTCCAGCGGCAGCTCGACGCCGAGATCGCCGCGCGCCACCATCAAGGCATCGGAGACATCGATGATGTCGTTGAGCCGGTCGATCGCCTGCGGCTTCTCGATCTTGGACATCACCGCGGCGCGGCCGCGGATGATCTTCTTGGCTTCCAGCACGTCGTCTGCGCGCTGCACGAATGACAGCGCGATCCAGTCGATGCCGACGTTCAAGGCTGCATCGAGGTCGGCGCGGTCCTTCGGCGTCATCGCCGAGACCGGCAGGTCGGTGTCCGGCAGGCTCACGCCCTTGCGGTCGGACATCCTGCCGCCGATCACGACCCGGGTGACGGCGCGGGTCGGCGAGGTCTCCTCGGCGATCAGCCGCACCTTGCCGTCATCCAGCAGCAGCGCATGTCCCGGCTGCAGGGCGGCCAGGATTTCCGGATGCGGCAGGTGGACCCGCGTCACATCGCCCGGCGTCTTGTCCGAATCGAGCACGAAGCTCTGGCCGTTGTTGAGCTGAACCGGGCCCTCGGCGAAGGTGCCGAGCCTGAGCTTCGGGCCCTGGAGGTCGACCAGAATGCCGATCGGGCGGCCGTAGCTCGCCTCCACGCTGCGGATCGTGGCCACCAGCTCCCGCAACTTGTCGTGCGAGGTGTGGCTCATGTTGATCCTGAAGATGTCGGCTCCGGCCTCGAACAGCTTGCGAATCATCGTGCTGTCCGAGGAGGCGGGACCGAGCGTGGCGAGGATCTTGATGCGTCGCAGCCGCCTCATGGCTTGGGTGCTTGCCCTGGCGGCAGGGCCGGCGCGGCCGCCGGCGGCGTGCCCTGCGGCCCATTCGGCAGACCGGGGACGTTGCCTCCGGGCCCGAGCGTGCCCGGGATACCCGGAACGCGCTGCTGCGCCGGCTGCTCATTGGCCTCCGTGAGCTGCACGGTCCAGGCACGCTGGTCGCCGGTGTCGACCTCGAAGAAGCCGGTGCGGTCGAAGCCTCGGGCCAGGCAATTGTCGGTGCCCTTGATGGTGAATTCCTTGTCACGCGAGCACATGAAGGCCTGTCCCGACCATTCACCGCCGCGGTCATAGTCCAGCGCATAGATGTAATAATAGCGCGCCACCAGCGTGCCCTTGAGCAGCGTCTCGCAGCTGCGTGACGACACGTTCCACCAGCCTTCCGTGGTCCAGCCTTCGGCGTCCTTGTAGCCGAGGGCGATCCCGACCCGGCTGGAGGTGTTGTTGCAGAGCCGAAAATCGGCGGCCGCCGGGGACGACCACAGGCAGAGCGCGGCCAACCCAAGCAGCGAAAGCAGTCCGTAACCGGGGCGGAAGGGATTGCGATGCAAGAGAGAGGAGATTTTCGGGATCATTGCGCGACGCTATATCAACCGTTGAACGATGTCGCTGGGCTTGGCTGCGGCCATCAACGCCATGACGATCTCGTGCGAAGCCGCTGCGATCCAGCGCCTCGCTCCTCCTGACGGTGCTGCGATATGGCCAAATCTGCGACGAAGCCTCATTATATAGCAGACATCCGTCACGGCGCGGAACAGGGAACAAAGAGATGACGATGGACAGCACCACCCGGACCGAGCTCGAAGCCGCCGCCTTTCGCCGGCTCGTCGAGCATCTGCGGACCAGAACCGACGTTCAGAACATCGATCTGATGAACCTGGCAGGCTTCTGCCGCAACTGCCTCTCCAACTGGCTGAAGGACGCCGCCGACGCCCAGGGGGCGCCAATGACCAGGGACGAGAGCCGCGAGGCGGTCTATGGCATGCCCTACGAGCAATGGAAGGCGAAGTACCAGCGCGAGGCGAGCGCCGAGCAGCACGAAGCGTTCAAGAAGGCGCATCCGGGCCACTGAATCCGGAACGAGCGCGCAGGAGACGCGCTGTGTTGCCCTGCGCGCGCGAGTCCAGACTTGGCAGGGGCTTCGAACGGCGAATCGGGTGCTGCGCGCGATGGCGACGAAACACAAGTGGCGCGGGCGGCTTGCGCGGGCTTGACGCTGCGCAGGCCAACAAGATGTGGGCGCTCTGTGGATGAGGTCGATGTCGCCTTGACGCAGGGCACGCCAGATTTGAGGGTTCGCGGCGAACACGCAGCGCCCTTTGGCGCCTTCCTTGGACACAGAGTTCCACTCAGGAGTATCAGATGGCCACCTCCGCCGCCGCGAAGGACGACGACTCGCCCGCGACCCGCTTTGCCGTAGACCAGCTCAAGTCGATCATCGAGCGGATCGAGCGTCTCGAGGAGGAGAAGAAGGCGATCTCCGAAGACATCAAGGACGTCTACGCCGAGAGCAAGGGCAATGGCTTCGACGTCAAGGCGCTGCGCACGATCATCCGGCTGCGCAAGCAGGACCCGAACGAGCGCCAGGAAGAGGAAAGCATCCTCGAGACCTATATGCAGGCGCTCGGAATGATCTGAGCAGCCGGCCTCGCTCACCAGCAGGAGACCTCCGCCGGCCCCTGACGGGGCATTCGCTTTCTCGCGATTCGGCTCGGCGCGCCGGCGGCATGCGCGTGCTGCGGCGATCGACGCCGCACTCCAAACGCGTCAATGCTGAGGAGAACGACGAAGCCGGCCGCCTCGGCGTCAGCGCAAGGCTGCGGCGCGCATGGCGAAGGATTTGGTTTCGAGCTTGATGATCGCCGGCCCTGTGAACTGGTCATAGCTCAGTCCCGGCGTCGGCTCGGCGGCGAAGCTCATCGCCAGCGCGACCTGCGGCTTGACGAAATAGCTGCGCATCACGGTGAGGTCGACCTCGCCCATTTTCGTCACGGACATCGATGACGATGCGCTCGGCGTCAGCATGATGGCCCGCATCCAGGTCGAATCGGGGCCCTTGGCCGCGGAGATTCGCGTCGCCATCGTGATGGCGCCGTCCTGACCTTGCCCGTTCTTCGCGGCCACCGGGGCGGGCTCCGGCGCCGGCGTGACGCTGCGGGTCGCCGGGCGGGAGTTTCGCACCGGGATGGCGGTCGTGGAGGCGGCATTGGCGCGATCGAGCGGAGAGGAGGCCGGGGGCGCGAAGGCCATGGCCTGCATCAGGCTCGCGGTCTGTTGCTGATCGATCGACGACAGCGCACGGCGCGCCGTGATCGCGGCAACCTGCTCGGGGGTTGCCTGCTTCGGCGTCCCAGGATTGTCACCCCAGAAGCCGCGCGAATTGATGATGTCGGCGACGCTCTGCGGCGCGCCGTCCCTGGATTTGCTGCCGACAGCACCCGTCGTTTCGGACTTCGTCTCGGGCCTGGTCGCCACGGGGTGAGCGGCAGATTGCGCATCCGCGGAGGCCAACTGCAGCGCATTGGCGATCTTGCCACGCGCGGTGGCGGCTTTGCTGTCCACCGCTCGCTCGGCGGTCCGGCTGTCCTTGTCGGAGCTCTTGTCAGCCGGCTTGGCGGCGAGTGCCGCGGTTTGGACCGGCTTGGCGTCGGCCTTGCTCTCGCTCTCGCCAGACTCGTCGTCATCCTCGCTCGGACGACCGCGGAACAGCCGTGCAAACAGGTTGGGGCGGCTGGACGACGCGTCATCGCCATTGCCGCGTTTCTCGATCTCGGCCTTCGCCAGCTCATAGCCCTTGAGCGGAACGCCGTTGCTCGGCACGTGAACGGTCTTTCCGTCCGGGAAGACGCGGGCAAGCTGGTCAGCCGTCATCCGCGGCCAGTGCCGGATGTTGCCGGTGTCGAGGTGCACGAAAGGCGAGCCGGAGGTCGGATAGAAGCCGACACCGCCGCGCTGCAGGCGCAGGCCGGCGAAGCGGATCTGCTCCAGCGGCACGTTGGGAATGTAGAAATCCATCGCGTGGCCCAGCATGTGCTGGCTGTGCCGCGCCACACCGGAATGCGCCGAGCGACGGCGCAGCATCGAATTGGTGGCGGGCGACCGGTACGACGAGATGATCTGGATCGGCTGCTTGGCGTCGACGTCGCGATAGACTTCCCAGAGGATGTCGAACAGGCGGCGGTCCATGACCGTCTCGTCCTGGGTACGCCAGTCGCGGAGGAAGTGATTGAGCTTCTTCAGCGCGTCTTCGTCATAGCGGCCCTCGCGCTTGAAGGTGACCGTCAGGTCCTCGCCGGAATGGGTGTGGTGGAAGGAGAGGGTGTGGGTTTCATTCAGCGCCGCTGCGTCATGCACCGAGCCGGCGCCGATGAGCAGCAGCAGCGCCGCCAGCCCGCATTGGCATCCAGCCTTCCAACCCGCCCTCGTGAGCGAAACAGATTGGCGCGCGAAAACAGACAGCAAGATGCAGCCCACCCCGTCGACGAGCGTTTACTCGATTACCCTCTTGCGGCCCGTCCGGCGGAAGAGAGAGGAAACGCTTACCTAAGGCGGGATGGTTAAGGGATACTGACCGGCCCGCCCCCCAATTACCCTTAACATATACTCTTGAGTGTGGCGAAAAAGAGCCATCGAATCTTGGTTGATCCTTGTGGTTAACCTAAAGCAAAGGCCCCGCCGATCGGCGAGGCCTTTGATCTCCAAACGGAAATTGTGACCGTGATTGGCGGCCTGATCAGCGGGTGAAGACCCGCCGGGCAGGACGGCCGACCGGCGCCGGCGGCGTCGGCGGGCCACCGCCACCGAACAGACGCTCGAAGAAGTTCGGGCCGGAGGAGAAGCTGTTGTCGCTGAGGCTGACCGAGTTCGGCAGCGCCCCCTTCGGACGCGCGTAGCTGGGTTGGGCGTGGGCGACGACGTTCTCGAGATCCTTGCCGCGGTTGTTCTTCAGGATCGCGATCATGGTGGCGTCGCGGCCATAGATGTCCTTGCGGAATTGCAGCTTGCCGGCATCGTCGACGAAGGCGGTCTGGTAGGTGATGTTGACCGGGATCGGCGTCGGGAATTTCAGGTCGATCTCGCTCCGGCCGTACATGCTGCGGATGCGCTCTGGCGTGTAGCGCTCGTTCGGCATGGTGATGTTGAGCAGCACCGACGCGTACTGATCCGGATACTGCACGCGCATGCAGCCGTGGCTGAAGGCGCGCTCGTCACGGGCGAACAGGTTCTTGTCCGGCGTGTCGTGCTGATAGACCAGGAACTTGTTCGGGAAGTTGAAGCGGATGCGGCCGAGCGCGTTGGCCTCGCCCGGCGGCTGCGAGATGTGGATCGAGCCGTCGCGCGCGCGCTCCAGCCGCAGGCCCATGCGGTCCAGCACGGTCGGGTCCTGCTGCAGCGCCGGCAGATACTCGTTGTAGATGATCGACGGCGGCACGTTCCAGGTCGGATTGACCGTGATGAACTTCATCGTCTCGCTGAGCAGCGGCGTCGCATGCTGCCCGGGCTTGCCGGTCACCACGCGGGTGGTCCACACCTGCGCGCCGTGCTGCATCACCTTCAGCGTGTAGTCGGGAATGTTGAGGATCACATAGGCGTCGCCGATCGCAGGCGCGCCGAGGTCGCGCGGCAACCAGCGCCAGCGCTCCATGTTGACGAGGACCGTATCGATCTGCTTGTCACGCTTGGGCGTGTTCAGCGCCTTCACGGTGCGGTCGTCGAGCACCCCGGTCGGCTTGAGGTCGACACTCTCCTGGAACTTGCGGACGGCGGCGGCGACCTTGGCGTCGTAGCGGATGTCGTCGGCATTCTCGGTGAGACCGAGCTTGGCGCGCAGCTTGGGCACGCGCGGGTCGGACATCTGCGCCTCGGCTTCCTGCGCATTCTTGCCGCGGGCCGGGGTGTATTTCAGCGGCTGGCCTTCGTCGATGATGACGGGCGCGCCGTCGGTGACGCCGCGCAGCTCGGCAAGCTTGGCCTTCAAGAGCTTGTAGAGCCGGTGCGGCGGGTTGTAGCTCTCCAGCGCCGCGGAGGCGTCCTTGGCGCCGGTGACGTTGGCCAGCACCTCGTTCGGGTCGATCGGGTGCTCGGGATACTGGATGTCCGCCGAGACCTGCGACCAGTGCATGCGGCCGCTCTGCGCCTGGCGGGCGTAGTCCATCATGCTCTCGGTGAGCCTGAGATCGGCCTCCGCCAGTGCGTCCGGTGCGGAGGCTGCGGCCGCGAAGTCCGGCACCGGATAGTCGCCGGGATTGAGGCCATCGGCCGCTGCATCCTTGAGACGGGCGATGACGCCCTTCGCGGCGGCCGTCAGGTTGCCGCCCTGGGTCCAGATCGGCGCGTAGTCGCGGCCGGTGTAGAATTTCTCGACGGCGGCGCGTTCGGCCTTGCGGTCGAAATACCTTGTCGCCTTGGTCGCCATCAGGTCGCGCAGACGGTCGGCAACCGGCTGATCGGCGGCGGGAACGGTGCTGGCGGCCTTGACCGGCTCTGGGACTGTCGCGGTCGCAGGGGCTGCTGCAGGCGGCGTGGCGATGGTCTTGGCAGGATCGGCCGCAGGCGCCGCGGCAGAGTCGAGCGGCTTGGTCGTCGTCTCCGGCGCCTTGGCCGGGTCGGGCGACACGGTGGCGGTGGTGTCGAGTTTGAAGTCGCTGGCGGTCGGCGGCGGCACGTTGGCCGGCTCGGGGAACGGGATCGCCGCATCGATGGCAAGCTCGGCCGCGCTGCTGCGGGGCGGATCGCTCTGGGCGAAAGCGGAGGTCGAGGACACCGCGAGGAAGGTCGCCGCGACAGCCATGAGCACGCGGTCATATCCGCCACGGGTGGTCACACAATCTCGCATCGTCAATCCCTCGGATGATCTGTCCCGGCTGGAACAGGTGTAACAAGGTCGATCTGCCAGCTTCGGCGTCGGTACCGCCGGTGAGGATGGTTCACGTCTGCACGCAATGATTCACGCCCAAACGATACTCAAGCCCCACTTCTGCGGCCAGCGCCACACGGGACAACTCACGACAAACTGACTCTTGGGAAACCCCGGCCAAACCGATCGTGCGCTTGTGCCACGCGTTATTTCCTTTGTCTGTCACCGCAAGGCAACGGTTCAGATGTTCCAGTGTTGCCAAGACTTGCGGCCTTTTTCGGACGACAGCCGAGCGCGACCATGGTGAGGATCCGAGCGGCTCAGCCAAGCGGCGGGCTTTCCGTCGCGGGCGTCTCGCCATTGGCTTCGTCGAGCTTGCGGTAGAGCGTCGAGCGTCCGATTTTGAGGCGGCGCGCCACCTCAGACATCTGGCCGCGGTAATGGGCGATGGCGAAACGGATGATCTCATGCTCCATCTCCTCGAGCGGCCGCACCTCGCCGCTTGCGGTGAGCAGCGGCAGGAACCCATGCGAGGGCAGGGGGGCAATGGGGACTTCACTCCCCGGCACCATCGCAGGCAGGGGAGGAACGGGCCGCTCCACGGTGAGGGCCGGCGCAGGCTCCACCGGCGGCGCGTGGGTGGGAATCAGCGGAAAATCGGCAACGCTGAGCTGGTCGCTCTCGCCCATGACGACGGCGCGGTAGACCGCGTTTTCCAGCTGGCGGATATTGCCGGGCCAGTCGAGCTTGGTCAGATAGGCGACGGCCTCGCCGGTGATGCCCGAAATGGCGCGGTTCTCCTCAGCCGCAAACCGCGCGAGGAAATGCCGCAACAGATGCGGGATGTCCTCGCGGCGGGTGCGCAGCGGCGGAACGGTGAGCGGCAGCACATGCAGCCGGTAGAAGAGATCCTCGCGGAAGTGGCCTTCCTTGACGCGGTCTAGCAGCCTGCGATTGGTCGCCGATATGATGCGCACGTCGACCTTGACCGGCTTGCGGCCGCCGACGGCTTCCACGGCGCCCTCCTGCAGGGCGCGCAGCAGCTTGACCTGGGCGGTGAGCGGCAGCTCCGAGACCTCGTCGAGGAACAGCGTGCCGCCATGGGCTTCGACGAACTTGCCCATGTGACGCTCGGTCGCGCCGGTGAATGCGCCCTTCTCGTGGCCGAACAGGATCGATTCCACCAGATTGTCCGGGATCGCGCCGCAATTGACGGCGACGAACGGCTTCGTCTTGCGCTCGCTGGTGCCGTGGATCGCGCGGGCGAACAGCTCCTTGCCGACGCCCGATTCGCCTTCGATCAGCACGGGAATCGACGAAGCCGCGGCCTTCTCCGCGATGCGCAGGATCGGCGCCATCGCCTCGGCGCGGGTGATGATGTCCGCGAAGGTCAGGCGCCCCTCGCGGCTGTGCCGGATGCGCTGCAATTCGCCCTTCAGGGCCGAGGTATTGAGCGCATTGCGCAGGGAGACCTGGAGCCGCTCGATGCCGACCGGCTTGACGACGAAATCCTGCGCGCCGGCGCGCATCGCGGAGATCACGTTGTCGATGCCGCCATGCGCGGTCTGCACGATCACGGGTATCGAGATCCCCGTCTCGCGCATCTTGGAGAGCACGCCCATGCCGTCGAGGCCGGGCATCACGAGGTCGAGCACGATGGCGTCGATGGGGCCGGCATCAGGATTCGTCAGCTTCTCGATGACGGCGTCACCGGTCTCGACGACGACCGCCTCGTAGCCGCATTTCTGCACCATGTTCTCCACCAGCCGGCGCTGGACCGGATCATCATCGGCAATCAAAATGCTGGCAGCCATGGCTTTCCTTGCACGCTACGACTATCTGTCTCGAATCGGGGCACTCTCGCCGACGCCGATTAACGCAACCTTAAACCTCGCTGATCGGGATAAACGTTCGAACAACAGGTTACCCATCCGATGACCTCGCGCGCCTCTTCTGCCCTTCGCAAGCCGACCAAAGCTGCTTCTCCGCCCAAAACCGCGTCAAAGACTGCCAAGGCCAAGCCGGCCAAGAAGTCCGTCGTCAAGACTCCGTCGAAGCAGGCAGCCGCCAAGACCAAGCGTGGCGCGACGGCCAAATCGTCTGCAAAGCCGGCGAAGAAGGTGGTCGCGGCCAAGACGGGGATCGGGACGCTGCCCGAATGGAATCTCGGCGATCTTTATATGGGCATCGACGCGCCGGAGATCGCTCACGATCTCGCGAAGATGGATGCCGAATGCGTCGCGTTTGAGACCGACTACAAGGGCAAGCTTGCCGAGCATGTGGCGCGCGAAGACGGTGGCGAATGGCTCGCAGAAGCCGTGCGGCGCTACGAGGCGATCGACGACCTCGCCGGACGGCTCGGCTCCTTCGCGGGTCTCGCGCATGCCGGCGACAGCGTCGATCCTGCGATCTCGAAATTCTACGGCGACATCTCGGAGCGCCTGACGGCCGCGTCGACGCACCTGCTGTTCTTTCCGCTCGAGCTTAACCGCATCGACGATGCCGTGATCGCGCGCGCGATGGAGACGCCCGCGCTCGGTCACTACCGGCCGTGGATCGAGGATCTGCGCAAGGACAAGCCGTATCAGCTTGAGGATCGCGTGGAGCAGCTGTTCCACGAGAAGTCGCAGACCGGCTATTCGGCTTGGAACCGGCTGTTCGACCAGACCATCGCCGGTCTACGGTTTCAAGTCGGTGGCAAGGAGCTTGCGATCGAGCCGACGTTGAATTTCCTTCAGGACCGTGACGGCGCCAAGCGGAAGGCCGCCGCCGAGGCGCTGGCCAAGACCTTCAAGGCCAATGAGCGAACGTTCGCGCTGATCACCAATACGCTCGCCAAGGACAAGGACATCTCCGACCGCTGGCGCGGCTTCCAGGACGTTGCGGATTCGCGCCATCTCAACAATCGCGTCGAGCGCGAGGTGGTCGATGCGCTGGTGGCCTCGGTGCGCGCGGCCTATCCGAAGCTGTCGCATCGCTACTATCAGCTCAAGGCGCGCTGGTTCAAAAAGAAGAAGCTCGCGCATTGGGACCGCAACGCGCCGCTGCCCTTCGCCGCCAATGCCACCATCGCCTGGCCCGAGGCCAAGAACATGGTTCTGACGGCGTATCGCGGCTTCTCGCCCGAGATGGCCGACATCGCCCAGCGCTTCTTCGACCAGAGCTGGATCGATGCGCCGGTGCGGCCGGGCAAGGCGCCAGGCGCGTTCTCGCATCCGACCACGCCCTCGGCGCATCCCTATGTGTTGATGAACTACCAGGGCAAGCCGCGCGACGTCATGACGCTCGCGCATGAGCTCGGCCATGGCGTGCACCAGGTGCTGGCAGCGAAGAACGGTGCGTTGATGGCGCCGACGCCGCTGACGCTGGCCGAGACCGCGAGCGTGTTCGGTGAGATGCTGACCTTCAGGCGCCTGCTGTCCGAGACCAAGGACGCGAGGCAGCGCCAGGCGCTGCTCGCCGGCAAGGTCGAGGACATGATCAACACGGTGGTGCGGCAGATCGCGTTCTATTCGTTCGAGCGTGCTGTCCACACCGAGCGCAAGAACGGCGAACTGACCGCGGAGCGGCTGGGACAGATCTGGCTGTCGGTGCAGACCGAGAGCCTCGGCGAGGCGATCGAGATCAAGCCGGGCTACGAGAACTTCTGGATGTACATCCCGCACTTCATCCATTCGCCGTTCTACGTCTACGCCTATGCCTTCGGGGACTGCCTCGTGAACTCGCTCTACGCCGTCTACGAGCATGCCGCCGAGGGGTTCGCCGAGCGCTATCTGGCGATGCTCGCGGCCGGCGGCACCAAGCACTATTCGGAGCTGCTCGCCCCGTTCGGCCTGGACGCCAAGGACCCCAGGTTCTGGGACGGTGGTCTCTCGGTCATCGCCGGGATGATCGACGAGCTGGAGCGGATGGGGTAGGGGCGTATAACATGTGTTGAACGGGTCGGAGAGGCGCGCCGGCGAGGTCAGCGAGGCCAGCCTGACGCGCTGGATCCGTGATAATTGGCCTTGCCAATAGGGCGATCGGAAAAGGTGATAAAACTGCCTTGCATGCCAGCCGTTGCCCTTGCATCGGCTTTGGGGTATGCGACCTTAACAAAGCATATTTTCTCTGGGGGACCCCGATGGCAAACCATGGCGAGATCGCCTACTCGACGGCTGACGGCAACGACTATCTGGCGCATGAGGCCACCTACGAGGGCTTCATCAGGCTGGTGAAGTACGGCACGATCAGCGTCGCTCTCATCGTCATCTTGATGGCTATTTTCCTCGCTTAATGTCGCGATCGGCCCGCCGGCATCCCCGCTGGCGGGCCTTCAGCTGACTGCCGAAGCCGATTGCTGACCAGGCGTCACGCTGTAGCCCATGGACGTCCCGCCCTCTTAAAGCTCGCGCGCGCATTCGCGCCGGAGGCCTCATGAAGATTGCCGTCGCCAAGGAAATCGACCCGTTGGAGCCGCGGGTCGCCGCCTCTCCCGACACGGTGAAGAAGTTCAAGGCGTTGGGTGCCGAGATCGCGGTCGAGCCCGGCGCCGGCATCAAATCCGGCCTGCCGGATTCGGAGTTCACGGCGGCGGGCGCAACCGTGAGCGCCGATGCGCTCAAGGACGCCGACATCATCATCAAGGTGAAGCGGCCGGAAGCCTCCGAGCTTGCCAACTACCGGCGTGGCGCCTTGGTGTTCGCGATCATGGATCCCTACGGCAACGATACCGCGCTCAAGGCGATGGCCGATGCCGGCATTGCCTCGTTCGCGATGGAACTGATGCCGCGCATCACCCGCGCCCAGGTGATGGACGTGCTGTCGAGCCAGGCGAACCTCGCCGGCTACCGTGCCGTGATCGAGGGCGCCGAGGCGTTCGGTCGCGCCTTCCCGATGATGATGACCGCGGCCGGCACCGTGCCGGCGACCAAGGTCTTCGTGATGGGCGTCGGCGTCGCCGGCCTGCAGGCAATCGCAACCGCGCGCCGGCTCGGCGCCATGGTCTCCGCCACCGACGTGCGCCCCGCCACCAAGGAGCAGGTGGAGAGCCTCGGCGCCAAATTCCTGGCGGTCGAGGACGAGGAGTTCAAGAACGCGCAGACGGCCGGTGGCTACGCCAAGGAGATGTCCAAGGAGTACCAGGCCAAGCAGGCGGCGCTGACGGCGGAACACATCAAGAAGCAGGACGTCATCATCACAACCGCGCTGATTCCCGGCCGTCCGGCGCCGCGCCTCGTCACCATGGAGATGGTGAAGTCGATGCGCCCGGGCTCGGTTCTGGTCGACCTCGCGGTCGAGCGTGGCGGCAATGTCGAGGGCGTCAAGCTCGGCGAGACTGTCGAGATCGACGGCGTCAAGATCATCGGCTACCCCAATCTCGCCGGCCGGGTCGCAGCGTCCGCCTCCGGCCTGTACGCCCGCAACCTGTTCTCCTTCATCGAGACGATGATCGACAAGAAGGAAAAGACACTGGCGGTCAACTGGGACGATGAGCTGGTCAAGGCCACGGCTTTGACAAAGGATGGCGCCATCGTCCACCCGAACTTCCAGCCGAAGGCCTAAGGAGCAGAGCCATGGAACATGTCGTCCAAGCCGTCGACCCCTTCGTCTTCCGGCTGTCGATCTTCGTGCTGGCGGTGTTCGTCGGCTACTTCGTGGTGTGGTCGGTGACGCCGGCCCTGCACACGCCGCTGATGTCGGTGACCAATGCGATCTCCTCGGTGATCGTGGTCGGCGCGCTGCTGGCGGTCGGCGTTCCCATGCTCTCGAGCGGCAGCGGTCTGGCGCGAGCGTTCGGCTTCGTCGCGCTGATCTTCGCCTGCGTGAACATCTTCGGCGGCTTCCTCGTCACCCAGCGCATGCTGGCGATGTACAAGAAGAAGTCCAGGTAACAACGCCGCACGACGCGGGATGACAGGCACAACGGGGCATCTGCAATGAACGCCAATCTGTCGGCACTCCTTTATCTCGTGGCAGGTGTGCTGTTCATCCTGTCTCTTCGCGGGCTGTCGAGCCCGGCCTCGAGCCGGCAAGGCAACTTCTTCGGCATGGCCGGCATGGCGATTGCGGTCGCCACCACCCTGGCCGGGCATCCGCCGGCGGATGCGATCGCCTGGGTGCTCGTCATCCTCGGCGTTGCGATCGGCGGCGGTATCGGTGCGGTGATTGCGCGCCGGGTGCCGATGACGTCGATGCCCGAGCTCGTGGCGGCGTTCCATTCGCTGGTCGGCATGGCCGCGGTGCTGGTCGCCGCCGGCGCGTTCTTCGCGCCGGAAGCCTTCGACATCGGCACGCCCGGCAACATCCATCCGCAGAGCCTGGTCGAAATGTCGCTCGGCGTCGCCATTGGCGCGCTGACCTTCACCGGCTCGGTCATCGCCTTCCTCAAGCTGTCCGCGCGGATGAGCGGTGCACCGATCATCCTGCCGGCGCGCCACATCATCAACATTGCGCTCGCGGTCGCGCTCGTTTTCTTCGTGGTCCGCCTGGTGATGACCGGCGGCGGCTTCGACTTTCTGATGGTGACGCTGCTGGCGCTGGCGCTCGGCGTGCTCATGATCATCCCGATCGGCGGCGCCGACATGCCGGTCGTGATCTCGATGCTGAACTCCTACTCGGGCTGGGCCGCGGCCGGCATTGGCTTCACGCTCGGCAATTCGGCGCTGATCATCACCGGCGCGCTGGTCGGCTCGTCCGGTGCGATCCTGTCCTACATCATGTGCCATGCGATGAACCGGTCCTTCATCTCGGTCATCCTCGGCGGCTTCGGCGGCGAGACCGCCGCGGCCGGCGGAGCGACAGGCGAGCAGAAGCCGGCCAAGCTCGGCTCGGCCGACGACGCGGCCTTCATCATGAAGAACGCCTCGAAGGTGATCATCGTCCCCGGCTACGGCATGGCGGTCGCCCAGGCGCAGCACGCGCTGCGCGAGATGGCCGACACGCTGAAGAAGGAAGGCGTCGAAGTGAAATACGCGATTCATCCGGTCGCGGGCCGCATGCCCGGCCACATGAACGTGCTGCTCGCCGAAGCCAACGTTCCCTACGACGAGGTGTTCGAGCTCGAGGACATCAACTCGGAATTTGCCCAGGCCGACGTCGCCTTCGTGATCGGCGCCAACGACGTCACCAATCCGGCGGCCGAGGAGGACAAGTCCTCGCCGATCTACGGCATGCCGGTGCTGCAAGTCTGGAAGGCCGGCACCGTGATGTTCATCAAGCGCTCGCTCGCCTCGGGCTATGCCGGCATCGACAATCCGCTGTTCTACCGCGACAACACGATGATGCTGCTCGGCGACGCCAAGAAGATGACCGAGAACATCGTCAAGGGCATGTAGCCCACGGCGTCGGGAGCCATGACGTTTCTGAAATGGCTCCTGATCGTCGTGGCGGCGGTCTACGGCATCGTGCTTGCGACCCTGTTCGTCCGCCAGCGTGCGATGCTGTTTCCCATTCCGCCGGTCGGCCGCACGGCACCGGCTGCAGCCGGGTTTCCTCAGGCTGAGGAGCATGTGCTGACCTCGGCCGATGGCGAGCGGGTCATCGTCTGGCATGTGCCGGCGAAGCCGGGCCGCAAGGTCGTTCTGTACTTCCCGGGCAATGGCGATTTTCTTGCCGGCGTGGCGTCGCGCTTCAAGGCGCTCACGGCCGACGGTACCGGTCTCGTTGCGCTTTCCTATCGCGGCTATGCGGGGTCCAGCGGCAGTCCCAGTGAGCCCGGGCTGCTGCAAGATGCCGCAGTCGCCTATGCGTTCACGACAGAGCGCTACGAGGCGGGACGGATCGTCGCCTGGGGCTTTTCCCTCGGCAGCGGTGTCGCCACCGCCATCGCGGCGGAGCACCCGATCTCCAAGTTGATCCTCGAAGCCCCTTATACGTCGACCGTGGACGTCGCCTCCGCGATGCTCAGGGTCGTCCCGGTCAGCCTGCTGATGCGCGACCGCTTCCAATCCGACCAGCGCATCGCCAATGTGCATGTGCCGCTGCTGATCATGCATGGCGAACGGGATCCGGCGATTTCGATCCGCTTCGGGGAACGATTGTTCGCACTTGCGCATGACCCCAAGCGCTTCGTACGGTTTCCCGGTGGCGGACATAACGACCTGGATCTTTTCGGTGCGACTGAGACGGCAAAGAGCTTCATCGACAATCCGTAACGTCCGTGGATCGCGGTGGCCGGCCCTGCGCGGGACCATCCTGCTCCTTGTCTTTGCGAGCCTGCCGGTGCAGGCGCATGCGGCCGGGCTGAACGGCTCCGCGATGACCTGGCCGTTCGCGCTGCCGTTCGCGGGACTGCTGTTGTCGATCGCGCTCGGGCCGCTGCTGTTTGCCAGGTTCTGGCATCATCACTACGGAAAGATCGCCGCGGCATGGGCCTTGGTGACGTTGGCGGCGTTGACCTGGAATGCAGGGCTCGGCACGGCGCTCGACGCCTTCGTCCACGCGCTGCTCGCCGAGTATCTCAGCTTCATCGTGCTGCTGTTCGCCCTCTATACGGTGGCCGGCGGCATCCTGGTGACCGGCGACATCAGAGGTACACCTGCGACAAATACGGCCATCCTGGCACTCGGCACGATCATCGCGAGCGTCGTCGGCACGACGGGCGCCGCGATGATCCTGGTGCGCCCCCTGATCCGCGCCAATCTGAGCCGGCCGCATAATGTGCATGTGCTGATCTTCTTCATCATTCTGGCCGCCAATGTCGGTGGTGCACTGAGCCCGCTCGGCGATCCACCGCTGTTCGTCGGTTTTCTGCGTGGTGTCGACTTCTTCTGGACGACGCAACATCTCTGGCTGCAGACCGCGATCGTCGCCGGATTGCTGCTCATCGTCTTTGCCGCTACCGACTGGTGGCGCTTCCGCGCGGAGAAGCTTGCGTTGCAAGCGTCCGTAACAAAGGAACCGGTGCGCATTCGCGGCCTCATCAATGTCGTTTTGATCGCCGCGATCGTTGCCAATACGCTGCTATCGGCGACCTGGAAGCCGGGCATCTCCTTCGACGTCTTCGGCACGCATGTCGAGCTTCAGAACCTCGTGCGCGATGCCGTCCTCGTGACGATCGCCGGACTGTCGCTGTGGCTGACGCCGGACGAGCACCGCGAGGCGAACGGGTTCAACTGGGAGCCGATTCGAGAGGTCGCCAAACTGTTCGCGGCGATCTTCACCGCGATCGTCCCGGTCATCGCCATGCTGAATGCGGGGCGCAGTGGCTCTTTCGGCTGGCTCTTGGATGCCGTCACGACACCCGCCGGCGCGCCGCGGGAGGTCGCCTATTTCTGGTTCACCGGGCTGATGTCGGCCTTCCTCGACAATGCCCCGACCTATCTCTTGTTCTTCGAATTGGCGGGCGGCGATCCCAAGGTGCTGATGGGCGAACTCTCGGGAACGCTGGCGGCGATCTCGATGGGCGCAGTCTACATGGGCGCGCTGACCTATATCGGAAATGCGCCGAACTTCATGGTCGCAGCGATCGCCACTGAGCGCGGCATCAAGATGCCGAGTTTCTTCGGCTACATGCTGCGGGCAGGTGCCGTCCTCATTCCGCTGTTCGTGCTGCTGACCGTGCTTCCGATCCATCCGCTGCTCAGCCCGCATTGACCTGATCGACGGCACTTTCAGAGACCGTCTAGGTTGACCCGGTCACGGCCGGACCGCGTGACGATCGCCTCGCGGTCGCGCATAGTCGGACAGAACGGATCGAAGGACGCGAATCATGAGCGTGAAGGGCGCAACGCCCGCATCATCGGTGATCTTTCCCGGCCTGGCGGTCGCGCTCGTCGCGATCGTCACGGCGACGCATTATGACTTCACGCCCTCGGCCGCCGGCGTGGTCTTCGCCGCGGTGCTGCTGGTGATTCTGTTCGGCACGGTGTTCGCGGCCGTGCACCATGCCGAGGTGATCGCGCATGAGATCGGCGAGCCGTTCGGCACGCTGCTCCTGACCCTGGCGGTGACGGTGATCGAGGTCGCGCTGATCGCCACCATCATGCTCGGCGACAAGGCTGCGCCCGCGCTGGCCCGCGACACCGTGTTCGCGGTCGTCATGATCGTGTGCAACGGCCTGGCCGGCATCTGCATCTTCATCGGCGGCCTGCGCTATCGCGAGCAGGACGTGCTGGTCTCCGGTGC
Source organism: Bradyrhizobium sp. HKCCYLRH1030 (assembly GCF_051168395.1). Taxonomy (NCBI): domain Bacteria; kingdom Pseudomonadati; phylum Pseudomonadota; class Alphaproteobacteria; order Hyphomicrobiales; family Nitrobacteraceae; genus Bradyrhizobium; species Bradyrhizobium sp. HKCCYLRH1030. Next base: position 199,913 of record NZ_JBNPUY010000010.1, on the reverse strand, counting down.
CAATCTGTATCTCAGCGTACTGTTCACGATGGCAACCATCACACTGGTGCTGCCGAATTATACCTTGACGTCGCCTGGTCCGGTGTATTCTGCCGTGCAGATCGCCTTCGTCAGCGTCGTGACGATCCTGCTCTACGCGGTGTTCCTGTATACGCAGACCACCCGCCATCGGGATTATTTCGTCGGCGGCTCGGCTGGGTTCGCCGATGACGATGTCCGGCTGCCGCGTGCGAAGCTGTTGCTCAGTGTCGGGCTGCTGCTGGTTGCACTGCTCGCTGTGGTCCTGCTTGCCAAGAAGTTCTCGCTGGTGGTCGACGCCGGCGTTGCCGCAACGGGGGCGCCGCAGGCGGTCGCAGGCGTGCTGGTGGCGCTGTTGATCCTGCTGCCGGAGAGTGTCGCCGCCCTCTCGGCCGCCCGCGCCAACGACCTTCAGAAGAGCATCAATCTCGCGCTTGGCTCCTCGCTCGCCACCATAGGGCTGACCATCCCGGCAGTGGCGGTCGCCGCCCATGTGCTCGACAGGCAGCTCGTCCTCGGGCTGGACCCGCAGGGAACAGTGCTGCTGGTCCTGACCTTCGTCCTGAGCATGCTGACCTTCGGCACCGGACGGACGAACATCCTGTTCGGGCTGGTGCACATGGTGGTGTTCGCGATATTCGTGTTCCTGCTCTTCGTCCCCTGATTCAAGAGATCCCCCATGCTCAGCGCTCAGTCCGACGTCCAGGTCGATACGCCCGAAGTCCGCGTCACGGAGTGGCGGCTATTGCCCGGCAGTGCCACGGGGCGCCACGTTCATGAGATGGATTACGTGATCGTGCCGGTCACCGCGGGCGAGATGACGATCGTGGCGCCGTCCGGCGAGCGCTCGAAGGCGCAGCTCGCGGTCGGCAAATCCTATTTCCGAAAGGCCGGTGTCGAACACGATGTGCTGAACGAGACCGGTTCCGAGATCGTTTTCCTCGAAGTTGAATTGAAGCCGTAACCAATTGTTTACCGGGATGCCGCTGATTGTGGTATCTTGAGCCGGCGATCCGGAAGCTGTGGCAACACCCTCGGATTGCTGGCTCCGGTTTCAAAGGATTTCAGGAAACGACTTTTCGGCGGTCGCGTCTGCGCGGAGTGCAGTCTGCGAGCTTCGGAAGGTGTGGGATGGTCCCTTAATTGTGCCTCAAAGTTCCCGCAAATACCGCGCGGGAGTGGTCAGCATGCTGAAATATCTCACAAAGTTCGCCATGGAGATCATCCCGTCGGTGGTTGCCACCATCATCGGGGCCTACATCGTCAATCACTACATCAACACCAAGCCGGACTCGCCGCCATCGACCGTGGCGTCGGTGGCGTCGGCTGCCTACGCCAAGCTCACCGGCTCAAAGAGCGACGCTCCGAAATCCACGGGCAAGGGGACCGACCCTGCCAAGCTGGAAGCGAAGGCCGATCCCAAGTCTGACGCCAAGCCGGCGGAAACGTCGAACGAGATCTCGAGCATTCCCGCTCCCGGCATCAAGGCCAAGGGCGTGTCCGAGAAGTCGCTGGCCGACAAGGCTGCAGAGAAGGCAGTCGAAGTGAAGCCGGCCGAAACGGCGAGCCTCCCGGCCGATCCGCAGGCCTCGCGCCATCCCGCGTCGCCGCGGGAAAAGCTGATTGCGCGCGGTACTCCGGCCGAGGCCCCAGCGACCCAGCAGGAAGATCGCCGGGATGCCGCTGATCTCGCCCGCGCGGCGATCGAGCGGTTGCGCGCGAGCGAAGGTACCGGCAAGACGGCTGTCGAGAAGCCGTCGAGCGACGCACCCCGGGGCGCTGGCGAGGCGCCGCGCATCGCGACCGTCGCGCCACCGGTGTCGCCGGTCCGTCCGCTGCCGCCTCCCGTGACGGTGTCTGCGCCACCGGTCGAGCAGGGCTTTGCCTTGCCGTCGGCCTCGAGCCCGCCCTACACGGGATCATTGCAGCCGGACGGGCGCCCGACGCCTCCGGCGGAGATCCCTGTCCAGCAGTTGCGTCCGCTCGACCTGCGCGCCGACAAGACTGATCCATCGATCAAGGACCAGATGTCCAACGTGGCGCAGGACATGATGTCCGCAGCCAAATCGGTGTTCCACTCGGTGTTGCCGAAATAGCTGACCGAATCGTTCGCCGACGTGATCGAGGCGGTGGGCCCGGGCGGTCTGCCGCTTTTTCTTTGGAGTGGCGAACTCTGCAGCGATGCGAGGAGTGGCGGCGCAACCCGGATTGACCCCGGTCGCCGGATGGCAGGAGGCATGAAATCAAAGAGAGGCGCCCAAAACAAAAACGCGAGCCAAAGGCCCGCGCTTCAGACGACGTCAGATCAATCTGGCCAGATCAGCGCGGCGCGCTGGGACGGGCACCTGCACCCGGACCACGACCAGCACCACGGTCGCCGCCGGGGCCAGCGCCGAACACCGGCTTCGGCTTCATCGGCAGCAGGCCTTCACGCTGCAACTTCTTGCGGGCCAGCTTGCGCGCACGACGCACGGCTTCGGCCTTCTCGCGGGCTTTCTTCTCGGACGGCTTCTCGTAATGGCCGCGAAGCTTCATCTCGCGGAAAATGCCCTCACGCTGCATCTTCTTCTTGAGCGCCTTGAGGGCTTGATCGACATTGTTATCGCGAACGAGAACCTGCACGCGGCATCCTCTTTCTCAGTCTATCGGTTTGAAATCTGGTGAAGCCAGGGCTGGCAGATGGCCGCGCCCTTGACCTTGAGCGCGCCCGTGTATCAGAGGACATCCTCGCTGTCCACCCGCTGACGGGCTCTTGACCGCAAGTTTAACCCCGCCGGAGCGGTTTATTTCAGCCCTGCCTCGGCGGCAGTGGTGAGACCTGGGTCACATGCCCCATCTTGCGGCCCGGACGAGCGGCGCCCTTGCCGTAGAGATGCACGGTGGCGCCCGGAACCGTGAGCCACTGCTCGTAGCTGTCGATCTCGTCCCCGATCAGGTTCGTCATCGTGACGTGACCGTGGCGCAGCGGCTTGCCGAGTGGCCAACCGGCGATCGCCCGGATGTGCTGTTCGAATTGGGAAATCGAGGCGCCATCGAGGGTCCAGTGGCCGGAATTATGCACCCGCGGGGCAATTTCGTTGACCAGGACGCCTGGAGTGGGACCGTCCGACACCACGAACATCTCCACGGCCAGCACCCCGACGTAGTCGAGGGCGGTGGCGATCCGGCTGGCAATGTCCCTGGCCTCGTCGGCGAGCGCATCAGGGATACGCGCCGGCGCCCGCGACACCTTCAGGATGTGATCGCGATGCTCGTTCTCGGTCACGTCGAAGCACTCGACCTGACCGTCGGCCGCTCGGGCCGCCACGACCGAGATCTCGCGCTCGAACGGAACGAACGCTTCGAGGATGGCCGATTTGGTGCCGAGCTCGGCCCAGATCCGCTCGAGATCGTCACCCTGTTGGATCTTGATCTGACCCTTGCCGTCATAGCCAAATCGCCGCGTCTTCAGCACGGCCGGTAAGCCGATCCGGAACGCAGCTTCGCGCAAGGTGGCGACCGAGGACACATCCGCATAGGGCGCGGTGCCGATGCCCAGCGAGGTGACGAAATCCTTCTCGGTGAGGCGATCCTGGGTGGTCTCGAGCGCCGAACGCCGCGGCAGCACCGGGCGTCTGGCCGCCAGCACCATGGCCGCAGCCGAGGGGACGTTTTCGAACTCGTAGGTGACGACGTCGACATCATTGGCGAACAGCTCGAGCGCCTCGACGTCGGCATATTCGGCGCAGGTTGCGTTCAGCACGACGTCGAAGGCGGGGGAGTCCGGGTCCGGCGAGAACACCTGGCAGCGCAGCCCCAGCCGCGCCGCAGCAAGCGCCAGCATGCGGCCGAGCTGGCCGCCGCCGAGAATACCGATGGTGTCGCCGGGCTTGAGCTTCACCCGATTGGAGTCGGTCACGCCGTGCCCTCCGGACGTTCGGCGATCGCATTGGTCTGCGCCTGGCGCCAAGCCGACAGACGGCCGGCGAGCGCGGAGTCCGAGAGAGCGAGCACGCTGGCCGCCAGCAGCGCTGCGTTAATGGCGCCGGATTTGCCGATGGCGAGCGTTCCGACCGGAATTCCGGCCGGCATCTGGACGATGGAATACAGCGAATCGACTCCCGACAGCGCCTTCGACTCGACGGGAACGCCGAGCACGGGCAGTTCCGTGAGCGAGGCCGTCATGCCCGGCAGATGGGCGGCGCCGCCGGCACCGGCGATCACGACCTTGTAGCCCGCCGCCTTGGCACCCTTGGCGAAAGCATACAGCCGGTCCGGGGTGCGGTGCGCCGAGACGATCCGGGCGTCGTAGCTCACGCCCAGGGCGTCAAGCGTCTCGGCGGTATGGCGCATGGTATCCCAGTCCGACTGGCTTCCCATGATGATGGCGATCGGGGCGGTCATGACCTCAATTCTTCTCGGGAATCCATCAGCATGGGCCGGAGTATAGGATCGGTCCTGACAGCGGCAAGCCATGGCATGGAGGTCCGAATGGACTATCCTGTCTTGGTCAAGCCCGGCAAGCCCAAACGATGGCGCGGCAGGTGTCCGATGAAAAAGAAGCGCATGGCGGCCGCGTGGCGAGCCGGGAAGCGAAGAACCCGGTACCGTCATCGGCCTTCGCGGCGCGCGCGGGCTCCTGAACCCGGTTCCGTACCGGCAGGCGCGCGGCACACGATCCGACGCCTCAAGGCCGAGTTGGCGACAGCACAGGCCCGGATCGCCGAGCTGACGGCCTCCGCTGAGCGCGATTTCCTGCTCGACATCTTTAATCGTCGCGGCTTCGCCCGCGAACTCCATCGTTCCATCGCCTTCATCAAGCGCTACGACGCGACCGGTGCTCTCATCGTGCTCGACGTCGATCGGCTGAAACCGATCAATGATACGTTCGGCCATGCCGCCGGTGATGAGGTCCTGAAGGCGGTTGCGCGTGTCCTCGGCGAGCATGTCCGATCCTCCGACGTGATCGGTCGGCTCGGCGGCGACGAGTTCGGCGTGCTGCTCTGGCACCTCAGCGCGGCGGACGCACATGCCAAGGCGACGGAGCTGGAACAGGCCATCGACAGCCTGACCTTCACCTTCGGCGATCAGACCGTGCGTGCCGGCGCGTCGGCCGGGATTGCCCTTCTCGACAAGCGCGTCAACCCAGTACGTGCGTTGGAGGAAGCCGACCGTGCGATGTATATGCGCAAGGCCCAGCGGAGGTACGAGAGCCCCGCGCACGGCACGGCCCTGTCGGGCGACCAGCGGTGACGCTCGTGGGCCGTCCGCTCCGATGACAGAGCTGTGCACGGCGCTCACAACTCGCCGAGATCGTCGGGCAACTCGCCGAACTTGTGCAGCAGCCGGGCGTCGCAGAATTCCCCCAGCAAGGGATCCCCGCTGCGGCTGAAGGCAATGGCGCCGATGTTGTCCGGCAAGCGCGACATCGCTTCGGCACGACGCAGCGCTGCGGACGAGCTCTGGCATTCCTCGGCCGCGCCTGCGACCAGCATCCCAGTCTCGTCCCGTCTGAACGGCATGGCGACGTAATAGGTGATGTCAGGCATTGCACGCACCTCCCGGCCTTCGTCGAAGCTGCGAGCGAGCGCGGTGGCAATCGTCCGGAGAGCCTCGACGGCCTAGGGCTCAGGCCGCATTGTTCTGCGCATCGTCCGAAATGGTGTTGGGCATGCAGCCGCAGGAGATTGCCGCCCGCAGCTCCTGCAGCTCCAGCTCGAGATACTCGTTCGCCATGATCAGCGCCTTGATCGTGGAGCGCAGATTGCCGTCGCACATCGCGATGGCTTGGTCACAGGCCTGTTCATAGAGGCGATCCTGTGGGGAGAAGGAGGCGGGCATCACAACCATCCTTGTTGTCGTCAGGAGTTACGAGGGACTGGTCCGATTGTTCTCTTTTTGTTCTTGTTGTCAAGGCGCTTCGGCAAATCCTGCACCGCTGTTGCGTATTGCTTGTGTGCATACGGTCAGCCGTGCTGACGCTTCGCCTCAGGCGATGATGTCGGGCGTGATCTGGTCTTCGATGAAGGCGATCCGATCGCGTAGCAGAAGCTTCCGCTTCTTCAGTCGTTGCAGCCGCAACAAATCGGGGGCGGGCGATTGATGCAAAGCGTCGATCGCCGCGTCGAGATCGCGGTGCTCCTGCTGCAGGCGCGCGAGTTCGGCCTGCAGTTCGCGCTCGTCTTGGTCAGCCATGATCTATGATAGCAAAAAAGCGGAAGGAAGTGGAAAGCCTTGCGAAGGCGGGCGCAAATATTGCGCCTGCGAAGCTGATAAGCAAGTCGCACTCCTCGAGATCGGTGCAGCTGTCCCGTGAATTTCGGGTTGGCGCCGGCTTTAGATTCGTCCGGATCTGCTCACGCTTCGTTACACACGGCGCTCAAATTTGCATGTGCGGTCTTTTGGCCCCATCGACAGGTCAAGCGACTTGTGTACACTCATTAGCCCTGGTCGAATCTCAGGTTCACCTACCGAGGAGGTTTCGAATGGCCATTCAGGCGCATCTCGTTGAACTGGAGCGTAAGCATAAAGTTCTTGAAAACGAATTGCATCAAGCTCTCCTGCATCCATCGACGGACGACCTGCGAATTGTCGAACTGAAGCGACGCAAACTGATGGTGAAGGATGAGATCGAGCGCTTGAGACAGGTAACCAGCGAAACACTTCACTGACATGTGACCATCATCCGCCGTACCATCTGATCGTAAGACCGTGCGCCTGGGATGGTGACGAGTCCATCCCAGACGCAACTCCAATCAAATTAGTTGCGATATACGATGACGCGGACGCATCTGCCTGCGTTGTCTGCCGGCGCATCTATCGCGACACGCCGTTCATCGCGATATCTGGGGTCTTCAGCTCGAGGCGAGATCGCAGACGTGAGCCGCAATCGCGAGCGATGACGTCAATCCAGGCGATTCAATTCCGAACAGATTGATGAGTCCGGGCACCCCGTGATCGCGCGGGCCCTGAATGACGAAATCCTGCGACGCCACGGCCGGCGGTACGATCTTCGGCCTGATACCGGAATAGCTCGGCATCAGCGCCCCATCCGGCAGCGACGGCCAGTACTTGCGGATCGCCGGGTAGAAGCGCTCGGCGCGCGCCGGATCGACCGTATAGTCGATCCGGTCGATCCACTCGACGTCGGGGCCGAATCTGGCCTGGCCTGCCATGTCGAGCGTGAGGTGCACGCCGAGGCCGCCTGGTTCCGGCACCGGGTAGATGAGCCGGCTGAACGGTGCCCGGGCGCTGCAGCTGAAATAGTTGCCCTTGGCGAGATAGGCCGTCGGCACCAGCGACGACGGCATGCCGTCGATCAGCCGCGCCAGCTCGGGCGCGTCGAGGCCGGCGGCGTTCACCAGCAGCCGGCAGCTCAGCGTCATCGGTTGCGCGCCGCCCGCATCGACCTCGATCGATCCCCCGGTCGCCTTGGCCCGCAGCAACGGCGTGTGGAAGGCGAAGGCACCGCCGGCGTCCTCGATCTCGCCGCGCAGCGAAAGCATGAAGGCATGGCTGTCGAGGATGCCGGTGGACGGCGACAGCAGCGCAGCCTGGCAGGCCAGGGCCGGCTCCAGCGCCAGCGCTTCGGTTCCGGATAGCAGCCGCATACCTTCGACACCATTGGCTTCGGCGTGCGCGCGGATGCCCTGCAGCTTCTCGGTCTCGGCCGGATTGGTCGCAACGATCAGCTTCCCGCAATTGCGGTAGGGCACGCCATGGTCGTCGCAATAGCGGTAAAGCATGCGCTTGCCGGCCACACAGAAGCGGGCCATCAGGCTCCCGGCCTTGTAGTAGATGCCGGCGTGGATCACTTCGCTGTTGCGAGACGAAGTGACGGTTCCGATACCCTCGGCCGCCTCGAGAACGATGACCTCGCGTCCGGCCCGCGCCAATTGACGTGCGACGGCAAGTCCGACGACGCCGGCGCCAACGACGACGCAATCCACTCTATCCATGCATAGTCCTGAGACGATTGGGAGAAGTCATGTCTCGCTGCAATCCCTGGTGGGTGGAACCCCGGTCCGGAGTGCGAGGGCCCTTAGCAAACCATTCATCATAAGGCGCCATTGACCAAATTTGCTTCGTCTTTTTCGAAGTTTGCAGAACCCGTTTACCCGATCCCAATAGGTGAAGCCAGATACTGTCGCCGAATACCGCGGGTGATTGATGGCTGGCAAGAATTGGCAGGCGAGCGACCGAAACGCGTTTTCTGCGCGTGTCGTTGCGGCCTCGGTGGCCGCCATGGCAGCGTGGGCGGCTGCGCCGACCCGAGCCTGGGCCGCTTCCGCCGATTTCTCGCCCTCCGGTTACCTGGCCACCATCGAGCCGGACGTGCTCTGGAAGGTGTTGATCGCCGGCGTTGTCGTCTGCGCCTTCCTCGCGTCGGTCGTGATCTGGATCCATTCGGCCTTGCGGCGCGCCAAGCGGGCACAACTGCGGCGTAATGTTTTCATCAGCTCCGCGCTCAACAATCTGAGCCAGGGGCTGATGCTGACGGACGCCGCCAACCGCGTCGTCTTCTACAATCATCGCTTTCTCGAGATCTACGGCATGAGCCGGGCCGACATTCCGCCCGGTTGCACCGGCCGGGATCTGGTCGAGTTGCGGCGGCAGCGTGGCCTGCTCAATCTGACGGTCGAGGACTATGCTCGCCAGGCGCGGGCACCGGACGGGTGCCTGACCGAACTGCCCGACGGGCGTGTGGTGCGTGCCCAGATTTTCCGCCTTCCCACCGGAGGATCGATCGGCATCCATGAAGACTGTACGGTGCAGCACCGGCTGGAGCGCGAGCTCGCCTCGACCAAGCAGTTCCTGGAATCGGTGGTCGATCAGGTTCCCGTCTGCGTCGCCGCCAAGAACATCGAGGACGGCCGCTACATCTTCGCCAACCGGGCGTTCGAGCAGTTCGCGCAGGTGCCGCGGGATCAGATCATCGGACGGCGCCCGAGCGACCTGTTCGGCGAGGAGACCGCGGCCGACATCGCGGCGGCCGATCGCGAAGCGATGCTGGCACCTGGCACCACCTATTGCAGCGAACTCGTGGTTCAACGCGGTGACGAGAAGCGCATCCTGGACGCCCACCGGGTCGTTGCACGCAACGACAAGAACGAACCGCAATTCCTCATCGCGCTGTTCGACGATGCCACGGAGCGGCGATCGCTGAGCCGCGAGCTGGAGAACAGCAAGAAGTTCCTGGAACTGGTTGTCGACAACATTCCGGTTTCGCTCATCGTCGAGAGCGTCAGCGACGGCCGTTATCTGCTCGCCAACCGCAGCGCCGAGATCATCCTCAACCGCAAGCGCGAGGACGCCACGGGCCTGACCACCGCCGACATCTTCAATCCGCGCGAGGCCAGACTGATCACGGCGCGCGACGAAGCCGCCATCAAGAAGCGGGGCCTTCTGACCGAGGAACATCCGATCTCGACCAAGGACGGCCTGCGGCTGTTCCTGACCCGGCGGGCAACCGTGCTGGGCGAGACCGGCGAGCCGCAATATCTGATCAAGACCTATGAGGACGTCACCGACCGGCGCCAGACCGAATCGCGGATGGCGCACATGGCCTATCACGACGGCCTGACCGATCTGCCGAACCGCGCCGCGTTCCTGCAGGCCCTGAGCCAGATGATCGAGGCCTGCGCGGATACGGACGAGGAGTTCGCGGTCCTGAACGTCGATCTCAAGGGCCTGAAGGACGTCAACGACGTCTTCGGCCACGCCATCGGCGACAAGCTGTTGATCGAGGTCGCCCGTCGCGTCCATGCCGTTGCCCGGGGCGGGGTGGTCGCGCGGCTCTCCGGCGATGAGTTCGGGCTGATCATCGACGGCAAGCAACCGGAAACGGGCAGGGCGCTGGCCGAGCAATTGGCGGCGGCGATCGCGGTGGACTTCCAGATCGAGGGCAAGTCGATCCGCACCGCGCTGACGACGGGCATCTCGGTGTTCCCGCACAATGGTTCGGATCCGGCGTCGCTGCTCGCCAATGCGGGTGCCGCTCTGTTCCGCGCCAAGGCCAAATCGCGCGGCAGTATCACCTTCTACGAGCCTGAAATGGATCAGCAGATTCGCGACCGCCGCGTTTTGCATCAGGAGCTGTCTGTCGCGATCAAGCATGGCGAACTGTCGCTGTACTTCCAGCCGCAGGCCGTCTCGGGCCGCACGGTCGACGCCAGCGAGATCATCGGCTTCGAGGCGCTGGCGCGCTGGCAGCACCCGGTCCGGGGTTTCGTGCCGCCGAGCGACTTCATTCCGCTCGCGGAAGAGAGCGGCCTCATCGTCGAGATGGGCGAGTGGATCCTGCGCGAGGCCTGCCGCGAGGCGGCGTCGTGGCCGAAGCCGCTGCAGGTCGCGGTCAACCTGTCCCCGGCCCAGTTCGTCCATGGCGACCTCGTTGCGCTGGTCCACTCGATCCTGATCGAGACGGGGCTCGCGCCCGGCAGGCTCGAGCTCGAGATCACCGAGGGTGTGCTGATCGAGGATTTCGATCGCGGTGTCGCGCTGCTGCGCCGGCTGAAGGCACTCGGCGTTCGCGTCTCGATGGACGATTTCGGCAGCGGCTACTCGTCGCTGAGCTACCTGCAGGCATTCCCGTTCGACAAGATCAAGATCGACCGCGCCTTCGTCATGAACATCGGCCGCAATCCGCAATCGGCGGCGATCATTCGTGCGGTCATCGGTCTGGGTCACGGCATGAACATGTCGATCGTGGCGGAAGGCGTCGAGACGCCCGAGCAGCTTGGCTTCCTCGCCGAGCAGGGCTGCGACTCGGTTCAGGGCTATCTGCTCGGCAAGCCCCTGCCGATCAACAAATACGACGGCATTGTCGGTCGCGCTCACGACGACGACGTCGCGTCCGTTCGCAAGACGGGCTGACCAGGCACGCCGGTCAGAGGCTGTTGCGCAACAGCGCGAATTTATCCGCGCGCACGACAGCTCGGCCGCTACGAGAATCATTTCCGCCGGTCTACGATCATTCGCCCTGGCACGCTCGAAGACCTTGCGTATGGCGGACTACGATCTTGCGATCATCGGCGGCGGTCTGAACGGCGTCAGCCTGGCACGCGATGCGGCCGGCCGCGGCTTGCGCGTGATCCTGGTCGAGCAGGGCGATCTTGGCGGCGCCGCCTCGTCGGCCACGTCGCGGCTGGTGCACGGGGACCTCGCGGCGCTGGAGCGCCGCGGCTTTCTGCGCGTGCGCCGCGCGCTCGCCGAGCGCGACGTCTGGCTCACGGTCGCGCCGCATCTGGTGCGGCCGATCCGCTTTGCGATTCCGGCTCACGCCAATGAGCGGCCGCCATGGCAGCTGCGCGCAGGGCTCTGGCTCTACGATCGCCTCGCTACGCGCAACCGGCTGCCGGCCGCGTCGGTGCTCGACGTCACGCATCATCCGATCGGCGATGCCCTGAAGCGTCCGATCGGGACGGCGTTCGACTATTCCGACTGCGTGGTCGACGATTCCCGCCTGGTGGTTCTGACCGCGATGGATGCCGCCGAGCGCGGCGCAGAGATCCGCACCGGCGCCCGCTGCGTGCGAGCCGACCGTGACCATCTATGGCGGCTCGCCATCATCGACCGCGGCCATCGCCGCATCGTCACTTCGCGCGCGCTCGCCAACGCCACCGGCGCGTGGAGCGTCTCGACGGCGGAAACCGTGCTGCGTCAGCCGCCGCCGCGGGTCACCGCGCGGCAGGTCAGCCAGATCATCGTGCCGCGGCTGTTCGATGTCGAAGCGGTCTACGTGTTTCAGAATTCGGATGGAAGGCTGATCTTTGCCCAGCCCTACGAGCAAGATTTCACCCTGATCGGCACGGTGGCCCACGGCTTCAAGGGCGACCCAGCCGTGGTGGCGGTGCCGGCGGCGGACGTGGCCTATCTCTGCAAGGCGGCGAACCGCTATTTCCGCTCGGACGTCCAGCCCGCGGATGTGGTCCGGAGCGTGTCCGGCGCCAACATGATGGTGCTGCGTGCTGCCGACAGCGGGGAATTGGAAACGATCGTGAGCCTTGATGCCGGCCGCGCCAAGGAGCCCGCCAAGGCGCCGCTCCTGACCATGTGCGGCGGCGATGTCACGACAGCCCGGTACCGGGCCGAGCGGGCGGTCTCGCGGCTTGCGCGCTTCTACCCGATGTCGCCGCGCTGGACTGCGAGCGCGCCGCTTCCGGGTGGCGATTTCGCCTGGGATCGGTTCGAGGATCTCGTCGACGACGCACGGGAGCGCTGGCGCTTTCTCGGCGAAGCCGAGGCCCGGCGGCTGGTCGGCGCCTATGGCACCCGGCTGGCGGAGATCCTCGGCGGGGCGAGATACCGGGCCGATCTCGGACAGGCGTTCGGGCCGAAGCTGACGGAGGCGGAGGTCCGCTACCTCATGACGCGCGAATGGGCGCGGTTTCCCGACGACGTTCTATGGCGGCGGACCAAGCTGGGCCTGACGCTTCCCGCTGCCGAACGCGATGCGCTCGCCGCGTTCATGGCGACGGTCGCCTGTGGCCGGGGCTCGCCGCAGGCCGCTGACGCGAGCGGGGATAGTCCGGCCCGTGCGGTTGAGCTGCAATCCATGGGCGGCTAGCTTGCCGACCGGCCGGGCGTTGTGTCCGGGCAGGGTGATTTGATCAGGACATGGCTGACGACATCGCAAATCCAGCGCCCGCCGAGGAGCCGGCGGCATCACCACTGCCGGAACCGCGCCCCGATCCTCAGCCGCCGATCCTGCGGATCGAGAACGTCGTCAAGACCTTCGGCAGCTTCCGCGCCGTCGACGGCGTCTCGCTCGACATCCGAGCCGGCGAGTTCTTCGCGCTGCTCGGCCCCAGCGGCTGCGGCAAGACGACCTTGCTGCGCATGCTGGCCGGCTTCGAGACGCCGGATGAAGGGCGCATCCTGCTATCGGGCGAGGAGATCGCGCAGGTGCTGCCGCATCAGCGGCCCGTCAACATGATGTTCCAGAACTACGCGCTGTTCCCGCATCTGAACGTGCGCGACAACATCGCCTTCGGCCTGAAGCGCGCCGGCATGCCGCGCGCCGAGATCGCCACCCGCGTCGCGGAGATGGTGGCGCTGGTCCGGCTCGAAGGCCTGGAGAAGCGCAAGCCCGATCAACTGTCCGGGGGACAGAAGCAGCGCGTCGCGCTGGCACGCTCGCTGGCGCGCCGGCCGAAGGTGCTGCTGCTCGATGAGCCGATGGCGGCGCTCGACAAGAAGCTGCGCGAGAGCACGCAGTTCGAGCTGATGGAGCTGCAGCGCAAGCTCGGCATGACCTTCATCATCGTCACCCACGACCAGGAGGAGGCGATGACGGTGGCGAGCCGGATCGGGGTAATGAACGCGGGAAGGCTCGAGCAGGTCGCTGCACCGCGCCGCCTGTATGAAGAGCCCGTGTCGCGGTGGGTCGCGGAGTTCGTCGGCGACATCAACCTGTTCGAGGGCGAGGTGACCGCGCGTGAGTCGCACCGGCTCCGGATCACGACCGCCGCTGCCGGCGAGCTCGCCGCGGCGCAACCCGTCACTCCGATCAGCGAGAGCAAGGTCGCAGTCGCGATCCGTCCCGAGAAGATCCGCCTCGCGCTTCGCCGGCCGGCGGCTGATGCCGCAGCGATCAACTGTGTCGAGGGCGCCATTTCCGATGCGAGCTATCTCGGCGGCAAGACCGTGTACAAGATCAAGCTCGACGGCGGCGCTGTCCTGCACGCGTCGCAAGCCAACACGGCCCGGCTCGACGCCGACGGCTATGGGCTGAACCAGCGCGTCGTGGCCTGGTTCACGCCCGATGATTGCGTGGTGCTGGAGCGATGAGCGCGCGCCGCATCTTCTCGCGTCCGGCGCGATTTGCGGCGATCGCGCCTTACGTCTGGATGGTGCTGTTCTTCCTGGTGCCGTTCGCCTTCGTCGCCAAGATCAGCCTGTCGCAGACTGCGATCGCGCAGCCCCCCTATACGCCGGTGTTCTCGCTGGCTGATGGTTTGTCGTCGCTTCGGGATGCATTTGCGGCGCTGTCGCTCGACAATTTCCGTCTGCTGCTGTCGGACGATCTGTATCTCGCGTCCTATCTGCGCAGCGTCGTCGTCGCGGCGACGTCGACCGCGATCCTGCTCCTGATCGGCTACCCGATCGCCTATGGCATGGCGCGGCTGCCCAGGCGTTGGCAGGGCATCGCGATGATGCTGGTCATCGTCCCGTTCTGGACCTCGTTCCTGATTCGCATCTATGCCTGGGTCAACATCCTGCAGCATGACGGCCTGTTGAACCAGATCCTGCTCGCGCTGCATCTGGTGTCCGCGCCGGTGGTGTGGCTGTCGACGGACAGCGCGATGTATGTCGGGATCGTCTATTCCTATCTGCCCTTCATGATCCTGCCGCTGTTTGCGACGCTGACGAAGCTGGAGCCGGCCCTGGAAGAGGCCGCCGCCGATCTCGGCGCCTCGCCGCGCCAGACCTTCTGGCTGGTGACGTTTCCGCTGTCGCTGCCAGGTGTCGGCGCCGGCGCGCTGCTGTGCTTCATCCCGATCGTCGGCGAGTTCGTCATTCCCGATCTGCTCGCCGGCTCGAAATCGCTGATGATCGGCCAGACGCTGTGGCTTGAATTCTTCACCAACAAGGATTGGCCGGTGGCTTCGAGCATCGCCGTCGTGCTGCTCGCGGTGCTGCTGCTCCCGCTTCTGCTCTACGACCGGCTGCAACGCCGGCAGTTGGAGGAGAGCAGGTGATGGATGGCGTACAGCAAGGCACGTTCTCTCGCTCCCCTCCCCCTTGCGGAGAGGGGTTGGGGGTGGGGGTCCGCATCGGCGATCTTTGCTGGGTGCCCCTCTCCCTGACCCTCCCCCACAAGGGGGGAGGGAACGGAGAGGGTTTCACTGGGATTGAGGGAGGAGGAGATCGTGCCTAATCCCTCCCGCCTGTCGCGCTTCAACGTCGCCTCGCTGACGCTTGGGCTCGCCTTTCTTTACCTCCCGATCCTGATCCTGGTGATCTATTCGTTCAACGCCTCGCGGCTGGTCACGGTCTGGGGCGGCTGGTCGCTGCGCTGGTATCACGAGTTCTTCAACGACCGCGCGATGATCGATGCAGCCTGGATGAGCCTGCGCGTCGGCGCCACCTCGGCGACGGTGGCGACCTTGCTCGGCACCCTTGCCGCGGTGGCGCTGTCGCGCGGCCAGGGATTTCGCGGCCGCATGCTGTTCTCCGGCATGCTGTATGCGCCGCTGGTGATGCCCGAGGTGATCACCGGCCTGTCGCTGCTGCTGCTGTTCGTGGCGCTGGAGGCCGAGCGCGGCTTCTGGACGGTGACGCTCGCCCACACGACCCTCACGATGTGCTTCGTTGCGGTGATCGTACAGTCGCGGCTGGTCTCGCTCGACCGCAGCCTGGAGGAAGCCGCGATGGACCTCGGCTGCGATCCCTTGCGCGCGTTCGTGATGGTCACCTTGCCATTGATCGCCCCGGCGGTGGTCGCCGGCTGGATGCTCGCCTTCACGCTGTCGCTCGACGATCTCGTGATCGCGAGCTTCACCACCGGCCCGGGCTCGGCGACATTGCCGATCCGGATCTATTCGGAAGTACGGCTCGGGGTGAAGCCGGAGATCAACGCGATCTGCACGCTGGTGATCGGGCTGATTGCCGTGGTGATCGTCGTGGCGTCGTTAGCTTCAAAGCTGTCGAGTGATCGCGGCGAGAGCGCTGCGCCACTATAGAAGTCGTCATTGCGAGCGTAGCGAAGCAATCCAGGGCCGCGCCAGGACTCTGGATTGCTTTGCTACGCTCAAAATGACGGAGAATGCTGCGGCAGCGTCGCTCAGGCCTCGAACAGATGCAACGCGGCGGCCACAACCGTGCGGTGGATCGCGCCGCGGTCGACCGACGGCGGATCGACGCAGCACGCCGGGTCGGCGCTGCGTCCGAGCGCGGTGCTCTTCGGCAGGAACACATAGTGGCCGGCCTCGTCGGCAACGACATCAAAGGTGCTGCCGCTGAGCCGCTCATGCAGCCAGCGCGCGGATGGCAGCAGGGCGTCCCCACCGCCGACCATGATGCGTGCGGGTACGCTGATTGCGGCGACGCTCTCGTCGGAGAAGCCCTGCACCGATCGGCCCGGCGCCAGCAGCAGCGCAGCCTTGATGCGGGGATCGCGATAGGAGGCCGACATCCGCCCCCAGGAGTCGCGGAAGATCTGGCTCTTCTCCATCAGCCGCGGCAGATGATCGACGAGATCGGGAAACTCGCGCGGTCCGCGGCCCAGATTGGCGCCCGGCTCGAACGGCGAGCGGAGCATGATGGCGCCGAGCAAGGCGGTGGCGGTGACGCCGCCGAGCGAATAGCCGACGGCGTAGATGCGGTCGGGGTTGATACGGCCTTCGAAATCGGGATGAGCGGCGATGTGGTCGATCAGCAAGGACATGTCGCGCGGGCGTTCCCATGAGCAGAGGAAGCCCTCTGCCCGGTAGGGCTCAGCGTTGCTGTTGCCATGATGATTGACGGCGACCGCGACAAAGCCGCGGGACGCCAGCTCGCGCGCCAGCCATTCGAACTGCAGGCCGTTGCAGCCGGTGCCATGCGAATACACGACGAGCGGGCAAGTCCCGTTGGGACCGAGCGGCGCATCCAGCGCCGCAGGTCCCGCCTCGAACCATCCTTGCGGCCATGGGGCGACCGGAAGCGCTGCTTCGATCGCGCTATCCGCGGCCGGATACCAGGCGAACCAGTCGATGGGCCGCGGCCCGTCGTCGTCCCAGTTCGGCCGCGAAGCGTCGGCGAACCGTCCCTGACGAAATCCGACCCTCATCGCTCCGTCACGACTTCACGGCGCCGGCGGTCAGGCCGCCCACCATGTAGCGCTTGAAGGCATAATAGACCGCCGCGGGCGGCAGCGCGTAGATGAAGCCGGTGGTCATCAGGAGCTCCCACGGCGAATCGTCGGCGGCCAGGAAGTTGCCGAGCGCCACGGGCAGCGTGATATCCTTGTCGTTCGACAGCAGGAGGAACGCGTAGAGGTACTCGTTCCAGGCCAGCAGCACCGCATAGGTTCCGATCGCGACCAGCGAGGGCATCATCAGCGGCACATAGACGAGGCGGAAGATCTGCAGCGGGCTGGCGCCATCCATGACGGCGGCCTCGTCCAGCTCGACCGGCAGCTTGTCGGAGGCCTGTTTCAGCACCCAGATCGCGTAGGGCGAGGCAATCGTCACCATCGCCAGGATCAGCGACCAGTCGTTGTTGAGCAGGCCGTATTTGCCCATGGTGCGATACATCGGCACCGCGAGGAACGCCGCCGGGATGAAATAGGTGAACAGCGCGAGGTTCATCACCACCCGGCTGCCGGGCACGCGCAGGCGCGAGATGGCGTAAGCCGCGCAAGTCGCGATCACCAGGGTCAGCGCGCCGACGGCGGCGGCAATGATGACGGAGTTGCCGAACTGGATCCAGAAGTCGCGCAGGAAGTAATGCTGCTGATGGAACACGATCGAGAAATTGTGCAGCGTCGGATGGTCCGGCCACAGCTTGCCCGAGAACGCGTCCTCCTTCGGCGAGATCGCGAACAGGAACATGTGGTAGATCGGGATCATCGTCCAGATGAAGACGGGGATGCCGATCAGCAGCAGCCGGGCCTCGGTGCCGACTTCGCGCAGGGTGGGGAGCTTCATCGCGACAACCGCTTCATCATGAAATAGACTAGGGGGAGCACCAGCGGCATCGCGCAGACGATCGAGGCCATCGCGAGGCTGAGCTGATCGAGCCGGAGATAGCGGATGCCGAGTGTCGCCAACACGTGGGTGAGATCGGCCGGACCGCCGCCGGTCAGGAGATACACGCTGTTGAAGTCGCCGAGCGTCCAGATCATCGAGAGCAGCGTGCAGGTGACGTAGAGCGTCTGCATCGACGGCCAGGTGATGTAGCGGAACTTCTGCCACCAGGTGGCGCCGTCGACCTCGGCGGCCTCGAACAAATCGTGCGAAATCGCCAGCCGCCCGGTCATCAGGATCAAGGTCCAGAACGGCAGCGACTTCCAGATGTGCATGCCGATCGCCATCGACAGCGCGACCGTCGGGTCGTTCAGCCAGTTGGGGCCATCTTCGCCGGTGAACTTGAAGATCAGCTGGTTCACCACGCCCCATTCGGGATTGAGCATGAAGCGCACCGACAGGATGGTCGGGATCGAAGGCACCGCCCAGGGCAGGATGAAGATGACCGACAGCCATTTGATCCAGCCGCGCTGCTGAATGAAGAAGCCGGACAGGAACAGTGCGATCACCATCTTCAGATTGATGCCGACCACAAGGAAGATCAGCGTGTTGACGGCGGCGCGCGCGAAGATGGGGTCGTTATACAGCGCGACGTAGCTGGCCGGCTCCCGGGCGAGCCACAGGCCGTAGCCGACGGGATAGACGACGAAGGCGAGGAAGACGAGCAGATAGGGGGCAAGCATGACGATGCCCCACACCTGTGACGGTGTGAGCAGCACCGGGCGCGGCGCCTCCGCGAGTGCGGAATCGGAAGCTGAGAGCGTGATCGCCATGGTCGTTTTTCCCGGGTCGTCTCTTCCCGCCTATAAGCCATCCCGGCCGCATGCGCTGCGGCCGGGTTTTGTTGTCGTTGTCAGGATCTCGAGCTAGTGCCTCGCGAGGCGAGAGACTAGCCGGCGACCTCCTTCAGCCGCGCGATCAGCTCGTCGACGGCCTTCTCGACCGGCACCTTCTCGCTGACCACGCGGTTCATCGCCTTGGCCCAGACGTTCTCATTGTTGAGGATCGTGAACTTGTAGTTCTTGGTGAAGTCGAACGGCGTCGTGCCGCCGGTGAACTGGGTGTAAACGGCCTTGCGATGGCGGTCGGCCTGCCAGAACGGGCTCTTCTGGCCTGCGGTCGTCACCGGGAACCAGCGGCCCAGCGCGCCCTCGATGTAGGGGCCGAGGTTCTCCTCCTGCATCAGGAACTTGATGAATTCCTTGGCCTGCGCCTTGTGAGGAGCATTGGCGAAGATCAGTCCGGTCTTGACGTCGGAGCGGTACTTGATCGGCGTGCCGTCCGGCTTGTTGGGGAAGGACGCGGTGATGATGTCCTCCTCATAGGCCTTCTTGCCGGCCGCGCGCTGCTCGGGCGTCAGCGCCGGGTTGGTGGAGTCCTCGAACCACTTGGCCGCGATCGAGATCGTGAAATTGTGGGTCATCACGATCGTCTTGTTGTGGAACGCGACGTTGTTGTCCGGATCCTTCCAGGTCGTGGACGAGGGCGGCGTGCAGCCCTTGATGTAGGTGTCGGTATAATCCTTCATCGCCTTGACGAGGCCGTCGCGCACCTTGGGGTCGTCGACCAGCAGCTTGCCGTCGTCGTCTACCAGCTTGACGTTGTAGGCGTCCATAAAGGTGTAGAACGACTGGAACGAGTCGGTGGATTCCACGCCCATCGGCTGACCGACGCCATACATGCGCTGGCCGGTGGCCTTGCGGACCGCCGGCTGCACCTTGTCGCACCAGAACGTCCAGTAGTCTTCCCACTTGGTGGGGATGTCGCTCTGCTTGAAGCCGGCCTTGCTCAGCAGGTCGCCCCAGATCTGGACGTGCATGCTCTGTTGCTTCAGCGGGAAGCCGTAATAGGCCTTCTTCTTGGTGACGTTGTTGTAGAGGTAGGCGGTCTCGAGCGTGTTCGGAGCGAACGCCGACTTCATCGGCTCCAGGATGTCGGTGAGATCCTCGAGCTTGCCTTCGTAGGCCCACTTGCCCTGGGCCTGAACGTCGTAGGTGTCGGCATAGGCCACGTCGGGCACGGTGCCCGAATCGAGCGCGGCGACCGTCTTCGGAATCATGTCCTGGATCGCGTATTGCGACAGCTCGACCTTGATGCCGGTCTTGGCCTCGAACTTCTTGACGACGTTGAGCAGCGCATCGTCCTCGGACTTGTAGAAGCCCTTGCTCCACCAGATCGTGATGGTGTCCTGAGCGATGGCTGGTGCTGCAGCGCAAAAAAGCCCGGCGGCTGCGACTGCGATCGAAAGCGCACCCATTCCCCTGGATTTCACGTGTCTCTCCCTGATCCGCCGATCTTGCTTGATCGGTTGCGGCCGGACACTAGCCCAGGGACCCGACGTGATCCAGAAGTAATATATCAGACATAGGTCGTGACGGCGGCCGCGTATCGGCACGCGAAGCAAGCCGCGTCGGTCAGTTCTGCTTGGTGGGAGGGTCGCCCGTCGGAGCGTCAGCCTGCGGCGCAGTGTCTGGCTGCGCCGGGCGCAATCCGCCGCCGGTGAATCGTTCCAACACCGAGCGCACCGCATCCCTCGTCTTGCGGTCCTTGACCGCATCGAGCAGAGGGGCGGCGGCCGGAGCGCGGCGGATCAGGCTTTCCGGATCGGGAAAGATCAGTGGATCTTCCCAGGGGCCCTGGACAACGAAAGGCAGTTCGAAGCCGTTGCTGCCGTTGCCGGACGACAGCAGGCTCGCGACGCCCTTGAAATCGTATTCCCGTGTCGGCACCGAGGCCGTACCGGTCATCGTGATGCGCGCGGTCGGGCTCTCGACGCGGATGTCCTCTGCGGTCGCGATACCCTCGGAGAACTTGACCGCGATCGTCAGCGAATCGTAAGGCGTCGAACCGGAGCGGAAATTGCCGCCGCGCGACAGCGGGCTGCGCTCGAGGCGCTTCAGGAGCTGCTCGACGTTGAAGCCGGAGATCGCGCCATCGCGGCCCTGCAGGTTGGCGCTGCCGTCGAGCGACTGGGCGAGCCCGAACGGGCTCGAGCCCGAAGCCGTCAGCGAGACGTTGAGATTGCCGCGTCCCGACAGCGACGACACGCCGAACATCTCGTTCGCGCAGGCCTGCAGATCGACATCGTTGAATTGCAGCTCAGCCTTCACGTCGGCCACGGTGTCGGCACGGGCGATTCCGAACGAGCCGCGCACGATGCCGCCATACATCTGAGCCTCGCCGACCGAGAGGGCGAGCACGCCGTTGCGCAGGTTGGCGCCGAAGGCCGTGCGTCCGATTTTCGAGGAGCCGACCGTGACCTTTGCGGCCGATAGCCGCATGTCGAGGTCAGTGGTGGACAAGGCCTTGAGGTCGAAGAGTTGCCGATTCCAGTCGCGGGCCCCATTGGCCAGCAGCCGGACCGTCGAGATGTAGGGGGTGAAGTCGAGCGCGTCGGCCGCCAGCGTCGCCTGCAGCGTCTGCCGGCCGTTATTGGCGTAGGTCATCACGCCTTCGGCGGTATTGCCGTCGAGTTCGACGTTGACATTGGTGAGGGCGATCGAGGCGCCGACCACGTTGGCGCGGGCACGCAAGGCGAAGCGCCCGAAGCCGCCGCCGCCGAGCGGCGTCTGCCCCGTCCAGCGCAGCGCATCGCGGAGCGAAGGGCTATCCACCGTCAGCATGCCTTCCATCAGCGCGCTGGTGCGGTTCGCGACCGTGCCGTCGAAGGCGACTTTCAGCGGCGCGCTGGCGAGCCGCATCTTCAAGCCGGACCGGTCCCCCGACAGCGCAGCCAGGAAGTCGCTGACGCTGATGGAGCCCTCGATGCGCTGGCCGCGCCAATCGAACTGCCCGGTCGCCGCGAACGAGCGCGAGATCGACGGCCAGGCGAGCGACAGGTCGATATCGTCGAGCCGCTCGGACGCGTGGTGGGCGGTGTCCTCGTAGACCAGGATGCCGTCCTGAATGCGGATCTCGGAGAACGACATCTGGCTGTCGGGCCCCGGACGCATCGTGCGCGCGATGGTCTCGATGAAGGGAGTCCAGTTGCTGTTGCCGTCGGCCTCGCGGGTGACGTTGATCTGCGGCCGCAGCATCATGACATCGGCGATTTCGAACCGCTGCAGCAGCAGCGGCAACAACTGCAGATTGGCGGTCAGCACGTCGACGCGCAGGGCCGGATCCGCGGTGCCGCTGCCCTTCAGGCCGACATCGTGGAACGAGACATAGCTGCCCGGAAACAAGGAGACGTCGATATGTCCCTTGACGACGAGCTCGAGCCCGGTCACGGCGCGGATCTGGCTCTCCACCGCCTGCCGCAGTGCCTCGCGATTGACCAGCCAGGAGCTCGCCAGCAGGGCCACGAACGCGATGCCCAGCAGCACCGCGATCGGTGTGCCGAGGCGCCTCATTCCTTGGGCCATGGTCACGGACATGTCCTGGGATCGTCGGATCGCTGGTTACGCGGGATGGGCAGGGTGCGCCGAAAACCCCTGCCAACATCAACAACTTGATGCGCTTTCTTGACGCTTTCAAGGCCACGCCGCCGGTGTGGCCGGATTGCGGCGGAGCCCTGATATTCCGGACTCCGGATCGCCACGGAGGCGCAGGCTGGTGCGACAGCTAAAGCAGGATGTGCGCGTTGGGAAGGCATCATTGACGCATTGCGAAGATTTCGCCTAATAATCCGGTCGATATCCGCGCGCGGTCGCCGCTCTCCATCAGGTCATTCCCGTATGAACAAGGTCTATCCGGACGCCAAATCCGCCCTTGCCGGCCTCCTCAAGGACGGCATGACCATCATGTCGGGTGGGTTTGGTCTTTGTGGCATCGCAGAAACGCTGTCCGACGCCATTCGCGAGTCCGGGGTGAAGGACCTCACCGTCATCTCCAACAATGCCGGGGTGGACGGCATCGGCCTCAGCCGGCTGCTGGAGACGCGGCAGATCAAGAAGATGATCTCGTCCTATGTCGGCGAGAACAAGCTGTTTGCCCAGCAATATCTGGCCGGCGAGCTGGAGCTCGAATTCTGCCCGCAGGGCACCCTGGCCGAGCGCATCCGCGCCGGCGGCGCCGGCATCCCGGCCTTCTTCACCAAGACCGGCGTCGGCACGCTGGTCGCGGAGGGCAAGGAGGTGCGGGAGTTCGACGGCGAGAAATATCTGATGGAGCGCGGTCTGTTTGCCGATCTGGCGATCGTGCACGCCTGGAAGGGCGACACCGCCGGCAACCTCGTCTACCGCAAGACCGCGCGCAACTTCAATCCGATGATGGCCACTGCGGCCAAGGTGACGGTCGCGGAGGTTGAGCATCTGCTGCCGGCCGGCCAGATCGATCCCGACCACATTCATACGCCGGGCATCTTCGTGAAGCGCATCATCCAGGTCGGAACTGCGCTCAAGCGCATCGAGCAGCGCACCGTGCGCAAACGTGAAGCCGCCGCCGCAGCCGGGGAGGAAGTCTGATGGCCTGGACGCGAGAGCAGATGGCGGCGCGCGCCGCCAAGGAGCTGCGGGACGGCTACTACGTCAATCTCGGCATCGGCATTCCGACGCTGGTCTCCAACTTCATTCCGCCGGGCGTCGACGTCGCGCTGCAGAGCGAGAACGGCATGCTCGGCATGGGTCCGTTCCCCTATGAGGGCGAGGAGGATCCCGACCTCATCAATGCCGGCAAGCAGACCGTTACCGAGCTGCCGATCACCAGCTATTTCTCGTCAGCCGAATCCTTCGCCATGGTCCGCGGCGGCCACATCGACCTGTCGATCCTCGGCGCCATGCAGGTCGCCCAGAACGGCGATCTCGCCAACTGGATGATCCCCGGCAAGATGGTGAAGGGCATGGGCGGCGCGATGGATCTCGTCGCCGGCGTCAAGCGCGTGGTCGTGGTCATGGAGCACAGCGCCAAGGACGGCCCGAAGCTGCTCAAGCAGTGCACCTTGCCGCTGACCGGCGAGCGCGTGGTGGACATGGTGGTGACCGATCTGGCGGTGTTCACGATCGACAAGCACGGCAATGACGGCATGGCCCTGATCGAGCTCGCCGACGGCGTGACGCTCGACGAGGTCAAGGCCAAGACCGAAGCCGAGTTCCGGGTCGCGCTGAAGAATGCCTGAGGGCGCGGCTACCAGCGCCGGCACAGCATCTCCGCGACCTTGACGGCGAGCCGGCATGCCGCTCGCCGCGGCGGGCTCGCAGCAGTGGACTGCGCGGTCTCCGCCAGCCCCTGAATGATGAGACACGGCACACTGCGGCTGAGGCAGATCAGCCCCATCGCATAGGCCATGTTATCCGTCGCAAGCGCGCCTGGAAACGCTGCCGAGATCTCGGCATTCGTGCCGTCGCCATCGCACGTCACCGTCATTCCTTCGAAGAACACGCCGATGTCATCCAGCATGCCATCCGCGGCCTCGTGCGCGAGGCGGCAAAGCTCGGGATCGGCCGGAATGATCATTCCGCTGTCATCGACCAAGGGCGGCTCGGCAATGCTGAGCGCGTCGCGCAGCTTGATCTGAATCCGGAATGGCGCGACCGAGGTGGCGATGACGAGATCACCGGGGCCGGCGCCGACGAATCGCGGGCCGCGGGCCGCGTGCGGGAGATTCGGGCCCAGTGCTTCGGCCCGTCCCGGCATGATCAGCCACTGCGCCCCATGCTCTTCGATCGCCACTGCGGCCGCGCTCGCCACCTCGGCCATCGATCGCCCGAGGCACACGACCGCATGGAAGCAGGAATGCCTGATGATGGCGCGCGCCGCGTTGCGCTGTTCAATCAGTGTGCCCGCGCCCATGGCCTGGACCAGGGCTTCGATATCCTCCGGCGTTTCGACCACGAAACCGATCGTGTTGGCTTTGGCATGGAGAAATCGCAGCGCGTCGAGCATCGCGTTGATGCTGGCCTTCTCCCGACCATCGAGCTGCTGCCACAGCGCTTCGAGCACGTCCAGGGAGGCCTCGATGTCGGCGCCGATCACGCCCTGGCCGAGCGGGCGGCCGGGTGTCTCGCAGCGATAGAGCTCTTCGAAGGCCTGCAGGACGGTCCTGCGGTCCTTGACGGCGTAGGCTCCTTGCAGGATGCGCGCGAGAACCTGGGCGCGCTTGCCAAGTTCGAGCGGAACGGCGAGCCAGGCAAAATCAGCCAGCTCGGCCGCCTGCTCGCTTGCGGCGCGCTGGAATTCGCCGACGACCTGACCGTAGTGCCAGCTCAATTGCCACGGCGTCACCTGCCGTCCGCGATACCTGCCGCGCTCGATGCGTTCGAGCGATTGCGCCTGCAACTCGTTGCGCAGGTCGGGATCTATTCCCGATGCGCGGGAATCCAGCAGACGATAGGCGCGTGTTGCGATCGCCGGTCCGAACCATTCGTGCTCGGGGTCGCCGACCGAGAGACCGCTCGGCATGCGGATGTGGACGGTCCTGCGAAACTGGTCGAGCTCGCGTCTTGCGACCTGGGCCGCGGTCACCGAAACCTGCTGCACCTCGCACAAACCGTCGACCACACTGGCCCAGTCCCAGAAGTCGTCGCCATAGAACGGAATGCGATATTGGCGGCTCGCGACGATCCGTGCGCAAGCCTGTTCGATGGCGGGAGCCACGCGATCGAGAATATCCTTGCGCGCCAGCGCGCCGTCCGTGAGACATTGGTGCACGAGACGCGCCGCGCCCGCATTCACCACGTGCCAGTCCCTGGCGGCGAATTTAGGCGACGTCCGCAGATATTCGAGCGCGTCGATGAGGCAGCGTCCAGCCAGTGCGCGGGGCGAATCGTCGTCGAACCAGCTGGTGTTGCCAATTCCGTAACCATGCAGGTCGGACGTGAAGAAGACCGGCGGATGTCGAGAATTCACACTCGCCTCCTGGTCCGCTTATCGCGTCTCTCAACGAAAATTGTCTAACGTTTGTAGCTTACATCTCGCAATCGAAAGTTGATTTTGCGTGACTGTCATTTGTGCCAGTGTCAGGGCACCGCCGATCCGGCACCGGCGTGGGTTGCTGTCGAGCGTGCTTAACGCTGAGCACGCCGCGTCAGGCGCGAATGGCGCCGAGGAGCCGGCTGAGACGCTGCGTCATGCTGCGGCTCCATGAGGGCTGTTCGCGGACCAGCCGGAAGCCGAGATTGGCAGGTGGCGTGCCGGAGGCGCAGCCGCCGGCGCGCGCGTCGCGGATGAAGTCGGTCACGTAGGCTCGATGCGCGCCTTCGGCCAGCCGCACGCCGCAATTGCTGACGGTCTTGGTGACGCGACCTGCACTATCCTGCGTCTTGCGTGTGAAGCAGGTCGAGGTCCACTCCCAGACATTACCCGCGAGGTCGGCAATGCCGTGCTCGTTGATGCCGAAGCTGCCGAAGCCGCGCGTCTCGGAGTCCTCTTGCAGCGCGGCTTCCCGCTCGTAGCGGGCAATCCAGCGTCGGGAGGGATCGGCGTCGTCGATCGAGACGCCATCGTCCTTGAAGCGGCTGCCCGCTGCATAGGCCCACTCGGTATCGGTCGGCAGACGATAGCTGTGGCCGGTCCGGTGTGAGAGCCATTCGGCGTAGGCCACCGCGTCATGCCAACTCACCTGCACGGCCGGGCGATCGCTGGCGATGGGAACGTTGCGATCGAGCGCGCGGCACGCATGCGCTTCGACGCAGGCGTGGTAGTCCGCGGCACTGACCTGGTTCGTCATGATCGTCAGCGGATGATCAAAGCGGACCGTCGTGATGGGCGCTTCGGCCTGCCGCCCGCTGCGGAGATGGTCACCGGAGTCGCGGTAGCTGATCGTACCAGGTGCGATCTCGGTGAGGGCGGGGCCGTCGAAGTCCGCAACGCGGTTTGGCAGATCGGCAAGGATCGGTGCCATTGCGGTCGGGCCAGCCAATCCGACGACGCAGGCGATGGTGAGCTTGAGCTTGAAAGCGAGCAGCATGGCAGCACACTCAGGAGAGTGGGGGCCGGATACGCCGGCCCCCAGGGCCGATCAGTTCGTCGTGCCGGTCGGAATGTCCGCCGGGGCCTTGACCTGCGTCATCAGGTCGTCATTCCACTTGCCTTCGACCTTGAAATGGGCCGTCGCGCCGAGATTGGCCGCCTCGATCAGGTTGTGGGTGACGTAGGCGTAGATGCCGGGCTGCAGGAATTTGTAGAGCGCGGCGCCTGCCGAGCCGCCCCGGATGAACCAGGTCTCGAGCCCGGTCTCCGGCGCGTTGGAAAATTTGCCGGTCTCCCAGACATAGTCGCCGTGGCCGCCGATCAGATGCGGACGACTGTCGCGGTTCGCCTGCGAGTGCACGATCAGAACGTTCTCGCCGACATTGGCCGTGAGCGCATTCTTTCCGGTGAGCGCGCCGGCCTTGCCGTTGAACACCACATGGGTCGGCGTGAGCTTGCGCATGACCTCCTCGGTGTCGCTATAGGCTTCGCCGGGCGAGTCGTAGGACTTGAAGTTTCCCTTCTCGTCGCGCGGGACGTAGAGGTCCTGCTCGCCGATGTAGTAGACGCGATCGTAGCGCAGCGCGTGTCCGCGGCCGTCATTGAGACCGTCGCGCGGCAGCACCATCACGGCGCCGTTCATGCCGGAGACGACATGCCAGGGGATCATCGGTCCGCCGGGGGCGCAGTGATAGACGAACACGCCGGTCCGCGTCGCCTTCCAGCGTAGCACGACCTGTTCGCCCGGATTGACCAGGGTCAGCGCGCCGCCGCCCAGCGCTCCGGTCGCGGAGTGGAAGTCGATGTTATGCGGCATGCTGTTGGTCGCGGGATTGACCAGGGTCACCTCGACATAGTCGCCCTCATGGACCACCATCAGCGGGCCTGGCATCGAGCCGTTGAACGTCATGGCCTGGAAGGTGGTGCCCTTCTCGTCGATCACCATCTTCTTTTCCTGGACCACGAGCTTGAACTCCATGATCTTGGGCCCCTGCTTCGTCGCCTGCTCGTGCGCATGCACGAACGGCGGAGCCACCAGATCGACCTTCTGGCGCGGCAGCTTGAGGTCCTCGGCCATCGCGGGAGCCGCAAGCATCATCGCGGCGATGGCTGCACTGAACATGGCGGTGCGGCGGGTCAACATGGATCGCTCCTTCATTGGATCTGTTGTAGTGCCGCAATCATCATGCTCCCGTTGGAACTCGGCTTGTTTGTGCTGCAACAAGCAACTTCGCAATTGCGGAATCAGGCGGCAGATCTTGAGCGAATTTGGCGCGGCTGCGCCCGCGCAGCGCGCGAATGAGTTGCATCGGCGCGCAGTTTCGTGGGAGGCCGGACAGGGTGCGGAGCAAAGCGGGCCGGACTGTCCCGCGCGACGACGCGATAAGATGATAGGATCTGTCCGTCTGCCCATACGGCACGAGAATCGCGGGCGCTATGATGCGCGCTTCAGAGCGCAGCTCTGGACCGATCGACGATGGGCTCCCGAACTCGTCAGCTCAGCCAGCGCACCGCCAGCAACACGACGAAGGCCACTGCCGCCGCGATGCAAAACACCGTGGTCATGAACATGGCGATGTTGCCGAGCAGGCCTGTCGGCCCCGACTCGTCGCGGAACGATTCGAAGCCGTCGGACTGGGGGATATGGCCGCGGATGCCGGCGAGGAGAGCAAATGAACGGATCAGCAGTTGCACAGCTTCCATTGCGATTTCCTCGAATCGTCGATGATTCGATGATGACGGGAAATGAGCCGGCCACTTTGAGGAAGCGCAAAGTCCGCGGTGATCACCGGCGTTCTACTGCTCCAACAGGGTATCTGCCGGCCGCGCCTTGAGAAAGCTCAAGGTCGTCCCTCTTGCCTTGTGTCAAGAACCTCCGAACCCCAGGTCGACACGCTCAGGTGACAGGCAGGACATGAGACCAGATCTTGCAGCATGCTACGGACAGGAGCGCCTCCCGCGCTACACCAGCTATCCCACGGCGCCTCATTTCTCCAACGCGGTCGGCCCGTCCACCTACGCAGAATGGCTGCGTGCGATACCAGCAAGCGCGACGGCATCGTTGTACCTGCACGTGCCCTTCTGTCGCTCGATGTGCTGGTATTGCGGCTGCAACACCATGGTCGCCAAACGCGACGAGCCGATTGCGGTCTACGAATCGGCACTACGTTGCGAGGTCGACATGGTGGCGCGCCAGATCGGCCGGCGGCTGCAGGTCGGGCACATCCATTTCGGCGGCGGCACGCCGACCATCATGGCGCCGGAGTCCTTCGTCGATCTCGTCGGATCGCTGCGCCATTCCTTTTTCGTGTTGCCATCGGCGGAGATCGCCATCGAGATTGATCCGCGCACGCTGACGGCGGAGATGATCGCGGCGCTGGGGGTGAGCGGGGTCAATCGCGCCAGTCTGGGCGTGCAGAGTTTCGATCCGCGGGTGCAGCAGGCGATCAACCGGGTGCAGAGCTTCGAGCAGACTGCGGCGGCCACGAACGGGTTGCGTCAGGCCGGCGTTGCCGGCATCAACTTCGACCTGATCTACGGACTGCCGCATCAGAACGTCGAGTCGTGTCTCGACACCGTCCGGCGCGCCATCGACCTGCGCCCCGACCGGCTCTCCGTGTTCGGCTACGCTCATGTGCCATCGTTCAAGACGCACCAGCGCAAGATTCAGGACTCGGCGTTGCCGGACAGTCTGGAACGCTACGATCAGGCCTGCGCGATCGCTGACGCGCTGAAGGACGCAGGCTACGTCCAGATCGGGCTCGATCATTTCGCCTTGCCCACGGACCCGATGACCATCGCGTTCCGCGAAGGCCGGCTGCATCGTAATTTCCAGGGCTACACGACCGATGCCAATGATCTGCTGCTCGGCTTCGGCGCCTCGGCGATCGGACAGCTGCCGCAGGGCTATGTCCAGAACGCGCCGCAGGTCCGGGCCTATGAGCAGAAGATCGCGTCCGGCAGCCTCGCGACCGTGAAAGGCTATGGCCTGACCGATGACGACCGCCTGCGGGCGGACATCATCGAGCGCATCATGTGCGACTACGGCGTGGATCTCGACGTCATCTGCACCCGCCATGGCACGGACACCGACGACATGCTGAGATCGGCGCCGCGGCTGCAATCGCTGATCTCCGACGGTGTGGTGGAGCTCAACGGCGGTGCGCTCGCGGTGACCGAGCATTCCCGGTTCCTGGTGCGCAGCGTCGCTGCGGCGTTCGATGCGCATCTCGACGCGTCGAAGCAGCTGCACAGCCGGGCGGTCTGACTGTCGAGGTGCCGCGGTGCTTGTGCCGCGACAAAGACCGCAAAGGGCATGCCCGCTACCGTTCGCGCTGGAATGGAGGCGCGCATGCCAATCTCCTTCGATGAACTGGTCGACGATGTCATGCGGCGAAGGCCGGAGACGATCGGCGTCTTTCTTGCTTTCCAGATGCGTTGCGTCGGTTGCCCGATCGCCTGTTTTCACAACGTCGCGGATGCCTGCCACGAGCATGGCGTCGATCCCGACGCGTTCCTCGCCGCCCTGTGTGCCTGCTCGTGATCAGGTGCGGGATGCGGCCGCGTCGCCGGCGCCCTGCTGCGCCAGCAGCACGATCTTGTGCGGCTCGCGCAGGACGATCTTCTGACGGCCGCTTTCGACCAGGCCGAGCTGCTCCCAGCCGGAGAGGATGCGGCTCACCGTGTGCAGCGTCGTCCCGGTCATCTGCGCAATGTCCTGCCGGCTGATCGGGAAATCGATCTGCACGCCATGATCGAGCTTGCGGCCGGCCTGGTTGGCGAGCCGAAGCAGCGCATGCGCGATGCGCTGCTCCACCTGCTGCGTCGACATTTCGATCACGCGCGCGTGGGTTTCCTGCAGCCGCTGGCCGACCGTCTGCAGCGTGTTCGCCGCCAGCGATGGGAACTTCGCGACCAGCCGCGGCCATGAGGCGGACGGCCAGGCCAGCACGATGCTGTCGTCGACGGCGGTCGCTGTCGCCGGATAATGTTGGAGTCCGATGGCGGGGGCGACGCCGAACGTGTCCCCTGGCACGACATAGCGCACCACGATCTGGTCGCCGGTGGGCGTCGTCTTGCTGGCGCGGACATGACCGTGGAGCAGCAGGAAGAACGAGGTCGCATCGGCGCCCTGCTCGAACACCGCACCGTTGCGGGGGACGCGAAGGGAGCGGGCCTCCCGCAGCACGTCCGTGAGATCCTCAGCGGACAGCCCTGCAAACAGCGGCAGATGCGCGACCAGCGAACGGTCGATGGAAGCCATGATGTTCTCCGGGGCCGGATTCGGCTCAATTTTGCGGCGCTCAATAGCACGTTTTTGCGATCCGTCGGAAGTTTGTGCTGGCGCAAGCCATAGTGGGCGACGCGCAACTACATGTTAAGCACAGCGCCGCGATCGGTGCGGTTCCCGTCCTTCATCGAGCGAGCTTGCACATGGCCATTCCACGCAACTATCAGGGCTGGACCGTCCTCGCCAACGGGTTCAGGCCGTTCTTCCTGCTCGGCGCGCTCCAGGCTGCGCTGGCGATCCTGATCTGGCTCCCGGCCTTTTACGGTGAGCTGAAGCTGAGCTCGGGCTTTGCCCCCCGAGACTGGCACGTGCACGAGATGCTCTACGGCTACCTGCCGGCCATCGTCACCGGCTTCCTGTTCACGGCGATCCCGAACTGGACCGGACGGCTGCCGATCCGGGGCCTGCCGCTGCTCACCCTGGTGCTCGTATGGACAGCCGGACGACTGGCCGTCACGGTGTCTGCGCTGGGTCCCTGGTGGGCCGCGCTGCTGATCGATGCGAGCTTCCTCGTGCTCGTCGTCCTGGCCGCGGCGCGCGAGATCGTCGCCGGGCGCAATTGGCGCAATCTGCCGGTGGTCGCGATCGTCACGGTGCTGTGCGTCGGCAACATCGCCTTCCACGTCGAGGCCCATCTGCGTGGCTCGGCCGATTACGCGATCCGCGTCGGCGTTGCCGTGATCGTGCTGCTGCTCGCGCTCATCGGCGGCCGCATCACGCCGAGCTTCACGCGCAACTGGCTGGTCAAGCACAATCCCGGCCGGCTGCCGGCGCCGTTTGGCCGCTTCGACATCGCGGTCGTGCTGTTCAGCGCGCTGAGCCTGCTCGGCTGGATCCTGGTTCCTGAGAGCGCGCCGACCGCGCTCGCGCTGGCTGCGGCCGGCATGTTGCATGTGGTGAGGCTCGCGCGCTGGGCCGGCGATCGCACCTTGCGCGAACGGCTGCTGGTCATCCTGCATGTCGGTTACATGTTCGTCCCGCTCGGCTTCCTGCTCACGGCGGCCGCCAGCCTCGGATGGATTCTGCCAAGCGCCGGGCTGCATGCCTGGATGGTCGGAGCCGCCGGCATCACGACGCTTGCCGTGATGACGCGGGCCACGCTCGGCCACACCGGCCAGGCGCTGACGGCCGCGCCCGCGACCCAGGCGATCTATCTGGCGATCATCGTCGCAGCGGTGACGCGGGTCTGCGCCGCAGTGGCGCCGGCGCACGGCGAGGTGCTGCTGCACGTCGCGGCGTTGGCCTGGATCGTCGCATTCGCCGGCTTCGTCCTGGCGTTCGGTCCGCTTCTGCTCGGTCTCAAGCGTCGGTCACTGGCCGTGCGGCGGGCGGGATCGGCTCAGCCGGTGCTCTGATTGCGCGCCACGGCGCGGGGAAACACCACCTCGATCAACGTGCCGGATTTCGGCGCCGCCTTGATATGAAACTGCGCCCGGTTGGCTTCGACCAGCGCCTTGGTGAGCGACAGGCTGAGACCGGCGCCATCGGGGCCTTGCTCGGAAGCCGAGGGCGCACGGAACGGTTCGAGCGCGGCGGCCACCTCCTGATCGTTCAGGCCATGACCGGTGTCGCGCACGCGCAGCGCGACCTCGCCGAAATCGGTCAGCGCGGTCGAGACGATGACCTGGCCGCCGGGATTTGCCAGCGAGATCGAGGCCGAGATCAGGTTCATCGCGATCTGGCGCAGCGCCCTTGTGTCGGCGATGACCGGCGGCAGCAGTTGCGACAGCGAGGTGCGGATGATGATGCGGGCGCGGTTGGCCTGCGGCTGCATCACTGCGACACAGCTCTCCACCAGCTCGTTGAGGTTCTGGCTGGTGAAGGTGAGCTCGAGCTTGCCGGTCTCGATGCGCGACAGCTCCAAGAGATCGTCGATCAGGGAGACGACGCGCTCGCCCGAGGCGCGGATGTCCTTCATGTATTCGGCGTAGCGCGTGTTGCCGATCGTGCCGAAACGTTCGCCGATCATCACCTCGGCAAAGCCGATGATCGCGTTCAGCGGCGCGCGCACCTCGTGGCTGATCCGGGCCAGCATGTCGGCCTTGGCGTTGGCGGCCCGATCGGCCACGCGACGAGCCTGCAGCAACTCGCTATCGCCGCGATGGAGTTGCGACAGGTCGCGGAACACGGCAAAGAAATTCGGACCGTCGGGCCGGGTCCGGCCAATTGCCATCGACAACGGAATGACGCCGCCCTGAGCGACCTTCCCGAGCACCTCGCGGCCCTGATCGAGCCCGCTCGACGCGCCGTCCTGCTGCACGCTGTCGAGGTCATCGAGCACGAGGCGGGCGCTTTCCGGCGCGAACAGCTCGATCAGGTTACGGCGCACCAGCGCCGCGCCATCGTAGCCGAACAGCGCCTCGGCGCTGCGGTTGCAGGCGTGGATGTTGCCGCCGGCGTCGAACATCAGGATGCCCTCGGCTGTGACGTCGAGGATCGCCGCAAGATCTTCGGCTTCGGCGTGGCCGGCGGCCGGAGGCGGGGCCACGACCAGGGGGGCCGGTGCAGCCGAGGCCGGCGCCGACATCGGTGCGGCGTCGGCCGCCGTCGGAACCGCGGCTGCGGTGCCGGGCGCCGGAGCGAAGATCAGGGCATGGGCGGTATCGCCGTCCCAGGTGATCGTGAACAGGCGGGCTTCCGCCTTCACCTCCTCGCTGGAGGAGCCGTCGGCGGCCGAGATCGTGACGGGGGTGCCGGCCTCCGACTTGTTCGACGCGGACGACACGCCCGGCTCGACATAGAGCGCATCGAGCCCGCCTGCCTGCTCCAGAGCCGCAAGATCGGCGTAGCCCATCTGCCTGAAGAAGGCCGGATTGCCATAGAGCAGCCGATCGAGCCGGTAGATCAGCATGCCCGTCGGCAGCAGGTCGAGCAGGATGCGGTCGCGCTGACTGTCGCCCTGGGCCGGCGGCTCCTCGGGGCTGAGCCATTCGGTCTGCAGCTCCGCGCCATGATCGGTCGCCGTTTCCGTCGCCGACGGAGCCTGCTGCTGCGGCGGGACCGACGGATCGCTCACGCGCGATCCCGGCTCGAGCGCCGCACTCGCGACGCCCGCGGCTGAGTTGCGGATCTCGCCTTCGAGCCGAGCCGACAGCTGACGCGCGAGTTCATGGAACGCACTGTTCTCCACCGGCGTGAGCACCGGATGCTTGGACTCGCCCGGAGCGCGGAACGGGACCACGTTCCCGGTCGTTTCGAGCCCGATGCCGTCGATGTGGTGTACGTCCGGCGCAATGGAAGCCTCACGCGATGACGCAGTGACGTTGTCCTGCTGCGGCGGCACATCTGCGGCCTGCACATGGTCGGATTGGGCAGGTTCGGTTTCGTCGGCGTCCGGAGCATCAGTCGCGGCTGCATCGGTCGATGCGGGGCGACGCAGTGCGGCCAGCCGGTCCAGGGCGTCGAGGTCGCGACAGACGCCGAAGCCGCGATAGCCGGCATGGGTTCTGTCCTCCGTCAGGACAGGCAGTCCCGACAATTCGACCGCAAGCCGCTCGCCCTCCGCGGGCCAGCTGACGACGATCCCGCTCCAGGTCTCTTTCGTTTCGATCGCGGCACTGATTCGCCCTTCGGGATCGAGGCCTAGCGATGCAGCGAGCTCATGCCAGGGATGGCCGAGCTTGGCGGCGCTGTGCCGCCCGATCAGGCGGGTGAATTCATCGGAGCCGATCGAGAACCGTCCCTCGGCATCCATCTGCCAGGAAAATCGGAGCGGATGGCGGCGGCCGACTGAAGGGTCCGCCGCGCCGGAATCGACAGGATGCGCGTGATCTTCCGTTTGCGGCGCCGACGCCTTGAACAGGTCGGCCTCGGCCGGATCGTCGATCAGCAGGAACTCGGCCGGCGCTTCGTTCGACAGCGCGGGCGATTCGTCGTCGGTTTGGCGTTCAGTCATTGCATCCATCGGAAGAGGAGGCGAAGTCACGACCGCGGGCCCAGCGGCAACGCCCACGGGGGCTGGTGATGCCGGGGCGGCATCTGCGGTTGGCTCAGGTATTGGCGCCGTGCCCGGCGCCTCGATCTCCTCGGCAGGGGCCGGCATCGGGACGGCCACCAGCCCGACCTGGTTGCCGCTGCCGATGCGGTAGAGCGCTGCGCGCTCCGTGCCGAACGTCACCTCGGCCATGCCATCGGCCAGCGCCGCCCTGCGTATCCCGACGAAATCCGGCTCGCTCAGGTCGCGCATGCCAAACAGGCGCCGTCCGGCTGAACTGATGCCGGCGAACTGACCGTCCTGGGTGAATGCGATCAGCGCATGCTCACTCGTCTCCACGAGCCGCTTCAGGCGATCCGCCAGGGGGAAGCTACGTCCACCCCCGTCGGTGCCGGTGATCAGCACCGCGCGCGTGCCATCCGGCAGATCGATCCGGGCGCAGCCGCAGGTCGCGAGCGTGCCGAGCTGCGCGCCGAAGCCACGGAGGCGTTCGAGCCGCAAGGCGCCGGTCTCGGGCAGCCGCCGTCCCAATTGAGCGACCTGGCGACGATGCGCGTCGGCAGGGCCGAGCGTCTTAGCAATCAGCGCCGCTGCGCTCGCCGCGCCGAGGGCGCGCGCACCGGCCGCATTGGCCCACAGCACACGGCTGCCATCGGCCGACCATAGCCAGGCCGGCAGACTGCCGGCGGCGTGGACGGCCAGCCGGGGGTCGCTGAGGGCCTGCAATTCGAGATCGGCGTAGGTCATGGGCGACGACGGCAAACGGCTCTTGTGATGTTGATCGGCCGACGTTGATCGGCGGTCGGAACTGGTCGCGTTAAGAATTCGTTACTATCGCGCGTTTTGAGGGCCGAGGTCCACGGCGGGGCGGCGCTCCTGTCCTGCTAAAGCTTGGATAACCTTAATGTGTTCCTCGTGAGCCGCAGTGCGCGGAATCGCGGCGACCCCGGGCGATGGCGGAGGCAGGCTTCAACCAGGCACGTCAGACGTTCGAGAAGTTCCTGGCTGGAGCGGAGGCGACGGCCGGCTCGCTCGAACACCGCAGCACGACGGTGCGGGCCGGGGCCAAGGACATCGGCGCCAAGGTCTTGTCCTACGCTGAAAAGAACGTCCAGTCGTCGCTCGACTACGCCCAATCGCTGGTGCACGCCAAGGACCTGCCCGAGGTGCTGCGGCTGCACGGCGAATTTGTTCAGGGCCAGATGCGGTCGCTCGCCGAGCAGGCAAGCGAAATGGGGCAGGCTATCGGCAAGGTTGCGATCGACGCCACAAAGCCTAAGGCCTGACGGAACGTTCTCCGCTCCCGAAAAATCTGGAAGCGGGTGCGGCAAACAGTTCCTGATAGTGGAATTTCCGTTGCGTTGCACAAAAGCGCCACGATATAGCTCTACGCGAGGTTGTTACCTCCCAGGGGCGGTTCCTCTGCGTGATCCGAAGTGACGTCCCGATTGCCGGGACGGTCCAGTCTCAATGTTTCGAAGGATGCATGCCATGACCAATGCCACCGATCCTTTCTCCGCGTCCATCATCCCGTTCGAGGTTCCCGAACAGATGCGCGCGTTCGCCGAAAAAGGCGTGTCCCAGGCCCGCGAGAACTACGCCAAGTTCAAGGACGCAGCGGAAACCCACAATTCGGCCATCGAGGCCTTCTTCGCCAACGCCAGCAAGGGCGCCGGCGCCTACTCGTCCAAGGTCATGGAATTCACGAAGGCCAATACCACGGCTTCGCTCGACTTCGCCCAGGAGCTGTTCGGCGTGAAGTCGCCGTCGGAGGCGATGGAGCTGTGGACGGGCTTCGCGCGCAAGCAGTTCGAGACCTTGACGGCCCAGGCCAAGGAGCTAGGCGAGCTCGGCCAGAAGGTTGCGGCCGAGACGGTTGAGCCGATCAAGGAAAGCGCCACCAAGCTGTTCAAGACGGCGGCCTGAGGGCCAGCCTCAAGTCTCGCCGGGTGCGCGGTACGGGCCGTGTGCCGGCATGGACGGCGGGAGACCATGACCCGGGCGCGTTCGCGGCCGGGTTTGCTTTCTGGGGCTCGCCGTTTGCACGGGGGCTCGTTCGGGCCGAAGCGGCGTCAAAAAACGCCGTCACGGCAGGGGACTTTATCCGTTCTCGGCCTTGCCAAATTCGCCCGTTGCACCTAGTTTCCGGCCCGTTCGGACGCCCCCTCGTGGGCCGTCCCATGCGGATGCAGTTGTAGCTCAGTTGGTTAGAGCGCCTGTCTGTGGAACAGGAGGTCGGTGGTTCGAGCCCACCCAACTGTACCATGGCCACGCCCATCGCTGTGCCGTTCGCAAGCTCACCTCCATCCGTGCTCCGCGCCCCATTGATCCTGCGCCGTGATTTGTAGCCCCGTCGCGACCTCTCGCGCAGGGCCGGGGCGTGGGGCGCAGAGCTTTGGTCGCGGAAGCCCGAGCCCCGTCTCCGTATTTCGACGGATATATCGCCGGATCGTGCGCTCGCTTGCGGTTTTGCTGCGCCGGATCGGTAGCACGGCGTGGCGCCGTTGCTTGCGAATCCGATCTCCTTCAATCACAGTTGGCGGCAACGAGGGGGAGGGGGCGATGAGAGGGATTGATCTCGATCCATGCATCTCTGCCGTACTGATCGCTATAGCCGCGCTGTTAGTCCCCGTAACCGCACGGGCCTATACCGCCGAGCAGGAGCAGGCGTGCACAGGCGATGCGTTCCGGCTTTGTAGTTCCGACATTCCCGATGTCGATCGTGTCACCGCCTGCATGGTCCGCCGCAAGGCCGAGCTGTCGCCGCCATGCCGCGCCCAATTCGGGCCGCCAGAGCGCCAGACAGCGTCATCGGGCCGCGCGGAGCGGCCGATGAGCATTCGTCCTGTCACCAGGAAGCCGGTCACTGCGCGCGCCGGCAAATCGAAGAAGTCGACGCGACCGGACGCGACCTGAGCGATGCCGATGGCCGCATTTGGCGGCACCGGGAATGATGGCGGTCCTCGACGCGCAGCCTCAACATGTAAATGCGATGGGGCATGACCGGATGTTGTCGAACATCGCGGCCTGATCTGCTGTTTTGCCTGCTTTGGTGTGACTCAAAAACCAATGCGTTTCGGCAATCAGGAGTTACGTCTTATCGATCGCTAAATTTATCTTCCGCGAATCAGTCCGCTGATTCATTTTCGCTGCCGGGGTCAATCTGGAGGCCAAGGTATGAACGTTATTGTTTTCGCATCGCGTAAGGGCGGTTCAGGCAAGAGCACCCTGGCCGCCCATCTCGCTGCGCAGATCAAGTCGAGCAAGTCTTGTCTGCTCATCGATGCCGACCCGCAGGGGTCGCTGACGCTTTGGCACAAGCTGCGCGGCACCAACGAGCCGCCGATCAAGACGGCCGTGAACTCGGTGAGCGCGATCGTGTCCGCCGCCCGCCGCGACGGCGTCGAATGGGTGCTGATCGATACGCCGCCGACCATCTCGGCCGTCGTCGAGGATGCGATCAAGAACGCCACCATGGTGATCATCCCGGCCCGCCCCGGCGTGTTCGACGTCAACGCGGTACAGGAGACGATCCAGAC
Organism: Bradyrhizobium sp. HKCCYLRH1030; assembly: GCF_051168395.1. Lineage (NCBI taxonomy): Bacteria > Pseudomonadati > Pseudomonadota > Alphaproteobacteria > Hyphomicrobiales > Nitrobacteraceae > Bradyrhizobium > Bradyrhizobium sp. HKCCYLRH1030. The sequence goes on along the minus strand of NZ_JBNPUY010000010.1, from coordinate 161,573 downwards.
CTGCCGCGCCGCGCGCAAGCCCTACGCGGTCGTTCTCAATGGCGCGCCGGCGCGCCGCGACGATGCTGAGAGCCCGATCGTCACCATCGCCCGCGAGGCGCTGGCGAAGTTCAAGGCCCCGGTGTGGGGCGGCCAGATCACCAACCGCGCCGATCTGCTGATGGCGCTGGGCCAGGGTGAAGGCGTGCGGGAATATTATGCGGAGGGCCGGGCTGCGGCCGAGATCGCACGCCTCTGGGCTGCGATCGAGCGTTCGGTGCGGGCGATTCGCGGGACTGTGTCGGCCAACGGCGCCATGCACAAGCAGGCGGCCTGATCGCGGCATCAGATGAGGCATCGACGCGCGGTCTTCCGCGCGTTTTTTGCGTCGGGTCACACGATCTGGCGTGAGTGCCGACCTCGCGCCGCGCGCGAGGGCGCGGCGAGGTCAGGCAACCATCAGGAAATAGAAGGCGATTGCCGGCGTCAGGGTCAGGATGACGGACCAGATCCCGACCGCCCAGAGAATGTCTTCGACGCTGAACCCCTGGTGCTCAGGGTATGGATGATCCTGCAAAGCCACGACGCCCTCGCGCTCTTTGATGTTTTCAACATCCATAGCGGAACATCTTTAAACACGAGGTTGCGGACTGCGCCGCTTTTGATCGCGTTTGTTAGCTCGGATTAACCACGGAGATTCTGCTCCGGCTCCGCAGCGGCGGCGCGGCTCTGCCTGGCCGTTCCGATCGGGAAGGCAAGGCAGAGCCGGCGAATAGGTTGGGGCGTGCTCAGGCAACGCGGTTCTGCGTGGTCGTCGGCTGGCGCCGCTCGATCTGCTGATCCAGCCGTGCGGCGAGGTCGTCGCCAACCTCCACCATCGGCAGCCGCACTTCGGGGCTCGCAATGACGCCGGTGCGCGCCAGCCAGTACTTGGCCGGTGCGGGGCTCGGCTCGGTGAACAGCAGCCGCGTCAGATGCTCGACCTGCGCCCAGCACGCTGCTGCCGCGTCGTGACGGCCGGCCTTCACGTGCTGCAGGATTGCGACAAACGTCTCGGTCTCCAGATGTGCCGAGAGCAGGATGGCGCCGTCGGCACCGGCCTGCAGCGCATCGAAGCTCTGGGCGTCTTCGCCCGTCAGGATATGAAAGCCAGCGCGCCGGCGCGTGATCAGGTCGCGCGTCTGCGTGCGGTTGGCGCAGCAATCCTTGAGCCCAGCGATGGCGGGATGCTCGGCGAGCTGCAGCAACGTCTCGTTGTCGAGGCCGACCGCCGACCGATAGGGAATGTTGTAGAGCACGATCGGATGGGCGGTGCGGTCAGCCAACGCGGTGAAATGCGCCAGCAGGCCGCGCTGCGACGGACGCACGTAAGGCGGACTCGAGATCAGATAGAACTCGATCGGCCATGACGCGGTTCGGTCGAGCGCTTCGATCACCTCGGCCGTCGCCCCGCCGCCGACACCAAGACAGATCGGCAGCGACCGGCCGGTGGTGTCGAGCTCGTCCCGGACCACGCTGATCAGACGGGCGCGCTCGTCCCATGACAGCGCCAGTCCTTCTCCTGACGTGGCACCGAGCACCAGTCCATCGATCCGCTTGGCAGCGTAGTGCCGAACCAGACTGCGTAAGGATGGTTCGTCGAGCGCGCCATCGCGGAACGGCGTGATCAGGGGCAGCCAGAGGCCCTGCAGTCGGGTCGTAACGTCGGTCATGGTCCATCTCCTTGGGTTGGCAGGAGCCGGAGACGGGACACGCAAAAAAGCCCCGTCCTCGCGGCGGGGCTGGTGATGCGGCGGTGAATTCGAGAGATTCTAGCGCGCGCGTCCACATGTCCCCGGGAGGGGAGCCTTTTTCGACGACAACTTGGCGTACGAAGACGTGGACATGCGATCTAGATGCGCGGTGCGGGCGATGCTGTCAACGCCGCATCGGGCACGACACGGAAACATTCGGCAAAAAAATAGCCGGGCCCAAATGAGCCCGGCTGGAGGTATTGGCCAAAGCGGCCGACACAATCACCTTCCAAGAGGGATTTCTGAACGCTCGCGCCACTGGAGGAGGGGGACAATGCGCAACGCCAACGCTCAGCACATCCTCAGTATGGGCTCTCGCATGGCGTCGCAGCAACCATGCAAGCCGCATGTCAGACATGCACAATCTTACGCCGGCCAGCGCTGCGCTTTGCTCACGACGAAGTCACGGAACACTTGAACGCGAGCGACCGTTTTCAATTCCTCGGGATAGACGAAGTAGGTGTCGAGCTGGATCGAATCCGACTCTCCGAACAATTGCACGAGACGGCTGTTTTCCTCGACGAGGTAGTCCGGCAGCGCGGCGATGCCGAGTCCTTGCTGGCAGGCGCGGACCAGGCCGAGAATGTTGTTGACCCTGAAATAGGCCTCGCGCGGACCGGAGCCGTTGCGGCCGGCATCGACCAGCCAGCTGCGGTTCTGGAGATGCGGCGCGACTTGGCCGTCGGCCAGCATGATGATGCGATGATCATCGAGCTCGTCGAGCGTGCGCGGCGTGCCGAAGCGCTTGACATATTCCGGTGAACAATAGGCGTGGAAGCTGATCGCGAACAGCTTGCGCTGGATCAGATCGGGCTGAGTCGGCTTGCGGGTGCGGATCGCCACGTCCGCCTCGCGCATCGACAGATCAAGCTCCTCGTCGGTGACGATCAGCGAGATCCGGATCTCCGGATAGAGCGCGGTGAATTCTCCGAGTCGCGGGATCAACCAGTTGATGCCGACGCCCGGCGTGGTCGTGATCTTCAGGTCGCCGCTCGGGCGCTCGCGGCTGTCGGTGAGCTTGGCGCGCGCCGCCTGCAGCTGCATGAAGACGTCATGCGCGGTTCGGAACAGAAGGTCGCCTTGCTCCGTCAGGATCAGCCCGCGGGCGTGGCGGTGGAACAGCGAGACTGCGAGCTCCTGCTCGAGCGCGCTGACCTGGCGCGACACCGCCGATTGCGACAGCCCGAGCTGCTCCCCGGCATGCGTGAAGCTGCCTGCTTCCGCCGCTGCGTGAAACACCTTCAGCTTGTCCCAATCCATATCCGTAAATCCATCCCGTGATCGTGGCATCGTCAGTTCATTCCGCCGCGGCGCGTTCGCTCGCGGCGTGGGCGAGGAAGCGTTCGGCCTCGAGGGCGGCCATGCAGCCCATGCCGGCTGCGGTGATCGCCTGCCGATAGGTTTCATCGGCGACGTCGCCGGCTGCAAACACGCCGGGAACGGAGGTCGCGGTCGAGCCCGGCGCCACCTCGACGTAACCGGAAGGCTTCAGTTTCAGTTGCCCCGCGACCAGCTCGGTTGCCGGCGCGTGGCCGATTGCAACGAACACGCCATCGGCGGGCAGCTCGGTGAGCGCGCCGGTCTTGACGTTCTTGAGCCGGACATGCGTGACCTTGGATGGCGAGCTGGCGCCGCAGATCTCATCGAGGGCGCTGTCCCAGACGACCTTGATCTTGGGATGCTTGAACAGCCGCTCCTGCAGGATGCGCTCGGCGCGGAAATGGTCGCGCCGGTGCACGACGGTGACGGTCGACGCGAAATTGGTCAGGAACAGCGCTTCCTCGACCGCGGTGTTGCCGCCGCCGACGACGACGACTTCCTTGCCGCGATAGAAGAAGCCGTCACAGGTCGCGCAGGCCGAGACCCCGAAGCCCTTGAACGTTTCCTCCGACGGCAGCCCGAGCCAGCGCGCCTGGGCGCCGGTGGCCAGAATGACGGTCTCGGCGAGGTAGACGTCACCGGAGTCGCAGGTCAGGCGGAACGGACGCTGTCCCAGCTCCAGCTTGGTCACGAGGTCCGTCTTGATCTGGGCGCCGACATGCGTCGCCTGCTTTTCCATCTGCTCCATCAGCCAGGGACCCTGGATGACGTCGGCAAATCCCGGATAGTTCTCCACGTCGGTGGTGATGGTGAGCTGGCCGCCTGGCTGGATGCCCTGAATCAGCACCGGCTCTAGCATAGCTCGTGCCGCGTAGATCGCCGCCGTATAGCCAGCAGGGCCGGAACCGATGATGACGACTTTGGCATGGATCGGAGCTTGCATGTGGCCGAAGACTCGCTGGAAAAGGGAGGATTACCGACGCAGCGAGCGGAATGCGCTGAAGAAACGCTCCGAAGCCCCATCGAAAATGTCAAATCCAAGTCTAAGCCATCTGGCAAGCTATGCAAGAATTGCAACGCATCTCGGCGAATTTTCCCTTCACGAGCCGGTCAACAGGGGAAATCTAAAGCAATAAAATTGCGTGGATTGACCGGCTTGCGCTAAGAGAGTTGCCCATCGTCGCCCGGCGCCCCCTGCGCCTCCTCCTGTTCCGCCAGAGCCCACAATCCCCGTGTCCAAGAATCTTGATGAGATCGATCTCAAAATCCTGAGCGAAATTCAGGCCGACGGCAGGATCACCAATGTCGAGCTCGCCAAGCGGGTCGGCATCTCGCCGCCGCCTTGCTTGCGCCGCGTGCGGACCCTGGAGGAGGAAGGCTACATCACCGGCTACCGGGGCCTGCTCGACCCGCGCAAGCTCGGCTTCGACGTGACCGTGTTCGCCTCGGTCCACCTGTCGAGCCAGGCGGACGCCGACCTGAAGGCGTTCGAAGAGTTCGTGCGGTCCGAGCCGCTGGTGCGGGAATGCTGGATGCTGTCCGGCGAGGTGGACTTCATCCTGAAATGCGTGGCGCCGGACATGGCGACGTTTCAGGAGTTCGTGACCCACCTGACGGCGGCACCTCACGTGCGCAACGTGCGAACGTCCCTGGTGCTGCACAACTCGAAATACGAGGCGGCGGTGCCGCTCGAGGTCAAGGGACGCAGCTAGGCCCACCGCCATTCCGGGGTCGCCTCGTTCGAGGCGCCCCGGAATGACTGTGAGTGAAAGCCTACGCCTTCTTACGCAGCATCGCGTCGAGGCTGATCGGACCCCCGCCGGCCGTCGCCAGATAAAGGCATGAGAAGCAGAATGCGATTGCCGCGGTGCCGTTGTTCAGGAGCGGCAGCCACACCGGCTCACCTGTCTTGAACATGTGACCGAGGAAATAGGCGAAGGCCATCTGACCCGACAGAATGAACGCGACGGGCCGCGTGAGCAGACCCACCATCAGCAATCCGCCCAGCACGAGCTCGATCAGGCCGGCCGTATAGATGAGCGGCGGAATGTTTGCGAAATACGGAAGCACTGGAAACTTGAAGATCTTCGCCACGCCGTATTGAAACAACAACAGACCCGTGACGAAGCGAAACAGGCTGAGTACAGCCGGTTGCCATTTCGAGAACATCTGCTCCATGTCGATCATCCCCCAATCAAAGCCATCATGATGCGACGGACCGGACCCATCCTCCCGGCACGGCTCGTCGGTTCTGCACTAGCTCATTCCCGAAAGCCCGTCACCGGCGTGTGGCCTGGAGCCCGATGAATTGACCGTGTGCTGCCGAACGCCATTGTGCCGCAGTGCGGCCGGCCAAACGACGAAGGGCCGCGCCTTCGCGCAGCCCTGGTTTCGTCCGAACGGTTACAGGCACCGCTCCGGTGCCTCGGGTCCTCAGCGCCACTCGACCTTGGCGATCTCGTAGGACTTGGCGCCGCCGGGCGCCATGACCTCGACGGTAGTGCCCATCTTCTTGCCGATCAGCGCGCGCGCCAGCGGCGAGGTGATCGAGATCTTGCCCTTCTTGGCGTCCGCCTCGACCTCGCCGACGATCTGCCAGACCGTCTTCTTCTCGGTGTCCTCGTCGATCAGGGTCACCGTCGCGCCGAACTTGATCGTGTCGCCGGAGAGCTTGGTCACATCAATGATGTCGGCGCGCGCGAGCTTGTCCTCGAGCTCGGCGATGCGGCCCTCGTTGTGAGACTGCTCTTCCTTGGCGGCGTGATATTCCGCGTTCTCGGACAGGTCGCCATGCGAACGCGCTTCCGCGATATGTTCGATGATGCGCGGACGGTCCACCGATTGGCGCTGCTTGAGCTCGTTCTCCAACGCGGCGTAGCCCATCGAAGTCATGGGAACCTTTTCCACCATCTCTTCTCGTCCTTCAGTCGTGCGGGCGGGGGCGCGCACGATCAGCATCTTCAGAATAGGCCTTTGCGGCTCAAAGCAAAGCCTCAAGGCCCGGCAAGACCGTCCCGTCAAAGGCCGGTACAACATCGAACGGGGCGGCGAGTTCCTGAAAGCTTCTATTGCCGATTGTTGCCAACCGCTTAGCGGGCGTTCGCCCGCACGCTGCGATTAGTTTTCGGAAAAGTAACTCTGCAGGGTGCGGACCTCAAGGTCTCCCCCGAGATAGGCACGGATGCCTTGCGCGGCCGCCACGGCACCCGAAAGAGTGGTGTAATACGGCACTTTATGCAAGAGGGCAGCGCGCCGCAGCGAGCGGCTGTCGGCCAGCGCCTGCGGGCCTTCGGTGGTGTTGAAGACCAGCTGGATGTCGCCGTTGGTGATGGCGTCCACGATGTGCGGCCGGCCTTCCAGCACCTTGTTGATCTTCTCGGTCGGCACGCCCTGGTCGGTCAGGAAGCGCTGGGTCCCGGAAGTCGCTACCACCTTGAAGCCGAGTTCGTGCAGCATCCGCACCACCTCGGTGATGCGCGCCTTGTCGCTTTCACGCACCGACACGAACACCGTTCCTTTGCGCGGCACGCGTGTGCCGCCCCCGAGCTGGCTCTTGGCGAACGCCACGGCGAACGAGCGGTCGATGCCCATCACCTCGCCGGTGGAGCGCATCTCCGGGCCGAGCACGGTGTCGACGCCGGGGAAGCGGGCGAACGGGAAGACTGATTCCTTCACCCCGACATGCTTGAGCGCGCGCTTGGTCAACCCGAAATCGGCGAGCTTCTCGCCCGCCATGATCCGGGCCGCAATCTTGGCGACCGGCGTGCCGACCACCTTGGCGACGAAGGGCACCGTGCGCGAGGCGCGCGGATTGACCTCGAGCACGTAGATCGTGCTGTCCTTGATCGCATATTGCACGTTCATCAGGCCCACGACGTCGAGCCCGAGCGCCAGCTCGCGGGTCTGCCGCTCAAGCTCGGCGATGGTCGCCTCGTCGAGCGAATGCGGCGGCAGCGAGCAGGCGGAATCGCCGGAATGGATGCCAGCCTCCTCGATGTGCTCCATGATGCCGACGATGAAGGTGTCCTTGCCGTCGGAAAGGCAGTCCACATCGATCTCGGTGGCGTCCGACAGGTAGCGGTCGAACAGCAGCGGGTTCTTGCCCAGCACCGTGTTGATCTGGCCGGTTTTGTCGTTGGGATAGCGCGCCTTGACGTCGGCCGGCACCAGCTCCGGCAGGGTGCCGAGCAGGTAGTCGCTGAGCTGGTTGTCCTCGCGGATGATCTGCATCGCGCGGCCGCCGAGCACATAGGACGGGCGCACCACCAGCGGCAGGCCGAGATCGGCCGCCACCAGGCGCGCCTGCTCGACCGAATAGGCGATGCCGTTCTTCGGCTGCTTCAGGTGCAGCTTGTCGAGGATGCGCTTGAAGCGGTCGCGGTCCTCGGCCAGGTCGATGGCTTCCGGCGAGGTGCCGAGGATCGGTACCTCGGCGGCTTCGAGCGCGCGCGCGAGCTTCAGCGGCGTCTGGCCGCCGAACTGCACGATGACGCCATGCACGGTGCCGTTCTTGCGCTCGGTGGCGATGATCTCGAGCACGTCCTCGGCTGTCAGCGGCTCGAAATACAGCCGGTCGGCGGTGTCGTAGTCGGTCGAGACCGTCTCCGGATTGCAGTTGACCATGATGGTCTCGTAGCCGGCATCGGCCAGCGCGAAACAGGCATGGCAGCAGCAATAGTCGAACTCGATGCCCTGGCCGATCCGGTTCGGGCCGCCGCCGAGAATGATCACCTTCTTCTTGTCCGACGGCGCGCTCTCGTCGCCGAGAGCGCCGGCAAACGGCGTCTCATAGCTCGAATACATGTAGGCGGTCGGCGAAGCGAACTCCGCTGCGCAGGTGTCGATTCGCTTGAACGCCGGACGGACGCCGAGCGCCTGCCGCTTGGCGGCGACCTCGGCTTCGGTGGTGTTGGCGAGCACCGCGAGCCGCGCGTCGGAGAAGCCCATCGCCTTCAGCGTGCGCATGCCGCTGGCATTCGGCGGCAGGCCATGACGGCGAACCTTGTCCTCCATCTCGACGATGCCGCGCATCTGCGCCAGGAACCACGGATCGATCTTGCAGGAGTTGAAGATGTCCTCGTCCGACCAGCCGAGGCGCATCGCCTGCGCCACCTGGAGCAGGCGGTTCGGGGTCGGCGTGCCCAGGGCGGCGCGGATCGCATTCTTGTCATCGCCGCGGCCGAGCCCCTCGATGTCGATCTCGTCGAGGCCGGTGAGGCCCGTCTCCAGGCCGCGCAGCGCCTTTTGCAGGCTTTCCTGGAAGGTGCGGCCGATTGCCATGACTTCGCCGACCGACTTCATCGAGGTCGTCAAGGTGGTCGAGGCGCCCGGGAATTTCTCGAAGGCAAAGCGGGGGATCTTGGTGACGACGTAGTCGATCGTCGGCTCGAACGAGGCCGGGGTCGCGCCGCCGGTGATGTCGTTGGCGATCTCGTCCAGCGTGTAGCCGACCGCGAGCTTGGCCGCGACCTTGGCGATCGGGAAGCCGGTCGCCTTGGAGGCCAAGGCCGAGGAGCGCGACACGCGCGGATTCATCTCGATCACGACCATGCGGCCGTCGGCCGGGTTGACGCCGAACTGCACATTGGAGCCGCCGGTCTCGACGCCGATCTCGCGCAGCACCGCCAGCGAGGCGTCGCGCATGATCTGATATTCCTTGTCGGTCAGCGTCAACGCCGGCGCCACCGTGATCGAGTCGCCGGTGTGCACGCCCATCGGATCGAGGTTCTCGATCGAGCAGACGATGATGCAGTTGTCGTGTTTGTCGCGGACGACCTCCATCTCGTACTCCTTCCACCCGAGCACCGATTCCTCGATCAGCACTTCGTTGGTGGGGGAGGCATCGAGACCGCGCTCGATGATGTCGAGATACTCTTCCTTGTTGTAGGCGATGCCGCCACCGGTGCCGCCCATGGTGAAGGAGGGACGGATGATCGCGGGCAGGCCGATCTCGGACAGCGCCATCAGCGCCTGTCCCAGCGCATGCTCCTGATAGCGCTTGCGGCGCTCATTCTCGCCGAGCGTCCATTGCCGGTCGAGCTCGTCGCGCGCGGCCCCCGACAGCGTCTCCCGCTCCGCCAGATATTTGTCGCGATACTGCTTCTTCAGCGCCGACGCATTGGCGAGCCGCGACTTCGGCGTCTGCAGCCCGATCTTCTCCATCGCATTGCGGAACAGCTGGCGGTCCTCGGCCTTGTCGATCGCGTCAGCCGTCGCGCCGATCATTTCGACGTCGAACTTCTCCAATGTCCCCTGCCGGCGCAGCGACAGCGCGCAGTTCAGCGCGGTCTGGCCGCCCATGGTCGGCAGCAGTGCGAAGCCGCCGGGGATGACGTGGCGTTCCTTCTCGATGATCCTGGCGACGATCTCCGGCGTGATCGGCTCGATATAGGTCGCATCGGCCAATTCCGGATCGGTCATGATCGTGGCCGGATTGGAATTGACGAGGACGACGCGATAGCCCTCCTCCTTCAGCGCCTTCACCGCCTGCGTACCGGAATAGTCGAATTCGCAGGCCTGGCCGATCACAATCGGACCGGCGCCAATGATCAGGATGGTCGAGATGTCGGTTCGTTTCGGCATTCAAGCTCACGGGCAAGAAACGGGCAGGAATTGGGCACAAAAAAAGGGCGCGCGTGCCGCGCGTCCCCGAAGGCCAAGGCGCGACCATTGCTCGCGCGCGAGCGGTCTTTAGACCAGTTTCCTCTGAGCGAAAAGGGTTTTGGGCCGAAATCAACGGCCAATTTGGCCGAAGAGGGTCTGAGGGGCGCCGTGCCGTCGCTGGCTCGCTAAGCCGAAGCTGCGGCAGCGAAGGCTGGAGGCCCGGCCTGGACTTGAACCAGGTTCAAGAGCGTTGCACCGCTCTTCGCGTCGTAGCTTCCGCCACCGGGCCGGGGGTGATCTTACCTCTCACGGCCGCGTGAGCCAGCCCATGTTTCAGTTAACCCTAATCCGGTTGCTCGATGTTGTGGGTCACCGCGTGGGCTGGTGGCTCGGCCGGTCACACGGTTCCCATTGCTGGCTGCGCCACGAAGGTCATGCGCCAAGGATTGTGGCCAATATTCTTCGGCGCCCGGACGGCGCTGAGGCCGGCCTTCTTCAGCCGCGCCAGGATCTCGGCCTCGCTGTAGCGCTGCAGGCCGACCTTGGTCCGCAGCTGCCGGTAATCGGACAGGGCGGTGGCGACCAGCCCGACCATGGCATCCTTGAGGAAACCGTCCCGTGCGGCGAACATCAGCAGCGCGAGCACGTCGCGGCCCATGCCGACGTCCGGACGCAGGACGTCGCCGAGGACGAACTTTCCCGACGGCTTCAACAGCCGCCTGATCACGGCCAGGGCTGCATCGAATTCCGCCTCGCTCATGTACTGGGCCACGGAGTTCATGACCACGAGGTCGATCGAGCCTTCCTGCATGTTGCGCAGCTCGTCCAGCGACCGCACGCGGATCTTGGTGTTGGGGGCGAAGCGCGCGATCAGCCGGCCGCGCACGCCCGGCGCCGGCTCGGCCAGGATGAGCGTCATGCAGGCGTCGGCGACCTTGGTGGCCGACAGGGCCTCTCCGCAGGAGTAGTCGAGAACGACCGCGTCGGGCGACGGAATATAGCCGACGATGTCGCGCGCGATCCCCTGGAAGTGCAGGTCGCGATGCAGCTTGCTCGCATAGATCGTGTGCGTGGAATCGTAATAGTCGATCCAGTCGTCCATGGCGGGTTCCGGCAAACACAGTTCCTTGATCGGAACTGGAGGGGTCAGCGAGCGTTAACGGGTCCGATCACCCGTGTCCATCGCTGCTTCTAACAGGAAGGCTGACCCGTGAGTAAAGCAAAGACCGACAAGACCGCCCCCGAGCTCGATACCCCGACCGATTTGTCGCCGGACGCCGTGAACAAGATTTCGACGGCGTTGAACACGCTGCTTGCCGATGCCTTCGCGCTTTACCTTAAGACCAAGAATTTCCACTGGCACGTCAGCGGCCGGCACTTCCATGACTATCACCTGATGCTCGACGAGCAGTCGGACGCGATCTTCGCCACGACTGACCAGCTCGCCGAGCGAGTTCGCAAGCTCGGCGGCACCACGCTGAAATCCATCAGCCAGATCAGCAAGCTGCAGACCATCAAGGACAACAACGAGGAGTATGTGCCGCCGCGCGAGATGTTGCGGGAGTTGATGGAGGACAACAAGCACGTCGCGGCTGCGATGCGGAAAGCGCACGAGCTGTGCGACCACAATGACGATCCGGCCACGGCGGGATTGCTGGAGACCTTCATCGACGAGACCGAGCGCCGCACCTGGTTCTTGTTCGAAGCCAGCCGCCAGGAAGGCAGCAACGCGGCGTAGGCGGGCCAGCGTCGAGTTGAGGTCCGGGCGCGCTGCGAGGACGTGGCGCGCCGGTCCGGCCTCGATGCCGGCCTCCGGCTCATACCATGCCAGGCTATGCGGAGTGGCCGAGTGCCGACCAGCTCCGATAGATCATGTAAGCCGCCACCACGAATACCACCGTGGCAAACACCTTGTTCAGGGTGCCGCGCGTACCGGACAGGCGAGCCGCCAGCTTCGCACCGACCAGGCCACCGGCGATGCCAGCGACGAGAAAGGTCGCCGCCAGCGCCCAGTCGACCAGTCCCGACAGCGCGTAGTTTGCTGCGGTCGTCAGTCCGAACGCCGTGACGGACACGAGCGAGGAGCCGATCGCGTAGAGGATCGGCATGCCCGTCGCAAACATCAGAGCCGGAACGATCAGGAAGCCGCCGCCGATGCCGAAGAAGCCGGACAGCGTTCCCGTGCCGAAACCGAATGCCAAGAGCGGCAGCAGATTGTCGCGCGAAAGCTTGACGTCCAGCTGGCTGTTCGTGCCGCGCCTGCGCAGCATCAAGAGGCCGATCACGATCATGACCAGGGCGAACAGCAGCAGCAGCTTCTGACCGTCGACCATCTTGCCGAGCGTCGAGCCAGCGAAGGCGCCGACCACGCCCGTTGCAGCAAACACCAGCGCGCAAGGCCATTTGACGTTCCCGGAGCGGGCATGATTGGCGAGATTGGCCGCCGCGTTGATCGCCACGGCGACCGCGCTCGTGCCTATCGCGACGTGGGGATTGCCGACGCCTACCAGATACACCATGAGCGGCACGGCCAGCACCGATCCGCCCCCGCCGATCAGGCCGAGCGTGAATCCGACGAAAGAGCCGGACAGCGAGCCGAGCGCAAGCTGGGCAGCGGACAAGGTCATCCTGCGATGCTCCGGACTGGCGTGCCGCGCCGGTGCCCGGCCGTTGCCAAATGGGAAAGCCGAGCCGCGACGTCTGCCGCGTGCTCGGTGGGGCGAGGGGTGTCCTAGAGTGCGTTGAGCGGGACTTTCAGGAAGCGCCGGCCGTCCTGATCGGGCGTCGGCAGCCGTCCCGCCTTCATGTTCACCTGCAGGGAGGGGATGATCAGCTTGGGCATGTCCAAGGTGCGGTCGCGCGCCTCGCGGGCGGCGACGAACTGATCCTCGGTGATGCCGTCGCGGACGTGGATGTTGTGCGCGCGCTGCTCGGCCACCGTCGTTTCCCAGCGGATGTCGCGGCCGTTTGGACCGTAGTCGTGGCACATGAACAGCCGCGTCGCGTCAGGCAACTCCAGCACCCGGCGGATCGAGCGATACAGCGTGCGGGCATCGCCGCCAGGAAAGTCGGCGCGTGCCGAGCCGCCGTCCGGCATGAATAGCGTGTCGCCGACGAAGGCGGCGTCTCCGATCACATGAGTCATGCAGGCCGGCGTGTGCCCCGGCGTATGCATGGCGAAGGCGGTGATTGTGCCGATCCGGTAGGTGTCGCCATCATGGAACAGGCGGTCGAACTGGCTGCCGTCGCGCTGAAACTCGGTGCCTTCGTTGAAGATCTTGCCGAACGTCTCCTGCACCATCCTGATGTTGGCGCCGATGCCGATCCTGCCGCCCAGCCTTGACTGGATGTAGGGCGCTGCCGACAGATGATCGGCATGGACATGGGTCTCGATCAGCCAGTCCAGTTGCCAGCCGCGATCCTCGATCAGGGGAATGATCTCGTCGGCCGAATGCGGTGCGATGCGCCCCGATGCATAGTCGATGTCCATGACCGAATCGATCACCGCGCAGGCCCGCGAGCCTGGGTCCTTGACCACATAGCTGACGGTGTTGGTGGCGCGATCGAATAACGGTGTGACCTCGGGTTTCACTGACAGGTCGACCGGATGAGGAATGCCGGACATTCAAGCCTCCCTCATTCTGAAGCGACCGTGGCGAGCGAGGGCCGGCGGCTCGAGAGCATGCGGGCTGCGGCCATTCCGATCATCATGGCCGTGACGAACAGGACGATGGCAGGCGAGCCGTAGCCGAGCGCCACGAAGGCCGGGCCCGGGCAGATGCCGGCGAGGCCCCAGCCGATGCCGAAGATCGCAGGGCCGGTCGCGATCCGCCAATCCAGCGTCTGAAAGGATGGCAGGTGGAATTGGTCACCGAGGACGGGACGCCGGCGCCGGAAAACCAGTCGGAAGCCGGCGAAGGTGACCCCCACCGCTCCAGCCATCACGAGGATCAGGCTCGGATCCCAGCCGCCGAAGCGGATCGCCGCGAAATCGAGGAAGTTGAGCACCTTCTCTGGATTGGACATGCCCGAGAGCAGCAGCCCGAGTCCGAAGATGAGGCCGACGGTGAACTGGACGAAAATGATCATGGTGCCTCACAGCACGTGGCGAACGAGGAAGGTGGTCACGACCGCGGTGGCCATGAACACCAGCGTGGCGACGATCGAGCGCGGCGACAGGCTGGCGATGCCGCAGACGCCATGACCCGAGGTGCAGCCGTTGCCCCAGACCGCCCCGAAGCCGACCAGCAGCCCGGCTGCAGCCATATCGATCGGACCGACCTCCAGCTTCAGCGGCGGCAGGCTCCCGCTGACGATGCGGACGGCAAGGGCGGCCGCGACCAGCCCGCTGATGAAGGCGAGCCGGCCAGCGAGCGCGCCGTCCCAGGGCGGCAACAGTCGCGCGGCAATGCCGCTGACGCCGGCAATACGGCCGGTCAGGCCCATCAGCATGACGGCTGCAGCGCCGATGAGGGCGCCGCCTGCGAGCGCCGTGACCGCTGTATACTCCGTGATCATATCGTCCTTGATTCCCTCGTCGGGGGGGATGTTGCAATCGGCTATCATGTGCATTATTGCATATATACGAAAATGAAGAAGTAACAATCATGACAACACAGGCCAGGCGCAAAACCCGTGAGGCCATGGTGGCGGCGCTCGACGACAAGGCGGAGGAGGCGGCGGGCCTGCTCGCTGCCATGGCGAATTCGAAGCGCCTCATGGTGCTCTGCAACCTCATCGACGGCGAGCGCGCGGTCGGCGATCTCGCCGAGCAGGTCGGGTTGCGACAGGCGGCGCTGTCGCAACATCTCGCGAAGATGCGCGCGCTCGATCTCGTCGCCACCCGGCGCGATGGCCAGACCATCTACTATCGGCTGGCGAGCCGGGAGGTCCGCGAGATCCTGCAGACGCTGTATCGGCTGTATTGCGCCTGATCAGCGCGCCTGGTGCCACAGGCGGGTGAGCGGGCCGCCCGCGCCGAGCACAGGATCGGTCGCGGGCAACGGCACCTCCGGAATGGTTTTCGATGCGCGGGCGTGGTTCTCCGGCGTCGGCCGCGTGATCTGCATCTTCGGTCCGGGCGGATAGGCACCGACGATGCAGAAATCGCTGCTGGCAGCGATGCATTGATGTCCAGTGCCGGCCGGCAGGATGGCCACGTCACCCGGCCTGAGCTCCAGCTCCCGGCCCTGATCGCCGCCGAAGCGGACCCGCGCCGTTCCGCCGGCGACACCCAGCGCCTCATGCACGGTCGCATGATAGTGCAGATAGTCGTAGACGCCGTTGCGCCACATGTCGCCCCAGCCATTGGCGGCGAACACGCCCTCGATGTCGGCCGCCGGATCGGCGCCGTCCAGATCGATGACGGCCTTGTAGACCAGGAACGGCAGCGGATTATTGGGCACCAGGCCGTCATCCGCGAACACGATGCTGAGCGGTTCGATCGACTTGACGGGGGGCGAGGGGGCGGCAGGCATGGCGACCTCGGAACAAAGGATGGGGCCTCGCCCTATCAACCGGCCTGCGCGGCCGCCGTTCCAGGCTCACGCCTTGGGCAGCTCGAACACCAGGCAAGTCGTGGTGGCGTGCGCCAGCAGGCGCCCTTGCGAATCGGCGATGCGTGCCTCGGCGGTCGCGGCGCGGCGTCCGAACGATAGCGTCCTGCCCTCCGTTCTCACGGTGCCGGTGGTCTCGGTCATTGCCTTGATGAAGGAGACCTTGAATTCCAGCGTGGTGTACCCGCTGCCCTGCGGACACATCGTGTGGACGGCGAGCCCCATCGCGGAATCCAGCAGGATCGCGGCGTAGCCGCCATGCACCGAACCGATCGGATTATAATGCCGCAAGGCCGGCACGCTGTGCATGACGACCTGGCCGGGCTCGGCGCTGCAATCGAACGGCACGACGGTCTGCATGATCGGCGGCTGCGGCAAGGTCCCGGCGAAGATGCCCCGCACGAAATCGAGCCCGGGCATCGAGGCCAGTACCGCCAGGGGCACCACGCCGAATTCAGCGCGCGAATCCGTCTCGCTCATATCGTCGATCTCCAATGTATGATGATCATCATATGAATGCAGTGCGAAAAGATCGAGGACAAAGCAGATGCCGGCGATCACAAGATTGCGGACAGAAAAATGCCCGGGACCAGCCCGGGCATTTCGAATCGTGTCCAGCTGCCGACCTCAGGCCGCGCTACGCTTCTTCTCGCGCATCAGCTCGGCGAAGCGCTGAAAGAGGTAATGCGAGTCGCGCGGGCCGGGCGAGGCTTCCGGGTGGTACTGCACCGAGAACACCGGTTTGCCCTCGAGCTGGATGCCGCAATTCGAGCCGTCGAACAGCGAGATGTGGGTCTGCGTCGCGCCCGACGGCAACGTATCCTGGTCGACCGCGAAGCCATGGTTCATCGAGGTGATCTCGACCTTGCCGGTGGTCTCGTCCTTGACCGGATGATTGGCGCCGTGATGGCCCTGATGCATCTTCTTGGTCTTGGCGCCGACCGCAAGCCCGAGCATCTGATGGCCGAGGCAGATGCCGAAGGTCGGCGTGCCCGACGAAATCACCTGCTGGATGACCGGGACTGCATATTTGCCGGTCGCGGCGGGATCGCCGGGGCCGTTGGACAGGAACACGCCATCCGGCTTCAGCGCCATGATGTCCTCGGCCGAGGTCGTTGCCGGCACCACCGTGATCTTGCAGCCGACGCCGGCGAGCAGGCGCAGGATGTTGCGCTTGATGCCGTAGTCGATCGCGACGACGTTGAACTCCGGATGGGTCTGCTGGCCGAAGCCCTCGTTCCACACCCAGGGGGTCTCGTCCCAGGTGAAGCGCTGCGCCGAGGTGACCATCGGCACGAGGTCCATGCCCTCGAGGCCCGGCCACTCCCGCGCTTCCTTCTTCAGGGCGTCGAGGTCGAAATTGCCGTCCTTGGCATGCGCGATCACGGCATTCGGCATGCCCTTGGAGCGGATCAGCGCGGTCAGCGCCCGGGTGTCGATGCCGGACAGCCCGATGATCCCGCGGGCACGCAGCCACTGGTCGAGATGGCGGGTGGCGCGGTAGTTCGACGGATCGGTGATCGCGGTGCGCAGGATCACCCCGCGCGCGCCCGGCGTCGCCGCCATGTTCACCGTCTCGATATCCTCGTCGTTGGTGCCGACATTGCCGATATGCGGGAAGGTGAAGGTGATGAG
Organism: Bradyrhizobium sp. HKCCYLRH1030; assembly: GCF_051168395.1. Taxonomy (NCBI): domain Bacteria; kingdom Pseudomonadati; phylum Pseudomonadota; class Alphaproteobacteria; order Hyphomicrobiales; family Nitrobacteraceae; genus Bradyrhizobium; species Bradyrhizobium sp. HKCCYLRH1030. The sequence continues at coordinate 144,688 of NZ_JBNPUY010000010.1, read as the reverse complement.
CTGGCCGGCATAGGACGGATCCGTCAGGATCTCCTCATAGCCGGTCATCGCAGTGTTGAAGCAGACCTCGCCCACGGCGTGGCCTTCGGCGCCGAGGCCGTAGCCTTCCAGCACCGTGCCGTCGGCGAGCACGAGGAGCGCGGTCGGTTTATGGTCCGGCCAGGCGGCGTCAGTATCGATGTGTGTCATGAGGCCCCTACATAGTGCCCCGGGCGCGCGGCGTCAAAGCGGGAAGCGGCCGATTCACATGCGATTTCGGTCAATTCGGCCGGAGTTTCGAGGCATCCGACCGGAACGAATGCGGAACCGTGTTGTTTCGGGTGGGCGAACCGCCTAGACCAGCGCCAATGGATTTTGAGAGGGCGAGAGCATGCTGCGCGACGACATCAACAACGCGGTCAAGGAGGCGATGAAGGCCAAGGACGAGCGCAAGCTGTCCACCCTTCGCATGGTGAACTCGACCTTGAAGAACGCCGACATCGCCGCGCGCGGCGAAGGCAAGCCGCCCTTGACCGACGCCGACGTGCTCGCCGTGCTGCAGAAGATGATCAAGCAGCGTCAGGAGTCGGTCGAGCTGTATGAGAAGGGCGGCCGCGCCGAGCTCGCCGCGGGCGAGCGCGAGGAGATCGCGGTCATCTCGGCCTATCTGCCGAAGCAGATGAGCGACGACGAGGTGAAGTCGGCCATCTCCGCCGCCGTCGCGGAGACCGGCGCCGCCGGCATGAAGGACATGGGCAAGGTGATCGCCGCGCTGAAGGCCAAATACACCGGCCAGATGGATTTTGCCAAGGCGAGCGCGCTGGTGAAGGCGGCGCTGTCGGGCTAGGCCGCGCGACGCGACGAGCCGCCCCACATCGTCGTGCCCGGGCTTGTCCCGGGCATCCACGTCTTTAAGACTGTCATCAAGAAGAATGACGTGGATGGCCGGGCCTTCGCCGCGCCGGGGGCTTCGGCCCCGCAGGCGGGTCTTCGCCGGCCATGACGGAGAGAACAATGCTCAAGGAAACGTCCGACTACGACCAGCTCACTCGCGACTTCCGGTGGGACATCCCGGCGCAGTTCAACATCGCGGTCGCGACCTGCGATCGCCACGCCGACGGCTCGGGGCGCCTGGCGCTGATCGTCGTCGAGGAGGACGGCGCCGCGCGGCGTGTCTCATTCGATGCGCTGCGCGACTCCTCCTGCCGCTTCGCCAACGTATTGAAGGCCGATGGTCTCGCGCAGGGCGACCGCGTCGCGGTGTTCCTGTCGCAGTCGCTGGAGCTGCCGATCGTCCATCTGGCGGCGTTCCGCGCCGGTCTCGTCTCGGTGCCGCTGTTCACGCTGTTCGGCGAGGACGCGCTGCAATTCCGGCTGCAGAATTCCGGCGCCAAGGTCGTCGTCACCGACGCCACGGGCCTTGCGAAGCTTGCGCGCATTCGCGACCACCTGCCGGAGCTCAAGACGATCTATGTCACTGAGGGCGACGGCCTCGGCGCCCGAGCCTTCTGGCCGACGCTGGAGCGCGCCTCGGATCAATTCCCGACCGTCGCCACGTCGAGCGACGACCCTGCCATCATCATCTACACCTCGGGTACGACCGGAAATCCCAAGGGCGCGCTGCACGCCCATCGCGTACTGCTCGGCCACCTGCCCAATGTCGAGATGGTGCACGGCTTCCTGCCGAAGCCCGGCGACGTCATGTGGACGCCGGCGGATTGGGCATGGATCGGTGGCCTGTTCGATGTGCTGTTTCCCGCATGGTATCACGCGATCCCGGTGATTGGTTATCGCGCCAGGAAATTCGAGCCGCAGGCCGCAATGCAACTGATGGCGGACTACGCCGTCCGCAACGTGTTCTTGCCTCCGACCGCGCTGAAGTTGATGCGCCAGGCCAATGTCAAGCACGAGGGCGTCAAGCTGCGCAGCATCCTCACTGGCGGCGAGTCGCTCGGCGCCGAGCTGCTCGACTGGGTGCGCGCGACCTTCGGCATCGATGCGCACGAGATCTACGGCCAGACCGAATGCAATCTCGTCGTCGGCAACAATGCGAGGCTGTTTCCGATCCGGCCGGGCTCGATGGGCAAGGCGACGCCGGGCTTCGAGGTGCTGATCGTCAACGCCAAGGGCGAGGAGCTGCCGCGCGGCGAGAGGGGCATCATCGGCGTGCGTCAGCCCAATCCCTGCACCATGATCGAATATTGGCGCAATCCGGAGGCGACGCGGAAGAAGTTCGCGGGTGACGTGCTGCTGACCGGTGATCTCGGCACCCAGGATGACGACGGCTATTTCTGGTATGCGAGCCGCGAGGACGATGTCATCACGTCGGCCGGCTATCGCATCGGCCCGGCGGAGATCGAGGACACGCTGCTCAAGCATCCGGCAGTCGCGCTGGCGGCCGTCGTCGGCATTCCCGACCCTGTGCGCACCGAGGCCATCAAGGCGTGGATCGTGCTGCGCCCCGGCTTCGTTGCGAATGACACGCTGTCGCGGGAGATCCAGGACTTCATCAAAGTGAAGCTCGCCGCGCACGAATACCCCCGCCACGTTGAATTCACCGACACCCTGCCGATGACGGCGACCGGCAAGGTGCTGAGGCGGGAGTTGCGGGCGCGGGGGTAGGGGGCTCCCGTTCGTGGGTGCCCAATGGTGCGCCTGGCTCCCTCGCCTCGCTGGCAGTCCCGCGCGGCACGACGGATGGCGACAGACGAGTGCAAAACTGCATCGTCATATGTGATCGCTCCGCCCCTCTGCCCACAAGTTGAAATTGAAATCCCCGCCCTCCCGCTGTTAGCATCACGGCAACAACAACATTCAGGAGGGACCGCCGATGACCGCATCCGTCTCGGGACGATCCGATCCCGTGGTGCGCCGCATCACCACGGCCGATATTGCCGAAGCCTTGACGCAAGGCCTCCGCGATTTTCAGGCTCAGCCCATGTTCGGCCTTGCTTTCGGGCTGATCTATGTACTCGGCGGCATCAGCATCGTGCTGTGCGTCACCGCCTTCGGGATGGTCTACTTGGCCTATCCGCTGGCCGCAGGGTTTGCGCTGATCGGCCCGTTCGTCGCGATCGGTCTCTACGAGGTCAGCCGCCGCCGCGAACTCGGCCAGCCGATTTCCTATGGCGGGATCTGGCGCACGATCACTTCGCGCGGCGAGATCGGCTGGATGGCGTTCGTGACGCTATTTTTCTTCATCATCTGGATGTACCAGGTGCGCCTCCTGATCGCGCTGCTGCTCGGGCTCAATGCCTCGTTCTCCAGCATCAAGGAGTTCATGACCGTGGTGCTGACGACCAACGAGGGTCTGCTCTTCCTCGCGATCGGCAATCTCGACGGCGCCGCTCTATCGCTGGTGCTGTTCTCGCTCACGGTCGTGTCGTTTCCGCTGCTGCTGGAGCGCGACGTCGATTTCGTGACGGCGATGATCACCAGCGTGCGCGCGGTCGTGACGAGTCCCGGCCCGATGATCGGCTGGGCCGCCGTCATCACCGTGCTGCTGATCATTTCGGCATTACCGTACTTCCTCGGGCTGCTGGTCACTGTGCCGGTGCTGGGCCATGCGACCTGGCATCTGTACCGCCGGATCGTAGCTCCGGCATAAGGCAAGGGCGAGCCGCGACGTAGGTTCGATGGCGCATGGACGCCGTCGAACGGGCTCGTTTCGAAACGCGGCTCGCCGGTGGTCCGGCCGGCCCCAATGTCGGAGGAGGATGATGCCGGACAACATCGCGTTGTTTGCCACGATCGTCTTGTTGCTGCCGATGTTCTATCTGCTGCTGGCCGCGCCGGCCTTTCTGCTGGTGCGGCTCGACATCGTGCCGGTCACCCGGCTCCTGCGCGGCATGTTCGACTCCTACTTCGTGGCGCTTTCGATCGCTGGCGGCATCGGCGCGCTCGCCGTGCTGGCCGACGGCCGCCCCGTTCTGGGGCTGGGCATTGGGCTGATCGCGGCGTTCGCGCTGCTCTCGCGCCGCTGGTTTCTGCGGCAGATGGACGCGCGTATCCGCGACAGGGATTCTGGCGATGCGACGGCCCTGCGTCGGCTGCGTTGGTTACATTGGGGTGGCATGCTGAGCAATGCGGTCCAGGTCGGCGCCGTCCTCGCCAGCATCCCACAGATCGCCGCGGTGTCGTAGCAGGCCTTGTCGTTTAAGGTACTGCAATCCCCATCGCCTTCAGGGCCGCCAGCATGCGCGTCGGCGGCGTCATCTTCACCGCGAGCGGCTTGCCCGTCTCGAGCACGCTCTTGAGGCTCGACAGGATGGCCGGCCAGCCCTGGCGTCCGCCAGACAGGATGTCGTCGGAGAGCGGCCGCTCATGCGCTTCAGTCATCGTGAGACGGACGGCGTCGCCGGCCGGTTCGATCTCATAGGTCACGAGCGTGCGGCCCAGTGCCTCGACGAGGCCGGGCCAGTTGACGTCCCAGGTGACGGTCAGCCGGTGCGGCGGCTCGCAGACGATCACCTGGCCGCTGATGTGTTCGGAGCCGTCCGGCGCGCGCACGATGAAGGCGCCGCCCGCCCTCAGTTCGGCTTCCACGGCGAAGCCGAAGAAATATTGCCGGCTGAACTCGGCGGAGGTCAGCGCCTGCCACACCTTCTCAGGGCTGGCGGCGATGTAGATCGTGTAGACGGTGGCGGGCTTGAACTTTGCAAGATCCATCGCTCAGACTCCCTTGCCGAGCGCTGACATCGGGATCACCAGCGCCGTTCCGGTCTCAAGCAGACTTTTTAGGCCGGACATGATCGCGGGCCAGCCGTTGGAAACCGCATCGAGCAATCTCCGTGCCCCTTCGAAGCCTTCATGCGTCAGGGTCAGCTTGACGGAGTTGCCGTGCTGTTCGATCGCGAACACGACCTTGGTCGGCTGCTCGTTGCGAAACTCGTCTTTCAGGACGTGCTGGAAGGTGTAGGAGAGCCGGCGTGGCGGATCGAACTCCAGAATCTGGCCGACATCCGTCGCCATCCCGTCGGTCACCAGCGTGAACGGCGAGCCGACGCGCCAGTCGGAATGCAGTTCGGTGCCGAACCAGTAGCGCTTTGCGAATTCGTTTGATGTCAGCGCTTCCCACAATTTCTCGGGCGTCGTCGCGATATACGTGACGTAGACGAATTCGGGCTTACTCATCGCGCTCCTCCAATTGCCGCTTCAACTCGCTGAGCGCGGCGAGCTTGCCGCGCTCGAATTTCCTGATCCAGCGCTCCCCGATGTGATGGATCGGCACCGGATTGAGATAGTGCAGCTTCTCGCGGCCATGCCGGATCGTCGCGACCAGATTGGCCGCTTCCAGAATGGCAAGGTGCTTGGTCACGGCCTGTCGCGTCATCGCGAGGCCGTCGCAGAGTTCGGTCAGGGTTTGCCCGTTCCGCGCGTGGAGCCTGTCGAGCAGGGCGCGTCGTGAGCCGTCCGCAAGCGCCTTGAAGACATCATCCATGTGAGAAAGAATAGGCAACCAAATGGTTGCGTGTCAAGAACGCTGCGCTGTGGATCGCGCGAGGACAAGCGGGCTTTCCTCTGCAGACATGTCGTGCATTAGTGAGCGCCTCATTCGCATCGAGGCGCCTCATGTCCCTGCAAGTCTATCTCGCCTTCGTCGCCGCCTGTATCGGGCTGGCGCTGCTGCCGGGTCCCGTCGTGACGCTGCTGATCGCCAACGGTCTGCGCCACGGGACCCGCGCCGCGCTCATCAATATCGCCGGCGTGCAGACCGGGCTGGCGATCGCGATCGGCATCGTCGCCGTCGGCCTGACGTCGCTGATGGCCACGATGGGCTATTGGTTCGAATGGGTGCGGCTGGTCGGTGCGGCCTATCTGGTGTGGCTCGGAATTCAGCTCATCCGCTCGCCGATCGAGGGGATCTCTGCGGGCGAGGCGCCGCCACCGCCGCCGCGCGGCGGCTTTTTCCTGCAGGGGCTGCTGGTGCTGCTCTCAAACCCGAAGGTGATGGTGTTCTTCGGCGCGTTCCTGCCGCAGTTCATGGACATGAGCCGGGATCACGTGCCGCAGGTCGGTTTGCTCGGCGTCACTTTCATGGTGATCGCGGGTCTCACCGACGCGATCTATGCGCTGCTCGCGGGCCGTGCGCGAAAACTGTTCTCGGCCAGGCGGACGCGGCTGGTGTCGCGCATCTCCGGCGGCTTCATGATCGGCGGCGGCGTGTGGCTGGCGCTGACCCGGGCACGGTGAGCACGCGTTCGGCCCCGCGGCCGCATCGCCGTCTGCTGACGCGCGCTACAGGCTGATCGTCCCCTTCACCACCGGCGCGACGTCGCCGCCGATCCAGATCGTGTCGCCGTCCTGCGCGACATGGACGCGGCCGGCGCGACCGAGCACGGTGCCCTGGGAGGCGACATATTGCTTCGGAGCAATTCCGGCTCCGATCAGCCATTGCGCCAGACTTGCATTGAGGCTGCCCGTCACCGGGTCCTCGCCGCCGCCCCACATGAAGCCGCGGACCTCGTAGTCGGCATCTGTGCCATCTTGCGCCCGATCCCATGGCGCAACAACGCCGATCGGCTGTTGCGGCAGCGACGCCGGATTGTAGCGGATGTCGAGCAGCGCGCGGCGCGAGTCGATCAGCACGCCGATCCAGCCCGGGCCGTTGTCGATCCACTGCACGGCGCGCATCGTGCTCGTTGGGATGCCGAGCGCTGCTGCGATCCTGCTCGTCAGCTCGGCATCGACGGCGCCGGAGCGGCGGAGGGGCGGGGCGGCGAAGGCGAGGCGATCTCCGTCACGCTTGATGCGCACGAGGCCCGCGCCGCATTCCTGCACCACATGCTCGCCCTTTGGCCGGCCGCCGAGCGCGAGCCATACGTGGCATGAGCCGAGCGTCGGATGGCCCGCAAAAGGCAGTTCGCGCTGCGGGGTGAAGATGCGCACGCGATAATCAGCGCCCGGATTCTGAGCGCGTGACAGGAAGGTCGTCTCGGACAGATTGGTCCAGTTGGCGATCGCCTGCATCGCTGCATCGTCGAGGCCGTCGGCCTCGGCGATCACGGCGAGCGGGTTGCCTTTGAAGGCGACCTTGGAGAACACGTCGACTTGATGGAACGGAAGCGCGAGCATTGCGGTGCCCTCCTCGATGTCGGCGTCAGTCGCGCCAGAACGGCTTGTTGGCCTCTTCCTGCACGACCACGGGATCAAGGCCGCAGTCGCGCATCTGCTCGCGATCGAGCATCGCCAGTTCGGACCGCCAGAACAGGCGCCGCAGCCAGAGTTGCGGGACCTGGAGCAAATTGCTCTTTCCGTGGGCAACCTGCGGAGTTGCCCAACGCTGCGCCAGGGAATATGCCATGAGTCACCTATCGCTCTTCAATTGCGTTGTTCGAAGAGCAATCGCGCAGTACATATCTCGGTGCAATCGAAACATTGCTCTCGGTGCAATATAGCATGAATGCTTCGTATACGGCCCTGGTGGACGACATTGCCGAGGACATCGCCAACGGCAGGCTGAAGGCCGGCGACCGGCTGCCGCCGCAGCGTCAGTTCGCCTATGAACGGGGAATTGCCGCATCCACGGCAGCGCGCGTCTATGCCGAATTATTGCGCAGGGGTCTGGTCGTGGGCGAGGTCGGGCGCGGCACCTTCGTCGCGGGAGAGGCGGTACCGGTACCACCCTCGCTGCGGCTGGAGCCGTTCGATGGCCGCATCGATCTCGAGTTCAATTTCCCGACCCTGCCGGATCAGGCGGCCCTGATCGCGAAGTCGCTTGCCGCATGGCAGCGGCCGGAGAAGCTGGCGCCGGTGCTGGCGCCGATCACGCAGCGGCGGCTGGCCGAGGCCGGGCGCACCGCCGCGGCCTTCTTCGCCAGCGAGCGCTGGCGCCCGCGCGCGGAGAACTTCGTCTTCGCCGGCAGTGGTCGGCAGTCGCTGGCTGCGGCGATCTCGGCGCTGGTGCCGGTCGGTGGCCGGCTCGGCGTCGAGGCCGTCACCTATCCGATGATCAAGGGCATCGCGGCGCGGCTGGGCGTGACCCTGGTGCCGCTCGCGATGGACGGCGAGGGCGTCCGCCCGGATGCCCTGACCAAGGCGCACCGCGCGAGCGCGCTCAACGCGATCTACATCCAGCCGGTGATGCAGAATCCGCTCGGCCTGACGATGAGCGAGGCGAGGCGCGAGGAGATCGTGCGTCTGGTGCGCAAGCACGAGCTGATGATCATCGAGGACCTCGTCTACGGCTTCCTCAGCGATCAGGTCTCGCTGGCGACGCAGGCCGAGGAGCGTGTCGTCGTGGTCGACAGCCTTGCCAAGCGGCTCGCGCCGGGGATTGCGGTCGGTTTTCTCTACGTGCCGGGAAGCATGCGCGAAAAATTCGCCGCCACGGTGCGCACCGGGGCCTGGTCGGTGACGTCGCTGGCGCTGGCCGCCGGCATGGGGCTGCTCGCCGACGGCACGGCGGCCGAGATCACCAGGCGCAAGCGGGCCGACGCGCTGGTGCGGCAGGCGATCGTCGCCGAGTGCCTCGCCGGCCATCACATCGAGGCCGATCCGCGCTCCTACCATGTCTGGCTGCATCTGCCGGAGGGCTGGCGCGCCGAAGCCTTGACCGCCGCGGCCGCGCGCGCCGGCATCGCGATCACGCCGGCGAGCGCGTTTGCGGTGGCGCACGGCCATTCACCGAACGCGGTGCGGCTCGCGCTCGGCCTGCCGAGCCATGACGATCTGCGCACGGCGCTGTGGCGGCTCGCGGGCCTGCTCGCCCATCACGACGCCTCCGACATGACGGAGTAGCGGGCTAAGCGAGACCCTTGCTGCGCAGCTCGACCTCGATCTCGCCGAGAATGCGGATCAGCCGCTCGGCCCAGCGCTGCTGGTCCTCGGGCTCGGCGATTTCGTTCTGACGAATCTCGATGCCGGAATTGATCAGCCCGCGCGCCTCGCCATGCACGGGGATGGTGTAGTCGGTGCCGTCGCCGACCGCATAGGGCTGATTGTCGCCCACCACGAGATCGGGCTCGGCCCGCAACGCCCTCAACAGCAGCGGCGGCAGCACACGGTCGTGCTGATACAGCGTGCCAATGTGCCAGGGCCGCGCGATGCCCGCATAGACCGGCGTGAAGCTGTGCAGCGAGACGAGGATGGTCGGCCGCCCCGCGGCCTTGCGCGCATCGAGCACCTCGGTGATGCGGTCGTGATAGGGATCGAAGATCGCGCGGCGCCGGAGCTCGGCGTCCTCATGCGTCAGACCCTCATTGCCGGGGATCGTGGTGCGCTCGCTGATCATCGGAATCGCGTTCGGCGCCTTCGGCGAGCGGTTGCAGTCGATCACCAGCCGCGAATAGCGCTGCGCGATCAGATGCGCATCGAGCGCCCGCGATACGGCCTCCGCGACGCCGGCGATACCGATGTCCCAGGCGATGTGCCGCTCCAGTTCGCTTTCGGGCAGGCCGAGATCGCCGAGTGCGCGCGGCAGCAGGCGGCCATAGTGATCGCACGTGAAGAACAAGGCCGACGCCCCATCGGCGTTGCGCTCGAGCACGGGTGGAACTTCGTCTGGCTGGAGGAGTCGATGAGTGTTGCTCGTGCCGGACACGGTCATGCTGCCTCCCGTTGCTTCATGAAGCGGCAGACCGATCTCGGATTGGGCAGACGGATGAGGATTGGGCCGGCGGACATCATGATGGTCGCCCAAACGATGCTGATTCTGGCGATCATTCACAAGACAGAAGTTCGCAATGGGCCTACGGTCCGGGCTGGATGAGGCTGGCGCATCGTGCCGCTCGAACGGGGCGAAGGAGCCTTCATGCTGATCAAGGTTGGATTTGAGATCGCCTATGCGGCTCCGGCGGCAACGCCGATGGTGATCATGCTGTCGATCCATCCGTCGCGCTTTCCCGACATCGTCGGCACCGAGACGATCACGACCGAGCCCAAGGTGCCGATCAAATTCTACAACGACAGCTTCGGCAATCTCTGTGGACGGCTGGTGGCGCCGGCCGGCGGGGTCACCTTCCACGGCAGCGCCATCGTCCGCGACAGCGGGCGGCCGGACGCGATCGATCCCGGCGCCCAGCAACTGTCGATCGAGCAGCTGCCCGATGAGCTTCTGCTGTATCTGATGCCGAGCCGCTATTGCGAGACCGACAAGCTGGCCGAGGTCGCCTGGTCGTTGTTCGGCAGCGCGCCGGCGGGATGGGCGCGCGTGCAGGCGATCTGCGACTTCGTGCACAGCCACGTCACGTTCGGCTATGAGCACGCCCACGCCATGAAGTCGGCGCACGACGTCTATCAGCAGCGCGCCGGCGTCTGCCGCGACTTCGCCCACCTCGCGCTGACCTTCTGCCGCTGCACGGGCATTCCGGCTCGCTATTGCACCGGTTATCTCGGCGACATCGGCGTGCCGCCGGACCCTGTCCCGATGGATTTCTCGGGCTGGTTCGAGGTCTATCTCTCGGGCCGGTGGTACACGTTCGATGCCCGCCACAACGTGCCGCGCATCGGTCGCATCCTGATGGCGACCGGACGGGACGCCGCCGACGTCGCGCTGTCGACCTCGTTCGGCCTGATGACCCTGACCAAATTCCACGTCGTCAGCGATGAGATCGCGGCCGCCTGAGCAGAGAAAGGCGCGGCCGGCCGCCGCTTCGCATCATCGGCGATCGCCGCTATAGACGGGCCATGACCACCGATCTCCTGTTCGTCTACGGCACGCTGATGCGCGGCTTCGACCATCCGATGGCGCGGCTGTTGTCGGCCAATGCCGATTTTGTCGCCGAGGCAAGCTGCCGTGGCCGGTTGTACCGCATCCAGCATTATCCCGGCCTGGTCCTGTCCGATGACGCGGCCGATCTCGTCCATGGCGAACTGTTCCGGCTGCGCCAGCCCGAGCCGATGCTGCGCGAGTTCGACATGTACGAGGCCTGCGGCGAGGGCTTCGCCGCGCCCACCGAATATCTGCGCCGGTGCCTCGCAGTGACGCTGGCCGACGGCGCGGCCCGCGAGGCCTGGACCTACGTGTACAACTGGCCCGTGGACGAGGTCGCCCGCATCGCCTCGGGACGGTTTTTGGCGCCCTAAGTCTCTCCGCGCCGTCATTCCGGGACATCGCGCAGCGATGGGCCCGGAATCCATAACCACAAACGGTGCGAGGACACGCAGTGGCGCGGCCGTCCCGCCTCACGACTGGTCGTGGTTATGGATTCCGGGCTCGCCCTGCGGGCGCCCCGGAATGACGAGAGGAGAGGGCCGTGCCTGTGAATAGCCCGGACAAGCCGGAGGAAGTTCACATTTCGTACACGGGTGCCTATATGCCTAGGCCACCACCACAGGACCACCAGCCCGCTCATGGCCCGCTTCACGCCGGAATTTCTCGATGAGCTGCGCGCCCGGCTTCCGGTCTCGGACGTCGTCGGCAAGCGCGTGAAGCTCAAGAAGGCCGGGCGCGAGTGGAAGGGGCTGTCGCCGTTCCAGCAGGAGAAGACGCCGTCCTTCTACGTCAACGACCAGAAGGGTTTTTATCACGACTTCTCGTCCGGCAAGCACGGCAACATCTTCGACTTCGTGATGGAGACAGAGGGCTGCAGCTTCCCCGAGGCTGTGGAGAGGCTCGCGGGAATCGCCGGCCTGGCGCTGCCCGCGGTCACGCCCGACGCGGCGCGCCAGGAGCGGCAGCGCAAGACGCTGTACGACGTGATGGAGCTGGCGGCGAAGTTCTTTTCTGACACGCTGGCGTCCCGTCATGGCGCGCGCGCCCGCGGCTATCTTGCCGATCGCGCGATCCTGCCGCAGACGCAGCTCCAATTCCGGCTTGGCTACGCGCCGCCGGATCGGTTCGGCTTGAAGGAATATCTCGGCGCCCAGGGCGTGCCGGTGGCCGACATGGTCGAGGCGGGATTGCTGGTCGGCGGCGACGACATTCCCGTGCCGTATGACCGCTTCCGCGACCGCGTGATGTTCCCGATCACCGATCTCCGCGGACGCGTCATCGCCTTCGGCGGTCGCGCGCTGCAGAAGGACGTGCCGGCGAAATACCTGAACTCGCCGGAGACGCCGCTCTTCCACAAGGGCGACAACCTCTACAATCTCGCCAGCGCCCGTCAGGCCGCCCATAACGGCGCGCCGATGATCGTGGTCGAGGGCTATGTCGACGTCATTGCGCTGGTCGCGGCCGGCTTTGCCGGCGCCGTGGCGCCGCTCGGCACCGCGCTGACCGAGAGCCAGCTTTCGCTGATTTGGAAGATGGTCGACGAGCCGATCCTCTGCTTCGATGGCGACCGCGCCGGCCAGAAGGCGGCCTATCGTGCCGCAGACCTTGCTTTGCCGCATCTCAAGCCTGGCAAGAGCCTGCGCTTCGCGCTCTTGCCCGAGGGACAGGATCCCGACGATCTCGTCCGCTCCGGCGGTCGCGGCGCGGTCGAGGAGGTGCTCAAAATCGCAAAACCCCTCGCCGAGGTGATCTGGTCGCGCGAGATCGAGGGCGGCAGCTTCAACACCCCGGAGCGCCGTGCCGCGCTGGAGGCGCGGATCGGCCAGCTCACCGGCGGCATCACCGACGAGGTGGTACGGCGCTACTACAAGCAGGATCTCGGCGACCGGCTGTACCGGGCGTTCGCCCCGGACGGCGGCCGAGGGTTTGGCCGCGGCTTCGGTGCCGAATCAGGACGGCGTTTTGCTCCCCGCAGTCCCGGTTCCGGACAGCCTGGTCGGTTATCCACAGGAGGCGGCCGCCGCGGCGGACCGCCATCCACAGGCCAGGCCATGGCCCGCGGCCCCTACCAGGCGGCGAGCCCCCAGCTCGCCATGAGCCCGATCATGCGCGGCCAGCGCTCGGCGATCTCGCGCCGGGAGGCCCTGATCCTGCAGTGCCTGATCAACCACCCCTGGCTCCTGCACGACCACCTGGAGGAGGTCGCCGCGCTGGAGCTGGCCCATCCCGAGGCGCACAAGCTCCGCGCCGCCATCATCGCCGCCTTCGCCCACGACCACCACCATTCGCCGGATCCGGACGAGCAGGCCGAGAAGATGCGGGTCGATCTGGAGAAGGCAGGCTTTTCCGAGCTTCTTCAACGGGTTGAGCGCGCGATCACGACGGCGGCAGTGTGGGCGACCAAGTCGGGCGCGGCGCGCGATGACGTTCTTGCGACCTGGCATCAGCTGGTTGCCTTGCATCGGCAATGGCACTCCTTACTTAGGGAATTGAAGGATGCCGAGCTGGCGCTGGGCGAGGAGCCGAGCGAGCCGAACATGGGCTGGTTGAGGGACGTGAAGGCCAGGATGGCCGAGATGGACGGCACCGAAGCGCTGATCGAAGGCTTCGGGGAACTGTCCGGACGCACCAACCGCAACGTGTAGACGGGACGCCCGGCGCCCTGTCGCCAGTTGAGCACATTTCGGCCCGGTCCGCCCGCGCGGTATCAGGTCCGCGCGAAAAGACTCGCCAAATCCATGGTTTGGCTGCAAAAACAGGGTTAATCGAAGTTTAAGAGGTCCGGGGCATTTTCTGCGGCAGATGGGTTGGTTTCGCTGTCGGACACCGCGCCTGCATGTCGGGCGCCGGATTCGATTGCAAAACCGGTATCGCTTTTGCAAGAAACGCGCGCCGGTCCGAAAACGGGACGACACCAGCGTAGGACGAAACGAGCGACGGGCTTCAGGGGGTGGCGACGTTAAAAGTGCGCCGCCCTTTCCGCGTCGAGAACAGTTTGAGTAGAGCAGGCGGGCGCCGCGATGCCAAGGGCTACGATGCCACGGGCGGAGCGGGCGCGTTTCGGGAGCAATGAATGGCCACGAAGGCAAAGACGCTGCAGGTGAAGGACAAGGAAAAGGACGACAAGGCCGCGGACGCTCCCGAGAAGGACGCCGCCGATGCGCCGTCGCCGTTGCTCGACCTGTCGGACGCCGCCGTCAAGAAGATGATCAAGCAGGCCAAGAAGCGCGGCTTCGTGACCTTTGATCAGCTCAACGAGGTCCTGCCTTCCGACACTACCTCGCCGGAACAGATCGAAGACATCATGTCGATGCTCTCCGACATGGGCATCAACGTGACCGAGGCCGAGGAGGCCGACGAGTCCGACGAGAAGGACGACGGCGAGGACGAGACCGACAACGAGCTTGTCGAGATCACCCAGAAGGCCGTCACCGAGGTCAAGAAGTCGGAGCCCGGCGAGCGCACCGACGATCCCGTGCGCATGTATCTGCGCGAGATGGGCACCGTCGAGCTGCTGTCGCGCGAGGGTGAAATCGCCATCGCCAAGCGCATCGAGGCCGGCCGCGAGGCGATGATCGCGGGCCTCTGCGAAAGCCCGCTGACGTTTCAGGCCATCATCATCTGGCGCGACGAGCTCAACGAAGGCAAGATCTTCCTTCGCGACATCATCGATCTCGAAGCCACCTATGCCGGCCCTGAGGCCAAGGGCGGCATGAATCCGCAGATCGCCGCGCCGGTGAATGGCGAGGGCGCTGCGGCCGAGGGCGGCGAGGTCCAGGCCGCGGTCGCGCCGCCGGCCGCCCCGCAGCAGCCGACGCCGTTCCGCGCCGCGCCGAACGGCGCGCCCGCCGAGGAGAAGGATCCCGGCGAGGCGGCGGCCGAAGCCGACATGGACGACGACGAGTTCGAGAACCAGATGTCGCTCGCCGCCATCGAGGCCGAGCTGAAGCCGAAGGTGGTCGAGACCTTCGACAAGATCGCGTCCGAGTACAAGAAGCTGCGACGCCTGCAGGAGCAGGACATCGCCAACCAGCTGCAGAGCGAGTCGCTGTCGCCCTCGCAGGAGCGCAAGTACAAGAAGCTCAAGGACGAGATCATCGTCGAGGTGAAGTCGCTGCGCCTCAACCAGGCCCGCATCGACTCCCTGGTCGAGCAGCTCTACGACATCAACAAGAAGCTGGTCTCGTTCGAGAGCCGGCTGATGCGCTTGGCCGACTCCCACGGCGTCGCGCGCGAGGACTTCCTGCGCAACTACCAGGGTTCGGAGCTCGACCCGCGCTGGCTCAACCGCGTCTCCAAGCTCTCCGCAAAGGGCTGGAAGAACTTCGTCCATTACGAGAAGGACCGCATCAAGGACCTGCGCCAGGAGGTGCAGGCCATGGCCGCGCTCACCGGTCTGGAGATCGGCGAGTTCCGCAAGATCGTGCACTCGGTGCAGAAGGGCGAGCGCGAGGCCCGTCAGGCCAAGAAGGAGATGGTGGAAGCCAACCTCCGTCTCGTGATCTCGATCGCCAAGAAGTACACCAACCGCGGCCTGCAGTTCCTCGACCTGATCCAGGAAGGCAACATCGGCCTGATGAAGGCGGTGGACAAGTTCGAGTATCGCCGCGGCTACAAGTTCTCGACCTACGCCACCTGGTGGATCCGGCAGGCGATCACGCGCTCGATCGCCGACCAGGCCCGCACCATCCGCATCCCCGTGCACATGATCGAGACGATCAACAAGATCGTCCGCACCTCGCGCCAGATGCTGAACGAGATCGGCCGCGAGCCGACCCCGGAGGAGCTCGCCGAGAAGCTCGGCATGCCCTTGGAGAAGGTGCGCAAGGTCCTCAAGATCGCGAAGGAGCCGCTCTCGCTCGAAACCCCCGTGGGTGACGAGGAGGACTCTCATCTCGGCGATTTCATCGAGGACAAGAACGCGATCCTGCCGATCGACGCCGCCATCCAGTCCAACCTGCGCGAGACGACGACCCGCGTGCTCGCCTCGCTCACCCCGCGCGAAGAGCGTGTGCTGCGCATGCGCTTCGGCATCGGCATGAACACCGACCACACGCTGGAAGAAGTCGGCCAGCAGTTCTCGGTGACCAGAGAGCGCATTCGTCAGATCGAGGCAAAGGCGCTGCGGAAGCTGAAGCATCCGAGCCGGTCGCGGAAGCTGCGGAGCTTCTTGGATAACTAATTCGGCCACCGATTGGTCGTCATTGCCGGGCTTGACCCGGCAATCCATCGAGACATCAACGGCGGGCCGAAAGGCCCGTCTTTTTGTTTGTTCTGCTCATGGTTCCAGCGCACGAAAGAAGAGCTTCCGATGTCCTCGACTCTGTTCGCGAGCATGCGCCTGCTCGACAAACTCGGCCTTCACTTCTTCATTGAACGAACGCGCCCCGATACGATCCGCCTGTCGGTGACGTTGGTAGGCGAGCGGCTCGAGATCGATGTGTTCGAAGATGGCCATCTCGAATTCAGCCGCTTCCGCGGCGACGAGAGTGTAGAGGGCGGCTACGAAGAGCTGATGCTCTTTTTGCAGTCTCAAGGGGAGTGAGCATGCGCATCCAATCATCGCTGGACGCGGTGCCTGCGTAGTTCGTGTTGCATGCTCCGGTTGTCCGTCATTGCGAGCGAAGCGAAGCAATCCAGAGCTGCGCGTACGATTCTGGATTGCTTCGCTCGCAATGACGAGGGGCGGCGCTGAGGTGTCCGGGTTAGCCGACACGACCTCTTGTCCGCAAATGTCCGTGTCCTTGCTGCAAGAGGCCGAACTTTGCGCAGACGGCGTTGGGCGATCGGCTGCTAGGAATTGGCGCCTCACCGGACGCCTATCCCATGCATGACGACGAGTTCTCATCGGCCGCAGCGCACGACAGCGCCGCCGCGATCTGGGCGCCGCTGCGCCCCTTCATCGCCGCCGAGGCGCGTCTCGCCGCGCGGGCGGCGCAGCAGCCCTGGACTGCAGCCCTCTACGAAATCCTCCGCTTCGGCGTGAAGCAGGCTTGGGCCTGCCTGTTCGGCGGCATCGCGGTGGCGCTGATGCTGCTGACGTGGCGGTTCTATCCGGCGAACGCGCCGCTCGCGCGCTACGATTTTCTCTTCCTCTGCATGCTCGGCGTCCAAGCCGCATTGCTCGCTGCGCGTCTGGAGACATTCGAGGAGGCGAAGATCATCCTGATCTATCACCTCGTCGGCACCGCGATGGAGCTGTTCAAGACCGCGACCGGCTCGTGGATCTATCCCGAGCCAAGCCTCATCAAGCTCGGCGGCGTACCGCTGTTCTCCGGCTTCATGTATTCCTGCATCGGCAGCTATCTCTGCCGCGTCTGGCGGCTGTTCGACTTCCGCTTCACCGGCCACCCCTCACGGCGCTGGCTGATCGGCTTGAGCGCGGCCATCTACCTCAACTTCTTCACCGACCATTACGGGATCGATCTGCGGGTCGTGCTGTTCGGCTGGGCGGCGCTGCTGTTCGCACCGGCGACCGTTCACTTCAAGGTCTGGCGCGTGCACCGGTCGATGCCGCTGCTGCTCGGGCTGGTCCTGGTGTCGCTGTTCATCTGGCTGTCGGAGAACATCGGCACCTTCACGCGGGTCTGGCTCTATCCGCAGCAGGCCCATGGCTGGGCCATGGTGTCGCCGGCCAAGCTCGGCTCGTGGTTTCTGCTGCTGATCATCAGCTACACGCTGGTCAGCCTGATCAACCGACCGAGGGCGATGGAGCAGGGCAGGGCGGTGAGGCCGGCCGCCGTCGAGCCGGAGCGAGAGGCGGCGTGACGGTCGGATGTGGGTCGAGATATCTCCGCGTCGTGCGCGGGCTTGTCCCGCCTGCGCGGCCGAAGCCGCTTCGTCGCGGCGAAGGCCCGCCCATCCACGTCATTGCGACGTCAACGACGCGGATGGCCGGGACAAGCCCGGCCATGACGCGTAACCCATGATGAGGTCGTTCGTGGTACGCAGTTGATCGTGGGCACGCGGCCGCCTGGCGGCGGTCGCTTTGCCCACCCTACGGCAGCTCGGCCGGCCTACTTCTTCTTCGCCCCAACGCGCTCGAGCGACTTGATCTGAAGTGGCGGGCGGCCGGATTTTTCGGCGATCTCGCGGTCCTGCTCCATGATGAAGCCGCGCGCGGGCTCGTCGCCGTCGAGGCCGCCGAGCAGCTCGGCCGGGACGCGCCGGTTGGAGCGCTGCGAGCCGTCCTCGTAGGTCACGTTGAAGAAGGCGAATTCGCCTTTGGGATTGGAGCCGGGTTTTTTCGCCATGGATGGCGCTTTACGGCGGCGGGACCGGTCCGGTCAATGCCAGAAAATGCTTATCCGCTGCCCGAATTTGACTTTTTCGTCATATGGTTTTCGCCGAATCGGCAGGGCGGCCGGAGCGATCACGGACCGGCCGGCGGGGTCCCGAAACACCTCGATTTTGCCGGATGAAAGTGCGTTCATCGTGGACGTCTCACCCCGCCGCGAATGCAGCCCATGTCGATGCCCCAACTCACCATCTGGTACAACACGCGCTGCCCGGTCTGTGACGCCGGCATCGACTGGCAGCGCAACAAGCTGCTGGCGCTGGTCAAGTCGGGGCGGGTCGCGTTCAAGGACATCAACGAGCAGCCCGACGCGCTGGCCGCATTCGGCGCCGATGTCGACGCCGTCCGCCGCCGCCTGCACGCGACCGACGAGGACGGCGAGCTGATCACCGGCGCCGACGTGGCGCTGCTGCTGTGGGCGCTGACGCCGGGCGAGGGCTGGCTGGCGACCCTGTTCGGCAACCGCCTGGTGCGGCCGCTGACGCGGTTCGGCTATGACCGGTTTGCCGATGTGCTGTTCGCCTGGAACAAGCGGAGGGGGCATTGGTGAGCGAGAGCTGCCGCTTGAGCCAAGGCTTCGGCCGCTGGCGCGGTCGACTCCCCTCCCCGCAAGGGGGAGGGGAGCGCACCGAGCGCGTGGTAACAGCTCGCCTCTACCGCCTCCGCACCTTCACCCGCGCATGCACCCGCGTGCCGCCGTGCGGGCCGTCGTCATCATCACCGCGGCCGAGCGCCATGATCGCGGTGCCCATCGCGGTCGAGCCGAAGGTGACGAAGAACGAGCCGAGCAAGAGACCGATGGCGACGACGGGCGAGTGGTCGGCGAAGATCAGGTGACGCAGGCCCCAGGGATCGAGCAGCAGCAATCCGCCGACCAGCACCACGGCCATGCCGAGGCCGAGCGCGAGATTGATCGCGAGCAGGCGGAACAGAGGGATCTGGAGCAATCGGCGCTGGCGTTGATTGTGCTGCATCGGCGATCTCCCGAGGGATCGTGAACGACAACGATATCGTAGCACCGTCCGCGACCGGCTCAAGGCCGGAGCCGCTCGGGGCGGGCATGGCTGCGCCGCGTGCGGCGCGCCGATTTGGGACAGGAGGCGGGAGTGTCCCGGCGGCCCTCTCTTGTCCGCGGACCTCGCGCGCACGAGGCGCCCGCGGCACATCTCGCTCCGTCATTCCGGGCCCCCGCGCGCTCCGGATGACGCCTCATTGAAACCGGAGCCGCGGCCTCACGCCGCCTCGCCCTCGGCCACCCCGTGCTGCCTGGCGATCACGCTCTGCCAGACGCTGGCGATCGCGCGTTGCGTCTCCGGCGCGATCAGGCAGTGGCCTTCATTGTCGAAGCCGCAGAAGCGCACCGAAGGATCGTGCCTCACCTCGACCAGCGCCTTGTTGATCATCTCCAGCGAGGCCATCACTTGGCCGATGTTCTGCAGCCGCGTGTGATGCAGGATGTCGATCAGGCGGAACATCATGATCGGCGGCTGGCCCATCGCGATGCCCGGCCGGCCGAACTCGAAGAATACGTTCACCGCGGGCAGCGCGCTCTGGATCTGCGCCAGGACCTTGGCCGCATCCTCGACGCTGCAGGCGACGAGATGCGCGCTCTGGGCGGGGAGGGTAGGCGTCAGCGGCGCCTCCGGGCCGAGCCCGAGACCCGACAGCACCTGATGCTCGATCCAACGCCGCACCTCCGGCGGCGCCGAGCGGATCTGGTCGGTCGACAGCGTAATCCCGATCATGGCGATCTCCATTTCGGCCGCGGAGCTTAGGGCGTCATGATGGCACGGTGTTGACGAGGATCAAGCGGCCGCGCCGGCGCAGCGCCTCAGGGCGCCACCAGTTCGACGCGGCGGTTCAGCGCGCGGCCCGCATCGGTGGCATTGCTGCCGACCGGCGCGAGCAGGCCGACGCCCGCGGTGCGCAGCCGCGCTGGCGCGATGCGATAGCTGCGCGAAAGCTCGGCGGCGACCGCCTCGGCGCGCCGCCGTGACAGATCGAGATTGTAGTCGTAGCTGCCTTGGTTGTCGGTATGGCCGACGATGAAGACGCTGAGCTGCGGCTGGCCGGCGAGCAACTGCGCGATCTGCTCCAGTGTCGGCCGGCTCTCCGGCTTCATCGTCGCCTTGTCGGTGTCGAAATAGATGCCGTAGAGCGCGATGTGGCCCTTGTCGCCGAGGCCCTTCGCCATCTCGGCTGCGCTCACCATCTTGTTCTCCATCGCGCCGAGCTCGGCAACGGTGAGCTGGGCGTAGATCTGCTGGTTGTTCTGGCTGACCAGCACGCTGGCAAAGGTCTCGCGGCCGCCGGCCTCCTTGCGGCCGGCAAAATAGCGGTAGTCGAAGCCATCGGCCCACATCTGCGGAACCGGCAGCAGGTCGATCGCCTCGGTGAAGGGAATGCCGCCGCAGGCGTCGGTGTCGCAGGCGAGGAGCTTCTCGAAGCCGGCCTTGGCGAGCTGATTTTCGAAATTGCGCGACACTTCGAGGATCGAGGGACCCGGCGCGGTGCGATAGGCGATTCTGACGACGCGACCCTCCAGGCGTCGCTCGTCGGTCGCCTTGTCCGCCTTGAACGGCGCCGCCTGCAGCCGCACCGCATCGAAATCCTTGGCGACATAGCCGGTGATCACGCTGCCGGCGAAGCGGCCGATCCCGGGGTAATCCTTTGCGCCCGCCACATCGCCCGGCTGAGCGGCCGCGGGCGCCAGGCCGTGACACATCAGGGCCGCGACCAAGGTGAGCTGTGCCAGTGTGCCGAGCCGGAACATCATCGTCATGGGGACCTCTCCCGAAAAGTGGCGCCAACGCTCGTGGTTTTCAGAACGCGCGCTTGGATCGGCGCGCGAAAACGGCGCGACGTCGGACGAGGCACGCCCTGCATGAGTGGCGACGAGCGCGCCGACCGTTCAAAAAAAGATGACGATGGGGTGCGGTTCGGTGGCTATCGCCCGCCGGCTGGCCTGGTACCGCCAAATCAGGCATTGTGACGGCGTCCGCCGCCGGACTGCCGTCATCATGCTCTCATGCAGGGACCTTTCTCCTCATGTCCGTTGTCCGCTTCCTTGTTGCCGTCGCGATCCTCTCCTTTGCCTCTCCCGCTTTGGCCGCGCGCTGCGGCGGCGACTTCAATACCTTCATCGCGGGCGTCTCGGCGGAGGCGCAGAGCGCCGGCGTCTCGGGCGGCACGATCAGCCAGGCGCTGTCGGGCGTGACGCTCGATCCGGCCGTGCTCGCCTTCGACCGCCGCCAGCGCTACACCTTCAACAAGAGCTTCGAGCAGTACGTCTCGACCCGCGTCGGCGCGGGCCGCATCAATGGCGGCCGCGCCATGCTGCAGCGGCACGCCGCGCTGCTGTCGCGCATCGAGCAACAATATGGCGTGCCGCGCCAGATCCTGGTCGCGATCTGGGGACTCGAGACCGATTTCGGCAAGGGCGACATGGGCAAGCTGCCGGTGATCCGCACGCTTGCGACCTTGGCGCATGACTGCCGCCGCACTGAGCTGTTCCAGGGCGAGCTGCTGGCGGCGCTGAAGATCGTGCAGCGCGGCGATCTCACTCTGCGCGACCTCGTGGGCGCCTTCGCCGGCGAGATCGGCCAGACCCAGTTCCTGCCGTCGTCCTACATCAAATACGGCGTCGATTTCGACGGCGACGGCCGCGTCGACCTGCGCCACTCCACCGCGGACGTGCTGGCCTCGACCGCCAACCTGCTGCACAGCAACGGCTTCAAGATGGGCCAGCCCTACGACGAGGGCTCGGCCAATTTCGACGCGATGCGCGAGTGGAACAGGGCGGTGATCTACCGCAAGACGATCGGCTACTACGCCGATCAGCTGATCGGGCGGTAGCGTTATCCGTCGCTCGCCCCTTGCTCTCAGGTCCCGTGCATGCGCGGCGAGTGACGGGGATCGCTTCAGAGGAGACGGGTCATGTCGCAGTCGCCGCCACGACCGTTCGCCGCGTTCGCGACCCAGGTCCAGCGCCAGAGCGGGCTGCGCGCCGCGATCACCTCGGCCTATCGCCGCGCCGAGCCGGAGTGCATCGCGCCGCTGCTCGATCTCGCCGCGCTCCCGGAGGCATCGTCGGCACGAGCGGCCGGTCTGGCGCGGGATCTGGTCCTGCGTCTGCGCGGCAAGGCGCAATCCGGCGGCGTCGAGGGACTGATCCACGAATATTCGCTGTCGAGCCAGGAGGGCGTGGCCCTGATGTGCCTGGCCGAGGCGCTGCTGCGGATTCCGGACACCGCGACGCGGGATGCGCTGATCCGCGACAAGATCGCAACCGGCGATTGGCGCGCCCATATCGGGCACAGCCCGTCGCTGCTGGTGAACGCCGCGACCTGGGGCCTCATCGTCACCGGCACGCTGACGGCCGCGGCCAGCGAGGACAGCCTGGCGTCGGCGCTGACACGGCTGATCGCCCGCGGCGGCGAGCCGATCATCCGCAAGGGCGTCACGCTCGCCATGCGCCTGATGGGCGAACAGTTCGTGGCCGGTCAGACCATCGACGCGGCGCTGTCGAACGGCCGTCCATGGGAAGCGCAGGGCTTCCGCTACTCCTATGACATGCTCGGGGAGGCCGCGACGACGGCGGAAGACGCCGCGCGCTACTTCGCCGCCTACGAGGCGGCGATCCATGCGATCGGGCGGCACGCGGCCGGTGCCGGCATCTACGAAGGGCCGGGCATCTCGATCAAGCTCTCGGCGCTGCATCCGCGCTATGTCAGCATCAAGCGCGACCGCGTCATGGACGAGCTGCTGCCGCGGCTGAAGCGGCTGGTGCTGCTCGCGCGGCGATACGACATCGGCCTCAACATCGACGCCGAGGAAGCCGACCGTCTCGACCTGTCCCTCGATCTGCTCGAGGCGCTCTGCCTCGATCCGGATCTCGCCGGCTGGAACGGCATCGGCTTCGTCATCCAGGCCTATCAGAAGCGCTGCGCCTTCGTCGTCGATTGGCTCATCGACCTCGCGCGGCGCACGCGGCGCCGGCTGATGGTGCGCCTCGTCAAGGGCGCCTATTGGGACAGCGAGATCAAGCGCGCCCAGGTCGATGGCCTGGAGGACCTTCCGGTCTTCACGCGCAAGCACCATACCGACGTGTCGTACCTCGCCTGCGCCCGCAAACTCCTGGGCGCGCCCGACGCCGTGTTCCCGCAGTTCGCGACGCATAATGCGCGGACGCTGGCATCGATCGTGGAGATGGCCGGCCCCACCTACGCGCGCGGCCAGTACGAATTCCAGTGCCTGCACGGCATGGGCGAGCCGCTCTACGAGGAGGTTGTCGGACCCGCACGGCTCGGCCGGCCGTGCCGCATCTACGCGCCGGTCGGCTCGCACGAGACGCTGCTGGCCTATCTGGTGCGGCGGCTGCTGGAGAACGGCGCCAACACCTCCTTCGTCAATCGCATCGCCGATCCCGCCGTCTCCGTCGACGATCTGATCGCGGACCCCGTCGCCATCGTTCGCGCGTCGGAACGCCCGGGCGCGCCGCACGACAAGATCAGGCGCCCGCCCGAGCTGTTCGGCCCGGACCGCGCGAACTCGGCCGGCTTCGATCTCTCCGATCAGCGCGCGCTGGCGCGTCTCGGCGAAGGCCTGGTCACGAGCGCGAGCCTCGATTGGACGGCTGCGGCGCCGGGAGCGACCACCAGCGAAGGCGCGCGCCGCATTCGCAATCCCGCCGACCGCCGTGACGTCGTCGGCGCGGTCAGGGATGCCGCGCCTGCCGAGATCGAGGCGGCCCTGTCGCGTGCGGCGAACGCCGCGCCGGCCTGGGCCGCGACCAGCCCCCGCGCGCGCGCCGCATGCCTGCGCGCCGCGGCCGAGACGATGGAGGCGCGTCGCCTCGTCCTCATCGGCTTGATCGTCCGCGAGGCCGGCAAGACCTTTGCGAACGCCGTCGGCGAGGTGCGCGAAGCCGTCGATTTCCTGCGCTATTATGCGGGCGAGATCGAACGTCTCTCCGAGGGCGATAGTCCCGACCCGCTCGGCCCCGTGGTGTGCATCAGCCCGTGGAATTTTCCGCTCGCGATCTTCACCGGCCAGGTCGCGGCGGCGCTCGCGGCCGGCAATCCGGTGCTGGCGAAACCTGCCGAGGAGACGCCGCTGATCGCCGCCCAAGCGGTTCGCATCATCCATGAGGCCGGCGTTCCAGCGGATGTCCTGCAATTGCTGCCGGGCGACGGCCGCGTCGGCGCGGCGCTGGTTGCTGACGCCCGCGTCCAGGCCGTGATGTTCACGGGATCGACCGACGTCGCGCGGCTGATCCAGAAACAGCTTGCCGAGCGCCTCACCGTCCATGGACAGCCCGTGCCGCTGATCGCGGAGACCGGCGGCCAGAACGCGCTGGTCGTGGATTCCTCCGCGCTCGCCGAGCAGGTCGTCGCCGATGTCATCACCTCCGCCTTCGACTCCGCCGGCCAGCGCTGCTCGGCGCTGCGCATCCTCTGCCTGCAGGACGATGTCGCCGATCGCATCCTGTCGATGCTGCGCGGCGCGATGGCCGAGCTCGAGCTCGGCGATCCGAGCCTGCTGTCCGTCGACGTCGGGCCGGTGATTTCCGACGAGGCACGCGACACCATCTCCGCTCATGTCGCGTCGATGCGCGCCCGCGGTCATGCGGTGGACGAGCTGCCGCTGCCGCCGCAGGCGGCGCACGGGACTTTCGTTGCGCCGACCATCATCGAGATCGCCAGCATCTTCGATGTCGAGCGCGAGGTGTTCGGCCCCGTCCTCCACGTCCTGCGCTACCGTCGCGAGCAGCTCGCTGACCTCATCGACGCGATCAACCTCACCGGCTATGGCCTGACCTTCGGCATCCACTCGCGGATCACGGAGACAATTGCGCGGGCGTCGGGCCGCAGCGCCGCCGGCAACATCTACGTCAACCGCAACGTGATCGGCGCGGTCGTCGGCGTGCAGCCATTCGGCGGCTCCGGCCTGTCGGGGACCGGGCCGAAGGCCGGCGGTCCGCTGTATCTGCGCCGGCTGTTCGCGATGCCGCCGCGCCAGCGGCTCATGGCGTCGCAGTCTGACGCGGTCTTGCGCTCTTATCTCGACGGGTTGCGCGCCAGCGGACACGCCGAGGCGGCGCTGGCGTGCGAGGCGCATGGGCCCCAGGTGCGGGCCGGGCTCGAGATCGAGTTGCCAGGACCCGTCGGTGAACAGAACATCTATCGCATCACCGCGCGCGGCGTCGTCGCTGCACTGGCGAGAAGCGAGCAGGCGTTGCTGGTCCAGATCGGCGTCATTCTGATGACCGGAAACGACGCGTTCGTCGAACGCGCCAGCCCTGCTTGTGCCGTGTTGGGACCGCTCACCAGCCGGCTGCGCGGCCGCCTGCGGATCGTCGACAGCTGGCGGGCTCTCGGC
Source organism: Bradyrhizobium sp. HKCCYLRH1030 (assembly GCF_051168395.1). NCBI lineage: Bacteria > Pseudomonadati > Pseudomonadota > Alphaproteobacteria > Hyphomicrobiales > Nitrobacteraceae > Bradyrhizobium > Bradyrhizobium sp. HKCCYLRH1030. Next base: position 119,378 of record NZ_JBNPUY010000010.1, on the reverse strand, counting down.
GATCTGCAGGCCGTGCTTGCCGACGGCGAGGCGGATGAATTGATCGCGCTCGGCCGCGACCTCGCCACGCGCCCCGGACCGATCGTCCCGCTCGTCACGCCGCGCGCCAGCGACGGCTGCTACGATCTCGACCGGCTGGTCACCGAGGTCAGTCTCTCCACCAACACCGCGGCCGCCGGCGGCAATGCCAGCCTGATGTCGATCGGCTGAGAAGACAGGTATTCCGTCCCGGGCTGGCTCGAGGCCGCAGGACAGGATAGGGGAGAACACCGTCATCGTCGGCCCGCTCCGCCCGCTGACGCACGCTTCGCTCCGATCGAGGACATCTGATGTCGACCATCCTGTTCAAGAATGCCGCTCTGCTCGACCCGCTGCAGCCGGAGCTGCTCGAGGGGCAGCACGTGCTGGTCGAGGACCATCTGATCAAGGAGGTGTCGGATCAGCCGCTGCGGGCGAGCGCCGATCAGACCATCGATCTCAAGGGCAAGACGCTGATGCCCGGCCTGATCGACCTGCACGTGCATGCGATCGCGGTCGAGCTCAATCTTGCGCAACAGGTGCAGATGCCGAACGTGCTGGTGACCCTGCGCTCGGCGCTGCTGCTCAAGGGCATGCTGCGGCGGGGCTTTACGACGGTGCGTGACGCCGGCGGCGCCGGCTATCCGCTGAAGCAGGCCGTCGATACCGGCCTTACCGAGGGCCCGCGGCTGTTCGTCTCCGGCCGGGCGCTCAGCCAGACCGGCGGTCATGGCGACATGCGGGCGCGGACGGATTTCCTCTCCGACAACGCCCCTTGTCCGTGCTGCGTGCGCGTCGGCGCGCTGGCCCGGGTGGCGGACGGCGTCGATGCGGTGCGCAAGGCGGTGCGCGAGGAGCTGCAGATGGGCGCCGACCAGATCAAGATCATGGCGTCCGGCGGCGTGGCCTCGCCGACCGATCCCGTCGGTGCGTTCGGCTACTCGGAGGACGAGATCCGCGCCATCGTCGCCGAGGCCCGCGCGCGGCAGACCTACGTCCTGGCGCATGCCTACACGGCGGAAGCCATCGCCCGCGCCGTCCATTGCGGTGTCCGCACCATCGAGCACGGCAATCTGGTCGACCTTCCGACCGCGCGCCTGATGGCCGAGAAGGGCGTCTATGTCATCCCGACGCTCGTCACCTATGAGGCGCTCGCCAATGAAGGCGCGCAGTATGGCCTGCCGCCGGAGAGCGTCGCCAAGATCGCCGATGTGCGCGATGCCGGCCTGCGCTCGCTCGGCATCTACCGCGACGCCGGCGTCAAGATGGGCTTCGGCAGCGATCTCCTGGGGCCGTCCCAGCGCCTGCAGAGCGATGAATTCCGGATCCGCGCCGAGATCCTCGGCGCCCGCGAGGTCATCGCCAGCGCGACCGTGATCGGCGCCGAGGTGCTGGGCATGGAGGGCAAGCTCGGCCGCATCGTGCCCGGCGCCTTCGCCGACCTGCTCGTGGTCGAGGGCAATCCGCTGCGCGACGTCTCGTGCCTGCTCGGCCAGGGCGATCACATTCCGCTGGTGATGAAGGCCGGCAAGGTCCACATCGACCGGCTGAACGCCTGAGGCAACTCGGCGCCGAAATCCACCGGGCCAATGGTCGACAGTCCCAGCGTTTGTGCGCGCTGTCATGCGGGACGTCCATCGTCTCTCCGCCGCCTCGACGCTGCGGGCGCCGACATCTGCGATGAGTGCTTCTTGGAACGCAGTCATTCGGCCTCGCGGCGCTCCGTGCGTCCGAGTTGTGCGGGTCGTTTCGCCCTCATCGACGAAGAGGGCGCAGGGAATGCCGGGAGCTGGCCGCCCCCATGGCCCGCCTGCGAAAAAAATGCAGGCGGCAGGTACCACAGGTTCAGCCGAGACATCCCGGCATTCCCCGCGCGATGGTTGGGCGGCTTATACGTCCTCTCCCCGGGGACCGGCTGTCTTGCCCCCGTCACGGACGGATCATCGTCACCGTCCGCTTGGCCTCAGCACCGGGAGGCCAGGACCCTACGATTTCGCCGGCGCATCGGGCTCGTTCGTCCGCACGATTGCTCGCGCTGCGATCCAATGCACCCACCGCATCCCGCACCCACGTCTCGTGACGATCGCGAAGCGCCCCTCATTGCGGGACGGGATGCGCACAGTCAATCATGTCTTTCTGAAAAACGAAAGTAGAATATTTTCCGTGGGAGGACTGGACAAGGGTGATGTGCTTGAGGCGGTGAGTCAAATCAGATTTTGGGCGCATCGCATCAGAGGTTGACTTGTCGGTCGTGCGCGCCTGGCTCCGGGCCCGCGCGAGTCTCGAGAAGCATTTCCGCTCAAGCCCAGCAGCCCGACGTCTCTGGCGGCGGCCGGAAGGTCCGAGAAGGGCGAACAACGGACATCAAAACATGCTAAAGTCGCGGCGGCTAACAGCACGCGCGAAGTGATGGGGACCAGGCAACAATGGGGCCTGATCCACGCAATCACCCCTTTGCCGTCATTGCGGTCTTTCCCCCGCCCATCCCGTTTTCAACGCGTTACAAGGACCTCCACCTACGCTGGCAGCATGGTGGCATCACCCAAGGCGCCACGCTTAAACTCGATCAATTCGACAGAAATGTCCGGACCAAGCTGGCTTTGTAGGTCGGCAACCACACCATTCAAATTCGAACTAGATGGCTCCATGCAAGCGATCAAGAGAACGTCCGGACGAATACGCCGAGCGGCAGCAACAAGTTGTTCTCTTTGAAATTTATCGAGGCCGGGGGAACTCTTCGCTTCGCAGAGGTAAACGTCCCCGTCGACGACCGCCAAGGCGTCGACTTCGACCGTCGGACCGTCCTGGTCCTCAGGATACGATTCCCAAAGCTTGATGGATGGAGCAAAGTAGAACGAGCTTCGCGCACGTTCGGAGAGCTGCCATAGCGTCCATATGGCCGCCTCGATCCCGTGCTCGCGGTAGGCCTCCAAGATGAAGCCGTTGGGACGAAACTGCCAATCACCTGATACGGGCGCAGATTGTTTCTGTTTGCAGACTTGGCATTCCAAGACGCCTTGCATGCCATCAATGGCGACCCAGTTGCGGTTGTAGCACTGTCGGCACTGCCACTCGCGACCCTGAAAAAGCACCTTCTGCCGACAGAGGTGTTGGATCGACCGATCGAGGCGCTTCGGATCGAGATAATGCGCCTTGTCTTCCTCGGAGACAGGACCGTTCTCTTGAAGCTCCTTTTCGACCAGTTTGACCCAATCACCGTACAATGTCGTATAGTCAACAAGTCGGTCCATCTTCCCGACTTTGCGCCCAAAGCGGATCGCTTCGCGAGCGAGCCGGTCAAACTCGTCATCGGTGCGAAATTCCAAAGCTCCCTGGCGACGGCTTAGCCGCTTGCGCAGAGTCGTCAAAAACTCGGTGCGAAGCTCCGGGTTCTTCTCAACAGGCACCGCTCCAAGTCCAATCAGGATGTCTCGCCAGAACCCATTCATGAATGCATCAAAAGCCTCTGGTATCTGATCAAAATGCTCGAGGATCGCGACAAGGTAACGCCCTTTGTCAGACAGCTCCGCATAGGCATAGCGCTCTCGCTTCGTCGGCTGATCCGGCCTATTCCGATGGAAGGGAAGCCACTCCTTCCTTACACAAAGGGCAGTCAGAAAAGCTTCGATGTCTTCCGGAATTGTGATCGAGACAGAACGTTGGTCCTGGGATCGAGGTAGCGACAATTGTCCCGAGCGAATGACCCGGGTCACCTGCTGTTCGTAACGTTCAGGTCCACCGTCTTGCCAATTAACTTTGAACGCCGTTTCCAGTCGAAGACGACGAGGCAAGTCCCAGTCATGGCGGACGTTCGAGAACCGGCAGTGATCATGCAGGCGATCGATCCTTAGATTGACCATCCAGCTCCCTGCACGTAGCCCTTCGGGAGGGGGCGCTTCCCGCATATGCCAGGGCAGAGTCGGCGGCACGTACGCATTATTTTCCCTGAACTCAAGAACCTCGTGGCTGCGTACTTCCGTATGAGATAACCTATACCGGTACTGAGGCTCGTAATTAAACGGCGGGATGCAAGCCGCGTGATCGTCGTGGTGCACGCAAGATATGGCAGACGGAAAATCCGATGAGCGCATTGACTGCGCGACGCGGTCGAGGTCCGCCTGCGACAGCGAACAAGATCGTATCGTAACGTCCGGCGCGCCTCGCGAGGTCCGTTTTCCGCGTTGACGGATGATGGTCTTGATTAGACCGATAAATTCTGGGTCCGTGAACTGAGACGTCGGAATACGAAGAGCCGAGATGGCACCAATCCACTGTTCTTCCTGCCGATGATGCTGATTCCAGAAGAGGAGCCGGTCATCGAGGCTATCGCCAACGAAGAGGTTGAATCCCTCCGACCATTCACTGTAATCCGTCGCGAGATAGGGGGCAAAAAGATCCGAGGCGATTGAAAGAGGAAGGATTTCGCTCGGCTTGCCGAGTTCTTCTAGGATACATCGCTCATCGGTCAGGTAATCGCTACGTGGCGTCTTGCCCAGAAAAGTGTTTTCGAGCGCATCTTTGGAAATGAGCGTAAGCGTACCAAACAAATCCGTATGAAATCGCGGCACGATCGGCTGATAGGATTTGCTCAGAAACCCGAAATTCTCCTGAATAAACGGGCTCTCGCTTCCATCATAAAACTTGTCAATGATCCGGAGATTCGAAATCCGGCCACCGAAACCAACGCTCCGTGTAAGTAGCACGGGCACGATCGAGAGACTGCGGAGGCCCTGAATGGGCAGTTCTAGCCGAGAGTGAAGGCCATCACCTCCAGTAAGTCCGGCCGGATCGTGATAAATAAGGTGAGTGGGACAGTATCTTTCGTGGATATGGGCAACCAAGGACTCTTGAAGCAGAACGAAACTGCAGATTATGTCAGGGTCGTGGTAATCAAGCCACTTAGTATAGCGAGGGTCGATGGCGTCGGGCTTAGTTGGAACGATTAATGTACGGCGGCCTCCCCAACGGCCATAGGCCTCTGCGAAGATGCAATCAAGCAAGATGTCTGAGCAGTTAGCGACATCAATCAGGTACGCGACCCGCAATGGTCGCGGGCTGCCCACAATGAACAGTGGATTCGGCTTCTCCCACATGGTTTCTTAAGCCTACAATAAATCTTTTGGCCCGGCCATTAGAAGGTTACACCATACGCCCTCTCGCTTGGCCGTCGACCAAAGTACCGACTTAAACAGGGCGAACTGCGACTTGCGGAGCACACGTCCGTTCAGGGCTGAACGCGGACGCCGGTCATTCGGTCGCGAAGGTCTGCAGTTGACCAGTGGATAAGCTCGTCAACACGGGTCGGAATTTAATCTCCTTCATTCGGCCCGCACGGTGAAGCGTCGAGCAGCCACGTGCGGCGAACGTCGCGGACGGCTAACGCCCGCGATCAGCTCGCCGCGACATCTGCGCGGGCCTGCACGCCGCGCGCGAACCGGCCGAAGCGCAGCGCCAGCGTCGGCAGCACCAGCAGGTTGAGGGCCATCGAGGTCAGGAGTCCGCCCAGGATAACCACGGCCATTGGTCCCTCGATCTCGCGGCCCGGCTCGCCGGCGCCGAGCGCGAGCGGCAGCAGGCCGAGGCCGGTCACCAGCGAGGTCATCAGGATCGGCACCAGGCGGTCGGCGGCGCCGGCGATCGCGGTCTCCAGGGTCCAGGCGCGGCCTTCGACGACGACCAGATGCTCGTAATGCGAGATCATCAGGATCGAGTTGCGCAGCGCGATCCCGAACAGCGTCACGAAGCCCACCATCGAGCCCAGCGACAGCACGCCGCCGGTCAAGGCGACCGCGATGACGCCGCCGACGAAGGCGAACGGCAGGTTGATCAGCACCAGCACCAGGTTGCGCCAGTGCCCGGTGACGAAGGACAGCAGCAGCACGATTCCGATCGTCGCCAGCAGCGAGTTCACCAGCAGGTCGCGGCGCGACTTGGCCTGCGCCTCGGCCGCGCCGGTGAACTCGACATGGGCGCCCGGCGGCAGCTTGACCTCCTTGGCGATCTTCCGCTTGGCCGCGGCGACGAAGGATTCGAGATCGCGCTCGGTCACGTTGGCGGTCACGGTCTGCACGCGCTGCCCATTGCGATGAAGCACGACGTAGCGTCCTGCGGTGCCGTAGACATCCGCGACCTGCTTCAGGAGGATGTAGGCGCCGCCCGGCGTCCGGATCGGCATGTTGCCGATCTCGGTCGGGCGTGCCGTCGCATCGGGATCGAGCTTGACGATGACGTTGAAGACCACGTTGCCTTCATAGGCCTGGCCGACCACGTCGCCCTGATAGGCGGTGCGGATCAATTCCAGCACCTCGACCGCGTCCAGGCCCCAGGATTGCAGATCGGTCGGGCGCAGGGTCACGTTGACCTGCGGCATGCCCGGCGGCGACTGCTGCTGGATGTCGATCGCGCCCCAGACCTCGCCGAGCTCGCGCGCGATGTCGCGCGCCGCACGCTCGAGATCGTCGAGATCGGGGCCGAACACGTTGATGACCACGGCGGCGTTGAAGCCGGACAGCGTCTCCTCGATGCGCTCGGTCAGGTAGGTCTTGATCGACAGGTTGATGCCGGCGAAGTTGGCGAGCGCGGCGCGGATGCGCTGCTGCGCCAGCTCCTGCTGTTCGCCGGATAGCCCCGGCTTCAGGTCGACCTCGATCTCGCTCGAGTGCGTGCCCGCGGTATCGACGCCGGCTTCGGCGCGGCCGGCATGCTGCGCCACGCTGCGGACCTCCGGCACGCCCTGCAGGGCCTCGGCGATCAGCGTGCCCAGCCGCAGCGATTCGTCGAGCGAGGTGCCCGGCAGCGTCGAGACATGGAGGATCAGGTGGCCTTCCTTCAGGTCGGGCAGGAAGGTGCCGCCGAAGAACGGCACCAGGCTTGCGCCGCCGGCGGTCACCAGCACGGCCGTCAGCATGACCGACTTGGGAAAGCGGCCGAGCCGCCGCAACAGCGTCTCGTAGGCGCCGCGCGACCAGCGCACCAGCGGCGGCTCGCGTTCCTCGCGCGGCTTCCGGCCGGCCAGCAGCAGCATCGACAGCGCCGGCGTGACCGTCAGCGCGACGATCAGCGAGGCCACCACGGCGAGGATGTAGGCGATGCCGAGCGGTCCGAACAGCCGGCCGGCGAGGCCCGGCAGCGCAAGTATCGGCACGAACACCAGGAGCACGGCGAAAGTCGCATAGGCGACCGCGCTGCGCACCTCGAGCATGGCATCGTAGACCACGCGCGCTTCGCTGCGCGGCGACGGCAGGCCTCGGTTCTCACGCAGCCGGCGCACCACGTTCTCGACGCCGATCACGGCATCGTCGACGACCTCGCCGATCGCGATGGCGAGACCGCCAAGGGTCATCGTGTCCAGGCTCTGTCCCATCCATTGCAGGGCCAGCACGGCCGATAACAGCGACAGCGGGATCGCGGTGCAACTGATGACGGAAGTGCGCCAGTCATAGAGGAACAGGAACAGCACGATGATGACCAGGGCGCCGCCGATCAGCAGGGCGAACAGCACGTTCTCCGTCGCCGCATCGATGAAGGTCGCCGGACGAAACAGATCGGCGTGCAGCTTGACCTTCTCGCTGTCGAGCGCCGGCCGCAGCTCCCGCAGCGCGGCCTCGACGCGCGCCGCGACGTTGCGCGTGTTGGCGCCGAATTGCTGGCTGATCATCATCATGATGCCGGGCCGGCCGTTGATCAGCGCGCCCCCGATCGGCGGCTCCGGCGCGTTCACGACCGTCGCGACGTCGCCGAGCACCACGCTGGCGCCGCCCTGGTGCAGCAGGACCGTGCGCGCCAGCTGCTCGGGTGTGAGCGACTGGCCCTGCGTCTGCAGGATGACCCGTTGATTGGCCGTGTCGACGAAGCCGGCACCGCGCACGCCGGTGGCCTTGCGCGCGGCGGCGAGGACGTCGTTCATGCCGACGCCGAAGCGGACAAGGTCGTCGGATCGCACCTGCACCTGCAGCGACCGGATGTCCCGGCCATAGGTCGTGACCTGCGCCACGCCCGCGACGGCCAGCAGCCGCCGGCTCACGGTCCAATCGGCGATCGTGCGCAGATCCATCAGCGAGCGCTGCTCGGAGGTCAGCCCGATCGCCAGCACGGTGCCGGCCGCCGGCACCAGCGGCGTCATCGATGGCGCCCGCACGCCCTGTGGCAGGCTGCCGGCGACGACCGCGAGTCGCTCGGTCACCAATTGCCGCGCCCGGAACACCTCAGTGCCGGGCTGGAAGATAACCGAAATGACGGACAGGCCCTGGATCGACGACGACCTCATGCTCTCGACGCCGGCGAGACCGTTGATCGCGATTTCGATCGGCTGCGTGACCAGCACCTCGACCTGTTCCGGACTGAGCCCGGGGGCCTCGGTCTGGATCGAGACCTGCGGCGGCGCGAATTCGGGAAACACCGCGTAATTGGCGCTGCCTAGCGAGAAGATGCCGTAGCCGAGAATGGTGCAGGCCACCCCCAGCACGATGCCGCGGAAGCGGATGGCAAACGAGATCAGCGCCGCCTGGGGGCCGGTCGCGGCGCCGCGAACGCCGTCAATCATCGTCGCCGCCGCCGCGCAACTCGCTCTTGGCCTCCTCCGACAACAGCACCTGCGCGCCGCGCAGAACGATCTCGGAGCCCGACGGAATGTCCTGCACGACATAGTCGTCGTCGGACACCGGTTGGTCGGTGCGGATCGGATGGCGCTTGAAGATCTCGGGACCGGCGCGCAAATAGACCCACGAGCGGCCCTGCCATTGCACGATCGCGGTGTCCTCGATGAAGACGCCGTCGAACGACTTGCCCGAGGGCACGTAGGCGGTGGTGTTCATCCCTGGCAGCAGCCCGCTGTCGCCGGCGGCGACGAAGTAATAGCTCACGCCCTGGATGCGCGGATCGGTTCGCGGCGCAGCCGACAAATAGCGCAGATCGATGTTGGCGCTGCGGGTGGGCGCCTGCGCCAGCGCGCCGCGCGGCGGCCCGGCCAGAGTCACGCCGGGCGGCAGCGTGACCTGCACCAGCAGCTGCTCGCGTTCGATCAGTTGCACGACCTGCGGCGAACGCTCGATGATGCCCTTGCCGATGACCGCGCCCCATTCCTGCCGCGCCGTCGCCATCAGGGTCTTCACTTGCGATTCGGCGGCAGCCAGGCTGGCTTGATCGGTCCGGAACGTGCCCTCCGCCGCCTCCGCATCCTTCCGCGGCATCGCCGCCGACTGCACGAGGTCGCGGGCGCGCTCGAATGCGAGTCTTGCGACGTCGAGTTTCGCTTGTGCCGTCTGCAGCTGCGCCTGGGCATTGGCGTAGTTGTTGGTCAGGTCGGTCAGCCTGGCGACGTCCAGCACCGTGCCGTAAGCGCGAAACTGTTCGGGATGGGATTCCGCCGCCAGGACGGCGGTCTGGAGTCCGATCTGCTTCTGTTGCGTTGCGGAAAGCTTGACCGTCGCCGGCTCCCGGCCTGCCGCGCCGTCAGACTGCGCCTGCGCGCGCGACGACAGGGAAACCACCATGAACAGCACGGCACCGCATGCGGCCGCAGCTCTCGTCCGTTGCCTCACCATGCAGTCCCGGCCCCATCGATCGGGGAAACGTCTGGATGACGTTGATGTCGCTGCAACAACAGCTACTTCAGCTTCGAGGGTGTTTCAAGCAGCACCGGCTGCGGGGCCATCGCGGACGTCCTGCCCACGCGGCTTCCGTCGGATGCGATCACGGTACTTGCGGAGGGGAGCGCGTAGCGCGATGCACGCAGGCGCCAATGCTTGTGGCGCCTGCCTTGCAAGCGAGCCGCATCCGCGGCGGGTTCGTGGCCGAACATGGACCGCAGCCGCGCTGCGGCGTGGAGATCGGGCGTTCGGCATGCGTCGGGATATTTCTTCTTGAGTGTTAGAAGTATTCTTAGACACATTCCAGCGTATTCGTCCGCAACCCAAGCTTGTTGCCGGCCACGCGTGCCGCGCTACACAAAAAGCCCAGACTAACAAACTTGTTAGGCACGATTTTCCTCATCGAATGACCCGGGATTTTTTCCCGATTCCCCGACAGGGGCGAGAATCGTCACATTCATCTACCTGTCGGGTCATTGATGTGACCTCACTTCGCCATACCCCTCCGCAACGAGTCGGGAGTTCCGTCGACGTTGCAGCGAGGCAAGCTTGTCCACTCTGAACCCACCCTTCGATCGCCCGGCGCACCGCGATCACGCGCAGGGCCATCCTTGTCGGTCAGCCTCTCGCCGAGCTCCCGCCGACGTCGCGGCCGACTTCAGAGAAGGATCTGTGCGATGAGCCAGCTGGTGAATGTGCGGCCCAACGAGGCCGGCGCGGGCGATCGCAAGGCGCAGAGCAGTGCAGCCGATCACGGCATGCGGCTGCTTGGTGCTATCGGCGCGGCGGCCCTGGAGCCGCAGTCGCCGACCGACGCCTGGGCGTTCTCGACGAGCGAAGCGCTCGGCACGGGATCGGTGGTCGAGCCGTTGCAGGACGTGCTCGGCAGTCTGACCGAGATCATTCGGGCCGAGGGCTCCCCGGCGGAGCGGCAGCCGGATCATCCATTCGCCGACGATCATGGCTTCGCGCTCGACCAGGAGGAGCTGGCGGGTCTGCCGGGCGTGGTGCTCAATACCTTCGATGTTGACGGTCCGGTGTGGCTCGCCGTCGAGGCGCTTGCTGCGACACAGCCCCCCGCCATCGACTACGATCTCAAGATCTGGGTCGAGCCGTCGTCCGAGCCCGACCGTCGTCCATCGCCGCACGAGAGCATCGTGGTCACGGTCGATGAGATGGAGAAGAACCGCCTCACCTTCGCCCGCCACGCACGGCCCGAGGATTTTTCGCCCGCCCCGGCGCTGGGCGCCTGGACCGGACGGCTGCGTCTGGAGCAGCGTCCTGACCTCGTGCAGCGGATCGAGCGCTATATCAGCGGGCCATGGACCGCCTGGGCCGACACCGAGCGCATGCGCCGCCGGACCATGGCGATCCATCAGCGGCTGCGCGACATGGCGGCCACGGCCGGCGACGATCAGGCGATCGAGGTCATGTGGGGCATCGCGCTGTCATCTTGGCGGCAGGGCGGGCGCGAATTCGAGTTGCCGCTGTTCGAGCGCGCGGTCGAGATCGAGATCATTGCGCGTCCGGATGCCGAGGTCAGGGTCCGGCCGCGCTTCGTCGGCGCAACCGTCAATTTGAGGGCGCTCGATGCCGTGGCGCCGGACGTGGCGCTTGCCGTGCGCGACAAGCCGGATCGCCTGGTCGAGGCGCTCGAGCAGCGCGCAGAGCTGTCGCCGTTCACGCCGATCGGCATCGATCAGATCCTGAGCGCCGCAGGCGCGCAATCCGGTTACAAGACGTCGCGCAGTCTCGCGTCTTCGGACGATGCGCCGGCCATGGAGGCCTCGGAGGCCGCGCGCACGTCGGGACGCTGGGTCATATCCGCGCGGCGGCGGCCGGAGAGCCTCGCCATGCGCGACATCGACCGTCTCAAGAACGCGATCGAGCATGCGCCGCAGAGTGAGTGCTGCCTGTCGGGAGCCGTGAGCGCGCTGCTCTCGCAGCCGGATGGACGCGGCCACGCCAATGCGCGCCGGCACCTGTCCGGCATCGTCGGCGGCCCGATCGACCTTGCGCCTGCGCCCAAGCCTGCTGCGGTCGAGCAGGGCGATCTGTTCTTCCCGCTGCCGGCTGTCGCGGAGGATGTCGAGGTCGTACGCGAACTGTCGCGGTCGGATGGCCTGATGGTCCAGTCTGTCGAACGCGACGATCGGATCACGGCGCTCGTCAACGTCGTCTGCCATCACCTCGCGCTCGGCTCGCGCGTCCTCGTCGTGTCCAGGGACGAGGCTGCACTTTCGCTGCTGCATCAGAAGCTGCCGCCGGCCATTCGCGAGCTGACCGTCAGCTCGACCGGCTCCGACAAGGACGTGCTCAGGAAGGCCGAAGCCCTGGCGGGCCGGCTGCAATCGATCCTGGATACGCCAAATCTGCGCGATCAGGTCGGGCAGATCGGCCGGCTCGAACGCGACATCATCTCGAAGCGCACGCAGATCGCATCGCTCGACGACGAGATCGCCGAGATCGTCCGGCGCAATCTGCGGCTCGCCGGCGGCTTGCCGGAGCTGCCGTTCGATTTGTTCAAGGCGCTGGTCGGCGAGCAGGACGCGCATGCCTGGTTCACCGACCGGCCGAAGCACCTGCTCGCGGCCACCGACCCGCTCGTGACGGCGGTCGACAATGCACGCGAGGCGCGGCTGCGGCTTGCCGCTGATCTCAAGCACATCGATGTCGAGTTGCCGGAGCTCGCGGCGCTTCCCGACACCGCCGCTATCCTGCGTCTGCACGCGGAGCTGCAGCACCAGGCAGGGCTGACGTCGGACGCTGGCCGCGACGAGGATCTCGCGCTCGACGCCATCGCGACCTTCGGGCTCGACGCAACCAACCGCCTGGCGGCCGATCTCGATGCGCTGGTAGCCGGCCATCGCGCCATCGCCGAGGAGACCTGGCTCGCGCGGCTGTCGCCGCTCGGCGCCGCCAAGGCCGACGCTCCCGCGGGTCTCGACAAGGTCGTGGGGTGGGCGCGTGATGCGTCGTTCCAGCTGTCGCGGAGTGCCGAATTCGCGAGGCGCCAGGTGCAGGCGCCGGTCGAGGCGTTCACCAGGAAGGACGCGATCCGCGTGGTCGAGCGGCTTGCGGCCGGCGAGAAGCCGTTCGCGCGGTTCTCGCCCTCGCGCCGCGCGCTGAAGGCCGCCGTCGAAGCGATCACGGTGGACGGTGCCTCGCCGTCGAAGCCGGCGGACTGGCAATATGTCGGGCGCTTCCTGCTGTGGCGCCACGACCTGCATGCGTTGCGCGCGCGCTGGACGTCGATCGCAACGCAGATCGGTGCACCCGCGCTTCAATTGGAATCGGCGCGGGCGTTCGATGACCTCGAGCACATCGTCAAGAGCGTCGAGGCCGCCATCGTGACGGCCGCGCTCGCCGTCCGCAGCGTGGCCGATGCCTGCTCCAAGCTGTCGGTGCCGGACGGCGACGTCAGGGCGATGCTGGCCGATGCACAGCGGCTGGCCGCGTTCGGCGCGGCGATTCGGACCGTCATGACGCGCGTATCGGGACCGCTGATCGAACTCGCTCGCCTCGGCGAATTGTTCGCCCGGGCGGGAGAACTCGCCGTCTCCGTTCAGGAGAACGTGCTGTCGCGGGTCGGTGACGCCGAGACGGAGCCGCAGGAGCTCGAAACGCGGTGGACAGGCATTCTCGCGACCATGGAGAAGATCCGCGAGGCCAGCCCGGACTACGAACTCGTCAGGACCGCCTGCCGGATGGTGACTGCAGCGGGCGCGCCGAGTCTGGCGCAGCGGCTGCGGTCCGCGCCGGGCGCGGGCGAGGCGAAGGATGCGGCGACGCTCGCGGAATGGGTGGCGGCCTGGAATTGGGCCGTGCTGATGCGGATCGAAAGTCCGGAGGAGCGGCAGCTGCTGCATGACCTCGCGGCTCAGCGCGCGCGGCTGGAGACGCGGTCGCTGGCCTTGTTCGAAGCGGTGATCGGCGCCCGCATGTCGCTGGGCATCGCGCAGAATGCGGGCGTCGCCGTCAGGCAAGCGGTGAAGCGGTTCAGGGACTCGATGCAGAAGATGGCGTCGGCCTGCTCCGGTCCGACCGCACGCCGACTTCGGCTTGCTGCGCGCAGGTCTCTCGACGGCTGGCTCGAGGAGATTCCCTGTCACGTGATGCCGGCCTGGCGTGTCGCCGAGTTGCTGCCGGCCCGGATCGGCACCTTCGATCTTCTGGTCGTCGACCACGCCTCGCGCTCCGATCTGCGCGAACTGACGGCGATGCTGCGGGCCCGCAAGGTTCTGATCAGCGACGAGCGTCACGACGACGGAGCCTTGGTCGAAGCCGGCCGCAACGATCCTGTTGTCAAACGCACCGAGACGAACACGCTGCGCCGCGTTCCACCAGCGCTGCGGCGGCTGCTGATGCCGGGTGCCTCGCTGCGCGATCTCGCCGCGATCCTGTTTCCCGATCGCATGATCGAGCTGCGCGCGCGCCCTGCCGGCGTCGAGGCAGCCTCGGTCACAGCTGCGCTGCTGCCCGCCGATACGTCCAGACCGGCCGATGCACCAGCCGCCGAGCTGCCGCGGCCGGCCCGCGCGGCAGCGCCCGCGCCGAAGCAGCGGCCGCAGCCACGGCAGGTCTTCACGACGCACTCGCTCGAAGAGGAGATCGCCACCGTCGCGAAATATCTCTCGATGGCTCGCCGCTCGGGGACGGACATCGTCACGGCTGCCGCCGGCAAGCCGGGCGCGCCCGCTATAGCGCAGCGTGCCGAGAGCCGCGCGGCTGCGCCCAAGCCCTCGCCGGAGATTCGCGTGCTGCGCCGGCGTCCGCCGCGCGATCCGGCCGCGGACATCGTGACGCCGGTTGTGACTCCGGCTCCGCCTGCGCTGCCGACCGTCGCGCAGCCAGCCACGGTCGAGCCGACCCAGCCGAGCGCGGCCGCCGTCGCTGAAGCGCCGGTCATCGTCGCCGATCGGGCTGCGGTGCCGCAGCGCCCTGCCGAAAAAAAGGTGGTTACGGCGGAGATCGAGGCGGAGTCCACGGGCGCCGCGCCGGCAGAGCCCGTGAAGCCTGCCGTCGTTGCGACACCCGCTGCGGCAGCGGCTTCTGCCACCACTGAGCCCGCTGCCGCTGCTGCGGCTACAGCCTCTGCTGCGACTTCTGCAGCGCCGGCGACCGAGATCAAGATTCATCCCTCCCTCGTCGCGATGGCGTTCAAGGCGACGGAGAACGCCGCGGCACCACACCGCCGTCGGCCGAGCCGGCGGGTGATGGCGTTTGCCGCGGCCGGATTGCTGGCAGTCGTCGGTGCGGCGGTGTCCTGGGAGCGCGCGTCGGAATGGATCCAGCTGTCCCTGAGCGGTGCGACGGCAGCGTCGGCTCTGCCGAGCGAACCGGGCGCCCATAAGGTCAGTGCAGAGCGGATCACGCCCGAGGCCAAGCCGGTGGTTGAGGCCAAGCCGGTGGTTGTCGCCGCGGCCGAGGAGCATGCCACGGTCGGCATGAGCGTGCCGGTCAGCACGCCGGCGCAGGCGTTCCTCTATCATGAGGATCCGCAGGATCCGAAGGGCAAGCGTTATCCTGGCAAGGTCACCTGGTCGATCGAGCAGACCAAGGGGCCGCGACTCGATACGGCGCCGGCGATCAAGGGTGAGATCGAGATCGAGAACGGCACCAAGGCCACGATCTCGCTGCGGCGGAACGCCGACATGGAGATGCCGGCGAGTCACATCATGGAGCTCAAGTTCGACTGGCCGGATCAGTCGGTCAGCGGCCTGACCAGCCTGAGGGGCATCGGCCTGAAGGGCGAGGAGGCCGAGCGCGGGACGGCGCTGGTGACCCAGACCGCCCGGGTGACACCGAAATACTTCATGGTCGCGCTGTCGGCCAACGAGGTCGATACCAAGCGCAACCTGATGCTCCTCAAGGGCAAGCAGTGGTTCGACATTCCGATCGTCTACGAGGGCGGCAACCGGGCGCTGCTGTCGATCGAGAAGGGACCCGACGGCGACCGCGTGTTCAAGGACGTGTTCGCCAGCTGGGGTCAGTGACGGGGTTGGCGGGCATCACGAGCGAGGACAGCATGAGCGAGAGTTCAGCGTTGCAATGGCTGCGGGCTCCCAAGCTCGCCGAGGATGCGCTGCCGGAGGATTCCCGCGCGGTGGCCTGCCGGCGCTGCGGCCGCACGGTGCAGGTCTCGCTCAGCCCGATGCGTCCGCCGAGCTTCCTGCGCGTCGAGGATCAGGTCGAGTGTCCCGAGGTGCAGGAGCGCTGGACCGGCAAGAGCGAAGGCGGGCTGTTGCTGATGATGTGCGGCGCGCTCGAGCAGTCGCTCGATGCCGAATGGGAGATCGCAGAGCCGGAGAGTGCGGCTCGACGAGAACCTGCACCAGTCTCTCCGGTGCGCCCGTCACCCGCGCCGGCGGCGTCCCTTCCAGACAGATGGGACGACGGCAGCGACGGTGATCAGGAGGAGGCGGGTGAGGGCGGCCGGCTGAAGGCCGCGTTCGCACCGGCGGCAGGTGCGCGCAAGAAGCTGATCCGCGGAGCGCTCGGCGTCGTGGTCCTCGGCATCGTCTTCCTCGGCGGCGTGCTGTTGCCGCTACGCGAGATCAGGCTGCTGATTCAGGCGCCGCCTGGGTCGGCCGGATCGTCGAGCTCGCAGCAGGAGGCGCAGTCCGCCGCGCCGCTGCCTCCGCCGCGCCGGATCCTGCTGGAAGCCGCCGGCGCGCGCCAGGACGCCGCGCGATCGCCGTCCAGCGCCTTCATCGCGCCGCGCCAGGATGCTCCGGCACTCGAGGCGACGCTGGCGCGATCATCCGACGCGGCAGCCATTCCGCGGCCCGCGCCGGCGGCGGAAGCCGGGCCGAAGCTGCGCGTGCCTGAGCTGGTTGCGATCGCCGGTGGCAGCTTTGCGATGGGCGGCGACGACGAGTCCGAGCAGCCGGCGCATCAGGTCAGCGTGCGACCGTTCTCGCTCGGCAAGCATCCCGTGACGATCGGCGAGTGGAAGCAGTGTGTCGCCGCGGCAAGCTGCGCCGACATCGCGGCCGGTGCGGATGATCGTCCGGTCACCAACCTGAGCTACGACGACACGCAGGCCTATCTCGCCTGGCTGTCGAAGGCGACCGGCAAGTCGTTCCGGCTGCCGACCGAGGCCGAGTGGGAATATGCCGCGCGCGGCGGCCAGCGCACCCGCTATTGGTGGGGCGATCGCATGCGCCCCGGCATGGCCAGTTGCAAGGGCTGCAACGGCACGGGCGACGCCGAGACCGACCAGCCGCCGAAGATCGGCAGCGTCCAGGCCAATCCTTACGGCCTGTTCGACATGGGCGGCGGCGTCGGCCAGTGGGTCGCCGACAGCTGGCACAAGAACTACAAGGGCGCGCCGGCGGACGGATCGGCCTGGCTCGAGGAAGGCAGCTATGCCCGTGTCATCCGCTCGGGATCGTGGAAGAACGGCGCCGCCGATGCGCGGGCCGGCAGCCGCGACCGCTATGACGGCCGCATCCGGCATCCGACCCTGGGTTTCCGCGTCGCGCTCTCACCATAGGGGATTTGCATGCTGCCGAGGTCTGCGCGACTCTGCCTCATCCTGACCGCATCGCTCGTGCTCGCGCCGTCATTGGCGCCGGCCAAGGGAACGAAGGCTGCGAAGGATGCCCGCGTCTATTTCATCTCTCCTGCGGACGGGGAGACGGTGACCGGGCCCTTCATCGCTCGCTTCGGACTGCGCAACATGGGCGTTACCCATGCGGGCGACGATTTCGCCGGCAGTGGCCATCATCATCTTCTGGTCGACGTCGACGAGACGATGCAGGCCGGCGAGGAGATTCCGCGCGACAAGAAACACGTTCATTACGCAGCGGGGGAGACGGAGGCGCGGATCGAATTGTCGCCCGGCAAGCACACGCTGCAGCTCGTGCTGGGCGACACCAGGCATCTCAACTTCGATCCGCCCGTGATCTCCGAGAAGATCATGATCACGGTGAGCAAGCCGAACGGAGGCGAGCAGGAGGCGCGCGCGACGCGCAGCGTCACCGTCCGAAGCCGACCGCAGATCCGATCCGTACCAACCGAGCCGCCGGCCCAGCCCGAGCCGTCGCCGGAGATGACGAAGTCGCCCGAGAGCTCCGACTTCATCAGCCGCGTCTTCTCCGGAACGAAGTGACGAGCCTTCCATTCCCGACGGCCGGGCGCGTGATGCGCGTCGCCTTGCGCGCGACCGTGGGACGCAAGCTCGCTCGCTCCTCGAGGATCCATCGCTGAGGGCGGCGCTTGTCGCGCGATGGCGGCAAGGACGATCCATCATCATCCTGCCCCTGCCGCAGCGATGGAATGACGCATGTCGAAATCCGCGCCAGGGCTCGCGAGGCATGCGCCGCACTGGGCGGCGCAAGCGCACCTCACCCGGCAAATGGCCGCTCGTCCTGGCGCGCGTCCATGGCAGATCCCGACGCAAAAGGGGACGTCGTTGCCGAGGCATCCGACACGTCGTTTTCCTGCAGCGACTCGCCATCCTGGTCGGCAGTCCGTGTCGGCAAGGGCATTGCCCGCGCCCAGGATCAGGATGGCTGCGCCGTTGTCCGCACGGATGTGCGTTTGACGGCCGGACGATGCGTGCGCAAGCAGCCGCATCGTCATCATCCACCATCGATCTCGATCCGGTCGTGCGAACGATGGCGACGCTCAAAAAAAAATTCTGAGGCTTAAGGTCGCAGCCTTGTAGCTGTCGGTTCCTTTCTCGCCTCACCATGGTCACAGCGGCAATCGGGCAGGAGTGTGGTCCCGCACACAGCGCCGGCCACGCCTTGTGCGGGAGCAAAGCGCATGCGCCTCGCGATGATGCTGCTACATCCTTGCGAATCAATATCAGTTGCAATGCGCGGGGAACCGCGCGCGTTGTCGAGTCCTGAAAAGATCAGCAGCCTGCCGACACGGTTCAATCCTGACGGGACCGCATGTGAGTTCGCATCTCAGCGACATTGCGGCCGGATGCGGAACGTTTCGAGCCGCGCCTGCGTGATCGAGGCCATCCGCCGCGGCTGATGATGTCCAAGTTTCGTTGAAATCTCCTCCCCTTTGTAGCCTGCGCATCGAGCGCTGTTGGCGCCGATGGCGCAGTCTTCGAGGAGGGATTTGATTATGAAGGTCATCAAGCTGATGGGCGTGGTCTTGGCGGCGGGTCTGGCGTCGGGCTCCGCAGCGCTCGCCGACGGCTACAAGGATTGCACCAAGCTCGACAAGGCGTCGTGGAAGACCACCGCCGAGGCCGAGGCAAAGGCGAAGGCCGCGGGCTACGAGGTTCGACAGACCAAGATCGAGGGCACCTGCTACGAGGTCTACGGCGTCAAGGGCGGTAAGCTCTATGAGCTGTTCTACAGCCCCGAAGACCTCGCGCTGAAGCACACCAAGGCGAAGTGATCTGATGGTCATGCGTGACGCAGGCCAGGCACAGCGGAGCGTCTTCTCCGAGACGCCGGCGAACTCGGGTTCGGGGACCGTAGCGGTCTGGGATTTTCCGCTGCGCGTCTGGCACTGGTCGCTCGCGGCCTTCGTGCTCGTCGCCTGCGTCACGCCCAACACGTTCGATCGCCTGCATCGCCTGGCGGGCTATGCCGTCATCGGTCTTCTCGCCTTCAGGCTGATCTGGGGACTGATCGGCAGCCGTCATTCGCTGTTTGCGCGGATCAGCCTCAAGCTGCGGGCGGCGCCTCAGTACATCGTGGGCATGTTGCGCGGAGAGACGGGACGCTATCTGGGCCTGAACCCGGCAGGGGCCGCGATGCTGGTCGTGATGCTTGCGCTTCTGATCGTCTCGACCATCAGCGGCGTCATGCAGGTCTCGATCCGGTTCTTCGGCGTCGGCTGGATCGAGCAGGCGCATGCGCTGTCGTCCAATGCCATCATCGCCCTGATCGCCGTGCATGTGCTCGGCACGGTGTGGATGAGCGTGCTGCAGCGGGAGAATTTGATGCGCGCGATGGTGACGGGACGCAAGCGCGTGCCTGGCATCATGCGCGCCGCGCCTGCGGTGGCGCGCAGCGTCGCACGCCAGAGCCCGGAGCCCGAGCCGATGGCGGACGAGGAGCACGTATCCGTTGTACCCGATCTGCCGCCCCTGCGCGTGAATCCGGCCCCCGGCACCGCGAAGCCTGCGCGTATGCCGCGATCCCTCAGCATTCACGACAGGCGGCTGGGGGTCGGCAGGTGAGACGGCGGGCATCGGTCGTGTGCGCTCGCCGGCGATATGTGCGTGCAGGCCCGCGCCTGATTTCATTTCTAGTGCGCGCAAGGCTTGTCCGCGCACGGCTCGAGCTGGATGGGCGCACACGCATATTGCGGTCCATGCCGCGTGAGACCAGCACGAGCGTGTCCCTTCGTGCATCTCGCTCGCACTCGTCTCGATGAGCGGGCGCATGAGGATCATGCATGTGCTGTGCGCAGCGTAGGCGGTCGATCGTGAGTCTCGTGTGGTTCGCGGCGCGCGACGGCGCTGCATGACCTGTCGTGTCTCATATCAGCACAGATGCGAACTAAGGCGATTGTGCTGCTACCGACCGCAGTGACCGCTGATTTTCGTCGTTGTCATTCGGCGCTGTGCATCGGCGATGCTCGAGCCCGCGCGTTTGCGCGGCGACTTGACGCCGTACAACTAATAAATTCGCGCGCTTTGTCGCACACACAGATGTTGTCAAATTTCGACACGGCAAATTGCCGCATTCGGGACTTTATAGTCGTTCTATGAAGTGTCGAAGGCTCGTCGAAACAGGCGAGCGCTGGAAGACGTTCGGCACATTCGGGTGAATTCGGGACAGGGACATACAGCATGAATCTCTTTGGGAAGGTACAGGCAGCAGGAGCCGCCGTGCTGTTGATCGCGGCGTTCGCGCTGCCGGCAGGTGCGGCTGAGACGACCATCGAGATATCGGTCAAGGACAACAAGTTTCAGCCGGCGGAGATGAAGGCGCCGGCCAACACGCCGATCGTGTTCAAGGTCAAGAATCTGGATGGCGCGCCGGTCGAGTTCGAGAGCGAGCCCCTGGAGTTCGAGACGGTGATCAAGCCCAACATGGAAGGCGTCGTGAAGGTCAAGGCGCAGAAGCCGGGACGCTACGAATTCTTCGACGACTTCCATCAGGGCAACAAGGGCGCGCTGATCATCGAGTGATCCGACCTTCGACGCCGTGATGCCGGGATGCGTCACGCCGCGGGCGCCGCGCTTCGCGGGTTGCCGAACTCGACGGAGACGAGGCTCTTTGGAACGGGCAGCACGAGAGACGGTCGCTTCCAGACGTGGCATCGGTCGCGACGTCTCACGGTGCCAGGAGGAGACGGTTGCGATCACCGTGCTGCTCGTGACGCTGTTCGGAGTCGCGCCGTCCTACGGTCAGGCCGTCACGCCGGGGAGTCAGGTCAGGGCCTATGCAGATCCGGGGACCACCGACGCCGGACCGGTGGTGGTCGTACCCAATCGCCGCCGCCAGCCGGTGAGGCCGGCGAACAGCAATGGACCGCTGGTCATTCCGCAGGTGATCGTTTCGCCGGGCGGGGTCGAGCCGGAGCCGAAGGCGGCCACGCAGGTGGACGAGGCTCCACCGCCGCGGCCGCGGTCTCCGATCGATGCGGGCGCGGGCGCGCTCCCGCAGGCCGCGCGCCGCGAGCCGGCGCCGCGTCTGGCTCCGGTTCGAAACGGCTTTTTCGGTGCACCGTCCGCCGGCCTCCTGGTCGGCGGCTGCCTGTCGACGCCGGGCCGGCTGTCGGTCACGAACGTGCCCAATCGCTGCCTGGACGCGCTGGCGTTCGCCGTCAGTCCGCCGCCGGCCACGCGTGGCGTGCTGCCGCGCAACCTGCCGCCGATTCCGCGACAGGATGCGCAGCCGATTCCGCCCGTTCTGGCGGACAAGCCCAAGATGCGGCTGCCGCCGGTGAACAAGGGGCAGAAGCCGCAGGAGCAGCCGCAGCCGCCGATGATGGCGGAAGACCCCTATGAGCCCAAGGGCATCACGGTGGGAAACTTCATCCTGAAGCCTGCGTTCGAAATGTCCTCAGGCTTCGACAGCAATCCCGGCCGTGTGCCGCAAGGCAAGGGCTCGGCCTTCGTCAGCGTTGCGCCGGTCCTGCTCGTGCGCTCTCAGTTCGAGCGGCATCTGCTCAACGCCGATGTGCGCGTCGGCTACATCGACTATGCGAAGCTCCGGCAGCTCAGCAGGCCTACCGTCGACGCCAAGGTGAATGGGCGCTACGACATCACCGATACGTTTGCGCTCAACGGCGAGGGCCACGTTGCCGTCGATGCCGATGATCCCGGCACGCCGCGCTTCGCCGGCCGGTTCGCCAGGATTCCGCTCGCCTCCACCGTCGGCGGCTCGGCGGGCGTCACCAAGCGGTTCGAGGAGGTCGAGGTCTCGACCAAGGCCGCCATCGACCGCGTCGCGTTCCAGAACGCGCCGCTCGTCGACGGCCAGATCGTCAGCAATGCCGATCGCAACTTCGTCCAATACGGCTCGCAGAGCCGCATCACCTACAATCTGACGCCGGAGATCCGTCCCTTCGTCGACGTCGCCGTCGATCGCCGCGTTCACGACATCGCGGTCGATGCCGAAGGCTTCCGCCGCGACTCCACCGGGACGGCGGTCGAGGCCGGCGTGACCTTCAACTACGCCGACAAGCTGACAGGCGACGTCGCCGTCGGCTATCTGACGCGCCGCTATCAGGATCCGATGCTCAAGCCGGTCAACGGCTTCATTGCCGACGCCAATCTGACATGGCAGTTCGCCAAGGAGACGGCGATCGCGCTGGGGGCCAAGTCGCAGGTGGTGGAGATCACCGAGCCCGGCATTTCCGGCGTGCTCAAGCGCGACGTCACCGTCGGCATCGAGCATCAGTTCGAGCCCTGGCTCGTCGGCACGTTCCTCGCCGGCTATGGCGAGGACGCGTTCACCGGCACGACGCGGGTCGACAACCGCTATCTGGTCGAGCTCGGCATGCTCTACAAGTTCTCACGCCTGCTGCAGCTCAGGGCCAGCGTCCGGCGCGAGGAGACGCGCTCCAACTTCCGCGAAAACAATCTGTCGGCGACCGTGGTGCAGGTCGGCGCGCGGGTACAGTACTAGACGAACGTTTCCATCCAATCGGCATGCGTGGTGGGTTGAGTCCCCACAGTCTCCAACGCTGTCGTGCCTCGCGAAAGCGGGGCATCCAGTACTTCCGTGGCGGCAGATGCCGAACCGAAACGTCACGGCGTACTGGATCGTCCGCCTCGGACGATGACAGCGAGGATACCCATCTCCGAATATGAGAGGAGACTTTGGAAAAGGTCGTCTCGCGGGAATTCCGGCCGGATACGGAAAGGTCTCGCGTTCCTTCGTCCGCGCGACCTAGGCCCAGCAGACGCAAAAAGCAGCGCTCGCGCCATTGCGAACGCTGCCAAGTCTTCAAGATACACGCGTCGAACGACGCACGGTCTACTTCTTCTGGTTGAAGTTCACGTCGAGGCTGAAGCTGAACTGATCGTCCGTCAGTCCGGACGGCGGCGCAGGCACAGGGTCGGAGCGGCGGATCATCGCCAGCGCGGCATCGTCGAACATCGAGTCGCCGGACGACTGCATGACGGACGCAGAAACCACCTTGCCGGCCCGGCTCAGCACCAGCGCCACCTTGACCGTGCCATTGTGCTTCTTGCCTTCCGGATAGCGCTTGTGCAGCTCGAAATAGGCGCTGATCTTTCGGCCCCAATCGTTGGTCAGCTTCTGCTTGTCCTTGCCCATTCCCGGATTGGGGGCCTTGGCCGTCTCGGCCGGCGGCGCGGCCTCGTCCAGCGCCTTGCGGGCCGATTCTTCCTGCGCAGCAGATGCGACCGACGCCTCGGCCTGCTGGGTTGCCTGCTGCTGTTCCTCCTTCTCCGGCTTCTTGGGATCGTTCTGCGTGACGACCCGATCGGCCTCCTCCTCTGTCTCGGTCGGCTTGTCCTTGACGGCGTCGGACTCCTTGACTTCGGCGGTCTGCTGCATCTGCTCCGGCGCAGCTTCGGCCGCGTCGCTGTCGGGACCCGGCGGAAGATCGTTGTCCTCGACCTGGGGAGAGGCGATCTCGAGCGCGAATTCGGCGCCGGCCGCGCCGAGACCGCCGTCCGCGTCATTGCCGCTGAGATGGACGACCGCGAGCGCGGCGCCGCCACCGTGCAGCATGAGGGCGCCGATCGCGGCTGAGATCCACAAGCGGCGCGATGCTCCCTGATACTTGTGTTCGACCATTCTTCAGTTCCGTCGTTTCACTGGTTTCAATGTGCAGCCTGGGCGGCGGCCTGTGAGACGCCTTCGACAGTCACGAGCTTGATCTTCGGATAGCCGCCGGTCCGCAGCAGCTCCATCACGTCCATCAGCTCTCCATACGCCACGCCCCGGTCGGCGCGCAGGAAGATGAACTTGTCCTTCGCCGCCTCGGGGATGTGCTCGAGCGTGCTCACCAGGCTCGCCCGTTTCACCGGCTCCTCGCCGACGAACAGCGTCAGATCCGGCTTGATGCTGACATAGATCGGCTTGTCCGGCTTCTTCTGCGGCGTGGCCGTCGATGTCGGGAGATCGACCGGCACGTCGACCGTCGACAGCGGTGCCGCCACCATGAAGATGATCAGCAGCACCAGGATCACGTCGATGAAGGGCGTGACGTTGATGTCGCTCGTCTCGCCGAGATCATCGTCGCCATCGCCTTCCGAGAGAGAGACGGCCATGGAGCTACTCCGCCGCCAGCGCCATCGGAGGCGCAGAGTGGACGTGGATCGGCTCGAAGCGCTCGCCGTGATGGCTGCTGTGGTGGCTCTGGCCGCGATCCAGATCGCGCGACAACATCCGGGCGGTGGCGCCGGAGGACCGGTTCACGAGCTCCATGTAGCCCTTCGTCACCCGTGTGAAGTGATTGTAGATGATCACGGCCGGGATCGCGGCGACGAGGCCGATGGCGGTTGCGAGAAGCGCTTCGGCGATGCCGGGCGCGACGACGGCGAGGTTCGTGGTCTGCGACTTCGAGATGCCGATGAAGCTGTTCATGATGCCCCAGACCGTGCCGAACAGGCCGACGAAGGGCGAGATCGAGCCGATCGTGGCGAGCAGGCCCATGCCGGTCCGGCAACGCCGGCCCTCGGCACGTACGATCTCGGAGAAGCTCGACGCGGCGCGCTCGTTGACGCCGTGAGACGGCAGTTCGGACGACATTCTGATCTCGTGCATGGCGGCGTCGATCAGAGCCGTCAGCACGTTCTGGCGTGATCCCAGCGCGAGCTTGGCTTCCGACAGCCAGCGTACGTCGTCGACCTTGCGCAGCGCGCCGCTCAGCTTCCGGCGCAGGATGGAGAACTCGATGGTCTTGGCGATGAAGACGGTCCAGGTCGCAAGCGAGGCGAGCGCGAGCCCCATCATGACCGACTTCACGAGAATGTCGGCGGCCAGGAACATCGACCATGGCGACAGATCATGCGGCACGTGTGATGCCGCTTGCGCACCGCCTTGTGCCGCGCCCTGGGCCGGCTTCTCTGCCTGGTCCTTCGCCTTGTCGCCCGCTGCCGTGTCCGTGACGGCTTCGGTCGCGGTCGACGGTTGGGTGTCGTTCGTTGCGGCGGCCGGTGCCTGGTTCGTTGCACCAGCTTGCGGCGTGGTCGCGGCCGGAGCCGGCGAAGGCGCGGCCGTCGTCGCGACGCCGTTGGTCGTCGAAGCCGCTGCCGTGGGCGCGGGCTGGGCAACGGCGGGGGCTGTCTGCGCCTGTCCGACGGTCATCGGCTTCGGAGCCGCGCCCTGAGCTTGAGCTGCGTGCGCGACGGGAGCCGGCGCACTGGCGGCGTTGGCGGGCGCAGCGGCAGGCGCCTGCGTGGCGGCCGCCGTCGTCGGAGCCTGAACGGATTTCGCGCCGGTCGGCGTCGTCGGACTCGGTGTTGTGTTCTGCGGGGCGGTGGCAGCCTGGCCAGGTCTCGGCGACGTGGCCGGCTGCTCGGCATGCGCCATGGCGCCGGCCGAAACGGCTGCGATCACCGCTCCTACATGAAGAACGATCCTGAACATGTTGCTGCGTACCCCTTGGTAGTTATCTTCTCTGTAATGCTTCTAGTCGTAACCCGGCTGTTTTGAGACGGCGCGTTGACTCAAAGCGGGAACATCAATGTCGGCAGTCACTCCGGTGAGTGCGATGCCAGATGAAAAATCGAATCGTGTGATCTGCGTAACAGCTCGCGATGCTGCCCATCGCGTCATAACTCCCTGAAAGTCCTGACCTGGGGCGCGACGAGCCGTGCACGGTTCCGCCAACGCGGCTGCCTGTCACGCAAATGCCGCCGTTCGGTCTTCCATCAATTCTAATTAGTCGGCGCCGGCGTGATGGTCCCGTTCGGTGGGCGCGAGGGCATCACGCGCGTTCTTCGAGACGTGATGCCGCCGGAAAGGGCTCGAAAGCGTCGAG
The DNA here is from genome assembly GCF_051168395.1 of Bradyrhizobium sp. HKCCYLRH1030. Taxonomy (NCBI): domain Bacteria; kingdom Pseudomonadati; phylum Pseudomonadota; class Alphaproteobacteria; order Hyphomicrobiales; family Nitrobacteraceae; genus Bradyrhizobium; species Bradyrhizobium sp. HKCCYLRH1030. Next base: position 93,381 of record NZ_JBNPUY010000010.1, on the reverse strand, counting down.
ATCCGAATCAGGGTGCGGTGGAATCAGGTTTGTTTGAAAAAACGGGCCCCGCGCGATCTGGTCAAGCCGCGAGCGGTGGCTGAAGTTCGCGAATCGCACACGCTTGCCGGCGTAGCAAGATCGTGCTGCTCGCAAGCGGCGGTCTGCCGGCAGTCAAGGACGTGTGACAGCTCAAGGAAGAGACAGGCGGCCGCTTGTGAGGTGGACGGTGGTCCATCGCGAAGGCTGAGAACGGCTCCGCAGCGATGTGGTCATCGTCCGAACGAATGAGCCGGGCTGCATGTGTGCAACCCGGCTCGTAGACGATCGAAAACAACGTGAGCATGGCGACCGAAGGCGGATATTGAGACGCGCGTTTCCTTGGAAGCAGCGGTCGATGCCGGGTCTATCGCTTGCCATCTCGACCGCTGTCATGCTCCGCGAAGGCAGTGCATCCAGCAATCCGCGAAGATGATGAACCGAGATGTCACGGCGTACCAGATCGTCCGCGTTCGCGGACGATGACAGTGAGGGTCTACATATCTGCATCAATAGGGCTGGAACGTTGAAAACGGTCGTCTAGTTCTCGGCCCAGTAGCGGATCAGGTTGTGATAGAGGCCGGTCAGCCGCACCATCTCCGGATCGTCGCGTCCCATCCGCTGCGACAATCCCTGGATCGTCGTGTCGAGATCGAAGATCATGCTGCGCGCGAGGGGATCGCGGATCATGCTCTGCAGCCAGAAGAACGAGGCGACGCGGACGCCGCGCGTCACCGGGGTGACCATGTGCAGGCTCGAGGCGGGATACAGCACGAGGTCGCCGGCCGGCAGCTTGACCTGGTGCGAGCCGTACAGATCCTCGATGACCAGCTCGCCGCCGTCGTAATCCTCCGGCTCGGACAGAAACAGCGTGACCGAAAGGTCGGTGCGAATGCGCAGGCCGGTGAGCGTGTCGCCGCGGACCGCGTTGTCGACGTGGATGCCGAAATGGTGGCCCGACTCCGCGCTGTAGCGGTTGAACAGCGGCGGGAAGATCTGCTGCGGGATGGCGGCGGCGAGAAAGCGCGGATTGGCGGTCATCGCCGAAATGATGCGGTGGCCGAGCTTGCGCGCCACCTCGCTGTCGGGCGGCAACTGCTCGTTGCGCTTGACCATGGCCGACTGGGCGCCGGCCGTCGAGCGACCGTCCTCCCAGTCGCTGTCGTCCATGATGTGGCGGAAGTCCGCCACATCGTCTTTGCTCAAAACTCCGGGGACACAGATCAGCATGAACTCATCACTTGATGTATGCCCAGGCTTGGGTGTGCGATCAGAACCGCCCGGACAGGACGATCGACGCGCTTCGTCCCGGACCGACGAGCACGAACGGGGTGGCACTCTGATAGAGAGCGTCGTAGTAGAGCTTGTCGAAGATGTTGGCAACAAACAGCTTCGCCGTCCAGTTCTTGTCGAGCTTGGCTTCCGCGAACGCATCGAAGCGCCAGTAGCTCGGCAGCTCCGTGCCCTGGTTCGCCGCCAGCCAGGTGCCGCCGAAGATCTTCGAGCGGTACACCGCCTGGCCGCCGATCTCCCAGGTGTCGTTGATCTGGTACTTCGTCAGCAGGCTGAACGACTGGTGCGCGGTGTTGGCGAGCTGCAGGCCGACATTGCTGGTGAACAGCGCGGTGTTGGCTGGCGGGATGTTCGACTTCGTCACCTCGGACTGCATCAGCACGATGCCGCCGAAGATGCTCCATTTGTCGGTCAGCTTGCCGCCCGCCTGCAGGTCGATGCCGCGGATGCGGTAGGCGGCACCGGCCGAGAGACACGGCACGGAGCCGATGGTGCCTGCCGGATACGGGCAGTCCGCGGTGGCCTGCGCGGCGCTGGTGATGTTGCGTGACTCGCGGGCGTTCTCCTTCTCGGTCTGGAACAGCGCTCCGGTGACCAGCAGGCGACCGTCGAGCAGCTCCCACTTGGTGCCGATCTCGATCGAGGTGTTCTTCTCGGGCCCGAAGATCTGGTTGGCGCCGCCATTGGTGACCGCCGACAGGCCGCCATATTGCGGGCTGAGGCCGTCGAACTCCGCGCCGACCGGATTCGACGAGGTGGCGTAGGCCGCATAGAAGCTGGCGTAGGGCACCGGCTTCAAGGTCATGCCGACGTTGAAGTTCGGCATGCCGCTGGAGGCCGCCGTCGAACCCGGCGTGTTGGCGACGCCGTTGACGGTGCCGAAGCCGTCGACCCGGACGTCGTATTTGTCGTAGCGCACGCCGCCGTTGAGGATGACGAGATCGCGGTAGTTGACGCTGTCGAGCGCGTAGACGCTCGCCGAGTCGATCTTCACGTTCGTCGGGAATTGTCCCAGCGACGGAATGCCGAACGGTAGGTTGGTGAACTGCGGGTTGAACACGCTCACGCCCGAGAGCGAGCCGCTGCCCGCGAACGCCAGGCCCTGCTGCTCGGATGTCAACCCGGTGTAGCTGTTGATGCGCGCCTTTTCCTGCGAGACTTCGAGCCCCGCGAGCACGGTGTGCCTGAAGTTGCCGGTATCGAACTTGTAGGTCGCCTCGAGCTGGTTGGCGAGCACGTCGGTCTGCTGGAAGCGGCTCTGCGGATTGGCCCGGATCGTCGAATTCGACAGCGGGTTGGTGAGCGTCGGGCCTTCCGGCAGCGTGCCGATGTAGTTCAGGGTCGAGCGCGACACCCGGATCTTGTCGGAGATCGTCAGGTCGGGCGTGACCTTCACCTCGGCGTTGAACGTACCGATGTCCTGTCCGACACGCGAGAAGTCGCGGTTGACGAAGCCGTACCAGGCGTTGCGCGGCGAGCCGACCTCGGGGAACGGCGCGCCGGCGGTGAGCGTGCTCGGCCGATAGTAGGGAACGCCGAAGTCCGGACGGCCGGTCACCTCGTTGTGGATGTAGTTGGCGGACAGGGTCACGGTGTCCAGCGGCGTCCACTTGGTGGCGACGAAGCCGCCGTTGCGGTTGTCGGTGACGTAGTCGCGGCCGGCCACGCCGGCATCCTGGAACAGGCCGCCGACGCGGGCAGCGAAGGTCGGCGTGATCTTCTGGTTGACGTCGATCACCACGCGCTTGGTCCTGTCGGTGCCGAGCGTGGTGTCCATGTTGTAGAAGCTGTTCTCGGTCGTGGCCTGCTTGGTCACGATGTTGATCGCGCCGCCGGTGGTGCCGCGGCCGGCGAAGGACGACGCCGGGCCGCGCAGGATCTCGACCTGCTCGGTGAAGAAGTTCTCGCGCACGGAGACGCCGGCGTCACGCACGCCGTCGATGAAGACGTCGTTGCGGGCGTCGAAGCCGCGGATGAAGAAGCGGTCGCCGAACGCGTTGCCGCCTTCGCCGGTGCCGAGCGTCACGCCGGCGGTGGAGAGCACCGCGGATTTGAGGCTGGTGGAGTTCTTGTCCGCCAGGATCTCCTTGCTCAGGACGGTGACGGTCTTCGGCGTGTTGAGCAGCTTCTCCGGAAACTTGCCGGAGGCCTGCAGCCGCTCGCCCTTGTAGTCGGAGGCGGGGCTGGAATAGGGGTTGCGGTCGGGCGGCAGATTGCTCTTCGGCGCCGCGGCCTGTTGCTGTTGTTGCTGGCGGGCGGCGCGGCGCATCGCGTCGCGGGCGCGGACCTGGTCCGCGGTCGGGCGCGAGGCGGCCGGCTTGGGGCGCGCCACCGGGGCTTCGACGGTGACGGACGGCAGCGGCGCCTGTTGGGCTTCGGCACCGGAGAACGAGGCAACCGCGATCAGGCTCGCGACTGCCGAGACTTTCACACCGGAAATCTCGGGAGATGGATCCCACTCGTGTCCGCTTGCCCCTCGCAAGCTCCTTGGAAAGACTGCCTTACCCATACTCGACCACCCCATTCGTTACGCAAAACTTTGACTTGGGTTCGCTTGAACGCCCGCAACCGGCGCGCGCTTGTTGCGAATGCAAGTCAAGAAGCGGGGGAAAGCGGCCCAAAGCTGGTTCCGCCGGTGGCCGGAATGCGAAAAGTTTCCATCCATTTCTGAGAATGAGAGTTGTTTGCAGACTGTCGCCCCGTAGCAACAGTTGAAATCTCCTGGTTGAACCGATCTCCGTCATTCAATTGCTGATGAGAGAATTGGTGGTCCTTCACGTCGTCTCGCGAGGTGGATCGTTCGCTTGACGATCACTTCGGTCGATCTTCGGTTCGAGCTGCTCCCCGCCGCGTCGCGAGATGCGGCGGGAATCTGGCGAATCCGTTGCCTGATCGGGGCGCGTGTGCGGCTCGGAACTTCGCCGTGGTGATCAGGTAGAACGCGGCGCCCGGAGCGACCTGGGTGAACGGGACGTTGCCGCGGTGGCAGGTGTCGGAATGGAGCGGTTGGTGAGGTTCCGAGCGTAGACCTTCATGCCGGGGGCCGGCATCTGCAGCGGTCTCGACCGTGAGATCAGCGGCGCTCGGCGATGATCGCGACCGGCCCGCCGCCGTCGGGACCCTGATGCTCGGCGCCGCCTGAGACGAACAGGTCGGTGAAGCCGAACAGCCCGGCCAGCGCGCCGCCGACGAAGGCGCGGGCATGGCGGGTGGAGGAGACGTCGCTGTCATCCAGCATGGTATGCCGCTGGCCGCGCAGCCGGCCGCTCTGCGCCGCCTCCGCCTTCGCGAGCACCGCGGCGATGCGGCTGCGATCGGCCGCCGCCACCTGGCCCGGCACGTTCAGGCCGAGCCGGGCGAGCGCCTGCCGGGCCGGCTCGATGTCGATAGCATCGCCCATGACGGCATGATCGATCGCGAGCGGCCCGCTCCAGGTGGCCGACATGCCGGCCACCATGATCTCGTGGTCGAGCAGCTCGACGCCGCCCGAGGTGGCCGCGCGCCCGCTGTAGCGCGAGACGTCGGCGCAGATCGTCGCGTCGGAGACATCGGCGGCGGCGAGCTCGCCGAGCGCGATCGCGACACCCAGCGCCGAGGCGCCGCGCGAGAAGCCCATCGATTTCAGCGTATCGCGCACGGCGGTGCGCTGTCCCCGGGCCTCGACCGCCTCGATGCGCTCCATCGTCAGCAGCGGACATTTCACCTGCACATAATGGACGTCGGAAGGATCGCTGATGCCGGCGTCGGTCATTGCCGCGCGCACGCCGGCGGCCACGAGCTCGACCTGCGGCATGCGGCCGAGATGCTCGCCCGGCAGCGCCGGCGTGCGCGCGCGCCCCAGCGCCAGCGATGCCGGGAAAGCGCGCGGCGCCGCGGCGTCATCCCCGTCGCGTGCCTCGAACACGATCATGTGCGGCGACAGCGCGCCCTCGGTGCCGCCCGACATCACCATCGCGATCTGCCGCACGGCGTCGGCTGCGAGATAGCGGCCGAGCAGCGTCTCCAGCGAGCGCACGGCGAAGGCGCGGGTGAAGTCGTTGACGCAGCCATTGCCCTCGGTCTTGCCGAGAATGGCGACGATGCCGGCGGGATCGATCGCGCCTTGCGCGATTCCGGTCTCGAGCGCGCCGACATCGTCCGGGCTGCGCATCGGCAGGCGGTGAACGTAGGCGCGGCGCAGCGTGGTCGGCATGTCGAGAACTCCTGTCGGGCGTCCGGCGACACTAGGCAATCACGAAGCCGCGCGCGACGGTGTTCCGGGATGGTCCGCGTGCTATCCTCCGCAATCCCATCTCGACGACCGGTGATCCATGCCTCTCTGGACCTGCTTTCAATGCGGCGCGCAGTTTCCCGATACGAAGGCGCCGCCCGGCCATTGCGTCGTCTGCGAGGACGAGCGGCAATATGTGAATTGGAAGGGACAGAGCTTCCTCAGCCGCGACGACCTTGCTGGCCGGCATCAGGTCATCTGGCGCGAGGATGACGGCCTGACCGGCCTCGCTCTGGACCCGAGCTTTGCGATCGGCCAGCGCGCGCTGCTCGTTCCCGAGCCGGACGGCTGCGTGATGTGGGACTGCATTCCCTTGGCGACCGATGCGGCCATCTCCCGCGTCCGCTCATTGGGCGGCCTGAAGGCCATCGCGGTGTCGCATCCGCACTACTATGGCGCGGCCGCCGATTGGAGCGCCGCGTTCGGCAACGCGCCGGTCTATCTCCATGGCGACGACCGCGCCTTCGTCACCCGGCCGCATCCGGCGATCGTGCCATGGACGGGCGATCGCCTCGCCATCTCGGATGACGTCGTGCTGCTGCGGACCGGCGGGCATTTTGCCGGCGCCACCATCCTGCATTGGCGCAAAGGTGCCGGTGGCAAGGGCGCGCTGTTGACCGGTGACATCGCGATGGTGGCGATGGATCGCCGCCACGTCAGCTTCATGTACTCCTATCCGAACTACATCCCGCTCGGCGCGGCCGCCGTGCGCCGCATCGCCGATGCGGTCGCGCCGCTGGCCTTCGATCGCATCTACGGCGCCTGGTGGCAGAAGAACATCGCCGACGATGCGAAGGCGGCGTTCGATCGCTCGGTGCGGCGTTATCTTCAGGCGATCGCTTGAGCCGCCAGCTTTGCGGAATCCCCGTAAAGTAACGGGGCATTAGGCACAACCAGAAGGTTGTTTCAGGGCATCTTGCAGTCTTTGGTCGGATGGTATCGAAGTATCCCGGGCGGAATGGGGTACCTCAATGCATTTGCCATCGTGCTCGTCGGCGACCGGCGCCATCGTGCCGGCCGGGCTCCTCGTGCATTCAGACCTCCGATCAGCTCCCCATCATCCGGTGTCCGCCTCCAGCGCCGGCGACCTGTCCTGGCGCTGGATTCTGTTGGCGCTGGTGCTCGCCATCGTGCTCGCGGTGCCGTTCCTGCTGGTCGATGTCCCGCCGGTGCTCGACTATCCCAACCACCTCGCGCGGCTGTTCGTCCTGGCGCATCCCGACGATCCCGTGCTGTCGCAGATATACGCGCCGAACTGGCGCATCCTGCCCAATCTCGGCATGGACGTGATCGGCGTCGCGCTGCTGCGCGTCACCGACGTTCATGTCGGCGGCCGCATCCTGCTCGCGCTCAGCCTGTTCGCGCCGCTCGTCGGCGTCATCACCTATCACCGCGCGGTGTTCGGCCGGCTCTCGTTGTGGCCGCTGGCGGCCGGCATCGTCGCCTATGACGGCGTCTTCCTGCTCGGCTTCATGAATTTCCAGCTCTCGCTCGGCCTGGCCCTCGGCGGCGCCGCCGGCTGGGTGGCGCTGCGCCGTCGGGGCGGCTGGCTGCCCGCGATCGCCTGGGGCGCCATCGCCGCGGCGGCCGCCTTCCTCTGCCACATCTTCGGCCTGCTGTTCTTCGCGGTCCTGATCGGCGCCGGAGAGGCCGATCGGTTGTGGCGGCTGCGCCGGTCGCCGGTCCTGGCGCGGGAGTTCGCTGTCGCTGCCTGTGCGCTCGGAGTCACGCTCAGCCCGGCCGTGCTGCTCTATGGGCTCTGTCCGCTGGGCGAGGGTGGATTGCAACTCGGCGACTGGGACGGACCGCCGAAGCTGTGGCGCATCATGACGCCGTTCCTGACAACCAGCGCCGAGCTGACGATCATCACGACGGTCGTGGTGATGTCTGTGTTGGTCCTCGTCCGGCGCCAGCTCGTCGTCGCGCCGGGCGTTCCGCTGGCGCTGGCGGCGCTGTTCGTCGCCTTCGTCGCCGCGCCGTGGACGGCGCTGGGAGGAACGTTGATCGACATGCGCTTTGCCGCGATGTGCGGCCTGCTGCTGTTCGCCGGCTTGCAGCCGGTCGTGTCTGGCAGGAAGGCGGTGCTCGTCGGCATCGTCCTCTCGGGGCTGATGTTGATTCGGACCGCGGATATCGCATCGGCATGGATCGATCACAGGGTGGACCTTGCCGAACTGCGCGCGGCGATCGCGCATGTGCAGCCCGGCGCGCGCGTCATCGCCGCGCATGGCCACGAGCAGCCCGTCTCCAGCCGGCGCGAGCGGATCCTGCCCGGATTCCGCTACGTCGATTCCCATATGGCGGCGCTGCTCGTGATCGAGCGGCGGGCGTTCTGGCCGCTGATGTTCGCCCATCCGAACCAGCAGCCCATCACGGTCCGTCCCTCTTTCGCTCGTCTTGCGCAGCCGCTGGCCGAGCCCGCCGCGTGGCGCTGGCTGCAACCTGACACGCCGCCCGCCGACGTGTTGCCGCTCGCGCGCTATCTGGCCGGCTGGCGGTCGAACTTCGATGCTGTCCTGCTGCTCGACCCGCCAGTCCCTGAGCAGCCGGTCGCCGGACTCACGCCGCTCTATCTCGGCAGCTACATCCAACTGTTCCGCATCGGGCAGGGCACCGGCACCACCGCTGTGCAGGAGCCTCAGCCCGCTCCGCCGGCGGCCTCACCTTCGTGAAGCCGGAACGACGGCCGCCGCTCCCCATCCGTCTCCGGTGATCCTTTGTCGCCGTTCGGCCGTTGCCTTGCGCTGGCCGGGCGCTAGGCGCGGTCGGTGGCGCCACAACGGAGAAGCGACATGCAACGCATCGTGCCGGGGCCGGGCCAGGAATCGGTGTGGGACTATCCGCGGCCGCCGCGGCTGGAGCGCTGCACGGCGCGGCTGCGCGTCGCATTTGCCGGCGTTACCATCGCCGACACGCAGGATGGCCATCGCGTGCTCGAGACCAGCCATCCTCCAGTCTACTACATCCCGCCGCAGCATGTCGCGATGCAGTGGCTGCGGCGCGCGCCCGGCCGGTCGTTCTGCGAGTTCAAGGGCGTCGCCGGCTACTGGACGCTGGAGGTCGGCGGCCGCGTGTCCGAGCAGGCCGCCTGGAGCTACGAGCAGCCGACGGCGCCATTCGCACCGATCGCGGGCCATCTGGCGTTCTATGCCTCGCGGGTCGAGGCCTGCTTCGTCGGCGACGAGCGCGTTGCCGCGCAACAGGGCGATTTCTACGGCGGCTGGATCACCTCTCGTGTCGTCGGACCGTTCAAGGGCGGGCCGGGTACGCGGCACTGGTAGACAGGCTCCCGTCCCGATGCATGATCCGGTCGCCGATCCTGATCGTAGGGATGAATGGTGACGGCAGCCTGCGCATGCAGCGCGGCCTGACTTGGCTGGGGCCGCAATCCCTGCCGGACCAGATCTCATCTTCACGACGCCGGGGGAATGCCATGCGACGGTTGATGAAGTTTCTGCACACGATGGGCGCGATCGGCATGATGGGCGCGATGGCCTGCCTCGTCGTGCTGCTCGGCCTCATCCCGCAGCCGTCGGTGTCGCTCGCGCACTATGCCGAGATGCGCGCGGCGATGGGCGCCATCGTGCGCTACGTGTTCTTCCCCTCGCTCGGCCTGACCCTGGTCGCCGGCCTGCTGGCGATCGCGATCAACCGCGCGCTGCACAGCGCCGGCTGGGCGCTCGCCAAGCTCGCTTCCGGCATCCTCGTCTTCGAATGGGGCTTTGCCGCCGTGCAGGGACCGATGCAGGAAGCCGCCGAGGAGGCCGCGCGCGCCGTCGCCGGCCAGATCGATCCGGCGACGCTTGCGCCCAACTTCGGCACCGAGCAGGGCGCCATCTGGGTCATGCTCGGCGTCGCCACCGTGAACGTCATCCTGGGCGTCTGGCGGCCGAAGTTTACGAATTTGCCGGATTGAACGGCGACGAGATTGTCCGACGTCGGTTGCGGTCAGCTTCCAGCATTCTGCGCCGCGAGTGCCGCTCTCGCGTCTCCCCTCCCCCTTGCGGGGAGGGGTCGGGGGTGGGGGTCCCCACGGGCGGTGTCTCGATAGCTCGGATCGATTGGCCGCTGTTGGGCTGACCAGCCCGAACGAAACTCCGCGCCCGCGGACCCCCACCCCCAACCCCTCCCCGCAAGGGGGAGGGGAGCGCACCGCCGCCGCCGCGTGATCTGCGGATTTTGCGAAATTGCTCTTGCTATTTTTCCGAAATCATGTTTTTCTCTCCCCATCCCGCCTCGTGCAGAGGGACGTACGCGTCGTCACGAACGTGGAGGTGGGCTGCGATGGACGTGACGGCTGCGCCAGACGAGCGCAGTCCGGCGCGGACGGCGAAGTCGTGTGGTCCTGGCCTCTCGACGCTGAGGTCAAGTTCGCTTTCGATGCTGTGACGGCTCGGGGCGGGCGATGGGGGCAAGAACGCCGATCCCCAGGGAGAGCACGAAGGACACCGTTAAAACCGATCGCGCGGGGGAGGCCGGTTGTCAGGCCCGACCTGTGGTGACTGCCGCCTGCTTTCTTGTTGCAGGCGGGCCATGGGCCGCGGTCAGCACCCGGCCTTCCCCGCGCCCTCTCATTTTCAGAGGGACGACTGCCGCATCACTCGGGCACCGATCGTGCCGCGGGATCGCGAACACGCATGCAAGATCACATGTTCAGGATGGCATCAGGGGGCGGGCCCGCGGCCTCCGACGACGCGCATTGTCTTCAGCTGGTCATGCCCGACGCCAGCGCCGCCGCGGCGCTGACGCCGGCCATGTCGACGTTTTCAGAGCTGCGTCGCCCGCAGCTCGATCGTGAGCGGTACGGTCGTGCGCCGGGCAGCCGGATCGGCCGGCATCTGCAGCACGCGGGCGCGCTGGCCGGTGGCGAGGTCGGTGACCTTGACGATTCGGCCATTGGAGAATTCGAGCGCATCGTGATGTTCGGTCGGCTTGTTGGTGTCGACCTGCCGGAAGCGGGCGAGATGGGCGCCGACCTTGCGCCGGAAGAAGAAGCCCTTGATGCGGACATCGTCTTCGAAGGCGAGCTCCGTGCCCGGCCGCAGGCAGACGGCGGTCAACGGGTCGTCCTTGGTGCAGAAGCCGCGGGTCTCCGTGCCGGGAAATCGACAGGAGACCAGCACGTCGGCAGTTTTGGCATCGCGGGAAGCAACAGTATGGAGGCTGTAGTCACACATGGGGAGCTCCTGAAGGCCGCCAGCACTGAGGCCGCAACGGCGTAGCAGGAGAGTTGTTCCATGTTGTTGCAGCCCGTCTGTTCGAGGACACCCGCCGCGGGACCGGCCGGCGGCGGGAACTCGCGATCAGGTGAGATGCGCAGCTTCTTCGGCCTCGTCCTCGGCGGCGCCCCAATGCGAGGCGTCCTTGATGGTCGGATCGATCAGCTCGCCGCGCAGCAGCGCCAGCGGCGACTTCCAATACAGCGCGATATTGTGGAACGGGTCGGTCAGCACCTTGAAGGCCCAGATCAGGCCCGTCGAGACATCCTGCATTGCAAACAGCTGAATGACGCGAAACAGACCGCCGCCGATGCCGACCGCGAGCCAGAGCAGGCCGACGTGGCGGACGAAGTCCATCCGGCCGGTCGGCTCGGCGAACAGGCCGAACAGCGTCGGAAACGCGAACAGCGCCACCGGCACCAGGCCCCACACCGTCAGCAGCACGATCTTGCGGGTCTGATTGTAGCCGACCTTGACCGCCTCCTTGTAGTCATTGCTGACGCCGTTGACGTGGTCATAGCCGTTCGGTTCGAAGAAGAAGTGCCCGGTCTGCCGCGTCAGCATCGCGAGCCAGCCGACCAGACCGGCCATCGCCGGATCCTTGAACAGCAGCGCATAGCACACGAGGAAGATCACGGCGCTGACCAGGTGCAGCGTCTGATTGATCCGGCTCTGATGATAGTAGCGATAGTCGTCGAAGCGCTGCGTCTGCAGCGTCTTGTAGTAGCGCGACATGCGAATCCCCGTGCCGTTGTGGAACGAGGCGAAGACGTAGAGGGCCTCGGTGAAGGTGGCGTGACATTATGATGTTGTCACAATGAAACCGACCGGGATCGGATCGGGAGCCGCAATGTGCGCAAGCGAGCGGACTCTGCGCCGGCGCACGACTCGCCGGCTGGTCTCTCTGTCTGCCGCAAAATGCGGAGAAACGGCTTTGATCCGGATCAAAGCCGGCTGCCGATGTGACGTGTTGCGGCCTGCGTCAGCCGGCGGGCGACCTTGCCAGCCGGATCGCCTCGCTCAGGATCGCCCGGTCACCGATATGGTTGGCGAGCAGCAGCACCAGCCTGGCGTTCATGCGCAGCGCCTCGTCCTCGCCGAGGTCGCGCTGGCCGCCGATCAGCTCGGCATAGAAGTCGTCGGGATCGCTGATGTTCGGGGTGAGGGTCAGGCTCATGCTGCAAGCTCCTGCTGGACCGCGCCGCGCCTGCCGCAGGCGCGCCGGACCGCGTCCGTGATCGCGTCCCCGTCGAACTGCGGCCAGCGGGCGGTGACATATTGATCGGGACGGAACAGATAGGTCGTGCCGGGCGAGGCGCCGTATCGTGCCGCGAGCAGGCCCGTGGCATCGGCGATGTCGCGACCGACGACGATCACCTGCGCCGTGATGCCGTCGATGGTGAGCTGCTCGGCCGTCACGGCGGGGTCGAACGTGACCACGGTGAAGCTGGAGCCGAGACAGTTCAGCAACCAGCCGGGCTCGCCCGCGATCGTCACCGGTGCATCGGCGGCATTGGTGCCAGGCGTCATCGCGCCGGGGACGTTGCCGCCGTCGGGCGTATTCAACGACGACGCGACATAGGGCGTCGGCGTCGACAGCCGGCCGCTGTTGACCAGCGGCCGCGCAAAGCCGTGGTTCTGTGCGAGGTCGAGCACGGCGTCGCGGTAAAGGCGACTGGCTTGCGTCTTCGGCGTGATGAAATCGGTCGCGCGCGTCGAGTTCAGGATGTTGTCGTCGGCGGCAAAGGCGCGCTCCTCGTGATAGCTGTCGATCAGGCTCTCCGGCGCCTCGCCGCGCAGCACCATTGCCAGCTTCCAGGCGAGGTTGTCGATGTCCTGCACGCCGGTGTTGGCGCCGCGGGCGCCGAACGGCGACACCTGGTGCGCCGCGTCGCCCGCGAAGAGGACGCGGCCGTGACGGAAATTGTCGATCCGGCGGCAGGCGAACTGATAGATCGACACCCATTCGAGCTCAAATTCGGTGCTCTCGCCGAGCATGGCCCGGATGCGTGGGATCACGCGCTCGGGCTTCTTCTCCTCGTCCGGATTGGCGTCCCAGCCGAGCTGGAAGTCGATGCGCCAGATGTTGTCGGACTGGCGATGCAGCAGCACCGACTGTCCCGGATGGAACGGCGGATCGAACCAGAACCAGCGCTCGGTCGGATACTCCGCCTTCATCCTGACGTCGGCGATCAGGAAGCGGTCCTGAAAGAACTGAACCGTGAACTCGGCGCCGACCATGCGCCGCGTATCGGAATTGGCGCCGTCGCAGGCGATCACCCACTGCGCCTCCATGGTGAAGATGCCGTCCGGCGTCTCCACCGCGAGCTGCGCGGAGTCGTCGGTCTGCTTGAGGCTGACGAGCCGATGCTTCCAGCGCAGATCGATCAGCGGAGTCCTGTTGCAGGCATCGACCAGAATCTCCTCGAGATAGTATTGTTGCAGGTTGATCATTGCCGGCCAGCGATGGTCGGGCTCGGGCAGCAAATCGAATTGATAAGAGAGCTGGTCGCGGAAGAACACCTTGCCGATGTTCCAGCTCACGCCCTTTTCCACCATCGGCGCGGCGCAGCCGAGCCGATCCCAGATCTCGAGCGGGCGCTTGGCGTAGCACACGGCGCGGGAGCCGATGCTGACGGTATCGTTGTCGTCGAGCACGACCACGGGCTGGCCGCGGGCGGCGAGATCGAGCGCCGCTGTCAGGCCGATCGGCCCGGCGCCGATCACGACGATCGGATGGCGGCGGGTCTCGCCGCTGCGCTGCTCCGCCGAGCAGACATAGGGAAATCGCGGATAGACATAGTTGCTCATGGCTGCCTCGCCTGGCGCGTTGCGGTCGGGACTGTCGGGACGAGCAATCGCTCAGTCGCTGCCTGCGAATTCCTTCTCGTGCATCCAGGCGGTGTGCCGCGGCGGCTTCTTGGTGGTCGCCCATTCGTCGACCATGGCGTGGGCGACCGACTTCATCCGCGCGATCTGCTCGGGCGTTGCAGTCCAGGCCGCGATCTCCAGCCGATGGCCGCTCGGATCATGGAAATAGATCGACTTGAAGATGGTGTGGTCGGTGATCCCGACGACGTCGAGGCCGGCGGCCTCGGCGCGCGCCTTGGCTTCTTCCAGCTCCTCCATGTCCTTGACCTGGAAGGCGATGTGCTGGGTCCATTCCGGGGTGTTCGGATCGCGCCCCATCGGCGGCGAGTTCGGCAGCTCGAAGAAGGCGAGGATGTTGCCGTTTCCCGCATCCAGGAAGATGTGCATGTACGGATCGGGCGCCTTGGTCGAGGGCACCTTGTCCTCGGCGATGGCGCCGAGCAGGTCCATGTTGAGGACCTTCTTGTAGAACTCGACCGTGGCCTTGGCGTCGACGCAGCGATAGGCGACGTGATGTATCTTCTCGATCTGCATGATTGTCCTCCCGTTGTTGCCAGGATAGTAACGAATGATACGATTGTGCGGCATTGATCCAGATCAACCCGACCGGGATCGGATCGAGGTCGCCAGGGGCTGGAAGGACGAGGACAGAGACGCAATGACGAAGCCGGCCACCGACATGCGCGACCGCAAGCAGGGCGAGGCGGCCACGGAGCGCGAGCTCCGATTGCAGCGCTATTTTCCCTACCGGCTGGCCCGGCTCGCCGAACAGGTGTCGCTGGCGGTGGCGGAGGTCTATGCCGACCGCTTCGCGCTGTCGCGCCAGGAATGGCGGATCCTCGCGGCGCTCGGCGAGCAGCCGCGGCTGCCGACCAAGGAGATCGGCCGGCTGACGACGCTCGACAAGATGAACGTCAGCCGCGCCATGCAGAGCCTGGAGGCGCGCGGCATCGTCAGCCGCAGCCGCGATCCCGAGGATGGACGGGAGCGGATCGTAGCGCTGACGGCCGCCGGGCGGGCGCTGTACCGCAGAATCGTGCCCCATGCGCTGGCGCGCGAGGCGGAGCTGCTGAGCGTGCTTTCGGCCGCCGAGATCGCGACCCTCGACACGGTCATCGACAAGCTGCTCGCGGCCGCCGAACGATCGCTCGATGATCCCCCCGGCCGAAAGGCTTGATCGGTGCCGCCGCCGCGCTATATCGACGGTCTCTCTCCACCCCTGATAGCATGGGCCAACGTACGACGATGACCGACACCGCCACCGTTAGCCATTCCTTCCAGGCCGAAGTCTCCGAGCTGCTCCATCTGATGGTGCATTCGGTCTATTCCGAGACCGACATTTTCCTGCGCGAGCTGATTTCGAACGCCTCGGACGCCTGTGACAAGCTGCGTTACGAGGCGATCGCCAGACCCGATCTGATCGGCGACGGCGAGGCGCCGCAGATCCGCATCATCCCGAACAAGGCCGCTGATACGCTGACCATCGCCGACAGCGGCATCGGCATGGAGCGCCAGGAACTGATCGACCATCTCGGCACCATCGCCCGCTCCGGCACCAAGGCGTTCGTGCAGAAGCTGGCCGAGGCCAAGGACGGCACCGGCCTGATCGGCCAGTTCGGCGTCGGCTTCTACTCGGCCTTCATGGTCGCCGACCGCATCGTCGTGATCAGCCGCCGTGCCGGCGGCAGCGAGGTCTGGACCTGGACCTCGTCGGGCGGCGCGGGCTTCGAGGTCGCGCCCGCGTCCGAGGAGGATGCCAAGCGGGTGACGCGCGGCACCGAGATCGTGCTGCACCTCAAGGACGACGCCAAGAAATATCTCGAAACCTATGAGATCGAGCGCATCGTCACCGCCTATTCCGACAACATCCAGTTTCCGATCATGCTGGTGCCGGAGGAGGGCGAGCCGCGCCAGATCAACTCCGCCAGCGCGCTGTGGCAGCGCTCGAAGTCCGAGCTGACGTCCGAGGACTACAGCAAGGCCTACAAGTCGATTGCGCACGCGTTCGACGAGCCGGCGATGACGTTGCACTACCGGGCCGAGGGCCGCTATTCCTACGCGGTGCTGCTGTTCGCGCCGTCGACCAAGCCGTTCGACCTGTTCGAGCCGGCGCGCAAGGGCAAGGTCAAACTCTATGTCCGCCGCGTCTTCATCACCGATGACGCCGACCTGATGCCGGCCTATCTGCGCTTCATCCGCGGAGTGATCGACAGCGAGGACCTGCCGCTCAATTTGTCGCGCGAGATGCTGCAGAACAATCCGCAGCTGGCGCAGATCCGCAAGGCCGTGACCACGCGCGTGATCGGCGAGCTGGAGCAGCTCGCCGACAAGGATGCCGAAAACTTCGACAAGATCTGGGATTCGTTCGGCGCCGTGATCAAGGAAGGCCTGTACGAGGATTTCGAGCGCCGCGACAAGCTGCTGGCGCTGTCGCGCTTCACCACGACATCGGGCGAGCGGCGATCGCTGAAGCAATATGTCGAGGGTCTCAAGGAGAACCAGACCGAGATCTATTTCCTGGTTGGTGACAGCATCGAGCGGCTGAAGTCCAATCCGCGGCTCGAGGCCGCCAAGGCGCGCGGCGTCGAAGTGCTGCTCCTCACCGATCCGGTCGATGCGTTCTGGACCTCGGCACGGCTGGAGTTCGACGGCAAGCCGCTGAAGTCGCTGAGCCAGGGCGACATCAATTTCGACCCGATCCCGGTAACCGAGCCGACGCAAGCGGACGAGGCGCAGCCGGCGGCCGACGAAGCCAACACGATCGCGTTGATCAAGGCGAGCCTCGGCGACCACGTCACCGACGTGAAGGTCTCGACCCGGCTTACCACCAGCGCGTCGTGCCTGGTGGCCGGCAGCCATGGTCCGGATCGCGAGCTGGAGCGCATCCTGTCGCAGCAGGCGCGCGGGGCGCGCACCAAGCCGATCCTCGAGATCAATCTGCGCCATCCGCTGGTCGTCGCGGTCGCCAAGGCCGCCGCCGACAAGGCCAAGGTCGACGATCTGTCGTTCCTGCTGCTCGAGCAGGCGCAGATCCTCGACGGCGAACTGCCGGAGGATCCGGCCGCCTTCGCGGCCCGTCTCAACCGGCTGGTGCTGCTAGGCGTCGCGGGGGCCTGAGGCAGGCGGGTCGCCGGGCGCGGAGGTCAGTTCTTCGCGCTCACCTGCGGGACCAGCTTGCGCCAGTGCATGATCTCGGCGCGGTAGGTCGCGGCATAGACGCCGACGTCGCCGGTGAGCGGCGTGGCGCCGACCTCGGCGAACTGCCTGCTGATGTCGGGATCGGCCAGCGCGGCGTTGATCTCGCGGTTGAGCAGCTCGACGATGGCTTTCGGCGTGCCGTGCGGCACCGCGACGCCATAGAAGCCGGAGGTTTCGAACGCCGGCAGCACGTCGGCGACCGGCGGCAGATCGGGGAAGGCGGCGGCGTGCTCGCGCGTCGTGACGGCGAGCGCCCGGACCTTGCCGCTGCGCAGGAGGTCGACGGCGGAAGCGGCGTTGTCGAACATCGCGTGGATATGGCCGGAGGCGAGGTCGGTCAGGGCAGGCCCCGAGCCACGATAATGCACGACTGACCAGGTGATGCCGCCGAGGGTCCGGAACAGCTCGGCCGACAGCAGCTGGACGGTGCCGGGACCGGCGGAGCCGACGCTGAGCTTGCCCGGGTTGGCCTTGGCATAGGCCAGGAATTCCGGCAGCGTCTCGACCGGCAGCTGCCGGCTGACCAGCAGCAGCAGCGGCATGCGCGCCATGCCGGCGACGGGGACGAGATCTCCGTCGGCGCCGGGCGGGCCGTCGGTCGAGGCCGTAATGACGTTGGCGGTCGAGGTCGCAAGGATCGTGTAGCCGTCCGGCGCGGCGCTCGCGACGCTCTTGGTGGCGGTCGCGCCGCCCGCACCCGGCCGGTGATCGAGCACGAAGGGCTGGCCCAGTCGGCGGGTCAGCCGGTCGCAGATCAAGAGCGACAGCCGGCCGGTGGCTCCGCCCGGGGCAAACGGAATGACCCAGGTGACGGGCTGAGCCGGATAGGGCGCATCAACTCCGGCGAACGCCGTGGTCGAAGTCATGGCTGCAACGCTGCTCCAGGCGGCGCAGCGCAGCAAGGCGCGTCGTGTCATCGTGTCCTTGGGCATGCCGGCCTTCGCGTTGGCATGTTCTGGGAGCGGTACGCTAACCGGCATTTCCGAGAACTTCGTAAAGGATCGCATTCGCATCAACAGCGACGCACTCTCGGCCGGTTAACCCTCCCGATTAACGGCCGGTCAGGCCACCCGGCCTATAAGCACGCCGAATTGGGGTGAGGGCGTTCATGAACTCCGGACAGTCGGATCGATCTGTGGAACTCAGCACGGCCCCTCGGAAGCCGTCGGCGGCGAAGATCTGGCTGAAGGCGATCGAGCTGACCTCGCGCATCGAGGCAGAGCCGGCGCGGCTGTTCGCCGACGTGGTGGATGACTGGGCCGCGAAGCAGCCCGAACGGCCGGCGCTGATCTCCGATCGCGAGACGCTGAGCTATTCCGCCCTGTCTGCGCGCATCAACCGATACGCCCGCTGGGCGCTGGCCAACGGCATCGGGCCTGGCCACACGATCGCTTTGATGATGCCGAGCCGGCCCGACTACCTGGCCGCCTGGCTTGGGATCAGCCGCGTCGGCGGCGTGGTTGCGCTCATCAACGCCAATCTCGTCGGCCCGTCGCTCGCGCATTGCATCAATGTGGCTCGGCCAGTCCAGGTGATCGTCTCCAAGGACTTGCACGAAGCCTATACGGAAGTTGCGCCGTTGATCGCGGGCGGGCCGCGTGTCTGGGTTGCCGACGGCGGCGATCTCGACGTCGCGATCGCCGCGATGGATACGCACGCGCTCGACGCAACCGAGCGCCGCGCCGTGACGATCAACGACCGCGCGCTGCTGATCTACACCTCCGGCACGACGGGCCTGCCCAAGGCCGCCAGCATCAGCCATCGCCGCATCATGAATTGGGGCGGCTGGTTTGCCGGCCTCACCGGCGCAGGTCCCGACGATCGCCTCTATGACTGTCTGCCGGTCTATCATTCCGTCGGCGGTATCGTCGCGCCCTGCAGCATGCTGCGCGCCGGCGGTGCGGCGGTGCTCGCGGAGAAATTCTCGGCGAGCAATTTCTGGCGCGACATCGTCCGTCACGATTGCACGCTGGTGCAATATATCGGCGAGCTCTGCCGCTACCTGCTGGCCGCCGCGCCATCCGATTTCGACCGCGCCCATCGGCTGCGGCTCGCCTGCGGCAACGGAATGCGCGGCGACGTCTGGGAGGCGTTCCAGGCGCGTTTCGGCATTCCCCAGGTGCTCGAATTCTATGCCGCGACCGAAGGCAACTTCTCACTCTACAATGTCGAGGGCAGGGTGGGATCGATCGGGCGCGTGCCGTCGCTGCTTGCGCATCGCTTTCCCGCCGAAATCATCAAGCTGGATGCCGACCAGCGCGCACCCTTGCGCGGACCCGACGGGCGGTGCCTGGTCTGTACGCGCGGCGAGACCGGCGAGGCCATTGGCCGCATCGGTACGGCGGACCAGGGAGGCGGCCGCTTCGAGGGCTATACCGACACGGGCGAGACCGAGAAGAAGATCCTGCGCGACGTCTTCGCCAAGGGCGACGCCTGGTTCCGCACCGGTGACCTGATGCGCCAGGACGACCAGGGCTTCTTCTATTTCGTCGATCGTCTCGGCGACACCTTCCGCTGGAAGGGCGAGAACGTCGCGACCAGCGAGGTGAACGAGGCGATCCTGCAATGTCCCGGCGTGTTGGAAGCATCGACCTACGGTGTTGTCGTGCCCGGCAGGGACGGACGCGCCGGCATGGCTGCGCTCGTCGTCGGCGACAGCTTCGATCTCGATCGCCTCTCTTTAGAACTTGCCCGCCGATTGCCGCCCTATGCGCGGCCGGTGGCGCTCCGCATCACGTCGTCGCTGCAGTCGACCGAAACATTCAAGCAGAAGAAGCAGGAACTGATGCGCGACGGCTTCGATCCGTCGATCGTGCACGAGCCGCTCTACGTGCGCGACGCCGGGACGGGTGCCTATTGCCTGCTCGATCGGGATCTCCATGCGCGAATCCTCGCCGGCGAGGTTCGTTTGTAGATGATTTTAATCATAGGCCATGATGGGTATTTACCAACGGTCCCGAAAGATGGCTGGCAAGTCCGGCTTCCTTCACCTTCTCGTCCTATGGTCGGTTTCATCGTTTGAACAGTGAGCGGATTGGCCCATGTCGGTACGGTTAAGAATCATTGCAGCGATCAAGCAGATTGCGGACGAGCAGAAGGTCAAGCTGCCGCCGCTGACCGACGAGCTGACGTTGCACGAGACCGGCTTCGACTCGCTCGCTTTCGCCATCCTGGTCGCCCGTCTCGAGGACGATCTCGACGTCGATCCGTTCACCCTGTCCGAGGATGTGACGTTCCCCAACACGATAGGCGACTTCATCGGGGCCTATGAGAATGTCCCCGCGTGAGATCTTCGCCCTTCGCGACCATCTCGGGGCGGCGCTGACCGAGCGGACGATCTCCGATCCCGGTCACGTCCTATCGCTCGCCGAGCTCTCGCGCGGAAGCTGCCTCCGCGGCCGCAGCGCAGAGCTCAACGGACGTTCGGTGCTGCTGGCGACGTCCGGTCAGTTGCTCGCCGGCTTGGCGCTGATCGAGATCGACGGCGTCGCACGGCGCCTGCTGTTGTGTCCGCCGGATCTCAAGGGCGAGCATCTCGCCAGCATCATCGCCGATGCGGACATCGACGTCATCGTGACCGATGAGGTCCAGCGTTTCGACGCCTGCGGCGCGGATCTCGTGATCGAGGTCGCCTTGCCGCAGCCTTCTGCCGAGGTGGTGCAGACGGTGCGCGCCACCGAATGGCTGATGCTGACATCAGGCACGTCGGGCGTGCCGAAGATTGTCGGGCATACGCTCGAGGGCCTGTGCGGCGCGATCATCGGCGACCGCCCCGTACCTGGCGAAGCCATGCCGGTGTGGGCGACCTTCTACGACATTCGCCGCTATGGCGGCCTGCAGATCTTCCTGCGCGCCATCGTCGGCGGCGGCTCGATGGTGCTGTCGGATCCCGGCGAGGGGCTCGCGGACCACATCGCGCGTCTCAACGCGCGCGGCGTCACTCACATGTCCGGAACGCCGTCGCATTGGCGCAAGCTGCTGATGAGCGGATCGGTCGAAGGCTTTACGCCGCGCTATGTGCGTCTCTCCGGCGAGATCGCCGACCAGGCCGTGCTCGACGGATTGAAGCAGGCATTTCCCGACGCTTCGATCGGTCATGCCTACGCCTCGACGGAGGCCGGCGTCGGCTTCGCGGTCAATGATGGGCTGGAGGGTTTTCCTGCGACGCTGCTCGGCGAAGGCCGCGGGGCCGTCGACATGAAGGTCGTCGACGGCTCGCTGCGCATCCGCTCCAAGCGCGCCGCGCACGCCTATGTCGGACGCGCTGCCGCCGCCCTGACCGACACCGATGGTTATGTCGACACCGGTGACATGGTCGAGCAGCGCGGCGATCGCTACTACTTCGTCGGACGCCGCAACGGCATCATCAATGTCGGCGGGCTCAAGGTCCATCCCGAAGAGATCGAAGCCGTGATCAATGGCCATCCCGAGGTGCGGATGTCGCGCGCCAAGTCGCGACGCAGCCCGATCACCGGCGGCATCGTCGTCGCCGAGGTCGTGCTGACGGCGGATGCCGATCCGGCGCGGAGTGAGACGGTCCGCAATGAGATCCTCGCCGCGTGTCGCGCGCGTCTCGCGGCCCACAAGGTGCCGGCGATGATCCGCGTCGTGCCAGCGCTCGACGTCACTCCGGCCGGCAAGCTGGCGCGCGCCGATGCATAATGTTCTCGTCACCGGCGGCAGCCGTGGCATCGGGCTCGCCATCGCGCGCAGGCTCGCGGGAGCGGGCTATGACGTCATCGCGGTGGCCCGCCGGGAGAGCGACGAACTGCGCGCCGCGATGGCCGAGTTCAGCGCCAGCAGCGCCGGCATTCATTTCCGCGCCTGCGACCTCAGCATCGTTGATGAACTACCGGCCTTCGTGAAGTCGGTGCGCGACGAGTTCGGTCCGCTCTATGGTCTCGTCAACAATGCCGGTCTCGGGACCGAGGGCCTGCTCGCGACCATGCACAATTCGGAGATCGAGGCGCTGGTGCGG
The DNA here is from genome assembly GCF_051168395.1 of Bradyrhizobium sp. HKCCYLRH1030. NCBI lineage: Bacteria > Pseudomonadati > Pseudomonadota > Alphaproteobacteria > Hyphomicrobiales > Nitrobacteraceae > Bradyrhizobium > Bradyrhizobium sp. HKCCYLRH1030. Next base: position 71,534 of record NZ_JBNPUY010000010.1, on the reverse strand, counting down.
CTCAACGTGCTGGCGCCGATGATCCTGACGAAATACGTCGTTCGCCACATGATGGCAGCGGGCGAGGGGCGGGTGATCAACATCTCCTCGATCATCGCCTCTACCGGCTACAACGGCCTGTCCGTCTACGGCGCGACCAAGGCGGCCGCCAACGGCTTCACGCGCTCGCTGGCGCGCGAGGTCGGCAAGGTCGGCATCACCGTGAACGCGATCGCGCCGGGCTTCATCGCCACCGAGCTGACGCAGAGCATGGACGAGGAGCAGCAGCGGCGCATCGCCGGCCGGAGCGCGTTGCGGCGGCTGCCGGAAACCGATGACGTGGCGGCGATGGTTGAATTCCTGCTCGGCGACGGCGGGCGCAATGTCAGCGGCACCGTGCTGACGGTCGACGCAGGCAATACCGCCTGAGGCCATTTGCGGCGATCGGTCGCTCTCGCCGTTGATTTCGCTCAAGCGTCCGACGGGCGGCAGCAGCGATAGTGCCGACGCAATCCGGAACCGGTATCCATGTTCGAGCGCATTCTGCGGTGGACCCTCGTCGCAATCGCAATCGCGGGCCTCGCCGCGGGCGGCCTCGCGCATGTGCTCGGTCGCCCCGATCTTGCCGGGATCGCGTTCACGGCCTCGACCGTTCCTGTCATCCTGGGGCTGATCGTCTCGATCGTCCGCGATTTCCTGGCCGGCCGCATCGGCGTCGACGCGATCGCGCTGGTGTCGATGAGCGCGGCGATCATCCTCGGCGAGCCGCTGGCCGGCGCTGTCGTGGCGCTGATGTATTCCGGCGGCAACGTGCTGGAGGACATTGCCGTCGCCCGCGCCGAGCACGATCTGCGCGCGTTGGTCGATCGCGCGCCGCGCGAGGCGCATCGCCGCCGGGGCGACGAGATCGACAACGTTCCGATCGCCAGCGTCGCGGTCGGTGATCGCCTGATGGTCCGCGCCGGCGAGATCGTCCCGGTCGACGGCATGGTCGAAACAACCATCGCCGTCGTCGACGAGTCGGCGCTCACGGGCGAGCCCATCCCGGTGATGAAGACGCGCGGGATGGCGATCCTGTCGGGATCGGTGAACGCCGGCGACACGTTCGAAATGGCCGTCACGGCGACCGCGGGCGAAAGCACCTATGCCGGCATCGTCAAGCTGGTGACGACGGCCCAGACCGCGAAAGCGCCGTTCGTGCGGCTAGCCGACCGCTACGCGCTGATCTTCCTGCCCGTAAGCCTCGCTATTGCGGGGGCCGCCTATTTGGCCTCGGGCGATCTGATCCGGAGTCTTGCCGTGCTGGTGGCGGCAACGCCGTGCCCGCTGATTCTCGCCGCACCCGTCGCTTTCATTGCGGGCGTGGCGCAGGCGGCCCGAAGCGGCATTCTGGTCAAAGGCGGCGGCAAGCTCGAGGCGCTCGCGCGTGCCCATACCGTGCTGTTCGACAAGACGGGCACGCTGACCGTCGGCGGCGCGCGGCTGCTCTCGGTCGACGCGGCACCGGGCGAGGACGCCGATGCGGTCCTGCTGCTCTGCGCATCGCTCGAGCAGGCCTCGCACCACGTGGTGGCGCACGCGATCGTTCAGGCCGGCCAAGCCCGCGGGCTGAAGCTGAAGGTGCCCGAACAGGTCAGGGAGACGATGGGCTCGGGCCTCGAAGGGCTGATCGATGGCCGCCCTGTGATGGCCGGCTCGCGCGACCTCGTGCTCGGCAGCCGCACGCCGCCGGCTTGGGCGGCGCGCGCGATCCGCCGCGCGTCATGGCGTTCGGCCCTGATCGTCTTCGTTGCGATCGAGGGGCGCCCGGTCGGGGCGCTGCTGCTGGCGGACGAGCTGCGCGCAGACACGCCGCGGGCGATCCGCTGGCTGCGCGAGGCCGGCATCGCGCGCATGGTCATGGTGACCGGGGACCGCGCCGCGGCCGCCCAGGCGATCGGCGCGGCGCTCGACCTCGACGCCGTGCTGGCGGACCGTGTCCCCTCCGACAAGGTGGAGGCGGTCAGGAGCGAGCAGCGGCTGCATCCCACCATCATGGTCGGCGACGGCATCAACGACGCCCCGGCGCTGGCCTGCGCCGACGTCGGCATCGCGCTCGGCGCCCGCGGCGCCAGCGCCTCGTCGGAAGCCGCCGACGTGGTCATTCTGGCCGATCGGCTCGATCGGGTCGGCGAGGCGATCGTGATCGCGCAGCGCGCCCGACGCGTCGCCCTGGAGAGCATCTTCGCCGGCATGGGCCTGTCGTTCGTCGCGATGGGGGCCGCCGCCTTCGGGCTGCTGCAGCCGGTACCTGCGGCCCTGGTCCAGGAGGCCATCGACGTCGCCGTCATCCTGAACGCGCTCCGCGCTCTGTTCCCGGCTGGACGCAGCAAGGCCGGCCGGATCACGGCCGAAGACGGCCGAGGGCTCAGGCATGATCACCAGGCGCTGCTGCGCGGCCTCGATCGCCTGCGCTCGATTGTCGATGCGCTCGACGAGGTCTCGCCCGACGGCGCCGTGGCGCTGATCATGGAGGCAAACGGCGTGGTGCAGGACAAGGTCGTGGCGCATGAGCGCGACGACGAAGGATCGGTCTATCCGAAGCTCGCGCGGCTCCTGCAGGAGAGCCATGGCCTGTCGGCGATGAGCCGGGCGCATCGCGAGATCCTGCATCTGGCGCGGCTGCTCGGCCGGCTGGTCGAGGATCTGCCGTCCGAGCATGTGGACCGCTATCTGATCCGCGATGCGCAACGGGTGATCGAGGCGATCGAAACGCTGGTGCGCATGCACACGGCGCAGGAGGACGACATCTATGAGGCCGTGGTGGCGCGCTCGGCCGCCTGAACCGTTCGCGTCAGCCCGGATGCCGCGGCAGGTCGATCCGTTCGTTGGCAAATTCCGCAGGACCTTCGATCAGGCGGCGGATCCGCCGCTGGCGCTCCTCGGCCGACAGGCTCGGATCGAGCATCCGATCGATCAGCCGGATCGCATTCTGCTCGATGGCGACGGGATCCCGTGACGTGGGCTGCCCGGCTGCTGCCGGCCGCGATGCATGCAGGCCGATCGTGAGCAACTGGCCGATGGCGTCGGAGCGTGTCATCTGGTGAGCCTCCGCCCAGGCGTCGATCTCGGCGGTGAGCTCCTGGGACAGCTTTACCGCACTCACCGCATCATGTCCCAGCCGGACGGCCGGGCTGTGATCCCTGCGGACGTCGGAGAATGGCGTCATGTGTTTGCCGGACGTCATCTGCCTGTTGATCATATCAGCCTAAAGTATGCGGGAGGGACTGGGATTTGATTTCGATCAAGGACGTCCTAAGAAAGCGGCCTCTCGCGGCGGTTCCGCCGCCGGATGCCACGCGTGTCGCTGCTGCCAGGCAGGCCACGGAGCTTAATACTGCAGACAGTCAGCAAGCCCATGCGATTCCTCCACACTTTCCAAGTCTATGATTTCCTCGACACGCTCGTCAGCCTGTTCGCAGCTTTCGTGCTGGGCACGCTGATCGGCGCCGAGCGGCAATACCGGCAGCGCAGCGCCGGCCTGCGCACCAACGTGCTGGTCGCCGTCGGCGCGGCCGCCTTCGTCGATCTCGGCAACCGCCTGACCGGTGCCGACGGCGCGGTGCGGATCATCGCCTATGTGGTGTCGGGCATCGGCTTCCTCGGCGCCGGCACGATCATGAAGGAGGGCATGAACGTCCGCGGGCTCAACACCGCTGCGACGCTGTGGGCATCCGCCGCGGTCGGCGCCTGCGCCGGCGCCGACCTGATCGCGCAATCCGTGGCGCTGACCGTGTTCGTGCTGGCCGGCAACACGCTGCTGCGGCCGCTGGTCAACGCGATCGACCGCATCCCGCTCAATGCGCAGACGTCGGAGGCGAGCTACGAGATCGTCCTGACCACCGACGGGCTGCGTGCCGCCGAGCTGCGCGAGGCGCTCGACGAGCGGCTGGAGGCGGCCAAATACCCGGTGCGGGAGACCGAGGTCGTCTATCGCTCCGAGGACATCGTCGAGATCGTCGCGACGCTGGTGCCGCTCGCGGTCGATACGGTCGATCTCGACCGCGTCGTGTCCGAGCTGGCGAAGCTCGCCGGGGTCCGTCATGCGACCTGGAACGTCAGGGCGCTGGTGTGACGGCATTGCCGGACCAGCATCGCCGCACCGGCGGCGGGGCGCTCGCCACACCTCGTGGCTGCCGGCCGCCGGCGGCCGTGGCAAGCTCCCCACCCACGTCATGGTTCGATATCCCCTGCATCGCTCATCGCGCCCATGCGAAAGTTCCATGTCGCGCCTGAACCATCGCTGAATGCAGCGCCGTCAGTCGTCAGGCGTGCGGCAGCTCCATCGTCAGTGCCCGCCGCGGGCGAAGATCTCATAGAAGCCGAGCACGATCTCGCAGGCGATCAGGATGACGACGATGACCTCGAGCCGCAGCGAGCGCTTGGTGTCGATGATGTCGGCGAGCGTGGTCGCCGTCTCGGCGATCACCGCGAGCTTGCGGTTGAGGGTGTCCTCGCGCTCTTTCAGCTCATACTCGTCCTCGAGCCGCGCATAGAGCCGCTCCAGATCTGGCCGGTCCCACAACACGTCCGGCTTTTCGCCGACGGCCACGCGGCCGGAGACGCGGTGCTGCACCAGCAGCGCCTCGCCGAGCAGCTTGAGCATCGCCACCCGGCTCTTCGATGTTCGTCCCAGCATCGCCAGCTCGCGCGCGAACGGCTCGATGGTGTCGAACACGTTGGCGATCTCGCGCTCGCTGCGGCCGAGCACGACGCTCTTCGCCAGCGCATCGGCGACGATGAGCAGTCGCTCCAGCGACAATTCCTTGACCAGGACCGGGCCGCCGACCGGGATCGGCTCGTCGGATTCGCGCGCGACCTGGACCTTGGCCGTCTCTTCCTCGTGGGGCGCGATCGGGCCGAACAGCCGCGCGCTCAGCCGGTCGAGGAAGTTGATCTCCTCGGCCACCGACAGGCCGATGAAGACGACGACGCCGTAGCGGAAGACCACGGCAACTCCCGTCTCGCCGATGCGGACCGCAAGCGGCGTCGCCGACAGCACCTGGCCTTCGAAGCCGGCGGTATTGATGCGGTCCGCGATCTGGAGCGCGCGGGCGGCGAGTTGTGGAACGGGGGAGGAGTCGGCCATGATGGTGAAAGGCTAGCACGTCGAGCCCGACAGAACGATAACGCGGCGCAAGCCTGGCGACACGTCCGTTGCCGAATATCGCTGCCTGAACCCGCTTGACAGGAAGGAACGTAGCTCCTCATTGGACGCGCACCCCGGATGGATGCCTCTCGATGTCGAAGACCAGTGCTGCGGACTACTATGCCTCGATCCCGGTGTTTCGCGGCTTCGCGCGCCTGATGGAGCCGCAGCTCTACCAGCCGGTGCCGGACGACTGGCTGATCGGCACGGCCGACATCGTCGAGTCGACCAAGGCGATCGCCGACAGGCGCTACAAGGCGGTCAACATGGCCGGGGCGGCGGTCATCGCCGCGGTCACCAATGCCTTGGAGGGGCGCGAATTCCCGTTCGTGTTCGGCGGTGACGGCGCCAGCTTCGCCGTCAGCCCGGATGACGAAGCGGCCGCGCGCGAAGCCCTTGCCGCCACCGCGACCTGGGTCAGGGAGGATCTCGCTCTCGCGATGCGCGTCGCGCTGGTGCCCGTGACGGCGATCCGCGCGCAGGGGCTCGACGTCCGCGTGGCGCGCTACGGTCCGTCGGCCAATCTGTCCTATGCGATGTTCGCGGGCGGCGGAGTGGGCTGGGCCGAGGCCGCGATGAAGCGGGGCGAGTTCGCGATTCCCCCGGCGCCGTCCGGTGCGCAGCCCGATCTGTCCGGACTCTCGTGCCGCTTCGAGGAGATTCCGGCGGCGCGCGGCGTCATCCTGTCGGTGCTGGTGCTGCCGGCTCCCGGCGCGGATGCGCAGGCCTATCGCAAGGTGATCGAGGAGATCATCACCCTCACCGAGCGCAGCCCCGATGCCGGGCGGCCGGTGCCGGCCGGCGCGCCGGCGTTGCGATGGCCGCCGCAGGGATTTGGCTACGAGGTCCGCGCCGCGCGCGGACCGCTGTTGTCGCGCTGGGCCCGCGTGCTCGGACGTACGCTGTTCGTCTATGCCGTGATGCGGTTCAACATCAGCATCGGCGGCTTCGTGCCGGATCTCTACAAGCAGCAGGTGGTCGAGAATTCCGACTTCCGCAAATATGACGATGCGCTGCGCATGATCCTCGACTGCACCGACGAGCTCGCGCAGGAGCTGGAGCGCCGGCTCGGCGCGGCGGCTTCGCGCGGCATCGTCCGCTACGGGCTGCATCGGCAAGATGCCGCGATGATGACCTGCTTCACGCCGTCCGCGATCCGGCCGGATCACGTCCACTTCATCGACGGCGCGCGAGGCGGCTACGCATCGGCTGCGACCGCGCTGAAGGCCGCGGTCGCCTGAGAGTGATCAGCGCGCGCGGGTCCAGGTCTCGCCGCCGCACAGCGATCCGACGCAGCCTTCCACCTTCAGCGTATCCAGGCCGGAGACGGAGATGTGGCTGGTGTAGCTCTGGCCGTCATCGGCGTTGTAGATCTTGCCGGACCATTTGTTCGGCCCCTCCGAGTGAACGCCTTCGAACAATTGCAGGCCGATGATCGGGCGGTTGGCCAGCGCGCGATTGGGATTCTTGTTGTCGACGGCCGGCTTGCCGGTGTCGGTGTCCATCGGCTCCTTCAGCCACACGACGGTGCCGCAGAGATTGGCGCCGCATTTGGCGACCTTGATCCTGGCGTCGCCCGCCTGGGTCAGCCAGGTGCCGGTCGGATCATCGGCGGCCAAAGCGGGCTGCGCCATCACGACGGTCGCCAGCGCAAGACCAGCCAAACGCAATTTCCAAATCATCTTACCCCCGTTGAAGCCGCGTTTCCATAACAGCAAACGGCGCAGTTGCAATCGCAGAGGAGCGGTTGTCCAAAGCGGGATCATCACGATCAGGTGCATGGCTGCCGAGCCGTCTCAATTCCTTGTTCGGTTGTCTCATGCATGTGCCGGGAAATGGTTTTGATTGCGGCAACAAACTCGGCTGTCGTCCCGGCCCTTGAGCCGGAATCCATACCCCCAGGGAGCGGTTCGAGACGCGCCGGCGATTGGCTTTTCGCATCTCGCGTCGCCGCCGCGTATGGGTCCTGGATCGGCGCCATGCCGCGCTGGCGCGCGTCACGGCTTGTCCGGGACGACGACGGCGGGTGAGGCGGTTTCACGGTTCAAACAGCGATGGACATGGCTTTGCAGTCTCGCGGCGCATCGCGCCCGAGGTCTGCGATCAGTTCGTCCCTCTCGAAATGCAGAGGGCGCAGGGAATGCCGGGTGAAGGCCTCACCCATGGCCCGCCTGCGAAAAGAATGCAGGCGGCAGGTACCACAGGCAAAGCCGATTCAACCGGCATTCCCTGCGCGACGGTCTTCACGCTTATACGCAGTCTCCCTGGTGCGCCGGGCTTGTTGGCCACCATCCCCAGCGCCATGCGTGAGCATTGCGCCAGGTTGACACCAGCTTCGGGGTGTCAGGACGCTGCGACTTCACGTCCGCGTGCTACCGTTCGTCCGCACGCCGATAAGCATGCTGCGGCAGCAACGCGGCCATCGCATCCCCACCTCGCGTGTCGTGACGATCGCCCGCTACGCCCCTCTGCGGTGAGGCGGGATGCCGGGATACAAGCATGATTTCTTGAAAAACGCAAGCGAATTATTTTTTTCGGAATACGGGGCCATGTGCTCCGCTGTCGTCCCGGCCTCGAGCGGGGACCCATCCTCCGCAGCGGACATCATGGGCAAAGTGCCATGACCAGCGTGCCTCAAACGTCTGCCTGGGGGTAGGTCGTCCCGGATCTGCGCGCGCGTACCGCGCGCTTGTCCGGGACGACAGGGGAGAGCGGCCTCACCACGGCAATCCGCAGAGATCGATGGTGCCGCGGGTCGGCGCAGTGCGCTTGACGTCGTGCACGAGCGCAGACAGCGTGTCGAAGCGGATGCGGCCCTGGTCGGGCTGCTCGGCGTAGACGTCGCCGTCGAACGGGATGAAGCCCCTTGCGCCGTAGAAGGCGATGCGATCCGGCGCGCAGAACAGCACGGCGTAGTTGATCGAGTCTTCGTGCCGCAGGGTCTGGATCGCGGCGTTGAGTCCCACGGTGGCCAGGCCACGATTGCGCACGTCCGCGCGCGTCAAAACGCCGCCGATGCCGCCGATGTTGACGTTCTGCCCGTTCCATTTCACCAGGCGGCGATAGATGCCGACGTGGCAGAGCAGGTCGCCGCTCTCGTCTTGCACCAGCACGCGCAGATCGGCATGCGCAAAAGTGATACCTGCCCAGGGTAGGCTCGCGACCACCTCGGGCGGCCAGATCGCGTCATACAGCGGCTTCGCCAGCGGCCAGGACGTGTCTCCATTCAGGACCTCGATCTCGATGCTCATCAAATCGGCTCGCTTTTTCCAGAATCACGGTGTTTTACGGCGTCGGAACCTTCTATAAGGAGGTCCCGTTAAATCCCGTCTTCTCACAAGTTGCGGAACCGACCCCATGACCTTTACGCTCCCCCCTCTGCCCTACGCCTATGAAGCCCTCGGCCCCTACATGTCCAAGGAGACGCTCGAGTACCACCACGACAAGCATCACCAGGCCTATGTGACCAACGGCAACAATGCGATCAAGGGGACCGAATTCGAAGGCAAGTCCCTCGAGGAGATCGTCAAGGGCTCGTTCGGCAAGAACCCCGCCGTGTTCAACAATGCCGGCCAGCATTTCAACCACATCCATTTCTGGTCCTGGATGAAGCCGAACGGCGGCGGCTCCAAGCTGCCCGGCCGGCTCGAGAAGAAGATCGACGAGGATCTCGGCGGCTTCGAGAAGTTCAAGGCCGACTTCGCGGCCGCCGGCGTCGGCCAGTTCGGCTCGGGCTGGTGCTGGCTCTCGGTCAAGAACGGCAAGCTCGAAATCTCCAAGACCCCGAACGGCGAGAACCCGCTGGTGCACGGCGCGACCCCGATCCTCGGCTGCGACGTCTGGGAGCACTCCTACTACATCGACTATCGCAACCGCCGTCCCGACTATCTGAAGGCGTTCGTCGAGAACCTGATCAACTGGGATTACGTCGACGAGCTCTACGGCAAGGCGATCTGATCGCTGACGCAAGCAAGTGACCAGGGCGGCGGCTTCGGCTCGCCGCCCTTTTTCATGGCAAGGCTTTTGACGAGGGCGATCCTTGCAAGAGCGGCGCCCTTGCGGCAAGAGTTTTGCTCCATTCGCGACGAGGGCAGGGCATTCCGTCTCTCGATGCGGTCTGCAGGTAAGGTCCCGTGAATCAACTGGTCGGATTTCTTCTCGTCTTCTTCGGCGGCGGCTGCGGCGCCTCGCTACGGCACGCGATCAACATGGCCAGCGCCAAGGCATTCGGGACGGACTTCCCGTACGGCACCTTCATCATCAACATCACCGGCTCCACCGTGATGGGTCTGATCGCCGGGTATCTCGCCTTCAAGGGCGGCGCGCCCCAGCATTGGCGGCTGTTCCTGATGACCGGCATTCTTGGCGGCTACACCACGTTCTCGGCGTTCTCGCTCGACACCGCGCTGCTGTATGAGCGGGGCGCGTTGGGACTGGCTGCGGTCTACGTGCTGGGGTCGGTGGGGATCTCGATCGCCGGCCTGTTCGCCGGCCTGGCGCTGGTGCGGTATTTCAGCTGACGCGCTGGTTGACGCGAGGCGGTCTCTCTCCGCCGTCATTGCGAGCGCAGCGAAGCAATCAGAATCCCTCCGCTTGGGCAGCCTGGATTGCTTCGCTGCGCTCGCAATGACGGGGTGAGACCACGACCTCCGATGCCACAAACGCCCCGCCTGCGGTGGACAGCGGTGATGTTATAATGTAACATCATGACGAAATGACGCAGTCTGCCCTCGATAGCCACGGCCATTCGCATGCGCACGGGCACAGCCATGGTCACGGTCATGCCCACAGCCACGGTCCCGCGGCGCCGCATCCGGCGCAGCCCGCGCCGTGGTCGATCCTGCGCATGCCGGTGACGACGCGGCTCGGCGCGGCGCTGGCGGCGAGCGCGGTGCTCTGGCTGATCGTCTGGCTGGCGATGCGATGATGACGGCCATGGTCCAGCTGCAATTCCGCGACGTGACCCTGGGCTACGACCGCCACCCCGCCGTGCATCACCTTACCGGTGAGGTCGCGACAGGGGCGCTGCTCGCCGTGGTCGGCCCCAACGGCGCCGGCAAGTCGACGCTGTTTCGCGGCATCGTCGGGCTGTTGAAGCCGCTCGCCGGCACCATCGCCGCGGCCGGCCTGAAGCCGCGCGAAATCGCCTATCTGCCGCAGATCGCCGATATCGACCGCTCCTTCCCGATCTCGGTGTTCGATTTCGTCAGCACCGGACTGTGGCGCAGCACCGGCATGTTCGGCGGCATCGGCGCGGCCGCGCGCGAGAAGATCGCGCAGGCGATCGCGGCCGTCGGCCTCACCGGCTTCGAGGGTCGCGGCATTGGCACGCTCTCGGGCGGCCAGATGCAGCGCATGCTGTTCGCGCGCGTCCTGCTGCAGGATGCCCGCGTGATCGTGCTCGACGAGCCGTTCAATGCGATGGACACGAAGACCTCGGCCGACCTGTTGCAACTGATCGAGCACTGGCATGGCGAGCGGCGCACCGTGCTGGCGGCGCTGCACGACATGGACATGGTGCGCGCGCATTTCCCGCAGACCCTGCTGCTGGCGCGCGAGGCCGTGGCGTGGGGACCGACGGCGGAGGTGCTGACCGCCGATAACCTGTCGCAGGCGCGTCGGATGTGCGAGGCGTTCGACGATGCCGCCGCGCCCTGCGTGCCGGCGCAAGCCTCCAAGGCGGCATGATGCTGCGCGAGGTGCTGTTCGCTCCGTTCTCGGATTTCGAGTTCATGCGCCGCGCGCTCGCCGCGGTCATCGCGCTGTCGCTCGGCTCCGGACCGATCGGCGTCTTCCTGATGCTCAGGCGCATGAGCCTGGTCGGCGACGCCATGGCACATGCGATTCTTCCCGGCGCGGCGATCGGTTTCCTGCTGTCGGGTCTCAATTTGTTTGCGATGACGACCGGCGGCCTGATCGCCGGCTTTGCCGTGGCGCTGCTATCGGGCCTCGTCTCGCGCTCGACCGGGTTGAAGGAGGACGCGTCGCTCGCGACCTTCTATCTGGCGTCACTGGCGATCGGCGTCACCATCGTCTCGGTCAAGGGCACCAACGTCGATCTCTTGCACGTGCTGTTCGGCAACATCCTGGCGATGGACGACCCGACCTTGCTGATGGTCGCGACCAACGCCACCATCACGCTTGTCGTGCTCGCCGTGATCTACCGCCCGCTGGTCGTCGAGAGCGTCGATCCCTTGTTCCTGCGCACCGTGAGCCGGGCGGGCGCGCCGGCGCATCTGATCTTCCTCGCCCTGATCGTCGTCAACCTCGTCAACGGCTTCCAGGCGCTCGGCACCTTGCTCGCGGTTGGCCTGATGATCCTGCCGGCGGGGATCGCCCGGTTCTGGTCGCGCGACGTCACGCCGATGATCTGCATCGCGGTCGCCTCTGCGATCGTCTCCGGCTATGTCGGGCTGGTGCTGTCGTTCCAGACCCGCATTCCCTCGGGGCCTGCGATCATCCTGGTCGCGTCCTTGCTCTATCTCGGCTCGGTGCTGTTCGGACGCGTGGGCGGCGTGCTTCCGCAACTGTTTCCGGGACGCCACCTCGAAGCCTGAAGTCGATGCCCATGAAACGCCTGTTGCCCACCCTGAGCCTGCTGTTTGGCCTTGTTCTGATCGTCCCCGCATCGGCCGAGACCCGGCTGAAGGTCGTCACCAGCTTCTCGATCCTCGCTGACTTCGTCCGCCAGGTCGGCGGTGACAAGGTCAATGTCGCCTCGCTGGTCGGGCCGGACAGCGACGTGCACGTCTACACGCCGACGCCGCATGATGCGAAGGATGTCGGCGCCGCGCAGCTCCTGATCGTCAACGGCCTCGGGCTGGAGGGCTGGCTGCCGCGGCTGCAGCAGGCCTCCGGCAGCAAGGCGCCGATCGTCGTCGCCACCCAGGGCATCACCCCACGCAAGCGCGGCTCGGATGCCGATCCGCATGCCTGGCAGTCGGTCGGCAATGCCAAGGTCTATGTGAAGAACATCCGCGATGCGCTGGTCGCGGCCGACCCCGCAGACGCGGAGGTCTTCAAGGCCAATGCGGAGCGCTATCTCGGCGAGCTCGATGCACTCGACCGCGAGGTCCGCGCCGAGATCGACAAGATCCCGGTCGAGCGGCGCAAGGTGATCTCGACCCATGACGCCTTCGGTTATTTCGCCGATGCCTATGGCGTCCAGTTCATCGCCCCGCTCGGCGTCTCCACCGAGACCGAGCCGTCGGCCCGCGACGTCGCCGAGATCATCCGCCAAGTGAAAAAAGCCGGGATTCCGGCCGTCTTCCTGGAGAATTTCAACGATGACCGGCTGGTCGGCCGGATCGCCGCCGAGACCGGCGCGAAGATCGGCGGCACGCTGTATTCCGATGCCCTGAGCGAGGAAAAGGGTCCCGTTCCCACTTACATTGCCATGGTCCGGCACAATATAAGGGCTCTGACGAGCGCGCTGGTCCGTTAGGGTTCTCGAGCCCTCGCGGTAGTGCGCTTTTGAGCCATTTTCGACGCGATCTGAGGTTTTCGGAGTGAGCATGTCCGACGCGAGCAAGACACCAGTGACGGTCCTGACCGGCTATCTCGGGGCCGGCAAGACCACGCTTCTGAACCGCATCCTCTCGGAAGACCACGGCAAGAAGTACGCCGTCATCGTCAACGAATTCGGCGAGATCGGCATCGACAACGACCTCATCGTCGGCGCCGATGAGGAAGTGTTCGAGATGAACAATGGCTGCATCTGCTGCACCGTGCGCGGCGATCTCGTGCGCATCATCTCCGGCCTGATGCGCCGCAAGGGCAAGTTCGACGCGATCATCGTCGAGACCACGGGGCTCGCCGATCCGGCGCCGGTGGCGCAGACCTTCTTCGTCGACGAGGACGTGCAGAAGAACGCGCGGCTCGACGCGGTCGTGACGGTGGCCGACGCGAAGTGGCTCTCGGACCGGCTCAAGGATGCGCCGGAGGCGAAGAACCAGATCGCGTTTGCCGACGTCATCGTGCTCAACAAGACAGACCTCGTCACCAAGCCGGAGCTCGCCGAGGTCGAGGCGCGCATCCGCGCCATCAACCCCTACGCAAAGCTGCATCGCACCGAGCGCTGCCAGATCGCGATCTCGGATGTGCTGGAGCGCGGCGCGTTCGATCTCGACCGCATTCTGGAGATCGAGCCGCAATTCCTCGAAGCGGGCGACGATCACGATCATCACCACCATGATCACGACCACGGCCATGATCACCATCATCATCACGATCACGGCCTGAAGCACTATCACGACGAGGAGATGCAGTCGCTGTCGCTGCGCTCCGACAAGCCGCTCGATCCGTCGAAATTCATGCCGTGGCTGCAGAACCTGGTGCAGACCGAGGGCGGCAAGATCCTGCGCTCCAAGGGCATCCTGTCGTTCCAGGACGATGACGACCGCTACGTCTTCCAGGGCGTGCACATGATGCTCGAAGGCGATCATCAGCGGAAGTGGAAGCCCGACGAGGCGCGCCAGAGCCGCGTCGTCTTCATCGGCCGCGAGCTGCCGGAAGACGCCATCCGCGAAGGCTTCGAACGCTGCATCGTGACCTGATGACGTCGTTCGACCAGGGCGGCGAGGCCGCATCGATCGTCTCCGTCACCGACAAGGTGAAGCCGGTCTCGCTCGGCATGGCCGTCACGGCCGTGCACTATCTCGGCGATCGCGCCGCCTTCGTCGGCACCGAGGAGAGTGTCGCTGTCGTCGACGGCGACGGCGAGATCAGCAAGGTGGATGTCACCGGCGGCGGCATCCTGTCGGCGGTGTCGGACGGATCGCGCATCCTGATCGGCGGCGATGACGGCAAGGTCTCGTCGCTCGACAAGGCGGGCAGCGTCAGCGTGCTCGTGACCGATCCGAAGCGGCGCTGGATCGACAACGTCGCCCTTCATCCGGATGGTGCGATCGCCTGGTCGGTGGGCAAGACCGCGTTCGTGCGTCAGCCCAAGGGCGAGGAGAAGTCGCTCGAGGTGCCGTCGACTGCGGGCGGACTTGCGTTCGCGCCGAAGGGCCTGCGGCTCGCGATCGCGCACTACAACGGCGCCACCTTGTGGTTTCCCAACATGGCGGGCGAGCCGGAATTTTTAGGCTGGGCCGGCTCGCATCACGCCGTCACCTTCAGCCCGGACAACAAGTTCCTGGTCACCGCGATGCACGAGCCGGCGCTGCATGGCTGGCGGCTCGCTGATAGCAGGCACATGCGGATGACCGGCTACCCCTCGCGGGTGAAGTCGATGTCCTGGGGCAGCGGCGGCCGTTTCCTGGCGACCTCGGGTGCCGACATGGTCATCCTCTGGCCGTTCGTCGGCAAGGACGGCCCGATGGGCAAGGAGCCGGCGATGCTGGCGCCGATGAAGGCCAAGGTCACCGCGGTCGCCTGCCATCCCAAGCAGGACATCCTGGCCTGCGGCTACGAGGACGGCACCGTGCTGATGGTGCGGATGCAGGACGGCGCCGAGATCCTGGTGCGGCGGAACGAGACGCCGCCGATCGTGGCGCTGGGCTGGAATGCCGCGGGAACGTGGCTCGCTTTCTCCGATGAAAGCGGCGAGGCCGGGCTGCTGCGGCTCTGATGAGGCACTGGGGCGCAGACCCCGATGGAACCTCGCAGGCGCGTGACCGTTGTTCCGCACACATAGGATGCGGATGATAAGCCATGGCCTCGATCAACAGCAAACAGACGTTGCGCCGGGACATGCTGCTGGCGGCGGGCCTGTTCGTCCTTGGCGTGCTCGTGGCCGTGGTCTCGCTGACCGAGATCAAGGCCAATCACCTCGACCAGGTTGCGCAGGCGACGCCCTCGGCCTCGCCTGAACCGTCAGCGACCCCGGCCGAGTCCAAGCCCGGCGGCACGCGCCCGACGACGCCGGCGCCAGAGCCCGCGCGCCCTGACGTGGAAGCTCAAAAGGAAGGCGCCAAGCCGGCGCTGCCGCCGGCCCCGGCCGAGAAGATCGCGCCGACGATGGAGCGGAAGTAGCTCGCTGTAGCAACGGCAGAGCGCGAGAGAGTTCGCGTGCTGCTTCCACGTCGTCATGCCCGGGCTTGTCCCGGGCATCCACGTCGTTCAACTGCGCGGCTTCGTGGATGGCCGGGTCAAGCCCGGCCATGACTGAGGAGCGAGTGCGGCCCAGCCAGTCATCGCACCAGGATGTTGCGGAACTGCCACGGATCGGACGTGTCGATATCCTCCGGGAAAAGCCCCGGGCGGTCGTTCAGCGGGGTCCAATCCGTGTAATAGCCCTTCACCGGGCCGAGATAGGGCGACTGGATCTCGAGGCAGCGGCGGAAGTCCATCTCGTCGGCCTCGACGATGCCGGCGGTCGGGTTTTCCAGCGCCCACACCATGCCGGCGAGCACGGCGGATGACACCTGCATGCCGGTCGCGTTCTGGTACGGCGCGATGCGGCGGGTCTCCTCGATCGAGAGCTGCGAGCCGTACCAATAGGCGTTCTTGCCGTGGCCGTAGAGCAGCACGCCGAGTTCGTCGATGCCGTCGACGATCTCGTTCTCGTCGAGGATGTGCCACTTCCCCTGCATCTTGCCGGTGGCGCCGAAGATCTCGTGCAGCGACAGCACCGCGTCATTGGCCGGGTGATAGGCGTAGTGGCAGGTCGGGCGGTACACCACCTTGTCGCCGTCGCGCACGGTGTAGTAGTCGGCGATCGAGATCGACTCGTTGTGGGTCACCAGGAAGCCGTATTGCGCGCCCGGCGTCGGACACCACGAGCGCACGCGGGTGTTGGCGCCCGGCTGCAGCAGATAGATCGCGGCGCCGCAGCCCTCGCTGTGGCGGCGGCCGTTCTCCGGCATCCATGTCTCGTGCGTGCCCCAGCCGAGCTCGGCCGGCTGCATGCCCTCCGAGACGAAGCCCTCGACCGACCAGGTGTTGACGAACACGTCCATCGGCTTCGGATTCCTGGAGCGCTGCGTGTCACGCTCCGCGATGTGGACGCCCTTGACGCCGAGTTTCTGCATCAGCTGCGCCCAGCCCTCGCGGCTCTTCGGCTCGACGATCTCGGTCTTGGTGTCCTTGGCGATGTCGAGCAGCGCCTGCTTGACGAACCAGGACACCATGCCGGGATTGGCGCCGCAGGTCGAAACGGCGGTGGTGCCGCCCGGGCTCTTGCGGCGGGCGGCGAGCAGCGTCTCGCGCAGCGCGTAGTTCGAGCGCTGCTCGACGCCCATCTGCTTGTCGAAATAGAAGCCGGCCCACGGCTCGACGACGGTGTCGATGTAGAGCGCGCCGATCTCGCGGCACATGGTCATGAGGTCGACCGAGGAGGTGTCGACCGACAGGTTCACGCAGAAGCCCTGGCCGCCGCCTGCGGTGAGCAGCGGCACCAGCAGCTCGCGGTAATTGTCGCGGGTCACGCCCTGCTGGATGAAGCGGACGCCATGCTTCTTCGCCAGCGCGCCGTCGTCATGCGGATCGATGATGACGAAGCGGCTCTTGTCGTAGTCGAAATGACGTTCGATCAGGGGCAGGGTGCCCTTGCCGATCGAGCCGAAGCCGATCATCACGATGGGGCCGGTGATCTTCGCGTGGATCTGCGAGCTCATGAATGGTTCTCCGCGAAAGGTGCGTGGGATGGATGGATTCAGGCGGCGCGCCGCCCTCGGATGCCGCGCCGCGTTAGCGGCTGCGGCGCTTGGCGGTGACTTCGATTTCCACCTTCATCTCCGGCTTGAGCAGCGCCGCGACGACCAGCAGCGTTGCGGCGGGGCGGATGTCGCCGAGGACTTCGCCGCAGACCGCAAAATGGGCATCGGCGTCGTTGACGTCGGTGAGGTAGTAGGTCGCGCGGACGATATCGGCCATCTCGAAGCCGCCCTCCTGCAGGGCAGCGGCGATGGTCTTGAAGCAGTTGCGTGACTGGCTCGTGACATCGGCCGGCATCGTCATGGTGGTGTAGTCATAGCCGGTGGTGCCGGCGACGAAGGCGAAGTCGCCATCGATGACGGCGCGGCTGTAGCCGGCGGTCTTCTCGAACGGTGATCCGGTAGAGATCTGGCGGCGGGACATGGCGGACCTCGTGGGGGGATTTTTCGGGGGTTAAAGAGCTTTTGCTGCACCTGCGCAACCCCTGGCGGGGCGGGCAGGACGCGGCCTGCCGGCATGCCTAACGCGGGCGGGTGACGTCAGGTCCGGCGGGCGGCGTGCTGGACCAGCGCCTGACCACGATGTCGCGGACGATCATGATCCCGAGCAGGATCAGCACGAGCGTCGGCAGCAGTGTCCGCCGCTGCGGCGCTGTCGCCGCCCTGGTCTTCACGCTGCGCATCGCAGCGGCCGCTCGCGACGCGAGCGGCGGGCCTTGCGTTCGGCAGCGCCGGTCGCGACGATCATGCCCGACGCGCCGTCCAGCGCGCCTTCGACCAGCTCGAGCCCGAGCAGGCGCTCGCGCGCGAACGCGCCGGGCAGCTCCAGCGCGGCGGTCTGCGCGACCGAGAAGCCGAAGCGGGCGTAATAGGGCGCATCGCCGAGCAGGATCACGGCGCCATGGCCGCGCGACGCCGCGATCATCAGCGCGGCATTCATCAGCGCAGCGCCAACGCCGAGGCTGCGCGCCTCGGCCGCGACCGCCAGCGGCCCCAGCATCAGCGCGTCGCGTCCGCCGGCGCTGACGTGCCACAACCGCAGCGTTCCCACCAGCGCGCCGCCGCGCACCGCCGACAAAGCGAGGCCCGCGGCGGGCGCGCGTCCGTCGCGCAGGCGCTGGCAGGTGCGCTCATGGCGATTCTCGCCAAAGCACAGGTCGAGCAGCGTCTCGCGCGCTGCGACGTCGGAGGCCCGTTCGCTGCGGATCACGAACGGAGCGGCAGTCCGAGAGGGCGCAGTTGAAGGGATGCGAAAAGCGGTCATGGCACGTCAGTCCCCGGCCTGCGCGGCAAGCCTTCGCCCGCGCGCAAACACGTGATGTCAGGTTGAAGGTGACGGTCTATCGCTCCCTCCCCCGCTTGCGGGGGAGGGTTGGGGTGGGGAAAGCCCCACCCGAGGCTCTTGCCCGTCTCACCCGCGCTCGGGTGGCGAGGGCAGCCAGGTCAGATGTGATAGGTCTTCAGCGGGGGGATGCCGTTGAAGGCCACCGACGCATAGGTCGACGTATAGGCCCCGGTCCCCTCGATCAGCACCTTGTCGCCGATCGAGAGCGTCACCGGCAGCGGATACGGCAGCTTCTCGTACATCACGTCGGCCGAATCGCAGGTCGGGCCGGCGAGCACGCACGGGGTCATCTCCGCGCCCTCATGCGGGGTGCGGATCGCGTAGCGGATCGACTCGTCCATCGTCTCGGCGAGGCCGCCGAACTTGCCGATGTCGAGATAGACCCAGCGCAGCTCGTCCTCGTCGCTCTTCTTCGAGATCAGCACCACTTCCGACTCTATGATCCCCGCGTTGCCAACCATGCCACGGCCCGGCTCGATGATCGTCTCCGGGATCTGGTTGCCGAAATGCTTGCGCAGCGCGCGGAAGATCGAGCGGCCGTACTGCACGACCGGCGGCACGTCCTTCAGGTACTTGGTCGGGAAGCCCCCGCCCATGTTGACCATGGTCAGGTTGATGCCGCGCTCGGCGCAGTCGCGGAACACCGTCGAGGCCATCGCCAGCGCGCGGTCCCACGCCTTCACCTTGCGCTGCTGCGAGCCGACATGGAACGAGATGCCGCACGGCTCCAGGCCCAGCCGCTTGGCCAGGTCCAGCACCTCGACCGCCATCTCCGGATCGCAGCCGAACTTGCGCGACAGCGGCCATTCGGCGCCGGCGCAATCGTACAGGATGCGGCAGAACACCTTGGCGCCGGGCGCTGCGCGCGCGATCTTCTCGACCTCGGCGGCGCAGTCGACCGCGAACAGGCGGATGCCGAGCGCATAGGCGCGCGCGATGTCCCGCTCCTTCTTGATGGTGTTGCCATAGGAGATGCGGTCCGGCGTCGCGCCGGCGGCCAGCGCCATCTCGATCTCGGCGACCGTCGCCGTGTCGAAGGACGAGCCGAGCGAGGCGAGCAGCGACAGCACTTCCGGCGCCGGGTTGGCCTTGACCGCGTAGAACACGCGGCTGTCCGGCAGCGCGCGAGCGAAGCTCATGTAGTTGTCGCGCACGATCTCGAGGTCGACGACGAGACAGGGCTCGTGGTCCAGACCTTCCTCGCGTCGGTTGCGCAGGAATTCCCGGATACGTTCGGTCATAGCACCCTCCAAACGGCCCCAGCGACGGAGACCCGTTCAAAATGATCCCGACACGGGTGCCTTGGCGTTGCCGCCCGATGGAAAGGCGACAAAACCTCGAACCCGTAGCCGAATTGTGCTGCCGTGGATTGGTTGGGAATTTCCCGCCCGCACACCTGGCAATGAAGGACAAGCCTTTTCAGTAGCCCGCGCCGGCTTTGGACTGCCGGTAGAGACCAAAAAAGCCCGATCCGTCGTTGCTTTAAGTCGCGTCCCCCGTTGAGAGCGGGGTGCGCCGGTTCGCCTCCGGCTGCCAGTCACGGTTGCAAAAGATGGGGTGACCTTCAGCGGCATCTCTTGAGAGAGATGCTGGGCTCTGGAGCATGACGATCTCGATCATGGTGATCTTGATCGCAACGATCCGAGGGCCCCTCGGTTCCTCATCCCTTGGCGGCTGTCCGGCCTCTTGTCCGGATACCTACCGACTGACACACGACCACAGGCACGTGCGAAATTGGGCAGAAGCGGAAATAAGCGTTTTGAATTTCGTTCGCAAGGAATTTTTGGGCGCCGGGAAAGATTTCCCTAATCTGTGCTTACGCGACACACATGCCGCGCTGATGTCTGAACGAACGTTAAGCGAGCTTAAACTTTCGTAACGCGCTCACGCTTGCAGGACAGTGTTTTTACGCTGTTCACGCGCGCCTGGTGAACGGCTCGATGCGCTGCGCGCCGCGGATGAAGCCGATCATCACGAACACGCCGATCGCGAACAGCACGGCCTGAACGATGTGCGCGCCGCCATCGCCGAGCCCGAACAGAATCGCGAGCGCCCAGCCGCCGGCGAAGGCCGCACCGAACACTTCGGCACCGATCAGGATCGCCGCCGAGATGACGGTGATCACGGTCGGCCAGGCGATCTGGCGGCCGGCTTTGGAGGTGGTCTCTGCGTTCATGGTCCAGGGTCCTGTTGCGGGCCGCAATCTCTCCGAAAAGGCCCGGCCCTTCAAGGGGAAATGACCCAAAAAGAGCCAGCTCCATGATATGAGGGGCGCATCGAACTTCCGGGAGAGGACGGACCCCAGCCGATGTCAGACACCACCGCTGTGATCGACGCCCAGACCAATCCGCTGCTCGTGGCCTGGGAGACCCCGCACCAGACACCGCCCTTCGACGCGATCAAACCCGAGCACTTCCTGCCGGCCTTCGAGCGCGCCTTCGCCGACCACGCCGCCGAAATCACCGCGATTACCCATGATCCGGCCGAGCCGGACTTTGCCAACACCATCACGGCGCTGGAGCGCTCGGGCAAGCTGCTGTCGAAGGTCGCGGCTGTCTTCTACGATCTGGTGTCGGCGCATTCCAACCCGGCGATTCTGGAGATCGACAAGGACGTGTCGCTGCGGATGGCGCGGCACTGGAACCCGATCATGATGAATGCCGTGCTGTTTGGCCGCATCGCGCTGCTCTACGACAATCGCAAGGATCTCAAGCTCACCGGTGAGGAGCAGCGGCTGCTGGAGCGCACCTACACCCGCTTCCGCCGTGCCGGCGCCGGCCTCTCGGACGACGACAAGGTGCGGATGGCCGAGATCAACGAGAAGCTCGCCCAGCTCGGCACCACCTTCAGCCACCACGTGCTCGGCGACGAGCAGGACTGGTACCTCGAGCTCGGCGAGGACGACCGCGCCGGACTGTCCGAGAGCTTCGTGGCTGCCGCCAAGGCTGCGGCGGATGAGCGCGGCATGCCCGGCAAGGCGATCGTGACCCTGTCGCGCTCGTCGGTCGAGCCGTTCCTGCAGAGCTCAGGCAGGCGCGACCTGCGCGAGAAGGTGTTCAAGGCCTTCACCGCGCGGGGCGACAATGGCAATTCCAACGACAACAACGCCGTCATCGGCGAGATCCTGTCCCTGCGCGAGCAGGCCGCCAGGATCATGGGCTTTCCCAACTTCGCCGCCTATCGCCTCGAGGATTCCATGGCGAAGACGCCGGAGGCCGTGCGCGGGCTGCTGGAGCGCGTCTGGAAGCCGGCGCGCGCCAAGGCGCTGGCCGACCGCGATCAACTGCAGGAGATGATCACGGCGGAGGGCGGCAACTTCAAGCTCGAGGCCTGGGACTGGCGCTATTACGCCGAGAAGCTGCGCCAGGCGAAGGCCAACTTCGACGACGCCGCGATCAAGCCGTATCTCTCGCTCGACAACATGATCGCGGCCGCCTTCGATTGCGCCACCCGGCTGTTCGGCATCACCTTCGCCGAGCGCAAGGACATCCCGGTCTGGCATCCGGACGTCCGGGTCTGGGAGATCAAGGACGCGGGAGGCCGCCACAAGGCGCTGTTCTATGGCGACTACTTTGCCCGCTCGTCGAAGCGCTCCGGCGCCTGGATGACCTCGCTGCGCGACCAGCAGAAGCTCGACGGCGACACCGCGCCCTTGATCATCAACGTCTGCAACTTCGCCAAGGGGGCCGACGGACAGCCGTCGCTGCTGTCGCCGGACGATGCCCGCACGCTGTTCCACGAGTTCGGCCACGGCCTGCACGGCATCCTGTCCAACGTGACCTATCCGTCGCTGTCGGGCACTGCGGTGTTCACCGACTTCGTCGAGCTGCCGTCGCAGCTCTACGAGCACTGGCAGGAGCGTCCCGAGGTGCTGCAAACCTTCGCGCGCCACTACCAGACGGGCGAGCCGCTGCCGCAGGACCTGCTCGACCGCTTCCTGGCCGCGCGCCGCTTCAACCAGGGCTTTGCCACCGTCGAGTTCGTCTCCTCGGCGCTGATCGACCTCGAGTTCCACACCCAGCCGGCGGCGGCCTCCAAGGATGTCCGCGCTTTCGAAAAGGCCGAGATGGAGAAGATCGGCATGCCCCCGGAGATCGCGCTGCGCCACCGGCCGACCCAATTCGGCCACATCTTCTCGGGAGACCATTATGCGGCGGGCTATTACAGCTACATGTGGTCGGAGGTGATGGATGCGGATGCCTTCGGTGCCTTCGAGGAAGCCGGCAACATCTTCGATCCGGCGGTCGCCAAGCGGCTCCACGACAATGTCTACGCCTCCGGCGGCTCGCTCGATCCGGAAGCGGCCTACATCGCCTTCCGCGGCCGCGAGCCCGAGCCCGACGCGCTGCTGCGCCGGCGCGGCCTGCTCGACGTTGCCAAGGCGGCTTGAGACGGGCCTGAGGTGATGACGATGCTGCGCACTCTTTTCGCCGCGCTGGCGCTCGTGCTTGGCGCGAGCGCGGCCCACGCCCATCCGCATGTCTGGGTCACCGCGACCAGCCAGCTGCTCTATGCGGCCGATGGCTCGGTGACCGGCGTGCGGCACGCCTGGACCTTCGACGACATGTTCGCGACCTATGCGCTGCAGGGCCTCGAGACCAAGCAGAAGGGCGTCTACACCCGCGAGGAGCTGGCGCCGTTGGCGCAGACCAACGCCGAGTCGCTGAAGGAATATGCCTACTTCACCTTCCTCAAGGCCGACGGGCGCAAGCAGAAGCTCGAGGACCCGGTCGACTATTACCTCGAATACAAGGACACCAAGCTGACCCTGCACTTCACCCTGCCGCTGAAGGCGCCGGTGAAGACGAAGCAGCTCCAAGTCGAGGTCTACGATCCCAGCTATTTCATCGATTTCCAGATGGCGGAGAAGGATCCCGTCACGCTGGTCAGCGCTCCCTCGGGCTGCAAGTTCGGCCTGGTGAGACCGAGCGACGGCGGCTCCGTCGCGCAGACCATGAACGAACAGACATTCCTGAGCGGCGGGGCGAACGCCAATTTCGGAATGAATTTCGCCAACAAGATCTCAGTGGAATGTCCATGACGCCTCGCCCCAGCTCTGCCCGACCGCTCCTTACCTGCGCCGCGATCGTCGCCGCGCTCGTTTCCGCGCTCTTGGCCGCCGACGTCGCCTCGCATGTGCTGCTCGCCAAATCGCCGTTCGGCGCGCCGGCCGAGCCGCAGGTCGGCGGCATCGTCGGCTGGCTGCTCGCCAAGCAGTCGGAGTTCTACCGGCAGATGTCGGGGGCGATCCGCTCGGCCAAGCAAGATGGCTCGGCGGTGTGGTGGCTGCTGGCGATCTCGTTCGCCTACGGCATCTTTCATGCTGCGGGCCCCGGCCACGGCAAGGCGGTGATCGCGTCCTATCTCGTCGCCAACCAGGAGACGGCGAAGCGCGGCATCGTGCTGTCGTTCGCCTCGGGCCTGATGCAGGCGCTGGTCGCGGTCGTCATCGTCGGCATCGGCGCCGTGGTGCTCAATGCCACCGCGGCCACGATGTGCAGCGCCGAGAAGGTGGTGGAGATCGCGAGCTACGGGCTGATCGCGCTGCTCGGCGCGCGCCTGGTCTGGGTCAAGGGCGCGGCGTTCCTGCGCACCTGGCAGCCGGCGGCGCCGGCATTGGCGCTGGCCGGTGCGCCCGCGGCCGCGGTGGCGCCGTCGACCCATGATCATAGCCATGCGCATGATCACCAGCATCGCGTGCCTCATCATGATCATCACGGTCATGACCATCATGGTCACGACCACCACGGCCACGATCATCATCACCACGATCATGCGCACGCCCATGCTGCGGCGGCGCATGGTTCCGCCGCTCACGATCACGTCCACCACGATCACGTTCACGGCGATGACTGCGGTTGCGGCCATTCCCACGGGCCCGCGCCGAGCGAGCTCGCCGGTCCCGGCGGCTGGCAGCGCGGCTTTCAGGCGATCTTCGCCGCCGGCATCCGCCCGTGCTCGGGCGCAATCCTCGTGCTGGTGTTCGCCTTGGCCCAGGGCATGTTCTGGGCCGGCGTCGCCGCGACCTTCGTGATGGGCATGGGCACGGCGGTGACCGTCGCGACCATCGCGGTGCTCGCCGTCGCCGCCAAGGACGTCGCCCGCCGGCTCAGCGCCGGCCGCGAGGGCGGCGGTGCCCTGATCATGCGCGGCCTCGAATTCGGCGCCGCCGGTCTGGTGCTGCTGTTCGGCGCGGGCTTGTTGCTGGGCTACATCGCGGCGGAACGCACGACCTGCTTCTGAGCGGGCGCGGCTGAGCTGTTCGCTTCCGTCCCCTGTGTTTACCCTATGCCGCGGCCAGTCCCTGCAGCGCGCTGTCCTACATGCCCTCTCCCACAAGGGGGGAGGGCGCATTCACGGGCACGCGCGGAGGCGATGAGTTGTTAGTGCCCCTGCGGCCGCAGCGCGCGGCCCAAGGCCATCAGCGGGAAGTAGTGGCGGTACATGCCGTAGCGGAGCATGAAGGCGCGGGACAGCTCCGGGCCCTGCATCAGCCGCTCCTGCAAAGAGGGATCGGTCAGCTTGATGGTCTGGCCGACGCCGTAGCCGGGGAAGCCGGTGCCGGTGAATTCCGGCTCGTCCCAGGTGCCGGCCGACTGGCGCTCGACCAGCCACATGCAGCCGCGCTCGATCGCCTCCTTGTCCTGCGGACGGTTGGCGGCGAGCAGGGCCATCAGCGCCCACGCCGTCTGTGACGCCGTGGTGGTGCCGCGGCCGACCGCGCTGACATCCATGTAGGAGGCGCAGCTCTCGCCCCAGCCGCCGTCCGGCTGCTGATGCGCGACGAGCCAGTCGCAGGCGCGGCCGATATAGGGTTGCGTCATGTCCTCGCCGATCGCGGCCAGCGCCGGCAGCACCGCGCCGGTGCCGTAGACGTAGTTGACGCCCCAGCGGCCGAACCACGGGCCGCGCGGCTCCTGCTCCCGTCGGATGTAGTCGAGCGCGCGCACCATGGCGGGATGATTGCGCGAGATGCCGAGCTTGCCGAACGCCTCGACGATGTGGGCGGTGACGTCGACCGACGGCGGATCGAGCGCCTCGCCGTAGTCGCAGAACGGGATCCTGGTCAGGATCTTCTGGTTGTTGTCCTTGTCGAACGCGCCCCAGCCGCCGCCCTCGCTCTGCATGCCGATCAGCCAGTCGACGCCGAGCTGAATCGCCTCGTCGATGCCCTTGGCCTGCCACTTCG
Source organism: Bradyrhizobium sp. HKCCYLRH1030 (assembly GCF_051168395.1). Lineage (NCBI taxonomy): Bacteria > Pseudomonadati > Pseudomonadota > Alphaproteobacteria > Hyphomicrobiales > Nitrobacteraceae > Bradyrhizobium > Bradyrhizobium sp. HKCCYLRH1030. Next base: position 46,233 of record NZ_JBNPUY010000010.1, on the reverse strand, counting down.
GATCACGGCGCAGCGGCGCCAGCGCGATCAGCGCCACGGCGGTGTCGTCCGTGTCGGGATAATAGTTGTTGGCGTATTCGAATGCCCAGCCGCCCGGCTTGACGTGCGGCAGCTTCATCGACCAGTCGCCGGGCACGCGCACCTGGCGGTCGAGCACCCAATTGACCGCCTTGTCGACGGCTTCGGGATAATCGCCGAGCACGCCGGCATCGTCGAAGGCGAGCAGGGTCAGGATCGTGTCCCACACCGGGCTGTTGGTCGCCTGGATGTAGGTGGCATCGCCGACATCGACTCGCCAGCCGGGATCGTTCAGGGCATCGAGGCCCTTGGCGAGAACGGGATGATTGAGCGGATAGCCCTCGGCGTAGAGCGCCATCAGGCCGTAGATCCAGGGCGGCTGGATGCCGCCCCAGGCGCCGTCGAAATCCTGGTGGCGGATCATCCATTCCAGCACGCGGCTGGTCGCCGCCGGGCGGAACAGGCCGAGATTGAGCTTGTTGCCGAGGTTCTGCAGGGCGTGCAGCATCTTGTCGGCGCCGCGGAAGAACTTGTCCCAGCCGCCGGCATTGGCCTTGACCGGCAGCTCGTAGTCGAACGCGTTGCGCCCATGCGGAAACAACGCGTCCAGCCGGTTCTCGAGCGGCAGCGGCCGGCTCGGCCGCCGCGCCGACAGCACCGCGATCGGCATCAGGGTTGCGCGTGCCCATTGCGCGAAATTGTAGATCGAGAACGGAAACCAGAGCGGAAACCAGATCACCTCGGGCGGGATGTTGGGGGTCTTCTCCCACGGCCATTCGCCGATCAGCGCCAGCCAATAGCGCGTGAACACGCGAATGTTGCGCAGGCCCCCCTTGGCTTCGATCCATTCGCGGGCGCGGCGCACCGGCGGCTCGTCGTCGCGGAAGCCGAGCGAGCGCAGCGCGGCATAGGCCTCGACGGTCGCGTTGATGTCGCCATTGGGGGCGCCGAAATAGACCTGCCAGGCGCCGTCCGGGCGCTGGCTGTCGAGCAGCGACTGGCCCAGGCGCTTGCGCAGCGGGTGGTCCTCGAGCCCCATGAACCACAGCGCCAGGCACCATTGCGCCTCCATGCAGGCGTTGGATTCGGCGCGGCCGACCCAATGACCGTCGGGCTTCTGGTTGGCGATCAGCCAGTCCGCGGCCGCCCGCACCGTCGATTGCAGGGCGGTCTGGTAATTTCCCGGGTCGCGCGGCGCGCGCGCGGGGGCCGAGCTGGTCAAAGTCATCACGATCCCTCTGGCGGCCTCACAGCGCCGCTGCGGCAGTCGAATTCACTCCGCCCTATAGGGAATTTCGCCGTCAAATCCAATCAACTGGCCGCAGCAGACCGGATCAAAGGAGAAACAAAAAGCGTACAGACGGACGCCGCATGGCCGTTTTGGTTAGCATCCGGATGGGCATGGAGATGTGACGCTTCTCACGCCCGGAAACTGGGCCCGCTCAAACCGGCAGGTATTGGCGCAGCAGGGGCAGGAAGAAGATCGCGACGGTGATCAGAAACCCGATCGCCCACAGGATCGAGCGCAGCGACGGCCGGTTGCCGACGTAGGTCAGCACATAGGCGGTGCGCACGATCACGAACAGCACCGACAGCTCGTTGATCAGGTTCTGCGGCGCGCCGCGGAACTCGGCCAGCAGCACCGCCGCGGCAAAGAACGGGAACGCCTCGATGCCGTTCTGATGGGCGCCCAGCGCCCGCTCGCGGATGCCGCCGGCGTAGAAGGCGGGATCTCGCGGCCGGGCGTTGTCATAGCGCCCGCCACCGTCGACGCTGATCCATTTCGCCGGCACGATCGTTAAGAGATAGAGCATTACGCTGGCGAAAATGCACAATTCGGCAATCGTCATGGCTCCTCCAGCCCGATGACATCAGTGAAATGGCCCTTATCTTGACAATGTCGAAACAAGCCGCCAAGCCACGCCCTTCAGCAGTCACGGGCATCATGACCGCCGCCATCTCTCTGGACAATGCCAGGCCTGTCGACGTCAGGCCGTTGCCGGCCGCGAGCACGTCCCGCGTCGGCGTGCTGCTGGTCAATCTCGGGACGCCGGATACGGCCGACGCCGCCGGCGTGCGGGTGTATCTGAAGGAGTTCCTGTCCGACCGCCGCGTCATCGAGGACCAGGGCCTGTTGTGGAAGATCATCCTCAACGGCATCATCCTCAATGTCCGGCCGCGCAAGAAGGCGAAAGACTACCAGTCGATCTGGAACACCGAGAGGAACGAATCGCCGCTGAAGACGATCACCCGCGCGCAGAGCGAGAAGCTGGCCGCGAGCCTGGCCGACCGCAGCCACGTCATCGTCGACTGGGCGATGCGCTACGGCAATCCGTCGATCAAGGCTGGCGTCGATGGTCTCATGGCCCAGGGCTGCGACCGCATCCTGGTGGTGCCGCTCTATCCGCAATATTCAGCCGCGACCTCGGCGACCGTGTGCGACGAGGCGTTCCGCGTGCTGACCGAGCTGCGCGCGCAGCCGACGCTGCGGGTGACGCCGCCTTATTACAACGACGACTTCTACATCGAGGCGCTGGCCGTCTCGATCGAGGATCATCTGAAGACGCTGGCGTACAAGCCCGAGCTGATCGTGGCCTCGTTCCACGGCATGCCCAAGGAATATGTCGACAAGGGCGATCCCTATCGCGAGCAGTGCATCGCCACCACCGAGCTGCTGCGCAAGCGGCTCGGCATGGACGACACCAAGCTGCTGCTGACCTTCCAGTCGCGCTTCGGCTTCTCGGAGTGGCTGCAGCCCTATACCGACAAGACCATCGAGAAGCTCGCCAAGGACGGCGTCAAGCGGATCGCCGTGGTGATGCCGGGCTTTGCCGCCGACTGCCTGGAGACGCTGGAGGAGATCTCCGGCGAGAATTGCGAGATCTTCAAGCACAATGGCGGCGAGGAATTCTCCGCCGTGCCGTGCCTGAACGACAGCGCTCCCGGCATGGAGGTGCTGCGGCAGCTCGTGCTGCGCGAGCTGCAGGGCTGGTTGTAAAAGGCTGGCTCTGAGCCGCCGGCGGTATTGCCGGCCCGCTAGGTGAGCCGCCCGCCGGCGCAAGGCGGACGACCGTCCGCCCGTCGAAAATACTTTCCTGAACCGCGCCTAGCGGACCCCCGACCAAATCATGCAGTAATCCCTAGATTGTGATGGCTGCAGAGGCTGGTGAGGGGACGATCGTCTCCTCCCTTGGAGGATCCATGAGCGGTTTCGACATTTTCGCCATAGCGCTGGTGCTGCTGGTCATCTTCACGCTGTATTCCGGCGTGAAGACCGTGCCACAGGGGTTCGACTGGACCGTCGAACGGTTCGGCAAATACACCCGCACCTTGTCGCCGGGCCTCAACATCATCGTGCCCTTCTTCGATCGCATCGGGCGCAAGATCAACATGATGGAGCAGGTGATCGACATCCCCGAGCAGGAGGTCATCACCAAGGACAACGCCACCGTGACGGTCGACGGCGTCGCCTTCTACCAGGTATTCGACGCCGCCAAGGCGAGCTACGAGGTGTCGAACCTCAACCAGGCGATCGTCACGCTGACCATGACCAACATCCGCTCGGTGATGGGCGCGATGGATCTCGACCAGGTGCTGTCGCATCGCGACGAGATCAACGAGCGGCTGCTGCGCGTCGTCGACGCCGCGGTGTCGCCATGGGGCCTCAAGGTCAACCGCATCGAGATCAAGGACATCGTGCCGCCGGCCGATCTGGTCGAGGCGATGGGCCGGCAGATGAAGGCCGAGCGCGTCAAGCGCGCCGACATCCTGCAGGCCGAGGGCCAGCGGCAGTCGGAGATCCTGCGCGCGGAAGGCGCCAAGCAGAGCCAGATCCTGCAGGCCGAGGGCCGCCGCGAATCGGCCTTTCTCGATGCCCAGGCGCGCGAGCGCGCCGCGGAGGCCGAGGCCAAGGCGACGCAGATGGTGTCGGACGCGATCTCCAAGGGCGACGTCGCCGCGCTCAACTACTTCATCGCCGACAAGTACATCAAGGCGTTCGGTCAGCTCGCCGACTCGCCGAACCAGAAGGTGATCATGCTGCCGCTGGAGGCGACGGGCATGCTGGCCTCGCTCGCCGGCATCGGTGAGATCGCCAAGGCGACGTTCGGCGAGAGCGCGGCTTCGGCCGTGGCGGCCGCGCGCCGCGGCGGTTCGGTGCCGTCAGCGGGGACGCCGCCGAAGCCGCCGACGTCGCCGCAGGCTTGACGCAGGGGAGGATACTCATGAGCGACATGTTCGTGACGCTCGGCACCTGGAACTGGCTGATCTTCGGCATCATCCTGATGGCGCTGGAGCTGCTCGCGCCTGGCATCTTCCTGTTCTGGCTCGGCCTCGCGGCGCTGCTGGTCGGGCTGCTGTCGTTTGCGTTTGCGCCGGGATGGCAACTGCAGATCCTGCTGTTCGCGCTGTTCGCGCTCGCCGCCGTGCCGCTGTGGCGGCGCCTCGCGCGGGCGAGCGCGGCGCCGTCGCAGGACAATCCGTTCCTGAACCGCCGCTCGGCGGCCCTGGTCGGTCGCGAGTTCACCCTGGAGAAGCCGATCGTCGGTGGTAACGGCACCGTACGTATCGACGACACGGTGTGGCGCGTGGCGGGCCCGGACGCGCCGGCCGGCAGCCGCGTCCGCATCGTGCAGGCGGACGGCGCGCAGCTCACTGTAGCCGTGGCGTAGTGCTGCGGATGATGCCCTTAGTATGATCCGACGGCCTCACCGCGTCATTGCGAGCGAAGCGAAGCAATCCAGAGTCGCGCGCGGCGCCCTGGATTGCTTCGTCGCTGCGCTGCTCGCAATGACCGGGAAAGAGCGGGACTTAATTCTGCAGTCGCACACCCAGCATCACCACCGTGCCCGATGAGCCGGCGCCGGTGATGTTCGAATCCAGTTTGTCGTAGCGCAGCGTGCCCTTGACCCAGACGTTGCGCGACATCTTGTAGACGAGGTTGCCTTCGGCCGAATAGGTGCGGTCGCTGCGGCCGTAGCCCTGATAGTCGAGCGTGCCGAAGCTGAACTTGCCGATACCGGTCAGCCAGCGGCGGAAATCGTGGTCGACCTGCACCGTGTAGGTGCGCACCAGCACGCCGGAGGCGCCGGCCACCGTCGTTTCTGCGAGCTGCGTGTCGGAGAGAAACCGCGCGGTGGTCAGCGGCGTCGCCGACCACACCAGCGAGGCCGTGGTGAGGAAGCCCTGCAGCCGGTTGAGCCGCGGGTCGACATAGCTGCGCGTGGCATAGCCCATCGAGACCTCGCCGGTCAGGAGCCGGGTGAACTCGAACGAGGTGCCGGCCTTGGCATAGCCGCCCGAGGAGTCGCGCTGATAGCCCGAACGATCGACCCGCTGGTCGTGCACGCGGCTGTCGCCCTGCACCTCCGCGAACGGCTTCAGGCCGGGCATGACCTCGTAGGACACCCGGCCGATGCCGCCGAACTGGTTGTAGTTGCGGTCGTCGTTCGACGTCATCGTGCCGTCGGTCAGCTTGCTCTGCTGATAGCTGGTGCGATCGGCGGTGGCGCCCGCCGAAATCTGCAGCCGGTTGAAGCGCTGGTCGATGCCGACGGTGGTGCCGAGCGTGGTGTAGACCGGATAGCGCGCCAATCCAGCTTGCACGCTGGGACTGCCGGGATTGTCGGTCGCGGCACGCAGCCGGAGCTGGGCGCCGACCGACGTGTCGCGGCTGACGTCGAGGCGGCCGTCGACATGGCCGGTGAAGTCGGGGCGGTCGAGCGTGGTCGGCGCCGAATTGATGCCGCCATCCATGATAGCCGGCAGGGTGCTGCCATAGCCGGTGAAGGAGCCCCGCAGGTCGGCGACGAGGGCGTGACGCTCCCAGTTCGACACCGCCAGGAATTCCGGCGCGATCACCCAGGCCGGCATGCCGCGCGGCTTGGCGAGGCGGGCCGGGTTGCTGTCATAGCCGGCCGAGAGCTCCACCGCGCCCTTGATCAGGAACGGCCCGGCGTAGTCGCCGACCGCGCCGAACGGGTCGTCGTCGATTCTGAGGCGCTTGCGCGGCGGCTGGCCGGGCACGGTGCCGGCCATGGCAGGCGGGAGCGGCTGCCGGTTGGCGGAGGCCGAGGGCGGCAGGGTCGGGCGCAACTGGCCGGTGAGCTCGCCGGACGGCCGCGTGCCGGGACCCGGCGCCGGCTTGGGCCGCGCCTGGGCGGGATAGTATCTCGGCTTCTTGCGGGTGCGATTCAGCGAATCATAGCCGACATCGGATGCGCCGCTGGCCGCGGGTACACCGGGCAGGGGGACCAGATTTCGTCGTGCGGCCGAGCTGGTCGGCGCAGGCGTCGCGGGCAGCCCTGGCGTCGGGACGGCATCGGTCAGGCCGCTGACCACGGTCCGCCGCAACGGGGAGTCCTGCGGAGCCAGGAAGCCGTCGCGCACCGGCCGGAACACGTCGATGGTCTGCGAGTGCGCCGCATCGGGGCCGAGCGCGCCGAGCAGCAGGCATGCGGCGGAGGCGCCGCGCCACACCGCGCGCCTTCGCGCGCGCCTCGCGCGGCCGCTGTCAGGCCTCCACCCCACGATGAAAATACTCCAACAAAATCAATTGCGTCGTCGGGACACCCGCGCCGCCCGGCAAACCGCGTCGTTAAGGGAGTAAAAACAAATATGGTTAATGGGCTGTTGATGGCGCCTTGCTGCCTTACCCATGCTAAAGAGCGGCGCCTGACTGTTCAGCCTTGGAAGTCCGCATGCCGAGATCGAAGCCGTTGCCCGACACCGCTCCCGCCAACGCAGATATCCAGTCGGCACTGCGCACGCTCGATGCCGGCAGCAACGGCATTGCCGCGATCTCCGCGGCGCTGTCGGGACCTCTGGGAGCGGCCTTCGCGGCCGCCGTCGAACTGATCCGCCAGGCGAAGGGCCGGGCGATCCTCACCGGTCTCGGCAAGTCCGGCCACGTCGCCCGCAAGATGGCCGCCACGCTCGCCTCGACCGGCACGCCCGCGTTCTTCGTGCATTCCGCCGAGGCCGGCCATGGCGATCTCGGCATGATCACCTCGGACGACGTCGTCATCGCGCTGTCGTGGTCCGGCGAGCAGCCGGAGATGAAGACGCTGGTCAACTATACCAAGCGCTTCGCCATCCCGCTGATCGCGGTCACCTCCAATGCGCAATCGTCGCTGGGGCAGGCGGCGCGCATCGTGCTGGAGCTGCCGAAGGCGCGCGAGGCCTGCCCGCACAATCTGGCGCCGACCACCTCGACCCTGATGCAGGCCGCGATCGGCGATGCGCTCGCGATCGCGCTGCTCGAAGGCCGCGGCTTCACCGCGCTGGAATTCGCCAATTTCCATCCGGGCGGCAAGCTCGGCGCCATGCTCAAGCACATCTCGGACCTGATGCGCTCGGGCGACGCGGTGCCGCTGAAGCCGCTCGGCACCGGCATGCCGGATGCGCTGGCCGAGATGTCGGCCAAGGGGCTCGGCTGCGTGGTCATCGTCGATGCTCGTGGTCACGTCGCCGGCATCATCACCGACGGCGACCTCCGCCGGAAGATGCGCGCCGATCTGTTGTCCGCATCGGTCGAGGAGATCATGACGGCGAACCCGCGCACCGTGCGCCGCGAGGCGCTGGCCTCCGAGGCGCTGGAGATCCTGAACTCCGCCAAGATCACCACGCTGATCGTCACCGACGGCGCCAGGCCGGTCGGCATCCTGCACATGCACGATCTGTTGCGGGCCGGGGTGGCCTAGCTCGAAGCGTCGTTTGCGGGCGCCCGGCTGCCGCGCGCTTGGGAAGACCGGTCAGCCTGCGTTGAATCGTGCCGCATCGGCCTCCAGCGGCAGCTGCAGTGCGTTCGCGACATACGACACGGTGCGATAGAAGCCGCACAGCAGGATGATTTCCAGCACCTGATCCTCATCATGATGCAGGCGGAGGCGGGCGAATTCGTCGTCGCTCAAGGTCGACCGTTGGTGCAAGGCATCGACCGCAGCGATCAGGGCCCGTTCGGGGGCCGACCAGCACGCCGCGTCGGCCGGTGCATTCACGGTGGCGTCGATCTGCTGCGCCGTCAGGCCGGCGTCTGAGCCGAAGATGCGGACGTGCACGCCCCATTCGTACTCGCACGCATTCAGCGCGCAGGTCCGATCGATGACGATCTCGCGCTGACGCAGGGACAGCGGGCCGCGGTCGAGCAGGCTGCCGCCGCGAAATTTGGTCCAGGCGCGCGCATGGCCGGCCATCACCCGGAACAGCATCAAGGGCGGCGCCCCGCGCATGATCTGGTCGAATTGCGCCTGGATGTCGGCCGGGTAGGGCGGCTGCAGCGGGGCGATCCGGGGCATGGCGGTTCCTCCTGTGCGGTGCTACATTTACTGTAGCAGTATGCTACGCTTTCCGTAGCGCTTGGCAAGCTGTTGGAGAGTTTTCGTGCCGAAAGACGTTCAACCGCGCCGGGTGCGCGGCTCGCGCTCGGGCCGGCCGGTCATGGCGCTGCTCGATCTGTTGGGCCGGCGCTGGTGCCTGCGCATCGTCTGGGAGCTGCGCGACGACGCCCTGACCTCCCGGGCGCTGCGCGCGGCCTGCGACGAGGCCTCGCCGACCGTGTTGCAGGCGCGGCTGGACGAGCTGCGCGAGGCGGGCTTCATCGTGCTGGGCGACAGCGGCTACGAGCTGACGCCATTGGGGCGCGAGCTGTTGGAGACCTTCCTGCCGCTGCATCGCTTTGCCGAGCGCTGGAGCCGGCAGACGGGATGAGCCGAGCTTGGGCACGTGCGCGGTCCCGTTCTGGCCGGGCACGGCGGCGTCGTGCTATGGGCTCGTCCGAGACAGGGAGCAGAGCCGATGCCGGGCGCATTCGATCTGGATAAATATCTTGTGCGCATCGGCTATCGCGGGCCGCTGGCGCCGACGCTCGACACGCTGGCCGGATTGCAGGCCGCCCATGTCGATGCGATCGCCTTCGAAGGCATCGATCCGCTGCTCGGCCGGCCCGTGAACATCGATCTCGCCTCGGTCCAGGCCAAGATCGTCGACGGCCGCCGCGGCGGCTATTGCTTCGAGCAGAATGCGCTGCTGAAAGCGGCGCTGGAGGCGATCGGCTTTGCGGTGACGCCGCTCTCGGCGCGGGTGCGCTGGCGGCTCGATGCCGATGCGCCGCTGACGCCGCGCACGCACATGATGCTGAAGGTGGACCTGCCGGAGGGGCCTCATCTCGCCGATGTCGGTTTCGGCTCCTGCCTGCTCGATACGCCGCTGCAGATGGTTGCCGACATCGAGCAGCCGACCGCGATGGGTACGTTCCGTCTGACGCTGTCTGATGGGCTGTATTGGCTCGCGGCGAAGCAGCCGGCCGGCTGGCGCACGATGTATGTGTTTGATCTGGTGCCGCAGATTCATGCCGACTATGTGCTCGGCAACTGGTTCACCTCGACCAGCCCGTTGACGCCGTTCACCTCGATGCTGATCCTGGAGCGGTTGACGCGTGAGGCGCGCTACAAGCTGGTCAATCGCCGCCTGGTCATCGAAGCGCGCGATGGCGAGGTGAGGAGCGAACAGATCATCGAAACGCCCGAGACGCTGCGCAGCGTCATCGAGGAGGTGTTCGGGCTCACGCTGCCGGTGCCCGTCGCTGTGATCTGGAAGCGCATCGAGAGCTGACGGGAAAGCGTTGCGATGGCCGGTGAGCTTCAGCTGGATTCCTATCTCGCCCGCATCGACTATCGCGGGCCGCTCGCGTCCGACCTGTCGACGCTCGCAGCGCTGCAGGCCGCGCATGTCGACGCGCTGCCGTTCGAGGCGCTCGATCCGCTGATGGGCCGTCCCGTCCATGTCGACCTGCGGTCCGTGCAACAGAAGCTCGTGCTCGGCCGCCGCGGCGGCTACTGCTTCGAGCAGAACGTGCTGTTCCAGGCGGTGCTTGAGGCGATCGGATTCAAGACCACCGGCCTGGCCGGCCGGGTGCGCTGGCGCTCGGCGCCGACCGATCCGCTCGGGCCGCGCCAGCACATGATGCTGCTGGTCGAGGTCGATGGCCGCCCGTATCTCGTCGATGTCGGCTTCGGCATCTGCATGATGGATGCGCCCATTCGTCTCGAGCTCGGACCCGAGCAGCAGACGCCGATGGGAACGTTCCGCGTCGGCACGTGGGACGGGCTCTATACGGTCAGCGCGAAGCAGCCGACGGGCTGGCGCATGATGTATGCGTTCGACCTCGCGCCGCAGATCCATGCCGATTATGTGCTCGGCAGCTGGTACACCTCGACCAGCCCGAACGTGCCGGCCACGCATACGCTGATGATGGAGCGTGTCGAGCCCGGCATACGTCACAAGCTGGTCACCCGCCGCTATCAGCGGCAGGCGCGCGATGGCGAAGTCGTCGAGGAGCGTTTGATCGAGAGCGCTGCCGAACTCGGCCGCGTCATCGACGAGATATTCCGGGTGACGCCGCCGGTGCCGGTCGAAGACATCTGGGCAAGGACCAAGGCCTGATCACTCTCCGATGACGCGAGTCAAAACGCGTATTCGCGTGATCAGCGCGGACATGATCACGCGCGGACTGCATTTGAATGGAATGCCGGCGCGGCCATTGTGCTTATCTTAAGAGTCGCAGCTTTAGGTTGCGGGAACCAAGGGGGCTCGCGGCGTCCTGCCGTCGAACAGTGGGGACCGTCCACATGGCTGACATCGTGATGCTCGCGGTGCGCGCAATCCTCGAAGGCACGCCTGCTGCCGAGCCGGGCCGCTGTCGCTGCACGCGGCCTCATCCCGCCTGACACCGGAGCCGCGCGAGGCGCGGCTCATCCGAGCTGGCCCGATGGCCAGGACGGGTGGGGGCTTCACGGTGACACGTCGACCCTGACGCTTCGACGCTCATCCGATCGATGATGGACCGTCGACCTGACCTGCCACTTCAGGCCGTGCGGAGATTCCTGTCGAGGAAGCCCCCACCCCTTTTTTGTTTCACGTTCTGCTGACTGGACGCGATCTTGACCCAACAGTCGGTGCAAGCCCGTCCAGTTAGCGAAACAGGGTGTTCACGCCACGGCTCAGCGCGGCAGCTCGGTCTTGCCCATCAGGAACTTATCGACGGCCCGAGCGCACAGGCGGCCCTCGCGGATCGCCCAAACCACCAGGGACTGGCCGCGGCGCATGTCGCCGGCGGAGAAGACCTTCGGCAGCGAGGTCTGGTAGTCCGTCAGGTTGGCCTTGACGTTGCCGCGCGGGTCGAGATCGACGCCGAGGCTCTTGAGCAGGCCCTCATGCACCGGATGGACGAAGCCCATCGCCAGCAGCACCAGATCGGCCGCGAGCACGAACTCGGTGCCGGGAATCGGCTTGAACTGCGCGTCGACGCGGACGCAATGCAGCTTCTTGACCGCGCCGTTCTCGCCTTCGAACTTCTGGGTCAGCACCGCGAACTCGCGCGCCGCGCCTTCGGCCTGGCTCGACGACGTCCGCATCTTCAGCGGCCAGTTCGGCCAGGTCAGCGCCTTGTTCTCACGCTCCGGCGGCGCCGGCATGATCTCGAGCTGGGTCACCGACAGCGCGCCCTGGCGCAGCGAGGTGCCGATGCAGTCGCTGCCGGTGTCGCCGCCGCCGATCACGACGACATGCTTGCCGCCGGCCAGGATGTCGGTCGCGTTCACGGGCTCGTTGCCGACTCGGCGGTTCTGCTGCGGCAGGAAGTCCATCGCGTAATGGATACCGGTGAGATCGCGGCCGGGAATCGGCAGGTCGCGCGGGGCTTCCGCGCCGCCGGTCAGCGCCACCGCGTCGTAATCCTTCAGCAGCGACGTCGCATCGAGGCCGTCCTTGCCGCCGACATTGACGCCATAGTGGAAGGTAACGCCTTCGCCTTCCATCTGGGTGATGCGGCGGTCGATGATGCCCTTCTCCATCTTGAAGTCGGGAATGCCATAGCGCAGCAGGCCGCCGGCCTTGGCGTGCTTCTCAAAGACATGGACGTCGTGACCGGCGCGCGCCAGTTGCTGGGCGCAGGCCATGCCCGCGGGGCCGGCGCCGACGACCGCAATCTTCTTGCCGGTTTTCACAGCGGCGGGCTCCGGCTTCAGCCAGCCGTTCTCCCAGGCCTTGTCGACGATGGCGCATTCGATCGTCTTGATGGTCACCGGATTGTCGTCGATGTTCAGCGTGCACGACGCCTCGCACGGGGCCGGGCAGATGCGGCCCGTGAACTCGGGGAAGTTGTTGGTCGAGTGCAGATTTCGCGACGCCTCTTCCCAATTGCCGTTGTAGACGAGGTCGTTCCAGTCCGGGATCTGGTTGTTGACTGGACAGCCGGTGGTGCCCGGTGCGGCCGAGCCGGTGCCGTGGCAATAGGGAATGCCGCAATTCATGCAGCGCGCCGCCTGGTCGCGCAGCTCCTTCTCGGAGAGCGGTACCACGAACTCGTTGAAGTTCTTCAGACGCTCGGCAACCGGCGCGTACTTGCGATCGTGCCGCTCGATTTCGAGAAAACCTGTGACCTTGCCCATGACCTACGACGTCCCTTGTCATCGTTTCCGTCATTCCGGGACGGCGCGTTAGCGCCGGACCCGGAATCTCGAAGTTGTGGGGCGAGATTCCGGGTTCGCGCTTCGCGCGCCCCGGAATGACGCCGTCTCTCATTCGCTCCGTCATTGCGAGGAGTGTCAGCGACGAAGCAATCCAGACTTTCTCCTGGGCCCTGGATTGCTTCCGCCTACGCCCCAAGGGGCTTCGGCGGACAAGTCGCTGCGCTCGCAATGACGCCTTGGTTGTGGCCTGCGCCTCAGGCCCCGATCGCGATCTTGGGCTCGGCGTCGGCGTTGGCGGCGAGCTCCTTCAGGGCACGGCGGTATTCGACCGGCATCACCTTGCGGAACTTCGGCGCATAGTCCTTCCAGTTCGCCAGGATGTCGGCGGCGCGCTTGGAGCCGGTCGCCTTGGCGTGGCGCGAGATCAGCACGTGCAGCCGCTCGACGTCGGACGCCAGCAGGTTCTTGAACACGTCGACCCGGCCATGCGCCTCGAGGTCGCCCATCTGGTGATAGGTGTCCTCTGCGATCATCTCCTCGGACAGCACCGGTTCGAGCTCGACCATCGCCATGTTGCAGTGCTTGTCGAAGTCGCCGGCCTCGTCGAGTACATAGGCGACGCCGCCCGACATGCCGGCCGCGAAGTTGCGCCCGGTCTTGCCGAGCACGACGACGATGCCGCCGGTCATGTATTCGCAGCAATGATCTCCCGCGCCCTCGACCACGGCGACCGCGCCCGAGTTACGCACCGCGAAGCGCTCGCCGGCGATGCCGCGGAAGAAGCACTCGCCGGAGATCGCGCCGTACATCACGGTGTTGCCGACGATGATCGATTCCTCGGGCACGATGCCGGAGTTGCGCGGCGGCTTGACGATGATGCGGCCGCCCGACAGGCCCTTGCCGACGTAGTCGTTGCCTTCGCCTTCGAGCTCGAAGGTGACGCCGTTGGCGAGCCAGGCACCGAAGGCCTGACCGGCGGTGCCCTTCAGGCTGACATGGATGGTGTCCTGCGGCAGGCCGGCATGGCCGTAGATCTTGGCCACCGCGCCCGAGAGCATCGCGCCCGCCGAACGGTCGGTGTTGTTGATCTCGGCCTCGATCTTGACCGGCGCGCCACGGTCGAGCGCGGGCTTGGCCTGCTCGATCAGCTTGCGGTCGAGCACGGCCTCGAGGTGATGGTCCTGCGCCTCGGCGTGATGGATCTTCTGGCCCGGCGCCTCCTTCTGCTTGACGAACAGCTTGGAGAAGTCGAGGCCCTTGGCTTTCCAATGCGCCACCAGGCGGGACTGGTCGAGCATCTGGGTCTGGCCGACCATCTCGTTGAACGAGCGGTAGCCGAGGCTCGCCATGATCTCGCGGACTTCCTCGGCGACGAAGAAGAAGAAGTTGATCACGTGCTCGGGCTGGCCGGTGAAGCGCTTGCGCAGCACCGGGTCCTGGGTGGCGACGCCGACCGGGCAGGTGTTGAGATGGCACTTGCGCATCATGATGCAGCCGGCGGCGATCAAGGGGGCGGTGGCGAAGCCGAATTCGTCGGCGCCGAGCAGGGCGCCGATGACGACGTCACGACCGGTGCGGAAGCCGCCGTCGACCTGGACCACGATGCGGCTGCGCAGCCGCTCGCGCACCAGCGTCTGGTGCGTTTCGGCAAGGCCGATCTCCCACGGCGAGCCCGCATGCTTGATCGAGGTGAGGGGAGAGGCACCGGTGCCGCCCTCGAAGCCCGCGATCGTGACATGGTCGGCGCGCGCCTTGGCAACGCCGGCGGCAACCGTGCCGACGCCGACTTCGGAGACGAGCTTGACCGAGACCTGGCCGTCGGGATTGACGTTCTTCAGGTCGTAGATCAGCTGCGCGAGATCCTCGATCGAGTAGATGTCGTGATGTGGCGGCGGCGAGATCAGGCCGACACCCGGCGTCGAGTGACGCACCTTGGCGATGGTGGCGTCGACCTTGTGGCCGGGCAGCTGGCCGCCTTCGCCGGGCTTCGCACCCTGCGCCATCTTGATCTGCATCATGTCGGAGTTGACGAGATACTCCGTCGTCACGCCGAACCGGCCCGAGGCGACCTGCTTGATCGCCGAGCGCATGGAATCGCCGTTCGGCATCGGCTTGAAACGGTCGGCTTCCTCGCCGCCCTCGCCGGTGTTCGACTTGCCGCCGATCCGGTTCATGGCGATCGCGAGCGTGGTGTGCGCCTCGCGCGAGATCGAGCCGAAGCTCATCGCGCCGGTGGCGAAGCGCTTGACGATCTCCTTGGCCGGCTCGACCTCGTCGAGCGGGACCGGCTTGCGCTTGTCGTCCTCGGCCGACTTGATCCGGAACAGACCGCGCAGGGTCAGAAGCCGCTCGGACTGCTCGTTGAGCAGCCTCGCGAACGCCTGGTAGCGCTCCCTGGAATTGCCGCGCACGGCGTGCTGCAGCGTCGCGACCGACTCCGCGGTCCACGCATGGTCCTCGCCGCGGGTGCGGAAGGCATATTCGCCGCCGACATCGAGCGCGGTCTTGTAGACCAGCGCGTCGCCGAACGCGTCGCGGTGGCGGCGCGTGGTCTCCTCGGCGATCTCGGCCAGACCGACGCCTTCGATGCGGGTGTGGGTGCCGTAGAAGAACTTCTGCACGAACTCGGCCTTCAGGCCGACCGCGTCGAAGATCTGCGCGCCGCAATAGGACTGGTAGGTCGAGATGCCCATCTTCGACATGACCTTGAGCAGGCCCTTGCCGATCGACTTGATGTAGCGCTTGACGACCTCGTAGTCGCTCAGCGCGCCCGGCAGCTTGTCCTTGAGCGCGATGATGGTCTCGAAGGCGAGATAAGGATTGATCGCCTCTGCGCCGTAGCCGGCCAGACAGGCGAAGTGATGCACCTCGCGCGGCTCGCCCGACTCCACCACGAGACCCACCGACGTGCGCAGGCCGGTGCGGATCAGGTGATGATGCACGGCGGCGCAGGCGAGCAGCGACGGGATCGGAATCCGGTCGGCCGAGACCATGCGGTCGGACAGGATGATGATGTTGACGCCCTCGCGCACCGCGGCTTCGGCGCGGCCGCAGAGATCGTCGAGCACCTGCTCGAAGCCGGCCGCGCCCAGGCTCGCATCGAAGGTGGTGTCGAGCGTGCGCGAGACGAAGTGGCTGTCGGACACTTGCGAGATCGAGCGGATCTTCTCGAGGTCCGCATCGGTCAGGATCGGCTGATGCACCTCGAGCCGCTTGGTCGAAGCGACGCCTTCGAGGTCGAACAGGTTCGGCCGCGGACCGATGATCGAGACCAGGCTCATCACCAGCTCCTCGCGGATCGGGTCGATCGGCGGGTTGGTGACCTGGGCGAAGTTCTGCTTGAAGTAGGTGAAGAGCAGCTTCGGCTTGTCCGACAGCGCCGAGATCGGCGTGTCGTTGCCCATCGAGCCCGTGGCCTCCTCGCCGGTCGCCGCCATCGGCGTCATCAGGATCGCGATGTCTTCCTGGCTGTAGCCGAACGCCTGCTGCCGGTCCAACAGCGGCAGGTTGGTGCGCGCGCCAGTGGTCGGCGCGTCCGGCAGCTTCTCGACCTGGATCTGTGTGCGCGCGAGCCACTCGGTGTAGGGATGGCTGGCGGCGAGCTGCGCCTTGATCTCGTCGTCCGGGATCAGGCGACCCTCCTCGAGATCGACGAGCAGCATCTTGCCCGGCTGCAGCCGCCATTTGGTGACGATCTGCTCCTCCGGAATCTTCAAGACGCCCATTTCGGACGCCATCACGATGCGGTCGTCCTTGGTGACGAGGTAGCGCGCCGGCCGCAGGCCGTTGCGGTCGAGCGTGGCGCCGATCTGGCGGCCGTCGGTAAAGGCGATCGCGGCCGGGCCGTCCCACGGCTCCATCAGCGCGGCGTGATATTCGTAGAACGAGCGGCGCTCCTCGCTCATCAGCGGATTGCCGGCCCAGGCTTCCGGGATCATCATCATGACCGCGTGCGGCAGCGAGTAGCCGCCCTGCACCAGGAATTCGAGCGCGTTGTCGAAGCAGGCAGTGTCGGACTGGCCTTCATAGGAGATCGGCCAGAGCCGGCTGATGTCCTTGCCGAACAGCTCCGACGACACCGACGCCTGCCGCGCCGCCATCCAGTTGACGTTGCCGCGCAGCGTGTTGATCTCGCCGTTGTGCGCGATCATCCGGTAGGGATGCGCCAGCGACCAGGTCGGGAAGGTGTTGGTCGAGAAGCGCTGATGCACCAGCGCCAGCGCGCTCTCGAAGTCCGGCTCGTGCAGGTCGGCGTAGTACTTGCCGAGCTGGTCGGCCAGGAACATGCCCTTGTAGATCACGGTCCGGCACGACATCGAGCACGGATAATAGCCCGACATGCCGCGGTCGCGACGCTGATAGATCGCCTGCGAGATCGACTTGCGGAGGATGTAGAGCTTGCGCTCGAACTCGTCCTCGGTCTTGGCGGCGCCGTTGCGGCCGATGAACACCTGCATGCTGCGCGGCTCGGTCGGCTTGACGGTCACCCCCAGCGAGGAGTTGTCGGTCGGCACGTCGCGCCAGCCGAGCAGCACCAGGCCTTCGTCCTCGATCTGGTCGGCGATGATGCTCTTGATGACGTTCCGCCACGCTTCGTCGCGCGGCATGAACAGCGCGCCGATGGCGTATTCGCCCGGAGCCGGCAGCGTGAAGCCGAGCTCCTTCGCCTTGCGCGAGAAGAAGGCGTGCGGGATCTGCACCAGGATGCCGGCGCCGTCGCCGAAGCGCGGGTCGGCGCCGACGGCGCCGCGGTGCTCCAGATTGCAGAGGATGCTGAGCGCGTCCGCAACGATCTGATGCGACTTCTGGCCCTTGATGTTGGCGATGAAGCCGACGCCGCAGGAATCCTTCTCCTGGCTCGGGTCGTACAGACCTTCGGCTTCAGGGCGCCACGTATGCAGCTCGCGGGTGATCTCGGCCGGTTTCTCATGCGAATCCACAGCCAGCACCGCGCCGCCCAAAATTCCGTGCTCGACCTTCGATCCGCTCATATCCGTCCCCATAAATTATTGGTCAGGGCCTTCACCACAGTCCGGTACAGTCCGTCCGGCGCACCCCGGGCGCTGCGCGGGCCCCTCTCCGGAGCCAACGCTCGTCCTTCTCAGCGAGCCGCATTTGCAGAATTCAGGCCAGTGTCCGGGGGACCATGTCCCCGCTGGACGACCGCGGCCTGTTCATGTCGCAGCGCCCTCAGGCGCCGTAACATCATTGCAAAGTCTCGGTCACCTTTGCAACGAAATTTTAGACAGCATTTCTGTCCTAAACCGCAAGATGCCAAACTTTAACCTATCACACAAGCACTGCGGAGTCCTGAGGTCCGGGCGCCGCACACGCTCATTCCCCGGCAAATCTTCCGCTTCTGCCACTGACCGATCGATCCGGCCGGGCCGGCAATCACGCGCCGCGCTCGATTTTGAAACCTAACGCCCCGATCCCGCCCTCTCGCCGACCCAGGACCGCCGGAATCACGGCAGAACTTCCGCAGCACTTGAGAAGAAGCGAACAGCTTCACGTGCGGGGGCATGCAGGAGCTTTGAGCCATGAAGTTGCTAGTTGGAGTCGTCTCCGCCGCGTTGATCGCGCCGTTTGCCGCGCAGGCCGAGCCGTTGCCGCCACAGGGCGTCCGTGCGCCCTACACGGTGGTCTCCGATTTCGATACGCCTTATTCGGACCTGCCGCCGCCGGCCGTCGTGCCCGCACCGCCGCCGCGTTACGGCTATCGGCCGGGCCCTGACTACGGCTACCGCGACGAGCGCTATGTGCCGCCGGCGCCGGTCTACCGTCAGGACGGTTACCAGCAGGAGTATGGCTATGCACCGGCGTTCCTGCCGGTGCATGAGGTCTATGCGATTCTGCGCGACAACGGTTTCTCGCCGCTCGGCGCACCGCGCCAGCGCGGCAATGTCTGGGTCGTGGCGGTGCTCGATCGCCAGGGCGAGGACGGCAAGCTCGTGGTCGATGCGCGCTCCGGCCGCATCCTCCGCTTCGTGCCGGCGTTCCAATGGGGCGAGGAGTACGAGCGGATGCGCTATGAGCCGAGCCCGCGCGGCGGCCTCGACCGCCTGCCGCCGCCGAGCGTGATCCGGGCCGATCCGCGCCTGGTGCCGCCGATGCCGGCTGCGCCGCGCGTTGCCACCGCGGTGCCGGTCCAGCCGAAGGTGCCGACGCCTGCCGCACGGCCGAGTGCTCCGGCACCGCAGACCGCCGCGCTCAATCCGAAGCCGGCCGAGGCGGTCAAGCCGGTCGCGCCCAGCCCCGCGGACATCAAGCCGGCCGAGGCCAAGCCTTCAGAGGCCAAGCCTTCAGAAGCCAAGGCTTCAGAAGCCAAGGCTTCAGAAGCTAAGGCTTCAGAAGCTAAGGCTTCAGACGCAAAACCCTCTGAGCCGAAGCCGGTGCAATCGGCCGCGGCCGCGCCGCAGACGACCGGCTCCGTCGCAGCGCCCACGGCGAAGCCGGTGCCCCAGATCCTGCCGACGGCAAAGATGCCGGCTGTACAGGGTTTGGAATAGAGGCAGTCTGACGGTCTGCCCGGCCGCTTGCCACCACCAAAGCTGTCATCGCCCGGCTCGACCGGGCGATAACGTAACCCCGGCATCTCGGTCAGTCACGACTGCCACGGCGACCTGGATGCCCGCTTTCGCGGGCATGACAGGTCGTTTGGAGCAGCCGATGAGATCCCAGCGCGATCGGTCGCACTACTCGTGCTGACCGGCGGCCTTCAGGATCAGATCAGCGATCTCCTTCGGATGCGACACCAGCGACAGGTGCCCGGCGTCCAGCTCGATCGTGGTCGCCTTCATGCGGTGGGCCAGGAAGCGCTCGAAATCCGGATCGATCGTCTTGTCCTGCTGCGACACCGCATAGAATGACGGCTTGTCGTGCCACGCCGCCTGGGTGGTGCGGTTGCCGAAGATCGTCGCCGCGGTCGGCCATTGCACCGCATAGAGCTCCTTCGCCGTCGTCGCATCGACACCATTGGCGAAGTCCTTCAGGAAGGCGTCCTCGTTGAGCTTGGTCTCGCCGTCGTGGTCGACGATGCCGGCGCGTGCCGGCGGTGTCGGATATTGCCCGGCGAGCTTGACGAAATCCTCGCCCGCATCGGGGGCCCGGGCCGCGACATAGACCAGCGCGCTGACCTTTGGATCGGTGCCGACCTCGCTCACGACCGTGCCACCCCAGGAATGGCCGACCAGCACGGCCGGCCCATCCTGCTCGGCCAGGGCGCGGCGGGTGGCGGCCGCAGAATCCGCCAGCGAGGTCAGCGGATTCTGCACGGCCGTGACCTTGAGGCCGGCCGCCTGCAGATAGGGGATGACCTTGGCCCAGCTCGAGCCATCGGCCCAGGCGCCGTGCACCAGCACGACGTTGTGGACCTTGGGCGGAAGCGCGGGCTCGGCGAGGGCGGGGCCTGCGGAGATCAGCAGCGCGGCGGCGCAGGTAAGGGTGCGAAGAAGGTCCATGTCACGGCTCCAAGCCCGGTTGACGAGGCGATCATTGGCGTCTTCGCGAGCTGAGAGCAGGCCGTTACCAGTGGTCACGATCGTTTGACTGCACTGCAGCGAGACATGAAAAAACGCCCCGGTTGCCCGGGGCGCTCCTATTCCAGAATGAGGATGTGCTGTTAGGCGGCGGCCTTCTCGGCCGAGCCTTCGATCACCGGCTGCTCGGCGGCCTGCGCGCCGGTCGAGATCGGAATCGAGCGGGGCTTCTTCGCTTCCGGAATCTCGCGTACGAGGTCGACGTGGAGCAGGCCGTTTTCGAGGCTGGCGTTCTTCACCACCACGTGGTCGGCGAGCTGGAACGAGCGCTCGAAGGCCCGGGCGGCGATGCCGCGGTACAGCACCTCGCTCTTCTTGCCGTTCTCGTTGGCGGCCTTCTCGCCCTTGATCGTCAGCGTGTTTTCCTTCGCGACGAGGGAGAGCTCATCCTTGCCAAAGCCGGAGACGGCGACGGTGATGCGGTAAGCGTTCTCACCGGTGCGCTCGATGTTGTAGGGCGGATAGCCGGGGGTGGGCTCGGCGGTGGCCTGGTCGAGCAGCGAGAACAGACGGTCGAAACCGACGGTGGAACGATAGAAGGGGGTGAGGTCGTAGGTACGCATGGTCAAAGTCCTCCATTGAGCGACTGTTGGCTAACCCGCCCGCCATCGGGCCGGGCTGTCGTGCAGCCTGACGCGGCCTGCACGATCTCGATATGGGCCGGACGTTTCGACCTTCAAGGGCGCCCAAGACCTGCTCTTTTTGCCGTTCCACCCCTTGATTCCCGCTGCCTTTCACCTATTCGATGGGCGCCTCATGACGCTCGTCTCGATTCCCGCCAATCCCGTTCCCGAAAACGTCACTGCCGGCACCATCAAGACCCCTGATGGCGCCGAGCTGCGCTTTGCGCGCTGGGCGCCGCCGGCCGGGCGCAAGGGCACGGTGTGCGTGTTCACCGGCCGCAGCGAGATGATCGAGAAGTATTTCGAGACGGTGCGCGATCTGCGCGATCGCGGCTTTGCGGTCGCCATCATCGACTGGCGCGGCCAGGGCCATTCATCGCGGCGCCTGCGCGATTCCCGCAAGGGCTATGTGCGCTCGTTCTCCGACTACGAGACCGACGTGGAGACCTTCGTCACGCAAGTCGTGCTGCCGGATTGTCCGCCGCCTTATTTCGCGCTGGCGCATTCGATGGGCGGCACGGTGCTGCTGCGGCTCGCGCATGCCGGCAAGCGCTGGTTCGATCGCGTCGTGCTGTCGGCGCCGATGATCGACCTTCCGGACAGCCGCACCGCGCTGCCGGCGCGGCTGTTGCTGCGGGCGATGCGCATCGCCGGACAGGGCGGCCGCTACGTGCCGGGCGGCAACGACGAGATCAGCGGGCTGGCGCCGTTCGTCAACAATCCTCTGACCTCCGATCCGGTCCGCTATGCCCGCAACGCCGCGATCCTCGAAGAAGATCCGACGCTCGGCATCGCCTCGCCCACGGTCGCCTGGGCCGACGCGGCGTTCTCGGCGATGATGACCTTCCGCGGCATGACCTATCCCTCCCAGATCCGCCAGCCGATCCTGATGCTGGCGGCGTCCAGCGACACCGTGGTGTCGACGGCTGCGATCGAGGAGTTCGCCTATCATCTGCGCGCCGGCTCGCATCTCGTCATCGCCGGTGCCAAGCACGAGATCCTGCAGGAGCAGGACCGCTACCGCTCGCAGTTCTGGGCCGCGTTCGACGCCTTCGTGCCGGGCACGCCGCTGTTCGGGTGAGCGTGCTGCCGTCCGCTGGACACCCCTGGGTCCTGCGGGCTAGAGCTACCGGCCCCCCTCGCGTTGTGACGGCTGGTCGTGAGCAAGGCGCAGAACAGATTGCAGGCGCAGGCGCTGCAGGAGGCGATCCACGCGCTGCGCGCGCGGCAGTTCGCGCGCGCCGAGCAGATCGCCGCCTCGATTCTGCGCACGGCCAGGACCGACCGCGCCGCGCTGCTCGTCCAGGCCCATGCGCTGCTCGGCCAACAGCGCGCGAGCGAAGCGATCGCGCCGCTCGAGAAGGCGGCGCTCCGCGGCAGCGATCCGGAACTCGAGACACTGCTCGGCGCTGCCTTGTGCGAATCCAGACGCGCCGCCGACGGCATCGCGCAGTTGCGCAAGACCGCGGCGCGGCGGCCGGCTTTTCTGCCGGCGTTCCAGGAGCTGGCGGGGCGGCTTGCCAAGTCGGGACAGCTTGGTGAAGCCATCGCCGTGATCGAGGAGGCGCTGACGCTGTCACCCGACAGCGTCGACCTCCAGCTCGATCTCGGACGCCTCTCTCTTCAGGCCAATGACCGCGTTCGGGCCCGCAACCACCTGTTGGCGGCGCGCGAGGCCGCCCCGGGACGGCCCGACATCCTGATCGAGCTCGCCTGGGTGCAGTTCCTCGACGGCGACTATGCCGAGGCCGCCGGCACCTACCGCCATGCGCTCGGCCTGCGGCCTGAGGACACGCAGACCCGCGCCAACCTCGCTATGTGCCTGATGGAGATGGGCGACCGCGCCGGGGCCGAGGCGGCGCTGCGCACGGTGGTGCGCGGCCGGCCGCATCTGTTGAGCCGCGCGGCCTATACGATGGTCGTTAGCTCGCATGGCCGCTTCTTTTTCCGGCCGAGCGATGCGGCGAAGTTCCTTCAGGTCGACGGCGCGGCCGCCCTCAAGCCCTGAACCGCTTGCGATAGACGCCGGTCTCGCGCTTCAGCGCCTCGCGCACCTCGTGGATCTCTGCGATTTCCTCTTCGGTGAAGGCCGAGGTCTGCATCGTCCACGCCTGCCGCTTCACCGGAATGCATTGCGCGACCGGCGTTCCTCTCGGGATCACGCCGCGAAACGCCGTGTCGTGCCAATGCGCCGGAAAATGCACGAACGAGTCGTGAAAGCGGTCGCTGTCGACCAGTCCGGTCACGGTGGTGAAGGGCAGGTCGAAGCGGTTGACGGGATGCGTGAACAGCAATGCCCAGCCCTCCGGCGCCTCGATCGTCCAGAGATTGTGAAACTTGAGCAGGAAGCGGTCGGCCTCGAACAGCGGCGAGCCCGTGACCTGCGCGGCGTCGTGGAAGCTGATCGGCGAGCGCGGAAAATCGATCGCGCCGCCCGGCGGCAGCTCGTTGTCCCAGCTGATCCCGCCATCCTCGACCGTGAGATCGCAGATCAGCGGAATGAGGAAGCCCGTCGTCATCGCGTCGATGAAGGGCGCGCAGCGCTTGACGGTCTGCTCCTCGGCCTGGTTGAGCGCGCTGAACGCGGTGGCCGGCATCGTCTTGACCCAGTCGGGAACGCCCATCGGCGCCGGCACCGGCTGCGGAATGAGGCCTTCCAGCTCCTTCGGACAGCGAAATTTCAGCGTGAGCGGATCAGTCTCGGACATGGGCGCCGCGGCTCTTTCGTGGTCGACGGTAGAGGTCTACGCCTTCGGCGCCGAAAGTCCAACGGCCGAGCCTGGGCTTGTCTCTGCTCTATCTCGTCAGATGCGCCTCGGACACCGCATGATTGAACATCGCGTTCAGCGCCGACGTGATGTCGGCGGGCGTGTTCGCCGTATAGAAGAATCCCGGCGAGGCGCAGGCCTTCAGGCTCGGCGGAATCGAAGGAATGTTGCTGTTGGCATAGTCGTCTTCGTCACCGGCGAAGGATGCGTTCACCGGATTGATCACCTGATAGGGAATGTAGAGAACTGAGATGATGATGCCGCGGTTCTTCAGCGGTGTGCAGGAGGTGTTCGGATCGATCACGGTGGCATGATTGCTGCCGGACCATGAGCCATTGGGCACGCCCTTCACTTGCGGGTCTTGCGCGCCGTCGGTGACCAGGAACACGTAGGGCAGGGTATTGGTCGAGGCGCTGCCGTTCCCGACATTGACGATCAGGTTGTTGACGCTGGACAGGGCCGTGTCGATATGCGTTCCGCCCGAGCCGAGAGATGCGTTGGTGTTGGTGTCGAGCAGCGTCGCAAGGTTGGCCGCCGCATAGTTGATGGTGGTCGAATCCGTCGTCGAGCCGTTGATGCTGCTGGTGAGCGGAAAGTAGGAATAGAGATATCGGATGAAGGGGTAGAGGCCGATCCGGAACTGGTTGTTGACCTTCTTGGTGTTGTTCGCCGTGACAAACAGCTGGTTCACGGCATAGCCCACGGCATCCAGCCGCAGCTGGATGCACGCATCCGTCCCATCGGTCGGGCAGTTCGCAACGGTCGCCAGGTTCTTGTACAGTGAGTTCGGCAGGCCGGACACGATCGACGACGGCAGTTGAACGCCCATGGGGTAGTTCTTGTTGGTGGTCAGCAGGTTCTTGTAACCGCTCTGGCTGACGCGCGAGATCGCATAGCCCAGGCAATAGTTGTTTGTGGGATATCCCTGGGTCCCTGAATCGGTGCAAGCGCTATTCTGCGGCGAAAAATGGCACGCCAGCGTGCATCCCGTGGGGTATTGCCTGTAGTTGTCCGGGCTGATGGCCTGCATGCGCTGTGCTTCGGACGACGTCGACGGGAGGCCCATCGAGCCCGAGACGTCCAGCGTCAAATAGAAGTCGAGATAGAGTGGCAACGTGACGGAGGAGGACGATTGGCCGCTGACCGTCAGATTCTGATAGCCGATCACCGTCAGGAACGTGGCCGGCACGTTGGCGGTGAATTGCACCTGCGACGTCAGTGTGGACCCGCTCTTGGTGACGGTGCTGGTCTCGGACGTCAATGTGTAGCCTTGAAAGGTAGAGGCGTTGCCCTTGAAGATGTTGTCCGCCTCCGCGACTCCGGCGGTAACGGTTCCGTCCGACGTCATCGCCATCGCCGCTGTATAGCCTGCCGAGTTGACCGAGATCGAGGCGATGCTCGCGGCATCCGCCGCAGACTGGAGCCTGATCTTCATGCGCATGGCCATGGAGTAGTCGGTCGCGCATCCGATCGCCGTGAGAATCGGCAACAGCGCCAGCGCGAATGTGACCGCGATATTGGCCTTGCTGTCGCGGGAGAAGC
Organism: Bradyrhizobium sp. HKCCYLRH1030; assembly: GCF_051168395.1. Classification (NCBI taxonomy): domain Bacteria; kingdom Pseudomonadati; phylum Pseudomonadota; class Alphaproteobacteria; order Hyphomicrobiales; family Nitrobacteraceae; genus Bradyrhizobium; species Bradyrhizobium sp. HKCCYLRH1030. The sequence goes on along the minus strand of NZ_JBNPUY010000010.1, from coordinate 21,277 downwards.
GCGCGATGGCGGCGCTCGCCCGGCTCGCTGGTCGGCTGATATCCGTCATGCTCTTCCTCAAAAGATCCCGTTGGGGCGGTGAGGACCTGTATTCTTTTCCTTGTTGGCGGTTCCCCCGCGGCGATCATCTCCGCGACTGCTTCAAGGAGACCTGCGGTGAGAACCGGGCAGGAGCCCGCCTCCGCCCGCTCCCCCGGCCGTGAGCAGAGGGTCACGCCGTCGCGCGCGGGACCACATGTGGATGTATGCGGACGCCGATTGCGACTTCGGTTGACCTGCGACGAAACATCGCAGGCGACTGTTGCGATTTTGTTTACGTGGCGAGAGAGAGGCGCCGTCCTCCAATACCGTGCCAGCCCATGCGTGCGCCTGTCGTCAGCGCGGAGCCGCGCCGACGATCCACGGAGCAGCCGCCGCTACTTGGTCGACAGCACCTCGCCGAACCGCTCCCACTGCTTGCCGGTGAAACGCATGAACTGCACCTGCTCGACCGGGAGGTGGTCGGTCTCTGACGTGTTGACCTTGATGCCCGGCAGCAGCATCGGCAGTTCGAGATCCTTGATCGACAGCGCCTGCCGCAAAATGTTCTCGCGCGACAGATCGTTGCCGGCCGCCTTCAGCACTTGCTCCAGTACCATGCCGTTGTTGTAGCCGTTGACGTAGTTGGAATCGCGGATGTCGCCGTCGGGCACGTATTTCGCCATATAGTCGCGCCAGCCCTTGACGCCGGCATCGTTGGCCCAGGCGGGATCCAACGGATCCTTGACGTAGGCTGTCGAGATGATGCCGGTGCCGGCCTCCAGTCCCGCCGGCTCCATGACCGATGACATCCACACCGAGACGTTGGTCAGGAACGTCAGCGGCCGCCAGTTGATCTCGAAGGTCTTGCGGATCGCCTGCGCGGCGAATTTCGGCGTCGCGGCGATGATCAGCGCATCGGCGCCGGTCGATTTCAGCTTCACGATCTGCGAGTCGATGGTCGGCTCGGTCGACTCGTAGCTTGCGACGGTCACCGTGCTGTCGAAGCGCTCGCCGAGCACGTCCTTCAGCCCGGCGAGATAGTCGCGGCCGAAATCGTCGTTCTGCGCGAGAATGGCAAAGGTCGAATCCGGCTTCTTCTGCAGCGCGTAGCGCGCATACATCCGCGCTTCGTTGCGGAACGGCGCCATCACGCCCATCAAGGCCAGCGGAAATTGCGCAGGGTCGCCGAACTTCGAGGCGCCCGAGGCCACGAACAGCTGCGGCACCTTCTTGCCCTGGAGATACTTGGCGATCGCGGTGTTGTGCGCGGTGCCCATGGTCGAGAAGATGAACGACACCTCGTCGCTCTCGACCAGCCGTCGCGTCTGCTCCACGGTCTTGGGCGGCACGTAGCTGTCGTCCAGCGAGATCAGGTTGACCTTGCGGCCGTTGATGCCGCCGCGGTCGTTGACCATCTTGAAATAGGCCACCTCGCCCTTGCCGAGGATGCCGAAGGCGGACACTGGCCCGCTATAGGGCATGGTCTGTCCAATGCGGATCTCGCTGGCGGTGACGCCCGGCTGATCCTCCGCCCGAGCGGGTACGGCGAGGACGGACGCGCCGACCAACAATCCTGCCGCTGCGATGGCGCTTCGCATGGATACCTCCCTGATGGCCGCGCTGCCGGCGGCGTTTTGGCGCTGAGCATAGGGGCATGGCGGAGGCCGTGCAATTAAAATATATTTTTTGATGAAAATATACTTTTAGGCTTTGCTAGTGTGAATCGATTGTCCCGCGAGAGTGAGTCGATGTCCGGCAGCGCCACCCAGACCGTCTACGAGCAGTTGCGTGCCAGCCTGCTCGCCGGCCTCTATCGTCCGGAGGAGAAGCTGAAGATCAGCGAGCTCGGATCAGCCTTCTCCGTCAGCACCGGGGCGATCCGCGAGGCGCTGGCGCGGCTCACGGCGGAAGGGCTGGTGACGGCGACGCCGCAGCGCGGCTTCCGCGTGGCGCCGGTCTCGGTGGCCGATCTGCGCGATCTGACCGACATGCGCGTCGAGATCGAGACCAAGTGCCTGCGCCGCGCCATCGCCAACGGTGATCTCGCCTGGGAGACCACGGTCGTTGCCGCGCATCACCGTCTGGCCGCGACGCCGATCGCGGCCCATGACGGCAGCTTCTCGCCGGCCTGGATGCTGGCGCATGCCGATTTCCATGCCGCGTTGGCCCAGGCCTGTGGCAGCGCCTGGATGATGCGGGTGCGCGATCTCCTGTTTGCGCACAACGAGCGTTATCTCGATCTCGCCCGCAAGACCGATCGCGGCAACCGCGATGCCGCGCGTGAGCATCGCGAACTGATGGAGGCGGCGCTGGCGCGCGACACCGAGCGCGCGGTGACGCTCATGATGGCGCATCTCGACAAGACCCGGGACACGATCGAGGCGGCGCTGCTCGCAGCGACGGCGATGAATGAGGCGAAGTAGGATCATATCAGGACGCAGACCGCGAACGTCTTCGCGATCCGTTCCGAGCCGGATGTCGCCAGCCGAATGACCGAGGGTCGCCTGACGGCTGTGGCCACTTCATTCGGGGTGACGATGTACTTCCGCTGGGAAACGGGAAGCGTCGAATTGCTCACGCCGCGTATAGATGCGATCGCTCAGCGCGACGCGAACCACCGCGCCTCGCGTGCGGCCGTCGTCCATCCTTGTCGTCGACATCGTGCTCCGTTCAGGGCGAGCTAATACGAAGATTCAACTTCTTCGAGCGTCGGCGCTTCCCCCGTCTCGATGCAACTGCAAATCCGCCGTCATTGTTAAGCGGCCTTCATGCCGGGCATGCTGTGCATTCAAGGATGCATTCACCACGCGCCGATCTCTCCAAATTTGGAAACGCCCCGGTAACGCACCGTCCCTCTAGTTAAGTCCACTAACGACATTCAGGAGGAGACATTGATGATGATGATTGTGCGGAAGCTGGTTGGTCCCCATGCGCTCAATTCCGGATTTGGTCTGGTGACCATGTTCTCATTGACGGGCGTGGTCGCTTCTCTCGTGCTGGTCCAGCACGGGGTGAATGTCAGTCCGCCCGCGATGTTCTGATCGGACGGCTCACGACTGCTGACCTTGCCCCAGTTCGGAACGAACTGGGAGTTGGTCCGCAAGACCGGTCCGTCCCGATGTCTTGCGGGCTGCCTGCAACCTATTTCAAGACGAAGTGCCACGGACAGGTCATTCAGGCCGTGAACCGCTCTTCCTGTCGCGTGATCCGATCAGCTCGGCGACGAGCGGATTGGGATAGCGGCGCTGCTGGCTTACGGCGAAGAACTGCTCCTTCAGCGCGCTCAGGCGGGCGCGTTCAACCAGCACGCCGGTACGCAGCTCGTCGATCACGACGATCGACGGCACCAACGTGACGGTGCCGCTCTCGCGGGCCATCAGGCGCAGCATCGCCATGTCGTCGACCTCGGCGGCGATGACCGGACGGATCCCGCTGGATCCGACCAGCGCATCGAAAGCCGAGCGCAGCGCGCTGCCTCGGCCGGGCAGGATCACCGGCGTCGTTGCCAGGTCCTGCGGGAATCGGAATCGCGCGGGCTTGGCCGGCTTGCGGCTAACGAGGCTGACGCGCTGCTCATCGATCAGCGTGTTGTCGAAATTGCTGCGCATGTCTGGCGCCGCCGGATGGTTGGCGAGCACGAGATCGAGCTTGTGGGCGTCGAGCTGCTCCAACAGGTCGCTGAACTGACCGGTGTGGATGATCAGCTCGACGTCGCCGCGCCCGATCAAGGGCTTCAGGAACGCGATCTGGAAGTTGCGCGACAGGTTCGCCGCGGCGCCGACCCGCAGCAGCTGCCGTCCCGGCCGCAGGCCCGACAAGGTCTCGATCAGCTCATGGCCGGACTTGAACACGCTGCCGGCATAGTCGAGCGCGATGCGCCCGGCCTCGGTGAGCTGCAGGGTGCGTCCAATGCGCTCGAACAGCTTCTGCCCGAGCTGCTCCTCCAGCGCCTTCACCTGCACCGACAGCGAGGAGGGCGAGACGTTGAGGCGCTGCGCGGCGCGGCTCATGCTGCCTTCGCCGGCGATGATCCAGAAGTAGCGTAGGTGGTGGTAATTCAGATGCGGCACACAATCATTCTATATTTTATAACGATCAGGTTCAATGATTGAAATTTTAGGAATGAACTGCAGCCCGTAAAGCAAGAGGGAGAGATCGTCCCCTGTGATCAAACGACCGGGCCGCCATGAACCAGCTCCTTCCCTGTCTTGCGGCGCTTGCGCCGCTCACGCTCGCGGTCGTCGCACTCGCCGGCACCGGCGGCAGCGCCAGAACCGTCGCACGTAACGCGATCGCGACCGCCGCGCTCGCATTCGCCCTTGCCACTCTCGCGAGCCTCGGCGCAGCGGTCATGGGGGCAGGGCGGACGCCACTGCTCGGCGGCTACGGCCTAGGGCTGTCGCTGCAGCTCGATACGCTCGGCGCCATCCTCATCATGCTGGTCAGCTTCATCGGCTTCGTCGTCGTGCGCTACAGCCGCAACTATCTCGACGGCGATCCCGGCCAGGTCAGGTTCACGCGCTGGCTGCTGCTCACCCTGGCCGCGGTGCTGACCTTGCTGATCTCCGGAAACCTGGTGCTGCTGCTGGCGGCCTGGATCGGCACCAGCCTGGCGCTCGGCAAGCTGCTGCTGTTCTACGACACCCGTCCGGCCGCGGTCCGCGCCTCGCGCAAGAAGTTCGTGGCGAGCCGGCTCGGCGATGCCTTCCTCGCGGTCGCGGCGCTGCTTCTCTACCTCCGCTTCGGCACGCTGGAGCTCGCCAGCCTCGCTGCGCAGGCCCGCGGCGGAGAAGGGGCGGGATCGGCGATTGTCACGATCGCCGCGCTGCTGATCGTCGCGACCGCGATGCTGAAATCCGCGCAGCTGCCGCTGCATGGCTGGCTTATCGAGGTGATGGAGACGCCGACCCCGGTGTCGGCCCTGCTGCATGCCGGCATCATCAATGCCGGTGGCTTCCTGGTGCTCAGGCTCAGCGACGTGCTGCTGCTGGCCACGCCCGCGCTCGACGTCCTCGCGGTCGTCGGTGGCGCCACCGCGCTGTTCGGCTCGCTGGTGATGCTGACGCAGACCTCGGTCAAGGTTCAGCTCGCTTATTCGACGGTGGCGCAGATGGGCTTCATGCTGCTGCAATGCGGGCTCGGCGCCTTCTCCGCGGCGCTGCTGCACATCGTGGCGCATTCGCTCTACAAGGCGCACGCCTTCCTGTCGTCGGGCAGCATCATCGATCTCGCCCGCGCGTCATGGACGCCGAGCCCCGGCGGCCAGCCGCACGCGGCACGACTGATCCTGGCCTTGGTCGCGGTAATCGGCCTCGCGCTGCTCACGGGGCTCGCCTTCGGCATGACGCTCCGCAGCAACCCGGCGCAGATCGCGCTCGGCTCGGTGCTGCTGATGGGGCTGGTGCACCTGATGGCCAACGCGATCGACGAGCGGCCGAACGCCTTCGTCATCGCCCGCGCCGCGGTGACCGCAGCGGGCGTCGCGATCGTCTACTTCGCGCTGCAGGCCGGCACGGCCTGGCTGGTCGGCGGCAGCATTCCCGCATCGCGGCCGGTCGATGGTGTCGTGCCGATGCTGATCGCGGCGGCCGTGGTGGTCTCGTTCGCGGCGGTGACCGTGTTCCAGAACCAGATGATGCGCCGCGCCGACGCGCCGTTCTGGATCGCGGCCTACGTCCACCTGCGCAACGGCCTCTATCTCAACACGCTCGCCAACCGCCTCGTGCTGACGGTTTGGCCGCGAAGCGCGAGCTCGCACCTTCCGTCCAAGCCGTGAGCCGGAGATGAAGATGACCCAGGCTGCCCTTGCCATGTCCATGACCGACCCGATCGACACCACCGCCGATGCCGGGCTGATGGCCCGCATCGACAGCGCCTGCCAGCGGGTCGCGCCGTTGTGGCCGCTGAAGCACTTCGTCGCCGTCAATCCGTTCCTCGGCTTTACCTCGCAGAGCTTCGCCGCGACCGCCGCGACGTTCGAGCGCGTGGTGCGGACGCGGATGCTGATGCCGCGCGGCTACTACCGGCAGGCGCTCGACGACGGCCGGATCGACGATGAAGCGCTGGCGCAGGCGCTCGCGCTGCATCCCTCGACCGGGCTCGATGTCGACGCGCTCAAGCAGAAGGCGCGCGCCGAGGCCGGGCTGTCGTCGCCGCCCGCTGTCGTGGCGACGGTCGCCGAGGTGCTCGACCGGCTCGCCGAGGGCGATCGGTACGTCTCGCTGGTCGCCTTCATGATCGACGAGATCTCGGCGTTCTGCGCCACCTATTTCGACGAAGGCCAGGCGAGCTGGCCAAGCCCGGTGCGCAAGCTGAAGCCCTATGCCGCGTGGCGGACGATCGCGGCCTATGACCGCAATCCCGAGGTGATGGGGCTCCCCGGCTTCCGCAAGGCGATCGCGGAGCTGCCGGCCGATCCGGTGCAGGCGATCGGTCTGATCGTCGACCGGCTCGGCATCCCCGAGCGGGCAGTCGAGGACTATCTGGTGCGGGCGCTGTTCGATCTCGGCGGCTGGTCGGCCTATGCCCGCTACATCGGTTGGAACGCGCAGCTCGACGGTCGGCGCGACGAGACCCTGCTGGAGCTGCTGGCGATCCGGCTCGCCTGGGGCTACGCGCTCTATCAGGCGCGCACCGACGACGCCTTCAAGGCGGCCTGGGCGGAGGCCATGGCGGAAGCGGCGAAGCTGCCGGCCGATCAGCGGCTCGACGAGACGCCGGAGCTTGCGATCGATCTCGTGCTGCACGAGGCCTATGAGATCGCCTTCCGGGCGCGGCTGGTCGGGCAGCTTGCCGCGCATGGCGCAGAGGCGGCGATCCCGCGGCTGCCGGCGCGGCCGGCGTTGCAGGCCGCGTTCTGCATCGACGTGCGCTCGGAGATCTTCCGGCGCGCGCTGGAGACCGCTTATCCGGAAGCCGAGACGATCGGCTTCGCCGGATTCTTCGGCTTCCCGATCGAATACGTCCCGATCGGCCATACCAGGGGCGGCGCGCAATGCCCGGTGCTGCTCAAGCCCGCCTTTGTCGTTTGCGAGGCCGTCAAGCATGCCGATGACGTCGAGGCGGCCGAGGTGCTGGGTCTGCGGCTGCTGCGGCGGCGGGCGGCCAAGGCCTGGAAGTCGTTCAAGGTCTCGGCCGTCTCGTCGTTCTCCTTCGTCGAGACCGCCGGCCTCGGCTTCGCCGCCAAGATCGCAACCGACAGCGCAGGTGTCACGCGTCCCGTGCCGTCACCCGTCGTTGATGGTCTCGATCCCGAGATCGCGGCCCGCGTCCAGCCGCGGCTGACACCGGGCGAGCTCGGCGGGCGGGCCACCGGCTTCACCGATCCGCAGCGCGTCGCGATGGCCGAGGCGGTGCTCAAGGCGATGTCGCTGACCGGGCCGTTCGCGCGGCTCGTGCTGCTGGCCGGTCACGGCAGCACCACCGTCAACAATCCGCACGCGTCGGGGTTGGATTGCGGCGCCTGCGGGGGCCATACCGGCGAGGCCAATGCGCGGGTCGCCGCAGCCGTTCTCAACGACTGGCGTGTGCGAGAAGGTCTGCGCGCCAAGGGCATCGACATCCCCGCCGATTGCTGGTTCATCGGAGCGCTGCACGACACCACGACCGATGCCGTGACCTTGTTCGACGAGGACGACGTTCCGGCCGTGCTCGCGCCGGATCTGTCCCGGCTGAAGGCACGGCTCGCGGACGCTGCACGGCTGGCGCGGCAGGAGCGCAGCGCGCTGCTCGGCATCAAGGACGTATCCGACATCGATGACGCGGTGATCGCCCGGAGCCGCGACTGGTCGCAGGTGCGGCCCGAATGGGGGCTCGCCGGCAACGCCGCCTTCATCGCCGCGCCGCGCGCCTTCACCCGCGGCCTCGACCTCGGCGGCCGCGCCTTCCTGCACTCCTACGAGGCCGCCCGTGACGACGGCTATCGCACCCTCGAGCTGATCATGACGGCGCCGATGGTGGTCGCGAGCTGGATCAACCTGCAATATTACGGCTCGACCGTGAACAACGCTGCCTTCGGCAGCGGCAACAAGGTGTTGCACAACATCGTCGGCCAGCTCGGCGTGCTCGAGGGCAACGCCGGCGACTTGCGTGTCGGGCTGCCCTGGCAGTCGGTGCATGACGGCACGCGCTTCATCCACGAACCCATCAGGCTCAACGTCTTCATCGCCGCGCCGGAGAGCGCCATGGACGAGGTCCTGCAGCGTCACCAGGGCGTGCGCGATCTCGTCGTCAACGGCTGGGTGATCCTGCACTCCCTCGGAGAGCAGGGAGCGATCCGGCGTTGCGTGCGTCCGGGCGGCTGGACCGCGGCGTGAAGCCTGCGGTGCGCCCCATGATCAGCAGGCCGCACCGTCGCGTGACCTCACAGCGTCTTCAGGTACTCGATCAGGTCCCAGCGCTCGTCCTCCGAGAAGGCACCGCCGATGATGCCGTTCGGATAATCCTTGTTGGGCTTCGTCGGCCCTTCGAAGGAATGGCCGAGCGTGCTGTTGCCCTTGATCGGCTTGCCGCTGGAATCGCTGGTCACGAACAGCGTCTGTCCGACCTTGCACGTGCTCTCGCCGCCCTTCGGCACTGCGAAGCCGACCGACTTCGGGTCATAGTCGCGCGCGCCCTGGCAGAACGACGTCGGCCGCTCGGCAGCCGGCGTCAGCAGCCAGTACAGCGACGGCACCGAGCCGTTGTGCAGATAGGGTGCGGTCGCCCACACGCCGTTGAGCGGGCGGGCGCGATAGCTCTTGCCGGCCGGGTTGGGACAGTTTCTGCGATCGCCCCACAATGCGGCCCGCTCCGCCTCGGAGATCTTGCGGTCCTCCATCCATTTGTCGCTGGCCTTCTGCACGACGGCCATCAGCGCCAGCGCATAGGGCATCTCCGTGGTCGAGCCCTGCGGCAGGTTGCAGCCCTTCAGGTCCTTGGCCGGATCGACCTCGAGGAAGCCTGCCACGTTGACCTTGCGGTTGGCGAGAATGCTCGCCTGTCCGGGGTCGGTCTGCATCGCCTCGACGGGCTTCTGCACGAGGTCGAGGATCGGGCCCTTGGCGTTCCAGCCCTTGCTCTCCCAGTCATCGGCCGGCTTGATCTTCCAGAAGCTCTTGTCCGGATAGGTCTTGTCGAACACGGTGTCGGCGACCGGGCCGAGATGGCACTCGACACAGACAGCGGCATAGAGCTTACGGCCGCGTTCGACGCGGACCGGATCGATCTTCCAGGCGTCGTCGCCGGCGAACAGCTTCTCCGGCCATTTCGGCGAGGTCAGCCCGCCGAACGCGGGCGTCGTGGTCGCGAACGGATCGGGACCGCGCAGCATGTTCTCGATGTAGAGCAGGTTATCGATCGCCATCGACGAGCGCCACAGTCTGTCGCTCGCGGTCTTCGGCGAGAAGTTGATCTGTGCGGAGACGCCGAGCGCCTCGCCGGCATTGCGGATCAGGGGCTGCGCGATCGATCCGTCATATTGCGCCCAGGAGAACCACGGCACGGTCCAGATCGGCGGATAGGACACCGGCGCGTCGATGGCCTCCTGGTTGTCGAGCATGTTGGGCAGACCGCTCGAGGCCATGTCGAGGTAGAATACCTGGTTGCCGATGCGGTTCAGCGCGTCGAGCCGGCCGAAGCCTTCCTCCGTCTCGGTCTGGCCCTTGGCTTCGATCGTGGTCTTGTAGTTGTTGGCCTGCATGTTGAGCGCGAAATCGATCGCGGCCTTCAGGCCCTTCTTCAGGCTCGCGCGATCGGCGTCGGACGCATTCGGTCCGAGCACGCGATCGGCAAAGCGCGTGAAGCGGCCGGGCACGTATTGCGTGAAGATCATCGCAAAGCCCATGGCCTCTTCAAGCTTGCGCAGGTCGACCATGCCGGGGCCGCCGTCGAAGCGTACGCTGACGCCCTTGTAGTGGATGCTGCCGGAGTGGCAGGCCGCGCAGGTCAGGCCGATCTTGTCGGACTGCGCGGCGCCGGTGGCGGGATCGGTCGCGCCGGTGAGCCGGGCAAAGCCGACCGGCAGGCCGCCTTCGTTGCCGGCCGGGGTCGGCTTGAGGCCGGCGGGCAGCGGCGCTGCGGGCTCGGTCTTGGCAGCCGTCGCGGCGTAGCCGAACGGCCGGAGGACGCTTGGGTCGCCGTCGACGCTCTTCGGGCTCGGGATGAAGCCGAAACGTTCGAGATAGGCGCTGTCGGAGATCAGGCCGGGCGTGCCGAACGGCGCCAGATAAGGCTGCTCCATCGCCATGAACCAGGCGTAGGGAATCGGGAAGGTCGCGGTGCCCTGCGTCACGTGGTGAAACCAGTGCCGGTCCTGCGTGGTCCAGCCCTGATCGAGCCAATAGGCCGCCCTGGTCGGCTCGGTCTCGGGCAAAGCGGGCGGGATCAACGCCGCGACCTTCTTCGGCAGAACCTTGCCGAGCTTGTCGCTGACGGCGTCGGGCGCGGCCACCCAGGCGAGCAACACGGCGGCGCCGGCCAGCACTGCCGTGCCCACGAGCGCCTTGCCGATACGCCAGACGATGTTCGCGGGCTTGGGCTTGGCCATCAGCCGCGCGGCGATACGCTGCGGCAGGCGGCGGTCGACGAACAGCGTGCGGACCTCGGCAACGGAGAGATAGCGGCCGTCGCCCTCGCCCTTGCCGAGGATGTTGAGCAGCACCGGCCATTCGCCCTGCATCAGAATGGGGAAGTACCAGCGCGCTCGGTCGCCGTCGCGCGTCAGATTGGCCTTCATGAAAGTCTGGATCTGCGCCTCGTTGAGGCCGCGCTCGGTGCCCCCGTTGGGATCGGGATAGTCGCTGCCGAAGCTCGCGAACCGGTCGATCTCCTCGGGATGAACCTTGGCCTCGGCGTCGAGAATGCGCGATCCGCCGCCATGTTTGTCGAGCGGGCCGTTGCGCAACTGGTCGAGATCGGCGCCGGACCACAGGCTCTTCAGCAGCCGCAGCGGCGACAGGCCGTTCGCGATCAGCGCAACGCCAAAGGTCTCGATGCCGACGAGCCGCTTCTTGAAGCCGGTCTCGCCGCTCGCCGCCTCGACCCGGTCGCCGATGGTCTTCAAGGGGACGCTGTGGCCGTCGACGAAGCCGCCGGCGACGAGTGCGCGCAGGAAGGGACACGGGTTGTCGGACGAGACCGGAAGCTGTCCGGGCAGGGCGTCACGGGCGCGGGCGCTGTCTTCTTGCATCGAAGAACATCCTTGGAAAGCACCTGAGTGATGAAAACGAAATCACGCAAACAAACGAGGACGACGCCGAATTGCGCCGAGGAACGGGCGGATCGGCCGCCGTCTGAACGCTACAATGCAATCGTGAATGATTGGCGCAACCCGCCCAAGTGTCAACCTCAAGTCGCGATCGCGCTATTCGCCCGCGAACTTGGCCTTGGTGTCCACCAGGGTGAGCTTGGTCAACGGGATGCCGGCCTTGGTGAGGCCGTCGCGATAATGCGCGATGTCGGCGGGATTGCGCCAGCGGATGTTGCTCAGGAGGCGCTCGATCGTCATCCACGGATGCTGGCTCAAAAGTGCCGCGACGGCCTCGCCCGCTTCGACCGAGCGTCCGAGCTGCGCCAGCGCGGCGGCGCGGATGGCGAGGCACTGCAGATGGTTCGGGTTCTGATAGTACGACTCTCGCGCCCAGGACAGCGAGGCGTCGTACTGGCCGAGCATGTAATGGCTGAACGCGCTCAGCACCGACCATTGATAGCGCGGATCGCTGTTGCCGCGCTGGGCCGCCACCGAGAACAGCTCGATCGCCTGGCGGTGCTCGCCGGCGACGAGATGGCAGACGCCGAGCACGCCGCGCGCGCCCATGTCATAGGGATTGAGCTGCAGCGACTTGCGCGCCGCCTCCATCCCGGCCTCGACCCGGCCCTGCATGGCATGGACATAGGCCAGCAGCGAATAGGAGAAGGACGAGCGGGAATCGAGTCGGACGCCGGCCTCGGCCAGCGCCATTGCCTCGTCCCACAGCTCCCGTGAGTTCCTGATCCAGCCGAAATGGATGCCCTGCAGCAGGATGGTGCCGAGATAGGTGTGGGCGATCGCAAGACCTGGGTCGATCCTGATCGCCTCGCGGAACAGCGCGATCGAGCTCTCGTAGTCGGCCTTGGTCGGCTGGTAGTAGTGCGACAGCCCGCGCAGGAAGCGATCCCACGCCGTGAGGTCCGTGGTCTTGGACCGCACCGGCACCGCCGCCTCCGCGCGATAGATCTCGGGGATCAGCGCGGTGCAGAGGTTGGCGGTGATGTCATCCTGCACTGCAAACAGGTCGCCGATGTCGCGGTCGTAGCGGCCGGCCCAGAGCTGCTCGCCGTTCTCCGGCGCGACCAGCTCGGCGGTAACCCTGATCTTGTCGCCGGAGCGCCGCACCGAGCCCTGGATGAGATAGGTCGCATCGATCTCGCGCGCGATCAGGCGGGCACTCATGCCGGCATGCTTGAAGGCGAAGGTGGAGTTGCGGCTGAGCACCCGGAAGAACGACTGCAGCGACAGCGCATGGATGAGGTCTTCGGCCAGGCCGTCCGAGAAGTATTCGTCGGTCTCGCCGCTGAGATTGGCGAATGGCAGCACGCCGACGATGGCGGTGCGGTATTGCGCCGGCAGGGTCGTGGCGGACCGCTGCTCGCGGCTCTTCTCCGGCGAGGACGGATCCCAGGTCCAGACGTTGATGGTGTCTTCGATGTTCTTGAAGCGGAACGGCCCGCGGTCGACGAAGGTGACCGTGAGGTGCTTGCTGGCTTCCTGGTAGGCCTTGTGGGAGACGGCAATTCCGCCGGGCGGTGCTGCGGCTTCAAGCCGCACCGCGGTGTTGACGCCGTCGCCGAACACCTCGTCCTCATCGAAGATGACGTCGCCCATGTTGAGGCCGAGGCGAAACTGCATCACCCGGTCGGCCGGCAAATGAGCATTGCGCTCGGCCATCAGCTTCTGCACCTCGACGGAGGCCGCGATGGCGCCGACGACGCTCGGAAATTCCAGGAGAAACCCGTCCCCTGTGTATTTCACGATGCGGCCGCCGTGATTGAGGATGATCGGGTGGATGGCGCCGCGATGGGCCTTGAACGCGGCATGGGTTCCCGCCTCGTCGGCGCCCATCATCCGCGAGTAACCGACCACATCGGCACAGACAATCGCGGCCAGCCGTCTCTCCATTCCGTCTTTGCTCCTACTCAGGGCGATACCACGGCAACAGCGGTCGAATCCAATCAATTTGCGGAAGCAATGTGTAGGCCATGTGGCGGGCCGGCGACATTGGACCCGATTGGCTCAGGTCAGCCCGGCCTTGATCAGTCCGTCGCGGTAGTGGTCGATGTCGTCCCGGCGTTTCCATCGGATGTTCTTGATGTGGCGGTCGAGCGTGAGCCAGGGGTATTGCGCGTGCAGCACGTCGACGGCGTCGCCCGCCTGGTCGGTCGCACCAAGCTGCGCCAGGGTCGCCGCGCGGATCGTCAGCGCCTGCAGATGGTTCGGGTAGAGAAACAGCTCCTCGCGGGCCCAGGACAACGCCGCCTCATAGCGGCCGAGCAGGTAGTGGCTGTAGGCATTCAGCGCCGGCCATTGGTAGCGCGGATCGCTGTTGCCGCGCTGGGCCGCGATCGAGAACAGATCGATCGCCTGCTGGTGCTCGCCGTTGACCATATGGCAGAGCCCGAGCACGCCGCGTGCGCCCATGTCGTAGGCATTGAGCTCGGTCGCCTTGCGCGCCGCCTTCATGCCGTCGTCATGGTCGCCCTGCATGGCCTGCACGAAGGCCAGGATCGCATAGGCGAACGAGGAGCGCCCGTCGAGCCGCACGCTGTCCAAGGCCAGATTCTTCGCCTCCTGCCAGAGCTCGCGCGAGCCCTTGATCCAGCCGAAATTGATGCCCTGCATCAGAATGGTCGCGAGATAAGCGTGCGCGAGGCCGAGCGTGGGATCGAGCGCAATGGCTTGCCGAAACAGCGAGATGGAGATCTCGTAGTCGGCCTTGGTCGGTCGGTAGTAGTGCGACAGACCGCGCAGGAAGCGGTCCCATCCGGTCGGGTCGGTCGCCGGCGCACGGACCGGAATCGAGGCTTCGACACGATAGATCTCCGGCATCAGCGCCGCGCATAGGCTGGTGGTGATCTCGTCCTGCATCGCGAAGAGATCACCGACATCGCCGTCATAGCGACCGGTCCACAATTGAGCGCCGGTCTCGGGCGCGATCAGCTCCGCCGTCACGCGGAGCTTGTGACGAGAGCGCCGCACCGTTCCCTGAATCAGGTAGGTCGCATCGATCTCGCGTGCGACCAGGCGGGGATTGAGGCCGCGGTCCCTGAAGCGAAACGTCGAGGTGCGGCTCAGGACACGAAAGAACGATTGCAGCGACAGCGCATGGATCAGGTCGTCCGCGAGCCCGTCGGCGAGATAGGCGTCGGCGTCGTCGGAGAGGTTGACGAATGGCAGCACGCCGACGATCGCGGTGCGATATTGCGGCGGCAGGCCGGTGACGCTCGTCCCGGCCCGGATCGCCGCCTCGCTACCCGGCTCCCATGTCCACGCCTGCACCGGCTCCCGCAGGTTCTTGAACTGAAAGCTTCCGGCGCTGGTCAGCTTGACGGGGAGTTGCAGGCCGGCCTCCTCATAAGCCTTGGCCGAGACGGCAACACCGCCCGGGACGGCGATCGATTCCAGATTGACGGCGACATTGATGCCGTCGCCGAAGGCCTCGCCGTCATCGACCGTAAACTCACCCTGATGGATTCCCAGCCGGAAGCGCATGTTGCGGTCGGACGGCAGATCGGCGTTGCGCTCCGCCATCAGGGACTGCATCTCGATCCCGAACTGGATGGCGCTGGCGGCGTTGGCGAATTCCAGCAGAAAGCCGTCGCCGGTGTGTTTGACGATGCGGCCGGCGTGGTTGAGGATGATCGGATGGATGGCGCCGCGATGAGCCTTGAAGGCGGCGTGCGTGCCGTCCTCGTCAATCCCCATCATGCGTGAATAGCCGGCGACGTCGGCGCAAAGGATGGCAGCGAGGCGTCTTTCCATCACATCGTGCTCCCGCCTCGCGCATACCACGGCCGAGGCGGCCAAATCCAACGCTTTTCCAGAACCCATCGCGGCACCTCGCCATGCGGCCCCGCGCCGGCCTCTGCGGCGCGAGACGGCAATGCCGAGGCCAGGTATGGTTAGACCGTTATTGTTAGGAAATGTTCAATCATGCTCGGCATTCACGATCTGCCTTTGTTTCTCGTCTCCGGGCTGCTGCTCAACATCACGCCGGGTCCCGACACCGCCTACATCGTTGGCCGCAGCGCGCAGATGGGCTGGCGCGGCGGGGCCGCTGCCGCCTTCGGCATCAGCACGGGCTGCCTGGTTCACGTGTTCGGAAGTGCGATCGGGCTGTCGGCGCTGCTCACGGCCTCCGCGACGGCCTTCGCGACGGTGAAATGGGCCGGTGCGGCCTATCTGGTCTATCTCGGCATCACGCAGCTTCTGGCGCGGCGGCCGGACGCCGCCAGGGCGAGTGATGCGACGTCGATGCCGGTGGTGACGCTGCGCCAAGCGTTCTGGCAGGGCGCGCTCACCAACATCCTCAATCCGAAGGTCGCGATGTTCTTCCTCGCCTTCCTGCCGCAATTCGTCGCAGCCGAGGCGCCGCACAAGGCGATCGCCTTCCTGCTGCTCGGCACGATCTTCATCGTCAACAGCACGATCTGGTGTCTCGGCGTCGCCGTCGTCGCGGCCCGTGCAGCGCGCCGCGTGCGCGACTCGTCCGCCGCGCTGCTCTGGCTCAACCGCACGATCGGCGGGCTGCTGATCTATCTCGGCGTCCGGATCGCGATGCTCGAGGCGCGCTGACTTACCGGAGCAGCTCGACGACCGCCGTGCCGGCGAGATACAGGCCGAGCAGGATCATGGCGATCAGGAACACACGGCGGAACGCCTCGGCCGGCAGTCGGGATCGCGCCGCTTGGCCCGCGAACATGCCGACAAAGGCGCAGGCCATCGCGACCGCGCCGGGCAGGGCGGTGGCCGTGCTGAGCAGGCCGGAGCTCGTCAAGTTGAAGGCCAGCGTGACCGTGGCGACCGTGAAGAACACGCCGAGGGCCTGGACCAGCTCGTCCTTCTCGAGCCCGATCGCCTGCATGTACGGTACCGAGGGCACGACCTGCACGCCGGTGGCGGCCGAGATCAGCCCGGTGACGAGGCCGACGATGCCGCCGACCCATTTCTCGTGCGGCGGCGCGACCTTGAAGGCGAGCTTGGTGAGACCGAGCAGGGCATAGAGCATCAGCAAGACGCCGAGCGCGACGTTGCCCCAGCGGGTCGAGGCATGGCTGAGCGCGCCGGCGTTGAGGCAGATGCCGATCGCGGTCCCCAGCATCAGCGGCCACAGGCGCCTGGCGATATCACGCAGATAGGGGCCGGCGAAAGTCTGCCAGATGTTGGTGATCACGGCCGGTACGATGACGATGGCGAGCGCCCGGCCCGGCGGCATGGCGACCGCGAGCAGTCCGACCGAGATGGTCGGCAGGCCGAGGCCGAGCGCGCCCTTGACGAAGCCGGCCAAAGTGAGCGCGAAGGCGATGAAGATGAGGATGGGGTCGATCATGGTCGGCACATTGACCAGACTGCGCCGACGACACAATGTGGAGGTTACGGAGCAAGCCTTCGTCCAAGGCTGAGGCAGGATGACCATGCGTTTCGATCTGGTCGATCTCAGGCTGTTCATTGCCGTGGCCGAGGCCCGCAGCATCACCGGCGGCGCCGACCGGGCGCATCTGGCGCTGGCCTCGGCGAGCGCGCGGATCAAGGGTCTGGAGGACGCGTTTGGCGTCGAGCTGTTCAAGCGCGGCCGGCGCGGCGTGGAGCTGACCGCGGCGGGCGAGAGCCTGCTCGATCACGCCCGCATCATCATGGCCAATGTCGAGGCCATGCAGGGCGAGCTCTCGGGCTTCGCATCCGGCCGTCGCGCCAACGTGCAGCTGCTCGCCAACACGGTCGGCCTCGCCGAGCATCTGCCGAAGGCGCTGGCGGCCTTCCTGCGCGAGCATCCCGACATCAACGTCGATGTCGAGGAGCGCGAGAGCACCGAGATCGCCGAGGCGATCGTGTCCGGCAGAGCGGATCTCGGCTTTGCGGCGGAGCACGCGCTGCCCGAGACGATCGAGCGCTTCGCCTTCGGCGAGGACCGGCTGATCCTGGTGGCCGGACGGCGCAGCCCGCTCGCAGCGCGCCGACAGATCGACTTCAGCGAGACCGCGGGGGCGGATTTCATCGGCCTCACGCAGGGGACGGCGCTCAACGTCCATATCGGCCGGCACGCCGCGCGGCTCGGCATCCGCCAGCACGTGCGGGCCAGGCTGCGCGATTTCGACGCGATCTGCCAGATGGTGGCGGCCGGGATCGGCATTGCCGTGGTGCCGGAAGCGGCGGCGCGGCGTTGCGCGCGGTCGATGCCGATCAGCCTCGTCGCGCTGCGCGACGCCTGGGCCGATCGGCGGCTCGTGATCTGCGCCCGCAGCTTCAAGGCGCTGCCGCGTCCGGCGAAACTGCTCGTCGAGCATTTGCGCCGGGCCGCCGCGTGAGGCGCCCGACGACCGGCCGGATGTCTCCGTTCCGCGCGAGAGGCGGGGAGCCAGGCCAGTGGAGGCGGGCTCAGCCCGCAGCCAGCCGCTTCAGCGCCGCTTCGTGGACGCGCTTGTCGCCGGCGGCGACGATCCGGCCGCCGTTCTGCGCCGGGCCGCCTTCCCAGTCGGTGACGATGCCGCCGGCGCCGTTGATGATCGGGATCAGCGCCGCGATGTCGTAGGGCTTGAGCTCGGTCTCGATGACGAGATCGAGATGGCCGGCGGCCAGCATGCAATAGGAGTAGCAGTCACCGCCATAGCGCGACAGCCGCGTCTCGGCCTCGACCCGGCCAAAGGTGGCGCGATCGGCCTCGTTCATCAGCAGCGGGCTCGTCGTATAGCACACCGCATCCCCGAGGCGCTCGCAGCGCCGGACCGAGAGCCGGCGCTCGCCGCCGCCGTTCTTGTAATTGGCGGAGCCGTTGTCGCCGGCGAAGCGCTCGCCAATGAAGGGCTGGTGCATCATGCCGAACACCGGCGTGCCCTTGTGCAGCAGCGCGATCAGCGTGCCCCAGGTCGGGAAACCGGCAATGAAGGACTTGGTGCCGTCGATCGGATCGAGCACCCAGACGTAGTCGGCGTCCTCGCGCTCATTGCCGAACTCCTCGCCGACGATGCCGTGCTGAGGAAAGTTCGCCTTGATCAGGCGGCGCATCACGGCCTCGGCGGCCCGGTCGGCCTCGGTCACCGGATCGAAATCGTGCCGGCTGCTCTTGTTGTCGACCAGCAGCGAGGTCCGGAAGAACGGCAGGATGGTTTCGCCCGACGCGGTCGCCAGACGACCGATGAAGGCGGAGAAATCAATGACCGTCACAACGCGTCCTTGGGTGAGGGAATCGGGTGGCAATAAGCCGGTTATGCCTAGCTCAAAGCGGTCGGGGGCGCATCCGGATATGGAACACCAGCGTGGCATCATGGATACCGTTTGGTGTCCGGCCGCGCTGGCCGGGCGCGGTTGAGCCGTCGTGGGCCCCTGATGTGAAAGTGAAAGCGAAACCGGCGTCCCTCTCCGATCGTTTGGATTCTCCAATCAAGCCATTGACTTCTATGATGAAAAGAAGGGCTGTTTCGCGCTGAACGCAACCCGGCCTATGTTTTTTTGCATGGAGAAAGGCGGAAAAACTCTTGCGCTTTGTGCAGCGCGATTGCATATTGTTGCGGTGCGGTAGCGCTTCGCGTTATCGCTGCCCTCCTTGGGCGTTTCCTCCCTAGACTTGGGCCGCTTGTCATTCAAGCGGCCCTTTTTTTTGCGCCGACGCCACCGGCCGAAATCGCTCGGACCGAACGCGCAGTCCTCTATTCCGCCGCCGCCTGGAACGGCCCGAGGTCGCCGAGCGGCACCGTCGCCAGCACCTCGGCGAGCACGGCGAGATCGGAGGCGACCTGGGCGAAGCGCGGTCCGCGCTCCCTGCGGCGCTCGTCCATGTAGATCGCGCGGTTGAGCTCGATCTGGATCGCATGCAAGCCCGTGGCCGGATTGCCGTAATGCTCGGTGATGAAGCCGCCGGCATAGGGCTTGTTGCGGCCGACCGAATAGCCGAGCCGGCCGAGCACGTCCTCGACCAGGTCCGGCAGCAGCGACGCGCAGCTCGTGCCGTAGCGGTCGCCGATCACCATGTCGGGCCGGCGCGGCTCGTCGCGCGAGACGCCGACCGACGGCATCGAATGGCAGTCGACCAGCACCACGGTGCCGAACTGCTGGTGCACGCGGTTGATCAGCCGGCGCAGCGCGCGGTGATACGGCTTGTACAGCGTCTCGATCCGGTGCAGCGCCTCGTCGACGCTCAGCCGGTCGCGATAGATCTCCTGGCCGTCGCCGACCACGCGCGGGATCGTGCCGAGGCCGCCGGCCACCCGCATCGAGCGGGTGTTGGCAAAGCTCGGCAGCCGCCCGGTGAACATCCGCGGATCGAGCTCATAGGGCTCGCGATTGACGTCGACATAGCAGCGCGGGAAATGCACGCGAACGACCGGAAAGCCGCGCAACAGGAGATCGGCGATCAATTCGTCCATGAACGAATCTTCGGAGCGCCGCAGCGCCGGCAGATCGATTCGCGACGCCCTTAGGAAATCGTCGGGGTAGGCCGATCCGGAGTGAGGGGAATTGAAGATGATGGGCGCGCGCCATTCGGTCGGCTCCATGATCTCGAACGGCGGCAATTCGCCATCAAAGTCCGTCATCTCTGGGCGCCGTCCCCTTGGTCACGTGCGTCGATGTCACGTCCGTTGATGCGCCGGTATCCTCCGGCCGATTCGTTCTGGACAACGCAGGCACTGCTCTTGCCAACGCGCATCTTCGATAATCCGAGCCGGTCTGCCAAGCGAAAAGCAATGAAAAAGTTCATCTCGCGTTTGGAACAACTCTGAGCTGGCGTGCTGCTTCGGTCGAAGACCGCACCTTCAGCCCTCAAAATGCCTTGCCGATGTCGGATCAAAAGGCGCAATCTTTCACCCGAAATTTACCGCCCGTCAGGCTTAGTGGCGGCAACGCTCCGCCTCTCACCCGGACCAGACAACCCCTCGCCATGCACAAAATCCTGCTCGCCGAAGACGACAACGACATGCGCCGCTTCCTGGTCAAGGCATTGGAAAATGCCGGGTTCCAGGTCTCGCCCCACGACAACGGCATGTCGGCTTACCAGCGGCTGCGCGAGGAGCCGTTCGAGATGCTCTTGACCGACATCGTGATGCCGGAGATGGACGGCATCGAGCTGGCGCGCCGCGCCTCCGAGCTCGACCCGGACATCAAGATCATGTTCATCACCGGCTTCGCCGCGGTCGCCTTGAACTCCGATTCGGAGGCGCCCAAGAATGCCAAGGTGCTGTCCAAGCCGGTGCACCTGCGCGAACTCGTCAGCGAGGTCAACAAGATGCTGGCGGCCTGAGCCGCCAGGGACACACCTCCGGAACTGGCGGATTATTCCCAATTTCGGCATTTTGCGTCCTTGCCTGCCTGCGTGGGAGCCGATATAGGGACGCCCACCCGAACGGATATTGGATTAGGGCACGTAGCTCAGCGGGAGAGCACTACCTTGACATGGTAGGGGTCACAGGTTCGATCCCTGTCGTGCCCACCATCGGCCGATCCGGCCGGTGACCCAGCCTCGTTCGATCCCACGATCATTGAAGATCCTCTCACGTCGAAGCCAAGGATCAGCCGTGGCTCGCGTCGCGGGTCCGCCAGCCCCAGGGCAGGGCGACCATAGTCGTGAATTCATGCGTCTGTCCTTCTGTCGCCGCGTCGTCCTGGCCGGGCTCGTCCCGCTTGCGCGGCCGCGGCCGCTTCGGCGCGGCAAAGGCCCGGCCATCCACATCGCGGGGCTTGCACAGACAAGGGTGGGATGCCCGGGCGCTTCGCGGTGCCGCTCTTGCGCTTCATCGGCGGCCTGCTGATCGTCGGACGGCTGTGTCGGTGGATGCTGCGGTCTGGATTTTCAGACATGGCTTCGCTGTCTCGCGGCGCGCTTTGCGTCCGAGCTGTTCTGATCGACCACCCTCTTCGTCGAAGAGGGCACGGGGAATGCCGGGCGCTGGCCGCACCCATGGCCCGCCTGCAGAAAAAAAGCAGGCGGCAGTCACCACAGGTTCAGCCGAGAACACCGGCGGGCTCAAGCGGTGGTCGCAACACCAAGTGTTTTCATTCGTGACAGCAGCTCGTCAAGCGCTTCTGCTGGAG
>NZ_JBNPUY010000009.1:0-336333 GCF_051168395.1 Bradyrhizobium sp. HKCCYLRH1030 | reverse complement strand
ACGTTCAGCGGCGCCCGGTTCAGCCACACCGGCACGACGGCGGCCTGCGCGAGCTGCCACAACGGCATGGCCGCGACCGGCAAGCCGCAGAAGCACGTGGTCACCAGCGCGCCATGCGAGAGCTGCCACAAGAACACCGTGTCGTTCTCGGGCGCGCGGATGGATCACACCAGCCTGACTGCGCCGTGCGCCAGTTGTCACAACGGCTCCAATGCTACCGGCAAGTCGCCGAAGCACTTCGTGACCAACGTCCCCTGCGAGAGCTGCCACCGGACGATGAGCTGGAGCTCGGTCAATTACCGGCATATGTCGGCAAGCTATCCGAACCATAGCGCCGCCATTGGCTGCACCGCCTGCCACAGCGGCAATTCGCAAGCCGTCGTGTTCAAGTTCGCGGCCTACAAGCCCGACTGCGCCGCCTGCCACGCCAGTGATTTCCGCCCGCAGCAGCACGCCAAGCTCGTGAAGCCGGCGCCGATGGACTACACCGTCGCCGAGCTCAAGGACTGCACCGGCGCATGCCATATCTATGCTGACAAATCGCAGACCACCATCATCACCCGCCGCCAGCGGCAGCACCGGGTCAATGGAGGCGGCTGGTGATGCGCGGCTGCTTCGGACAAGCAGCGGCGGCGAGGTCGGCGGGATGGCTGATCAGTCTGCTGGCCGGCTTGCTCGCAATCCTGCTCGACGGAGCCTTTGGCGTTGCACCGGCCCAGCCGGTCATCGATCAGTTCGTCGCCAATGCAACTGCCACGACGATCGGAAACTGCAGCCTTCTGCGGGTCAACTTTCACGTTCGTGTCCGCTACACCGGGCATTTCCCGCTCGACCAGGGCAGCCAGCTCAGCGTCTCGCTGCAATTGGTCGATCGGGACGCAATCATGGCGCGCCGCCTGGTCAGGCGCGAAGGCGTGCGTGTCGACAACGCCCAGGGCTCCGGCATCCAGGACGTCTATCTGACGCTCGATCAGAACAGAGGACCAATCCTCGTCGTCCAGTTTGCCGGCGAGTTCACCTATCAGATCGTCCAATCCGGCAGCTTCGAGCAGGTGGCGATCGTGGTGGCCCGAAAGGGCCCGGTGTCGGCGTGCAAGGTGAAAGCCCTGGTGCCGAGCGTAGCCGCTCCGGATGCGCCGAAACCGGTTGCGATCCCCGGCGCGGCGGCGTCGGTCCGCAACGACAATCGCACGATGCAGCAGGCGTCCGCGGCGGACATCCGGTTTGCGGAGGCCTCGATGGACGAGGCTCGCGCGTCGATCAAGAAAGGCAATTTCAGCGCCGCGATCGATCTCCTGCGAAAGGTGCTGAAACTCCCCGAGAACGGCTCGAGCGCCGAGGCGCAGGAGCTGCTCGGCGTGGCGCGGCAGAAGGCCGGCCAGACCGCTGCCGCGCAGGCGGAGTATGAAGACTATCTGCGCCGCTATCCGAGCGGCGAGGGCGCCGAGCGGGTGAGGCAGCGGCTCGCTGCGCTTCTCACCGCGACCGGCAGCGCACCGGCGCGGCCGCGCGACATGTCTTCTGTCACGCCCGAGGGCGGAGACATGGGGACAGGCATGCCGACCAAGGCGGCAGGGCCGAACGGCGACACCCGCTGGTCGATGTCGGGCAGCCTCTCGACCACCTTCATCACGAACGACACGACCAGCGCCGTCAAGGACAGGGCGATTGCGCCGAACCCGAATGCGGATCCCGACGCGCACCGGGTGCATCAGAACACGCTGCTGACCAATTTCGACTTTCTCGGCACCGCCGACAACGATCGCATCAGGACCAAGTTCAGGCTGGCCTTCACCCATGAGCGCCAGTTCGATACCGGAAACGACAAATACGGCGTCTCGACCGCCCAGGTTGACTACACGCTGAAGGAGGCCGACGTGACGCTGCGCGTCGGACGGCAGTCCCGCAACACCGGCGGCGTGATCGGCCGCTTCGACGGCGCGGTGCTGAGCTGGCAGAAGAGCCCCGGGCTGCGCCTGAACGTGCTCGCAGGCTCGCCGAACTGGAGCCGTTTCGACGCACCGTTCAAGGATGGCAAGACGCTCTATGGCGCGAGCATCGACTTCGGCAAGATCCTGGGCGGCCTCGAGACTACGGTCTATCTGATCACGCAATACGACCGCAACATCGTCGACCGCCAGGCCATCGGCGCCGAATTCCGCTATTTCGACACCAACAAGTCGCTGCTCGGCCTGATCGACTACGACACGCATTTCCGTGCGCTCAATGCGGCCGTGTTCTCCGGAACCTATACGTTCGAGGACAAGTCGGTCGTCAACGCCTCGTTCGATTATCGAAGGGTGCCATTTCTCTCGACCTGGAATGCGCTGCAGGGGCAGCCGTTCCTCACGCTCTACGACATGATGAAGTTCAATACGGCCGGCGAGATCAGGCAGCTCGCGATCGACCGCACGCCGACGTTCCAGTCGGCGATGGTGAGCTATTCGCGGCCCCTGAACGAGACCTGGCAGGTCGCGGCCGATGCCACGGTGACCAATCTGACCGGCACGCTGCCCTCCGGAGGCGTCGACGGCACGCCGGCGAGCGGCCTCGAATATTATCTGTCGGCTCAACTGACCGGGAACGGCATCATCAAGCCGGGCGATCTGTTCATGGGCGCGCTGCGGTACGCGAGCCTGGCGGATTCGAAGTTCTACGTGCTCGATCTCGCCACGCGCTATCCGATCACGCCCGATCTCGCCATCAGCCCGCGGCTGCGGGCGGGGTACAGGTCCGGGACGAAGACCGACTTGAAGGAGTACACGATTCTGCCGTCGCTGCTGGTCAGCTATCTCTGGTCGAAGGAGATCAGCCTGGAAACGGAGATCGGCTACCGGTTCGTCGACAGCACGCTGGCCAACGTTAAGACGACGACCAAGGACTTGTTCGCGACGGTCACGTTGCGGCGCGATTTCAACGCCGACGGTGTCACGAAGTGCAACGCCTCGATTGTCAGTTGCGCCTGGGCCAGGCCTGCGGCGCTGCAGGGCGGCCAGGGGGCGGGCTCGGGCGATATGCCGCTGCGGTCGCGCGCGTCGATCCTGCCGTCCTACATGCTGGAGACCGGAGTGCGCTACTGGTTCAGCTCCGGGCAGAATCGATACCGCTATTTCGCCGATCAGGCTGCGACGCTTCAGGTCTCCCGGCTCGCCTATGGCGGCATGACCGGGCACAGCGGCGAGATGTTCTTCAGGGTCGATGCGCTCGACGGCCCGTTCACCAACATGTTTCTGAAGGGCTATTTCGGAGCGGGCAAGATCAGCTCGGGCACGCTCGTCGACGAGGACTTTGCGCCCTTCGTCAATCCGTCGTCCAAGACCGTCAGCAGCGTGGGCGGGCGGCTGCAATACGCAAATCTCGATGTCGGTTTCAACCTGCTGGAGACGGACCGCTTCCGGCTCGGCGCCTTCGTCGGCTATCAATATTGGACAGAAACGGTCGACGCGCGGGGCTGCACCCAGGTGGGTGGCAATCCGACGATCTGCAGTCCGGCTCTTGGGGCAGGCGTGAAGGTGGTGACCGAGCAGGATCGCTGGCATAGCGGACGGGCCGGTGTCTCACTCGACACGCGGCTGTCGGACCGGCTGAGCTGGCAGGCAGAGGCCGCCTATGTCTGGACTTCGCAGAATGCGATCGACACGCACTATTTCACCTTCGGGCGCGATCCCGCCTCGGGACAAGGATCCGGATTCCAGGCCGAGACCGTGCTGAACTACCAGTTGACCGACAATTTCCGCATCGGCATCGGTGGGCGCTGGTGGCATCTCAGCACCAATGCGGTCGATTCGTTCAATCAGGTGCTGCGATATACGACGGAGCGTTATGGCGTGTTTCTCCAGGGCTCCTACCAGTTCAATCGGGCAAGATAGTCTGCTGGAGTCGTCCAATCATGAACTACCAGATGCGGCCGTTCGGCCTTCTCCCTGAATATGACGCGATGTTCCGCGGTGCATTGGATCGACTGCATCAGGAACGACGCTACCGTGTCTTTGCGGACCTCGAACGCCTGGCGGGGCGCTATCCGTATGCGATCTGGCATTCGGAGGAAGGCAAGCGTGAGGTCGTGATCTGGTGCTCCAACGACTATCTGGGCATGAGCCAGCACCCGAATGTCATAGGAGCCATGATCGATGCCGCAGCGCGCATGGGCACAGGCGCGGGCGGCACCCGTAACATCGCGGGAACGAACCATCCGCTCGTCGCCCTCGAGCAGGAGCTGGCTGATCTCCACGGCAAGGAAGCCGCGCTGGTGTTTACCTCCGGCTACGTCTCCAACGAGGCGGGGATATCGACGATCGCCAAGCTGCTGCCTGGGTGTTTGCTGCTTTCCGACGAGCTGAACCACAACTCCATGATCGAGGGGGTTCGCAAGGCCGGTGCTGAGAAGCAGATCTGGCAGCACAATGATCCTGAGCATCTCGAACGGCTGCTGCGGGCGGCAGATCCCGAAAGGCCCAAGCTCATCGTGTGCGAGAGCCTGTACTCGATGGACGGGGATGTCGCGCCTCTGTATCGAATTTGTGACTTGGCCGAGCGCTACGGCGCTCTGACCTATGTCGACGAGGTGCACGCGGTCGGGATGTATGGCCCGCGCGGCGGCGGCATAGCTGAGCGCGACGGGGTCATGGAAAGGATCGACATTGTTGAGGGCACGCTGGCAAAGGCCTATGGCTGTCTCGGCGGCTATCTTGCGGCTGGGGCGAACCTGATCGATGCGGTGCGCTCCTACGCCCCCGGTTTCATCTTCACGACGGCATTGCCGCCTCCGGTCTGCGCAGCCGCGACCGCTGCAATCCGGCATCTGAAAACCTCGACAGCGGAGCGCGTCCGGCATCAGGATCGCGCAGCGCGGTTGAAGTCCGTCCTGACGGCAGCAGGCCTGCCCGTGATGCCGAGCGAGAGCCATATCGTGCCGGTGCATGTCGGCGATCCCGAGAAGTGCAGGGCGGCTTCGGACCTGCTGATGTCGGAGCATGGCATCTACATCCAGCCGATCAATTACCCCACTGTCCGGCGAGGACTGGAACGCCTGCGTCTTACCCCAACGCCCTATCACGACGACGCGCTCATGGACCAACTGGTCCATGCGATGATGAAGGTGTGGGACAGACTCCATCTCTGTTACCGCCGGGAGAGCGGCCTCACGCGTGGACATGAAGCGCCATAGCGCTGCCGGCGAAAGATTGGATCAGAAATCGGCGTCCGGCCGGTGTGCGGAAAGGCGGTCGTGCTTCAGCCACTGAACGAACGCACGTGTTCTCCCGCTCCGAGCGCACCATCCAACCTCTCCCTCCTTTCCAGTCCGTTTCCGATCTGTGTGCGGATGGCCGTGTCCAGCGACGAGCCCGAGCTGTCCGACGGCCCATGTCAGGCATCCGGCCGGATCAGCGCCAGGCCCGAGTCCGGATCGTGAAACTTGCGCAGATGCGCCGGCGTTTCGCTGATGATGATCTCGAGGGTCGGGCGGATGGCCCGACCTCATATAGGCGTAACCACCGAAGAAGTCCTCACCCTTGTCCTGCACGCCGATTTGATCGTGCCCGCGATGGTTGCGCTGAATTTGACTTCCACGAAGTGGTCATCGGATCGTTGTCTTCCGAGCTCTTATGCTAGGGAATGCAGCCAGAATCGGAGCGGCCCTCACCACAGCCGGAGATAGAATTGCGGCTGTCAGCCTGAATGAGAATCAACTACTTTAACGACGCAACCTGGACCATATGCAGCAATGAACCGTCGCGAGCGCCGAGCTTCACCCGCTAAAGTGAAGCTCCAACCTGTCAAGCCCGATGGTGCCGCGCTCTTCTATGACGCTGCTTTGCGCGATGTCGCCGATGGCCGACATGCGGATGCCGAACGGTGTTGCCATATGGCGCTTGCGATCGACGGAGGGCATGCGCCGACCCTCAACTTGCTGGGCATCCTTGCCCTGCAGGGGCAGCAGTATGAAGCTGCATTGCAGTGGGTATCCCGCGCGCTCCAGCAGGATGTTCAGCCGCAGTACTTCCTGAGTCTTGGCACGGTGCTGCAGGTCTTGGGACGCTCGGATGAGGTGCTGAAGGTCGTCGACAAGGCGACGGCGCTCGGTCTCGAAAGCGCCGATCTGTGGATGCTGAGGGGGAATGCCCTCGTCAACCTGCAGCAGCTCGCCGACGCCGTGTCGAGCTTCCAACGTGTGCTGGAGCTGAATTCCAGGCATTGGGATGCCGCCAACCAGTGCGGCATCACGCTTCAACGGCTGGGGCGGATCGACGACGCGCTTACCTATCTCGATCTGAGCGACGTCTTGCGGCCCAACCATGTCCCGACACTCTTGATGCGTGGCGCGCTTCTGAACGGCTTGAAGCGCTTCGACGAGGCCCTGACGATCTGCCAGCGAGCTCACGCCATCGAACCGGAAAACTCCGACATCTGCGTCAAGACCGGCATCGTGTTGCGGACGATGTGCCGAGACGAGGACGCGTTGGAATGGTTCGAGCGAGCCCTGGCTCTGCAGCCGGGTTCAAGGGATGCGCTGCACGACAAGGCCTCCGTGCTGACGAAGCTCCGTCGGTTCGACGAGGCGTTCGATATCTACAGGCAGTTGAAGGGGGCCGATCCGAGAGACGCGCTGGCCGATCTTGGAACGGCTCATTTGAACCTGTTGTTGGGAAATCTCGACGCGGGCTGGTCTGGCCGGGAGGCCCGTTGGAGCCTGCCGAGCTCTTATCCGCGCTTCCGGCGACCCATGTGGCTCGGCCAGGATGGCATCGCGGGACAAACCATCGTCATCGCCGCCGATGAAGGACTGGGCGATACGATCCAGTTTGTCCGCTACGTGCCGATGGTCGCAGCGTTGGGCGCGCGCGTCATCCTTGCCGTTCAAAAGCCGTTGCTTCCACTGTTGTCGAACATGCCAGGCATTTCGCAATGTATTCCGGTCTCGGAGGCCGCCGACCTTGCGGGGGTGGATGTCCATTGTCCGATCATGAGCCTGCCGTTTGCCTTTCGGACGACACTGGCCACGATTCCAGCGCCGGCGTCCTATTTGCCGGCGCCTGATCCGGATCGGATCCAACTCTGGCAGGAGCGCCTTGGCACGCCCGAGAAATTGCGCGTCGGCCTGGTCTGGTCAGGCAACCCCAATCATCTCGACGACCACAATCGCTCCATCCCGTTGCGCACGTTGTCCCGCCTGCTCGGCGCGGATGCGGCGTTTGTCAGCCTGCAGAAGGAGCCCAAGGCCGAAGACAAGGCCGTGCTCCAGGAGACGAGCGGGATCGTGGACCTGACGGGTCAACTTGCCGATTTCGCCGATACCGCCGCGCTGATCTCATGTCTGGATCTCGTGATCACGGTCGATACCAGTGTCGCTCATCTCGCCGGCGCGCTTGGCTGTCCGACCTGGACGCTTCTGTCGTACACGCCGGACTATCGCTGGCTGCTCGATCGGGACGACAGCGTCTGGTATCCGCGCATGCGCCTGTTCCGTCAGCGCGAAAGGCGCGATTGGGGCGAAGTCATCGATCAGGTCGGAGATGCGCTTCACGAACTGGTTGGGGCGAGGGCGCCGTCCCCGCCGGTCTCGAGCGATGAGATCGCGTGATCCGTCGCCGCTTCAATTCGACGGCTGGCGGCTTGCCGTCAGCTGCTGCCGGTAGCGTTCGGCGTCCCAGTTGAGCAGCAACTGCTCGTGCTGAGACGAGAGATAGCCGATATCGGCCGATAACGGCAGGCGGCTGGTCACGAGCGCGAGGCAGCTCAGCATGGCCTCGGCGCCCGGGCTGGCGTCGCTGCGGATGATGGCGCCGAGACCCGGCGCGAGGGCCGCGACGGGCGCGGGCAGGCGGCTCGCGTCCGCCCGTGCGAGCAGCGTGGCGAGGCCGCCGGCGCTCTCGATCGTCGGCAGGCCCGGGCCGAGAAACACGACGTGGTCCGGATACAACGAGCCGCCGGTCGCGATGGCGCGGCTGAACGGATCGGTGGCGATGCCGTGGCTACCGGCATCGTGCGGCAGGCGATAGGCGGTGCCGGCGCACAGACGGCGCAAGGCCGCGGCGTCGGCAGCGGGCGCCGGGCGCACCGGCAGCGCCAGCCTGCGCTCGACGTCATGGACCAACGCCTCGGCCTGATCGCAGCTTTCGGCGCCGACGACGAGGCCGTGATTGCCGAGGATCAGCACGTCGATGCGGTCGCGCGCGACGATGGCGCTTACCGCGCGCGCCAGCGGCAGTCCGGGATGAAAGTAGTCGAGATGGCGCCAGGCGAGCCCGTCCAGCCGCGCCGCAAATTCATCGCGCGCATCGCGCCGCACCGCCCAGGCGATGGTGTTGACGGCATGCACGTGCAGCACGACCCGGTGCGGCAGCAGCGCATGCAGCGCGGTCTCGATCGAGGCGCGCAGGGGGCCGGGAGCGGCCAGCGGAATGCGCTCGTCATCAGCGGCGAGCGCATCGCGCGCCGCAGGCAGGAGAACAGGCACGAAGATGTCCTTCGCGTCGGCGTCGGCAAGCCAGGTGCCGGACGCCTTCACCCACAGCACATCATCCTGCTTGAGCGAGGAGTTGCCGCCGGCGCCTTGCACCAGCTCGATGTTGCGGCCGACCCGCGCCGACATCCGGCGCAAATCATCAAGCTCGGCAGGCTCGCGCATTTCGCGTCTCCTTCTCACCATACCAGGTGCTGCATCGTCCAATTCGGCATGCGGCCGGGCGAAGCTGCGAGCTTGCGCGTTGCCACAGCGAGGTCGGGCGCACCGGCCAGCGTCGTGCGATGCACGCCATCGCCGAGCAGCAGGCTCTGCAGGCCTGCAGCGCGGGCGCCGGCGACGTCATGGTCGAGTGAGTCGCCGATCATCAGCACGCGGTGCGGGTCCGGATCGCCGAGCTGCTCCAGCGCCGCCGCGAAGATCGGCGCATGCGGCTTGCCGACGAAGCTCACCGGGCCGCCGAGCCACTCATAGGCGCGCGCCAGCGTGCCGGGCGCCGGCACGAGGCCAGCCGCGCCGAACATCATCAGGTCGGGATTGGCGCAGATCATCGGCACGCCCCGCGCCGCCGCGCCGGTGAATCGATCGCGCCAGAGGTCGGGCTCGGCGAGGTCGTCATCGAGGCCGCCGAGCAGGATGAAGTCGGCGTCACGCATATCCGTCACGAGGACGAGGTCGAGCCCGTCGATCAGCGAGCAATCGCCGCCCCGGGTGATCAGGAAGCAGGCATTGCCACAATCGGTGAAGGGTTCGCGGGTGCGGTCGCGCAGGCCGGTCCATGTCACCTCGCCCGAGGTGAGAATGCCGTCATAGGTCGAGCGCGGCAGGCCGAGCCGGGCGAGGCGCTCGGCATTGGCGCTCGCGCGCTTGCCGGAGTTCGACAGCACCAGGATATGCTTGCCGGCCTCGCGCAGCCGCAGGACGCAGTCGTGCGCAGCCGGAAGCACCGTCCTGCCGTCATGCAACGTGCCCCATTGGTCGAGCAGGACGTGATCGAACCTGTCGGCGATGGCAGACAGGCCGCTGATCTCGCACGCCGCCGCCGTCATCGTGGCGGTCCCTGCAGCGCCAGCAGCGCGGTGCCGTAGCTCGCTTCGGTCTGCGCGGCGACGCTGACGGGCACGCCGACGATGCGCCGGCGGATATCGGTCCAGGCATCATTTCGGGCGCCGCCGCCGATGCTGATCACCCGCCGTAGCGCCGGCGCGCCGAGCGCGTGAAGACGCTGATAGGCCAGCGCTTCCACGCCAGCAATTCCTTCGAGCAGCGCCTGGAAGAAGCGATGATCCTCGACCGGACGTGGCTGGATCCGCGGCGCCAGCGCGGGATCCGCGATCGGAAAACGTTCGCCGGGTTTGGGCAGCGGATAGTAGTCGAGCCCGGTCGGCTCGTCGGGGCGGAGCAACGGTGCCATGCGGTCCATGTCGGCGGCGGTGAAATGCGCAAGCAGTGCGGCGCCACCGGAGTTCGATGCGCCGCCGGCGAGCCATTTGTCGCCGAGGCGATGCGAGTACACGCCCTGATCGGCGGCGAAGATCGGCTGCGTCGCGATCAGCTTCACCACCAGCGTGGTGCCGAGCGAGGTCACCGCATCGCCCGGCGCATCGGCGCCGGTGGCGATGAAGGCGGCGACGCCGTCGGTGGTGCCGGCGACGATGCGCGCCGACGGCGACAGACCGAGCGCGCGCGCGGTCGACGGATCGATATCGGCGAATGGCGTGCCCGGCACGAGAACGCTCGGCAGGACGTCGCGAGGAACGCCGAGCTGATCCATCCAGCGCGGCCATTCGCGCCTGACGGGGTCATAGCCAAGCTTCAGGGCGTTGTTCTCATCGCTGACGCCGTGATGGCCGGCGAGGCGTCCGGCGATCCAGTCGGCCTGGTGCACGGCTTGTCGCGCGCCGCTCGTGGAGGCGAGCAGATGCAGCAGCTTGGCGAGCGGGCTGCTCGTGCCATGCGCACCGCTCTCGGGCGGCGCGATTGCGGCGATGCGCCTGGCCTCGTCGACGCCGCGGGCATCATTGTACATCAGGCCGAGCGAGCGGGGCCGCCCGTCGGCGTCGATCAGCAGCAAGGTGCCGGAGGTGCCGTCGACCGCGATGCGCGCGACGGCGCCGAGATCGACGATCCTGCCGAGCTTGTCGAGCGCCGCGACCGTCGCCTGCCACCACAGCTCGGGATCCTGGTCGATGGCGTTGCCGTCCTGACGCGGCGCGACCAGCGGAACGGCGGCTGCGCCCTTGATCTCGCCGCTGATATCGACGGCGCAGGCGCGCACACCGCTCGTGCCCACGTCGATGCCGACAAACAACTCCGTCATGCGACCTCATCCCGTTGTGCGCCGGCGAGCATGGCTGTGCTCGCCCGGCGCGTCATCCCTGACGCGCTGCAGCACGTTTGGGGGATTGACGGCCGGACCGGCGTCTGCAATTTTTTGCAAGGTGTGAAGAATTTTGCAAGCAGGCATTCAGGCGTGACGACAGCTTCCGACAGGACGCCCATGGTGGACGGCGAGGCCTCGCTCGCGACGCGCGCCGCCTGGCTGTATTTCGCGGCCGGGCTGACGCAGTCGGAGGTCGCCGACCGCCTCAACATCCAGAGCACCAAGGCGCATCGCCTGATCGCGCGGGCCAGCCGCGAGGGTATGATCCGTGTCTTCGTCGAGGGTCCCGTCGCCGAATGCGTCGCACTCGAGAACGCGCTGGCCGAACGCTACGGGCTCGACTTCTGCCGTGTTGCGCCGGATCTCGGCGAGGGCGATCTGCCACTGAAGGCCCTCGCGCTGGAGGGTGCGAGCTTCCTGCGCCAGGTGCTGGAGCGCGGCGACGACAAGATCATCGGCGTCGGCCACGGTCGCACGCTTGCGGCGGTGGTGGCGCAACTGCCGCAGACGCCGGCGCGCGACGTGCAGTTCGTGTCGCTGCTCGGCGGCCTGACGCGCAAATTCGCCGCCAACCCGTTCGATGTGATCCATCGCCTGGCCGAGCGCACCGGCGCCGAAGCCTATCTGCTGCCGGTGCCGGTGTTCGCCAACTCCGTCGCCGATCGCCGCGTGCTGATGCAGCAGTTCGGCATATCGGACGTGTTCGCGCTGGCGCAGCGGGCGTCGCTGCTGTTCGTCGGCATCGGCCAGATCCATGCCGACGGCTTCCTGGTGTCGAGCGGCATGATCAAGCCGGATGAGGTCGTCGAGCTGAAGCGCGCCGGCGCCTGCGCCGATCTGCTCGGGCATTTCTTCAACGCCCAGGGCGAGCTGCTCGATCTCGATCTTTCGGCGCGCGCCACCTCGATGGCCGCTGCCGATCTGAAGAAGCACCGCATCGTCGCCATCGGCGGCGGCGAGGCAAAGATCACGGCCCTGCGCGCGGTGCTGCGCAGCGGCTTCCTGAACGGTCTCATCATCGATGAGGTAACCGCTCAGGCATTGGCGACCGACAAGCCGGAGAAAACATCCGGCAACTCCAAGAACAAGAGTCGGAAGGGCAGGTAACGCGAACACGTCTCTACAAAAAACAAAGGGAGGGTTGAATGTACGATCGTGAGAAGAATCTCTTTGCGGCCTATGCCGGCAAGCGCATCAGCCGGCGTGATCTGCTCGACGGCGCTGCCAAGCTCGGCATCGCCGGTGTCGCCGCCAATGCCGCCTTTGCCTCGGCGATGTCGAGGGCGATGGCCGCTGACTTCAACTGGAAGGCCCATAGCGGCAAGACCGTCAAGCTGCTCTTGAACAAGCATCCTTACGTCGATGCGATGATCGGCGACATCGAGGCGTTCAAGAGCCTCACCGGCATGAACGTCACCTACGACATCTTCCCGGAGGACGTCTATTTCGACAAGGTGACGGCGGCGCTGTCGTCGAAGTCCGATCAGTACGACGCCTTCATGACCGGCGCCTACATGACCTGGACCTACGGTCCGGCCGGCTGGATCGAGGACCTCAACGCCTACATCAAGGATTCGGCCAAGACCAATCCGGCGTTCGCCTGGGACGATGTGCTGCCGGGCCTGCGCTCCTCCACCGCCTGGGACGGCGTCGCCGGCTCCGAGCTCGGCTCCGGCAAGGCCAAGCAATGGTGCATCCCGTGGGGCTACGAGCTCAACAACATCACCTATAACCGCAAGATCTTCGACAAGGTCGGCGTCAAGCCGCCCACCAATCTCGACGACATGCTGGAGGTCGCGGCCAAGATCACCAAGGACGCTGGCGGCCCCTATGGCGTCGGCGTGCGCGGTTCGCGCTCGTGGGCGACCATCCATCCGGGCTTCCTCTCGGCCTACGCCAATTTCGGCCAGAAGGATTTCGTGATGGAAGGCGGCAAGCTGAAGGCCGCGATGAACACCAAGGCCTCCAAGGACTTCCACGAGAAATGGGTCAGGATGATCCAGGGGTCGGGTCCGAAGAACTGGTCGACCTACACCTGGTATCAGGTCGGCACGGACCTCGGCGCCGGCGCCTCCGGCATGATCTTCGACGCCGACATTCTCGGCTACTTCATGAACGGCGGCGAGAACAAGGAGCGCGGCAATCTCGGCTATGCGCCGTTCGCGGCCAATCCGGCCGCGAAGGCGCCGACGCCGAACGTCTGGATCTGGTCGCTGGCGATGTCGAGCTTCTCCAAGCAGAAGGATGCGGCCTGGACCTTCATGCAGTGGGCGGCCTCCGTCGAGCACGGTCTGTTCGGTGCCCGCAAGATGGATTTCGTCAATCCGGTCCGCGCCTCCGTGTGGAAGGACGGCGAATTCCGCGACCGCATCGCCAAGTCCTATCCTGGCTATCTCGAGCAGCATGACCTCTCGGCGCCCGGTGCGAAGATCTACTTCACGGCGCAGCCGCTGTTCTTCGACCTCACGACGGAGTGGGCGGCCTCGCTGCAGAAGATGGTGGCCAAGGAGATCAGCGTCGATGAGGGCCTCGACAAGCTTGCCGAGAGCATCAACCGTCAGCTGAAGCAGGCCGGCCTCGGCTGAGGCCGCGCCCCATCTCCCATGACCGCCTGCCGGCCCGGACGCTCCCCACAGCGTCCGGGTCGGCCCGCCCCATCCCGCGCTGATGTGATCACGCCTGTCATGAGCATGGCCCAACTTGTCGAGACCAAGGCGACGCCGCGCCGCACGAAACGCTGGCGCGGCCGGCTGCTGCCGTATTTGCTGAGCCTGCCGGCGCTGCTGGTCTGCATCGCCATCCTGGTGCCGTTCGTGACCGCTGCGGTCTATTCATTGCAGCGCTACCGGCTCAATCTGCCGTATCTGCGCGGCTTCATCGGCATCGACAACTATATCGACTTCCTGTCCGATCCGGCGTTCTGGAACACGCTGCGCATCTCGCTGGTCTATACCGCGGTGACCGTCATCGCCGAGCTGCTGCTCGGCCTCGGCATCGCGCTGCTGCTGCGGCGGCCGACGCGCTTCCACAACGCCGTCTCGATCATGCTGCTGCTGCCGCTGATGACGGCGCCGGCGATCGCCGCGCTGATGTGGAAGCTGATGACCAATCCGAGCTTCGGCATCCTGTCCTATCTGGTCGGGCTGCTCGGCGTGCACGACTTCAAATGGGCGTCCGATCCGTCGACCGCGCTGTTCACCGTCGTCCTGGTCGACGTCTGGGTCTACACGCCCTTCATCATGATCCTGCTCCTGGCTGGCCTGCGCTCGCTGCCGCGGCAGCCGTTCGAAGCGGCGGCGCTCGATGGCGTGCCGGCGAGCTTCGTCTTCTTCCGCATCACCCTGCCGATGCTCGCGCCCTACATCATCACCGCCTCGCTGTTCCGGCTGCTCGATTCGATCCAGCAGTTCGACATCGTCTACGCGATGACGCAAGGCGGCCCCGGCGACCGGCTGATGGTGTTCCAGGTCCAGGCCTATCTCGAGTTCTTCCAGTACACCAATGTCGGACGCTCGGCGGCGCTGCTGATGATTCTGTGGCTGATCACCAACATCCTGTCCAACATCTTCATCAAGAACTGGCTGCGGCTGCGCGCACGCGCCCACGGTCACGCCTGAGGGAGAGACATCATGGATCACTCCAGTCTGGCAGGGCGCATCTTCCGCGGCATCGCGCTGGCGTTGGTGCTTCTGTTTTTCATGTTTCCGATCGTCTGGATCCTCCTGATGTCGTTCCAGACCAATGAGCAGATCCTGCGCATCCCGCCGCGCATCCTGTTCGAGCCGACGTTCGCCAATTATGAGGCGCTGATCTCGGGCCAGCTCAAGACCGCCGCCGGCAATCTGCAGCTCACCTTCATGCGCAATCTGATGAACAGCTTCGTGCTGTCAAGCGCGTCGGTGATCCTGGCGCTGCTGCTCGGCGTCCCCGCGGCCTATGCGTTCGCGCGCTTCAAGTTCCGGCTCGGCGAGACCATCGCCTTCACGCTGCTGTCGTTCCGCTTCGCGCCGCCGCTCCTGGTGCTGCTTCCGCTGTCGCTGTACTACCAGCAGCTTGGCCTCAACGACACCTATTTTGGCATCGTCTGGGTCTACCAGCTGATCGCGCTGCCGCTGATCCTGTGGATCGTGCGCGGCTATTTCGAGGACATCAGTCCCGACATCGAGCACGCCTACCGGCTCGCGGGGCATTCCTGGCGCGAGGCGTTCACCCGCATTGCCGTGCCGCTGGCCGGGCCCGGCATCGCCGCAGCGGGCCTGCTGTCCTTCATCTTCTGCTGGAACAACTTCGTCTTTGCGCTGATCCTGGCCTCGGCCGACAAGCAGCCGGTAACGGTCGGCGCATTGGCCTTCGTGACGGCGTCCGGTATCCAATACGGCCAGATCGCCGCCGCGATCGTGCTGTCGGTCACCCCGACATTGCTGCTCGCGCTCTATGCGCAGCGCTATCTGGTCGAAGGTCTCTCGCTCGGTGCAGTGAAGGGTTGAGGATACATGGCGCGTCTCGAACTCCAATCGGTCGACAAGAGCTTCGGCGCCGCAAGCTGCGCCAAGGGCGTGTCGCTGACGGTCGAGCCCGGCGAGATCGTCGCGGTGTTCGGCCCGTCCGGCAGCGGCAAGACCGTGCTGCTGCGGATGATTGCCGGCATGTTCGAGCCTGACGGCGGCGACATCCTGGTCGGCGGCCGCTCGATCGTCGACGCGCCGCCGGAGCAGCGCGGCATCGGCATGGCGTTCCAGAATTTTGCCCTGTTTCCGCACATGAGCGCGCGCGACAACATCGCCAGCGGGCTGCGCGCGACGGGCGCGGCCGACATTGCGGCGAAGGTTGCGGCAATGAGTCGGCTGTTGAAGATCGAGCACGTGCTCGGCCACAAGCCTCGTGAACTGTCCAACGGCCAGAAGCAGCGCACCGCGCTGGCGCGCGCGCTGATCGGCAATCCCGGGGTGCTGCTGCTCGACGATCCCTTGCGCAACGTCGATGCCAAGCTGCGCTATGAGATGCGGTTGGAGCTGCCGAGCCTGCTGCGCAGGAGCTCTGCGGCGGTGCTTTACGTGACGCAGGACTATCGTGAGGCGATGGCAATCGCCGATCGCATTGCCGTGCTGATCAATGGCCACCTGGTGCAGGTGGCCCGTCCGGAGGAGATCTATGCGCGGCCGGCGTCGGTCGCCGTGGCCCGGCTGTTCGGCGATCCCAGCATCAATCTTGCCGAGGTCACGCCGGTGGCGGAGCAGGGGCGGCTGACCGCATCTGTTGCCGGGACGCTGATCCGGCTGGATGCGGACGGCGTGCCGTCCAATATGCGTGAGCGTTGCTGGCTTGGCGTCCGGCCCGACGATGTCGTGGTGACGCGTGATGGCGGCGAGGGTGTGATCCCGGCGCGGATCGTCGCGGTCACGCCGATCCACGAGCGCGCCGTGGTGCTGCTGCGCTTCGCCGACGGATCGGAGTGGCTGGCGGCGCAGGCGCCCGAGGCGCTGGAGGCGCATGCCGACGAGGACGTGTTCGTGCGGTTCGCGCCGGAAGCGGCGCTGCTGTTCGACCACGCCACGGGCGAGCGCATCGGCCTGGCGCCGCGGCGGCAGGCGGCGTGAGGATCGGGGATGGGCATGCTCGAAATCCGCAACGTCGACAAGGTCTATCACAGCCGGGGCAAGCCGCCGGTTCATGCCGTGCGCGCGCTCGATATGGAGGTGAAGGCCGGCGAGATCGTCGCGCTGCTCGGCTCTTCCGGCTGCGGCAAGACCTCGACGCTGCGCATGATCGCCGGCTTCGAGAGCGTGAGTTCGGGGTCGATCGCGCTGGCGCAGCGGACGATCCATGATCTGGCGCCGGCGAAGCGCAAGGTGGCGATGGCGTTCGAAGGCTATTCGTTGTACCCGCCGCTCACGGTGCGTGAGAACATTGCGTTCGCGCTGAAGGCGCGGCAATTGTCGCGCGCCGAGATTGCGCAACGCGTTGTCAGCATTGCCCGCCTGGTGGAGATAGAGGACATTCTCGATCATCGTCCCCACGCGCTTTCCGGCGGACAGCAGCAGCGGGTGTCGCTGGCCCGAGCGCTGGTGCGTGATGCCGACCTCTATCTGCTCGACGAGCCGATGGGTCAACTGGAGCCGCAGCTGCGTGCCGTGCTGCGCGGCCGCATCAAGGGTCTGCTCGCCGAGCGCGGCATGACGGCGATCTTCGTCACCCATGACCAGACCGAGGCGAGCGCACTTGCCGATCGCATCGCCGTCATGGAAGACGGCGTGCTTCAGCAGTTCGCCAGCGAGCGGGAGCTGAAGAACCGCCCGGCCAATCTGTTCGTCGCGAGCTTCATTGGCGAGCCGCCGATGAACCTGATGGAGACTGTGGTGACGCAGGAGGAAGGCGGGTTCCGCTTGTCTGTGGGCTCCGATGTTGCCTTTCACATTCCCGGGCAGACGTTGGACGCGGCGGGACAGCGGACGCTGGTGCGGGCCGATCGGATCAAGGTCGGCATCCGGCCGCAGCGGATCGCGATCGGCAGCGGCGAGGCGCGGCTGCGCGTGGTCTCCAACCAGTGGCTCGGCGATCAGTCGCATATTGCGGGCGAGTGCGCCGGTCATCTGCTGGTTGGCGTGACATCCAGCAAGGTCGCGGCGCGACCGGGCGACGTCGTGCCCTGCGCGCTGGAGTCACGCCATCTCCATATCTTCGGCGCCGACGGCGTTTGCGTCCGCCACGCGGAGGCGCGCTGAACATGACCTCGGCTGCGATCCGCGACGTGATCATCGGCATCGACGCCGGGACCTCGGTGATCAAGGCGGTGGCGTTTGCGCGGGATGGACGCCAGCTCGGGGATTTCGCGATTCCCAACAGCTACGCGACGTTGCCGGGCGGCCGCGTCGAGCAGGACATGGCGCGGACCTGGACCGACACCGTCGCGGCCTTGCGCGGCCTGGGCGGCACGCTGCCGGATCTGTTCCGTCGCGTCGCCGCGATCGCCGTGACCGGGCAGGGCGACGGCACCTGGCTGATCGATGCGGACGGCCATCCCGTCGCGCCCGCGCTGCTGTGGCTCGACTCGCGCGCGGCAGGGTTCGTCGAAGCCTTCCGCGGCGGCGAGCGCAATGCCGCGCACTATCAGCGCACCGGATCGGGGCTCAACGCTTGCCAGCAGGGGGCGCAACTGGCCTGGCTGCAGGCGCATGACGCAGAGATGCTGGGACGCGCGGGTACGGCGTTCCACTGCAAGGACTGGCTCTACTTCAAGCTGACCGGCGAGCGGGCCACGGACCCGTCCGAGGCGACGTTCTCCTGCGGCGACTTTCGTAAGCGCGGCTTCGACGGCGAGGCCGCGCGTCTCATCGGCATCGCTGGTTCCGCGCGCCTGTTTCCAGATGTCGTCGATGGTGTCACGACGACGCATGGCTTGACCGCGGCGGCCGCGGCGGAGACGGGCTTGCCCGAGGGCGTGCCGGTGTCGCTCGGCTATGTCGACGTGATCTGCAATGCGCTCGGTGGTGGGCTATATGATCCCACACCCGACGTCGGCTGCACCATCATCGGCTCGACCGGCATGCACATGCGGCTGGCGAACAGCGCCGACGCGGTCAAGCTGAATGCCGAGGCGACCGGCTATACGATGCCGTTCCCGGTGCCGGACCACTATGCCCAGATGCAGTCGACCATGGCTGCGACCTTGAACATCGACTGGTTGCTCGATGTCGCGCGAGGCGTGCTCGCCATGGAAGGCATCGCCCGGTCGCGCAATGATCTGATCCGGCGGCTGGACGAGCGCGTGCTCGCGGCGAAGGCGGGCGAGCTGCTTTATCACCCCTTCATCTCCGATGCTGGCGAGCGCGGACCATTCGTGTCCCACGAGGCGTCTGCGCAACTGGTCGGCCTGCGCACCCGTCACGGCTACTGGGATCTGATGCGCGCCGTGATGGAGGGACTGGCCTTCGCCGCACGCGACTGCTACGCGGCGATGGGACCGCTGCCGACGGAAATTCGCCTGACCGGAGGCGCGGCACGCAGCCGCGCGCTCGGCGCGATTCTTGGCGCGGCACTCGGCAGCACGATTCGAGTCTGCCGTCGCGAGGAAGCCGGCGCGTCGGGCGCGGCGATGATCGCCACGGTCGCGACCGGACTCTACCCGGACATGATGATCTGCGCGGAGGAATGGGTGAGACCGTATCTGGATGAGCCGCAGGCGCCGGATGCGGCGCTGGCGGAGCGCTATGCGCAGCTGTTCCCGGCCTATGTCGAGGCTCGCCTCGCGGCTCGGCCGGTGTGGAAGCAGCTTGCGGCCCAGCGTGCAGGAGCCAATCATGTCTAGCTCCATCGCCATCATCGGCGACCGCTTCATGCTGCCCTCGGTGTTCGCCGAACGCATCACCGCCATCTGCGGCGACGGCGTCGACATCCGCATGCTCGAACAGCCCTGGCCGGACGAGCCGATGGAGCACGGCTATGCCGGCTCCAAGCTCGATGGTCTCAAGGAGTTCATGGGCGATCCGGATGAGCTCGCCGAATTCATCGGCGAAGCGCCGCTGCTGGTGACGCATCTCGCGCCGATCTCGCGCGCGATGCTGCAGCGGCTGCCAAGGCTCAAGTTCATCGCGGTGTCGC
Organism: Bradyrhizobium sp. HKCCYLRH1030; assembly: GCF_051168395.1. Taxonomy (NCBI): domain Bacteria; kingdom Pseudomonadati; phylum Pseudomonadota; class Alphaproteobacteria; order Hyphomicrobiales; family Nitrobacteraceae; genus Bradyrhizobium; species Bradyrhizobium sp. HKCCYLRH1030. The sequence continues at coordinate 316,888 of NZ_JBNPUY010000009.1, read as the reverse complement.
GCGGCGGTCCGGTCAATGTCGACATGCAGGCGGCGCGCGATCATGGCGTGCTGGTCGTCAACACGCCCGGACGAAATGCCAGCGCGGTGGCGGAGTTCACCATCGGCGCGATGCTCGCGGAGACCCGTCTGATCAGGAGCGGTCACGAGTCGATGCGGGGCGGGGAGTGGCGCGGCGATCTTTATCGCGCCGACCGGACCGGACGCGAGCTCGGGGAGATGACCGTCGGCATCGTCGGCTATGGCGCGATCGGCACGCGCGTCGTGAAGCTGCTCAAGGCGTTCGGCTGCAGGATCCTTGTGACCGACCCTTACGTCCAGCTCAGCGCACAGGACCGCAACGACGGTGTCGAGCACGTCGCGCTTGCCGATCTTCTGGCGCGCGCCGACGTCATCAGCCTGCATGCCCGCGTGACGCCGGAGACCACCGGCTTCATCGATCGCGAGGCGCTGGCGAAGATCAAGCCGGGGGCGATCCTGATCAACACCGCGCGCGGTCCGCTGGTCGACTACAAGGCGCTGTTCGAGGTGCTCAGCTCGGGACGGTTGGCCGGCGCGATGCTCGACACCTTTGCGGTCGAGCCGGTGCCGCCGGACTGGCCGCTGTTGCAGCTCCCGAATGTCACGCTGACGCCGCACATCGCCGGCGCATCCGTGCGCACCGTCACCTTTGCCGCCGACCAGGCGGCCGAAGAGGTTCGCCGCTATCTGGCCGGCGAGCCGCCGCTCAATCCCTGCTGACGACGAAAGGTTTTCGACATGAATCGCGAGGAACGGCTGATCCGCGAGAACATCATCGCCAAATGCCGATGGATGAATGCGTCGGGGCTGAACCAGGGCACTTCGGGCAACATTTCCGCCCGCTACAAGGACCGCATGCTGATCACGCCCTCGGCGACGCCCTATGACTCGATGAAGCCGGAGATGATCGCCTCGATGCCGCTCGAGGGTGAATACGGTTCCTGGGAGGGGCCGTTGAAGCCCTCGACGGAATGGCGCTTTCATCTCGACATCATGCGCGGCCGTCCGGATGTCGGCGGCGTCGTTCACACGCATTCCACCTATGCCACCGTGCTCGCCATCGCGCGCAAGCCGATCCCGGCCTGCCACTACATGATGGCGGCGTTCGGCGGCACCGACATCCGCTGCGCCGGCTATGCGCGGTTCGGCACGGCCGAATTGTCCGAGCTTGCGCTGGAGGCGCTGGAAGGCCGCAACGGCTGCCTGCTGGCCAATCACGGCATGATCGCGGTCGGCGCCAACCTCGACAAGGCGATGTGGCTTGCGGTCGAGCTCGAGACCATCGCGAAGCAGTACTACCTGTCGCTCGCCCTCGGCCAGCCGCACATTCTGGGTGACGCCGAGATCGCCGAGACGGCGCAGGGCTTTTCGACCTATGGCCTGCAGGAGCCGAAGGCGAAAGCGGCAAAGCCGGCCAAGGCTGCGACGAAGGCGCGTGCCGCTGCGCGCAGCAAGCCAGAGAAGAAGCGCAGCAGCAAGCGATGAATGCGACGGTCTCACGCAGCGGAACCGATCACGGTCTGTTGGACCTCGCCGTGATCGGCGGCGGCATCAATGGCGCTGGTATCGCCCGAGATGCCGCCGGCCGCGGCCTGAAGGTGCTGCTGTGCGAGAAGGACGATTTTGCGCAAGGCACCTCGTCGCGATCGGGCAAGCTGATCCATGGCGGCTTGCGCTATCTGGAGTACTACGAATTCCGCCTGGTGCGCGAAGCGCTGATCGAGCGCGAGGTGCTGTTGGCCTCGGCGCCTCACATCATCTGGCCGATGCGCTTCGTGCTGCCGCACTCGCCGGAGCAGCGTCCCGCCTGGCTGGTGCGCACAGGGCTGTTCCTCTACGACCATCTCGGCGGCCGCAAGCAGCTGCCGGCGAGCCGCAACGTCGATCTCGCGCACGAGCCGGAGGGCGCGCCGCTGCGCCCCGAGTTCCGGCGCGGCTTCGAATATTCCGACTGCTGGGTCGACGATGCCCGGCTGGTGATCCTCAATCTCGTCGATGCCGCGCAAAAGGGAGCCATCATCCTGCCGCGCACCCGCGCCGTGAGCGCACGGCGTGAGGGTGATGCCTGGCGTCTGGAGATGCGCTCCGAAGACGGCGAGGTTCAGATCGTCCGAACGAAGGCGCTGGTGAATGCCGCAGGTCCCTGGGTGCAGGACGTGGTTCAGGGTGTCGCCGGGCTCAACTCCGCGCACAATGTGCGGCTTGTCAAAGGCAGCCATCTCGTGGTGCCAAAATTCTGGAGCGGATCGCAGGCCTATCTGCTGCAGAACACCGACCGCCGCGTGATCTTCGTCAATCCTTATGAGACCGACCTGGCGCTGATCGGGACCACCGACATCGTGCATGACGGCCGCGCAGACGACGTCGCTGTCGATGGTGCCGAGATCGACTATCTGCTCGCCGTGCTCAAGCGCTATTTCCGGGCCGCGCCGGGCAAGGGGGATATCATTCACGCCTTCTCCGGGGTGCGGCCGCTCTACGATGACAACGCCGACAATCCGTCGGCGGTGACGCGCGACTACGTGTTCGAGATGCATGGTGCGCCCGGACAACCGCCGTTGCTGTCGATCTTCGGCGGCAAGATCACGACGTTTCGCCGGCTCGCCGAGCAGGCAATGGAACGTCTCGCGCCGTGGTTTCCGCAGATGGCGCCGGCATGGACGGCGGGCGCGCGTCTTCCGGGCGGCGATTTCGGCGTGCCGTTCGATCAGTTCCTCGCCGATCTCGCAGGCGCCTATCCGGGATTGCCGCGCGATGTAGTGGCGCACTATGCGCGGCTCTACGGCACCCGTGCGCGCGATCTGCTCGGAGCGTCCCGCAACGTCGGCGATCTCGGCCGCCATTTCGGTGCCTCGTTCTATGAGCGCGAGCTCGTTTTCCTGCGCGAGCAGGAGTGGGCCGTCACGGCCGCCGACGTCCTGGACCGGCGCACCAAGCATGGCCTGCATCTGAGCCGCGCCGAGCGCGAGGCGTTCGAGCACCAGCTTTGATCGCGCCTTGACGCGTCGAGCCCCTCCGCGACCGCCGCAGCGCTTGGCGGGCGCCGATGACACGCCCCGGCAAACCGTGCTATCGAGCGCCCGCGATATGGATCGCGACGCGCCAGGAGACGCGGAATTCGGCACAATCCGGACCTTCGCCGATGCCCCCTGCGCCGATCGATTCACAATCAAACCGCCCGACGACCTCCTGAATTCGACGCCATGCCGGACCAGATCAAAGCGAGAGCCGACCATCGGCGCGGTCCGCGGCAGGAAGGCATCGTCGACGCCTGGACGAGGTTCGCGTCCGGCTCCTGGATGGACCGGCGCTGGACTCCGTGGATCATCGTGCTGAGTGGCCTCGTGCTGGCGCTGCTGTGTGATGCCTTCGTGGCCCACATGCTTTCCGTCAACTATCGGGAGACCTATCGGACCACCGAGGCGGCCAACGGAGATCTCGCCCGCGCGCTCGAAGAATACATGTTGCGCAACATCCAGGGCGTCGACGTGCTCTTGAACACGACGATCGACAGTCTCAAGCAGGACCCATCGCTGCTCACTGCCGGCAACCCGGCCCTGATCGGAGAGTTGAAGCGCAGGGTGGTGCCGTACCCCGCCGCGGGCGGCATCGTCGTGCTGGATGCGGACGGCAATCTGCTCGGCGACAGCGCCGGCAACGGAGTTCCCGGCCGCGAGAACAATTTCGCCGATCGGGCCTATTACAAGGTCCAGCGCGATGACCCCGGCCGCGGTCTCTTCATCGACGTGCCGGTGGCCTCGCGCGTGAACAGGGGTCGGTTCATCGCGGTCAGCCGCGCCTTGATGATGCCGGACGGACGATTTGCCGGCGTGATCGTCGTGGCGGTGGACTACGAGAATCTGCGGCAGTTCTTCCTGTCGCTGAACGTGGGGCAGCGCGGAACGGTGACGCTCTATCGCGACGACGGCACGATCCTGCTGCGCTCGCCGCATGCCGACGATTTCGCCGGCCGCAACGTCGGGTCCAATCGCCTGTTCAGCCTCTATCTCCCGCAGGCGCCTCACGGCAGCTTCGAGGGCAGCGGCATGACGGACGGGACGTCGCGGAGCATCAGCTATCGGCGCGTCGCCGGCCTGCCGCTGGTGGTGACCGTGGCGCGCGACCCGGTCGAGTATCTGGCCGGCTGGAAGAACAATGCGCTGTACTACAGCGCCATCGCCGCCGGTCTCAATCTGCTGATCGCCGGATTCGGCCTCGTCCTGGCGCGGCAATGGCGGCTGCGCGCGGCCTCCGAGCAGGCGCTGCGCGACAGTTTCGAGCAGCATCTGCTGGTCACGGAGAACGTGCCCGCGCTGATCGTCCAGGTCGGCGCCGATGGTGACATCCGCTATGCCAACCGCGTCGCGCGCGAATGGTATGCGCAGCCGTCCAGCGGGGTCGGTCGCAGCCGGCGGATCGACGACTACATCGACCCCGCGCGGCGAGACGAGGTGAGGCCGAAGATCGAGGCCGCGCTGGCCGGCCGAACCGCGGGCGGTGAGGAGAAGATCGCGTTTCCCGACGGCCGTGAACGCTGGTGCGAGACCATTCGCGTGCCGGATCGCAGCCAGGATGGCACGGTGCGCGGCTATTTCGTGCTGTCGGTCGACATCACCGAGCGCAAGCGCATCGAGGACGAACTGCGTCAGGCGCAGAAGATGGAGGCCATCGGCCAGTTGGCGGGAGGCATCGCGCACGACTCCAACAACATGCTGGCGGCGACGCTCGGCAATCTCGATCTGCTGCTCGACGCGCTCACGCCCGGCGAAAGCTCCCGCCGCAGCATGGTCGAGCGGGCGATCGAGGCGGCGGAGCGGGTCGCCGATCTCAACCGCCGGCTGCTCGCCTTCGCCCGCAAGCAGGCGCTGCAGCCGCAGGTCACCGACGTGAACCAGCTCGTCAACGGCATGACGACCATCCTGCAGCGGACGCTCGGCGAGAACATCGAGATCGAATTGGCGCAGGACCCGATGCTGTGGCACTGCCTGATCGATCCGACGCAATTGCAGAACGCGCTGCTCAATTTGGCGCTCAATGCGCGGGACGCGATGGACGGCGGCGGGCGCCTGACGATCGCGACGACGAATGCCGTGCTCGACCAGCCGCTCGACGACGGCGACGAGCGCATCATGCCCGGGGACTACGTGACGATCGCGGTGTCGGACCTGGGGGCCGGCATGCCGCCCGAGATCGCGCGCCGCGCCTTCGAGCCGTTTTTCACCACCAAGGAATTCGGCAAGGGCAGCGGCCTCGGCCTCAGCATGGTCTATGGCTTTGCGCGGCAATCGGGCGGCACGGTGCTGATCGACAGCCGGGTGGCGGAAGGCACCTGCGTCACGCTGTATCTGCCGAGCGCGGGGCCGGGCGCCACGGGCCGCGCGCGCGCCGGTGCGGCGCGGCTGGCGCGGCCGCAGACCGGCGAGCGGATCCTGGTGGTCGAGGACAATCCGCTGGTCGGCGCGATGGCATCGACCATGCTGACGTCGATGGGCTACAGCCCGGTCGTCGTCACCCATGCGGCAGCCGCGATCGCCGCGCTGGAGCGGTCGGACCCGTTCGCGCTGCTGCTGACCGACATTCTGCTGCCGGATGCCATGACCGGCATCGACCTGGCGCGCGAGGTGCGCCGCCGATGGCCTGAGCTGCCGATCGTCTTCATGTCCGGCTTCGCCGACCCCTCGCTGGTGCCGGAAGATTTCCGCGCGACGAGCAGGCTGCTCGCCAAGCCGTTCCGGCTCGGCCAATTGTCGGAGGCGATCGTCTCGGCCCTGGCCGGCAGGAAGGCGACGTGAGCCCTCAGCGATCATGCGGTGAGCGATCCCGTGTTCGCCCCGATCGACAGCGCCGTCCGGGCAAGTCCTTTCCGCCTCGCGGCGCGCAGGGCGCCCGAGCTGTGCCGGTCGTTTCGCCCTCTCGACGACGAGGGCGCGGGGAATGCCGGGTGCTGGCCGCACCCATGGCCCGCCTGCGAACAAGAATGCAGGCGGCAGGAACCACAGGTTCAGCCGAGACATCCCGGCATTCCCCGCGCGATGGTTTTCCGGCTTATACGTCCTCTCCCCGGGGACCGGCTGTCTTGCCCCCGTCACCCGCGCAACGCGAACGCGTTGTCGCGAGCTTGGCCTCAGCATCGGGAGGCCAGGACCCTACGATTTCGCCGGCGCAACGGCTTCGTTCGTCCGCATGACCTTCGTCATGCTGCGAACCGCCGCGCCCACCGCATCCCACCCCGCGTGCCGTGACGATCGCGATACGCCCCTCGTGCCGAGGCGGGACGGCTGCACTCAATCATGATTTCTGAAAATGAGAAAGCGGAATATTTTCGCCGGACGGACTGGACAGGGGTGATGTGCTTGAGGCGTCTCGTGAAATGAGAATCTCCGCGCATCGACCTTGGCCCATGATTGGGGGCCCAGGGCGTGGGGAGGCAAGGGCCGAGTCGCCCGTCGGGTCGGGACTTGGGCTTGAGACAGTCGTCCATCGGATGATTGCAGCGCTTCGGAGGTCGAGTCCGTCGGTATATCGAGAGACGAGACGGGCGCGTTCTACGTGCGGGTCGATGTCGAGCCGGGCGCTGACAAGGCGCGCATCAGTCGCTTGTGGAAAGAGATCGGCGCACCGGTTGTGGTGCGAACGGTTTCTGGCAGGCTCGTGAGCCACTCGCGATCGTTTGGACCCAATGACAGGTCCCGCGAACGAGCCGGTGCCGACAGGCTTAGTAGCTGTGGTCTTTCGCACCTCCGCTGCTCGGTGGGAGTGGAGAAGCATCAGCCGTCTGTCGTGAGCTTGCGGAAGTCGCTCTGCTGCTGAGGGCACTTTCAGTTGTGGGCCCCAGCGAGTGCGCTGGGTTACGCCGGAGGCTTCACCTCACTCCACCGCATCCTTCTTCGCAATCCGGTGCAGCTGCTCGAACAGATCGGCCTGCTCACTCGTACAGAGACACACACCCTGCGCGGAGTCGGCATCGCCGGCGTTGAGGTAGGCGTGGCCCATGGTGCTGTCGAGATACATGCCGTCGCCCTCGTGCAGGATCTCCGGGGCGTAGAATTCGGTGTGCACGGCGATGGTGCCGCGGGTGACGAGGAAATACTCCTCGCCGCTGTGGCGGAGCAGGGGGCCGAACTCCTCGAGCGTGCGGGCGCGCACCTCGGCGATCATCGGCACCATGCGCTTGCCGATCAGGTCGGTGCATTGATAGGTGTAGGTGTAGAACCTGGTGTTGACGATCTGGCCCTGGCCGGCGCGGCTGACGCTGCGGCGGGCGGTCACCGGGCGACCCGCCTCGGGACGCGGCGAAGCCGGGCTGAACAGTTCGGCAATGTCCATCTGCAGGCCCGAGGTGAGCTGCAGCAGCTTGTCATAGGTCAGCGACATCAGGCCGTTCTCGACCTTGGACAAGGTCGACAGCGCCATGCCGGTCTTTTCGGCGACCTGCTTCAGGGTCAGGCCGCGCGCCTGCCGGGCCGCCTTCAGGCACTGGCCGAGCTGGGAGTGGGGGCCTTCGGTCGGCGCGCTGATGGCGGTGTCTGTCAAAGCGATCTCCGGAAAATCCGTTAGCGGATCAGGCGTGTCGAGAGCCGAGCAGCCCGGACAATCTCGGCCCATAGAGCAGGAAATTCAATCGGGTGCTCCAATGTCCGAAGGTCATGCGTGGACAGCGGTGGAACAATGCGTTTTCGGGTCGTGCATTCGATTTCCTATATGCTAAATAGTTTTCCGAAACGGAAAAGAGAAGCCCCGTGGAATCGATTTGCGACAAGACGGCCGTCGAGCTGGTCAAGCTGCTGAAAACAAAGGCAATATCGCCGGTCGCGCTGCTCGACTCGTGCCTGGAGCGGATTGCGGCGGTGAACCCGGCCGTCAACGCGGTGGTGACCCTGGACGAGCCGGCCGCCCGCGCGGCGGCCGAGGTCGCCGAGGCCGAGATCGTGAGGGGCGAGGACCGGGGGGCGCTGCACGGCCTGCCGGTGCTGATCAAGGATACCCAGGACACCGCCGGGATGCGCTCCACCTATGGCAGCCCGATCCTGGCCGACAACGTGCCGGCCGTCGACCAGGCCTCGGTGGGCCGGCTGCGCGCCGCCGGCGCAATCATCTTCGGCAAGACCAACACGCCGGAATGGGCGGCGGGCGGCAACACCCGCAATCCCGTGTTCGGCGCCACCGGCAACCCGTTCGATCCCGCGCGCTCGGCCGCCGGCTCCTCCGGCGGCTCGGCGGTCGCGCTCGCCTGTGGCATGGCCCCGCTCGCCTCGGGGTCAGACACCGGCGGCAGCTTGCGCAATCCGGCCGGCTTCTCCGGCATCGTCGGCATGCGCCCCTCCTACGGCCTCGTCGCCAGCGAGAAGCGCGCCCATGGCTGGTCGTGCCTGTCGACCGACGGGCCGATGGCGCGCGATGTCGCCGACACCGCGCTGATGCTGTCGGTGATGGCGAGCGACGATGCGCGCGATCCGCTCGCCTACACCCTGCCGGGCGAGGCCGTGCGCGGCGCGCCTGCGCGCTGGGCCGTGCCGCCGGCGGTCGAACTCAACAAGCTCAGGCTCGCCTTCACCGAGGATTTCGGCTTTGCGCCGACCGAACAACTGATCCGCCGCGCCTTCCGCGCGCGGGTGTCGCGCATCGCGCCGCTGTTTGCCGACGCGCAGGAGGGCGCGCCGGATTGCAGCGGCGCCGACGAGACCTTTGCGGTGCTGCGCGCCTCGCTGTTCCTCACCCAGCACGGCAAGAATTTTCGCGAGCGGCCCGACATGCTCGGGCCGAACGTGCGCGCCAATGTCGAGGAGGGGCTCGGCTACAGCCTCGAGGATTTTTCGCGTGCGAGCGCCAACCAGACCCGCATCTATCGCGCCTATCAGGGCTTCTTCGCACGCCACGACGTGCTGATCAGCCCGACCATCACCTTGAGCCCGCGGCCGTGGGCGGAGCTGTATCCGGCGGAGATCGACGGCGTGCCGACGCGGTCGTACTTCCACTGGTTGGCGCTCGCCTACGCGGTGACCCTCGCCGGACATCCCGCGCTGAGCCTGCCGCTCGGCCTCGACGACAACGGCCTGCCGTTCGGCCTGCAGATCGTCGGTCCCCGCGGCGGCGACGCGCTGGTGCTCGGCGTTGCCGCGGCGCTGGAGGCCGCGTTCGCCGACGATGCCGAGCTGCGCCGTCCCCGGCCCGATCTCGAAAGGCTCGCGTCGCTGCCGCCGCTGGCGCAGACGCCCGGCTTCTTGGCGTGGGATTGAGGCGGCACTCATGATCACTACATCTTGGAGCGACTAACGATGTCCGACGCCCCCTCATGGCCGTTCTCGCTGGTGCGCCGCGCCGGCGGCCTGGTGTTCCTGTCCGGCGAGATTCCGGTCGCCGATGACGGCAGCATCCCCGAGGGCATCGCGGCGCAGACCGACCTCGTCTTCAAGCACATCGCGGAAACGCTGGCCGGCGAGGGGCTGACGCTCGACGATATCGTGTCCTGCATGGTGCACCTCGCCGACAAGGCGGATTTCGCCGCCTACAACGAGGCCTATCGCAGGCACTTCAAGGACCCGATGCCGGTCCGCACCACGGTGCAGGCGCAGATGATCGCGGATGTGAAGATCGAGGTCACCGTCGTCGCGGCGGCGCGGACCTAAGCAGGAGTGATGACGATGCAAAGCGCGATCGTTCTCGGTGGCGGCATGGTCGGCGTCGGCACGGCGCTGCACCTGCAGAGCCGTGGCTGGTCAGTGGCGCTGGTCGACCGCAGGGAGCCGGGCCGCGAGACCAGCTACGGCAATGCCGGCATCATCCAGAGCGAGGCCGTCAGGCCCTACGCGATGCCCTATGATATCGCCGGCGTGCTCGACATCGCGCTCGCGCGCACCAACGACGTGCACTACAGCCTCGCGGCGCTGCCCTATCATGTGCGACCGCTGCTGCAATACTGGTGGAATTCGTTCCCCGCGCGCCACGAGGTGCTGACGCGCACCTATGCGCAACTGATCGCGCGCGCCGCGCCCGAGCACGAGCCCCTGATCCTCGCGGCCGGGGCCGGCAACCTCGTGCGCCGCGACGGCTTTCGCGTGCTGCACCGGACGCAGGCGCAGTTCGACAAGGAGGCGAGGGAGGCCGAAGCGGTCGGCAAGGCGTTCGGCGTCAAGTTCAAGCTGCTCAGCGCCCAGCAGCTCAAGCAGGCCGAGCCCGGGCTGATCGACAGCGGCATCGGCGGCCTGCACTGGCAGGAGCCGTGGACCGTGTCGGATCCCGGTAGCCTGGTCGCCTCCTATGCCGAGCTGTTCACGCGCCGCGGCGGCAAGCTGCTGCGCGGCGACGCGACCACGCTGGCGCAGGCGGGCAGCGGCTGGGCCGTCACCACCGCGGAGGGACGCATCGAGGCCGAGGCCGTGGTGGTCGCGCTCGGGCCATGGTCGCCGGAGTTCCTGACGCGGTTCGGCTACGACATCCCGATGGTGCGCAAGCGCGGCTATCACCGTCACTACACCGGCGGCGCGCCGCTCGATTTGCCGCTGCGCGATGCGGCGCGCGGCTATCTGATGAACCCGATGGCGCTCGGCGTACGCATCACGACCGGTGCCGAGCTGTCATCGCCGAATGCGAAATCGACCCCGGTTCAGCTCGGCAAGGCCGAGGCTGCCGCGCGCCAGCTCATCGATCTCGGCAAGCCGGTCGAGCCCGAGCCGTGGATCGGCACGCGGCCGTGCATGCCCGACATGCTGCCGGTCGTCGGCCAGGCGGCGCGTCACAAGGGCCTGTGGCTGCATTTCGGCCACGGCCACCAGGGCTTCACGCTGGGGCCCGCGACGGGCCGCATCCTCGCCGAGCTGATGAGCGGCGAAGCGCCGAGCGTCGACGTCGCCGCCTGCGCACCGGCGCGATTCGGCGCATAGCTGCGAGCGCCGTTGCAGTCCTGCAATTGCAGGCTGCAGCGGTGCCCGCCGGGCAGTCCCTTGTTTACCAAGCGTGGCTGTTCTGCGCCGTTCTGGCGCTGCAAAATTTCCACTTCACGAATTCGCAAGCCCGCTCTCCTAGGGTGACGCCGGTTGGACCAGGACGCGGGGGCGAAACGCGTTTCGTGAGTTCTGTCGTCGGCCAGTGATCCGAACATCATGTGGGGGAGCAGATGAACTTCACGGGCCTCATGTACCGCTTCATCTCGAATTTCGTATTTCTCGCGGCCGTCTATCTCAGCCTGAACTACGTCGAGAAGTACCAGAACCGCGCCGTCCTGGCGCTGGTGGTGCTGATCTATGCCGGCATGCGCGCCGTCACGGTGGTGCGCACCTTCCACTTCTTCGGACGGATCGAGAAGATGGAGTCGGACGTTCGCCGTCTGGCCGGCATGCTGGGCGACGGGCCGGTGGGGCAGGTGGTCTCTAGGCAGGTGGTGTCCGACGTCGGATCGCTGCGCAAGGACGGCGAGAAGAAGTCCTACATGGACCTGTTCTTCCTGGCGGCCACCGTCATCCTCTGCGTCAGCAAGCTGGTCTCGAGCTGATCGCGCGCGGCGCAGGCGAATTGTCCCGCGTCCTCACCTGCAACATCTGCGAATGTTCAGCGCCGCCTGAGGCTGGCGAGGCGCACCGGGCGCGGCGCCGGCTTGGCGGCCACAGCCTTCGGGGCCGGGCTCTCGAGCCGGGCCAGCTGGCGCCGCTGCGCCGACAGCGGCGCGACAGGCGGCCATGCGAACAGATCGGACGCCGGCGCTGCCAAGGCCGGCGCCGCAAGCCGCGGCGCGAGCGGCGGACGCGGCCATGCCGGCTTCTGCACGACACGCGCGACGGCCGCCGGCACGTTGAGAATCCCGAAATCGTCCAGCCTGGCGCGGGCCCCCGTATCGGCGCCAGCGAGATCGACGGGCGCGATCTTGGGCCAATGCGCCACCGGGGTCTCGTCCGACGGGCGGTGCACCAGCCAGTCCTCAGGCTCGGTCGGCGTCGCCGGCCGGTCCGGTGTCGCCGCCACGACGTGGACGATGCGGTAGTTCTTGGCCTTGAGCTCGGCGAGGATCTTCGGCAGCGCCGTAGCGGTGCGCGCATGGATGTCGTGCAGCAGCAGGATGCCCTTGCCGCGCGCCTCCAGCCGCTTCATCGCGAGCTCATAGACCTTGGCGCCGGAGATGTTGCGCCAGTCGTCGGCGAGGAAATCGGCGCTCCAGACCTGCAGGCCGAGCGAGGCGGCGTAGCTCTCCACGGCGTCGCCGCGCAGCAGGCCGGGCACGCGGAAGAATGGCGACAGCGCCGACGGATCGGTGAGCGCCGCGGTCGTCCAGGCGATTCCCTGGTCGACCTCGGGCTTGACCTGGTCGAGCGTCATCTTGTTGAAGCTCAGCGGATGGTTCTGGCTGTGGGTGCCGATGGTGTGGCCGGCGGCCGCAAGCTTCCTCACGCCCTCGGGATCGGCCTTGGCCTGGCGGCCGATGGTGAAGAACGTCGCCTTGACGCATTGATCGGCGAGGATCTGCAGCACCTGATTGCTGTATTTCGGCAGCGGGCCGTCGTCGAAGGTGATGACGACCTCGTGATCTTTCAGCGGCAGCGTCTCCTTGTACTGCATCGCGCCGATGCGCGGATGCTCGCGCGGATCGACCACCAGGACGCGCGACGTGCCGAGCGCGTTCGGATGCCCGGGGCAATCGGCTGCCGATGCCGCCGATGATCCGACACTGGAGGCAAAGCAGGCGACGGTGCCCAACAGCACCGCGAGCCATGTTGGCCGTCCGACGCAAGCCCACCGACGATCACGCATCACGCTGCTCACATTCCCTTCACCGTCCCGACGCCTTCGGCCAGGGTCTTCGACGCTCGATGATGTGTCGCAGCCGCGCGGAAGGGGCAAGCGACCACCAAGACATAGCAGGGATGTTCGGCTGTCGCGAGATGACATCGTTCCGGGTTCCGGTTTGCGCGCGGCTGTTGCCGGATTGCAAGCGGCAGAAATCGCCGCGATCACGGCCGTCGAGCGTAGACAGCGGCCCTGAACGACGGATTAACCACCTTCGTGCGGCGGCGTCGGCGCAGGTGAAGGGCGCTCGCTACGCTGCTCGTGATGCACATCCGCCGGCTGCTTCGGAACCATATGGACCACGCGATAGCCGTGGTTCTTCAGGTAGCGCAGGAACGCGGGCAGCATGGCGACCGTGCGCGGCTGCGGATCGTGCAGCAGGATGATGCCCTTGCGCGCCTGGCTCAGCCGGGCGGTCAGCAGCTTCAGCGTCTGCTGCGGTGACATCGGGTTCCAGTCGCTGGCCCAGAGATCGGCCCCGAACACGACGATGCCGCGCGACTGCAGCAGGTCGAGCGTCGCCGGTGTCGATTCGAAATAGGGGAAGCGGAAGAATGGCGTCGACGGCGTGGTCGTCTCCGCGCCGTTGAGCGCCTTCTCGTCGGCGGCGATGCCGCGATCGATCTCATCGACGGCCTGTTCCGGCGTGATGTGCGCGAGATTCGCATGCGTGAAGCTGTGATGGCCTATGGTGTGGCCTTCGGCCGCGATCTTCCGCACCCACGCGGCGCGGCGCGACGCAGGCTCGCCGACCAGGAAGAAGGTCGCGCGCACGCATTCCCTGGCGAGCGCGGCCAGCACCTTGTCGGTCATCGGCGGCGACGGGCCGTCGTCGAAGGTCAGAACCACTTCGCCGTCATGCAGCGGCAGCGTGTCCGGGAAGCTCTTCAGTCCGACGCGCGGATGTGTCGCGGCGTCGACGGTGAGAACGCGCGACGTGCCGAGCGTACCTTCATGCGGGCAAGCGGCAGGCGCGGCTGCGGTGACGTCAGCCGCGAGCAGCGCCGCCACGACGCCGGCCGCGTTTACCCATCCCGTCATCGATCGCCAAGGCCGCATCTTTTCCCGTTGCGCTCGCTGTTGCCGATTATGTAATGCGTGAAAGCACAAATCAGACCATTTGCTCTGAAATCAAGCGCGTGAGGCACGTCATGAACGAGACATCGGACGTTGCCCATGCTGATGCCACTCTACGCGATCGCGCGCCGATGCGCACTGAATCCGGCGAGATTCGCGCCGAATTCATCGCGGCCATCACGGCGGCCATCGCCGCCGAGGACGAGGCGTTCCTGCGCGCCGAGGTCGCCGAGCTGCACGAGGCCGATCTCGGCGACCTGATCGCGGCGCTCGCACCGGACGACCGTGTCCGGCTGGTCGAGCTGACCGGCACCGATTTCGACTTCTCCGCGCTGAACGAGGTCGACGACGCGGTCCGCGAGGAGATCCTCGAGGAGCTCGAGCCCGCGACCGTCGCGGAGGGCGTGCGGGAGCTCGAATCCGATGACGCCGTCGAGCTGTTGGAAAGCCTCGACGAGGAGGACAAGGAGGAGATCCTCGAACGCCTGCCGCCGTCCGAGCGCGACGCGCTCGCGCGCAGCCTCGACTATCCCGAGGGCTCGGCCGGCCGCCGCATGCAGAGGGAGTTCATCGCGGTTCCGCTGGGTTGGACGGTCGGCGAGGCCATCGACTACATGCGCGAGACGCGGGATCTGCCCGAGCGGTTCTACGAGATCTATGCGGTCGACGACGCACGGCATTGGCAGGGTGCGGTGTCGCTCGATACGCTGCTGCGCGCCCGCCGTCCGGTTCCGCTGGCCGATCTGATCGACGAGGACCGCCGTCGCGTCACCGTCACCGACGATCTGGCCGAGGTGGCGCGGCTGTTCGGCAAGTACAATCTGGTCGCGGCCCCCGTGGTCGATGCCGAGAACCGGCTGGCCGGCGTCATCACCATCGACGACGTGGTCGACGTCATCGAGGAGGAGGCCGACGAGGATTTCAAGGCGCTCGGCGGCGTGTCGGGCGACGAGGAACTGTCCGACAGCGTCTGGACCATCGCCAAGGGCCGCTTCAACTGGCTGCTGATCAATCTTGCCACCGCGTTCCTGGCGTCATCGGTGCTCGGCCTGTTCGAGGACCAGTTGCAGCAGATGGTGGCGCTCGCCGTGCTCGCGCCGATCGTCGCCAGTCAGGGCGGCAATGCCGCGACCCAGACCATGACGGTGGCGGTGCGCGCGCTGGCGACGCGGGAGCTCGGGCCGAACAATGCGATGCGGGTGGTGATGCGCGAGGGGCTGGTCGGGCTCGTAAATGGCCTGGCCTTTGCGCTCGTCACCGGCATCGCCGCCGTGGCGTGGTTCAAGATGCCCGGGCTCGGCATCGTGATCGGGCTTGCAATGATCTCGAATCTCGTCGCGGGTGCGCTGGGCGGCATTCTGATCCCGATGGTGCTCGAACGGGTCCGGGCCGACCCCGCCGTCGCCTCCGGAACCTTCGTCACGACGGTGACCGATGTGGTCGGTTTCTTCTCGTTTCTCGGCATCGCCACGCTCTGGTTCGGCCTGAAATAACCCCGGCGCCTGAACGACTTATATCGTTAATCCGGCCTTAACGTGGTTCGGCGAGACTGTCGCTCGACACGGAGTCGGACGATGCAACGCTTGCGGCTGAAGGCAGATGGACGGATCGTGGAGCTGCGCGACGGGGAGGAGATTCCGCTGGCGCCCGCGGCTCCGCTCGAAGTGCGTGATCTCAGGCGGCGGGTGCATCTGACCCAACAGGAATTCGCCGCCAAGCTCGGTGTGCCCGTCGAGACCATCCGCAATTGGGAGCAGGGCAAGCGCATGCCGCGCGGCCCGGCGCGCGCGCTGCTCACCGTCATCGCGCACGCGCCCGAGACGGTGTTCGCGGCTTTAGCCAAGACTTAAGCCCACCACGGGCCGTGCGTTGGCAACGCCCAGCGTGTGCCTACATAATGTTGCACGCGCGCTGGAGTGCACGGCCATGCTGATGATCGAGGCCAATGGTGCCAGGATTCCCGCCTTGGGTCTCGGAACCTGGGAGCTGCGTGGCCGCGCCTGCAGCCGCATCGTCGAGCAGGCGCTCACTCTCGGCTACCGGCACATCGACACCGCGCAGGTCTATGAGAACGAGCACGAGGTCGGCGAGGGCCTGCGTGCGTCCCGCGTCCGGCGCAACGAGGTGTTCCTGACGACCAAGGTGTGGACCACGCATTTTGCGCCGCACGATCTCGAGCGCTCGGCCAAGGAGAGCCTGGTCCGGCTGCGCGTCTCCGAGGTCGACCTGTTGCTGCTGCACTGGCCCAATCCGCACGTGCCGCTGACCGAGACGCTCGGCGCGCTGGCCCATGCCAAGACGCTCGGGCTCGCACGCCATATCGGCGTGTCCAATTTCACGGTCGGTCTGCTCGACGAGGCGTTGGCGGCATCGCCGGAGCCGCTGGTGTGCAATCAGGTCGAGTATCATCCCTATCTCGATCAGACCAAGGTCCGCGAGGCCTGCGCGCGCCATGGCATCGCGCTCGTCGCCTACAGCCCGATCGCCAAGGGCAAGATCAAGAACGATCCGACCTTGACGCGGATCGGCCGCGCCCATGGCAAGAGCCCGGCGCAGATCTGCTTGCGCTGGCTGGTGCAGCAGAACGTCGTGGCGATCCCGCGGACGTCCAAGGTCGAACGGCTGTCCGAGAACCTCGACGTGTTCGATTTCGAGCTCTCGGAGCAGGACATGGCCGACATCTTCGCGATGGGCAGCCCCGAAGGACGGATGACCAACTTCGCCTTTGCGCCGAAATGGGATTGAGGGCAGCGCCCGCGCATTTGTGCTACAGCCTGACATGACGGGGAGCGGCCGGCGGGCCGCACGACGGCGGCTGCCGCGTTCCCTGCCGATGATCAGAGCGATGGCGCGCCCGCGCCTTCGCTCATGCGCGGGCGTAGTGAAGCAGCATGGAACGTTGGCAGTTCATCCGTTGGGGCATCGCCGCGTCCGTGCTCGCGCATCTCCTGATCGCCGGTGGGGTCGTGGTCTCGACCTCGGTCCGGCCTTACGAGCTGCCCAAGAGCGACGAGATCGAGGTCAACATCGTCGACGCTGACGAGCCGCAGAAGACGCCCGAGCCGGTCGCCACGCCATCGCCATCCCCGACGCCGGATCTGGTGCTGCCGCAGCCGGACCCGAGCGCCTTGCCCGCGGCCGCCGCACCGCCACCGCCCAGTCCCCCGCAGGACGCCAGGGAGACCCCCAATCCTCCGATGCCGGCCACGCCGGCGGCGAAACAGCCGGCGCAGGCTGCATCGCCCAAGGCGGTGAAGACGGCCGCAAAGGCGGAGAGCAAATCCGCCGTCAAGCCGGCGCCGCCGCCCGTGCCGGCACCTGCGCCGACCTATGTGCCTCCCGAACCGGATCTCACGGTGAAGTATGGGGTCATGCTCGGTCTACCCGAGCCGCTGTCACCGTTGCCGCGTCCCGGCGGCCCGGAGGACGGCAAGGACGCCGGGCCGACCGCGACGACGAACCTCGCCGCCAATCTGGAAGCGGCCCTGCGGCAGAAGGTCAGGAGCTGCGCGCGGCTGCCGGCGTCGCTGTCGCTGTCGGACAACGTGCTCATCAGGCTGCGCTTCGGCATGACACCGGATGGACGGCTGGCGACGGAGCCGGAGGTGATAGAGGTCGTCGCAGCCTCCAAGGCGATCCAGCTCAAGGAGAGCGCGGTCCAGGCGTTGAATGCCTGCCAGCCCTACGCGATGTTGCCTCCCGATCGCTACAACGAGTGGAAGGTGATCGAGATGTCGTTCACGCCGCAGGATTTCGCCCGCTGATCTACCCTGCGGCCGGCGACGGCACGGGGGCGGGCGCGTGGTCTAGGCGTAGCGCTTGTGTGTCGACGCAACGGCCGATCATCCTGTATGCGTCGCCCATAGCATGAGCGTCGACGGCGCGGCTGCGCGGGCCGTCCACGCCCAACACGGAGACGGTGCGACATGACGCTGAAGCTGGTGATCGGCAACAAGAACTATTCCTCATGGTCGATGCGGCCGTGGCTGGCGCTGCGCGGCTGCGACATCGCCTTCGATGAGATCGTGATCCCGCTCTACACCGCCGATCCCGCCGACAAGGCACGCATCCTTGAGCATTCCCCGGCCGGCAAGGTGCCGATCCTGATCGATGGCGCGATCAGTGTGTGGGATTCGCTCGCGATCATCGAATATCTCGCCGAGCGCTTCCCGCAGGCGGGGCTGTGGCCCGCCGATGCCGCTGCCCGCGCCCATGCCCGATCCGTCTGCGCGGAGATGCACTCCGGCTTTCCGGCCTTGCGCAACGAATGCCCGATGAACCTGCACCGGCCGGTGCGGCCGGTGGAGCTGTCTGCCGATGCCAAGGCCAACATCGCCCGGATCGAGGACATCTGGCGCGACTGCCGTGCCCGCTACGGCCATGGCGGGCCGTTCCTGTTCGGCCGCTTCGGCGCCGCCGACGCCATGTTCGCGCCGGTGGTCACGCGCTTCCACAGTTTCGCCATTCCGGTCGCCGCCGAAACCCGCGCCTACATGGACATGATGATGGCGATGCCGGCCTTCGCGGCCTGGGTGAAGGACGGCCTGGCGGAGGACTGGGTCATCGAGCGGGTCGAGAACATCTGAGCGGCCTCGTCCGTTCGCGATTTGGTCCGTGTTGGACGAGCGCCCCCCGAGCCGCTCGTCCAAGAATACCGTTTGCGGGCCCATCCCGTTGAAGACTCTCGCAATCTCCGCGTTTGCCATGTCGTGAGGTCGCTGGTCAGGGCGGGCGGCGGCGTGATATAAGCGCGATATTTATAAAGACACGCCGGCCCGGGCAGCGGGACCAGGGGCTCTTGCCGGCATGCGAGCAGGAGAGGGCGTTGAAACACAAGTTCCCCATTGGGGCGACCGTCTATTTCACCGCGAGCAACGTCTCGCGTCCGGCCGCCACCGGCACCTACGAGATCATCCGCCAGCTTCCGACGGAAGACGACGACTGCCAGTATCGAATCAAAAGCTCGACGGAAGCCTTTGAGCGGGTTGCCAGAGAGAGCCAATTGGCCTTGTCTTGAAGATGACGTGCCGCGTCGGCGGACGCGGCCGCCGGAGACATGGCCGAAGCGAGAGGGGGAGTTGCCACGCGTTCGGGAGCCGTGGCGCGAGACGATGACGATTGCTGCGCGATCCCTTTTGGGGATAGCGGGTAGCTTCACACCATCCGGCGCCCGCAGGCGTATGGAATCGTCTTATTGTCTTGGTGGGGCCGCAATCGATCGGGTGATCATTTGAATTTGATGATCGTTTCACGGCCGTCCCATGTAGGGACGCCATCGGGGCCGTTTTCGCTGGCCCGCGTCAGGAACAAGCGCGCATGAACTCGACCTGGCCTTCCTCGTTGGATCAGCTCTTGAACTCACCGGCGTTCCCGATGTGGCTCACCGTTGCCGCGGCGGGTTTCTTTGCACTGGTCGTGCTGATGACGCTGCTCAGGGCCGAGAAATCGGTCGCCAACGGCGCGCTGACGGTGATCACGCTGCTGGCGGTCGGGATTGCGGTCGCGTCGATGATGCGGAGCCAGGATGCGACCCCGCGTGGCGCCAATGGCGATCCCGCGGTGACCGCCTCCGTCGGCCTCTCGCCACCCGCCCTGGCCTGCGTGGATGATCTCGCCGGCGATCTGGTGCTCGCGAATTGCGAGAAGAGCCTGTTCGGATCGGCCGAGATGACGGCCGCCGCCGTCAGTTATGCGGCGGGCATGCTGAGCCGGCTGTCCCAGGTGGGCGACGTCGCCAGCGCCAACAAGGTGATGACCGCGGAGCTGCTGGCGCTGCGCCGCGCCGTCGAGCGCGATCGTTATGGCCTGATGGCCTATGTGCTGCTGACACGCGACCGCTGTACGCCGAGCGATTGCGTGATGTTCCGTGCCGTGGGCGATCGCCAGCAACTGATGAACAACATGGAAGGGCGGACCTATGAGGGGCTGGTGACGCGCTATGCCTCGCAGTGGAATGCGGCGCCGGGCCAACCGGCCGCTGGGACCTTTGCGGGATTGGCGCCTCCAGGGCTGGCGCCGTCGGCGCCGAACGGCAAGCCGACGACCGCCGAATTTCCCAGCTCGGCGAACACCCCGCCGGTCAGCATCATGAATCCCGAGCCGACGGCCTCGACGCGCTCGGTCGCCCCGGCAGCCGCCGCGCCGAAACCGCCGACGCAGCTTACGCCGCCCGCAGCCCCACCGACCGTAGCTGCCAGCCACGCCCAGGCGCCGCCGGCGGCCAAGAAGGCCGCGCCGAAGCCGAAGCCGGCCGCTGCGGCGCCTCAAGCGGCGCCTGAGGCCGCCGAGCCGGCCGCCAACAACGAATAGATCCCGCTGGTCGAACCGCCATCATGCCTCTGCACCTGATCAAGCTCGCCGTCGGCTGCGAGTCCGTGAAAGAGCTGAAGGAGTGGATCGCCGAGCGCATGCTCGCGGCCAAGAAGAAGGGCCTGCCGCAGCAGCACGTCCATGTCACGCGGATGACGCCGAAACGGGTCGAGGACATCCTCGCCGGCGGCTCGCTGTATTGGGTGATTCGCGGTGAGGTCGCCGCGCGCGAGAAGATCGTCGGCATCGAGCCGTTCCGCGACGGCGACGGCATCGGGCGGTGCCGCATCATCATGCAGCCGAAGGTGATCGCGGTGTCGCCGCGGCCGATGCGTCCGTTCCAGGGCTGGCGCTATCTGACGGCCGAGGATGCGCCGGCCGATCTCGGCAAGTCCAGTGCGGCGGGCGTCGAAGCCATGCCCGAGCCGCTGCGCCGCGAGCTGCGCGATCTCGGCCTGCTGTAGGACTTCGATGAGCCTCACGCGAGGCGGAAGTCAGCCTCGCTCGCAAGGGCCGGGCGTACGCTCGACGCGGCGTCAGTTGTCCTTGCCTCTGCCTTGCGGGCGAGGGCGCGCTCACGGTGTTGGCGGACGGCTGGTCTCCCGGCGGCTCACGCGGCGATATTGTCGATCAGTCGCGTGGTTCCGATCTTGGCCGCGACCAGGATGCGTTTCGGTCCTGACTCGTTCGGGGCGATGGGCGCCAGCGTCTCGGCGTGGCGGACCTCGAGATAGTCCAAGGCAAAGCCGGCTTCGGTGATCGCGGCGGCGCCATCCCCAATGGCCGCCTGCATGTCGTCGCCGGCGCGCAGCCGGGCCGCCAGCTCCTTCAGGACACGGTGCAGCGTCGGCGCCGCCCGCCGCTCGTCTGCCGTGAGGTAGACATTGCGCGACGACATCGCGAGTCCGTCGCGTTCGCGCACCGTACGGGACCCGACGACACGGACGCCGAGATCGAGGTCGCGCGCCATCTGGGCGACGACGCGGAGCTGCTGATAGTCCTTCTCGCCGAAGATCGCGACGTCCGGCCGACATTGCGTGAACAGCTTGGCGACCACGGTCGCGACCCCGCCGAAGAAATGCGGACGGAAGCGATCCTCCAGCCCGGCCAATGCCGCGCCTTCCGGCACGATCCGCGTCGCGAAGCCGTCCGGATACATCGCCTTCGCGTCGGGATGCCAGATCAGATCGACGCGCTCGGCCGCGAGTTTCGCAACATCCTCCTTCCAGGTCCGGGGGTAGGACCCGAAATCCTCCGTCGGCGCGAACTGAGTCGGGTTGACGAAGATCGAGACGACCACCTTGTCGGCGCGGCGCTTCGCCAGCCGGACCAGCGAGATGTGCCCTTCATGCAGCGCGCCCATGGTCGGCACGAGCGCGATGCTGGCTTTTCTCGCGCGCAAGCTGTCGAGCTCGCGGCGGAGGGCGGAAACGGTGCGGGCGACGCGCGGGCTTCGTGACATTTTTGCTCGATCTCACAGCGAAAAATTGCGGTTGCACTGTTCGGCCTTGACGCTCGGGCGACTGCCCTTAACAAGAACGCGACACGCCGCTCAGCATACTTGAATACGCCTGTTAGCACGTCTCCGCGTCCGATGCGGAGTTGGTAAACGCGCGCGTCAAGTAGTAGCGGAGGATGCGTCCCCCGTGGGATTCACGATGACGATGCATTTCACTTGACCGCAGACGACCGTGACTCGAAGATGATCGTAAGAGGTCGACAACATGCTGGTGCAAACTAGCCAAGGACAATCGGGCTCGGCCCACGTGGTTGTGCTTGGAAACGAGAAGGGCGGGTCGGGCAAGTCGACCACCGCCCTGCACATTGCCGTGGCACTCCTGAAGGCCGGCCAGCGTGTCGCCACGATCGATCTCGATTGCCGCCAGCAGAGCTTCACCCATTACATCAACAACCGGAGCGCCTGGGCGCGCCGCACCGGCCTGCGCCTCGAACTGCCGACGCACTACTGCATCCAGCTCGGCCGGACGTTGCAGATCGACGAGAACGAGAACACCGAGTTCCAGCAGTTCATGGAGGCCGTGAGCGCCGTCGAACGCTCGTTCGATTTCATCGTCATCGATACGCCCGGCAACGACAGCTACCTGATGCGCCTGGCGCATTCGATGGCGGATACGCTGGTCACGCCGATCAACGACAGCTTCCTCGACTTCGACGTGCTGGGAACGGTCGATCCCGCGACCTATGCTGTGACCGGCGAGAGCCACTATGCGGAGATGGTGCGTGACGTCCGGCGCAAGCGCCGCCAGGTGGACGGTGCGATGACCGACTGGATCGTGGTCCGCAACCGGCTGTCGATGCTCGGCTCCCGCAACAAGCAACTGGTCGCCGACGGCCTCAAGGACCTGTCGCTGCGGCTCGGCTTTCGCGCCATCGACGGCTTTGCCGAACGCGTCGTCTACCGTGAGTTCTTCCCGCGCGGACTGACCGCGCTCGACGACATCGACGAGGCGACCCTGGGCACCCGCCCCAATCTCGGCCACGTCACGGCCCGGGAGGAGGTCACCAGCCTGCTGCGCCAGCTCAAGCTGCCGCTGGACGAGCGCGGCCGCCGCCGCGCCGCGAACCGCGCCGAATGGTTCGCCCAGGTCGACAAGCCACTCGACCTGCACGACATCATCAGCGCCTGAATACCGTCCGCATTCGGGTGAGACCTCGCCTGAGACATTGTGCGCGTTGAACGTGCGCCCGGCTTGGTTAAACAATCTGCGGACAGCGGTGGCGGGTAACGGCGCGTTCGGCCTGTTTGGGGGCGGACAGAGGAAGATTTGTCTCAGGTCAACGCCGCAGCCGCCAATTTCGCTAGATTACCGTCAAATTCATGACTGATTTGAACCTGACGTTCAGGGCTCAAGTCGCAAGAGACGGGCGGCGGAACCCAGCTATGCTGCACAGCAACTAGGTGCGGCGCACAACGAACGGGCGACGGATACACAACATTTGGTCTTCCTGTCACAGCGCCGTTACATATATTAAACAGAACGGGTCGCGAGAGTCTTACAGGTTCAAAACTACCTTTGATTGTGCTCCCGAGGGACGAACATGAAGCGTGGAATAACCGTTCTTGTGTCTGTCAGCGTGCTGGCGGCGGTCGGCTACTTCACCGCGAGCAAGTGGGCTATCCGGCACGAGACCATCAGGTTCTATGACGCCTCGCGCGACAACCGGCTGGTCGAGGTCGCCGTGGCCGTCCGGCGCGACAAGGAGATGCAGGCCGAAGCCGGCATGATCAAGCTGCCGGTGGCGATCCTCAATCACGGCAACACCGTCAAGTTCACCGAGTACTCGTTCCTGGCCAACGTATTTGCTGCGCGCGGCTACATGGCGGTCAGCATCCAGCACGACCTGCCGACCGATGCGCCGATGGTGACGAAGGTCGGCGAGCCCTATGTCGGCCGGCTGCCGCAGATCCAGCGCGGTGTCGCCAACATCCGGTTCGCCGTCGAGCAGATGCACCAGGTGCAGCCGAATGCCGACTATGATCATCTGACGATGGTTGGTCATTCGATGGGCGGCGACATCTCGATGTATTTCGCCAAGCAGTATCCCGAAGACGTCCGGAAGGTCGTCACGCTCGACAACCTCCGCGTCCCGTTCGTCACCGACGGCAGGTTCAAGATCCTGTCGTTCCGCTCGAAGGACCCGCAATTCAAGACCGATCCCGGCGTGATCCCGAGCGACGACATCTGCGAGAAGGAAGGCATCACCGTCGTCAAGACGGACTTCCAGCACAACGACATGCGCGACACCGGACCTGACGACGCCAAGTCGTCGATCCAGGCCATGCTGGACAAGTTCCTCGCCGACAGCGACAGCACCAGCGACATCGGGCCGGTCAAGACCAACACTCCGTTGCTCGATCCGGGTCCCGTCGCGCCTTATGCGCCGGTTGGCAAGACCGCGACGCCGGCCAAGCCGCTGACGCATTGAGCGCGCAAGCCGCCGGGGCGCGCGCCAGCCTCGCCTGATCGTTGCCTGCCACGACGGCGGGTAGATGCGTTGCCGTCGTTGAAGCCGTCCGTCCGCCTGCCCACATGATGCGCGTCCGAGCAAGGTGCGTGCATGGTCGATGATCGTTCGAAGCCCGGTTCTGCCCCGTTGACCTCGGCCGAAGAGGGATCGCGCCAGCAGCGGTTGCCCGACAATGAGCGCTCCACCGCAGACGCCATTGCGGCGTTCGTTGCGCAGGCCAAGGCCGTGGCTCCAGCAGCTCAGGGGACCAGAGGTCGTCTCGTCTTTGCGCTTGATGCGACCCTGAGCCGCCAGCCAACCTGGGACATGGCCTGTGCCCTGCAGGCCGACATGTTTCGCGAGGCCGCCGCACTCGGCAGCCTCGATATCCGGTTGGTGTACTATCGTGGCTTCGATGAATGCCGCGCCACTGGCTGGATCTCCGACAGCGCTGAGCTCGCCCGGCTGATGGGCAAGATCGATTGCCGCGGCGGCCAGACCCAGATCGGCAAGGTTCTTGCCGAGGCGCGGCGCCATGCGACAGCATCCGGAATCCGCGCCGTCGTGTTCGTTGGCGACGCGATGGAGGAGAATGTCGACGTGCTCTGCGCAAAGGCCGGCGAGCTCGGGCTGCTGAAGGTCCCGCTGTTCATGTTCCAGGAGGGCCATGAGCCCGCGGCCGAGCAGGCGTTTCGCGAGATGGCGCGGCTGTCGGGGGGAGCCTGGTGCCGTTTCGATCCCGGCGCATCCGCGCAGTTGCGCGACCTTCTGCGCGCCGCCGCGGCCTACGCGGCGGGTGGCCGCGCGGCGCTGCTCCGGCTGGCCGGCTCCGAAGCGGGCGCGGCACGCCTGATCGGGCAGATGAAGTAGAGATCGATTTCGGCGGCCGCCAACGTCAAGCCCGGCGCAGCGGCTCGAGCCTGCCGGTCGCGGACGCAGCCGATCATGCTTTTTGTCCCGGCACGCCCTATATTCGGGCCATGACACTGATCGCTGGCGCCGTCGCCGTCATCACCCTTTATCTGTTGCTGCAGATGTTCCGGAACGCGAATCCGGCGGCGCTGGCGCGCGCGATCAAGATTGCCGGCGGTATCGGCTGCCTTGCGGTGGCAGCCTTCACCGGCCTCCGCGGCGAGCTGGTGGTGGCGATCCCGATCGGGTTGTTCGGGGCGGGGCTGCTCGGCTGGTCACCCGGTGGTCTCGGCAATGTCGGCAGCATGTTCGGGCTGGGTGGGCAGCGCTCGTCGGGTCAGAGCTCGCGGGTGCGCTCGCAATTCATCGAGATGGTGCTCGATCATGACAGCGGGCAGATGCAGGGCCGCTTTGTCGCCGGCGCCCATGCCGGCCGGTCGCTGGACGAGTTCGATCTGCCGCAGCTCGCCGCGATGACGCCGAGCCTCGATGCCGACAGCGTCGCTCTACTTGAAACTTATCTGGACCGCCGGTTTCCCGCTTGGCGTCAGCACGCGCAGGGCGATGCGGCAGGGCGGCAGGGCCGCGCGGCGTCGAGCTCCAAAATGACGGAAGAGGAGGCCTATCAGATCCTTGGCCTGCAGCCGGGCGCGGGGCGAGACGAGATCGGGCGTGCCCACCGCGCGCTCATGAAGAAACTGCATCCCGACCAAGGGGGGTCGACGTACCTCGCCGCCCGGGTGAACGAGGCCAAGGATACTCTGCTTCGTACGCATCACGGCTAACTCCGGCAACGCCACCAACGCCACAACACCGAACCCGCTTTCAACGCAACTTTGTCGACGCCGGCGGCTCTCGCCCTTGCCAGGCACGATCGTTCGTCATGGTGAAAAAGTTCTAGCGGGAAATCCTTGACGAGTGGTTTGCACCCGTGCGTCCCGCCGTCGATCGCGTGGTCCGCAAACGAAAAGGCCCGCGCTGTGTCGCGCGGGCCTCATCGGAACAGGATCAGTGCCGGCGTTAGTTGTGCACGGTCATGCAGGAGATGTCGGCGCGCTTCAGCTTCTTGCAGACGGCCTCGGCCTGATCACGATCGAGCCCGGCGAAGCGGGCGCGGATCAGCTTCTTGTCGCCCTTCGCAACCGTCTCGGTGAAGGGATCGGCCTTGCTGAGGAGACCTTGTGCCGAGCTGCGGGCCGCCTCGATCCGCTTCTGGGCCTCGGCCTCGTTGTCCAGCGCTCCCACCTGGATGATCCAGCCGCTGCGCGTGACGGAAGGCTTGCTCGGAAGCTCCGGCGCAGCGCTCGCGGAGGCGATCTGCGTCGGCGCCGGCTGGGCCGGAGGCGCCGCATAGGCCATGGCCTGCGACGAGCCTGCCGGCAGGCTGGAGGCGGGCAGCACGCCGAGAATGCCGTTGCCGGTGCCATGGCCCGGCGGCTGCGGCGGCATGTCGGGACGGGCGGCCTCGGTACGGGCGATCGGCGACGCCGGCTCGATGGCCTCGACACGCTGAGCGAAGGGTGCGGGAGCAGGGGCGGCCGGCTGCGGCGCGGCGGTCGCGAGCTTGACCGCGCCGGCCTTGACCTGGACCGTCCTGACCTTGACCGGCTTCATCGGCTCGGTCGAGCCGGGAACGATCGACATCGGCTGGCTCTGGATCACGCCGGAGGTCATCGGCGCCGGCTCGACCTTGGCCTCTCTCGGTGCCGCCGGCGGCAGGGCCGCGGTGGCTTCCGAGAGGGTTGAGATGATCTTGGAGGCGCGGCTCGGGGCCGGCGTCTCCGGCGCCGCCGAGGCGAGCTGCATCGTGCCCTGATCGGCATCGCCGCTGTCGGAGCCGCCGCGCTCGCCGATCGCCGCCACGGTGCGCCGGGTCGCGCCCTTGTCGAGATTTTCGGCGAGCAGGTTGCGCATGATGGCGTCACGCGAGCCGCCGCTGCGGCCGCCGAGTACGACGCCGATCAGATGGCGGTTGCCGCGGCGCAGCGAGGTCACGATGTTGAAGCCGGAGGCGCGGGTGTAGCCGGTCTTGATGCCGTCGATGCCCTCGACATTGCCGAGCAGATGATTGTGGTTGCGGATCGACTGGCCGCGATAATTGAACACCACCGTCGAGAAGTAGCGGTAGTACCGCGGGAAGCGGTCCTGGATCGCGCGGCCGAGGATCGACTGGTCACGCGCCGTCGTGATCTGCGCGTCGGCCGGGAGGCCGGAGGCGTTCACATAGGTGGTGCGGCTCATGCCGAGCGAGCGCGCCTTGCGCGTCATCATCTTGGCGAACTCGTCCTCGTCGCCGCCGATCGCTTCTGCGATGACCACGGCGGCGTCGTTGGCCGAGCGCGTCACGAGGCCCTTGATCGCGTCCTCGACGCGGATGCTCTGGCCGGGGCGCAAGCCGAGCTTGGTCGGCGACTGCTCGGAGGCGTGCTCGGACACCGGCATCTCGGTATCGAGCTTCATCTTGCCGGAATCGAGCCGCTCGAACAGCAAATAGAGCGTCATGATCTTGGTGAGCGAGGCGGGGTGCCGCAAGGCGTCGGGATTGGTCGCCGTCAGCGTCGCGCCGGAATTGCCGTCGACGACGATCGACGCGAACGCCGGGCTGTAGCTGCCCTCGTCATTATGGGGGGAGTGACGCGCGTGATGCTGCCGATGGCGCCGACGCGCCTCCGCGCTGTCGACCGTGACCACTGCTGCCGTCGCGAGGGTGATCAGTCCGTAGACGCCAACTCGCAACAGGCGCGAGGAAGCCATTTTTTTGCGAAGCATGAAATCCCCGTCCAATTTCTGACGTGATCACCGGCTCGTAAGGCGAAATTGTGCCGAACGCCCCCGTAACCGTGCCTGTCGGACCTCCCGATCGCGCCGTGACGCTGCCAAGCATCGAAGGCCTCGAACTGAGGTTTTGTTAAGACGCTGTTTTAGAACAGCTTTACGGTTCGGCCGACGCTGGCCGGGACCACCGGAGAGGTTAGGACGGTCGAGTTGCCAAAGGATTAAAGAAACCTTGCGGCGATGGCTGGTATTTCTGCCGAACTGCCCCGGCTTGGGGCGTCCGACGGTGCGTCGAGACCGCAATGCCCGGGATGGTGCATTGCACAAGATTCTTGTTTTTTTGTGCGCTGCACTATATTATGAATGCGTCAGGGAGCCGGGGCTTCCCTGAGGGCGCTCAAAATCAGGGAAAGGAATGCCACATGTTTAAGGTTGAAGACTTTCAGAACTACGGCAAAGAGCAGTTCGAGACCGTCGTGAACTCCGCGACCACCGTGCAGAACGGCCTTCAGGCCATCGCCACCGCGTATGGCGACTACACCAAGAAGTCGTTCGAGGACACCAAGTCGTTCGTCGAGAAGCTCCAGGGCGTGAAGTCGCTCGATAAGGTGCTCGAGGTGCAGACCGAGTTCGCCAAGTCGGCCTACGAGACCTTCGTCGCCGATTCGCAGAAGATCGCCGGGCTGTATTCGGATCTCGCCAAGCAGGCGTTCAAGCCGCTGGAAGGCATCGCCGCCAAGTTCACCCCGCCGGCCGCGCACTGACCGTTCGCGCCTGCAGGGAGCACAAAGCCCGGCTTGCGCCGGGCTTTTTTGTTGGCTGAAGGTGGAGCGCTGTCGGTGCCCGGCGCTTCTGTTATTTGGCGACCCGCAGCTTCGACAATGCGGTGCCGATCGAGTTGAACGTGGTCACGATCTGGCTCGAGCTCGTCAGCATGTAGAACTTGTCGGGACTGCTGGCGCAGTTCTGCAGCACGGCCGAGGTCGGATCGGCGGGCGAGCTCGTGTTCACCTGGATCGTGTAGATCGTGTACATCGCGTTGCCCTTCGAATCCTTGGTGTCCTTCAGGTTCGAGCAGAGCAGGGCCTGGCGCGCGTCGATCGGGTTGCCCGAGGCTTGCGACGAGCCGTTGCCGTATTCGGGCCAGCGGTCCTCGGTGTTCAGGCCGTCCGACAGCAGGATGATGACACGGTTATAGGTGGTGTTGACGTCCTCCGCCGGCGCGCCCAGCACGCCGTTCGGAATCAGCGACTGCACGGCCCAGGCAAGTCCGATCGCCTGGTTGGTGCCGCCGGTCGGCTGCATGGCGTTGACGGCGCTCTTCAGCGAGCTCCAGTTGTAGCTGAGCGGCACGATTTCCGCGAGTTTCGTGGAGGCCGTGCTGCTGCAGTACTGGATGTTGTTCTCCATGTGCTGGTTGGCCGGGAACAGCGTCGTCACGTCGGAGGTCGCCGGTGACACGGCATTTGCGTCGTTCGGCTGGGTGCGGTCGGCGACGCATCCGGTCCAGGTGCTCTTGGTGTTGGCGACCCAGGTGTGGGTGAAGGTGTTGACCTTGCACACCGTGCTGGATCCGCTTCCCGTGCAACTACACGTGTTGTTCGGAAGATTGCTGCCGCTGGTCGGGCAACTGCAATAGCTGCCGGTGCACCAGTTCACCCGCGTGCTGGTCTGAACGCTGTTCCAGCAGCCGTTGTAATAGCTGTGCGAGGCGGAATCGTAGCCCGGGCAGATGTAGCCCGTGTAGCTCCCACTCGTCGGTATCCGCGAGGCGCTCGAACTCCCGGTCGCCGGGTCGCTGGTGCAGGAGAAGTAGGGAAAGCCGTTGCCGGACTTGAACGGACAGGAGGATCCCGGTCCCACCATGTCCCATTGCGATTGCGTGTAGCTGCCGTTCGGGATTGCGGCCTGATAGGAGCCATTGGCAGGCTGGATCGTGGGCGGATTCTGCCAGTCGGTCCAGTCGATCCAGTCCTTGGCGTAATTGCTGGCGCCGACGTTCACGACCTTGGCGAATGGAACGACCGAGATGTAGACGTCGCCCGGGGTCTTGGCCAGCGCGCTGAGCTGGTCGATCAGCCCGCCGCTGCCGGCCACGGCGTTCTGCAGCGCGGACATCTTGCCGCTGGATGCCATCGAGCCGGTATTGTCGAGCGCGAGCGCCACCCGCATCTTCACGTCGCCCCAGGTCGATGTCGTTTTGGCGCCGAAGTCCATGGTCGGAAAGCCGGCAATCTTCATGAACTGGGTGACGATCTGACCGTTGGCCGACAATTGGATGTTGGAGGCCGACGAGCTGGTCGAGGCGGTATAGCTGGCCGTCACGGTGACGTTCTGTGCGTCCGTGCTGGTGTAGAGCGCCTTGAAATAGGCGCTTGCCTTGGTTCCGATGTCGGCTGCGCTGATCGTGCCCTGCGCCAGGTCGCGCGACAGCATCAGCGAGGTGGAGTCGAGCGCCGCCTGCATCGACGACCGCGCGGCGTTCAGCCGGCTGTAGTCGACGCCTGCCCCGACGAAGGCCAGGATGGGGACGAGCGCGATGGCGAACAGCATGGAGATATTGCCACCGCGGTCGCAGGCGAACCGTCGGACGGCGCGGCGGCAGAGTCGAATGAAGGAGACATCGGTCATGTCGCTCACCAATTATGGTTTTCTGCAGGTGTTTTCGGTTCGGCTTCGTCAAGGACGGGTAAATCGAAACCGCGAAACACCGGGCCAATGCCCGCAGCGTGGCGCCGCGCCCGCAACCGGGCTGGTTCCCTGTCAATGCCCGCTGAATGGGCTTTGTAAAATGCGACCGGTTTGATTAACCTTGCGCCTCATCGCCGGGGCAGGGAATCGGTCCTGCCGGAGCGTCGGTCCGTCCCGGGCCTGCGCTTGCGGCAAACCGGGCGCTGACCCATATTCCCGGTGTCGGTCCGACCGGACCGGTCGGCTGGGACAGGCGATCTGGAAAGCAGGACCGGGTGGCGGAAAGCGGCCCGGCAGGGGACAGGTCGGGGGGCACCCCTTATTGAGAGCAACGCGCCGAGGGAAACTCTTTATTGGGAGCCTCGCAGCCATATCTAACGCGTGCAAGATGTCGCAGCCAACTTCCAGATTGAACCGATCCGCGCCCAGGATGAGCAATAACGACAACAAGTCCGGTGGCACCGGTGGCCCGGTCACGTCCGTGATCACCAAGGTCAAGCCGAAGACCAAGCGCCCCAACCTCTACCGCGTCCTGATCCTGAACGACGATTACACGCCGATGGAGTTCGTCGTTCACGTCCTGGAGAAGTTCTTCAACAAGGACGTCGAGGCCGCGACCAAGATCATGCTCCACGTGCATCATCACGGCATCGGGGAGTGCGGCGTCTTCACCTACGAGATCGCCGAGACCAAGGTGACGCAGGTGATGGACTTCGCCCGCAAGCACCAGCACCCGTTGCAGTGTGTGATGGAGAAGAAATAGCCGGCTCCCTCCGCGAAGGGAGCCGCCGACGCGCGCATCTGCTGGCCAGGGGCGGGGGCTGGGGCGCTGCCCGATTGATCACCGCGAATCGGCATCGGACGAAGGGTCATCGAAAGCCGCAAATTGCTGCAGACGGGGTCAGCGCAATCCGGGCAGGTTTCACTTCTCGTCCGAAGAATTACGGCCGCTCTGGTCCTTATCTCTCCCCGCTCGGCGGCGTGCGCCGTTCGGTTGTCGCAGCCGGATTTGCCGCAATCGGAACGGGTTTTGCATTGACGATCCGGTGAACCCGTAATCGAGCGGCTCGGCCGGTCTTTTGTCGCACTCGGTTATAACTATATTTGACGAAGGTTGTTGTTGCCTGACCGGGCGGCGGCGATCATGATGGCAAGGGGCCACAGAGGACGCGCATGCCGACTTTTTCTCAAAGCCTTGAACAATCCCTGCATCGTGCGCTGGCGATCGCCAACGAGCGTCATCATCAATACGCGACACTGGAACACCTCCTTCTGTCCTTGATCGATGACTCCGATGCAGCGGCCGTGATGCGCGCATGCAGCGTCGACCTCGACAAGCTGCGCGGCAGTCTCGTGAACTACCTCGAAACCGAGTTCGAAAATCTGGTCACGGACGGCAGCGACGACGCCAAGCCGACCGCAGGTTTCCAGCGCGTGATCCAGCGCGCCGTGATCCACGTTCAGTCGTCGGGCCGCGAAGAGGTCACCGGCGCCAACGTGCTGATCGCGATCTTCGCCGAGCGTGAGAGCCACGCCGCGTACTTCCTGCAGGAGCAGGACATGACGCGTTACGATGCCGTGAACTACATCAGCCACGGCATCGCCAAGCGCCCTGGTGTCTCCGAAGCGCGCCCGGTTCGCGGCGTCGACGAGGAGACCGAAGCCAAGGGCAACGAGGACTCCAAGAAAAAGGGCGAGGCGCTGGAAACCTATTGCGTCAATCTCAACAAGAAGGCGCGTGACGGCAAGATCGATCCGGTGATCGGCCGAAACTCCGAGATCAACCGCGCCATCCAGGTGCTGTGCCGGCGCCAGAAGAACAACCCGCTGTTCGTCGGCGAAGCCGGCGTCGGCAAGACGGCGATCGCCGAGGGCCTCGCCAAGCGCATCGTCGACAGCGAGGTTCCGGAGGTGCTGTCGGCCGCGACCGTGTTCTCGCTCGACATGGGCACCTTGCTCGCGGGCACGCGCTATCGCGGCGACTTCGAGGAGCGCCTGAAGCAGGTGCTCAAGGAACTCGAGGCGCATCCGAACGCGATCCTGTTCATCGACGAGATCCACACCGTGATCGGTGCCGGTGCGACGTCGGGCGGCGCGATGGATGCGTCCAACCTGCTCAAGCCGGCGCTGGCCTCGGGCTCGATCCGCTGCATGGGCTCGACGACCTACAAGGAGTATCGCCAGCATTTCGAGAAGGACCGCGCGCTGGTGCGCCGGTTCCAGAAGATCGACGTCAACGAGCCGTCGGTCGAGGATGCGATCGCGATCCTGAAGGGGCTGAAGCCGTACTTCGAGGACTATCACCGGCTGAAATACACCAACGAGGCCATCGAGGCCGCGGTGCAGTTATCGTCGCGCTACATCCATGACCGCAAGCTGCCGGACAAGGCGATCGACGTGATCGACGAATCCGGCGCGGCGCAGATGCTGCTGGCAGAGAACAAGCGCAAGAAGACGATCGGCATCAAGGAGATCGAGACCACGATCGCCACGATGGCGCGGATTCCGCCGAAGAGTGTGTCGAAGGACGATGCCGAGGTGCTCAAGCATCTCGAGCAGACCCTCAAGCGCGTGGTGTTCGGCCAGGACAAGGCGATCGATTCGCTGTCGGCCTCGATCAAGCTGGCCCGTGCCGGCCTGCGCGAGCCGGAGAAGCCGATCGGCTGCTATCTGTTCTCGGGTCCGACCGGCGTCGGCAAGACCGAGGTCGCCAAGCAGCTCGCCTCGACCCTGGGCGTCGAGCTGCTTCGCTTCGACATGTCGGAGTACATGGAGCGGCACACGGTGTCGCGCCTGATCGGCGCGCCTCCTGGCTATGTCGGCTTCGACCAGGGCGGCCTCCTGACCGATGGCGTCGACCAGCATCCGCACTGCGTGGTGCTGCTGGACGAGATCGAGAAGGCGCATCCGGACCTGTACAATGTGCTGTTGCAGATCATGGATCACGGCCGGCTCACCGACCACAACGGCAAGCAGGTCAACTTCCGCAACGTGATCCTGATCATGACCACGAATGCAGGCGCGGCTGACATGGCCAAGCAGGCGTTCGGCTTCCATCGCTCGAAGCGGGAAGGTGACGACCACGAGGCGATCAACAGGCAGTTCGCGCCGGAATTCCGCAATCGGCTCGACTCCATCGTCTCGTTCGCGCACCTCAACGTCGAGGTGATCGGAATGGTCGTTGAGAAGTTCGTGCTGCAGCTCGAGGCCCAGCTCGCCGACCGCGACGTCACGATCGAGCTGTCGGAACCGGCCAAGGCCTGGCTGATCCAGCACGGCTATGACGAGCAGATGGGCGCGCGGCCGATGGGCCGTGTGATCCAGGAGCACATCAAGAAGCCGCTGGCCGACGAGGTGCTGTTCGGCAAGCTGAAGGGCGGCGGTCACGTCCGTGTCGTCCTCGTCAAGGACGAATCCGGCGTCGAGGAGAAGATCGGCTTCGAGTTCGTCGAGGGCCCGGTCACGCCGAAGTCCGAAGTTCCGGCCGCGCGCAAGCGCAAGCCGAAGTCCGGCGGCGGCTCGAAGGGGCCGGCGCCGAAGGGACCGCTGGTCAAGGCGTAGGCCTGACGCGACGAGATCACTACGAAAGGTCGGCCATCGCGCCGGCCTTTTTCGTTTGACGCGAGGTTCTTTGATGCGACGTCCGGCTCAGGCCGGCTTGACGAAGAAATACACCGTCAGGCCGCAGCCGACGGCAATGATGAAGCGGCGCACATGGGCCGGCGGGATGATCTGGCCAAGCCGCGCGCCGACGAAGCCGCCGATCATGGCAGCGCCCATCATCGTCAGCGTCTCCAGCCAATGCACGCGGCCTGAGAACGCAAAGATGGCGGAGGCCGTCATATTCATGAGCGCAGCGAGCAGCACCTTCATGCCGTTCATGGCGCGAATGTCGCGCATGCCGTAGAACACCAGGGCCGCCAGCATCAGGATGCCGATGCCGCCGCCGAAGTAGCCGCCATAGATCGCGATCACGAACTGCACCGCCTGGATGGTCCGCGGCCCGAACCAGCGAGCGCCATCCTTCGGCGTAAAACGCATGCCGAATGCAAACACGCTCGTGGCGAACAGTAAAAGCCAAGGCACGAGCCGGCTGAAGGCGGTCGACGGTGTGACCAAGAGCAGCACGGCGCCGAGCGTGCCACCGAGCAGGCTGATGATCGACAGCCGCACGAGGTCGTGGCGCCAGGGCGCCTTTGCGTCGTTCAAGATCTCACGGGAGGCCCAAGCGCTGACGAACTGGCCGGGGCAGAGCGCGACCGTGCTGGAAGCGTTGGCGTCAATCGCGGGAATGCCGGCGGCGAGCAGCGTCGGGAAGGTCAGGAACGCGCCGCCGCCGGCCAGCGCATTGACGATGCCCGAGCCGAAGGCGGCGAGGGCGAGCAGGGCCAGCATCGTCCAATCGACCGTCGGCACGGGCTATGCTTCCGATGTTCGCAAAACGTAGCCCGGGCCGTCGCTTCGGACCTCTCTCCTGTAGAGCCTCTTCGGCTCACCGATTCGCAGCCCGCCTCCGAGCGAACGGGCCGTCTCCAAGCCCTCCAATGCCAACACACCTGCGACCAACTCAGCAACACCGTCGAGACTGCCGTGGCCGCCTTCTGACAGGCCGCTAGGAGCGCTGAAGGTGAGCCAGTATCGATAGTCGTTGAATTCCGTATCGTCGGCTAGCGACAATTTGACCATCATGCCCAGTGCTTCACCAACGATGTAGGTGTTGTTCACGTAGAACGAACTCTCGCGAATTTCCACGAACCTCACATTCAGGCGGCTGAAGAGGTAGAGAGCGAACGTCTCCAGGTTCTCTGAATCATCGCCTCGAATGAACACTTCGCTCATCGACCGTTACTCCCCCTTCAGCCGCTGGCCGTCCTGGACGCGGACGCGCTCGGCGCCGCGCGCGCCGGCCGGCGACAGCCTGAGCATGCTCAGGAACGCGCCGACCAGCGCGAAACCGACCCCGGTCAAGAGCGACAGCCGCGTGCCGTCGGTCGCGTCGATCGCGAGGAACATCGCGACCAGGGCGGCGCCCGTGGTCTGGCCGAGCAGGCGCGCCGTGCCGAGCATGCCGCTGGCGCCGCCGGCGCGCTCGCGTGGCGCAGCGGCGATCATGGTGCGGTTGTTCGGCGTCTGGAACAGGCCGAAGCCGCAGCCGGCCAGCGCCATGCGCCAGACGACATCCCATGCCGACGGCTCGCGCGGCAGCAGGCCGAGCGCACCGAGCCCGCATGCGAAGATGACGAGACCGATGCCACCGAGCAGCCCGGCCGGCACGCGCTCGACCAGCCGCCCCGCAATCGGCGCCGTCAGGCCGACCGCAATCGGCCACGGCGTGATCAGCAGGCCCATCTGCACCGGCGAATAGCCGAAATGGCTTTCGAGATAGAAGGGGATCGCGACGAAGGCGAGCATCTGGCCGCAGAACGACGAGATCGAGGTCGCGATCGACAGCGCGAACACCGGAATGCGCAGCAGGTCGACCGGCAGCAGCGGCGAGGCCATGTGGGTCTGGCGCCAGACCAGCCACACGCCGGCCGTGACGGCGACGACGAACTCGATCACGCAGGTCACCAGCGCCTCGCCATGGCCGAGGCTGTCCACGGCGGCGATCAGGAAGCCGAAGGCGACTGCGCTCAGCGCCGCGCTCTGCCAATCGAACATGTGCGGCGCGCGCGGCGTATGCGGCAGGAAGCGGAAGCCGAAGACGAAGGTGACGATGCCGAGCGGCACGTTGATCGCGAACAGCCACGGCCAGCTGCCGACGGCGAGGATGCCGGCGGCGATGGTCGGACCGAGCGCGGCGGAGACCGCGACCACCATCGCATTGATGCCGATGCCGCGGCCGAGCAGAGCGTGCGGATAGGTGAAACGCACCAGCGCCGAGTTGACGCTGAGGATGCCGGCGGCGCCAAAGCCCTGCAGGATGCGCGCGAGCGTCAGCAGCAGCAGGCTGTCGGCCAGCGCACAGAAGGCGGAGGCAGCCGTGAACAGCACGAGGCCGGCGAGATAGACCCGCCGATAGCCGATGATCTCGCCGAGCGAGGCCAGTGGCAGCAGCGAGATCGTCACCGCGAGCTGATAGCCGTTGACGATCCAGATCGAAAAAGCAGGACTCGCATGGAGGTCGCGGGCGATCGTCGGCAGCGCCACATTGGCGATGGCGCCGTCGATCACGGCCAGCACGATGCCCAGGGCGATCGTCACGATCGCCCAGGTACGCTGCGGCAGCGGCAGTCCGTCGGCGTGCAGACCCGTGGTCGTCGGCGTCATCATGCGGGCTCCGGTCGCAGCCGGGCCGCGGACAATGAACGGGAACGGGCAACCGGGCCGTACAAGTCCCGTTCCACGCCAGCGGAGCGCGCCGGCGCGTCACCGCCGTTTGGGGCGGACCTGGATCGCCTTGAGGTAATTGACCGCGGCCTCTGCCTCGGGCCGATCGAACTGGAAGCTCGGCATGTCCTTGTGAATGGTCGACAGGCCGGCCTGCAGCCGCTGGGCGAAATCCTCGTCGTAGAGCTTGCTGTCACCGAAGGTCCTGAACGGGGGCGCGTCGGGGTGCCGGCTGGCGCCTGTGAGACCTACCGCATGGCATCGGCTGCAAAGGCTTTGCAAGAGCGCTTTTCCACGCTTCTGCTCGCTGTCCAGCGCATGGCTGGCGGTCGAGGCGAACGCCAGCAGCAGGCAGGCGGACCCCATTCGTCGTCTCATGAACTCGTTCTCGCGTGTCTTGCGCCCGGCTACCAGCGGCCCTCGGCCTTGCTATAGGCATATAGGGCGATCAGCCCGATCGTCACCAGGGTCGAGCCGATCAGGACGATCCGGTCCCAGCGCAGCTGTGTCTCGTCGTCCCGCTGCAAGGTCAGCAGGGAGAACAGGGCCTTCATGGCAAAGCGGCGCATCGGATCGATCCCGGCAGCGGCCGCACATTCCGATGACGTGGGCCGGCCGCAGCTTAGCCTGCCCAATCGTTGCGCCGCCATGGCGAACATCTTGGGTCTGATGTCCGGCTTCCGGAGGGGCTCGGAAGCCGGATGCTCGAACTACCCAGCCTGTCCCATCACGACGTCTGCAACCGCCCGCGCGACTTTCGCGATCGTTGCGTTGCGATCCTCGGGAGACGCCTGTGAACCAGTCAGATAGGCCGTGACCAGAACCGGTTTGCGGCCCGGGGGCCAGAGAATGCCGATGTCGTTGGTCGTGCCGCGGTCCCCAGCGCCCGTCTTGTCGGCGACGCGCCAGTCACGCGGCACACCGGCGCGAAGCCGAGTGTCGCCAGTCTTGTTGGCGATCATCCAGTCCGTCAATCGCTGGCGCATATTCGTCGACAAAACCTCGCCAAGGAGCACGCGGCGCAGGTTCTGTAGCATGGCGGCCGGACTGGTCGTGTCGCGAGGGTCGTCGGCCAGCGCCTCGTTGAGCTCAATTTCCCAGCGGTCCAGGCGGCTGATCTCGTCGCCGATCGATCGGGCAAAACGCGTCAGACCCGCAGGACCGCCGATCTGCCGCAACAGGAGATTTCCCGCGGTGTTGTCGCTCTGGGTGAGCGCAGCTTCGCAGAGCTCGGCGAGTGTCATGCCGCGGCCGACGTGCTCCTTGGTCACCGGCGAATATGTTACGAGATCCTTCGCCTCGAACGGGACGCGCGTGTCGAGATGCAGTTCGCCGGCGTCGACGCGCTTCAGGACAGCCGCGGAAGCCAGACACTTGAACGTGCTGCACATCGGAAAGCGCTCGGCCGAGCGCAGGCCCGCCTCGAACCCGCTCTCGGAGTCGAGGACGGCGATGCCGAGCCGTCCGAGACTCTCGCGCTCGATGCGGGCGAGTCCCCTTCCAGATGCGCCCTTCGGTCGGCCGCCGCCTTCGCCGCAGGTGATGGCAGCCCGCTCGCCGCAGCCGCCATCCCGAGGATTCCAAAACCCAGATGCCGTCTCGTCAGCATGTTCATTCTCCAGTGACTGCGCGAACCTGCCGAACGAGGTGACGACTGACAAACGATCATTTATTCGTCGAGCCATGAGCAGAACTTGGTCATCATGCCTATCCGCAGCCATCTCCCTTTGAACGCCTTGCGGGCCTTCGAAGCATCCGCCCGGCATCTGAGCTTCACCAAGGCAGGCTTGGAGCTCAGGGTCACGCAGACCGCGATCAGTCACCAGGTGAAACAGCTCGAGCAGATGTTGGGCGCTCACCTGTTCCGGCGCCTGCCGCGTGGCCTCACGTTGACTGACGAAGCCCTGGCTCTGTTTCCCGTCCTCAACGATGCGTTCAGTCGCATCAGCGGCGCGATCGATCGCATCGAAGCGAAGGGAACCCGCGAGGTCGTGACCGTCGGCTGTGTCGGCACCTTTGCAACGGGATGGCTGTTGCAACGTCTCGACGGTTTTCGAGATGCGCACCCCCATATCGACCTGCGCCTCCTCACCAACAACAACCGCATCGATATCGCTGGAGACGGGCTCGACATCGCGCTTCGCTTCGGCGACGGATCCTGGCACGGCACTGAGGCCATCCATCTGATGTCTGCCCCGCTGTCGCCCGTCTGTCATCCCGATGTCGCGAGTCGTCTGCGCGCGCCGTCGGACCTCGCGGACGAAAATCTCCTGCGGTCGTATCGCTCCGAGGAATGGCCATTATGGTTTGCAGTCGCGGGCGCTCCATGCCCGATGATCCAGGGGCCGATCTTCGACAGCTCCGTCGCGATGGCCGAAGCGGCCGCGCGCGGCGTCGGCGTTGGCCTGGTTCCGATCGCCATGTTCAACTGCGAGCTCGAGACGGGTCGGCTGGTCCGGCCGTTTGCGGCTGGGGTCGCCGCCGGTTCTTATTGGCTGACCTGGTTGAAGTCGAAAGAACCGACGTCCGGCATGCTTGCCTTTCGTGACTGGCTGGTCGATGCCTTGCGCGCCGATCCGCCGCGCTGACGGCCGGGCGCCACCTCGCACAAGCCGAGGGCGCGAACAGTGCCACGAGGCGCGTGAGGCGGGCGCGTTGCGGCCAGCTTAGCGCTTCGCGGCGCTGCGCCGCCACTCGCGTGGCGACAGGCCGAACTGCTCGCGGAACACGCGGCCGAAATGCGAGAGGTCATTGAAGCCCCAGCAAAACGCGATCTCGCTGATCTGACGATGCGCCAGCATCGGCGAGCCGAGATCGCGCCGGCACTGCTTGAGCCGCTCGGCCAGCACGAAGCGTTGGAACGACGTCTCCTCGTCCGAGAACAGATCATTGACGTAGCGCGTCGATAGCCCGAGCTCGCGTGCGATCTCCGGCAGTGAGAGGCCGGCGTCGGATAGTCGGGTGCGGATGTGCGCCTTGATCCGATAGAGCAGCGTTGCGCGATGGCTCGAGGCGGGCAGGGGTTGTGCGCGCAGCCGCTCGGCCAAGGTCATGGCGAGCAGGTCGGCGGCCTGGTTGGCCAGAGGTTCGGCATGCTCGGGGCCGATGTGCTCGGCGCGTTCGCAAAGCCTGACGATGAACTCATGGGCAAGGGGCTGGAGCGGGCTGTCGGGGCCGAAGCTGATCGCCGTCACGGTCTCCGTCGGGCCGATCCGGCGCTGCAGCATCTCGCGCGGGAGCTTGAACACGATCTGCTTGAACGCGGCGTCGAACTGCAGCTCATAGGGGCGGGTCGTGTCGTAGATCGCGAACTCGCCGGGCCGGATCACGGTGTCGCGGCCATCCTGGACGACGCCGCCGATTCCCTCACGTCCGAATGCGACGAGAACGAAGTCGGCATCCGCCCGAGAGATCCGCTGCGAGGTCCGGTGCACGCGCTGCCGGTCCGAGGCAACCTCGGAGCAGACAGCCCGTCCCAACGCGGTATGGGTCACCGAGCCGCGAAACGCGCTGCCGAGATCGGACGTGCAATCGAGCCCGACATAGACGTCGCAGACGATGTCCTGCCACCGCGCCAGCCGGCGGTGGCCCGGGCTTCCGTCGGTGGTGAACAGGATCGGCATCGCTCCGTCTCCCCCTGCACCTGTGCCGGCTTGATCTGTGGCAATGCAGCAAATTCCGGGCCGGCTGGGGTCTTCGTCTCGGCCGCAGTCGAATTTTCGTTCCCTGGCAGACGAGCGCGAAAGCCGGCTGGCGTCAATAGTTGGCCCGGTCGCGGCGCCACCGCCGCGCACGGCATCAGGGAGCAGCAGCGATGGGACTGGCACATCCGAAATACAAGGTGGCGGTGGTGCAGGCGGCACCGGCCTGGCTCGACCTGGACGCCTCGATCAAGAAGACCATCGCCCTGATCGAGGAGGCGGCCGACAAGGGCGCCAAGCTGATCGCGTTTCCGGAGGTCTTCATCCCCGGCTATCCCTGGCACATCTGGATGGACTCGCCGGCCTGGGGCATCGGTCGCGGCTTCGTGCAGCGCTATTTCGACAACTCGCTGGCCTATGACAGCCCGCAGGCCGAAGCGCTGCGGGCTGCCGTGCGCAAGGCCGGGCTGACGGCCGTACTGGGACTCTCCGAGCGCGACGGCGGCAGCCTCTACATCGCGCAATGGCTGATCGGCCCGGACGGCGAGACCATTGCCAGGCGCCGCAAGCTGCGGCCGACCCATGCCGAGCGTACCGTCTACGGTGAGGGCGACGGCAGCGACCTTGCTGTGCATGATCGTCCCGACATCGGCCGGATCGGTGCGCTGTGCTGCTGGGAGCATCTGCAGCCGCTGTCGAAATATGCAATGTACGCGCAGAACGAGCAGGTGCATGTCGCCGCGTGGCCGAGCTTCTCGCTGTACGATCCGTTCGCGCCGGCGCTCGGCGCCGAGGTCAACAACGCCGCCTCGCGCGTCTATGCGGTCGAGGGCTCGTGCTTCGTGCTGG
Source organism: Bradyrhizobium sp. HKCCYLRH1030 (assembly GCF_051168395.1). Lineage (NCBI taxonomy): Bacteria > Pseudomonadati > Pseudomonadota > Alphaproteobacteria > Hyphomicrobiales > Nitrobacteraceae > Bradyrhizobium > Bradyrhizobium sp. HKCCYLRH1030. The sequence goes on along the minus strand of NZ_JBNPUY010000009.1, from coordinate 275,541 downwards.
CGCCGTGCGCCACCGTCTCGCAGGCGATGATCGACGAACTGTGTGACCGGCCCGACAAGCACGCGCTGCTGCATGTCGGCGGCGGCCACGCCGCGATCTTTGGTCCGGATGGCTCGTCGCTCGCCGAGAAGCTGCCGCCGGAGCAGGAAGGCCTGCTGATCGCCGAGATCGATTTGGGCATGATCGGCATCGCCAAGAATGCCGCCGATCCGGCGGGACACTATTCGCGCCCCGACGTCACCCGGCTGCTGCTCAACAAGAAGCCGCTCAACCGGGTCGAGCAGTTCGCGTTGCCGGTCGACACGGTCACTCCCGGCGAGGCGCCATCGGCGGCTGGCTGACGGTCCCGCACCGCGACCGTAGAGTCGGAGTGGCTCGACCGGCGCTCGACGTGCTCCTATACCGTCCGCGCGACATTTGATGGGCTGCGATCAATCCAGATCGCCGCCATTCTGCGCCGATACCGGGACGGCTGCCTTCATCCTCGAAATTTTCTGGCACAATCGCATCGGTGATTGGCCCGGACGACTTGCGTTCGCCCTCTGATTGCTTCACGATTTCGTGGGCAAGGGGGGAGAATCATGTTCGTAGCGTGGCGCAATATCGGTCTTTTGGGTGCTTTGCTTCTTGGCGCCTGTGCTTCGAGTTCGGCCGACATCACCCCGAGCTATGTCTCCCCAATGATCTATCAGTCCTACACCTGCCAGCAGCTTGCTATGGAGGCCCAGAGTGTCTCTTCCCGCGCTGCCGTGCTTTCGGGGGCCCAAGACAAGCAGCGGACAAATGACACGATTGCGACCACGGCTGCCGTCGTGATCTTCTGGCCAGCAGCATTTTTGGTCGGAGGAGATAAGCAGACTGCTGCAGAGTTGGGCAACATGAAGGGGCAGATGGTTGCCATCGAGCAGGCATCGATAGCGAAGAAGTGCAATATCCAGTTTCAAAGGCCCGAGCCGAAGGCTGAAGGAAAATAGGCTGTTCGATTCCGATGATGTCGAGCTAGCTCAATGTATCTAGCCTGATGTCTCACGAACCTGCCGCGCGATCGCCTTCTGCGCATCGAACTCGGCGCGCCGCCGTGCCAGCTCGTCCGGCGCGAGCATGGCGGGATTGCTGTAGTCGCGCTTCCAGCCGTGATCGTCGCTCCAGTGCAAGGGCGATTGCACGGTCGTGCGTGCGGCTGGTGAACTCTCGAGGACACGCAAAGCCAACTCGAGCGTGAAGGCCTGCGAGGCCGCGTCGTGCGGCTTGCCGGCGGAATTGCCCAGCGGAAAATCCGAGAACAGGAAGCGCGGCGCGGCGGCATGCTCGACGATGTCCTTGGCGCAGCCCATGACGACGGTCGCGACGCCGTTCGCTTCGAGATGCCGTGCCACCAGGCTCACGGTCTGGTGGCACACCGGACAGTTCGGCACCAGCACGACGGCGTCGATCTCGTCGGCGCGGCAGCGCGCGAGAATCTCTGGCGCATCGGTCTCGATCGTGACGCGGTGGCTGCGATTGGTCGGCGCGCCGAAGAAGCGCGGTCCGACCGCGCCGATGCGGCCTTCACCTGCCAGCCTTAGGAGCTGTGGTAGCGGAAACCAGGTGCCGGAATCCTCGGCCGAGGTGTGCGCGCGATCATAGGCGATGTGGGAAATGCGCAGGTCGTGCTGCGCCGACGTGTCGCCGTCATAGACGGAGTAGAACTTGGCGCCGCCGTTATAGGGCGCGCCGGGGCCTTGATCGCCTTTGGCGGGATCGAAAGGCGCGGCCGTGGTGACAATGGTGATGCGCGACTGCGCGAGCGGCTTGCGCAAGGGATGGAACGGCGCCGACGTGTAGTGAGCCCAGCGATAGGGCGTGTCATAGCCGATCGCGAGATAGTAGTCGCGCGTGCGCGCCATGTAGGACAATGGCGCATCGCTTTCGGGCGCGAAGCCGAGTCTGTCGTCGGTCGGTGCGGTCATCCCTCGCGCTCCCTGCGGCACTCGGGGATTGCTAGCCGGCTCGTTCGCTGTGTCAAGGCGCCGCGCGGTGGAACCCCGCATGGTCTTCGGCTTTGTCTGTCGGCAGAATTCAACCATTGCACCGCGCTCACGATGCTTTCCATGGTTTCGGTTGCTCGCATTGCCTGTCTCGGCCTTGCCTTGATGCTGACCATGCCCTTGTCCGGCGTGGCGGCGGAGCAGGCCTCCGACCGTGACGCTGCCGTGCCGGCTGATCCGAAGGACGGCGCCCGGCAGGATTCGCCGCAGGAGGCTGCCAAGCCGGCAGACGCTGCGGCAGAGGGCTCGGAGAACAAGTCCGAGGAGGCCAAGGAGAGCGGTACGCGCGAGGCGATCTGCCTGATGATCGAATCCGCAGCCAAGGCGAATGATCTGCCGCTCGAATTCTTCGCTCGCGTGATCTGGCAGGAGAGCCGCTTCCAGAGCGATGCAGTCGGGCCGGTCACGCGCAACGGCCAGCGCGCGCAGGGAATCGCGCAGTTCATGCCGGGCACGGCGAACGAGCGCCAGTTGCTCGATCCGTTCGATCCGGTTCAGGCGCTGCCGAAGTCGGCGCAGTTCCTGGCCGAGCTGCGCGACCAGTTCGGCAATCTCGGGCTCGCGGCGGCGGCCTACAATGCGGGGCCGCGCCGGGTGCAGGACTGGCTCGCCGGCAAGGGGCAGATGCCCTGGGAGACCCGCAACTACGTCTCGGCCATCACGGGAGCCACGATCGATGAGTGGGCGGCCGCCGGTAACGGCGGCAAGACGCCGCCAAGCCCGCCGCCGACCTCGTGTCGTCAGCTGATGGCGATGTTGAAGCGCGCGCCGAATCCGTTCGTCACGGAGCTCGAGCAGCATGTGGCGCTGTCGGCCGCGAAACCATGGGGCGTCCAACTGGCTGCAGGCTTCGACCGCAACAAGGCGCTCGCGATGTATTCGCGGGCGATCAAGGGGCTTGGCCCGGTCATCGGCGACCGCGACCCGAGCCTGCTGTCGTCGGTGATGCGCTCGCGCGGCAACCGCGCCTTCTACCAGGTGCGGATCGGCGCCGAGACACGGGCCGAGGCCGACGCGCTCTGCAGTCGGATCCGCGAGGCCGGCGGTGCCTGCTTCGTGCTGCGCAATCGCTCCGGATAGAGCTGCCTCAGCGCTGCGTGTGGGGGATGGCTGCGCCGGACGCAGACCCGCGCGCGCCTGATGGCGGTTGACGCGAGCGGCTTTCACCAGCCTTATCGCGGTTCGTTCCGCTAGGCCGCTCGTGACACTTCCTCCGCTCGATTCGCCGCAATGGCATGGTTCACTGCGCGCCTTCGGCTGGGGGCTGCGCGCGACGTCAGCGACCATCCTGTCACTGGTGCTGTTCGTCACCTTCATCGGCATCGGCGCGCTCGCCCACGATACCCGTTTCAGCATGCTCTGGGCGATCCTGAGCACGGTGCTGGTTTGGGCCGGTCCAGCGCAGATCATCCTGGTCTCCACGCTCGGCTCCGGCCAGACCATTCTGCAATCGGCGATCGCGGTCACGATGAGCGCGATCCGGCTGTTTCCGATGGTGGTGGCGGTGCTGCCCCTGATCCGCTCGCCGCAGACCAAGCGGCGGCACCTGGTGCTGATCGCCCATTTCACCGCCGTGACCCTGTGGGTCGAATGCTATCGCTTCCTGCCGCATGTGCCGCGCGATCGCCGCATCGCCTTCGTGCATGGGCTCGGCAGCGGCCTGATGGGGATTGCGCTGATCGCGACCATCATCGGGTATCTTCTCGCCGCCAATCTGTCGCAGACCTTCGGCGCCGCGGTGCTCTTGCTGACGCCGCTGGCCTTCCTGTTCTCGACCCTGCGCAACGCCAGGGAGCTTGCCGACGTGCTCGCGCTCGGTCTCGGCCTCGTGCTGTATCCTCTGGCCGCCCAGCTCGACAGCGGCGTCGACATCCTGGTCAGCGGCGTCGTCGCCGGAACGCTCGCGTTCGGCGCGCACAAATGGCGCGAGCGGCGGGGGCTGGCATGAGCGACTTCATCGGCGATTGGCATGCGCTCGTGGTGCTGCTGGTGGCGGGCGTGATCCCCAACCAGATCTGGCGCCTGCTCGGACTTTGGTTCGGCAGCGGGCTCGACGAGGGCTCGGACCTGCTGATGTGGGTCAAGGCGGTCGCGACCGCCATCTTGGCGGGGGTCATCGCCCAGATCCTGGTGCAGCCGCCGGGCGCGCTCGCCAGCGTGCCTTGGGGGCTGCGCTACGGTGCCGTCGTTGCCGGCCTTGCGGCCTTCATGGCGAGCCGCCGCTCGATCTTTGCCGGTGTCGTCTGCGGCGAAGCCGCGATGCTGGCCGGCAAATGGTGGCTCGGCTGAGTTGCGCGATCTTGCGCGACCGCAATTGCGGTGAGCCGAGGTTCGGATAGATTGCCGGGAAGACCCAAGGACTCCGCAATGACCACTGATTCCGATCTCCGTCCGGGAGAAGTTGCCGTCGACGCGCCACAGCCGCGCGACGCCACGCTGTATTTCATCGGCCGCATCCGCACGCCCTGGACCTCGCGGCTCGAGACGCCGCGGCAGGGCAGCTTCGAGGGGCCGGTGTGCCGGCTCGAGATCTTCGAGCCCTGGGTGCCGGCGCTGCAGGGCATCGATCGTTTCAGCCATCTCCAGGTGCTGTACTGGCTCAACCGGGCGCGCCGGGATATCGTCAAGCAGAGCCCGCGCCATCATGACGGCGAGACCCGGGGCACCTTCGCGCTGCGCTCGCCGGTGCGTCCCAATCCGATCGGCGTGTCGACCGTCCGCTTCGTCGCGTTGGAAGGCAACACCGTGCTGGTGCGCGGTCTCGACTGTCTCGACGAGACGCCGCTGATCGACCTGAAGCCGGATCATTGCGCGTTCACGCCGGCGGCGAAGGGTGAGGATGACAAATAGGACCGACGGATCCGGATGTCGAAGGTGAACAAGCGGCCGCAGAAAACGGTGACGGCTCAGGATGCGATCACGGCGGACCTCGTCGCCGTGCTGGTGGCGGTGACCGACGGGCACCCGAAGATCATGACGATCGAGCATGCTGCGGCGCTTCCGAGCGGACCGTTTCAGTTCGCGCACCGCTCGCTGCAGATGGGGCTGCGCGCCTGGGTCGAGGCGCAGACCGGCCATCCGCTCGGCTATGTCGAGCAGCTCTACACCTTCGCCGACCGCGGTCGCGGCGGCGATCCCGACGCGCCGCACCGCATCTCCATCAGCTATCTCGGCCTGACCCGCGAGGAAGAGGGGCGTGAGGGCGCGGATGCGCAATGGTCGTCGTGGTACGACTACTTCCCGTGGGAGGATCATCGCGACGGACCGCCGACGATCCTGGCCAAGATCATCGCGCCGAAGCTGAAGGCCTGGGCGCGAGCCGCCGACGAGCCGGCGCTGCAAAAGACGAGATGGCAGCGCGCCGCCATCACCTTCGGTCTCGATGGCCGCGAGTGGAACGAGGAGCTGACGCTGCAGCGCTATGAGCTGCTGTACGAGGCGGCGCTGATCCCCGAGAGCGTGCGCGAGAAGGGGGCCAGCCAGCCGATGCTGCCCGGGCGCGCCATGATCGGTGATCACCGTCGGATTCTCGCCACCGGCATTGCCCGCCTGCGCGCCAAGATCAAATACCGGCCGGTCGTGTTCGAGTTGATGCCGGAAGAATTTACACTGCTGCAATTGCAGCGCAGCGTCGAGGCTCTCGCCGGCCGGCTCGTGCACAAGCAGAACTTCCGCCGCCTCATCGAGCAGCAGGAACTGGTTGAAGAGACAGGCGCAATTGCTGCCGACACGATTGGCCGGCCGGCCAAGCTGTTTCGCTTCCGGCAGGGGGTGCTGGCCGAGCGGGCGGTGGTCGGAACCAAGCTGCCGCTCTCGCGATATTGATCTCCCGCTCTTGACACAGCTTATGCTCAGGATAAGTATAAGCCATCTTATGCTCACGGAGAGTATAAATGGTCGATCTTGTCCTGCCCGCCGTCGCGCCGAATGCATCGCTTGCTGAGCGTCTGAGCCGGGTGATCCCGCCGCCGGAATGGGCTGTCTTCGAGGACGATGTCGAAGCCATTCTGGCGCTGAAGCGCCGGCGCAATGCCGTGGTGCTGGCGCACAACTATCAGACGCCCGAAATCTATCACGGCGTCGCCGACATCGTCGGCGACAGCCTGCTGCTGGCGCGCGAAGCGACCAAGGTCGATGCCGAGGTGATCGTGCTCGCCGGCGTCCACTTCATGGCCGAGACCGCCAAGCTGCTCAATCCCGACAAGACGGTGTTGATCCCCGACGTAGAGGCGGGCTGCTCATTGGCGGAGTCGATCACCGCCGACGACGTGCGGCTGATGCGCGCGCGCCACCCGGGCGTGCCCGTGGTCGCCTATGTCAACACGTCGGTGGCGGTGAAGGCCGAGTCCGACGTCTGCTGCACCTCCGGCAACGCGCGCGCGGTGGTCGAGTCGCTCGGTGTCGATCACGTCATCATGCTGCCGGATGAATATCTCGCGCGGAACGTCGCCGCACAGACGAAGGTCAGGATCACGGCTTGGAAAGGGCATTGCGAGGTGCATGAGCGCTTCAGCGCCGAGGACGTCCGCACGCTGCGCGACAACCATCCTGGTGTCACCGTGCTCGCGCATCCGGAATGTCCTCCAGAGGTCGTGGCGGAGGCGGACTTCGCCGGCTCCACCGCGGCGATGTCGGACTTCGTCGGAGCAAGAAGGCCGGCCCGCGTGGTGCTGCTGACGGAATGTTCGATGAGCGACAATGTCGCCGTGCTCCATCCCGACATCGAGTTCATCCGCCCCTGCAATCTGTGCCCGCACATGAAGCGGATCACCCTGAAGAACATCCGCCACGCGCTCGAGACCAACACGCACGAGGTCACGATCGATCCCGCGATGGCCGAGCGCGCGCGGCGCGCAGTGGAAAGGATGCTGGCATCATGAGCATCGATGTTTCGAAGTTGATCGGCCGTCCCGTGATCATCGGCGGCGGTGCCGCAGGTCTGATGACGGCGCTGCAGCTTGCGCCCGAGCCGGTCGTGCTGTTGTCGAAGTCGCCGCTCGGCGCGGAGGCGTCGAGCATGTGGGCGCAGGGTGGACTGGCTGCGGCGGTTGGCGATGACGATGATCCGGGGCTGCATCTGAAGGACACGCTCGCCGCCGGAGCCGGATTGTGCGGCGAGGCCGCCGCGCGCCGCATCATCGATGCGGCGCCGGCCGCGGTCGAGCGCCTCGCCCAGCTTGGCGTTGCGTTCGACCGAGGTGCGGATGGACGTTGGCGTCTGGGCCTGGAGGCCGCACACAGCCGCAACCGGATCGTGCATGCGACGGGCGACGGCACGGGACGCGAGATCATGCGCGCGCTGATCGCGGCTGTCAGGCGTTGTGCTTCGGTGACCTTGCTCGAAGGCGTCGAGGCGCGCCGGCTGATCGTCAATGACAACGCGATCCAGGGCGTGGCTGCGGCGCGCGGCGATGAGGCTCTGATCCTCGCCACGACGCGCGTCGTGATCGCAACCGGCGGCATCGGCGGCCTGTTCCTCGACAGCACCAATCCGGCCGGCTGTTTCGGCCAGGGCCTCGCGCTGGCGGCGCGGGCCGGGGCCGTGCTGTCCGATCTCGAATTCGTGCAGTTTCACCCCACCGCGTTCGACGGACCGTCGCGGCCGCTGCCGCTGCTCACCGAGGCGATCCGCGGCGACGGCGCCGTCCTGATCGACGACACCGGCACGCGCTTCATGGCCGACGAGCCCGGCGCTGAGCTGGCGCCGCGCGACGTAGTGGCGCGGGCGGTATGGCGCCGCCGTGCGCAAGGCCGCCGCGTGTTCCTCGATGCGCGCAACAAGCCGGGCAAGGATTTCGCCGCGCGCTATCCCGTGATCAGCGCGTTCTGCCGCATGGCGGGCATCGACCCCGCGCGCGATCCGATCCCGGTGCGGCCGGCCGTGCACTATCATATGGGCGGCATCGCTGTTGACACGATGGGACGCAGCACGGTCGAGGGCTTGTGGGCCTGTGGCGAGGCCAGCCGCACCGGCCTGCACGGCGCCAACAGGCTCGCCAGCAACTCGCTGATGGAAGCGATCGTCTGCGCGCAATGGGTGGCCGAAAGCGTGGCCGGCGCGCCGCAGCGTGCAGGCAAGCCGTGCGCGGTGGCTGCCATTCCGCCGGCGTCCGATCCGTCGGCCGCACGGCCGCTGCTGTCGCATGCGCTCGGCGTGATGCGCGAGCATCGCACGATCGCGGCTGCCGTCAGCGGCCTGCTTCCGCTGGCAGAGCAGGCCGGGCCCATGGCTGACCCGGCGCTGGTCGGCTTGATGCTCGCGGTCGCGGCCCATGCGCGGGAGGAGAGCCGCGGCGCGCATTTCCGCAGCGATCGTCCGGGCACGCTGCCCGTCGCGCAGCCATCCAGCCTCACTCTGCCCGAGGCGATCGCGGTTGCCCGCGACATTGTCGAGGCGGAGCAGACGCCGTCCAGGAGCGCAGTGCCATGACTCTCAATCCTCTCTCGCCTTTGCTCTACGAGCCGCTGGTGCGCATGGCTCTGCTCGAGGATCTCGGCCGCGCCGGCGACATCACCACCGATGCCATCGTCCCCGCCGAGCAGCGCGCATCGCTGAAGCTGCGGGCGCGCCAGCACGGGGTGATCGCGGGCCTCGATGTGGCGCGCTGCGCCTTCCAGACCGTCTCGCCGGACGTGCGCATGGAGATCGTGCGACCGGACGGCAGCGTCGTGACGCCGGGAGACGCGATCGCGACCATCAGCGGCCCGGCACGGGCGCTCCTGACCGGCGAGCGCGTGGCGCTCAACTTCCTCTGCCGCTTGAGCGGGGTCGCCAGCGCGACGGCGTCCCTGGTATCGGCGGTGAAGGGGACGAAGGCGCAGATCGTCTGCACCCGCAAGACCACGCCGGGCCTGCGCGCGCTGGAGAAATATGCGGTGCGCGCGGGAGGCGGCGGCAATCACCGGTTCGGGCTCGATGACGCCGTCCTGATCAAGGACAACCACATCGCCATCGCCGGCGGCATCCAGGCTGCCATCACGCGCGCAAAGGCCCATGCCGGCCATCTCGTCAAGATCGAGGTCGAGGTCGACACTCTGGCTCAGCTCGAGCAGGCGCTGACGCTGGGCGTCGATGCGGTGCTGCTCGACAACATGACGCCGGCGGAGCTCGAAACCGCGGTCGGCATGATCAGCGGCAAGGCCATCTCCGAAGCCTCGGGCCGGATCACCGTGGAGACCGCGCCCGCGATCGCCGCGGCCGGCGTCGACCTGATCTCGGTCGGCTGGATCACGCATTCGTCGGCCGCGCTCGACATCGGGCTCGACGAGGCCTGATCAGCCCTTCAGCGCCGCAATCAGCTTGGCGGCGTTCTCCTCCAGCACCTTCGGATCTTCCTTGCGGCTCGCCGGCGGCAGCAGGGAATCGCCGTTGCGGCGAGGCATGATGTGGACGTGCAGGTGGAACACCATCTGGCCGCCGGCATGCTCGTTGAACTGCTGCACCGTGATGCCGTCGGCGGCGAACGCGGTCTTGGCGGCACGGGCGATGGTGCGCACGGCACGGCCGACGTGGAGATAGTCCTCCTCGGTGATGTCGAGGATGTTGCGTGCAGCGGCCTTCGGGATCACCAGGGTGTGGCCGGGCACGCGCGGCATGATGTCGAGGAACGCCAGCACGTGGTCGTTCTCATAGACCTTGGTGCAGGGGAATTCGCCGCGCAGGATCTTCGCGAACGGATTGTTGGGATCGTAGGCGGTCATGGGCAGTCCCTTAAGCGGTTCCTCTTGGTGCGCCTTACTCTCACCGGCACGTGTCGCCGGTCAAGACGGCTCGTCCATGCCTTTCCGGAACGGGGCGGATTCGGCGAGTTCGCGGCCGGCTTCCTCGACATAGGCGCGCTCGCGCTTGAGATAGTCGTCAATGGCCCGGCGCAGGCGGCGGTCGGCGATGTAGTGCGCGGAGTAGGTGGTCTGCGGCAGGTAGCCGCGCGCGATCTTGTGCTCGCCCTGAGCGCCAGCTTCGACGACTTGGAGCTTGTGCTGGATCGCAAAGTCGATCGCCTGGTAGTAGCAGACCTCGAAATGCAGGAACGGGTGGTGCTCGATGGCGCCCCAGTTGCGCCCGAACAGTGTGTCCGAGCCGATGAAGTTGATCGCGCCGGCGATCCAGCGGCCCTCGCGCTTGGCCATGACCAGCAGCACGTCGTCGGCCATGCTCTCGCCGATCAGCGAGAAGAACTTGCGGTTGAGATACGGCCGGCCCCACTTGCGTGAGCCGGTCTCCATGTAGAATTCGAAGAATGCGTCCCAGGCGTCCTCGGTGATGTCCTTGCCGGTCAGCCAATGGATGGTGATGCCGGCGGCCAATGCGTCGCGCCGCTCGCGCTTGATCGCCTTGCGGTGGCGCGAATTCATCGTCGCCAGGAAATCGTCGAAGGTGGAAAAACCCTGATTGTGCCAGTGGAACTGCTGGTCGGTGCGTTGCAGGAAGCCCTGCGCGGCGAGCAGCTGCCATTCGGCCTGCCGGGCGAAGGTGACGTGGACCGAGGACGCCTCGCTGATCCCGCACAGCGCCTTCAGTCCCTGGGCGAGGGCATTGCCGATCATGTCCCGGTCCTGGTCGGCGCGGATCAGCAGCCGCGGCCCTGTGGCCGGCGTGAACGGCACCGAGACCTGCAGCTTCGGATAGTAGCGCCCGCCGGCCCGCTCATACGCATCGGCCCAGCCGCGGTCGAAGACATATTCGCCCTGCGAGTGGGACTTGAGGTAGCACGGCACGACGCCGAGGACCTCGTCACCCATCTTCGCCACCAGATGGCGCGGCGCCCAGCCGGTGCGCAGGGTGGCCGAGCCGGAGGCTTCGAGCGCCGAGAAAAACGCGTGTGAGATGAACGGATTGTAGCCGCGCCCGCAGGCGGAAGATGAGCCGGGACTGACGCGGCCCTCGGGATTGGCACAGGCGTCCCATGCTGCGGCCGGGACCTCGTTGATCCCGGGAACGGCTTCGAGCGTGATCTCAGGCGATGCCATCGAATCCTTGTCAAACGGGCCGGCACGGCACGCCCCGGCCGGGACGCCCCAGATGCCACGCCCTGAAGATCGTGCATCGCAGCAGCGAGTTCAAGGCCGGCGTCACGTCTCCGGCGTAAACCCCTCGAAGATCATCTGATCCGCATAGCGGGCTGCGGCGGCGCGCTGCTCGGGGGTGCGGACGGTCCAAGTCAGCAGCGGGCAGCCGAACACGTTGCGCGCGATCCAGGGGGCAGGCGCAGGCAGCTGCTCGACCCAATAGGCGACGAAATGCGGCTGGCTGCTGAAGCCATGCTTGAGATGCAGCATGCTGTCGCGCTGCGCCTGGGTCAGCTTGGCCCAGTAGCCGTCCTCGTAGCTGCGCTGCGCGACGATGCCGCGCGTCAGCGTCGGCATGGTCTCGCGCAAGGCGCGGACCTGGTCCGGATCGAACGACATCCCGACCACCGGGCCGGAGTAGGACGCCAGCACCTCGGCCATGCGCCGGACCAGCCGGCGATCGCCCTGGAACGTGCTCTTGACCTCGATGACCAGCGGCACGCGCCCGGCGATCAGGTTGCAGAGGTCGCCGAGCGTCATCATCTGCTCGTCGGTCTGCTTGAACTTGATCGCTTTCAGCTCTGCCGCGGTCTTCTCGATCAGCGGGCCGGTGCCCTCGGTGAGGCGGCCGAGATCATAGTCGTGATGCACCATGGCCTCGCCATCGGCCGACAGCTGGATGTCGCATTCGATGGCGAAGTTGCCGGCCACGGCGCCGCGTGCGGCGGCCGGCATGTTCTCGATGATGCCGCGATCAGCATCGTGCAGGCCGCGATGGGCGACGGGGCGGGCCGTCAGCCAGTCAGGTGCGCGCATTCGCCCCGTCCGTTTTGCTGGCGCATGATCTCGTCGGAAAACCGCCGCGCACTATTCCGGATCATGCGCTCTCTCTCACTCAACCTCGAACACACCTTCGACTTCCACCGCCGCGTCCGACGGCAGCGCCGACACGCCGACGGTGGTGCGGGCGTGCCGGCCCTTGTCGCCGAACGCTGCGACCATCAGGTCGGAGGCGCCGTTGAGCACCTTGGGCCCGTCGAGGAAATCGGGCGCCGAATTGACGAAGCCGCCGAGCCGGACCACGCGCACGACCTTGTCGAGATCGCCGACCGCCGCCTTGACCTGGGCGAGCAGGTTGATCCCGCAGCCCTCCGCGGCCGCATAGCCGTCCTCGATCGACACGCCGCCGCCGAGCTTGCCGGAGGCGATCATCTTGCCGTCGGCGCCGAGGCAGACCTGGCCCGACACGAACAGCAGGTTGCCGGTGCGCACGAACGGGACGTAATTGGCCACCGGCGCCTTTGGTGCCGGCAGTGTGATGCCCTGTGCCGCCAGATTCTGTTCAACCGTACCCGCCATCTCGAATCCCCGTTCTGTCGCCTGAAAGCCGGTCCCGTGCCGGACCGAGGCCCTGTTTGGCGCAGTTGCCAGTGACATGCAAGCAGCCAGCACCGACGCGATTCCGGCGCTTTAAGCGCACGTTTCCGTGAGACAGCCGCAGTTGCGACGCAATGCAGCGATCTCTAATGTGACGGTTCAGCGATACGTCCTCCGAGGAAAACTCATGGCTCATTCGTTCCGACTGTCGATGGGAGCGCTCGCCGTCGCGGCGATCACGTTCGGTCCGGCGCAGGCCGGGGCGGCGGTGCCGTTCCTGCCGCATCAGGCGCTCTATGACCTGAGCCTGGTCAAGTCGCGCGGCTCGAGCCCCGTCAACAGCGCGCGCGGTCGCATCCTCTACAATTTCTCTGGCAACGCCTGCAACGGCTACACTTCGGAATTCCGCCAGGTCTCGGAGCTCGATCTCGGTGAGGGCAAGGTGACCCTGAGCGACCTGCGCTCCACCGCGTGGGAGGACGGCGCCGGCAAGAGCTACCGCTTCAAGATCGACTCGCGCATGAACGAGCAGGCCTCCAGCCCGGTCGACGGTATCGCCGAGCGCACCGGCGATCACATCACCGTCAAGCTCAAGCAGCCCGAGGCGAAGACCTTCACGCTCGACGGCTCGACCGTGTTTCCGACCGAGCAGATTCATCGCATCATCGCCGCCGCGCGCGAGGGCAAGTCGCTGCTCGAGCTGACGGTCTATGACGGCTCGGACAATGGCGAGAAGGTCTACAACACGCTGACCGTGATCGGTGCGCCCGTGCCGGCCGACAAGGCGGCCGCCAAGCCCGACGCCTCGACCGACAATGACGAGATGAAGAAGATGACGCGCTGGCCGGTGACGGTCAGCTATTATGACCGCGACGCCAAGCGGGCCGAGGGCGAGCAGACGCCAGTCTACGCGATGTCGTTCGAGCTCTACGAGAACGGCGTCTCGCGCGCGCTCGTGCTCGACTACAATGATTTCGTCATCGCCGGCGCGCTGGGCAAGTTCGACGTCAAGGACGTGAAGGACGGCAAGCCTTGCAGCAATTGACCGGGGCATCATTCCGTCTGCTCCGGGCCGTCATAGGCGATGCCGCGGATGACCGCGGCCTGACCGAACTTCTTGCGTAGCGCATCGATCGCGCGCTCGGCCGAGGCCGAGCGGCGGTCGAGCATGTCGGTGTCGGAGGCCTCCGAGCCCGGGCGCAGCGCGCTGACGCCTGCGCCCATCAGCCGGAACGCCGTGCCGTCGGTCTCGCGCGCCAGCATCTCCTTGCAGATTGCGAAGATCTTGCCGGCGAGCTGCGTCGGCGCCGCGATCGATTGCGAGCGCGTTCGTTGGCGGAAGTCCGCGGTTTTAAGCTTCAGCGTTATGGTCGACCCGGCGAGCTGGCTCGCCTTCAGCCGTGCCGACACCTTCTCCGACAGCCGCCACAGGGTCTTTTCCAGGGTCGCGTAGTCGCGGATGTCGGTGTCGAAGGTGGTCTCGCTGGAGATCGTCTTGGCGCCGCGATCGGCCACGACCTTGCGGTCGTCGATGCCGCGCGCCAGCCGCCACAGCCTGCGGCCGTCACCGCCGAACTGCTTCATCAGCTCGATCTCGTCGGCACGCTGCAGGTCGGCGATGGTGCGGAAGCCCTGGTTCGCCAGCCGCTGCTGCGTGGCGGGGCCGACGCCGAAGATGAAGCCGACGGGCTTGTCGGCCAGCATCGCCGGCGCCTCGTCCTGGCCGAGCGCGGCGAAGCCGCGGGGCTTGTCGAGATCGGAGGCGATCTTGGCGAGGAACTTGTTGCAGGACAGCCCGACCGAGACGGTGATCCCGATGCGCTGCTCGATCTCGCGGGCGAAGCGCGCCAGCACCTTTGCCGGGATCATGCCGTGGACGCGCTCGGTCCCGGACAGGTCCAGGAACGCCTCGTCGATCGACAGCGGCTCGACCAGCGGCGTCAGCGCCTGCATGGCCTGCCGGACCTCGCGGCCGACGCGGACATATTTCGCCATGTCCGGGGGAATCACGACCGCTGCGGGACACAGCTCCAGTGCCTTGAACATCGGCATCGCCGAGCGCACGCCATAGGTGCGGGCGATGTAGCAGGCGGCCGACACCACGCCGCGCTTGCCGCCGCCGATGATGACGGGCCGGTCGGCGACCTCGGGATTGTCGCGCTTCTCGACGGTCGCATAGAACGCGTCGCAGTCGATATGGGCCAGCGTCAGCGCGGGCAGGGCGCGATGGCGGACGAGGCGCGGCGAGCCGCAGACCGTACAGCGGCGCGCGCCATCATCGAGGTCCGTCAGGCAGTCGCGGCAGAAGCAGGCCGGCCCGGCGACCGCGCGCGACCCGCTCGCTGGCGCTGACTTGGTCACGGCACGTCGCGCTCCCACTGCCGGTCGCCCAATACCTGCCGTGCTGCCATGATATTGGTCGGATGTAACTTGGAGTGGGCGGCAAAAGCCTTTACCGTCTCGTCGTCGCGCAGCACGAAATCGAGCACGCTGACCAAGAAATTGGGGTCGGCGGCCGAGGATCGCAGCGTCTCCGGCCCAATCCCGGTCTCGGCCAGGAAGCGGCCCAGCCGCTCCGGTTCGCCGGCCAGGAAGCCGAGGGCCTGAACTGCAACGATTTCAGCGACTTCGCGCGGATTTCGAACGGGCTTTTTCAACGGCGGATTTGCCTTTCCGTTAACTTGTCGGCTCTACTTTGCGCCATCATGCCCGAGTCTTCGGAATGGGTTCAAGCAAGTGGAAACCATCTCGGGGAAAGATCGAATACCGACTTAACGGCTTAGAACGAATCTGGGGCTAGTTTGAATTAGATGAGTAGCGGTGGACAGGCGTCCGCCAGAGGACATGCCGGTGTCAGTGATTCGGAGGGGCGGATGGGCAAGACCGTCCTGATCGTGGAAGACAATGAGCTCAACATGAAGCTCTTCCGCGATCTGTTGGAAGCCCACGGGTACCAGACGTCCGGTACGTCCAGCGGCGTGGAGGCGCTCGACATCGTGCGCCGGACCCGCCCCGATCTGATCCTGATGGACATCCAGCTGCCGCAGGTCTCGGGCCTGGAAGTGACGAAATGGATCAAGGACGATCCGGATTTGCGTGCCATCCCGGTGGTGGCAGTGACGGCCTTTGCCATGAAGGGCGACGAGGAGCGCATCCGCGAGGGTGGCTGCGAAGCCTATCTTTCCAAGCCGATCTCGGTCGGAAAATTCATTGAAACGGTACGCCGCTTTATCGGCTAAGGAGTTTCTGCAGTGTCCGCGCGTATCCTCGTCGTCGACGACGTCCCGGCCAACGTCAAGCTGCTGGAGGCGCGGCTGTCGGCCGAATATTTCGACGTGCTGACCGCCGCGAACGGCGCCGAGGCGCTGCAGATCTGCCAGCGCGCCGAATGCGACATCATCCTGCTCGACGTCATGATGCCGGACATGGACGGCTTCGAGGTCTGCCGCCGGCTGAAGTCGAATCCGGCCACGCATTTCATTCCGGTTGTCATGGTGACGGCGCTCGACAGCCCGTCCGACCGCGTGCGCGGCCTGGAGGCCGGTGCCGACGACTTCCTGACCAAGCCCGTCTCCGACGTCGTGCTGATCGCGCGCGTGCGCTCGCTGACGCGGCTGAAGATGATGACGGACGAGCTGCGCATGCGCGCGCTGACCTCGCTCGAGATCGGCGTGCAGGCGCCCGAGCGCAACGCGGTTGCCGACGCCGGCAAGGGCGGGCGGGTGCTGCTGGTCGACGACCGGCCGTCGTCCTACGAGCGGCTCGGGCCGATGCTGGCGACCGAGCATGCCATCGACGTCGAGACCAATCCCGCCGAGGCCGTGTTCAACGCCGCCGAAGGCAATTACGACCTCGTCATCGTCTCGCTCGACCTGAACGATTACGACGGCCTGCGGCTGTGCAGCCAGCTGCGCTCGCTGGAACGCACCCGGCAGGTGCCGATCCTCGCGATTGCGGAAGCCGAGAACAATTCGCGGCTGCTGCGCGGCCTGGAGATCGGCGTCAACGATTATCTGCTGCGTCCCGTCGACAAGAACGAGCTGCTGGCGCGCGCCCGCACCCAGATCCGCAAGCGCCGCTACACCGACCATCTGCGCGACAACGTCCAGAACTCGATCGAGATGGCGATCACCGACGCGCTGACGGGCCTGCACAATCGCCGCTACATGGAGACGCATCTTTCGACGCTCGCCGACCAGGCCGCGAGCCGTGGCAAGCCGCTGGCGCTGATGATGCTCGACATCGACTACTTCAAGTCGATCAACGACAATTACGGCCATGATGCCGGCGATGACGTGCTGCGCGAGTTCGCCATGCGCGTGCGCAAGTCGATCCGCGGCATCGATCTCGCCTGCCGCTATGGCGGCGAGGAGTTCGTCATCGTGATGCCCGAAACCGACCTGCACGTCGCCGGCATGGTCGCCGAGCGCTTGCGGCGCTCGGTCGCCAACGAGCCGTTCTCGGTGCACAAGGGCGAGAAGCGCATCGAGGTCACGACCTCGATCGGGCTGTCGACCCTGGAGCAGAAGGGCGAGCCGATCGCCGACGTCATGAAGCGCGCCGACAATGCGCTCTACCGCGCCAAGAACGAGGGCCGCAACCGCGCGGTGGCGATCGCCCCCGTGCATCAGCCGGCGCCGTTCCTGCCGCAAGCCGCCGGCCGCGGCCGCTAGAGGGGCAGGGCGGCGGTCCCGTGTGACCGCCGCTGAGCATCCGTTGCTGGCGAATAGCGTCATCTTTCTCCACATCGTCATTCCGGGGCGCGCGGAGCGCGAGCCCGGAATCCATAACCACGATCGGGAGTATGGATTCCGGGCTCGCCCTACGGGCGCCCCGGAATGACGGCGAGTGCGGAGCCGATTGTTTCCACACATCACTCTTCATCCTCGCCGCGCCTCCGCGCCCGAGTTGTGCCATTCAAAGCCCTCTTCGAGAACAGAGGGCGCAGGGAAGGCCGGGTGCTGGTCGCACCCATGGTCCGCGTGCAGAAAGAAAGCACGCGGCAGAACCACAGGTACGAGCCGGACATCCGGCCCTCCCTGCGCGATGGCTTTACGGCTTACTCCGCGCTCTCCCCGGGGACCGGCGTTCTTGCCCCCGTCGCGAGCGCGCTTCGTCGCAGCGCCCGCTTGGCCTCAGCATCGGGAGGCCAGGACCACACGGCTTCACCGTGCGCATCAGGATGTTCGTCGGCGCGGACAAGCCACGCTGCAACCCGACACGCCCACCGCAGCCCACCTCACGCTCGTGACGATCGCGATGCGCCTCTCTTGGCGAGGTGGGATGTGCAGGGGGATAGCATGAATTCTGGAAAAGCGAAAGTAAAAAATTGCGATCTGGATAGCCGGCGAGAGCGATCTCGTTGAAAGCGTTCGAAAAGTTAGTCTTCGGCGCAGGACCGTCTCGGTGGCGCTCGATGGGGAGATCGCTTCCTCATCTCAATGCTTCAGGATGGACCCCTGATGATCAGGCCGACGCTGATCGGCCCTACGAACTTCAGGCGTCTCATGTTAGCTTGGTTGCGGCGTTGCTCTCTTGTTAGGGAAAAGGCATGAAGCCGCTTCGCATGGGTGTTTTGGCCGGCGTGCTGATGTTGTGTGGAGTCTTGGTCCTCGAAGCGCTCGGTGTGCAGACCAACCTTTTGGTTTTCATGGTCTTGGGAGGCGTTTCGGGCTCGCTGGCTGACATCTTGGATCGGTTCATGGCGGGGCGCGGTACGTAGCGCTGGTCAGCGCGCAAGGCCGGATGGTTGTGGACTCATTCCGACGTATCTCGGACGAGAGAGCGTCTGATGTTTGTGGAGTGTGCCCGATGTGGACATTTCAGCTGGTAGTCCGCACTCCGTAGGGCGGATCAGCGCGCCGCTTCACGTTCGCCGCAAATCGGCAGATTGAGCTGACGCCAATCCGCCCGCCGTGCTCGCGCGGTCGATCTACAACAACTCGCCGCCAGGATGTGGGGCGCCCAAATATCCCTTGATGTTGCGTGCGTGCCATGATACCTTATGTGACATGAGCAAATCGGTCCGCATCGTCAACTTCTATCACATGACCCGCTTCGGCTGGGCCGTGGAAGGAGTCGCGCGCTAGGAATTGGACGTTGCGATCGTTTCACCAGGCCCCGCCGGCATCGGACGGGGCCTTTTGTTTGGCCACGCTCCCTGCCGGCATAACAGCAGGAGCAGAGGATGCCACCCCATCAGACCAACGCGACGATCGACGCTGCGCACGTGTCGGCGCTCAACGTCGATCTCTCGATCGCGTCAATCACCGACGCGATCGACAGCGTGCAGCCATCGATGCAGTCCGAAGCGTCGATCGCAGCGTTGCGAGACGTGTCGCCAGAAAAGGACGCGGCCGGTCCGCCGGCAACGCCGACCTGGCCGATCATCCGCTTGATCGGCTGGTGCTGGCGCGCGATCCAAGAATGGCAACGCCGCGAGAGCGTGCGGGACTGCCTGCATGACCTGAGCGAACGCGAGCTCACAGATATCGGCATCACGCGCGCCGAGATCGAGCACATCGCCGCGCTGCGGACGCTCGACAGGTTGAGGGATGATCCATATCCGGGCGGCGTCTCGCGTCGGGGAATGTAGTTGGTCGTTGAAAGTGGCGACGCAGGGATAACCGACCAACAGCGCGAGATGGTCGCCGCGACGTCATTGCGAGCGTCAGCGAAGCAATCCAGGGTCCCGCACACGACTCTGGATTGCTTCGCTGCGCTCGCAACGACGGAGGTGAGATCGCGCTTATCTATGGACACTATCCTGCCGGAGACGTCGTCTGCGGGAGTTCGGCAGAACACAAGCCTCGCATAGGTGCTCATCTGCGAGCGCAGGAACTACATGCCTTGATCTGGCGCAATCATCGTGGTACCGACAAACCATGATCAACGTCGTGCGCAACTCCAACCGCAAACATGCGGCCCGCCGCAGCTGGGCCGTGGGAGGAGTCGTGCGCTAGGATTTCGACGACACGATCATTCCACCAGGCCCCGCCGGCATCGGACGGGGCCTTTTGTTTGGCCACGCTCCCTGCCGGCATCACGCAGCAGGAGCGACCGATGCCACCTCAGACCCATCTCACAGACGAGATCGCGCGCAATGCCGCCACGCGCGATCGCCCCCTCTCATTGGTGAAGAACGCGGTGCACCAGGCGCCAGCCGCGCCGCGACCCAACGCATCCGTCACGGTGCTGCGTGACGCGTTGTCGGAAAAGAATGCGGCCGGGCCGCCGGGCATCTCGGCTCCGGGGCTGTTCGGCCTGCTCGCGGGCTATTGGCTGGTGTTTCAGGAAGGCCGTCGGCTCAGGCGGATGAGAGTCCAGCTATGCGACCTGAGCGAGGCGCAACTGGTGGATATCGGCCTGACGCAAGGCGATCTCGACCATATCGCAGCCCACCGCGCGCTCGAGCGCCTGAGATTCGACATAGCGAACACCATGATGTCCCGCGGCGTGATGTAGCTGCGAACAGGCCAGTGCGAACAAATGTCTCGGCAGGGCGGATCAGCGTGTGATCGGCCCTGGCGATGTCGTGCGCGCGATCTGTTGCAACCGCGTCATTGCGAGCACAGCGAAGCAAGCCAGGGCTCAGCAAGGACTCTGGATTGCTTCGCTGTGCGCGCAATGGCAGAGGATGGTGCGCGGTGGGGTGATGTTCACCCTCGGCCGCTTTTCGCGCTATCATCGTCGTCAACGTTGATGGAAATGGAACGACGAATGGCAAAACATATCGGCATCGTCGGCTGCTCCGCCGAGGGCGCGGCGCTCTGCTATCGCACGATCTGCAAGGAGGGCGCCGACCTGCTCGGGCCGCATGGCCATCCCGAGGTGTCGATGCACACGCCGTCGCTCGCCGACTACGTGGCCTGCCTCGATCGCGGCGATCTCGCTGGAGTCGCCGAGCTGATGCTGACCTCGGCGCGCAAGCTCGCCGCGGCCGGCGCGGATTTCCTGATCTGCCCGGACAACACCATCCACCAGGCCCTGCCGCTGGTGCTGCCGCGCTCTCCGCTGCCGTGGCTGCACATCGCCGACGTGGTCGCGACGGAAGCGGTCAGGAGAGGCTACAGGCGTATCGGCATCACCGGCACCAAATGGCTCGTCGACAGCAATGTCTATCCGGATAGCTTGACCGCACACGGGCTGGCGTTCGCGCGTCCGGAAGAAGCCGATCGCGTCGAAGCCAACCGCATCATCATGGATGAGCTGGTCTACGGGCGGTTCGAGCCGCCCTCCGTCGCCGCGTTTCAGGCGATCATCACGCGGCTGAAGGAGGAAGGTTGCGACGCCGTCGCGCTCGGCTGCACCGAGATTCCGCTGATCATCGACGATGCCAACTCGCCTCTGCCGACGTTGGATTCGACGCGTCTGCTCGCGCGTGCTGCGCTGGCGCGGGCCACGTCCTGCGCCGGCTGAGAATTGCGGCAAGGCGCTGACCGTTCAGAGCGGGATGTGCAGGCAGCATTGGCTGCGACGCTCGCCATCCGGCCTTCGGACGCGCAGTTCCGTCGGAACCCCCTTGGGTGGGAAACGTTTTGTTTCAGCCCAAGGAGGAGCGCCCAATGAAGAAGCTGATGTTCGCGGTTGCCGTGTCGCTGTCCGTTCTGCCGTCGTTCGCCATGGCTCAGGGCCATATGGGGACGCCGCAGGAGCAGAAGGCGTGCGCGCCCGACGCCAAGCGTTTCTGCCGCGCTCAGCTCGGCGACGACTTCGGGGTCCAGAACTGTCTGACGCAGAACCGGGCCAAGCTGAGCAAGCGCTGCTCGGCGGTGTTCCTGAGCCACGGGATGTAAGCCGGCGCGCAGCGTCGCGACGTCGCAGGGCGGACGGCCAACGCCGATCCACCCTTCTTTGTAGTCAGGCCGCACGGACCCTGCGCAAGAATTTCTCCAGCTCATCCTTGAGGTGATCGCTCTCGCGCGACAGCGAGTGCGCGGATGACAGCACCTGCGCGGAGGCGGTGCCGGTGGCGCTGGCGCCCTTGCTGACGTCGCCGATGTTGCCGACGACGCGCGCGGTGCCGCCGGCGACCTCCTGCACGTTGCGCGAGATCTGCCCCGTCGCGGCGCCTTGCTGCTCGACGGCGGCGGCGATGCCGGCGGCGATCTCCGAGATCTGCTGGATGGTGCCGCCGATCTGCTTGATCGAGGCGACCGAGGACTGCGTCGCGCTCTGAATGCCTTCGATCTGCTGGCCGATCTCCTCGGTGGCCTTGGCGGTCTGCGACGCCAGCGCCTTGACCTCGGAAGCCACCACCGCGAAACCGCGGCCGGCGTCGCCGGCGCGCGCCGCCTCGATGGTCGCGTTCAGCGCCAGCAGGTTGGTCTGGGCGGCGATCGAGGTGATCAGCTTGAGCACGTCGCCGATGCGCTCGGCGGTGCGCGACAGCTCGCTGATGCCGACATCGGTCTGCTCGATCTGGCGAACGGCCTCCTTGGCAATGGTGGTCGATTCCCTGACCTGCCGCCCGATCTCATGGACCGAGGAGGTCATCTCCTCGGCGGCCGAGGCGACCGACTGCACGTTGGTCGAGACCTGGCCCGAGGCCGAGGCCGCGCTGGCCGACAGGTGCTGGGTCTGCTCGGCGGTCTTGGTCAGCGTGTTGGCCGAGACCTCGAGCGTGCGCGCGTCCGCATGGACCTTGTTGATGATCTGGCCGACGGTGGCTTCGAACTCGTCGGCCATGCGTTGCATGGCGACGTGCTGCTCGGTCTTGGCCGCATCGAGATAGACCGAGATGGCGAGATCCATGTCGATCATTGCCGCCTTGGTGATCGCAGCCTGCAGCGCGGCCTTCTTCTCGCGGGCCGCCTGGCCGCCGAACCAGCCGTCCGCGATCTCCGTCTCGATCGCCTTCTGCAGCCCGGTCACGATCAGCGAATAGCCGGCGATGTACCAGCGCGGCTCCAGCCCCATCCGGTTGTGCGCCTGGCCGATCCTCGTCACGGACTTCACATAGGCATCGTCGAACTTCGCGGTCGCCAGCGACATCCAATGGTCGAGCTGGGCCTTCGAGGCGTGCCGCATCGCGGCCTGGCTGGAGAACATCTTGGCGAGATGCGGGACCTTGCCGACATGGGCGTAGAACTGCTCCAGCAGGCCGGGCAGCACCTTGCCGATCAGCGGCCGCAGCTCCCGCAGCGCCTCTCGGGTCGCATTGTCGATGCCGATGAAATCGAGACGGGACTGCAAAGTCTGAAGATCGGTCATCACTGGTCTGCCGGTAAGATAAGGAGGGAGACGCTGCGGGGGGGGGCGCCGCTACCCCAAATCGCACGGGTTTGGTTGATGGCTCCTTAAGTCGGGAACCAGATTCAGCCGCAGCCAATGGACCGATCAGAAGCGGACGGCCCGTGCCGCAGCAGTGGGAGCATCGGGCGCAATAAAAAACGGGGCCGAAACGGCCCCGTTGAAGTCGCAGCAGACCGCGATCTTACTTGATCTTGGCTTCGCGGAATTCGACGTGCTTGCGCGCGACCGGGTCATACTTCTTCTTGACCATCTTGTCGGTCATGGTGCGCGAGTTCTTCTTGGCAACGTAATAGAAGCCGGTGTCGGCGGTCGACACGAGCTTGACCTTGATGGTGACCGCTTTGGCCATGTCTTGAACCTCTGGAATCGGGATCGGGGGTGGGCACCGGCCAAAGAGGGGGCGCCGTTGGCCGGCAACCTACCCAGCCAGCCCCCAAAGTCAAGGTTTGAGGGCCAGATTCTGGGGTCCCTGGGCCGCGAAGAAGCGGTTTTTCGGTCGGGGCAGGCCGAGATTGTCCCGCAGGGTCGGCCCCTCATACTCCGTCCGGAAGATCCCGCGGCGCTGCAGCTCGGGAATCACCTTGTCGACGACGTCGTCGAGCCCTGCGGGGAGGAACGGGAACATGATGTTGAAACCGTCCGACCCACGGCTTTCCAGCCACTCCTGCATCTGGTCGGCGATCGTCTTGGCTGTGCCGACGAAGGACAGACCGCCGTAGCCGCCGACCCGCTGCGCCAGTTGCCGCACCGTGAGCTTGTCGCGCGCGGCGACATCGACCAGGCGCTGGCGGCCGCTCTTGGAGGCGTTGGTCTCGGGGATATCAGGCAGCGGACCGTCGGGATCGAAGCCGGACGCGTCGGTGCCGAGGATGACCGAGAGCGAGGCGATGGCGCTGTCGTAATGCACCATGCTGTCGAGCAGCGCGCGCTTCTCCTTCGCCTCGTCGACGCTGTCGCCGACCACCACGAAGGCGCCGGGCAGGATCTTCAGATGCTCAGGATCACGGCCGATCTTGTCCATGCGGCCCTTGATGTCGGCATAGAGCTTCTGCCCATCGGCGAGGCTGCCGCCGCCGGTGAACACGGCCTCCGCCGTCTCCGCCGCGAGCTGCTTGCCGTCCTCCGAGGCGCCGGCCTGCACGATCACCGGCCAGCCCTGCACGGGGCGGGCGATGTTGAGCGGGCCGCGGACTTTCAGATATTTGCCCTTGTGGTCGAGCACGTGCATCTTGTCGGGATCGAAGAACAGCCCGCTCTCGACGTCGCGCACGAAGGCATCGTCGGCAAACGAATCCCACAATCCGGTGACGACGTCGTAGAACTCGCGGGCCCGCTTGTAGCGCTCGGCGTGCTCCATGTGATCGTCGAGCCCGAAATTCAGAGCGGCATCCGGGTTGGAGGTGGTGACGATGTTCCAGCCGGCGCGGCCGCCGGAGATGTGGTCGAGCGAAGCGAAGCGGCGGGCGAGGTGATAGGGCTCGTCGAAGGTGGTCGATCCGGTCGCGATCAGGCCGATATTCTCGGTCACCGCCGACAGCGCCGAGAGCAGCGTGAACGGTTCGAACGACGTCACGGTGTGGCTGCGCTTGAGCGCATTGATCGGCATGTTCAGCACGGCTAGATGATCGGCCATGAAGAAGGCGTCGAACTTGCCGGCCTCCAATTTCCGGATGAGCTGCTTGAGATGCGCGAAGTTGAAATTGGCGTCCGGCCAGGCGCCGGGATAGCGCCACGCGCCGGTGTGGATGGAGACCGGACGCATGAAGGCGCCGAGCTTGAGTTGACGGGGAGCCATGGGGTGTCCGTGGATGGTTGATCTCTTGAGCAGATAGGAACTCGCCCGATCCGCGTCAGCAACCCACGGCAGAACACGATTTCGTTTTTGCGGTCGTGCGCAGCACGCTCATTCTGTCGTGAGGCAATACAGGTTACGCAGCAAATGGTGTCGTCCCGGCCTTGAGCCGGGACCCATACTCCGTGAACTACGCCATGTGAGCACAGTCTCGACCACCGGGGCCCACGACAGATTCCGCGGTATGGGTCCCGGCGTTCGCCGGGACGACACTTTTTGGTGGCGTAGGGCTGCCCGTCTCATGGCGAGTCATTCGTGGCCGGACAACTAATGCCTCCGTGCGCGTGCATCGAACGCCGACAGCACGGCGAGCGTCATAGCGGTGACGCCGGTCTCGATGGTCGGCTTGGGCACCGGCGCGAACAGCTGCGAGCGGTTCGGCGGCAGCCGCGGACCACCATGACGTGCAGCCGTGACGCGCTCTGGATCATAAACGCCGATGTTGAAGACCATCGATGGCACGCCGGCCTTGACGTACTCCGCATAGTCGTCACTTGCGGTGCTCGGCGGCGATCTCGTCAACCTGTCGCCGAACGCCGCCTTCAGCACCGGCTCGGCCGCCGCGACGAGCGCGTCGTCGTTGATCACGGCATCCGTCCGTTGCTCCAACTCGATACCGGGCCGCGGAGCGCCGGCCATGGCCGCCACAGCCATGGCGGTTCGCTCGATCTCTCCCAGCATCTTGGCGCGGGCCTCCGGCCTGAAGCTCCTGATGGTCACGGGCATGACCGCGTCGTCCGGGATGATCTCGCTGGCGGTGCCGCCTTGGATCACTCCGACGAGGACGCCGGGCTCGGTTGGGTCCTTCTCGCGGCGGATCACGCTCTGCAGATCGACAAGGAAGCGTGCCGCCATCATGATTGGCTTGATGGTGGTATGCGGCGCCGAATCATGGACGCCGCGGCCATAGAAGCGGATCGACAGGCCATCCATGCTCGATGAACCGACGCCGACCCGATACGTTACATCACCATGTGCGAAGCCGCCGCTATGCAGCGCAAAGCCGACATCGGGTTTCGGAAAGCGGGTGAACAGGCCGTCGGCCAGCATCGCCTTCGCGCCCGCGACCTCCTCCTCGGCGGGCTGGCCGACGAACATCAGCGTGCCCTTCCACTTGTCCTTGAGGCCTATGAGCGTCCTGGCCGTGCCGACCCAGCTCACCATGTGCACGTCGTGGCCGCAACTATGCGCGACGAAGGTCTCGCGCCCGTTCCAATTGGCCGTGTCGCGGCTCGCATAGGGCAGGCCGGTCTTCTCCTCCATCGGCAGCGCATCGAGCTCGGTGCGCACCATGATGGTCGGGCCCTCGCCATTGCGATAGAGCGCGACGAGTCCGGTCTTGCCGACCTTCTCCGTCACCTCGAAGCCGAGCGCCCGCATCTGCTCCGCGAGCTTTGCGGCGGTCTTGACCTCCTGGAAGGCCAGCTCGGGATGGGCGTGCAGATCCTTGTAGAGCGCGTCGAGCGCGGGATAGTCGCGCTCGAGCGAGGCGGCAATCGTGCTTTTCAGTCCTGAGACATCGAGCTCGGCCCGCGCGGGTGCCGCGGCGAGGGCGATCAGGGCGGCGGAGGCGAGCAGAAGGCGGCGAGGCTGCGTCATGGATCGGCTCTCCGATGAACGCAGCCAGTCTAGCCCCGTTCAGCTCACGCGCCCAGGACGTCCTTCTGCATCTTGCCGCCGTAGAAATGGAAGAACGGCACGTCAGCGTCATGGCGCAGCGGGCCGGTGGCGAGGCGGCGGTCGAGCTCGTGGAGCACGTTCTTGGTCATCGGGTGCAGATCGGCGAGCGGCTTGGAGCCGAGCTCGACCCAGACCAGCTCGACCAGCTCCGCATCGGCGTGGATCACGCCGTCGACGCGATGGGTGATGGCGGAGGCATCGGCGGTGAAGAAGCGCGTGTCGAAGCGCTTGATGCGGCCGGGCGGGGTGATGGCGCGGGCGATCAGGAACAGGCCGGAGGGATCGGGCAGCAGGCCGGCGTCAGCGAACGGCGCCCATGGCCCGTCCAGTTTCGGCGCGGAGCCGCCGACCTTGCGTCCGAGACAGAGACCGGTTTCCTCACAGGCCTCGCGGATCGCGGCGACGGCGAGCGACTTCGCGCGCGAGGCCGTCGTCTGCGGCTTGCCCTTGAACAGATTGGCTTCGAGCTCGGCCGGCATCGGCGCTGCGACGGGGATGCGATGATCTGACTTGTCGACGCGGCCGCCCGGGAAGACGAACTTGCCGGGCATGAACACGACCTTGTCGTGGCGCTTGCCGACCAGCACCTTCGGCACCGTGCCGCTGCGATCCACCAGGATCAACGTCGCAGCATCCTTCGGCTTGGTGTAGGGATGATGGTCGGCTTCCTTCTCGGCCGGCTTGCCCGCCGCTGCGCCCGTGGCCTGTGCCGTCTCGCTCATGTCCTCCCCGCTTTTTCTTATTCGTTGATTGTCTGGTCGCTCAGACCGGCGGAATGCCTTCCACCGGATTGTCGTCGAAGCCGTGCATGCGGAACGCCCATTGCAGCCCGACGACGGCGCCCTTGACCGGCTGAATCAAGGCGAGCGCGGCGACCAAGGTCACCGGCAGATAGATCGCGAGCTGCAGCGCCACCGGCGGCGCGTAGTTGGTCTCGATCGAGAGCACCAGCGGCACGATGATGTGGCCGACGATGACGATCACGAGATAGGCTGGAAGATCGTCGGCGCGATGCCCGGAGAAATCCTGGCCGCAGCGGTCGCAGTTGTCCGCGACCTTCAGGAAGGCGCGGAACAGCTTGCCCTCGCCGCAGCGCGGGCAGCGGCCGCGCAGGCCGCGCTTCATCGCTGTCCAGACGTCGCGCTTCTCGGCGAGGCCGGTGTCGCGCGTCCACGTCTGCGGGGGCAATGTGCTGGGCGTTGAGGTCATGGCGTCCACGATCTGCCTTTCTTCGATGTGCCGGGCTTGCGTTTTGCCCCTGCCGTTTGACTTTCCTTGCGGTTTTTTTCTTTGTGCTTCGGCCGTGCCTCGGCCTTGGCGCGCTTCGTTGCCTTGCTCTTGGCCCTTGCCTTGATCCCGGCCTTGCCCTTCGGCCGCTCGCGGCGGCCGTGGCGCGAGACAAGCACGTCGGCCTGCGTCAAGAGTTCGAAGCGCAGCGCACCGGCCACCGGCTGAGCTTCTACCAGACGCACGTCGACGACGTCACCCAGCCGGTGCATGGCACCGCTGCGCTGGCCGATCAGCGCATGCCGCGTCTCATCATAGTCGAAATATTCCGTGCCGAGGGTCCGGATCGGAACCAGGCCGTCGGCGCCGGTGTCGTCGAGCTTGATGAAGAGGCCGGCGCGGGTGACGCCGGAAATGCGGCCCTGGAAAGTGGCGCCGACTCGGTCCGCCAAGTGATGGGCGATCAGGCGGTCGGCAGTCTCGCGCTCAGCCTTCATCGCGCGCCGCTCGGTGACCGAGATCTGCGCCGCGACCTCGGTGAGATGATCCGGCGTCTCGCTGTCGGGCAGGGCGCCGTCACCGAGGCCCAGCGCGCGCAGCAGGCCGCGATGCACGACGAGGTCGGCGTAGCGGCGGATCGGTGAGGTGAAATGCGCGTAGCGGCGCAGGTTCAGGCCGAAATGTCCGTAATTGTCGGTCGAATATTCCGCCTGCGCCTGCGAGCGCAGCACGACCTCGTTGACGAGATGCTCGTAGTCCTGGCCGGCCACCAGCGTCAGCACGCGGTTGAACAGCGATGGCCTCAGCGCGCCGCTCTTGGCAAAGGGCACGTCGAGCGTCTTCAGGAATTCCTGCAGCGCATGGATCTTCTCCACCGTCGGCTCGTCATGCACGCGGTAGATCAGCGGCAGCGCCTTCTTCTCCAGCAGTTCGGCCGCGGCGACGTTGGCCGAGATCATGAACTCCTCGATCAGTCTGTGGGCGTCGAGGCGCTCCGGCACGACGACGCGGTCGACCGTGCCGTCTTTCTTGAGCAGAATCTTGCGCTCGGGAATGTCGAGGTCGAGCGGATCGCGCGCGTCCCGGCCGCGCTTGGCGACCTCATAGGCGGCATAAAGCGGCTTCAGGATCGGCTCGAGCAGGGGACCGGTGACGTCGTCCGGCTTGCCATCGATGGCGGCCTGCGCCTGTGCGTAGGACAGTTTGGCGGCCGAGCGCATCAGCACGCGGTGGAACGAGTGCGAGCGCTTGCGGCCGTCGGCCCCGAGCACCATGCGCACGGCGAGCGCGCCGCGCGCTTCGCCCGGCACCAGCGAGCACAGATTGTTGGAGATGCGCTCCGGCAGCATCGGCACGACGCGGTCGGGGAAGTAGACCGAGTTGCCGCGGATCAGCGCGTCGCGGTCGAGCGCCGATCCCGGCCGCACATAGTAGGCGACGTCGGCGATGGCGACATGGACAATGAAGCCGCCGACATTGTTCGGATCGGGATCCGGCTCGGCATGAACCGCGTCGTCGTGGTCCTTGGCATCGGGCGGATCGATCGTGACCAGCGGCAGCTCGCGCCAGTCCTCGCGGCCCTTCAAGGTCGCGGGCTGCGCGGCTTCGGCTTCCGCCACCGCCGCGGCCGAGAAGTCCATCGGGATCTCGTGAGCATGGATGGCGATCAGGCTGATCGCCTTCTCGGTCGCGACCGAGCCGTAGCGCTCCTTCACCCGGCCCGAGGGCAGGCCGTAGCCGCGGCCGCGCAGCAGGTCGACGCTGATGAGATCGCCGTCCTTGGCGTCCTTGGTGTCGGCGGGGGCGATGGAGAGCTCGCGTCCGGCCTGCTTCTTGTCGACCGGAATCAGGCGGCCGCCGCCGCCGGGATTGCTGCGGAAAATGCCGAGCACGCGCGGCCGCGCCTGATCCAGCACCTTGAGGACGCGGCCGCGATAGGAGACGCCGCCATCATCCTTGATCGGCTCGACCCGCAGCAGCGCGCGGTCACCGACGCCGGCCACCGAGCCCGGCCCGGCATGACGCGGCGTGTGGATGCGGATGCGCGGCGGCTCGGACTGCTCGGCCTCGTCCCACTCGGCCGGCTTGGCGATCAATTCGCCGTCACTGTCGCGCCCGGTGATGTCGGCGACCAGCGTGGCCGGCAGGGACGCGGTCTCGACGACCTTCTTGCGGCCGCTCTTCTTCACCGTGCCGTCGGCGACGAGTTCGCGCAGCAACTGCTTGAGCGCGACGCGATCGGCGTTCTTCAGGCCGAACGCGCGGGCGATGTCCTTGGTGCCAACCTTGCCCGGATTGGCGCGGATGAAGGCGACGATGGCCTCCCGCGAAGGGAAGCCGATGTCGCGCTTTTGGGTCATTTTCTCATCCGCGGGCCTTGCCGGCGCTTTTCTTGGGCGTCGCCTTGGTCGCAGGCTTGGCCGAGGTCTTGGCGGCCTTGGCAACCGGCGCACGCGCCTTGCTGGTGGAGTCTGATTTCGGTTTGGCGGCCGCCTTCTTCGCCACGGCCTTTTTCGCCGGCTTCGGCGTGTCGTCGTCGCCGCCGGTCTTCGGCTTGGCCTTGCTGGCAGCCGCTTTGCTGGCAGCCTTGGCCGGCTTCGCCGCAGCCTTGCCCTTGGCCTTCTTGCCGCCGCCCTTGGCGGCGCGCTCGTCGAGCAGGGCGATCGCCTCGGCGAGCGTGATCGTATCCTTTTCCTTGTCGCCGGGAATGGTGGCGTTGACGCCGCCGGCGGTGACATAGGCGCCGTAGCGGCCGGCCTTGA
The DNA here is from genome assembly GCF_051168395.1 of Bradyrhizobium sp. HKCCYLRH1030. Classification (NCBI taxonomy): domain Bacteria; kingdom Pseudomonadati; phylum Pseudomonadota; class Alphaproteobacteria; order Hyphomicrobiales; family Nitrobacteraceae; genus Bradyrhizobium; species Bradyrhizobium sp. HKCCYLRH1030. The sequence goes on along the minus strand of NZ_JBNPUY010000009.1, from coordinate 245,353 downwards.
CGGCGACAGGGCCGAGCGAGGGATGGTCGCCGAGCGCCTTGCCGGGATCGGCGCCGAACCGCTTGCTCGGGCCCTTGGCGATCTTCTCGGCGATCAGGGTGACGGCGCGGTTGAGGCCGATGTCGAACACCTCGTCGCCGGCCTCCAGGCTCGCATACGTCTTGTCGTGCTTCACGAACGGCCCGAAGCGGCCGAGATTGGCGATGATCGGCAGACCCGTCTCCGGATGGATGCCCACCTCACGCGGCAGCGACAGCAGCTTCAGCGCGTAGTCGAGCTCGAGGCTCGCGGGCGACGTCCCTTTCGGGATGCCGGCGCGCTTCGGCTTCTCGCCCTCGGCGTAATCCTTCTGCTCGCCGAGCTGGATGTAGGGGCCGAAGCGGCCGGCCTTGACGACGACGTCGAGGCCGGTGTCCGGATCCTGGCCGAGCACGCGGTCGGCCGCGGCCTCGCTGTCGGCGGCGAGCGGGCGCGTGTAGCGGCATTCCGGATAGTTCGAGCAGCCGACGAAGGCGCCGAACTTGCCGGCCTTGAGGTTGAGCCGTCCGGTGCCGCAGGTCGGGCACTGCCGGACATCGCCGCCATCGTCGCGCGGCGGGTAGATGTGCGGCCCCAGCATCTCGTCGAGCGCGTCGAGCACCTGCGCCACGCGCAGATCCTTGATGTCGTCGACGGCGCCGATGAAGCCGGTCCAGAAATCCTTCAGCACCTGCTGCCAGGCGATCTCGTTGTTGGAGATGCGGTCGAGCTGCTCCTCGAGATCCGCCGTGAAATCGTACTCGACGTAGCGGCGGAAGAAGTTCTCCAGGAAGGCGATGACGACGCGGCCCTTGTCCTCGCCGTGCAGCCGCTTCTTTTCGAGCTTCACATAGCCGCGGTCCTTCAGCACCTGCAGGATCGAGGCATAGGTCGAGGGCCGGCCGATGCCGAGCTCTTCCATGCGCTTGACCAGCGAGGCCTCCGAGAAGCGCGGCGGCGGCTCGGTGAAATGCTGGGTGACGGCGAGATTCTGCCGCTTCAGCGGCTCGTTCGGGCTCATCTGCGGCAGGCGGCGGCCGTCCTCGTCCTCCTCGTCGTCGCGGCCTTCCTGATACAGCGCGAGGAAGCCGTCGAACTTGATGACCTGGCCGGTGGCGCGCAGCTCCAGGGTGCGGGCGCCGGCCTTGGCGATGATGTCGACGGTGGTGCGCTCCAGCTCGGCGGATTCCATCTGGCTCGCGATGGTGCGGGTCCAGATCAGCTCGTAGAGCTTGGCCTGGTCGTCATCGAGCCGCTTGCGTAGCTCGGCCGGCTTGCGCGACAGGTCGGTCGGGCGGATCGCTTCGTGCGCTTCCTGGGCGTTCTTGGCCTTGGCCTGGTACTGGCGCGGGCTCTCCGGCACATATTTGTTGCCGTAGATCTCGCCGATCACCTTGCGGGCCTGGGTGATCGCCGAGCCGTCGATCTGCACGCCGTCGGTTCGCATATAGGTAATGAGACCGGTGGTCTCGCCGCCGATGTCGATGCCTTCATAGAGACGCTGCGCGATGCGCATCGTGTGCGCCGGTGCGAAGCCGAGCTTGCGGCTCGCCTCCTGCTGCAGGGTCGACGTCGTGAAGGGCGCCTGCGGGTTGCGGCGCGCCGGCTTGGCGTCGACGGTCGCGACCGTGTAGCTCGCCGCGTTGAGCGCGGTCTTGAAATCCTCGGCCTCCGCGCCGGTGCCGATGTCGAGCCGCTGGATCTTCTTGCCATCGGCGCCGACGAGACGCGCCTCGAAGGTGTCGCCGCGCGGCGTCGCCAAGGTTGCGATCAGCGACCAGTATTCGCGCGGCACGAACTTCTCGATCTCCAGCTCGCGATCGCAGACGAGGCGCAGCGCGACCGACTGCACGCGTCCGGCCGAGCGGGCGCCCGGCAGCTTGCGCCACAGCACGGGAGAGAGAGTGAAGCCCACGAGGTAATCAAGTGCGCGGCGCGCCATGTAGGCGTCGACCAGCGCACCGTCGATCTGGCGCGGGTGCTTCATCGCCTCAGAGACGGCCTGCTTGGTAATGGCGTTGAAGACGACGCGCTCGATCTTCTGATCCTTGAGCGCGCGCTTCTCCTTCAACACCTCCAGCACATGCCAGGAAATCGCTTCGCCCTCGCGATCAGGGTCGGTGGCGAGAATCAGCCGGTCAGCGCCCTTCAGCGATTTGGCGATGTCGTTGAGTCGGCCCGCCGCCTTGGGATCGACCTCCCAGATCATGCGGAAATTCTCGTCCGGATCGACGGAACCGTTCTTGGCCGGAAGGTCGCGGACATGACCGAAAGAGGCCAGAACCTCGTAGGAGGAGCCCAGATACTTGTTGATCGTCTTGGCCTTGGCAGGCGACTCCACGATGACGATATTCATGTATTTCCAATGGCTTAGTGGAAGGATTGAAGCTGGCTTCGCGGGATTCGCGCCGGCTGCGTTGACCCGAACATGGGTGGTGAGGGGGTTCCTGTCAAATCGAGGGATGTTGAAAGGCGATTGCGTTGGACCGGCGAAGTACCTATCAGGTTGTACGGAGCACGATGAGAACCGCGCTCTCTTGAGGTTGTTTTTCGTCAAATTCCTTATGCTGGGTGACGGTTGTTGGCCAAGGCAGCGGACAAAAGCGACCCGGACGTCGAGGCGATGGTGGAGGATCCCGACGCCGCGGCGGCGCTGATCGCCGAGGTGACGGCCAGCCTGTCGCATCTGGCGCAGCGCCATCGTCTCGACATGCTCGATTACCTGCTGCGCATGGCGAACCTTGAGGCCGAGGAGCATCTGAGGCTGCGCAGCCGCCGCAGGCTCTGCTGACGGCCGCCCGCGCTCACCGCGGGGCGAGGGCGGTTTCCTCCGGCGCCGGCATCCGGCCGTCCTCCGCGGTCAGCAGCGCTTGCGAACCGGCCTGCGGTTCGCGCGGTCGACGAGCGCGGTGGCGATCTCGTCGGGGTGCTCGTCGAATTCCTCGCTCCACTGCCGCAGTGCGACCAGGATCGGAAACAGGCCGCGGCCCTTCGGCGATGGCGGTGCCACGAGCTCGCCGGCCGGAGCGCCGATCTTTCGGGGCTAACCGGCCGGGTCGGTGGCGGTTTGAGACCTGCCCCCGGGATTGAAAGCGGTGGCTGCCGGCGGCAGCCACCGAGGGACTCAAGCGGCGAGACCGCCGGCCGTCTGAATCGCCTTCGCCAGCGCCTGCTCGCGATGCTCCGGGCCGATCTGGACACCGTCGGCCGCAACGAATTCGAGATCCGTGACGCCGATGAAGCTGAAGACACTGCGCAAATAGGTCTCCAGGTGTTCGAATGCCGCCATCGGCGTGTCCGCGCCGTAATGGCCGCCGCGCGAGACCGCCACGATAATACGCTTGCCACCGGCCAGGCCTTGCGGGCCGTTCGGGCCATAGGTGAAAGTCTTGCCCTTGACAGCGATGCGGTCGACCCAGGCCTTGAGCTGGCTCGGGATGGAGAAGTTGTACATAGGGGCGCCGATCACGACGATATCGGCGGCCAGGAACTCCTCCAGGACGGCCTGTCCGGCCGCGACATCAGCTTTCACTGCGGGATCCTCAACGGGCGCACCGTATGCGACGGCGACATGCGTTCCGGACAGATGCGACAGCGGCTCGGCTGCGACATCTCGGTAAGTCACCTCCAGCCCCGGCGTGATCTGGCGCAACCGTGCGACGATCGCGGCGGACACCTGACGGCTGACGGAGTTGGGGCCGAGCACGCTGGAGTCGATGTGGAGGAGTTGAGTCATGGGTCAGTTACCTCGGTATTGGTTTGTAACTGGCGCACTATGAGTGACTGTGCTGTAACCCCACAAGAACGCACATTCTTGAAACCCGGGCACAGCCATGACCCCTGCTGACAGCGATGATCCCGACCTCCCGACGCAGCCAAATCATAATGATTGCCGGGGTGTGGCCTCGATCCTGGCGCGTGTCGGCGACAAATGGAGCGTGTTCGTCATCATGATGCTTCAGGACGGGCCGAAGCGCTTCAATGAGCTGAAACGGCTCGTCGGCGGCATCTCCCAGCGAATGCTGACCTTGACCCTGCGCGGCCTCGAGCGCGACGGGCTGGTGACGCGGACGGTGTTTCCGACCATCCCGCCGCGTGTGGATTATGAGCTGACCGATCTCGGCCGCGGGCTGTCGCAGCCGGTGCAGGCGCTCGGACAGTGGGCCATGCAGCACCAGGAGCTGATCGAGCAGGCGCGCTCGCGCTTCGACGCGCGCAGGGATGCTGACTGAGAGTCAGGTCAGCGACACCATCCCGCCGCCGTGGCGCTCTAGGCGGCCGGCCAGCTCGAGCTCGAGCAGCACCATGCGCAGCACGGCGGGTGACAGGCCGCTGATCCGGATCAGGTCGTCGATCGAAACCGGGGTCGGGCCGAGCAGGGCTGTGATCTGCGCGCGGTCGTGGCTTTCGGGATCGGGGGCGAACAACTCCTCCTCCGGCTCGCGCAGCGAAAAGGGCAGCGGCCGCTCCATGATCGGGCCGACGGCCTGGATGATGTCTGCGGCTTCGGTGACGAGCGCGGCGCCCTGCTTGATGAGATCATTGGTGCCCGCGCAGCGGGGATCGAGCGGCGAGCCCGGGACGGCGAAGACCTCGCGGCCCTGTTCGCCGGCCATGCGCGCCGTGATCAGCGAGCCCGATCGATGCGCGGCCTCGACGACGACGACGCCGAGCGAGGCGCCTGATATCAGCCGGTTGCGGCGGGGAAAGTCGCGGGCGCGCGGCTCGTGTCCGAGCGGCATCTCGGAGATTGCGGCGCCGCTGCCACTGATGATGGCGCCGAGCAGGTCGACGTGCTCCGGAGGATAGATCCGGTCATGGCCGCCGGCGAGCACCGCGACCGTGCCGCTGCCGAGGCTCGCGCGATGCGCAGCCTGATCGATGCCGCGGGCGAGGCCGGAGATGACGACGAAGCCGGCCTGGCCGAGCTCATGGGCGATCTGGCCGGCGAATTTCAGCCCGGCGGCGGAGGCGTTGCGCGAGCCGACGATGGCGATCATCGGGCGCATCAACGTCTCGCGGGCGCCACGCACCGCGAGCAGCGGAGGCGCATCCTCGCAGGTGGCGAGGCGGGGCGGATAGCCGTCTTCGTCCGGCGCCCGCAGTTCGACGCCTTGCCGTTTGCAGGCTTCGAGTTCAGCCTCGGCTTCGCCGACCGTGCAGATCCGGCCGGCTCCGGCCGCGCCGCCGCGGCGTGCCAGATCGGGCAGCCGGTCGAGCGCTACGCGCGCGGTGCCGAAATGGTCGAGCAGCGAGCGGAAGGTGCGCGGGCCGACATTGTCGGACCGGATCAGGCGGAGCCGGTCGCGCCGCTCGGTGTCGCTCAGCTCGATCGTCGTGTTGATGGCATCCACGCAAAGCCCCCTTTACCGGGGACTAGAATGGAGCAACCCGAGGACGCAGGGAAGAGGGCGCGCTACGCCGGCGCGACGTCGCGCACATCCTCGGACTCGGACACCGGAGACGATAGCACCGGCTGATCGCCCTGGATGGCTGGCGTGGTGCCGACCGGAGCTTCGCGCAGCCAGCGCTCGGCTGCGTCGCGTCCGCGCTGGTACAGCAGCTCGACGAAGTCGCTGCCGAGATCGGTCGCATCGCGCTGTGCCAGGGCTTCGATCTCGTCCTCGGCCGCAAGCCGATGGACGCGCGGCGGATGCAGGCCGTCGCTGCGCGCCCATTCGAGCGCCGCGAGCTCGGCGTTCAGGACCGCATTGCCGGCGATCTGGTCGAGGCGGCGATCGATCGCGGCCGAGGTCATCGGGACATGGCCGTCGCGCGCGGGCGTGACCTGAACGACCAGCAGGTCGGCGGCGCTGGACTCATGCGCGATCTGGATCAGCGGCGGATTGGTGACGTAGCCGCCGTCCCAATACGCTTCGCCCTCGATGTCGACAGCGGCGTGCAGTTGCGCGGGACAGGTGGAGGCGAGCAGTGCATCTGGCGTGATGCCGGCATTGCGGAAGATCTGCGGCAGGCCGTCACGAGCCCGGGTCGCCGCAACCAGCAGGCGGGGCGCGGCCGGGCCCTGCACGGCGTCGAAATCGATCGTCTCGCGGAGGATGTCGCGGAGCGGATCGAGATCGAGCGGGTCGGCGCGTCCGCCGCGCAGCCCCGCACCGAACGACACCGAGCTGCTCGCCGGCGAGTACGCGCCGATCACCAACAGCGATCGGAACGACGCCTCCTCCATCAGCCGGGTCCAGAACAAAGCGAGCCGGTTGCGGGCTTCGTCGCGGCCGCCCTTGGCGAGCCCGCTCGCGAGCAGCGCGGCGTTGACCGCACCGGCGCTGGCGCCGCTGATGGTGTCGAAGTCGCAACCGGGTTCCTCGAGCAGGCGATCGAGCACGCCCCAGGTGAAGGCCGAGAACGTTCCGCCGCCCTGCAGGGCCAGCGACAGCTTGCGCGGCGGCCATGTCCGGGGCGGCGGCGGCAGCGTAACCGTTGCGATCGTCTCCGCGAGCGTTCGCTCGGGCGCCTCTGCGGTCTTTGTCTCGCTGATCACGGGCGTGCTCGTGGCCGCCATGATCATCTCGGCGACGGCCGGCGCGCCATCGGCTCGTTCCGGCGCAGGGCTGGGCTCGGATATTTCGGCGGGGAGCGCGACGTCCGACATGACCGGCCCGGCAGGCGTCTCGGGCGTCTGCGCCGGTTCTGCAGCGGCCGTGATGCCGGTCGACCAGATCTCAGCGGCCGATAGCAGCAGGCTGGCGTTCGACCGGGCCGGGGCCGCCTTCTGCTGCGCCGGAGCCTGATCAGTACGGTCATCGTGCGTGGCCGACGAACCGCTGGAGTTGGTCTTGCGTAACCACATGCAGGAATCATGACAGGCAATCATGATTCACGCCAGAGTCCCGCGTTAACTTATGAGCTGATGAATCGCCGGTGTTGCTGCGCAGCCGCTGTGAAATCAGGGCGCAACACAGGTTTTCCGTATTTGCTCCGTATTTGTCCGGAGCGACTACTTCTTCGCCCCGATCTTGCTCTCGGTGCCCAACTGCAATCGCTTGATGTTTTCGCGATGCATGTAAATGAGCAACAGTGTGAGCAGGGCGAACAGGGCCGCCAGCGCGGTGTGGCCGAATGCCCACAACACGATGGGTGTCAGCACGCTGGCGACGAGTGCCGCGAGTGATGAGTAGCGGAGCGCGAATGCGGTGGCGAGCCAGACCAGGCAGAAGAAGATCGCGCCCGGCCAGAACAGACCGATCAAAATACCGATGTAAACGGCGACACCTTTGCCGCCGCGGAACTTCAGCCACACCGGGAACAAGTGACCGAGGAAGGCGCCGAGGCCCGCGATCATCGCGGCATTCGGGCCGCCGAGATAGCCCGAGATGATGACCGCCGCCGTACCCTTCAGCGCGTCGCCGAGCAGGGTTGCTGCCGCGAGCCCCTTGCGTCCGGTGCGCAGCACGTTGGTGGCGCCGATATTGCCGGAGCCGATGCTGCGCAGATCCTGCGTGCCGGCCAGCTTGGTCAGGATCAGGCCGAACGGGATCGACCCCAGGAGATAGCCGATGATGAGAGCGACCGGCAGGAAGGCTTCGGAACCCATCACACCACTCCTTCCAAGCTTCGCCTTGCGTCAGACATGTTCGAACACGGTGCGGCCGCCGACGATGGTGCGGACCACGCGGCCGGTGAAGCGGGCTTCGTCGAACGGCGTGTTCTTGCACAGCGATTTGAGGTCGGCCGGATCGAGGATCCAGGGCACGTCCGGATCGATCACGATGATGTCGGCCGGCGCGCCTGCCCGCAAGCTGCCGCCGGGCAGGCCGAGCAGCTCGGCGGGCCGCGTCGACATGGCGCGGATCAGGGTCGTCCAGCTCAGCTCGCCATTGTGCACGAGCCGCAACGCCGCCGGCAGCATGGTCTCGAGCCCGACCGCGCCGCTCGCAGCCTCCGCGAACGGCAGCCGCTTGACCTCGACGTCCTGCGGCGTGTGGTCCGACATGATGACGTCGATGAGGCCCGAGGCCAGCGCTTCGACCAATGCGCGGCGGTCGGCCTCGGTGCGCAGCGGCGGCGTCAGCTTCAGGAAGGTGCGGTAGGGGCCGATGTCGTTCTCGTTCAGCGTCACGTGGTTGATCGAGACCGACGCGCTCACGGTGAGGCCGGCTTCGCGCGCGCGCCTGAGAATGTCGAGCGAGTCGATCGAGCTCAGCGCGGCCGCGTGGTAGCGGCCCTTGCTGAGCGCCACCAGGCGCATGTCGCGTTCGAGCACGACGGCTTCCGCTGCGGGCGGGATGCCGTAGAGGCCGAGCCGCGAGGCAAACTCGCCTTCGTTCATGACGCCTTCGCCGACGAGATTGGGATCTTCGGTGTGATGCACGATCAGGGCGTCGAAATCCCGCGCATAGGTCAGTGCGCGGCGCATCACCTGCGCGTTCATCACGCTGGTGTGGCCGTTGGAGAAGGCGACGGCGCCGGCGGCGCGCAACAGCCCGATCTCGGTCATCTCCTCGCCGCGCAGGCCCTTGGTCAGCGCCGCCATCGGCTGGATGTTGACGATCGCGGTGTCGCGGGCGCGGCGCAGCACGAAGTCGACGGTCGCCGAATTGTCGATCACCGGCTCGGTGCCGGGCTGGCAGATGATGGTGGTGATGCCGCCGGTGGCGGCGGCCTGGCTGGCGCTGGCGAAGGTCTCGCGATGGCCCAGACCCGGCTCGCCGACGAAGGCGCACATGTCGATCAGGCCGGGGGCCACGATCTTGCCTGCGCAGTTGACGACATCGGTGCCCTCGGGCACGCCCGCGGCGCCGATGCCGCGCTTGAGGTCGCGGATCACGCCGTCGGCGATCAGCACGTCGCCGGGGCCGTCGAAGTCGCGGGAGGGATCGATCACGCGCGCATTGGCAAGCAGGATCGGGCGGCGGTCGGTCAGCATGGCGTTTGGTCCCGACTTCTGTATCACGCGTTGGGCAGGTTGCGGGCCAGAGCCTCGAGCACGGCCATGCGCACGGCCACGCCCATTTCGACCTGCTCCCGGATCAGCGATTGCGCGCCGTCGGCGACGATGGATTCGATCTCGACGCCGCGGTTCATCGGTCCCGGATGCATGACCAGCGCGTCGGGCTTGGCGTAGGCGAGCTTCTTCTGGTCGAGCCCGAAATACTGGAAATATTCCGACGAGGACGGCACGAACGAGCCGTTCATGCGCTCGCGCTGCAGCCGCAGCATCATGACGATGTCGGCGCCGTTGAGCCCTTCGCGCATGTCGCGCGCGACCTCGACGCCCATGCGCTCGATGCCCGGCGGCAGCAAAGTGGAGGGCGCGACGATGCGGACGCGGGCGCCCATGGTGTTGAGCAAGAGGATGTTGGAGCGCGCGACGCGCGAGTGCAGCACGTCGCCGCAGATCGCGATCACCAGCCCCTCGATGCGGCCCTTGTTGCGGCGGATGGTCAGCGCATCGAGCAGCGCCTGGGTCGGATGCTCATGCGCGCCGTCACCGGCATTGATCACGGAGCCGTCGACCTTGCGAGCCAAGAGCTCCACCGCGCCGGAGGCGTGGTGACGGACGACCAGGATGTCCGGATGCATCGCGTTCAGCGTGACCGCGGTGTCCATCAGGGTCTCGCCCTTGCGCATGGACGAGGACGACACCGACATGTTCATGACGTCGGCGCCGAGCCGCTTGCCAGCGATCTCGAACGACGACTGGGTCCGCGTCGAGGCCTCGAAGAACAGGTTGACCTGGGTACGGCCGCGCAGCACGGTGCGCTTCTTGTCGACCTGACGATTCAGTTCGACGTACTCCTCGGACAGATCGAGGAGGCCGGTGATGTCGTGGGCGGAAAGGCCCTCGATTCCCAGCAAATGCCGGTGCCCGAGGACGAAAGTCGATTTCGGAGAGGTTGCCATTAAAGCCAGAGCTATAGGCGCGGTTTCCATGGGGGGCAAGGCCGAAAGCCGGGGTTCCGAGTTTTCCCCCGTTCCGTCTTCCGAGCCTCTCGGGGGGCTCCAAACCGGGGACTGGCGGGTCATCGCCGGAAGAAGTCCGCTCCGATATGCCCTGGTCCTGCTGGCGGCGATCGTGCCGGCCGGTGCGGCCGCGTTGCCGTTCGATTTCGTCTATCTCCGCGACATCGACCCGACGATCCTCCAGGACATCCGTTATGCCGGCAGCAACAATTTCGTCGGCCGACCTTTGCCGGGCTACGAGGCGGCCGAATGCGTCGTGACGCGTGACGTGGCGCGGCGGCTGCAGGCGGCTCAGGCCGAGCTGCGGCCGCGCGGCCTGTCGCTGAAGATGCTCGACTGCTACCGGCCGGTGCGTGCGGTCGCAGAGATGCTGGCCTGGTCGCAGGACGGCGTCGAGACCGCGGCCGGCCGCCGCTACACTCCGCGCATTGCCAAGCAGGACCTGTTCCGTCTCGGCTATATCGCCGTGCGTTCGGGCCATTCGACCGGTGCGGCGCTCGATCTCACGCTGGTCGAGCTCGCGGCCGACAATTCCGCGGCGTTCGACCCCGCCAAGGACTACGCGGACTGCACCGCGCCCGCAGCGCTACGCGCGCCCGAGGGCAGCGTCGACATGGGAACCGGCTACGATTGTTCCGACGTGAAGGCTCATACCGCCGCGCAGAACCTGACACCGGAGCAGCGCCGCTGGCGCAACGAACTGGTCGCGGTGATGGCGCGGCAAGGTTTTGTGAACTATGCCAAGGAGTGGTGGCACTTTTCGCTGCCGGGCGCTGGCGCGACGACTTATGTTTTTCCCATTCGGCCGCGCCGATGATCGATCTCTGTAGGGCACGGCCATGACGCAGTCTTCCTTCGCGACCCATGAGGTCTTCAACCAGTCGCCGCCGTTCGAGGACGTCAACCTGTTCACGGCTGACCGGCCCTTGATGGATGCCTTGAAGGCCAATGATGGTGCCGGAGCCGAGCAGGAGCTGACAGCTTTCGGCAAGCTATGGGGCTCGGCCGAGATGGCCGAGCAGGGCCGGCTCGCCAACGAGAACACGCCGAAGCTGCGCAGCTTCGACGCCAAGGGCTTTCGGCGAGACGTCGTCGAATTTCATCCGGCCTACCATGCGATGATGACGCGCTCAGCTGCGGCCGGCCTGCACAATTCGACATGGACGGCAGAAGGCCAGCCCGTCGGCGGCTGCTCGGAGGTGGTGCGCGCCGCGAAGTTCTATATCGCCTCGCAGGTCGAGAGCGGCCATCTCTGCCCGATTACCATGACGCGGGCCTCGGTGGCGGCGCTGGCCGCCCAGCCTGATCTGCTGGCAAGAGCGATGCCGGTCATCGCGACCGATGACTACGATCCGGCGTTTGCGCCGTGGTGGCAAAAACGCGGCATGACACTCGGCATGGGCATGACCGAGAAGCAGGGCGGGACCGACGTGCGCGCCAACCTGACGCGCGCTGAGCGTACCACCGATGGCTATCGCATCACGGGGCATAAATGGTTCATGTCGGCGCCGATGTGCGACGCCTTCCTGGTGCTGGCGCAGGCCGATGCCGGCCTGACCTGCTTCTTCATGCCGCGCTTCAAGCCGGATGGCTCGGTGAACGCGATCCAGTTCCAGCGCTTGAAGGACAAGCTCGGCAACCGCTCCAATGCCTCGTCGGAGGTGGAGTTCGTCGGCGCCTATGCCGAGCGGGTCGGCGACGAGGGCAGGGGCATCAGCACCATCATCCAGATGGTGCAACTGACGCGGCAGGATTGCGCCATCTCGTCTGCCGGCCTGATGCGCTCGGGGCTCGCGCACGCGCTGCATCACGCGCGCCATCGCAGCGTGTTCCAGAAGCATCTCGCCGACCAGCCGCTGATGCAGGCGGTGCTCGCCGACATGGCTCTCCATGTCGAGGCGACGGTGGCGCTGGTGATGCGGCTGTGTCAGGCGTTCGATCGCGCGCCTCTGTCGCCGCGGGAGGCGAACTACGTGCGGCTGCTGACGCCGGCGATCAAATACTGGGTCTGCAAGAGCGCGCCGCCGTTCCTGTATGAGGCGATGGAATGCCTGGGCGGCAACGGCTATGTCGAGGACGGCATCCTCGCCCGCCATTTCCGGGAGTCGCCGGTCAATGCGATCTGGGAAGGCTCGGGCAACGTCATGTGCCTGGACGTGCTGCGGGCGCTGGCGCGCGAGGCGGAGGCGGCCGCGCACGTCCTGATGCATCTCAAAGCAGAGACCAGCGGGTTGCCCGGCGCGGCGGAGGCGCTCGCCTTCATCGAGACCAGCTTCCGCCGGCCGGATTCCGAGCGCGTCGCGCGCCTCGCAGTCGAGAAGTTGGCGCTGCTCGCAGCCGCCGCCGCGCTCAACCTCGTTATGCCCGCTCATGCGGAGCTTTTCGCCGCCACGCGGCTCGCCAATGTTCACCCGAGCATGTATGGCGCGGTCGATCTCGATCGCTCAGACATCCGTAGCTTGCTGGAGCGCGCGCTGCCTTGACCGACTCTCCCGAAGCCGCCGTGATGGATTCGCTCGATCCGGGCAACCCGCCGCAGCAGGTCGCTCCGGCGCAGCATCAGCCGCGCACGCTGGGCTTCTGGCGCACCTTGCTGTGGGGCCTCCTCATCATCGTCGTGTTCTTCATCGGCCAGCTGACTCCGATCGTCTATTTCCTGCTGCGCCATGAGGGTCCAATCGACAGCATGGCCGCGTTTCAGTTGGCCATGATCCAGATCGCGAGCCGGTCGCTCACGGTCTCGCTGTCGGCGATCATGGGCGTCCCGGCCATTTTGATCCCGATCTATTTTGCCGTCCGCCACACCCGCATGTCGTTCGTCGACTATCTGGGCCTGCGCTGGACCGGCTGGAAGAATTTCGTCTTTGGCGTTGTCGGGATGGTCGTGATCCTGGGATGCTGGGAGCTGGCGGCGCAGCTGACGGGACGCGAAGAGAAGTCGGCGAGCTTCATGGTGGACATCATGAAGACCGCCAGAGGCGACGGCGTGGTCTGGCTGCTGGTCATCGCCTTCTGCGTCGCCGCACCGGTGTCGGAAGAGCTGATGGCGCGTGGCTTTCTCTACCGCGGCTGGTCGGACTCCTTCCTGCGCGTGCCCGGCGCCATCGTGCTGTCGTCCTTGCTGTGGACCGTCCTGCATCTCCAGTACGACTGGTTCGCCCTGATCAACGTGTTTTCCCTCGGCGTGTGGTTCGGCTATCTGCGCTCTCGAACCCACTCCACCTATCTGACCATGGTGCTGCACGGCCTCAACAACCTCGCCGCCACGGTGCAGACCATGTGGCTGGCCAGCAGTTCTTCCTGAACGGACGCGTTCAGCTCGCCCAGGCGATCGCGAGCGGCATGGTCAGCGCCGCCAGCACCGTTTGCAGCGAGATGATCTGCGCCAGCAGCGGCGCGTCGCCGCCCATCTGCTTGGCCAGCACATAGGCGCTGGGCGAGGTCGGCACCGCCGCGCAGATCGCGACGACGACGAGGCTCGGGCCGGTGACGCCGAACCATCCGGCGAGCCCGATCGCGAGGAGGGGCATCAAGACCAGCTTGAGCACGACGCCGAGCGCAGCGGCCGGGCCAGCGCGGCGCAAGCCTTCGAAGTGCAGGCCGGCGCCGGTCACCAGCAGGCCGATCGGCAGCGAGGCCTGTCCGAGCGCATCGGCGGCATCGTGCCAGAGCTTTGGCAGCGGCACATGCGCCACGTTCAGTGCGAGCCCGGCGATGCAGGCCCAGATCAGCGGATTGCGCACGATGGTGGCAAGGATCTCACGGATCGAGCGGCGGGTCGGCGAGGCGTAGTGGGCGAGCACGGCGACGCTGAACACGTTGACCATTGGGATGATCGCGATCATCGCCACCGACGCCGCCGCAAGCCCGGACGCGCCGAACAGGCTGCCGGCGACGCTGAGCGCGACGTAGGTCTGCCAGCGGGTTGCCCCTTGGAAGATCGAGGTGAAGGCCGGACCATCGATGCCGGAGCGGGTGAGCAGCGGCCGCAGCGCGAGGCACAGCGCCGACATCGCCAGCATCGCCAGGAACAAGGCGCCGCCGATGCCGGCGACCGGCACCTTGCCGAGATCGGCCTTCACCAGGCTCTGCATCAGCAGCGCCGGAAACAGCACATAATAAGTCAGCCGCTCGAGCCCGTGCCATTGCGTATCCAGCCGGATCAGGCTGCGCCGCAGGCCGAAGCCGACCACGATCAGCAGGAATACCGGCGCGAGCGCCGCGGCGACGGGGCTCATGGGCTAGCGACCGGACTGGCGCAAGGTTGCAAGCCGATCGAGCGCTCCCTGCAGGATGAAGATCGCCGCATGCGTGTCGATCACCTCGGCGCGCCTGGCGCGGCTGACATCCATGCCGATCAGCTCGCGCTCGACCGCAGCCGTCGACAGCCGCTCGTCCCACAGGCCGATCGGCAGGTCGGTGAGGCCGGCGAGATTGCGCGCGAACGCCCGGGTCGACTGCGCCCGCGGCCCCTCGCTGCCATCCATGTTGATGGGCAGGCCCAGCACCAAGCCGACCACCTTGCGCTCGGTGCAAATCGCCAGCAGTCGCGCCGCGTCGGCCTTGAAGGCCTTGCGCTGGATCGTCTCGACGCCGGTGGCGAGCCGCCGGTCCGGATCGGACACGGCGACGCCGATGGTCTTGGTGCCGAGATCGAGGCCGACGAGCGCGCCGCGCTCGGGCCAGCGGCCAGCGGCTTCGATGAGGGGGAGGATGGGGGCGGGCATGGCAATGCGCTTAACACGCAGGTGCGTGGCGGGCCAGCAGGTGAGGACGTGCATCGCTTCGCCGCCCCGATGAAGCTCGCGCACGCGAGGCGACCGGCCCAGATGTCGAGCGTTGCAGTCTTTCCCGGATGCGCCGGCTTTGGATCATCAAGCGAAGCTGGTGGAGCGCGAGAGCTTGTTCCAGGCACTCACTTCGGCTTTCATGCCCTCGATCTTCTGCTCGACCAGGGCCAGCGCGTCCTCACCGAGGAACAGCCGCACAGGCGGTTTTTCGGCTTCCACGAGGGCAAGCAATGCCTGTGCGGCCTTCGCGGGATCGCCGGGTTGGTTTCCGCTCTTGGCCAATCGGGCGGCGCGAATCGGATCCATGACGGCGTCGTAGTCGGAAATGCTGCGCGGCGTGCGATCCATGGACCGTCCCGCCCAATCGGTACGAAACTGACCGGGCGCAAGCGCAATGACACGGATGCCGAAGGGGGCCACTTCCTTGCCGAGCGACTCCGAGATGCCCTCCAGCGCGAACTTGCTGCCGCAATAGAAGCTGATCCCGGGCATGGTGATGAAGCCGCCCATGGATGTCACATTGACGATATGGCCGCGCCGCCTCGCGCGCATCCCCGGCAACACGGCCTTCATCATCGCGACAGGGCCGAACACGTTGGCGGCGAACTGCCGCTGCAGATCGTCGAGCGAGGACTCCTCCAGCGTGCCCTCGTGACCGTAGCCGGCATTGTTCACCAGGACGTCGATCGCGCCAATCTGCTTCTCGGCCTCTGCCACAGCAGCCGGGATTGCATCGAAATCGGTAACATCGATCACGAGAGGATGAGCCTTGCCCGCTGCAAGCGCGGCAAAAGCCTCGGCATCCCCGACCCTTCGCACGGTCCCGATCACCCGATGGCCGGCGGCCAGCGCGCCCTTTGCGAACGCTAGGCCCAAGCCCGAACTGACGCCAGTGACGAGGAAAATCTTCGATTCGGCAGCCGCCATCATACAACTCCGCATGACAAGGTTATCTATATCATGATATAGATATTACATGGCACCTCGCAAGACCGAACATTCATCCATTGGCATGAGAGGCGAGCCGCTTCGTCGGCACGTCCTCGATGCGGCAGAGCGGCTTCTCCGTCAGGGTAGGGCCGATTTCTCGATGCGAGACCTTGCCGCTGAGGCGGGGGTCAGCTTCGCGACGCCATTCAATCAGTTTGGCAACAAGGCTGCGATCATGCAGGCTCTCTCCATACGTCGGATCGACACCATGGAGACGCGGTACACCGCCGCGCCACCATCGAGAGATGCGAAGACACGCGTGCTATTGGCTATTGATACGGCGGTGGCAGTGATGTTGGAGAATCCAGACGTGAACCGGACCGTGATGGGATGGCTGGGTGCCGCCCAGGCTTCGCCCGGTCAGACGCTTTCCCGATCCACTGCCTTCTGGGCACTGGCCTTGGGAAAGGGAGAGGGACTGACGGCCAGCCGGCGAGAACAAGCGCTGCGCTGCCTTCCAGAGCAACTCGCCTTCAGTTTCCGCGGCGTGTTGTCCTTCTGGACTGCGGGCGAATTGTCGGACGCGGCGCTCGCCCCGCGTGCGCGAGACATCGCGAGTGCCTTGTTGCTCGCCTACCTCCATTAGCGTCCGATAGGGGCGGCTTGATCGACTGACCGACCGATCCCGGGTCTGTGTCGGCCGGCTCCAGGCGCGCCTGTGGCGGACTCCTTGTCCAGGCTTGCTTTCGCAGGACGATTCCAGACTCCTCGTGAGGACGCGGCGCTCCCGGGATGCCCTCACGAGGAGATCGGCGGAGCTTAACGGATCGCGATCGGGTTGATCATGCCCTGGACGCCGCCGCGCCAGCGCGGCTGACCCAGCACGAACAGGAACTCGTAGCCCTTGTCCTTGGCGAGGTCGGCCGTGTTCATGTTCTCCAGGATGTAGGTCCCGTTCATGGCGAGCAGGATCTGGTGCACCTCGAACAGGTTCGGCGACTCGAACGGGATCGCCTCCACCGCCCAGTTGTCGGCCCCGACCGCGACCACGCCCTTCGAGGTCAGGTATTTGGCGCCCTCGACGCCGAGACCGGGCTCGCCGGCGCCGTAACGCTTATCGTCCTTGCCGATCAAACCAAGCCAGCCGGTGTGGAAGATCACGATGTCGCCCTGGCGGATCTCGACGCCCTGCTTCTTGGCAGCTTCCTCGATCTCCTTGACGTTGAACGCGGTGCCTTCCTTGACCACGTCGGTGTTGTAATAGGCCGCCATGTCGAGCAGCACGCCGCGCGCCACCAAGGGCGGCACCTTCTCGATGCCGAGCTTCTTCAGGCCGGTCGGATCGGCGAAGTCGAGCAGCTTGTTGCCGTTGTAATAGACGTGCTCGATACCGAGATGGCCGAGCCCGTCGATCTGGCTGCCGACGCCGACCCAGCCTTCGACGATGTCATCGTTGTAAGTCGCCTTGTTGGGGCCGAGCCCGGGAATGCCGGCTTGGCCCGGCTGCACCACGGTGATCTTGAACGAACGCGGCGGATAGGCCGGCGTCTTGGAATCGACGATCATGCCGAGTGGGTAGGTCTTGCCGGTCTTCACCAGCGAGGCGGCTTTGACCACGAGCTCCGGCGTGATGTAGTTGGCCGCGCCGATCTCGTCCTGCGGCCCCCATTTCGATTTCGTCCAATCCGGGGTCTTGTCCTGGGCATTCGCCGTCCCGATCGCACCCATCATGGCAATCGAGCAGCACAACACGAACGCGTTGCGCATCGCATTTCCTCCGACATGTTGACGTTTGTTCTGTTTCGCGCTGGCCAGCGCTGCATCCTAACGTAGTAAAGGATGGCCAGACAAAGCTATTTCGCGCGCGTGCGCTGCACAGCGCCCGAAAGTCGCATCGGTCGAAATGGCCGTTTTTCCCTGCGCGAAAACGTCATTTCGCGCAATGGAATGCGCCGTTCGCTGGCGATGCTCAGCACAATCTTTGAATGAATCGCGTCAGGCCGCGATGTCGTGGTCCCGGCCGGCGAGTCCGGCCATGAAGGCCGAGAGGCCGCTGCTGCGATGCGCCGCGCGGCGGCGGACGAACAGGGTTTCGACGCGTGCATGACTTGGGTCGAGCGTGTGCAGGCTGACGCTGCCGATCATCTCGTTTCGCGTCACCACAGCGCGTGGCAGCAGCGCGACGCCCATGCCAGCGGCGACGCAGCCGATCATGCCGTCGAGCGTACCGAGCTCGATGCGCGCGGCCGCAGGCCAGCCGAAATCGTTGAAGACCTGCTCCAGCCGCTGCCGGTAGGTGCAACCGGCCCTGAACACCAGCGCCGTCGGGCCCGAGGCAGCCGTGGCCGCACGCAAGGCTGACAGGCTTTCAAAGCGCCGGGCCGTCACCAGCACTAGCTCTTCCTCGAAGGCGATGATGCCCGAGAGCTCGGGATGTTCGATCGGGCCGGCCACGAAGGCGCCATCGAGCGTCCCGTCGAGCACGGCGGCCACGAGCTCGGCGGTTGGCGCCGTGCGCAGGCCAAGGGCGACAGCCGGGAAGCGCCGATGAAAATCCGCGAGCAGCGTCGGCAGGCGCACGGCGGCGGTCGTCTCCATCGAGCCGATCGTCAGCGGTCCTTTCGGCTCGCCGTCATCGCGCGCGGCGAGCAGCGCTTCGCGCGACAGCGCCGCCATCCGGTCGGCATAAGGCAGCAGGCGCAGTCCGGCGTTGGTCAGGGTCATGCCGCGGCTGTGCCGCTCGAACAATGCGGTGCCGACCTCGGCCTCCAGCGCCTTGATCCGCTGGGTCACGTTGGACTGCACCGTGTTGAGGGCTTCCGCCGCGCGCGTGATGCCGCCGGTGCGCGCAACGGCCGCGAAAGTCTGGAGGTCGCTCAGCTCCACGGCCAATCTCCGTTTTGAATCTGCGATGGCAGAGTTCTCAAGTATTCATTTTGAGAGAATGCTAGCCGCGCCTAAAGTCGCCGTCCAGAGTTGAGGAGACTTTCATGGCACTGCGGACGGCGTTGACGGAGAAGCTCGGCATCAGTCAGCCGATCCTGCTGGCGCCGATGGATCTGATTGCCGATGCGCGCCTCGTGCACGCGGTCAGCGAGGCCGGGGGATTCGGTATTCTCGGTGGCGGCTACGGCAGCCGAACCTGGCTCGCGCAAGAGACCGCAAAGCTTGAAGGCTTGCCTGCGCCGTTCGGCATCGGTTTCATCACCTGGTCGCTGGCGAAGCAACCCGATCTGCTCGACGTGGCGCTCGCCGCCAGGCCCGCGGCGATCATGCTGTCATTCGGCGATCCCGCGCGGTTCGCGCCGGCAATCAAGCGGGCCGGTGCGTTGCTGATCTGCCAGGTGCAGGACGAAGCGATGGCAGAGCAGGCGATCGCGGCGGGTGCCGACATCCTGGTTGCACAAGGAACCGAGGCGGGTGGTCATGGCGCGTCGCGGACCACGCTCGATATCGTGCCGGCGATCGTCGACCTCGCCGCGGGGCGAGTGCCGGTGGCGGCGGCCGGCGGTCTTGCCGATGGCCGCGGCCTTGCTGCGATGTTGATGCTGGGGGCGGAGGGCGTGCTGCTCGGCACGCGCTTCTATGCCAGCCGTGAGGCGAACGGTGCCGATGAGGCCAAGCGGCGCATCTGCGCGGCGAAAGCCGGCGATACCGTGCGCGGCATCATCTTCGACCTGTCGCGCAACAATGTCTGGCCGGCGCCGTTCACCGGCCGCTGCCTGGTCAACGATCATGCGCGCCGCTGGATGGGGCGCGAGGTCGATCTGCTGCAGCAGGTCGAGACCGTCTCGGCCGACTATATGAAGGCACGCGCCGACGGCAATTTCGACATTGCAGCGGTCATCGCCGGCGAGGCGGTCGGTCTGATCCATGATATCCCACCGGCCGGCGAGATCGTCGCGCGCATCGTCAGCGAGGCCGAGCACATTCTTCAGGGACGGCGCAATTCATCCGCCGTCTCAGCCGAGCAATAGGAGCAGACCATGTGGCCCGATCGCCGTTTCGCTGATCTCGTCAAGACCGACCATCCGATCGTGCTCGCCCCGATGGCGGGCGTGGCCGACGCCGAGCTTGCGATCGCTGTGGCCGAAGGCGGCGGGCTGGGGTCGCTGGCGTGTGCGATGATCTCTGCCGACAAGATGCGCGAGCAGGTCAACATCTTCCGCCAGCGCATTGCCGCGCCGATCAATGTGAATTTCTTCTGCCACACCGCGGTCGAGGCCGATGCTATCAGCGAGGCCGGCTGGAGGCGGCGGCTGGCCTCCTACTACCGCGAGTACGGCATCGATCCCGATGCGGAGGTCCAGGTGGCCAATCGCGCGCCGTTCGATGAAGCGATGTGCCTCGCCGTCGAGGAGCTGAAGCCGGAGATCGTCAGCTTCCATTTCGGCCTGCCTGAGCCCGGGCTGCTCGCGCGCGTGAAGGCGACCGGCGCGGTCGTGCTGGCGTCGGCGACCGTCGTGCGCGAGGCGCTCTGGCTGGAGCGGAACGGCGCCGACATCATCATCGCGCAAGGTGCCGAGGCGGGCGGCCATCGCGGCATGTTCTTGACAGACAAGCTCGCCGAGCAGGTCGGCACGTTTGCTCTCGTGCCGCAGATCGTGGACGCCGTGAAGCTGCCGGTCATCGCCGCCGGCGGCATCGCCGATGCGCGCGGCATTGCCGCTGCGTTCGCACTCGGCGCCTCCGGCGTGCAGATCGGCAGCGCATTTCTGCGCAGTCCCGAATCCAAGGTCAGCGTGCCGGCGCGCGCGGTGCTGGCCGCCGCCAGCGACGAATCGACCGTCATCACCAACGTGATGACAGGTCGGCTCGCCCGCGGCGTCGCCAACCGGGTGATGCGCGAGGTCGGGCCGATCTCGCCGGATGCACCGGCCTTTCCGCATGCGGCGACAGCGCTCGGACCGCTGAAAGCCGCAGCCGAGAAGCAGGGCCGGGTCGATTTCACCAATCTCTGGGCCGGGCAGGCGCTGCCGCTCGGGCGCGAGATGCCGGCGGCCGAACTGACGCGGATGCTGGCCGCACAGGCTCTGGCACGGCTGCGAAGCTTGGCGGGCTGAGGCGTCGGGCAGGGCGCTGCCCCAGGAAAGCCCCGCGGCTGCCGGTTGCGGCGCGAAAGCGGGCTCTGCTATAGGGCGGGTTCACCTTGTCCCGTGAGGCCCTATATAATGTCGGTCGATGCCGCCACCGTCCGCCGGATCGCGCAATTGGCGCGGATCGCTGTCACTGACGCCGAGGTCCCGCATCTGCAGGGCGAGCTCAATGCGATGCTTAACTTCGTCGAGCAACTGTCGGAGGTCAATGTCGAGGGCGTCGAGCCGATGACCTCGGTGACACCGATGGCGATGAAGAAGCGCCAGGACGTCGTCACTGACGGCGAGATCGCCGACGACATCGTCAAGAACGCGCCCATGACCGAGAACAACTTCTTTCTCGTGCCGAAGGTCGTGGAATAGCCAGGGCAGGTCCGCGCTTATCGCGCGTGATCCGCTCCTTCAAACCGACAAGCGAGCCAACGCCATGTGCCTGCTCTGCGACGATGAAGCGGCCTACAAGGCCTATATGGACTATCTCGACGCCATGGAGCGGCAGGGCAAGGCCGCCGATCCGGACAAGACCGTCAACGAGATCCTCGACCAGCTCGAAGCGGCCGCCAATACCAAGAAAGCCCCCCCTGCGAAGAACAAGTTCTTCGCGGACGACGCGGCCGACGACAAGACGCTTTCCCCTTTCTTCTGCAGCCCGATCAACAAATGACCGATTTGACGTCCCTGACGCTCGCCGAGGCCCGCAAGGGTCTCGCGAGCAAGACCTTCACGTCGCTGGAACTCACCGACGCCCATCTCAAGGCGATCGAGGAGGCGCGGGCGCTCAATGCCTTCGTGATGGAGACGCCGGACCAGGCGCGCGCGATGGCGCGCGAAGCCGACGCCAAGATCAATAGAGGCGAGGGTGGGCCGCTGGCCGGCATTCCGCTCGGGATCAAGGACCTGTTCGCGACCAAGGACGTTCGCACCACGGCCTGTTCGAAGATCCTCGGTAATTTCGTGCCGACCTACGAGTCGACAGTGACCTCGCAGCTCTGGCGCGATGGCGCGGTGATGCTCGGCAAGCTCAACAATGACGAGTTCGCGATGGGCTCGTCGAACGAGACCTCGTACTTCGGCCCGGTCGGCAACCCCTGGCGCCGCGAGGGCTCCAACACCACGCTGGTGCCGGGCGGCTCGTCCGGCGGCTCGGCGTCGGCGGTGGCGGCGCTGCTCTGCATGGGCGCGACCGCAACCGATACCGGCGGCTCGATCCGCCAGCCGGCCGCGTTCACCGCCACCGTCGGCATCAAGCCGACCTATGGCCGCTGCTCGCGCTGGGGCATCGTCGCCTTCGCTTCCTCGCTCGACCAGGCCGGGCCGATCGCGCGCTCGACCCGCGATGCGGCCATCCTGCTGCGCTCGATGGCCGGCCACGACCCGAAGGACACGACCTCGGTCGACATCCCCGTGCCGGACTACGAGGCTGCGATCGGGAAGTCCGTGAAGGGCATGAAGATCGGCATTCCCAAGGAGTATCGGCTCGAAGGCATGCCGGCCGAAATCGAGAAGCTCTGGAGTGAGGGTCGCAAGTGGCTGGAAGCCGCCGGCGCAGAAACCGTCGAGGTGTCGCTGCCGCACACCAAATACGCTCTGCCGGCCTATTACATCGTGGCGCCGGCGGAGGCGTCCTCCAACCTCGCCCGCTACGACGGCGTCCGCTACGGCCTGCGCGTGCCCGGCAAGTCGATCGGCGAGCTGTACGAGAACACCCGCGCCGAAGGTTTCGGGCCTGAGGTGCGGCGCCGCGTCATGATCGGGACCTATGTGCTGTCGGCCGGCTATTACGACGCCTATTACATCCGGGCGCAGAAGGTCCGCACCCTCATCAAGAAGGATTTCGAGGACTGCTTTGCGAGGGGCGTGAACGCGATCCTGACGCCGGCGACGCCGTCGGCCGCGTTCGGCATCGGCGAGAAGGGCGGCGCTGACCCGGTCGAGATGTATCTCAACGACATCTTCACGGTGACGGTGAACATGGCGGGCCTGCCGGGCATCGCGGTGCCGGCCGGCAAGGACGGACAGGGGCTGCCGCTCGGGCTGCAACTGATCGGCCGTCCGTTCGACGAGGAGACGCTGTTCTCGCTCGGCGAGGTCA
Source organism: Bradyrhizobium sp. HKCCYLRH1030 (assembly GCF_051168395.1). Classification (NCBI taxonomy): domain Bacteria; kingdom Pseudomonadati; phylum Pseudomonadota; class Alphaproteobacteria; order Hyphomicrobiales; family Nitrobacteraceae; genus Bradyrhizobium; species Bradyrhizobium sp. HKCCYLRH1030. The sequence goes on along the minus strand of NZ_JBNPUY010000009.1, from coordinate 222,503 downwards.
TCGAGCAGGCGGCGGGACGCTTCACGCCGGTCCGGTGGTGGTAAGCGTCGCCGAGTTCAAGACGAGCCTCGCGGGCGACGCGCCCGCGGCCGGACTGACGCCGGTGCTTACCGGCCTGTGGTGGCTGGCGAAGGGCGACTGGGACCGGGCGCACAAGATCATTCAGGACGAGACCGGCCGCGACGCGGCCTGGGTGCACGCGCATCTGCATCGCGTCGAAGGCGATCTCGGCAATGCCGCCTACTGGTATCGGCAGGCCGGGCAGCCCGTCGCCAACGATGCATTGGATATCGAATTTGAGCGGATCGTCTCCGCGCTGATGGGGAGTTGAGGGCCATGACGGCAACCAGCGGCAAGCTGATGAAGGGCGCCACCGGCGACTGGGAGGTCGTGATCGGCATGGAGATCCACGCCCAGGTCACCTCGAAGTCGAAGCTGTTCTCGGGCGCCTCGACCGCGTTCGGCGGCGATCCCAACAGCCACGTCTCGCTGGTCGACGTGGCGATGCCGGGCATGCTGCCGGTCATCAACGAGGAGTGCGTGCGCCAGGCCGTGCGCACCGGGCTTGGTCTGAACGCCAAGATCAACCTGCGCTCGGTGTTCGACCGCAAGAACTATTTCTATCCCGACCTGCCGCAGGGCTACCAGATCAGCCAGTACAAGGACCCGATCGTGGGCGAGGGCGAGGTCACGGTCGAGCTCGACGGCGGCAAGACCGCCACGATCGGCATCGAGCGCCTGCACATCGAGCAGGATCCCGGGAAGATGCTGCACGACCAGTCGCCGTCGCTGTCCTATATCGACTTCAACCGCTGTGGCGTGGCGCTGATGGAGATCGTCTCCAAGCCGGATATCCGCGATGCCGAGCAGGCCAAGGCCTACGTCACCAAGCTGCGGTCGATCATGCGCTATCTCGGCACCTGCGACGGCGACATGGAGAAGGGAAGCCTGCGCGCCGACGTCAACGTCTCCGTGCGCAAGCCGGGCGGCCCGCTCGGCACCCGCTGCGAGATCAAGAACATCAACTCGATCAATTTCATCGGCCAGGCGGTCGAGGCCGAGGCGCGCCGCCAGATCGAGATCATCGAGGACGGCGGCGTGATCGAGCAGGAAACCCGCCGCTTCGATCCCGACAAGGGCGAGACGCGCTCGATGCGCTCCAAGGAGGAGGCGCACGATTACCGTTACTTCCCGGATCCGGACCTGCTGCCGCTCGAATTCAGCCAGGCCTTCGTCGACGAGCTGAAGGCTGCGCTGCCGGAGCTGCCGGACCAGAAGAAGGCGCGCTTCATCGCGGATTTCGGCCTGTCGCCCTATGACGCCTCCGTGCTGGTGGCCGAGCGCGAGAGCGCTGCGTTCTACGAGGCCGTCCTGGAGGCGCTGTCCGAGCGGGCACGCGATGGCAAGCTCGCCGCCAACTGGGTGATCAACGAGCTGTTCGGCCGGCTGAACAAGGAGGGCCGCGACATCGCGTCCTCGCCGGTGTCGGCTCCCCAGCTCGCGGCGATCGTCGCGCTGATCGGCGAAGGCACCATCTCCGGCAAGATCGCCAAGGATCTGTTCGAGATCGTCTGGAGCGAGGGCGGCGACCCCCGCGAGCTGGTCGAGAGCCGCGGCATGAAGCAGGTCACCGACCTCGGCGCCATCGAGAAGGTGGTCGACGAGATCATCGCCGCCAATCCGGACAAGGTTGCGCAGGCGAAGGCCAAGCCGCAGCTCGCCGGCTGGTTCGTCGGTCAGGTGATGAAGTCGTCGGGCGGCAAGGCCAACCCGCAGGCGGTCAACGATCTCCTGAAGAGCAAGCTCGGCATCTGAACGACGATCGCCCGTCTTCGTTCCAGCGGCGCGCACATGGTGCGCGCCGTTTGTCTTGGCGTCGCGGTCCGGCGAATCGCCGCACGCGATTCGCAAAAAAGCCACCATTGCCGAGCGTTCGAACGCACACGAGGGCGTGTGCAATGAAAATTTTTTCATTGCCAAAATTTACGACTCAGAGTCCGCGCGTTGCTCTCACCATGCGAGTCTGCACGCCGACACGCCGGCGTCGTCGCGTGCGCCGTGCTGTTCAGCCGTTCAGAAAAATACTTGCAGCACAGGCTTTTTGCGCAATCTCGATTAGTTGCGATCGCGGCCTTGCGCAGGGAGGCGTTTGTATTTTCTCGATCGATCGACGCGCTGCTTCGCGCGTTTCGTCAGCCGCACACGCGCGCGCCTGTCAACACTTCCTTAAGCCGGAAGCTGTTTTTTTTCACTCGTTGGTGTATCGATGAGGAGTGCAGCTCGATTCCCGAGTGCACGCATCGACTAAGCCATCTCACATCGGAGGGCAACATGGCCAAGAAAGCGAAGAAGGCGAAGAAGGCAGTGAAGAAGGTCGCGAAGACCGCGGCGAAGAAGACTGCCAAGAAGACCAAGAAGGTCGCCAAGAAGAAGTAACTCTCGCAGTCCTCTGCGAGATGAGTCCGGCAACTGATGCCGGCACGTCGTTGGAACGCAGGTCGGCATAGCTCCTCGAGAGCCGGGCGGATCTCCTGAAGCTCCAACAGACGATAGAGGGTGTCGGCGAGACATCAGGTCAACGGTCGGATCGAACTCGAGAGCGGCTTCGCTCGCGGTACGGTCCGGCAGAAGAAACAGGATTTCTTCGTTCGGTGCAGATCGCGTTTCCGGTCTGCAATCTCACGAGCGGCTATCAGCCAGAGTGGGATCTGATCCTGACGTGTTCGCCGACGCCCTCGATCCTTGAGCACTGCGCCTTTGGCGACTGTGTGCCTCCAACCTTCCCATAGACGAACGGCATCATCATCGGCAGCTCGGCGCAGCCGTGCTCGTACCGCGCTGCGCAATCCCCCGCACGTGCTGTCGAGACGTGTCCAGTCCCGGTGCGGCTGTTGACCAACGGCGTGGTGCGCTCCGCGCCAGCGCGGTGAGGCGCTTTTGCGGATGGTTATGAGTTTGCCAAACAGAACGGTAAACCGCTCTTTGCCGAGTTGAAGAATCCATTTCGAATCAATGCATTGAAGCCGGCCCGGGAAAATGCGGGGCTCCGCGTTCAGGGCTCGTTCAGCACGATGTTTAAACTGCCTTTCAAACTTGATCGGTCATCCTTCGCGCATAAGCCGCGAGACGGCATGGGGATAACCAGGCGTTGAACAGTTGGACGGGGGCGTGCTCGGGTGACCGGCCGCCTCCTCGAGCGAAGGAGAGCGACGATGTTTCAGGGACAACTCAATTTTGATGACGTGACCACCGCGGAGCAGGGCGCCAGCGGCGATGTGCTGTTCGAGCTCGGCATGCTCTATGCGAGCGGTCGCGACGGTATGGTCGATCTGATCGCTGCGCACAAATGGTTCAATCTCGCTGCCCTCAGGGGGCGCGTCGACGCCGTGGCAATGCGCCGCGAGGTCGCCGAGCAGATGTCGGATGCCGAGATCGCGACCGCGCAGCGCGAGGCGCGCGCCTGGATGACCGCGCACTGAGCGAGCTAAGCCGCGGCTTGGCGGATCTCGCTTTCGGCGTGAGCATGCCGCACGCGCCAGTGTTGCCGGCCGCGAACCGGGGTGCTGGGGTGGCCACCCGCGCCCGATCGTTCATTCTCGTCGGAAGCGGGCCTCGTCGCGCGCCGATAAATCTCCTATCTGTCGTTCGGTGTGACGCAGACAAGCGGGATTGACGGCATGGGCCAGGCACGGCGACAGGCGCGGCGGCAAGAGCTGATCGACTGCCATGACTGCGGCAGCGGTGTCTCCTTCAGCGCAGTGGCGTGCCCGCATTGTGGATCGACCGAGCCGGCCGGGCCTGCGGTGCAGAGCCGGCGCGAGTTGAAGCGTCTGCGGGTCGAGGCTCATAATGACCGCCGCCTCGTCGTGGTGACCGCCCTCTGTGCGGGTCTCGGCGCCATCTATGGTGCCGTGACGGGAGCAGGAGGCGCAGCGTCATGGTGGGCTGCGCTCGGCTATGGGTTCGTCGGCACCATCATCGGCGTGCCCGCCGCCTTCGTGATCAACATCAGCCGTGGCTTGTTCGATTGAACCGCGCGTGATTGAGCGGCAACCGTGATCACGACGGCCACGGTCCGTTGCGATCCGGCAGGTGCGTGAACGGCTCGGCGTTGAGGCGGATGATCAGGGGGAGGGGCTGTTGGCCGCGCCCACGGGCGGCTGGCGGAGACGGAGGGATTCGAACCCTCGATAGGGCTTTACAACCCTATAACGGTTTAGCAAACCGCCGCCTTCAGCCACTCGGCCACGTCTCCGGCGAGGGTCGGTATGCCCGACGCCGCGCTGAGCCGCAAGCGGCAGATTGCATGCGGTTTCGAAATCCTCACAGGGCCGCGGCTTCGCTGGACTGGTGTGGACGGTGCTCTTCACCTTCGGCCATCGATGCGAGCTGAGCCTGCCGTTGATCGGCCGCGGCACGGCGTGGAAGTCGACGGGCGGCGCCGGCCCTCTCGATGGTCCCTGACACGGAGGACCCCTAATATAGAGGGTCGTCTGCAAAGGCGGCCGGTGGCAGGGGCGCAGACGGCATCGTCCTCCAACCCGATTCTCGTTCAGCGCGTGGCTGGATTCGTGGCCCAGACGCCTGACTTGGGGCGGGTTCCTGGCGGGCGAGTGCTCGCGGCCTTGAGCCCCCCAAATTGCGTTGTCACAAAACGACAACATAAACAACCACTTAGGTGTTCCCGCAGAACCACGGTTCCGTGCCTTTTGTGCAACACCGGTCCGAAAAGGCGCCGCTCGAGCGCCGCAATGATGGTTCCTTTGTTGCGTGTGCAAAGGCCTTCGGTAATTCTGCTCGCACGACGAAGGGGGGCATCCCAACGTCGTCCCGTTTAGGTCGTTCGCTCAAGTCCCTCGCGTTCATGCGGGTGTGTCCGATAGCGCGAAGCGGCTGAGCGACGGGTCGAAGAGGGATAACGGGTCCAACCCCAAGGGTGTCTCTCACCCAGCGGAGGCGGAACCTTCCCTGACTGAGCAACTTGGAGGTTTAACATTATGAACACGATCAAGAGCCTTGTCCTGGGCTCGGCGGCCGCTCTCGTCGCCATGTCTGGGGCTCAGGCAGCTGACCTTCCGATCAAGGCCAAGGCGGTCGAATATGTGAAGGTCTGCTCGCTTTACGGCGCTGGCTTCTACTACATCCCCGGCACCGACACCTGCATCAAGCTGGGCGGCTACCTGCGTGCTGAAACGTCGTTCGCCAGCAACGGCCAGTACAACAACGCCGTCAACGGCGTTGCCGGCGGCATGAACCGTAACAGCAACTACTACTACAGCCGCGCTCGTCAGGACCTCAACATCGACACGCGCACCGCGACCGAGTACGGCGTGGTCCGCACCTTTGCTGACCTGACGTTCACCTGGACCAGCGGCACCTACGCTGGCTCGGGCTCCGCGACCGGCGCGACCGCCTACTCGACGGCTGGCGCTCCTGGCGCTCAGGCCGACGGCAACATCGCCCAGGGCGGCATCGGCGTGTACTACGCCTTCATCCAGTTCGCTGGCTTCACGATGGGTAAGGCCGTGTCGCAGTTCGACGCGCCCTGGACCAACTACCCGGGCAACAACTTCGACGGCCTGTGGGGCGGCGGCGGCACCGTGACCGGTGTCAACCAGTTCACCTACACCGCCGACTTCGGCTCGGGCATCACTGCGGCGATCTCGGCGCAGGACGCGACCCAGTACTACACCACCAACATGTGGAACGTGTCGGGCATCACCGCGGCCGGCATCATCGGCGGCTCGTATGGCACCAACAACTTCGGTGGCAACGTTTCTCCGGACATCGTCGGCATGGTTCGTGTCGACCAGGCTTGGGGTCTGTTCCAGGCGTCGTTCGCGGCGCATGACAACCACACCGGCTACTACGGCGCCACCGAGCTCACCGGTCACCCGGCTGACAAGTGGGGCTGGGCTGCTCAGCTGGCCTTGTCGATCAAGAACATCCCGACCGGCCCCGGCGACACCATCAACATCCAGGGCGTCTACACCAACGGTGCGAGCCGCTACAACGCTCAGAGCCTGGTGCCGACCACCTACGCGATGTACGGCGGCAGCAGCACGGCTGGTGTCTACGGCACGCTCGGCTTCGCTGGCGTCAGCGATTCGGTCTTCGTGACCGGCGGTGAGCAGCAGCTGACCACGACCTACGGCTTCCGTGGCGCCTACACCCACAACTGGAGCCCGACCTGGAACTCGGCGATCTACGGTTCGTGGGCTGCCGTGAGCTACAACAACACTGCCAAGGGCCTGATCTGCGGCAGCGCGGCGATGGGTGCGATCGCGGGCGCAGGCTTCACCTGCAACCCCGACTTCAACATCTCCTCGCTCGGCTTGATCACCCGTTGGACCCCGGTCAAGAACCTGACCTTCTCGGCCGACGTGGCCTGGACCAACCTGGACCAGAAGTACTCGGGCAACATCGTTTCTCCGGCCACGACCACGACCTCCAAGCCGGCTGCGGTCTATCAGCTCAAGGACCAGAACTCGGTGTCCTTGCTGCTCCGCGCTCAGCGCAACTTCTGATCCTGATCGTCTGATCGGGTTCAAGAGCCCCCGGCAGGAAACTGCCGGGGGTTTTTGCTTGTGTGCGGGCGCCCATTCCGGCGCGGCACCGGGTCTGGTTCGCTCAAGCAGCGATCGATGCCAAATCGGCGGATCGAGGCAATTGAGCAAGGGATCCGATTGCCTGTGGCTCGAAAATCGCATTCGTTTCAGTAGTTTGGCTGCGTGTTGGCATTTTTTTAAAAATGGTGTTGAAAACAGATGAGTTGATAAGCTAATTTTGTCATGCCTGAGTAATCATTCACCACCGACGCAAGACGACGATCATACGATGTTAGACCCCAGGAAGCCTCTGGCGATGCCCCGCCGGAGGCTTCTTCATGTCGGGATCTCCTCGCCGCCCAGCATCTGACGTTGCGTCTCGATTGCAGTGCCTCGGCGTGATCTCCGCAGGCCGTGCCGTCAGCGCAAACATCGATCGTCTCTCCAAAAATCGTTGCGCATCGGCTTGACCGGGAAATGCCGGATGGTCACCATGACCGCCAGATGACGGGGCCACACCGTCACGCCAGTGAGGAATGAGTCCAAAGATGAGTTCGGAAGGCTCTGTGGGAGTGCTGCGTCCGTGGTCCGACCAAGACGATCTGGCGGGCGCCATCACGCGGCTGCTGGAAGCGCGGCCCGAGGGCCGGGCCGAGCTTGCGGAATGTCTGGCGGTTGCGCAGCGGATCGAGGCCAGCGACGACGAGTCCTGGTATCGCGAGTGGATGCAATGCGCGGATGCGATGAAGGCTGCCGCCGCCGACGCCGTGAGCAGCGGCCGTCCCGAGCTGGCGTTTCGCAAATGGTCGCGCGCGATCGATTGTTATGAGGCTGCGGCCTGTCCGTTCAGCAGCTCACGCTCCCGCCAGGCCGTCGTGCTGTCCCGCATGCGCGAATGTGCGCGCGAATTCCTGCGCGGTGCCGATCCGCAAGGAGAGGTCGTCACAATTCACTGGCGCGCCGACTACCCGCTCGAAGCCTATTTCCTGCCGGCGCGTTGCGAGGCAGGCAGGGCGCCCACCGTCATCTGCATCGGTGAGCCCGGCCGTCGCAAGGAAACCTCCCTGTTCAAGCTTGCAGGCCATGCGGAGCAGCGCGGCCTGGCGCTGCTGGTGGTCGATCTGCTGGGCAGCGGACCGGACTGCCGCTTCGAGGAGATCGTCGGCCGTCGCGATCTCGAATCAGCCATCGCAAGCGTGATGGACTACGCGACGTCCCGTGACGACGTGGACGAAGGCCGGATCGCGATCCTGGCGGATGACTGGAGCTCGTCCTTCGTCGCGCGCGGCATCGCACTCGATCCGCGCTATGCTGCAGCGGTCTGCGACGCCGGCTTGTGGGATATTCACGAGCGCGTCTTCCTGTCGCGCCGACCCGGTGCGGGCGAGCGGGGCAGGCTGTCGATCGCCAGCGATGGGCTGGCGGCCCGGCAGATCATGTGTCCGCTGCTGGTGACGGTGCCGGAGCGTGGCTGGCTGCGGGCCGACATCGCAACCCGGCTGATCGCGCAGATCAAGCGCGAGCACCCGGACATCACTCTGAAGATCGTCTCCAGCGCGGGCGCCGATTGGCTCGAGGCCGATGCCTTCGTCTTCGACTGGATCGCCAAGCGTCTGGCGGGGTCTCAGCGGCCTCCAGGCTGACGCGACCGCATGTCTGTTCCAGCTCCCCCGTAAGAGGCGGTCGGGCCGTGACCGCCTCGGGGGGGCTCAGAGTCCCATCGTGAGTCGCGCGCTGGCCTTCTCGAAACGGTCCTTGAGGCCAGCCAGCTTGTCCGTGAAGGTCGCCAGCTCGCGAGCGTCGAATTCCTCGAAGATGAAGCTGAAGATCTGCGCCTGCTGAGCTTCCAGCTCGGCGAACTGCTCCGATGTCTTGGTGGTGAGCGACATCCGGACCACGCGCGCATCGTTGGGGGCGGGCTTGCGTTCCATGAAGCCCTTCTTCTCGAGCAGCTTCGACTGCGTCGTGACGAACGAAGGGTCGACGTGCAGCCGCTTGGCCGCCGCATTCACGGCGACTCCCTCGCCTTGATCCAGCTCGGAGATCGCCATCAGGATCATCCATTGCGGGCCACTGATGCCGATTCTCTTGGCCCAGAAGTACCTCAGCTCCTCCAGATGGACGTTGATCGTGGAGATCTCCCGGGCGAAGCGAAGAATGGCGTCGCGATTCTTCGGCAGATGTTCGACAGTCTTCGGTTGCGCGTCCGCTTCCACAGGTGCGGCAGACATGTTCTTCAAGGGCGCCATTGCTCAGGAGTTCCAGTACGAAGCTCGACCCTAAAGAAAAAAAATCCGCAACAAAATCACTTATCTAGGAGGACATCGGCCGTCCCCCGTGCGCTGCACAACAAGCTGCCATTGTGTTGCCCCCAAGACACATTTCGGCTTCATTCAATTACCTGACTGCATAAACTATTTTGCTTACTGAATGAGCGAAGGCATAGTTCCTGATGACGGTGGGGGGTTACTCGATCGTCCCGTGACAGGTGGTTCGCTTAAGTCCCTCGCGTGATGCGGGTGTGTCCGATGGCGCGAAGCGGCTGAAGCGGTTTTTCGGGAGCAGAGGAAGCGGATCGTCCTGGGGGATCTTGGTCCGGTTCTTTCTCAAAAGAGCAACTTGGAGGTTTAAATGAAGACGGTTAAGAGCCTTGTCCTCGGCTCGGCGGCAGTTCTGCTCGCCATGTCCGCGGCTCAGGCGGCCGACCTTCCGATCAAGGCCAAAGCGGTCGAGTATGTGAAGGTTTGCTCCCTGTATGGTGCGGGCTTCTACTACATCCCCGGCACCGACACCTGCATCAAGCTGGGCGGCTATCTCCGCGCTGAAACGGCGATCGCCACGAACAGCGACTTCAACGGCACGTTCAGCGGCCAGGGTGGTGCGCATAACCGCCTGAGCAACTACTACACGGCCCGCGCTCGTCAGGACATCAACATCGACACGCGCACGGCGACCGAGTACGGCGTGGTCCGTACCTTCGCTGACCTGACCTTCAGCTGGACCTCCGGCGGCTATGCCGGCACGGGTTCGGCCACCGGTGCGACCGCTTACTCGACGGCTGGTGCGCCGGGCGCACAGGCTGACGGCAATATCGCGCAGGGTTCGGTCGGCGTGTACTATGCCTTCATCCAGTTCGCCGGCTTCACCATGGGTAAGGCCGTGTCGCAGTTCGACACGCCCTGGGTGAACTATCCGGGCAACAACTTCGACGGTCTCGCCGGCGGCGGCGGCACGGTCACTGGCGTCAATCAGTTCAGCTACACCGCTGACTTCGGCTCCGGCATCACGGCCACCGTTTCGGCTCAGGATGCGACCGCCTACTACCAGAACAACCTCTGGAACGTGGCGGGTTCGACGGCGGCTGGCGTGATCGGTGGTGCTTACGGCACCAGCAACTACGGCGGCAACGTCTCTCCGGACTTCGTCGGTATGGTCCGTGTCGACCAGGCCTGGGGTCTGTTCCAGGCGTCGTTCGCGGCGCATGACAACCATGTCGCTTACTACGGCGCGTCCGAGACCTCCGGCCACCCGGCCGACAAGTGGGGCTGGGCGGCTCAGCTGGCCCTGTCGATCAAGAACATCCCGACCGGACCTGGCGACACGATCAACGTGCAGGGCGTCTACACCAACGGTGCGAGCCGCTACAACATCCAGAGCCTGATGCCGAACAGCTACGCGATGTACGGCAGCACGGGTCTGGCTGGTGCCTACCAGAGCCTCGGCATTGCCGGCGTGGGCGACTCGGTGTTCACCACGGGTGGCGAGCAGCAGCTGACCACGACCTACGGTGTGCGCGGTGCGTACACCCACAACTGGAACCCGGCCTGGAACACTGCGATCTACGGGTCTTGGGCTGCCGTCCGCTACAACGGCACGGCCAAGGGCCTGATCTGCACCAGCCCCGGCGTGGTTGCGACCTTCAACGCGGGTTCGACCTGTAATCCGGACTTCGATCTGGCCACCATCGGCCTGATCACGCGCTGGACCCCGGTCAAGAACCTGACCTTCTCGGCCGACTTCGCCTACTCGTGGCTCGACCAGAAGCACTCGGGTTCGGTCACGGCCCCGGCTGCCGCCGCTGTCGCCAAGCCGGCTGCGGTGTATGAGCTGAAGGATCAGCAGTCGGCTGTCCTGCTGCTCCGCGCTCAGCGCAACTTCTGATCCAGACCGTCTCACGACGGTTTGAGCAACCCCCGGCAGGCAACTGCCGGGGGTTTTTCTTTGCCTCGCCAGCGCGTGCTCCAGCACCGAGACCCGCATTCCTCACCGTGCCGCTTTGTCGCTGACAAACATGCTGCCGACCCGCCCGAGAACCACACCGCGCGGCCACGCGACGCAATACGATCTGGATGGAATTTCGCGACCGCCTCGTGGCCATGCGGCTCAAACATCCGTGAGAGGCGGTCAGCGGGTTCGCTCGGTTCGACCGCGCGTTTGAGCCAAGCTTGGCCTGCGTGATCTCGGGCGGGCGAGGGCCCGTGCCACGATCGCCGGGATGACGGGGCCAGAGAGTTTGAGCCTCGCGCTCGCCGCGGTTCTCGACGTCCGTCCTGCTGCATTCCCGCCACGACCGCGACACGCATTCGGCGGCGAAAGTCTTCCCCGACACATTACTCTTGGAGATCCGGCGACCGCGCGCCGTGCCGCGGCCGTGCCACATGCGTGATCCGGCCGGTCACGAGAATGGTCCGATAAAGCACCAACTCTGCCTCGCGATCGTTCCCACTGCAACGCTATGCGCGGGCACTGTGGTGCAGCTGGAGACGGGCTGACCGTTGGGGCGGTCGTTCGATGTCGAGCCGGGCCGGTCTGAACTGAGCAATTTGGAGGTTAGTATGAAGACTGTGAGGAGCCTTGTTTTGGGCTCAGGGGCGGCGTTGCTCGCCATGGGTGGGGCTCAGGCCGCCGACCTTCCGATCAAGGCCAAAGCGGTCGAGTATGTCAGGGTCTGCTCGATGTACGGCGCCGGATTTTTCTACATTCCGGGCACCGACACCTGCATCAAGCTCGGCGGCTATCTGCGGGTCGAGGCCGGCTTCGGCACGAATACGATCTTCCAGAATGCCGTGAACGGCGTCGCCGGCGGGCGAAATCGTCTCAGCAACTACTACACGACGCGTTCGCGCGCCGACCTCAACATCGACACCCGCACCGCGACCGAATATGGCGTCGTGCGCACCTTCTTCGACGGTGTCTTCCAGTGGACCGGGGGCAGCTATGCCGGGACCGGCTCCGCCACGGGCGCAACTGCCTATTCGACGGCGGGCGCGCCTGGAGCGCAGGCTGACGGCAACATCGCACAAGGCGGGATCGGCGTCTTCTATGCCTTCATCCAGTTCGCCGGCTTCACCATGGGTAAGGCCGTGTCGCAGTTCGACGCGCCCTGGGCCAACTACCCCGGCAACAATTTCGACGGTCTGACCGGAGGCGGCGGCACCATCACCGGCGTCAACCAGTTCACCTACACCGCGGACTTCGGTTCGGGCATCACGGCCGCGATCTCGGCCCAGGATGCGACGCAGTATTCGCAGTCGCAGATCTGGAATACGGCGGGACAGACGGCCGCCGGCGTGCTCACCGGCAGCTATGGCACGTCGAATTTCGGCGGCAACGTCGCGCCCGACATCGTCGGCATGGTGCGCGTCGATCAGGCCTGGGGCCTGTTCCAGGCGTCCTTCGCGGCACACGACAATCACGCCGCCTTCTTCGGTGCCAGCGAGACGACCGGGCATCCCGCCGACAAATGGGGCTATGCCGGTCAGCTCGCCCTGTCGATCAAGAACATCCCGACCGGCGCCGGCGACACCATCAATCTGCAGGGCGTCTACACCAACGGTGCCAGCCGCTACAACTTCCAGAGCCTCGCGCCGATCAACTATGCGATGTACGGCGGCAGCAACATGGCCGGCGCTTTCCAGAGCCTGGGCTTCGCCGGCGTGTCGGATTCGGTGTTTGGGGCGAATACCCAGCAGCAGCTGACCACCACCTACGGCTTCCGGGGTGCCTTTACCCACAACTGGGATCCGTTCTGGAACACGGCGGTCTACGGCTCCTGGAGCGGCGTCAGATACAACAACACCGCGAAGGGACTGATCTGCAACGGTGCGGGCATGGTCGCTCTCGGAATCACGCCTGCGAATTGCAACCCCGACTTCAACATCTCGACGGTGGGTGTGATCACGCGCTGGACGCCGGTCAAGAATCTGACCTTCTCTGCGGACGTCGCTTGGACCCGGCTGGACCAGAAGTTCACCGGCGTGGCGAACGCACCGGCGGTCGCGGCGGTCGCCAAGCCGGCCACGACCTACCAGTTGAAGGACCAGGACTCGGTCTCGCTGCTGGTGCGTGCCCAGCGCAACTGGTAAGTGCGGGCGAATGGCGAATAGGGAGTAACGAACAGCAGTTGACGACGGAGCGGAGCCCAGGCTTCGCTACTCGCTACTCGCTACTCGCTACTCGCTACTCGCTACTCCACCACAGCGCCGCGGCGCAGATCGGCCTCGATCTGCAGCCGCGAGCCGCCGCCGAAGCGGGCGCGATAGACCTGCAGGTTCTCCATCACCCGCTGCACGTAGTTGCGGGTCTCCGCGAACGGAATCAGCTCGACCCAATCCACCGCGTCCACCTTCGGATCGCGTGGGTCGCCATACCGCTCGACCCATTTCCGTACGCTGCCGCGGCCGGCATTGTAGGCCGCGAACGTCATGATGTACGAGCCGCGATAGTCCTCGAGCAGGCCGCCAAGCTCAGCCGCGCCGAGCTGCGCGTTGTAGACCGGGTCGGTCTTCATCCGGTTCAGATCGAAGCTGACGCCGGCGCGCTTGCAGACGTAGCGACCCGCATCCGGCGTGACCTGCATGAGCCCGTAGGCCTGAGCCGGCGAGACCACGGCCTGGTTGAAGGCGCTCTCCTGGCGCGCGATCGAGAAGATCACGCTCTGCTCGACCTCCGGCCCGAGCGCCCGGAACGCGGGGATGCCCGTGACCGGATAGGCGTAATGATCGAACGGCAGTCCGCGATTGAGCGCGGCCTTGCCAACCAGCAGCATCGCTCGCGCATCGCTGTTTCGCGCGGCGATTTCCGCGATTCCGACCAGCACGTCGGGGTCGCCGTTGTCGCCCATGTCGGCAAAGATCGGGATCGCGACCTCGCCCTCGTCGAGCTCGTAGAGCAGTTGCACCGCGCGCACCACCTCGAGCCGTTCGACGCCGCGTCCGCGGCCGCTCGGCGCGGCATTGAGGCCGAGCTGCGGCAGGCCGAGCTTCGCGCGCGCCAACTGTCCGTAGTAGCTCGTGGACTGCTCGGCGGCCGACGTATAGGCCGCGCGCGCCTCCTGCATGCGCCCCATCGCTTCTGCCGCGCGGCCCTGCCAATAGCCGGCCCGCGCCAGGGTGGTCGGATTGACGCTGCCGACGCCAATCCGTGCAAAGTGCTGGGCCGCGGTGGCCGGATCGTTGAGGAAACGCAGCGCGATCCAGCCCGCGGTGAATTCCTGCTCGGTCTTGTAGATGTCGCGGTTCGGCAGCGCCGCGTCGCGCGCGATCAGGTAGGCGTTGCGATATTCGCCGGTGTCGATCATCTTGCGCGCCAGCAGCCGGCGCTCGATCCACCATTCGTCCAGATTGTGCAGGCGGCCGGGATCCTTGGGCGCGTTCAGCATCAGCTGCGCCGCCTCGGCGAATTTTTCATCGCGCCGCAGCAGTTGGATGCGGCTGAAGATGTAGCCTGCATCGCCGTGGAGTTCGCGCGGCACGGCATCGAGCAGGCTCTGGCTGTTGGAGGCTTTGCGGTAGGCCGCGATTCGCGCTTTTGCCAGCGCCACGTGGCCCGAGCCAAGCCGCCGGGCAGCGCGCATGGCGGCCTCGTGCTCGCTGCCATACAGCAGCGTGTCCATCCGCGCCTTGTGATCGCCGCCGGACAGCAGGGCACCGTACTGGTCCAGGATGTTGTTCTCGGTCTCCTCGGACATCGCGTCGTTGCGCCAGGCATCGCGCACCAGGCGCTCGGCATTGGCGCGGTCGCCGCGATTGAGCATCACCCGGGCCAGCGCGAACTTGCCCTTGGCCGACAGCGGCGATTCGTTCTCGAACCACGACCACACCACGGCATCGTCGCGCTTGTCGTCCCACAAGGCGGCCTCGAGCCGGCGCCGCAGGAAACTCTGTGACGGCCAGGACGGATTGGCGGTGATGAACGCGCGGTAGCGCTCCACGCTGGCATTGTTGTTGTCGCTGCGCAGGATCACCCACTCCGCGAGCTTGCGCGCCACGGGATCCGAGATCGCCTGCACGACCTCGGTGGCATCGCTGGGCTTGCGCTTGCGGACGAGCTCGATCACGTTTTCGAGCGCGTCCTTGTCGGACTGCGAGGTCGAGGACGTCACGGCGATCGCAGCCGGCACCACGAGCTTACGGGAGGCGGGCAGGGCGGCATGCTGGCGGGCCGGCAGGCTTGCAGCCGCCGCGCTGGGGGTGATGTCCCTCGGGGCCGCGCGCGGCGTCTCGCCGGCGCCTTTGGGGCTGCTCTTGACCTCGGCCTTCGCTTCGGCCCGCGCGTCGACCTCGCTCTTGGTCCCGGCGGCCTCGTGGGTGTTCGTCTTCGGAACCGCGCTGCGCGCGATCGGACGCGCCTTCGGCACCGGAACCTTGGTCGCGGGAGCCTTGGCTCCTGTAACCTTGGATCCCGAAACCTTGGACCCAGCGGCCTGGTCCTTGGCGAGAGCGGTATGTCCGGCGAGAGCCCATCCGAGTGTCAGGCCGGCGGCCAAGGACACCGAGAGTGACACCGACAGGGCGGTCGATCGCAATGCAGTGGCGCGGGCAGAAAAGGGCACGGCGTTCCTTTTGCGGCGGATGACTTCGATCCCCTGACCAACATGGGTCTATCGAAAAGGTGAACAAATCCTAAATATACTGGGAAGGACTGCAACCTGCGCCAACACCGCGGCGAAATCACGACCGAAGGGCGGCGTGCGGCCGCGCCGGGTCAGATCAGCCTTTAGTCGGTGCGGAGCCTGCGGGGCCGGGGTATCGCGGGCGCGGCAAAGCGATTCGCGCGATTCGTGTGCCTGTTGAGAAGGCAGCCCAACCGCGGGCGGGCCTTCCGCCCCGTCGGTAGACCCGGTATGAAGTGGCTCGCATAGGGGCCAAGCGGCGTTTGGGAGGGAGTTTCATGGCAGCCAAGACGAATTTCCGGGGTTCTTTCACCGCCCTGGTCACTCCTTTCAAGAACGGGTCCGTGGACGAGGCCGCTTTTCGCAGCCTTGTGAACTGGCAGATCGACGAGGGCACCAACGGCCTCGTGCCGGTCGGCACGACGGGCGAGAGCCCGACGCTCAGCCATGACGAGCACAAGCGGGTGGTCGAGTGGTGCATCGCCGAGGCCCGGGGACGCGTGCCCGTCGTCGCCGGCGCCGGCTCCAATTCGACCAAGGAGGCGGTCGAGCTCGCCCAGCACGCCGAGAAGGCGGGGGCGGACGCGGTGCTCGTGGTGACGCCCTATTACAATAAGCCGACGCAGGAAGGCCTGTATCAGCACTTCAAGGCGATCAACGACGCGATCGGCATTCCGATCATCATCTACAATATTCCGCCGCGCTCGGTGATCGACATGTCCGTCGACACCATGAAGCGCCTGTTCGAGCTGAAGAACATCGCCGGCGTGAAGGACGCCACCGCGAGCATGGTGCGGGTGTCGCAGCAGCGTGCCGCGATGGGCGAGGAGTTCAACCAGCTCTCGGGCGAGGATGCGACGATCATCGGCTACATGGCGCATGGCGGCCATGGCTGCATCTCGGTGACGTCGAATGTCGCGCCGCGGCTGTGCTCGGAATTCCACCGGGCCTGGCAGAAGGGCGACGTTGCAACGGCGCTGAAGATCCACGACAAGCTGATGCCGCTGCACACCAATCTGTTCATCGAGTCCAACCCGGCACCGGTGAAATACGCGCTGTCGCTGCTCGGCAAGATCGAGGAGAAGCTGCGGCTGCCGATGGTGCCGGTGTCGGAGCCGACCCGGGTCGCGGTGCGCGAGGCGATGGTTCATGCCGGACTGATCAACTGAGCCGACGTATCTGAGGGGGACGCGAGCATGTTGAAGGAATTCCGTGAATTCGCGATGAAGGGCAACGTCGTCGACCTCGCCGTCGGCGTCATCATCGGCGCGGCCTTCGGCGCCATCGTCACCTCGCTCGTCGCCGATGTCATCATGCCGATCATCGGCGCCATCACCGGCGGCCTCGATTTCTCGAACTACTTCATCCCGCTGTCCAAGACGGTCAATGCGAGCAACCTTGCGGACGCGAAGAAGCAGGGTGCCGTGCTGGCCTATGGACAGTTCCTGACCTTGACCCTGAACTTCTTCATCATCGCTTTCGTGCTGTTCATGATCATCCGTGTGATAAACAGGTTGAAGCGGAACGAAGCGGCAGCCCCCGCGGCGCCGGCGAAGCCCTCGGCCGAGGTCGAGCTGTTGACCGAGATCCGTGATCTCCTGAAAAAGTCCTGATGGCTGAAAAGAACGAACCCAAGATCACGGTCGCCGCCGAGAATCGCAAGGCGCGGTTCAACTACGCGATCGAGGACACCATCGAGGCCGGCATCGCGCTGACCGGCACCGAGGTAAAGTCGGTCCGCGGCGGTAAGTCGACGATCGCGGAATCCTATGCGGATTCGCGCAACGGCGAGATCTGGCTGATCAACGCCAACATTCCGGAATATCTGCAGGCCAATCGCTTCAATCACGAGCCGAAGCGGCCGCGCAAGCTGCTGCTGCATCGCAAGCAGATCAACAAGCTGATGGGCGCGGTCGAGCGCGAAGGCATGACGCTGATCCCGCTGAAGCTCTATTTCAACGAGCGGGGCCGCGCCAAGCTGCTGCTCGCCGTCGCCAAGGGCAAGAAGCTGCACGACAAGCGCGAGAGCGAGAAGAAGCGCGATTGGGGCCGCGAGAAGGGCCGGCTGCTGCGGGCGCGCGGCTAACGAGACCTTTACCGCGCGCCCCTCGGCGGCACGCCTGAGCCTTGGGAAAGCATCCGATGAATCAGAAGAACCTCTTGGACGTCGACTGGAGCCGGATTCCGGCTCCGACCGACGACGGCGCAGCCGATCATCTGGTCGGGACGATCATTCCCGCGATCGGACTGCGTGCGACCGACGACACGCTGGTCACGTTGTCCGATCTGCCTGGACGGACCGTCGTGTTCGCCTATCCGCGGACCGGCGAACCCGGCAAGGTGTCGCTCGTCGAGGACTGGGACATGATCCCGGGTGCGCGCGGCTGCACGCCGCAGACCTGCAGCTTCCGCGACCTGTTCGGCGAGTTGAAATCGGCCGGCGCCGCGCATGTGTTCGGCCTGTCGACGCAGAGCAATGCCTATCAGACCGAGATGGCCTCGCGCCTGCACCTGCCGTTTCCGGTGCTGTCGGACGAAAAGCTCGAGCTGACCAATGCCCTGCGGTTGCCGACGATGGAGATCGCTGGGCTGACCATGATCAAGCGGCTTGCCATGATCGTGGACGACGCCCGCATCACCCACGTGTTCTATCCGGTGTTTCCACCGGACAGGAACGCGGGCGACGTGCTGGCGTGGCTGAAGGACAACCGCGCATCTGCCGCGTGAGGATAAGGGCGGGCCGAACTAATCCAGATCCGCCTTCACGCGCGCGAACACGGCGTGGAACATCTCGGTCGTGAGCACGCCGGTGTTCGTATTGTAGCGTGAGCAGTGATAGCTGTCGTACAGCCGGATCCCGCCGGCCTGGTGCACGGCGCCATGGGCGAACGGCGCCGCGACCGCGCGCAAGCCCAGCAGCTTCAGCAGCGTGTCGTGGGAGACGCGGCCGAGCGCGACGATGCTGCGCAGCCGAGGCATCGCGGCGATGGTGGCGCCGAGGAAGCTCCGGCATTGGTTGATCTCGGCCGGCAGCGGCTTGTTCTGCGGCGGCACGCAGCGCACCGCGTTGCTGATTCGGCAGTCCACCAGCGTCAGCCCGTCGTCGGGGCGGGCTTCGAAGCGGCCTTCTGCAAATCCGTAGTGCAGCAGCGTCCCGTAGAGCAGCTCCCCGGCATAGTCGCCGGTGAACGGGCGCCCGGTGCGATTCGCACCCTGCAGCCCTGGCGCGAGGCCGACGATCAGGAGGCGCGCGTCGGGATCGCCGAACGACGGCACCGGGGCGTTGAACCATGACGGCTCACGCGCGCGCTGCGCCTCGCGGAACTCAACGAGGCGAGGGCACAGCGGACAGTCTCGATCGGGATTGGTCGAAGACGGGGCAGGCGGCGCAGGCTGAGTGCCCGTCCGCCTAGTCCTCGAAATCGTCATCGTTGGGCGTGGCGGTGGTGGTGGTCGTGGCGCGGGCGGGCGCCGTGGTCGAGCGCTGCAGGAATTGCGGGGAATGGTGGCGCGGCTCGCGCGGGGCGGGGCGCTCCGACGGGTCGCGGCCGAGCTTGGACTGCAACTCCATGAGGTCGGTGAAGACGTCGGCCTGGCGGCGCAACTCGTCGGCGATCATCGGCGGCTGGCTGGAGATGGTCGAGATCACGGTGACGCGAACGCCGCGGCGCTGCATCGCTTCGACCAGCGAACGGAAGTCGCCGTCGCCCGAGAACAGCACCATCTGGTCGATATGCTCGGCGAGTTCCATGGCATCGACGGCGAGCTCGATGTCCATGTTGCCCTTGACCTTGCGCCGGCCGCTGGCGTCGATGAATTCCTTCGTCGCCTTGGTGACGACCGTATAGCCGTTGTAGTCGAGCCAGTCGATCAAGGGCCGAATCGACGAGTACTCCTGATCCTCGATGATCGCGGTGTAATAGAACGCGCGGAGCAGCGTGCCGCGGCTCTGAAATTCCTTGAGCAGGCGCTTGTAGTCAATGTCGAAGCCGAGCGTCTTGGCCGTGGCGTATAGGTTGGCGCCGTCAATGAAGAGCGCAATCTTGTTGGTCGAAGATGACATTCAGTGTCTCGCGTTCAGTTAGATTCTATTTTTGGCGCGACTCCAGTCGGTCGCGCATTCCATTTCAAGATACTGCCAAGGCGTCGGCGGTCCATCTGGTGTGAGGTTACCGCAAACAGGAGTGGTCGGGGCAACAAAGGCGCACTTGTGACGACGTAATGAAGCGTTTTCTTGTCCAAGGCCCGAATTCCACGGGTCTGGACGGAGCGCCAGTCAAGGTTGCCGAATTCGGTACTCCTTGCCCCTTACCGAACCCTGACGCCAGTTTTGCCTTGCGAAAGCCGGCCAGCCTCTATAACTAGCCCAGCATAATCAGCATATTAAGCACACAAAGGACCGGAGCGACAATGGCGCGCGTCACTGTGGAAGATTGTATCGATAAAGTCGACAACCGGTTCGACCTGGTTCTCCTGGCCGCGCATCGCGCGCGCATGATCTCATCAGGATCGCAACTTACAATTGATAGAGATAATGACAAGAATCCCGTCGTCGCACTCCGGGAAATTGCGGATTCGACCATTTCTCCCGAGGATCTGAAGGAAGAGCTGGTGCATTCGCTGCAGAAGTTCGTCGAGGTCGACGAGCCGGAGCCGGACACGGTGCCGCTGATCGGCTCGGCCGGTGCCAGCGTCGATGCCGACGACACCGAGGTCGCCGTCGAGCGCATGACCGAGGAAGAGCTGCTGAAGGGCCTCGAGGGCCTCGCTCCGCCGGAAGAACAGCCGGAAGAGGACGAGTGACGGTCTCGTCACCGTCAGCGCGAGCTCCAGCTAACTTGTGAGAATGTGAAGGCCCGGACCACGTCCGGGCCTTTGCATTTGAACGTGATTCCGTGATTACCATAGGGCTGCGCCGAGCGCCTGCCATCCGGCAGATTTGGTCACGAAGATAAAGGTTTAGTCATTTTCCATGGTGGTTTCGGGCCACACTCCTCAGCAGATGCAGGCGGCGGCCGAATCGGCCGCGTTGGCGCCTCCGCCGCCGGCTGAGCGGCCGCGGCCGCCGAAGCCGCGCTCCCGCATGATGCGGCAGTACGATCTCGTGGAACGGGTCCGCTCCTACAATCCGGATACGAACGAGGACCTGCTCAACCGCGCCTACGTGTACGCCATGAAGGCGCATGGGTCGCAGACCCGCGCGTCGGGCGACCCGTATTTCACGCATCCGCTCGAGGTCGCGGCCATTTTGACCGACCTGAAGCTGGACGACGCCACCATCGTCGCGGCGCTGCTGCACGACACGATCGAGGACACCGAGGCGACCCGCGCCGAGATCGACCGCTTCTTCGGCCCCGAGATCGGTGCGCTCGTCGAAGGCTTGACCAAGCTGAAGCGGCTCGAGCTGGTCTCGCGCGAGGCCAAGCAGGCCGAGAATCTGCGCAAGCTCCTGCTGGCGATCGCCGACGACGTGCGTGTGCTGCTGGTCAAGCTCGCGGATCGCTTGCATAACATGCGCACGCTGGAGTTCGTGCCGGAGGCATCGCGGCGGCGGATTGCCGAGGAGACGCTCGACATCTACGCGCCGCTGGCGGGCCGGATGGGCATGCAGGAGATGCGCGAGGAACTCGAGGATCTCTCGTTCCGGACGCTCGACCCGCAGGCCTATAGCGTGGTGATGCAGCGGCTCGATGCGCTGGCGGAGCGCAACCGCAACCTGATCGGCGAAATCGAGAGCCAGCTGGCCCGCAAGTTTCGCGAACACGGCCTCACCGCGCGGGTGTTCGGCCGCCGCAAGCGGCCATTCTCGATCTGGACCAAGATGGAACGCAAATCCATCGGCTTCGAGCAGCTGTCCGACATCTTCGGCTTTCGCGTCATCATGCCGGATCTGGAATCCTGCTATCGTGCGCTCGGTATCGTGCATACGACCTGGCCTGTCGTGCCCGGCCGCTTCAAGGACTACATCTCGACGCCGAAGCAGAACGACTATCGCTCGATCCACACGACCGTGATCGGCCCGGGCAAGCAGCGCGTCGAGCTGCAGATCCGCACCGAGGAGATGGATCAGATCGCCGAACTCGGCATCGCCGCCCACGCCTTCTACAAGGACGACCTCGCCTCGCCGACGGAACGGCTGAAGCGCGAATCGAACGCCTTCGCCTGGCTCCGCCACACCATCGGCATCCTTTCGGAGAGCGCCAACCCCGAAGAGTTCCTCGAGCACACCAAGCTCGAGCTGTTTCACGATCAGGTGTTCTGCTTCACGCCGAAGGGCAAGCTGATCGCGCTGCCACGCCACGCAAACGTGATCGACTTCGCCTATGCGGTGCATACCGACGTCGGCAACAGCGCCGTCGGCTGCAAGATCAACGGCAAGTTCGCGGCGCTGTCGTCGGAGCTGCAGAACGGCGACGAGGTGGAAGTGCTGACCTCGGATGCGCAGTCGGCGCCGCCCTCGGCCTGGGAAACGCTCGCCATCACCGGCAAGGCACGCGCCGCCATCCGGCGCGCCACCCGAACCGCCGTGCGCGATCAATATGCCGGGCTGGGCCGGCGCATCGTCGAACGCCTGTTCGAACGGACCAAGCTCGAATATGCCGACGACAAGCTCAAGGGCGCGCTGCCGCGTCTGGCGCGCGCCTCGATCGAGGACGTGATGGCGGCGGTCGGCCGCGGCGAGATCAAGGCCTCCGACGTCGCGCGCGCGATGTATCCGGACTACAAGGAAGAGCGCGTCGTGCGCTACGGCGCCAAGAAGACGGCCGCCGCGCCGGCGGCCAAGGCTGCCGCGCCCGCGGCCGAGCCTCATCGCGGCCCGTTCGCCATCCCGATCAGCGGGCTCAATTCCGGCCTGCCGGTGAAGTTCGCGCCGAACGGTGGCGCCGTGCCGGGCGACCGCATCGTCGGCATCGTGACGCCGGGCGAGGGGATCACGATCTATCCGATCCAGTCGCCGGCGCTGAAGGATTTCGAGGAGGAGCCGGAGCGCTGGCTCGACGTGCGCTGGGATGTCGACGAGACCTCGCCGCAGCGCTTTCCGGCGCGCATTCGCGTCGAGAACGTCAACGAGCCCGGCAGCCTCGCCCAGGTCGCCACCGTGATCGCCGAGCATGACGGCAACATCGACAACATCAGCATGAGCCGCCGCTCGCCTGACTTCACCGAGCTCACGATCGATCTCGAGGTCTACGACCTCAAGCATCTCTCGGCGATCATCAACCAGTTGCGCGCCAAGACCATCGTGGCGCGGGTCGACCGGGTGAATGGCTAATCTGCGGGGATGGCTGCGGCGTTCTGCTTCGGGATGCGCTAAACAAGCCGAAGTCTATTCGAAAGTCCTGCGAGCCGGCCCATGTCCGATCCGTCGAAGTCACATCCTCCGAAGCTGCGCCTCGGCGTCAACGTCGACCACATCGCCACCTTGCGAAATGCCCGCGGCGGCCGCAGCCCCGATCCGGTGCGCGCCGCGCTGCTCGCGATCGAGGCCGGGGCCGACGGCATCACGGCGCATCTGCGCGAGGACCGCCGGCACATCCGCGACGACGACATGGCGCGGCTGAAGGCCGAGATCTCCAAGCCGCTGAACTTCGAGATGGCGGCCACCGAGGAGATGGTGCGGATCGCGCTCGCGACGCGCCCGCATGCCTGCTGCCTGGTGCCGGAGCGGCGCGAGGAGCTGACCACCGAGGGCGGCCTCGACGTGGTCGGCCAGCACAAGGCGCTGGCGCCGGCGATCGCCCGGCTGAGCGATGCCGGCATCCGGGTGTCGCTGTTCATCGCCGCCGACCCGGCGCAGATCGAGATGGCGGCGCGACTGCGCGCGCCCGTGATCGAGATCCACACCGGCGGCTGGTGCGATGCCATCACCGACGGCCACCACGACAAGGCGGAGGTGGAGTGGGAGCGGATCGTGACCGGCGCCCGGCAGGCCTATGCGGCCGGGCTCGAGGTCCATGCCGGCCACGGGCTCGACTATGTCACCGCCGAGCGGATCGCGGCGTTGCCGGAGATCGTCGAGCTCAACATCGGCTACTTCATGATGGGGGAGGCGCTGTTCGTGGGCCTCGCCGAGACCGTCCGGACCATGCGCGCGGCCATGGATCGTGGCCGGGCGCGGCTGGGGACATCGGCATGATCATCGGCATCGGCTCCGACCTGATCGACATCCGCCGCGTGGCTGAGGTGATGGACCGGCACGGCGAGCGCTTCCTGAACCGGATCTTCACCGCGGCCGAGCGCGCCAAGGCCGAGCGGCGGGCCAAGAACGAGAAGATGGTGGTCGCCACCTACGCCAAGCGGTTCGCCGCCAAGGAGGCCTGCGCCAAGGCGCTCGGCACCGGCATCCGTCACGGGGTGTGGTGGCGCGACATGGGCGTCGTCAATCTGCCCGGCGGCCGGCCGACCATGCAGCTCACGGGTGGCGCAGCCGAACGGCTGAAGGCGCTGACCCCCGAGGGCCACGAGCCGCGCATCGACCTGTCGATCACCGACGACTGGCCGCTGGCGCAAGCCTTCGTCATAATTTCGGCGGTGCGCCGCGAGACATCCTGAAGGGCGGCCGCCCGCAGGAAAAACAAAAATGCGATCGATTCCAGCGAGTTATGTAGTTTTGATACGGCGATTGATTGCGCGGCCCCGCGCAGTCGTCTAAAACCCGCCGGGATCGAACCGGCTGCATCACGGGCGGATTCTGGGTCAAACCGGAGTTGGCCTTAACCACCAGAATCAGGACAGACTCCCTTAAGCCGCGGAACGGTATGGTGTTCGCGGACGGAGGGGTGTTCGGCAACGGCTGGCGAATCGTCGGACCATTCGCCAAGGGACATTGAAAGAGCGATGAGCGTGACCTCCGGAACCAAGACTGAGAGCGGCCTCGGTGAAACCGTTCGTGTCGTCGTTCATGCGCTGCTGATCGCGTTGGTGATCCGCACCTTCCTATTCCAGCCGTTCAACATCCCCTCGGGATCGATGAAGGCGACCCTGCTGGTCGGCGACTATCTGTTCGTATCGAAATATTCGTACGGCTATAGCCACTACTCGATTCCGCTGTCGCCCCCGATTTTCTCGGGCCGCATCTTCGGCTCGGAGCCGAACCGCGGCGACATCGTCGTGTTTCGTCTGCCCAAGGACGACACCACCGACTACATCAAGCGGGTGATCGGCCTGCCTGGCGACCGCATCCAGGTGCGCGAAGGGCTGCTCTACATCAACGACAAGCCGGTGCAGCGCGAGCGGCTCTCCGATTTCATCGGCGAGGATCCCTGCGGGCAGCCGGACTCGACCGCGCGCGTCAAGCGCTGGAAGGAGACCCTGCCGAACGGCGTCAGCTATGAGACGCTGGACTGCGTCGACAATGGCTATGTCGACAACACCGCGGTGTATACCGTGCCGGCCGGCAACTTCTTCATGATGGGCGACAACCGCGACAACTCGACCGACAGCCGCTTCCTCAGCCAGGTCGGCTACGTGCCGTTCGAGAACATCGTCGGCCGTGCGCAGCTGATCTTCTTTTCCATTGCCGAAGGCGAGCATGCCTGGGCGTTCTGGCGCTGGCCGGTATCGGTGCGCTGGAATCGAATCTTCAAATTCGTGCGATGATCGACGACTCACCCGAAATCCAGACCACGCAGGCTGCCGCATCGAGCCCGCAACCCGGCACGGGTGCGCTGGAGGCAACGCCCAAGGCCGCGTCGCGGCCGAAGTCCGAGATCAAGCCTGAGCAGAAGAGCGAGCCCAAGGCCGAGCCCAAGACCGAGCCAAAGGCCGATTCCAAGACCGACGCGAAGCCGGTCTCCAAGCCAGACATGAAGACCGTCGAGTCTGAATCGGTGCCCGCTCGCCCGACCGAGGATGGGGCGGACCCGACCGCGCTCGTTGCCGAGGCCGATTCCGACGGCAAGCCGCGCAGCAAGGCGAAGGGCGGTCGCCGTACCAAGAGCGCGGGGACCAGCGCCGCCAAGGGCGCCAAGGCTGCGGACAAGGCCGCCAATGCCGCGATCGAGGCGCGCATCGGCCATCACTTTGCCGATCCCTCGCTGCTCAGCACCGCTTTTACCCACGTCTCGGCGCTGAAATCGTCCAAGAAGCGCGGCGACAGCTATCAGCGGCTCGAATTCCTCGGCGATCACGTGCTCGGCCTGATTGTGTCCGACATGCTGTACCGCTCGTTTCCGAGCGCGGACGAGGGCGAGCTGTCGAAGCGGCTCGCCGATCTCGTGCGCAAGGAGAGCTGTGCCGACGTCGCCAAGTCGCTCGGCCTGCTCGACGACATCAAGCTCGGCGCAGTCGGCGCCGGCGCCGGGGCGCGGTTGCGCAAGTCGGTGCTGGGCGACGTCTGCGAGGCGGTGATCGGCGCGATCTTCCTCGACGGCGGCTACACGGCCGCCGCTGGATTCGTCGAGCGCAACTGGACCGAGCGCATGCACAAGCCGCGGCGCCCGCTCCGCGATCCGAAAACGGTGCTGCAGGAATGGGCGCAGGGCAAGGGCCTGCCCACCCCGGTGTACCGGGAGGTGGAGCGCACCGGCCCGCATCACGATCCGCAGTTCCGTGTCGCCGTCGACCTGCCGGGGCTGGAGCCGGCCGAAGGCATCGGCGGCTCCAAGCGGGCGGCAGAAAAGGTGGCGGCATCGGTCATGATCGAGCGCGAAGGCGTCAGCGGCGGCAGCAATGACGGCTGAACAACAATCGGTGCCGGCTGCCGGGACCCGCTGCGGTTTCGTCGCGCTGATCGGCGCGCCCAATGTCGGCAAATCGACGCTCGTCAACGCGCTGGTCGGCTCCAAGGTCACGATCGTCTCGCGCAAGGTACAGACGACGCGGGCACTGATCCGCGGCATCGTCATCGAAGGCGCGTCTCAGATCATCCTGGTCGACACCCCCGGCATTTTCGCGCCGAAGCGCAGGCTGGACCGCGCCATGGTCACGACGGCCTGGAGCGGGGCGCATGATGCCGATCTCGTCTGCGTGCTGCTCGATGCCAAGAAGGGCATCGACGATGAGGCGCAGGCCATCATCGACAAGGCGGCTGCGGTCGCGCACGAGAAGATCCTGGTGGTCAACAAGGTCGACCTGGTGCCGCGCGAAAAGCTGCTGGCGCTGGTCGCGGCTGCCAACGAGAAGCTGCCGTTCGCGCGCACCTTCATGATCTCGGCGATCTCCGGCGACGGGGTCGACGATCTCAGGCGGGCCTTGGCGGAGATGGTGCCGCCCGGTCCGTTTCACTATCCCGAGGACCAGATGTCGGACGCGCCGATGCGGCACCTCGCGGCCGAGATCACCCGTGAGAAGATCTATTCGCATCTGCATCAGGAGCTGCCCTACCAGTCCACGGTCGAGACCGACAGCTGGACCGAGCGCAAGGACGGCTCGATCCGCATCGAGCAGACGATCTTCGTGGAGCGGGACAGCCAGCGCAAGATCGTGCTCGGCAAGGGCGGTGCGACGATCAAGTCGATCGGCGCGCAGGCGCGCAAGGAAATCGCAGAGATCACCGGCGTGCCGGTGCACCTGTTCCTGTTCGTGAAGGTGCGTGAGAACTGGGGCGATGATCCCGACCGCTACCGGGAGATGGGGCTCGAGTTCCCCAGGGAATGACAATGAGCGTGCCGCGCAACGTGTTGTGGTTCGAAGTGCTGCTCTACATCTCGCTGATGCTGGACGCGCTGTCGGTTGCGGTCTCCGACCGGACGCCGACCTTCGACGTAACCGAGGACATGATCACCGCGCAGACCGTGCTCAACGGGGTGGTCATCCTGCTGCTGTTCTATTTCGTCTATCTGGCGGCGCAGCGCCGCAGGAACTGGCCGCGCTGGGTGCTGCTGGGGGCGCTGGTGCTGTCCGACATCTTCCTGGTGCAGGTGATCGGGCAGAAGGGCATGACGCTCGATGCCGGCATCGAGGTCATTTCCTGCGCGCTGACGACGATGGGCTTGTACTATTCGTTCACGGGCGATGCGCGCGGCTGGTTCAACGCGTGACACGGCTGGGCTGATGTCGCCGATCATGCGGAATTTGCGACCGCGCGCGACGCCTCGCGCGTGACGCGATCCAGACGTCCTGCGCCGTGCTGGATGCTTTCGCTTCGCTCGCAATGACGGTGTTTGCCGGGGGGCCGCTCGCTTCATGGAATGGACCGACGATGGCATCGTGCTGGGCGTGCGGCGGCACGGCGAATCCTCGGCGGTCGTCGAGCTGCTGACCCGCGAGCATGGCCGGCATCTCGGTCTCGTGCGCGGGGCGAGCGGCAAGCGCATGCGGCCGGTGCTGCAGCCGGGCAACACGGTGCGCGCTATCTGGCGCGCGCGGCTCGACGAGCATCTCGGCATGTACGCCATCGACGCGCTGACCTTGCGGGCGGCGGGGCTGATCTCCGCGCAACACGGCGCCTACGGCGTGACGCATCTTGCCTCGCTGGCCCGGCTGTTGCCGGAGCGCGATCCGCACGAAGACATGTACCTGCGGCTCGAACATGCGCTCGATGATTTCGAGGATGCGGGCGGCGCCGCCGCCCACATCGTGCGCTTCGAACTGGCGATCCTCGCCGAACTCGGCTTCGGGCTCGATCTCGACTCTTGCGCTGCGACCGGCGAGACCTCGGACCTGATCTACGTATCGCCGAAGTCGGGCGGCGCGGTGTCGCGCACGGCCGGGGCGCCATGGGCCGACCGGCTGCTGCCGCTGCCGCCCTTCCTGCGCGAGAGCGAGCAGGGCCATGGCTGGTCGCAGCAGGATCTGCTCGACGGTTTCCGGCTGACCGGCATGTTCCTTCTCCGTCACGTGTTGGAGCCGCGCGGGCAGGGCCATTCCGACGCCCGCGAGGGCTTCATCAACGCCGTGACGCGGGCAAGGCCCGCCTCGCGATAGGGCTCGTTTTCGACGTTCGTCGTCATGCGCCCGCGCGCTCGTTCGCCAACGTCGAGACTGACGACACACGCGCCGGCATCACGGCAAAGCTGATCCGGATACCGTCTCCGACTGTGACGTCATTCACATCCGCCTTCACATGACCGACGTAGGATCATGCAACAATCCTGGTTGATGAACATTTTCACATCATTTTGAAGTTGCGTCGTCCGCGGCTCATGGCGAAGATTGCAGCCCTTCGGCGAGATGCGTTTCGTGCGCGCCTTTTTTCATCACCGTGGGGCATTTCGATCATGAGCGATTTCGAGAACAGCAAATCCAGCAACGGGTTCACGTCCAAGCTGTGGCGTGGAGAGCGCATGACGATGATCGGCTTCGACGTCGCCGAGCCCGAACCCGATCTTGTCGGATTCTCGATCGAGGTGAAGTCGCCGGGCGCGCGGGATTTTTCCCAGTTGCGCAACAGGATCGCGTTTTCCTATCCGGCCGGGGCCGGCGCGGAGGTCGACGGCAACCGGAATTTCCCGTCGACCGAGGCACCGTTCCAGAAATTCCGCTGGATCCACTTTCCCTACCGGCCCAAGGATGGCGTCTATACGTATCGCGTCGCCAAGCAGCACATGCGCAACGACGGCACGCTCGTGGCAGGGACCAGCCTCACGCTCGACATTGCGCAGAGCGCGGTCACCTATGATGGCCTCATCGACATCGGTTTCACCCGCAACTTCGCCTCGTCTCAGGCCTATCGCGATCAGTTCGGCAACAATGCCGAGATCATCCCCGTCGAGAGCCGCGACGGGCCGAGCTTCGAGAAGCTCGACCTCGCCAACGAGGCCGGCGACAGCGTCTATGAGTGGCTGGGGTTCGAGGCCTACGACCTCCTGTTCGGCTTTTTGAAAGACGCCCTGGCGGATCCCGGGCTCACGCTCGACGTGATGGCCTATGACCTCAATGAGCCCGACGTGATCGGCCTGCTGGAGCAGTTCGGCCCGCGGCTGCGCGCGATCATCGACGACTCCAACGCCAAGGATAACAGCCACAAGCTGCCCGGCAGCGCGGAATCGCGCAGCGCCAAGCGCTTCAAGCAGGCGGGTGCTGCCGTGCTGCGCACGCATTTCAGCAATCTCCAGCACAACAAGGTCCTGATCACGCGCCGCAACGGCAAGCCCGAGAAGGTGCTGTGCGGCTCGACCAATTTCACGTTCCGCGGCCTCTATATTCAGGCCAACAACATGCTGGTCTTTCATTCGCCTGATGTCGCCGGGCTGTTCGGCGAGATGTTCGACATCGCCTTCGAGGACCCCTCGCTCTTCCGGAAGAATGATTTCTCCAAGAAATGGCACGCCGTCCATTCCGAGGGAAAGCCCACCGTGCAGCTCTGCTTCTCGCCGCACCAGGCCACCGATCTCTCGCTCAATCCGATCCGGGCCGCGATCGATCAGGCCTCCTCGTCGGTGTTCTACTCGGTCGCGTTTCTGAGCCAGCTCGGCGACGGTCCGACCAAGGAGGCGTTCGACCGCGTGATGGAGCGGCCGATCTTCAGCTACGGCACGGTCGACAAGCGCGGCGCCCTGGAGCTGCGCAAGCCCGACGGCTCGATCGGTCTCGTCGATTTCGCCTATCTCGCGAGCAAGGCGCCGGAGCCGTTCCGCAGCGAATGGTCCGGCGGCAAGGGCCGCAACATCCATCACAAGTTCCTGGTGACCGATTTCAGCCTGCCGACCGCGAAAGTGTTCACCGGATCGAGCAACTTCTCGCCGAGCGGCGAGAAGGGCAACGGCGACCATCTCCTCATGATCGAGGACCGAAAGATCGCGACGTCCTATGCGATCGAGGCCACCCGCGTGTTCGATCACCTGCAGTTTCGCAACCGGATGCGCGACGCGTTCCACGGCAAGTCCGAGCGGCAGCGCGCTGCATCCGCGCCTGCCGCGATCACGCTGCGCAAGCCGACCGCATTGTCCGGCAAGCCGGCCTGGTTCGAGCGCTTCTATGTCGAGGGGTCGCAGGCTGAACGCGATCGATTGCTGTTCTCGTCCTAGATGTCGCTACGGACAGAGTTGGAGACGACCATGCCATTGAATGACTATTCGCTTCTCAAGGGTCGGCCCATCAACAATCGTCTGGCGACGGGAAGCAGTCCGCACTATCAGGTGCAGGTCTCGGCCGGCGGTGAGCTCTATCGGATCGCCATCAATGTCCGCTCCCAGGATGGCAGCGAGGTCGAATTCCTGGTCCGCTCGCGCTTCGAACATCCAATCGTCGACGACCTGAAGGCGTTTTCGGAAGGGCTGCATCCGTTGGAGAGCAAGCCCGGCGGCGTGGCGCTCGATTTCATCCGGGGCAATCTGATGCAGCCATGGGAGCTGAAGCCGCTGCCACTGTCGGCCGCGGGCCCCGACAACGATCTCAACGAGAAGATCGACGCCTACGTTCAGCGCGCCATGTCCGACGAGATGGCTCTCATCTATGCCTTCGGCGTCGCATGGGGACCGGAGGAGAAGGCGGACCGCTATTTCGGCTTCAAGCCCGGCCGCGGTATCCACGACATCCATTTCAACCAGGGCAATCCGCCCGGCCAATATGCCAAGGACAACGGTCCCTGGCAGGATGGCGGACTGCTCTTCGAGTTTCCCGACCAGCAGCAATGGGTCGCCATCTTCCTGAAATTCCAGACCCAGGCCTGGCATTCGGACGATGCCAGCGGAGGGGTCATCCTTCCGCCCGATCCCGATTACCCGAACGCGCCGCATACGCCTCCCGACCGCGACCACATTCCGCCGCTCGACGTGCCCGACGGGCTGGTGCGGATCATCGCGGCCTATGTCAACGACGTGCGCACGCCGGAGCACGAGACGGTCACGCTGCTGAACACCGCCGATGTCGACGTCGATCTCACCGGCTGGCAGATCAAGGACAAGCAGAAGAACGCCATGCAACTGAGCGGCATGATCGGGCGCGGCGCCACCCTGGTGGTGCCCATCGTCGCGCCGGTCGCGCTGTCGAACCGGGGCGGCATCATCACGCTGTTGAATGCCGCGGGCGTGAAGGTGCACGGCGTCTCCTATACGCGGGAACAGGCGGCGCAGCCGGGGCGCACCATCCCGTTCCAGTCGTGACCGCGTGTTCGGCGGAGCCGTCTTCTCGGAGCGTGCTCTCTGCTGGCGCAGCGGCGGGGTGACGTGTACTCCTGTCACGTAAGGGCCCAGGCGAAGGGACTGCAGGTTGCAGTCCTGCGCACAGGCCACGGTGTGAGAGGAGAGCGTCATGGGAGTCCTGGTCGACGGCCAATGGCACGACGTTTGGTACGACACGGCGGCGTCCGGCGGCCGTTTCATCCGCAAGGATTCGGCGTTCCGTAGCTTCATCACGGCTGACGGCCGTCCGGGCCCATCCGGCACCGGCGGCTTCGAGGCCGAAGCGGGCCGCTATCATCTCTATGTCAGCCTGGCCTGCCCGTGGGCTCACCGCACCCTGATCATGCGCGCGCTGAAGGGGCTCGATGACATGATTTCGGTATCGGTCGTGCACTGGCTGATGCGCGAGCAGGGCTGGACGTTTGCCGAGGGTCCGGGCGTCGTGGCCGACAGCGTCAATCACGCCGGCCTTCTGCATCAGGTCTACACCGCCGCGGAGCCGCGTTATTCCGGCCGCGTCACCGTGCCCGTGCTCTGGGACAAGCAAAACCGCACCATCGTCAACAACGAGTCGTCAGAGATCATCCGCATGCTGAACTCGGCGTTCGACGGCGTCGGCGCCAGGCAAGGCGACTATTATCCGCAAGCCCAGCGCGATGAGATCGACGCCATCAATGCGCGCGTCTACGATACGCTGAACAACGGCGTCTACAAATGCGGCTTCGCGACCACGCAATCCGCCTATGAGGAGGCGATCGGCCCGCTGTTCGCCACGCTCGACTGGCTGGAGGAGCGGCTGTCGGCGCGCCGCTTCCTGCTCGGCGACACCATGACCGAGGCCGACATCCGGCTGTTCACGACGCTGATCCGCTTCGATGCCGTCTATGTCGGCCACTTCAAGTGCAACATCCGCCGCATCGCCGACTATCGGCATCTTTCAGCCTACACGCGCGATCTCTACCAATGGCCGGGGATCGCCGCGACAGTGAATTTTGAGCACATCAAGCGGCACTACTACGAGAGCCATCGCACCATCAATCCGACCGGCATCGTCCCGGTCGGGCCGTGGCAGGATTTCACCGCGCCGCACGACCGTGCGCGCCTCGCCGGGTCCTGACGAGCTCCGATGTCCGGCGAGCGCGATCTCGACACGCTGCTGCGCACGATGTCGCCGGAGCTGCAGGATGGCGTCTTCGTGTTCTGCACGCTCAGCGCCAGCGATGCGATGGCCGCGATGCTGTCGCCGCTGATGCTGTTCCGGGAGCGCGAGGGTGACACTCTCATCGTCCGGCGCGAGGACGCCGAACGGGCAGGGCTGGCGTATCGCTTCACCTCGCGCCTGATCACGCTGTCGGTGCTATCAGCGCTCGACGCGGTGGGCTTCCTCGCCAGGGTGACAGCGGCGCTGGCTGCTGCTGGCATCAGTGTCAACGCGGTCTCGGCCTTTCATCATGATCACCTGTTCGTACCCGAAGCGCAGGCAGAGCAGGCAATGCGGGTTCTGGAGGAGATGTCGCGCCGCGCGGCCGTCGGATGATGGCGCAGGGCCACGCCCCGGTCAGGCTTTGCTCCTGGTATGACTTCGCGACCGGTTGCGCTGGGGTGCACCCGGCTTCTTGCGTGATCTCGGCCGAGA
The DNA here is from genome assembly GCF_051168395.1 of Bradyrhizobium sp. HKCCYLRH1030. Classification (NCBI taxonomy): domain Bacteria; kingdom Pseudomonadati; phylum Pseudomonadota; class Alphaproteobacteria; order Hyphomicrobiales; family Nitrobacteraceae; genus Bradyrhizobium; species Bradyrhizobium sp. HKCCYLRH1030. The sequence continues at coordinate 189,422 of NZ_JBNPUY010000009.1, read as the reverse complement.
TCGATGCGCGTTGCGTGCGGCGCGCGGAGCCGGCGGCCGGCGCGGTCCGGTCAGCATTTGCGCGGCTTGCGCGCGCACCATGTCCATCAGCATCATCGCCGCCGGCGACAGGGTGCGGCCCTTTAGGCGCAGGATGCCGAACTGCGCCAGCAGCAGGTCGGATGCGCGCGGCTCTTTCAGCTCGGCCACATTGAGCCGGACCAGCTGACCGGAGGCCAGCTCGTGGGTGACGACCGCATCCCCCGCGACGAGCACGACGTCCGAGCGGACCGCCATTTGCACCAGCAGGCCGGCGTTCTCGGATTCGAGGGCGACATTGAAACCGCGTCCCCGTGGCGCGGCGATCAGGTCGTCCAGCCGCCGGCTGAAGTCCGGCGGCAGCGCGACGGAGGCGAAGTGCTGGCCGGCCAGATCGCGCGCCGACAGCTCCCGTCGCCCCGCCAACGGATGGGTCGGCCGGCAGTAGAAGTAGCCGGGAAGGCTTCCGAGCGGCTCGAGGTCCAGGCTGTCGTCGGTCCTGATGTCGGTGATGTGCGCCAGGAAGAAATCGAGCTTGCCTTGTTGCAGCACGTCCATCAGGGCGCGCCAATTGTCCTGCACCAGCTTGATGCGCACGGATGGATGCTCGGCATACAGCTGCGCCATCGCATCCGGCAGCAGCACTAGGCCCGTGAACGCGCCGACGCCCACCGTCACCTGGCCGGCATCGCCCGAGCGCAACAGCCGCATCTCGCGGCCGAGATCGTCGGCGCCCGACAACAGCGAGCGGGCCCGCGCCACCAGCCGTTCGCCGACCGCCGTGATCTCCACCGAGCGCGAGCTGCGGTCGAACAGCCGCATCCCCGCTTCGTCCTCCAGGGTCTGCAGGCTGCGGCTCAGCGCCGACTGGGTGACATGGGCGCGCTTGGCGGCCCGGGCGAAATGCCGCTCTTCCGCGAGGTAGACCAGCTGCTGCAACTGACGCAACGTTGGTGTGTGCATCGATGATCCCAGCTCATTGATCAAAGCATAACAATTCATTGGATTTCTGAGACCGTCAATTCCAAAATGGCACAAATACAAACAGGGGAAATGCCATGGCGGGGCCGGCCAAGTCGCCCCGAGCTGCGGCAGTTTCCCCGCAACAGGCTTTTCTCATGCCCAACGGCGCACAAGCTCTGATACGGACCCTGGTCAATTCCGGCATTCGGGTCTGCTTCACCAATCCTGGCACCTCCGAGATGCATTTCGTCGCGGCGCTGGACTCCGCGCCGGAGATGCGCGCCGTGCTGTGCCTGTTCGAAGGGGTGGCGACCGGTGCGGCGGACGGCTACGCCCGGATGACCGGCACGCCCGCGGCAACGCTGCTGCATCTCGGTTGCGGCCTCGGCAACGGCCTCGCCAATCTGCACAATGCGCGCAAGGGCAAGGTGCCCGTCGTCAACATCGTCGGCGACCACGCCACCTATCATGTCCCTTATGACGCGCAGCTCCAGTCCGATATCGAGACCGTCGCGCGCAACGTCTCGCCGGAATTCGTCTGGACCTCGCAGGTGACGTCGGAGCTGTGCCGCGACGCGGTGGCGGCCGTGAAGGCGGCGTGCTCCTGGCCCGGACAGGTCGCGACGCTGATCCTGCCGGCCGACGTGTCCTGGGGTGAGGGCGGCGTCGCCGAGCCGGCGCCGGTGATCGAGCCGCCGGCGCCTGCGGACGATGCGACCGTGCAGGCCGTCGCCGAGGCGATCAGGGCGGGCGGCCGCAGCGCTTTTCTACTCGGAGGCACGGCGCTGCACGAGGAGTCGCTGCTGGCGGCCGCGCGCATCGCCGCGACCTGCGGTGTGAAAGTCTACGCCGAAACGTTTCCGACACGCATGCAGCGTGGAGCGGGCCTGCCGGCCGTCGAGCGGATCGCCTATCTCGCCGAGATGGCGCAGATCCAGCTCAAGGAGATCGACACCCTGATCCTGGTCGACGCCAAGGCGCCGGTGTCGTTCTTCGCCTATCCCGGCAAGAAGAGCTATCTGCCGCATGACGGCTGCAAGGTGCTGACCTTGTCGACGCCGGCGCAGCACGCCGCGTGCAGCCTGACCAGGCTTGCCGCCGCCCTGGAGGCCGGGCGCGCCACGCCGGCATTGTCGCCGGCCTCGCGGCCCGGGCGTCCGCGCGGCAAGAAGCTGACCGCGGAAAAGGTCTGCAAGGCCGTTGGTCATCTCCTGCGCGAGAACGCCATCATCATCGACGAGGCGATCAGCTCCGGCCTGATGCTGTCGAAATTCACCGCGGGCGCGCCGCGCCACGATCTGATCACTTTGACCGGCGGCGCCATCGGGCAGGGGCTGCCGAATGCGATCGGGGCGGCGATCGCCTGTCCCGACCGGCCGGTGATCGCGCTGATCGGCGACGGCAGCTCGATGTACACGATCCAGTCGCTGTGGACGATCGCGCGCGAGCGGCTCAACGTCACCGCCATCATCTTCAACAACGCCTCCTACTCGGTGCTCAACGTCGAGCTGGAACGGGTCGGCGCCGAGGAGATCGGACCGAAGGCGCGGGCGCAGCTCGACCTGCACGGGCCGGTCCTCAAGCTCGCGCAGATCGCCGACGGCATGGGCGTACGATCGACCCGCGTCACCACGCCGGACGAACTCACCAGCGCCTTGCAGGGGGCGCTGGCGCGGCCGGGGCCCCATCTGATCGAGGCGATGGTGCCGCCGGCGCTGACCGGCCTCAAGCTGAAGCTCCTGCCGCACCTCCTGGGATCGCTCGACCGCGTTCCGTTGCCGGTCGCGCGGATGCTCAAGCGCAAGATCGCGCCGTGACATGAGCGCGACACTGCAATCCGATGTCGTCATCGCCGGCGGCGGTCTTGCCGGCATCGTCACCGCGCTGGAGGCACTGCGCGCCGGCAAGTCGGTGACGATCGTGGACCGGGACACGCCCGAGCGGCTCGGCGGGCTGGCGCTGTGGGCATTCGGCGGCATGGCGCTGATCGGCACGCCGCTGCAGGCGCGCATGAAGATCCCGGATACGCCGGAGATCGCGTTGCGCGACTGGATCAGGTTCGGCGAGCTCGATGCCGCCGAGCACTGGCCGCTGCAATGGGCGCGCTACTACGTCGCGCATTCGCGCAGCGAGGTCTACGACTGGCTGCTGGCGCACGGCGTGACGTTCATGCCGGCAGTGAACTGGGTCGAGCGCGGCCGGTACGGCGACGGCAATGCGCTGCCGCGCTATCACATCGTCTGGGGCACCTCGCAGCGGCTCACGCGCGTAATGATCGAAGCGATGCGCGCGGCCGACGGTGGCGGCAGGCTGACGGTGCTGCACCGTCATCGCGTCGTCAGCCTCGATCGCGCTGCCGGCGCGGTATCGGGCGTGGTCGCCGTCAACGAGGAGACGGGCGCCGAAATCCGCATCGCCGCGCCGCTGACGGTGCTGGCGATGGGCGGCCTCAATGGCAGCCATGCGGAGGCCCGCGCCAACTGGATCAAGGGCCGGCCGCTGCCGGCGGCGATGCTCAATGGCGCGCATCCGTTCTCCGACGGCAAGTTGCATCACCACGCGGCCGAGGCGTTCGGCGCCGAGATCACGCATGCCGGCGAGATGTGGAACTACGCCGCCGGCATCCCGCATCCGTTTCCGCATTTCGAGGGCCATGGCCTGTCGCTGGTGCCGTGCAAATCGGCATTGTGGCTCAATCACAGGGGCGAGCGCATCGGGCCCGAGCCGCTGGTGACCGGCTTCGACACCCATGATCTGTGCCAGCGCGTCGCGGCGCAGGAGAAGCCGTATACGTGGCATTTGTTGAACTGGCGCATCGCTGCCAAGGAGTTCGCCATCTCCGGCGCCGAGCACAATCCGCGCATCCGCGACCGGCAGATGCCGATGTTCCTCAAGGAGACGCTGCTCGGCAATCATCGCCTGGTCAGGCAGATGCAGCGCGAGAGCCGGCATTTCCTGGTCGACGAGACGCTGACCGGTCTCGCCGCCAAGATGAATGCGCTGACCGGCACCGGCGACGTGAAGCCGGAGGTGCTGCAGGCCACCGCCGACGCCTTCGACGCGAACTTTGGGAATGGCGACAAGCTCCACAATGACGATCAGTTGCGCCGCATCCTGCACGCGCGGCAATGGGGCCCCGACAAGCTCCGCACCTGCAAGCCTGCGCCGCTGCAGGCCCCGGGCGCCGGGCCTTACATCGCCATTCATATGCAACTGATTACCCGCAAGAGCCTCGGCGGCCTCAAGACCGATCTGCAGAGCCGGGTGCTCGACACCACGGGTGCGCCGATCGGCGGGCTCTATGCGGTCGGCGAAGCCGCCGGCTTCGGCGGCGGCGGCGCGTCGGGCAAGCGTTCGCTGGAGGGCACGTTCCTGCCGGGTTGCATTCTCACCGCACGGGCGGCGGTGCGCGCGATGTGACGGCTACGGGAACCGTACGAGTCGGCGGAACCGCCGCTGAATTTTTGCTCCGTCACTGTCGATCCGGTGCTGCGACGTTCGTCTTCAAGGCACAGGAGATGGAGACCCGTCATGAAGATCTACTGGATCAAGGCCCAGGCGCCGCGCCGCGTGCTCGCGCTGGTCAAGCATCTCGGCGTGCCCGCCGAGTTCATCGACATCAGCCGCGGCCTGAAGACGCCGGAGTTCGCCGCGCTCAACCCGAATATGAAGGCGCCGGTGCTGGTCGACGGCGACACCGTGCTGTGGGAGTCGACCGCCATCATGGCGCACCTCTGCATCCGCGAGAGCTGCGACATGTGGCCGGCGCGCAATCCGCAGGAGCAGATCGAGGTGCTGCGCTGGCTGGCCTGGAACGACTGCCACTGGGCGCCGGCGGTCGGACCGTTCTATTTCGAGCACATCGTCCGCAAGACGTTCGGCCTCGGTGCGCCCGACCGTGCCGCGCTGGCCGGCAAGGTCGCCAACCTGAAGACCTTCGCCGCCGTGCTCGATGCGCATCTGCGGGCGCGCAGCCACATCGCCTGCGACCGGCTCACCATCGCCGATTTCGCGGCCGCCTCGATGGCGACCGACTGGCGCGAGGCCGAGATGCCGATGGAGTCGTTTCCGAACATCGTGCGCTGGCTCGATGGCCTGATGCGGCTGCCGGCGTGGGCCGAGCCGTGGCCGGAGAAACGCTCGGTCGCGGCCTGAGCGTCACGGCTGCGCGATGCCGTGGCCGAGCTGCTTGGAGATCTCGGCCGCACACGCGCGCAGGCGGTTGGCGAGCGGGGACTGCCAACCGGCGTCGAAGGTGCCGGCCGGGCCCATCGCGGTGATGACCAGTGCGACGTGGCCGGCGTGATCGAACACCGGTGCGGCGAAGGCATTGACGCCGGGCAGCGGATCGCCGATGGCGCGCGCCAGGCCCTGTGCGCGCACCTCGGCCAGCATCTCCGCCACTTTCGGGCTCTTCGGCGCGCGCTTCGGATTGTAGCCGACACCGAGATGATCGAGGCCGGTGTCGAGCGCGGCCTTCACGGTCTTCGGCGGCAGGAACGCCGCGAACGCGCGGCCCGTCGCCGTCTCCAGCAGCGCCATGATCGAGCCGACGCGCATCACGATGTGCACCGGATGGCTCGGCTCCTCAAGCCGCACCACGGTTGGGCCGTTGGTGCCCCACACCGCGAGCGACACCGCGTGATCGATCGCGCCGGCGAGCGCTGCGATCTTCGGGGTGGCGATCCGGACCGCCGACAGCCGCCGCAGGCTGATCAGGCCGAGCTCGAGCGCGAGCGGGCCGATCTCGTAGCGGCCGGTGGTTTCGTCCTGCTCGATCAAACCGATGCGCGAGAAGCTGACGAGGTAGGGATGTGCCTTGGCCGGCGGCAGCCCGGCCTCGCGCGCGAGGTCGCGCAGCATCATCGGCTCGCCGCTGCGCGCCAGTGCCTGCAGCAAGGTGCCGCCGACCTCGATCGACTGGATGCCGCGGCTCTCTCGTCCCATGTCTTGTTGTGCCCCTGGTCCGGCGCCGTGCCTACACCGCCAGGAAGCCGCCGTCGACCGGCAGCGTGACGCCGTTGACGTAGGACGCCATGTCGGAGACCAGGAACGCCACCGGGCCAGCGAGCTCCTCGGGCTGGCCGACGCGGCCGAGCGGCGTGCGGCTCATGAAGCCGGCGAGCCGCTCGGGATCGTTGCGGGTCGACTCCGTCATCGCGGTGGCGATCACGCCTGGCGCGATCGCGTTGACGCGGATGCCGTCGGCGGCGAGCTCGCGCGCCAGCGCCTGGGTCAGCGACTTCACGCCGCCCTTGGACGGCGAATAGCCGAGCGTGTTGCTGATGCCGATGAAGGAGGCGACGGATGCGATGTTGACGATCGTGCCGCGCGTCGCGCGCAAGGCGGCAAGGAAGGCGTAGGTGACGTTGAACACGCCGTTGAGATTGACGTCGAGCACGCGCTGCCAGTTCTGTGGCGCACGCGGCGAGTCGATGTTCTCGCGGATGATGATGCCGGCATTGTTGACGAGGATCGAGATGGCGCCGACCTCGGCGCGCAATTGCGCCGCCAATGCGGTGCATCCGGCGGCGTCGGTGACATCCAGCCGATGCGCCCACGCCTGGCGGCCGTGCTCGCGGATCTCGGCGGCGCAACGTTCGGCACCCTCCAAGTCGATGTCGGTGATGACGACATCGGCGCCGCGGCCGGCGAGGCCGAGCGCAATCGCGCGGCCATTGCCGTGCGCCGCCCCCGTGACCAGCGCAAGCTTGCCGGCCAACATCTGACTGTCGCTCATGCGGCGCTCCTTTGGCCAGCGCGTTCGGCGAGATGCCGGCCGGCAATGTAGCCGAAGGTCAGCGCCGGTCCCAGCGTGATCCCGGCGCCCGGATAGTTGCCGCCCATGATGCTCGCCATGTCGTTGCCGGCGGCATAGAGCCCCTCGATCGGCTGGCCCTGGGCGTCGAGCGCGCGGGCGTGCGCATCGGTGCGGATGCCGGCATAGGTGCCGAGATCGCCGATCACCATCTTGATGGCGTAGAACGGCCCGTCCTTGATCGGCGCCACACACGGGTTCGGCCCGTGCAGCGCATCGCCCTGGTAGCGATTGTAGGCGCGCGAGCCCTTGCCGAACGTGGGATCCTGGCCCAGCGCGGCATCGGCGTTGAACGCGGCGACGGTTGCTTCGAGCCCCCGCGGATCGATGCCCGTCGTGCTCGCGAGCTCGGCGAGCGTCGCGCCGCGCTTGAGATAGCCGGTGCTCAGATGATGCCCGAGCGGCATCGGGAACGGCGGCACGCAGCCGAGGCCGTAGCGGCGCAACGAGCGGTGATCGGTGATCAGCCAGGCCGCGATCTCGCGGCCGGGCTTGGCCGCCTTGACCATCGCCTGCACGAAGTCGTGGTAGGAATTGCCTTCATTGGCGAAGCGCACGCCGTCCGCGGTGACCGCGATCACGCCGGGCTTGGCGCGGTCGATGAAGTGCGGCATCACGCCCTTGCTGCCGTCCTTGCGCGTGGTGACGGAGACCGGCACCCAGGCCGCCGCGTGCGGCAGGCCGTCTTCGACCCGGCCGCCGACGGCCTCCGCGAGCCGCAGGCCGTCGCCGGTGTTGCCGACCGGTCCGGGCGACACATGCTCCTGTCCGGTCGGCGCATGCGGAAACATTGCCTTGCGCCTGTCGACATCATGCGGGAAGCCGCCGCAGGCCAGCACCACGCCGAGCCGCGCATTGACCCTGATGCGCTTGCCCTGCCGCGTCACCACGGCGCCGCGCACGGCCTCGCCGTCGCGGATCAGCTCGGCCACCGGCGACGACAGCCACAGGGGAATGCCGAGATCGAACGCCGATTTCGCCAGCCGCCCCGCCAGCGCATTGCCGTTGGTCAGCGTCATGCCGCGGCCATGGCGCAGCACGTCCAGCGCATGCTTCGACAGCCGCTTCGCGACATAGAACGCCGACGTCAGCGACTTGGTCGCGCGCATGAAGTGGATGATCTCCTTGCCGGAGCCGAGCATCATGCCGAACACGGTGAGCTCGGGCAGGGGCTGGCCGAGATCCTCGATGTGACGCCCAAGCTCGCGGCCGTCGAATGGCCGGGTCACCATCGAGCGGCCGCCCTGCGTGCCGCCCGGCGCCTCCGCGTGATAGTCAGGGAAGGTCAGCGGCATGTCGAACTTCAGCGCCGTCTTGCTGGTGAAGAAGTCGACGGCCTCCGGGCCCTTGGTCAGGAACGCGTCGACGCGCGCCGCATCGAAACTGTTGCCGGCCTCATGGCGCAGATAGGTGCGTGCCAGCTCGGGTGGCTCGTCGATGCCCCAGGCCTTCGCCAGCGATGTGCCGGGAATCCACAGCCAGCCGCCCGAGCGCGCCGTGGTGCCGCCGAAGCGCGGCTCCTTCTCGGTCACGATGACTTTCAGCCCGGCATGGGCGGCGGTGACCGCCGCCGACAGCCCGGCGCAGCCGGAGCCGACCACCAGCACGTCGCAATCATGGGTGTCGCCGGCCGGGTGATCTGCTCCGCTCATGCGCGCGCTCCTACTTCTTCAGCAGCGGGCACTTGGATTCGGAGACCGGCCTGAACGCATCCTCGCCCTTCACGGTCTTGACGATCTCCAGATAGTCCCACGGCTCCTTCGATTCCGACGGCTTCTTCACGCGGGCCAGATACATGTCGCGGATGACGCGGCCGTCCTCGCGCAGCTTGCCGCCGTGAACAAACGTATCCTCGATCGGCAGCTCGCGCATCTTCGCCATCACCGCCTTCGGATCGTCGGTACCGGCCGCCTTGATGGCCTTGAGATAGTGCAGCACGGAGCCATAAACGCCGGTCTGGATCATCGTCGGCATCACCTTGGCGCGGGCGAAGAACTTCTTCGACCAGGCGCGGGTGTTGTCGTCCATGTTCCAGTACGACGCCGTGGTCATGTAGGTGCCTTGCGCGGCCTCGAGCCCGATCGCATGCACGTCGGTGTCGAACATCAACAGGCCGACCAGCTTCTGGCCGCCCTTGACCAGGCCGAACTCGCCGGACTGCTTGATGGCGTTGTCGGTGTCCTGCCCGGCATTGGCGAAGGCGACGACGTCGGCCTTCGAGCTCTGCGCCTGCAAGGCGAAGGAGGAGAAGTCGGCGGTGTTGGTCGGATGCTTGACGCCGCCGAGGATGGTGCCGCCGAGCTCCTTGATGAAGCGCGTGGCGTCCTTCTCCAATTGCTGGCCGAAGGCGTAATCCGCGGTGATGAAGTACCAGGATTTGCCGCCCTGGCTGATCACGGCCGAGGTCGTCACTTTGGACAGCGCATAGGTGTCGTAGGTGAAGTGCACGGTGTTCGGGCTGCACAGCTCGTCGGTCAGCGAACTCGCGCCGGGCCCTGACAGCAGCGCGATCTTGTTGCGCTCGCGCACCATGTTGTGCACGGCAATCGCGATACCGGAGTTGGGGATGTCGACGACCGCGTCGACCTTGCCGTTGTCGAACCAGTCGCGCACGACCGTCGTTCCGACGTCGGTCTTCATCTGGTGATCGGCGCTGATGATCTCGATCGGCTTGCCGAGCACGGTGGGGCCGAACTCTTCGACCGCCATTTTCGCCGCCTCGACCGAGCCCGGGCCGCTGTTGTCGCGGCCCCAGCTCGAGAGATCGGTGAGCACGCCGATCCGCACGACGTCGTCAGAAACCTGGGCTGAAGCGCCTGTCGCGATGAATGACGTCGTTGCCAGGAACGCGCAGGCGAGCAGCTGCCGTCGCATGAAGATCCTCCCCGTTTTGCTCCGCTCTGTCGGCGGCGATGGGAGTTAGACATTGACGAATGGATTTGTCAATTGCGAACGGGTGGGACGTGGCGCAGGGGCCGGGGGATGGACGCGGAAGGCCGGCGGCGCGTCAGGCGCGACCCCACATCCTCATGGTGAGGAGCACCGCATGCGGCGCATCTCGAGCCAGGAGGTCCGGAAGTGAGCGCGTTGGGAATGCTCTACGACTGTAGGAAAGCCTGTGATCCGCTCTACATGCGCGGCATGATCTGCAGTTCGAGCAGCGCGAGCCGCTGCATCGCGGTGACGTCGCGCTCGCCGGCCTTGGCGGCCCGCAGCACGGCTTCCGCAAGCAGGTTCACGTTCGTCGAACTCACCGGCTCAGGCAGCGCGGCGACCGACGCGTTGAGGGCTTCGGTCATCAGCGCGATGACGTCAGGCGAAAAGGATGCATCGGAAAAATTCTTCATGCAAAGATGCCCGCCAGCAGGTCGTGCTTCGGTGGATATCGCGTACGCATTACGTTGATGGTGAGAGAACGCGCCTCGGGCGCCATCGGTTCCCGCGGTCGCGCCGAGCCTCAGCCGGTCCGGTTTCTGATATGCAGAATGGCGCGATCTCCCATGCGCCAATTGCCCGTCGAGCCAATCTGCCGCAGGGGGCTCGCCTTGTGTCGTCGGGCAAATCAGGACGATGTTTCCCGGCATCCCGCCTCCACAGGAGGGGCGCATCGCGATCGTCACGAGACGTAGGAAGCGGGGAGCGGTGGCCTGTCGGATCGCAGCGCGCATGTGCGCGCGGACGAACGAGTCCAGCAGGACGACGAAATCGCAGCGTCCCGGCGCCCCGATGCTGGCGCCAAGTCCGTGGGTGATGATCCCAGGGGCGACGGTGGCTCACAAGCCGGACACCGGGGAGACTGCGTATAACTCGTAAGCCCATCGCACAGGGAGGGCCGGGTCGTCCGGCTGAACCTGTGGTACCTGCCGCCTGCATTTTTTGAGCAGGCGGGCCACGGGCCTCAGTCGAGGTCCGGCCTTCCCTGTGCCCTCTGTCCGAAGAGGGTAATCGATCTTGATAGCTCGGGCGCGGAGCGCGTCGCGAGAAGGCAGGACGACGTCTCCGACGCGGAAATTGAGATAGTGGATCAATGGTAGCCCCGAACTCGTCGTGCCCGGGCTTGTCCCGGGCATCCACGTCGTTCGGCGTGTGCGGTGCGGCGTGGATGGCCGGGACAAGCCCGGCCATGACGAGCAGGATTTGAGATCTATCGCTTCATCGGCATCGGAATGCTCATTCGGCGAATTGCAACGATCGAGCTACCCCTTGATGAAGGCCAGCAGGTCGGCATTGATCACGTCGGCATGTGTGGTCGCCATGCCGTGCGGAAAGCCCGGATAGGTCTTCAAGGTCCCATGCTTCAACAGCTTGATGCCGATGCGCGCGGAATCGTCGATCGGAACGATCTGGTCGTCCTCGCCATGCATCAGCAGCACCGGCACGTCGATCGCCTTGAGGTCCTCGGTGAAGTCGGTTTCGGAGAACGCCTTGATGCAATCGTAATGCGCCTTGGCGCCGCCCATCATGCCCTGGCGCCACCAGTTGCGGATCACGCCTTCGGAAACCTTGGCGCCATTGCGATTGAAGCCGTAGAACGGGCCGGTCGGAATATCGAGGAAGAATTGCGCGCGGTTGGCGGCGAGCGCCGCGCGGAAGCCGTCAAACACCTCGATCGGCAGCCCGCCGGGATTGCTCTCCGTCTTCAGCATGATCGGCGGCACCGCGCCGAGCAGGGCAGCCTTGGCGACGCGGCCCTTGCCGTGCTTCGCCACGTAGCGCGCGACCTCGCCGCCACCGGTCGAGTGGCCCACATGGACCGCGTCTCGCAGGTCGAGCTTGGCGGCGAGCGCGGCGACATCGGCCGCATAGGTGTCCATCTCATTGCCGGTCTCCGTCTGGCTGGAGCGACCGTGACCGCGCCGGTCATGCGCGATGACGCGAAAGCCCTTGTCGAGGAAGAACAGCATCTGCGCGTCCCAGTCGTCGGACGACAGCGGCCAGCCGTGGTGGAAGACGATCGGCTGGCCCGAGCCCCAATCCTTGTAGAAGATCTGCGTGCCGTCCGATGTCGTCACGAATCCTGAGCTCATGGAGTGTCTGCCTTTCTCACTGGATGGAATCTGCCGCGTTCAAGGCGCGGCGTGATGGCGCGCCTCGTCGCGTCGGTACGCAACGAAGGATGCCCGCTGCCACCTTAGCGACGGAGCGTGACGATCTCAGCAACACAGACTCGTGTGCGACAGCGTTGCACCTCAACGGGACCCGCGTTGGCTGCTCAATCCGTGAGCGGAGCCACATGCATCTGCGGCGCGTGATCTGCATGATTTGCGGGCTCCTTTGCGGTTCCGCGGCCGGACACCCGGCTTTTTCCTTCTGGAACCGGGCAGGGCCGTCATTGCGCCCCGGCGCGTCATCGCATAAAGCCTGTTCCCAAATCGTTCACGCCAGCTCAAGCTCCTGGGCTAACCCACTGAAAGCTAAACGCTAATGGGAAAATCACTGATTCCGCCGGAGCCGGCGGAGATTCACGAGGTCGCGCTGCGCGAGGCGCTGGAGGAGCGCTATCTCGCCTACGCGCTCTCGACCATCATGCACCGCGCGCTGCCGGACGCGCGCGACGGCCTCAAGCCGGTCCACCGGCGCATCCTTTACGGCATGCGGCTGCTGCGGCTCGATCCCGGCACCGCGTTCAAGAAGTCCGCCAAGATCGTCGGCGACGTGATGGGCTCGTTCCATCCGCATGGCGACCAGGCGATCTACGACGCGATGGTTCGCCTCGCGCAGGACTTTTCCTCGCGCTATCCGCTGGTCGACGGCCAGGGCAATTTCGGCAACATCGACGGCGATAATCCGGCGGCCTATCGCTACACCGAAGCGCGCATGACCGACGTCGCGCGGCTGCTGCTGGACGGCATCGACGAGGACGGCGTCGAGTTCCGGCCGAACTATGACGGTCAGTCGAAGGAGCCGGTGGTGCTGCCCGGCGGCTTCCCGAACCTGCTCGCCAACGGCGCGCAGGGCATCGCGGTGGGCATGGCCACCTCGATCCCGCCGCACAACGCCGCCGAACTGTGCGACGCCGCGCTGCATCTGATCGAGAAGCCCGACGCCAAGTCGCGCGCGCTGTTGCGCTGGGTGAAGGGCCCGGACTTCCCGACCGGCGGCACCGTGATCGACTCCAAGGAATCGATCATCGAGGCCTACACCACCGGCCGCGGCTCGTTCCGTGTCCGCGCCAAGTGGAAGCAGGAGGAGGGCAACCGCGGCACCTGGATCGTCGTCATCACCGAGATTCCCTACCTCGTGCAGAAGTCGCGCCTGGTCGAGAAGATCGCAGAGCTGCTCAACGAGAAGAAGCTGCCGCTGGTCGGCGACGTCCGCGACGAATCCGCCGAGGACGTGCGGCTCGTGATCGAGCCGAAGTCGAAGAACGTCGATCCGGCGCTGATGATGGAATCGCTGTTCCGGCTCACCGATCTCGAGAGCAAGATTCCGCTGAACCTCAACGTGCTGATCAAGGGCAAGATCCCGAAGGTGGTGGGTCTCGCCGAGTGCCTGCGCGAATGGCTCGACCATCTGCGCGACGTGCTGCTGCGACGCTCGAACTACCGCAAGAAGCAGATCGAGAACCGGCTGGAGATTCTCGGCGGCTACCTGATCGCCTACCTCAACATCGACGAGGTGATCCGGATCATCCGCACCGAGGACGAGCCCAAGCCGGTCCTGATGAAGACGTTCAAGCTCACCGAGGTCCAGGCCGAGGCCATCCTCAACATGCGCTTGCGCTCTCTGCGCAAGCTCGAGGAAATGGAGATCCGCACCGAGGACAAGAACCTGCGCGGCGAGCTGAAGGGCATCAATGCTCTGCTCGGATCCGAGCAGCTGCAATGGGCCAAGGTCGGCGAGCAGGTCAAGACGGTGCGCGACATGTTCGGGCCGAAGACGCCGCTCGGCAAGCGCCGCACCAATTTCGCCGACGCGCCCGAGCACGATCTCGCCGCCATCGAGGAGGCCTTCATCGAGCGCGAGCCGGTTACGGTCGTCGTCTCCGACAAGGGCTGGGTGCGCACCTTGAAGGGCCACGTCGCCGACCTGTCGAACCTGCAGTTCAAGACCGACGATCAGCTCGGCCAGGCGTTCTTCGCCGAGAACACCTCGAAGGTGCTGTTGTTCGCCAGCAATGGCAAGTTCTACTCGCTCGACGTCGGCAAGCTGCCCGGTGGCCGCGGCCATGGCGAGCCGATCCGCATGTTCATCGACCTCGACCAGGACGCCTCGATCGTGTCGATGTTCGTCGCCAAGGGCGAGCGCAAGTTCCTCGTGGCGGCCTCCGACGGCCAGGGCTTTGTGGTCAAGGAAGAGGATTGCGTCAGCAACACCCGCAAGGGCAAGCAGGTGCTCAACGTGACCGCGCCTGCGGAAGCGCGCGCGATCACCACCGTCACGGGCGATCAGGTCGCGGTCATCGGCACCAACCACAAGATGGTGGTGTTCGGGCTCGACCAGGTGCCGGAGATGGCGCGTGGCCGCGGCGTCCGGCTGCAGAAATACACCAGCGCGCAGCTGTCCGACGTCACCACCTTCGAGCAGAAGCAGGGGCTGGCCTGGAAGGATTCCGCCGGCCGCGATCAGGGTCTGAGCTGGAAGGAATTGGCCGATTACCGGGGCAACCGCGCCGACGCCGGCCGCATCGCGCAGGGCCTGCCGAAGTCGAACAAGTTCAACCGGCCGATCGAGTGAGGCGCGGGAGAGTGAAGATCGAGCGCCCCTTCGGTCTGCCACTCATCGGGACGATACCAAGACTGTCGTCCCGGGCAAGCCATCGGCAACGCGTAGCGTTGTCCGATGGCGCCGACCCGGGACCCATAACCACAGGACGTGGGAATGGGCAGGCTGGAACGACGCGCGTGCCAACCGATTGCCGCCGGTGGTTATGGGTCCCGGCTTTCGCCGGGACGACATCGAGAGCGCTCATCAGCGAGTAGTAGGTCAGATCGCATGGCGCACTCACATCAGCATCACGACGACCACCGCGACCATGATCATTCGCACGGCCACTCACATTCCCACGGCCACGCCGGCCACAGCCATGCTCCGGCGAGCTTCGGCGCGGCCTTTGCGATCGGCGTGTCGCTCAACACCGGCTTCGTCATCGCCGAGCTCGTTTTCGGCTACGCCGCGCATTCGCTGGCCCTGATCTCGGACGCGGTCCACAATCTGTCCGACGTGATGTCGCTGCTCCTGGCCTGGGGCGCCCTGTGGCTGGCGGGCCGGCGGCCGACCGACCGCCATACCTACGGCTATCGCCGCGCCTCGATCCTGGCGGCGCTGATCAATGCGGGGGTGCTGCTGGTGGTGGTCGGCGGCATCGCCGTCGAGGCGTTCGATCGCCTGCGCAATCCGGGCGAGGTGGCCGGCATCACCGTGCTGTGGGTCGCCGCGCTCGGCATCGCCATCAACGGCGCCACCGCGCTGCTGTTCATGCGCGGCCGCGACACCGACCTCAACATCCGCGGCGCCTACCTGCACATGGCCGCCGATGCCGCCGTGTCGTTCGGCGTCGTCGTCGCGGCGCTGGTCACGATCTGGACCGGGTGGCTGTGGGTCGATCCGGTGGTCAGCCTTGTCATCGCGCTCGTCGTGCTCCTGAGTGGCTGGGAGCTCGCCCGCGACAGCGTCAATCTGGCGCTCGACGCCGTGCCGCGCGACATCGCGCTTCCCGAGGTGCGCGATTATCTCGCCTCCCTCGACGGCGTCAGCGAGGTGCACGACCTCCATGTCTGGGCGATGAGCACCAACGAGACCGCGCTGACGGCGCATCTGGTCCGGGCAGGCGGAACGGATGATGCGTTCCTGCATCGCGTCTGCGCCGAGCTGTCACATCGCTTCAACATCCAGCATCCGACCCTGCAGATCGAGGCCGATGGCTGCGCCTGCAAGCTCGCTCCTGCCGACGTGGTGTAAGCCGCGATGGGTCAGCTCCTTCCTGCCAGTCTGCACATCGCGCCGGCGATTTCCCTCGACCGGCGGAGTTCCCATTCCGGCCGGCGGCGGCGCCGTGATAACAGTGACCATCTCCCGCATCGCGGCCGCACCATCAGGGACACGATGTCTGGGGTGAGACGCACGGCACGGGAATGTGCCTTCGGAACGCAACGACTGGACAGCCCATGCCCGTGACGATCTTTCACAATCCGGCCTGCGGCACGTCGCGCAACACGCTCGCGATGATCCGCGCCTCGGGCGAGGAGCCTGAGGTGATCGAATATCTGAAGACGCCGCCGAGCCGCGAACAGCTGATTGCGCTGATCAACGCGATGGGCGTCAGGGTGCGCGACGTGCTGCGTGAGAAGGGCACGCCCTATGCCGAGCTTGGGCTGGGCGATCCCAAATGGACCGACGACCAGCTGATCGAGGCGATGCTCGCGCATCCCATCCTGATCAACCGGCCGATCGTGGTGACCAGCAGGGGTGCGCGGCTCTGCCGCCCGTCCGAACTCGTGCTCGACCTGCTCGATCATCCCGTCTCCTCCTTCACCAAGGAGGACGGCGAGGTGGTGAGCCGGCCTGCCTGAAGCCTTCCGGATCGTGACGCGTTGGTGAGTTGAAACCATGGATACGGCGACCCGTCTCGAAGTGGCGAACTGGCTCGTAGGTCAGAGCCTGACCGGCGCGCCGGAAAACGAGATCCTGCGCGGTTTCTGCGAGCGCTGTCGCGCGGCCGGGCTTGAACTGTCGCGCAGCCTTGCGATCATCGATACGCTGCATCCGATTTTCGAGGGGCGTGGCTTCCGCTGGAACGATTTCGACACGAACGAAGCCGACAGCTTTGAATATGGCTCCAGCAATGAGGGAGAGGCGGCCCAGAATTGGCGGCGCTCGGTCTTCCACCACATGCTGGAGAACGGCCATGACGAGTTCAGCATTGACTTCATGAATTGTGCGCATCTCGATTTTCCGATCATCGAGGAGCTTTCCGCACAGGGACATCGGCACTATCTCGCCTTCGTGCACCGGTTCGGGGAAGCCGGCACGCTCGGCCAGATGGACTGCTTCTATTCGAACTGGCTGACGCGGCGTGACGGCGGCTTCACCGACACGCAGGTCGGCGCATTGCGCGACCTGGTCCCGCTGCTCGCGCTGACGATCAAATCCGCGCAGCAGGTCGACATCGTGCGAACCCTTGGCCGCGTCTATCTCGGCCGCGATGCGTCGGAGCAGGTGCTGCGCGGCCGGATTTCCCGCGGTGTCACCGAGCGCATCAATGCGGTGCTGTGGTTCTCCGACCTGCGCAGTTCGACCGCAATCAGTGAGAGCATATCGCCGGACGAGATCATCCCGCTGCTCAACGACTATGCGGAAGCCTCGATCGACGCGATCTACGAGTCCGGCGGCGACGTGCTGAAGCTGATCGGCGACGGCGTGCTGGCGATCTTCACCGGAGGCGACATGGCCTCGGCTCGCCGGGCTGCGCTGCGTGCCGAGCATCGCTTTCGGCTGAACATCCTGAAGCTGAACGCACGGCGCGCCGGCGAGGGACGGCCCGTCACCTCGGCCTATGTCGGCCTGCATGTCGGCGAGGTGTTCTACGGCAATATCGGCAGCGAGGACCGGCTCGACTTCACCGTCGTGGGACCGGCCGTCAACGAGGTCAGCCGCATCGCCTCGATGTGCCGCTCGGTCGATCGCGAACTGTTGGCGTCCGCCGAATTCTGCGAGGGGCTCGACGACGAAGGTCGCCGCTACCTGGTGTCGACCGGCCGCTACGCGCTGCGCGGCATCGGCCGCGCGCAGGATCTCTTCACGCTCGATCCGGAAATTGCCGGCAGCGCCTTGGCCACGCGGGCCTACGAGAACTACCTGGCGGACGAGATGTCGCACCCTTGACCCACGTCAATGCCCAGCCGAAGCGAGTCTGCCCAGCATCCCTCTGCCGGGAGATGAAAGCTCATGTACAAACATATTCTGCTGCCGACCGATGGCTCCGATCTGTCCAAGGCCGCGATCAAGCACGGCATTGCGCTCGCCAAGGCGACCGGCGCAAAGGTCACGGCGCTGGTGGTGTCGACGCCGCTGCATTCGCTGGTCGTCGATCCTCACGCTGCGACCAAGGCGCTCGCGCAATACAAGTCGCTGGTGGCCGATCAGACCGCGAAATATCTCGATCATGTGAAGGACGATGCCGAGCAGGCCGGCGTCGCCTGCGCCACGCTCTGCGTCGAGCACGACAAGCCCTATGAGGCGATCGTCGAGACCGCCCGCAAGCAGCATTGCGATCTGGTGCTGATGGCCTCGCATGGGCTGCGCGGCGTCTCGGCGATCCTGGGCAGCGAGACCTTGAAGGTGCTGACGCATTCGACCGTGCCGATCCTGGTCTATCGCTAGGCGGGCTGCGGCTCCGGTTGCCGCGCGATCGCCACGACCGGCGAGGCGAGGATGACGAGCGCCTGCAGGCCGAAGATGGCGGCGACGAGGTAGAGACACGTGTCGGCGCCGTAGCGGCCGCCGACGACCGCGCCGAGCAGCGAGCCCAGCGGACGGGCGCCGTAGCTCAGGATGTTGATGGCCGACACCCGCCCGAGTAGGCCGGCCGGGGTCACCGACTGCCGCAGCGTCGTGGTCGAGATCACCCAGAGGATCGGCCCGGCGCCGAGCAGGAAGAAGCTGAGCCCGGCAAGGACAGGCGAGGGAACGAACGTGGTCAGTGCCATCACGAGCGCCGCGGCGAAGCCGGTGACGGGGCCGAGCCCGATGACGGTGCCGAACGGCAGAAGCCGCATGATGCGCGTCGCCAGCAGCGCGCCGCACACCATGCCGACGCCGAACATCGACAGCACCGAGCCGACGCCTCCTGCCGACAGGCCGAGCCGGTGGACTGCATAGGGCACGAACACCGCGAGCAGCAGGAAATGGGCCGTGTTGAAGATGAACTGGGTTGCGAACACCGGCCGCAGCAGCGGATGATGCAGCACGAAGGCGGCGCCTTCCCTGATGTCGGCCAGCGGATGGCGGCGCGGCACGGGCGCGCGGGCGGGCTCGGCGATGCCGGCCAGGCAGACGGCTGCGACCAGCGAGAGCGCAGCGGCGCAGCCGAAGGCGGGCGCGCCGCCGATCCAGCCGACCAGCACGCCGCCGAGCGCGGGCCCCGCGGCGAAGGCGACGGTACGGGCAAGCTCGATGCGCGCATTCGCAGGCGCCAACTGGGCGGGGGCGACCAGGCTCGGCACCAGGGCCGGCGCGGCGACGCTGAACACCACCGTGCCGCACACCGCTGCGAATCCAAGCGCCGCCAGCAACGGCAGCGTGAGCGCGCCGGCCGCGAAGGCGATGAGGATCGCGAGCAGCGCCAGCGCGCGAAGCATCTCTGCCAGCGCCATCAGCAGCCGTCGCGACATCCGGTCGGCGAGCAGCCCCGCAGGGATCGCGAACAGCACGAAGGGCGCGGTCAGCGCCGTCTGCAAGAGTCCAGTCTCGCCCTCGCCGACACCGAGCGCGAGCACCGCGACGATCGGCGCTGCGGCGAGCGCGATCTGCTCGGCCGATTGCGCGGTGAGGTTCGACCAGGCGAGGCGGTGGAAGGCGGCGGGCAGGGCGGGCGAGGGAGTCATGAAGAGGAACCTGATGTGATGATGTGGCCATCATCGCCGCTCAGCCTCCCTGCGCCCACCCGCTTCCTGATCTCCGGCATCGGCCGTCGTGCTGCGGACGGCCTACGCCGCGGTCGGTGCCTCGGCCAATCCCCATTCCGGCGGCAGCGTGCGGAACGCCAGATGCGTGCCGGCATTCAGCGGCGCCGTCTTGAAGCCGAACCGGTGCCAGGCCAGCGCCAGCGCATGCTGGGTGTAGATCGAGATGTGGCCGTTGCGCGGCGCGATGTACCACCAGGACATGCCCTGGCTTTCGAAGTCGTCCGGCTGGGTCAACGTCGAGTAGAATACCGCGCCCGGTTCGGCCACGCAGGCTGCCATGGCTCCGATCGTCGCCAGCGGATCGGGCACGTGCTCCAGCGTCTCGAAGCAGGTGACGAGATCGAACTTGCGATCGGGTTGGGTTGCGTGCTCGGCCACCATCGGATCATAGGTGACCGCTTCCGCGAAGCCTTGAGCGCGCAGGCCGGTGCAGAACAAGTCGTTGCCGCCGCCGAAGTCGAGCACCCGCATTCCGGCCTTGTGTGGCGCCCAGAAGCGGGCCACGGCCGCCGCATTGTCGGTCGGCCGCTTGATCCGATAGTCCGGATCCACGGCTTCGTAGCCGTCGTTGTAAATGTGGGTCTTGAACTGCTCAATGCTCCAGTCGTCGAAGGCGTCCGTGAACAGGAAGCCGCAATCCGCGCAGCGCCGGTAGTAGATTGGTACGCCGGCCAGCGGCGGGCGATGGGCATGGGCCGTCTGGCAGGGGCGGTTCATGTCGACCACGCCGTAGAGCGAGGCAGGACCGTCACAGATCTTGCAAGGCACGGGCGCGTTCGTGACCGGTCGGAGCCCGAGTTGGGTAGAGAGCATGGTGGATCCCGTCAGTGGGAAGTGGCGCCCGTCGCCGATGGGGCCGCCTCGAGGAGGCGGGCCGCGAATCGGCAGGGACGAGCTTTCGCAATGATGAAGCGGTATCGGAGGATTTCCAGCATCTCTATGTGGCACCGCCACATGGGCAAGTCGCACTTGCAAGTAAGTTGCATTAAACGTCGGTTTCGTCCAGGATAGCGCCATGGACGCAAAATCGTCAGACCTTTCGCAGCTGCACGCCATGGTTCCGCCGAGCGACCGCCTGAACGGAGGCTGGCGCGGTGAGCGCGGCGATCCGTCTCTCGGCGACATGTTCGCGACGGTACGAACCGCGACAAAAGGGTCGCTCTGGCGCAAGCTGCTGGCCTTTCTCGGACCCGGTTACCTCGTCGCCGTCGGCTATATGGACCCCGGCAATTGGGCAACGTCGCTGGCCGGCGGTGCCAAGTTCGGCTACGTCCTGCTCTCGGTCGCGCTGCTGTCCAACCTGATGGCGATCGTGCTGCAGTCGCTGTGCACACGGCTCGGCGTCGCCACCGGCCGCGACCTCGCCCAGGCCTGTCGCGACTCTACCCCGCGCTGGGTCTCGGTGCCGCTTTGGCTGTCGGCGGAGATCGCGATCACGGCCACCGACCTCGCGGAAGTGATCGGTACTGCGATCGGTCTCAGCCTGCTGTTCGGGCTGCCGCTGTCGATCGGCGTCTGCGTCACCGCACTCGATGTCTTCCTGATCCTGGCGCTGCAGGCGTTCGGCTTCCGCTGGATCGAGGCGTTCGTGGTCGCGCTGCTCGGCATCATCGCGCTGTGCTTCGCGATCCAGATCGCGATGGCGCAGCCGGACTGGGCCGAGGTGGTGAAGGGCTTCGTTCCCAGCGGACAGCTGATCGCCAATCCGGAGATGCTCTATCTGGCGCTCGGCATTCTCGGCGCCACCGTGATGCCGCACAATTTGTATCTCCACTCGGGCCTGGTCCAGACTCGCGGCTACGGCGACAGCCCAGAGGACAAGCGCGAGGCGATCACGCTCTCCACGATCGATTCCACCATCGCGCTGTGCCTGGCGCTGACCATCAACGCCTCGATCCTGATCCTGGCGGCGGCGACGTTCCACCGCACCGGACAACGCGACGTCGCCGAGCTTGACCAGGCGTATTCCTTCCTGGCGCCGCTGCTCGGGTCGACGCTGGCGCCGACGCTGTTTGCGATCGCGCTGTTGTGCTGCGGCCTGAATTCGACGATCACCGCGACACTGTCCGGCCAGATCGTGATGGAGGGCTTTCTTCACTGGCGGATCGCGCCCTGGCTGCGCCGGCTGATCACCCGCATGATCGCAATCGTGCCGGCCGTGGTGGTGACGATCTGGGCCGGCGAGAAGGCGACCGGGCAGCTCCTGATCCTCAGTCAGGTCGTGCTCAGCCTGCAACTGCCGTTCGCCATCGTGCCGCTGGTGCTGCTCACCGCGAGCCGGGCCAAGATGGGGCAGTTCGTGGCGCCGCGCTGGCTGACGGCGATTGCGACCTTGATCGCGGTGGTGATCATCGCGCTCAATGCCAAGCTGGTGTGGGATCTGGCCACGGGATAGGGATGGCGCGCAGGGAGCAGCGAACCAGGGGATGTCGAAAGACCTCTACTCCCCCTCGCTATTGCCTCCCTCTAGTCCTGCGGCTCGGGCGCGATGTCGCCTTCGGCATCCACGCGCAGCCAGCCGGCAGCCGCGAGCCGTTGTTGCGGCAGATAGCGGCTCTTGTAGTCCATCTTCTTCGAACCCTCGATCCAATAGCCGAGATAGACGTAGGGCAGGCCCTGGCGCCGCGCCCGGGCGATGTGGTCGAGGATCATGAAGGTGCCGAGCGAGCGCGTGGTCTCCGACGGGTCGAAGAACGAGTACACCATCGACAGGCCATCGCTGAGCACGTCGGTCAGCGCGACCGCGACCAACTCACCGCCCCTGGCGTTCGGACCGTTGCTCAGATTGCGGCGGCGGTACTCGATGATTCTCGTCTCGACATGGCTGTCCTCGACCATCATGGCGTAGTCGAGCACCGTCATGTCGGCCATGCCGCCATGGCGATGGCGCTGATCGAGATAGCCGCGGAAGATCGAATATTGCTCGGAGGTCGGCACGGCGCTGCGCTGCTCGCCGACCAGATCGGAGTTGCGCGCGAGCACCTTCCGGAAGTTGCGCGAGGGGCGGAATTCGTTGGCGATCACGCGGACGGACACGCAAGCGCGGCACTGGTCGCAGGCCGGCCGGTAGGCGATCGACTGGCTGCGACGGAAGCCGCCATGGGTGAGAAGGTCGTTGAGATCGGTCGCCTTGTCGCCGACCAGATGCGTGAACACCTTGCGTTCCTGCCGGCCCGGCAGATACGGGCAGGGCGAGGGCGCGGTCAGGTAGAATTGCGGGGTGTCACGCGAATGCTGGGTCAAGGAACGTCGTGAGCCTCCGAGGCGATCATCAACAGAATTGCGCTCCGGAGGCGGCCGGTCAATCGCTTTTGCTGTGCCACCGGACGTCTCATCAGGTACGAGCCGGTTCAGTCAGTTGCGAGCGCACAGACGTGTTGATCACGACGGTGCCGAGCACGAAATCGTGCAGCAGCCGGCGGCGGCTGTTGAACAGTCCGACCAGCAGCACGAGCGGCGACAACACCGAGACCGAGATCCAGAAGCAGACGGCATGCACGGCACCGAGCACAAAGTAGCCCGGCGCGCCGTACCAGGTCCGCACCTCCAGATCCATCACCCGCATGCCGATCGTCGCCGAGTTCGGCCCGCCGATCGTTGCGCCGTAGTAGACGATGGCCCAGATCACTGAAGCCGGCGACACCAGCCAGAACAACGCCCAGCCGAGACCCAGCGTGATCACGCCGAACACGGCAATGAAGATCACCGCCAAGATCACCGGGACCGAGAGCACCAGGAGATCGATCAGGAATGCGATCATCCGCCGCGTCAGCACGCCGCGAAACAATTCCGGCTGCTGATAGGGATCGTAGGCGTGCGGCCGAGCACCGGGACCGTCATTGCTATCGCCTGAACCCATATACGCCATGAATAAGCCCTCCGGATTGGCACCCAGCACATGGGAACCCGACTTGCGCTTGCAAGGGCCGTTCTTGCAGGAGGCGCGGCAAATTTCCGGCCATTTCGCGACTTCTGAGCCCTCTCCGCGACCCGGCGGTTCGCGCACGCGAAAGGATCGGCGTGCTCAAAGACCGGCGGGTCCCGAAAGATCCCAGCGCCTCCTCAACGCTGCTGCCGCAGCCGTTCGGCGGCTTGCGGGGCGAAATAGGTGAGCACACCGTCGGCGCCGGCGCGCTTGAAGGCCAGCAGGCTCTCCATCATCGCCCGATCGCCGTCGATCCAGCCATTGTTGGCGGCCGCCGCGATCATCGCGTATTCGCCCGACACCTGATAGGCGAAGGTCGGCATGCTGAACGTGTCCTTCACGCGCCTGACGACGTCGAGATAGGGCATGCCCGGCTTGACCATCACCATGTCGGCGCCCTCGGCGATGTCGAGCTCGACCTCGCGCAGGGCCTCGTCGCTATTGGCGCTGTCCATCTGGTAGGTGCGCTTGTCGCCGGTGAGCGTCTTGGCCGAGCCGATCGCGTCGCGGAACGGGCCGTAGAAGGCGGATGCATATTTGGCTGCATAGGCCATGATCTGCACGTCGAGGAAACCGGCTTGATCCAAAGCCTGGCGGATCGCGCCGACCCGGCCGTCCATCATGTCCGACGGCGCAATGATGTCGCAGCCGGCCTCGGCCTGGACCAGGGCCTGGCGCACCAGCACGGCGACGGTCTCGTCGTTGAGGATGCGGCCGTCCCGGATCAGGCCGTCATGACCGTGACTGGTGAAAGGGTCCAGCGCGACGTCGCAGAGCACGCCGATCTCAGGGAACTCCTTCTTGATCGCGCGCACCGCCTGGCAGACCAGGTTGTCCGGGTTGCAGGCCTCGGAGCCGTGCTCGTCGCGCAGCGACGGCTCGGTATAGGGGAACAGTGCGATGCAGGGGATGTCGAGCCTAACCGCGCGTTCGGCATCGCGGACGATCTCGTCGACGCTCAGCCGCTCCACGCCCGGCATCGAGGCGACGGTGCTGCGGGTCCGGTCGCCCTGCACCACAAACAGGGGCCAGATCAGATCGTCGGTGGTGAGCACGTTCTCGCGCACCAGCCGGCGCGCCCATTCGGCCTTGCGGTTGCGGCGGGGGCGGATGGTCAGCTCGAGCGCCGGTGTCGGTGCAGTGGCCGGGTTGCGCGCGGTGTCGCGCAGGTCGATCGGGCGGCCGAATTTGATCGCCATGGGGTGCTGGCTCCTTGAGCTGGCCGGCGAGCCGGATTTGATTTGTTGTAATTCCAACAATCTGTAGCACTTCGGCCGTCGCCCGTCACTTGACCTGACGCAAGCGGCCCGGGTTGATTTCCGGCCCGGTTGCTTTCACGGTGCCGGCCGGCCAAGAATCGCCACGCTCCTGGTCTTGAGAGGCCCCAATGACGACCATCCTGTTCTGCTCGAGCCGCCATGGCTGAGATTCCCTCGGCGCGAGATCTGGCACGTGACAACGCCGCCATGTCGATTGCCGCCATGTCCTCGGATCGGCGCGAGAGCGACGACAATGTCTGGACGCGGCGGCTCGTACTGTTTTTGCGGGTCATGGCCATGCTCTCGATCGCCAAGGGCCTGTACCACTGGGCCCAGGTGACCGGCTTCATCGGCGGCGAGGACGACGCGTTCGAAAACCAGGCGATGGCCTGGCAGGCTGCGACGGTCTATTTCGCGGTCATCGAGCTCGTCGCCGCCGTGGGCCTGTGGCTCGCCACGCCGTGGGGCGCAGTGGTGTGGCTCACCACGGTGGTGTCGATGGCGGTGATCGAGCTGATGTTCCCGGGCATCTACGGCGGCAATCTGCTGGTGGTCGCGGGCGAGGCAATCATGCTCGCCGCCTACCTCGTGCTGGCCTGGATGGCGGCCCGGGAGCGGCCACCATAGGTCGTGCGAAAAATTCGTTGCACGCTGTAAATCTTTTCAGCGCCATGCAAGTAATGTTTCGAACACCTTAAGAGCGCCTGCCACAGCTGTTACAGAGACCTTAGCGGCGCTACCCAAGCGTGTTTTGTAATGCGACAGGTGGGTGAAACAGAGCGCGAACATCGCGCCTCGACCGTCAACGGACTATTGCAAAAGCCTCTGTAATTACTGAATTAAAAGAGGATTCACTCTCCGCGATTCATTCTCTCTTTATGCTCTTATTTAAGGCGATCTTCAAAGCACGCCCCTTAAGTTCGTTCTATCAGACGGGACAAAAGTTTCGTCGAATAAGTCGACAAAAACGACGACAGGGGAAGTGTCATGATGAAAGCCGTTGCGACGGCCGTGGAGACTGCTGCGCCGGGCCAGGGCGGCACCGTCCAGTCGCTCTATCTGGAAGCTCTGACGCTGGTGGAGCGGCTGCATCGCCGCCTGCTCGACGTCATCAAGGACGAGTTCGACCGCCGTGGTCGTTCCGACATCAATTCGGTCCAGGCGCTGCTGCTCTATAACATCGGCGACAAGGAGCTGACCGCGGGCGAGCTGCGCACGCGCGGCTACTATCTCGGCTCCAACGTCTCCTACAACCTGAAGAAGCTGGTCGAGCTCGGCTTCCTCGATCACCAGCGCTCGCGCGTCGATCGCCGCTCGGTCCGCATCCGCCTGACCCCGCAGGGCCAGGAGATCCGCCGCATCGTCGACTCGCTGTATCAGAAGCACGTCAAGACCGTGGAGCAGGTCGGCGGCATTTCCAGCGAGGAGTTCTCGACGCTGAACAAGTCGCTGCATCGTCTCGAGCGGTTCTGGACCGATCAGATCCTCTATCGCCTCTGAGCAGGCCTCATCGTCTCGGTTGAGCCGGCTCCGACCTCGAGAGCCAAGACCGGACAGTCGTTGATCGTCTGGAAGTCGTTCTTGCGCCGGCCCCTTCGGCCGGCGCTTTTTCGTGTTCGTTTGGCAAAATCCCCGGTCCGAATTGGAACCAATCAAGGCTCCTGGGCTTATGTCCTTGGACCGGAGGTCGGACCATGCTGCACGATGCCGGAATGCAAGTCATGAACGTGGCGATGGTCGGCGATGCTTATGCCATCGCCTCCAACTATCTGCGTCTCTCTGGCGAGATGCCGGAGGAGTTCACGCCGAACGAAAGACTTGTCGACATCATCGTTCAACTGATTCACCGCGGAGAATTCAACAAGCTCAAGCTCGCCAACAAGGCGATTTCGATGTTCAAGTCTGCCTGACGGCCTGACGTTCAAGAGGGGATGATATGGAAGCCGCCATCGATCGCATCATGCACACCTACGACCTGCTGGCGAACCGCACCGCTGCGGCGAGCGACGAGGCGCGCCGCAAGGTGAGCGCCTACATCCAGACGCTGTTCGAAGCCGGCGAGCGCGACCCGCATCGTCTCACCGTGTGCGGCCTGACCTATCTTCGCCAGCTCGACGGTCGCGTCGATCCGGTGAAGGCGGGCTACACCGGCCTCTGATGTCTTCGGCGCGAGATTGCTCGCGCGACGCTTGCCTCATGATACCGACAACCTGTATGAGACCGTCCGGTTTCATGCAGGTTGTTTGTTTTTGGGGGATCGATGCGTTTGGTGTCCCGAGTTATTGCCACGGCGGGAATCTTGGCCTTCGCGTGCGGAGAGCTGAGTCTGCCTACGAGGAGCATGGCTGAGACGGTCTGGCCCCAGAAGGGACCGAACAGTCGAGAAGCGCTGGCAAGAATAGGCGCCTGCGTAGAGACGACGATTACGAAAATTGCTGGTCGGTTCGATGAGCCGCTGTCGCCGACCCCGTTCAAACTCGGCGAGAAGCTCGACGAGCATGGTGAGCCCATGATGGATCAGGGCGTCCACTTGCTGTACCAGAACGGCGCCGAGCAGATCGACGCGGAGTGGAATGCCGCCGTCGCCCATTCCAAGTTGGGCGATGCCGTGCGGCTCTGCACCGTCTGGAAGCCGAAGAAATGTCCGCCCGGCGATGATCGGGGGCGAATCTACAAGGCCACAAATCTCCGGACCAAGGGAACGTGGCAGATGTCGGAAAGCTGGCACTCCTGCGGCGGGGCCTGAGCAGGGGGCTTGCTCCAGCGGCCGTCCACCATATCTGGCGCAAATATCCGGTTTGACCCGCAACCGCTTGGTCTGTCCCTTGGCCTGCCGCCGCCCGTATGGTAAGGGCAGGGGTCTTTTCCGACCGCCTTCACTGAACCGACCGCCGGCCGCCTAAGGCCTTGCGGACGTGGAGATATTCCGCCGATGACCGCTTCCAGCGCCAAGCCCGCCTCGTCAGTCGATTCCTTCTTTTCCGCCACCCTGGCCGAGGCCGATCCCGAGATCGCGGCCGCCATCAAGGGTGAGCTCGGTCGGCAACGGCACGAAATCGAGCTGATCGCCTCGGAGAACATTGTCAGCCGCGCGGTCCTGGAGGCCCAAGGCTCGGTGATGACCAACAAGTACGCGGAAGGGTATCCGGGAGCGCGCTATTACGGCGGCTGCGAATGGGTCGACGTCGCCGAGAACCTCGCGATCGACCGCGCCAAGAAGCTGTTCGGCGCCAATTTCGCCAACGTCCAGCCGAACTCGGGCAGCCAGATGAACCAGGCCGTGTTCCTGGCGCTGCTGCAGCCCGGCGACACCTTCATGGGCCTCGACCTCGCCGCCGGCGGCCATCTCACCCACGGCTCGCCGGTCAACATGTCCGGCAAGTGGTTCAGGGCCGCGCATTACACCGTGCGCCGCGACGACCACCTGATCGACATGGATGCGGTGGCGAAGCAGGCTGAGGAAGTGAAGCCGAAGCTGATCATCGCCGGTGGCAGCGCCTATTCGCGCCCGTGGGACTTCAAGCGTTTCCGCGAGATCGCCGATAGCGTCGGTGCGTACCTGCTGGTCGACATGGCCCACTTCGCCGGCCTCGTCGCCGGCGGCGTCCATGCCTCGCCGGTGCCGTATGCCCACGTCACCACGACGACGACCCACAAGTCGCTGCGCGGCCCGCGCG
This sequence comes from Bradyrhizobium sp. HKCCYLRH1030, assembly GCF_051168395.1. Classification (NCBI taxonomy): domain Bacteria; kingdom Pseudomonadati; phylum Pseudomonadota; class Alphaproteobacteria; order Hyphomicrobiales; family Nitrobacteraceae; genus Bradyrhizobium; species Bradyrhizobium sp. HKCCYLRH1030. Next base: position 161,136 of record NZ_JBNPUY010000009.1, on the reverse strand, counting down.
GCGGCCTGATCCTGTGGAACGACGAGCAGTTCACCAAGAAGTTCAACTCGGCGATCTTCCCGGGCCTGCAGGGCGGCCCGCTGATGCACGTGATCGCGGCCAAGGCGGTGGCGTTCGCCGAGGCGCTGCGGCCGGAGTTCAAGACTTACGCGAAGAACATCGTCGAGAACGCGAAGGCGCTGGCGGAATCGCTGCGCGCCCACGGCTTCGACATCGTCTCCGGCGGCACCGACAACCATTTGATGCTGGTCGACCTCCGGCCCAAGGGGCTGAAGGGCAACATCTCGGAGAAGGCGCTGGTCCGCGCCGGCATCACCTGCAACAAGAACGGCATCCCGTTCGACCCCGAGAAGCCGTTCGTCACCTCGGGCCTGCGGCTCGGCACGCCGGCGGCAACGACCCGCGGCTTTGGTGTCGCCGAATTCCAGCAGGTCGGCAGCCTGATCGCCGAGGTGTTGAACGCGATCGCGCAGTCCTCCGAGGGCAGCGCGCCGCTGGTGGAAGCCGCGGTGAAGGAGAAGGTGAAGGCGCTGACCGACCGGTTTCCGATCTACCAGTAAGGCTTGAAGCCACAATGCGCTGCCCGAGCTGCAACAGCCTCGATACGCAGGTGAAGGACTCCCGCCCCACCGAGGATTCCTCGGTGATCCGGCGGCGGCGGGTCTGCGTCACCTGCAATTTCCGCTTCACGACCTTCGAGCGGGTGCAGCTGCGCGAACTGACCGTCATCAAGCGCAACGGCCGTCGCGTGCCGTTCGACCGCGACAAGCTGATGCGCTCGGTGCAGATCTCGCTGCGCAAGCGCTCGGTCGATCCGGAGCGGGTCGAGAAGATGGTCTCGGCGATCGTGCGCGAGCTCGAGAGTGGCGGCGAATCCGAGGTGTCCTCGGAGGCGATCGGCGAGATCGTGATGGAGCATCTGCGCGATCTCGACGACGTCGCCTATGTCCGCTTCGCCTCGGTCTATCGCAATTTCCGCGAGGCCAAGGATTTCGAGGCCGTGCTCGGCGAGCTCTCGGCCGAGGACGAAGCACCGCGCCTCGCGCCGGTCCGCAAATGATCTTCCGGGTTCTGGTCGATCAGGTCGGCGAGAAGCTGAAGGCGCAGAAGGACGCCGACCGCCGCTTCATGCAGCTCGCGCTGTCGCTCGGCCGTCGTGGGTTGGGGCGGACTTGGCCCAATCCCGCCGTCGGCGCCGTCGTGGTCAAGGACGGCGTGATCGTCGGCCGCGGCTGGACCCAGCCCGGTGGACGCCCTCATGGCGAGCCCGAGGCCTTGAAGCGCGCCGGCGAGGCCGCCAAGGGCGCCACCCTCTACGTGACGCTGGAGCCGTGCTCGCATTTCGGCAAGTCGCCGCCTTGCGTGGATGCGGTCATCGCCGCCGGCATCAGCCGCGTCGTCTCGGCGATTGAGGACCCCAATCCCGAGGTCGCAGGGCAGGGGCATGCGAAGCTGCGCGCCGCGGGCATTCAGGTCGAGGTCGGCCTCTGCTCGGCGGACGCCAAGCGTGATCATGCCGGCCATTTCCGCCGCATCCGCGACGGACGGCCGCACGTGATCCTGAAGCTCGCGGTCTCCGCCGATGACAAGATCGCAGCCGCCGGCAACAAGCCGGTGGCCATTACCGGCGAGGCAGCGCGGACCCGCGTGCATCTGCTGCGGGCCCAGAGCGACGCCCTCCTGATCGGGGTGCGCACCGCGATCGCCGACGATCCGCTGCTGACCTGCCGGCTGCCGGGCATGGAGGCGCGCTCGCCGGTCCGGATCGTGCTCGATCCGATGCTCCGCCTTCCGGCTGCGAGCCGATTGATGCAATCCGCGCGCACGACGCCGCTCTGGCTCGTCGCGTCCGAGGTGGCCGAGCCGGCCACGGCGACCCGGCTGGGCGCCGCCGGTGCGCAGGTGATCCGTGTCCCGCCGCAGGCCGACCCGTCGGCGCTGGAGCCGCCGGCCGTGCTCAAGGCGCTGGCGGAACGCGGCGTCACGCGTCTGATGATCGAAGGCGGCAGCCGCGTCGCATCATCTTTCATGGCAAGCGGCCTGGTCGATGAGATCTGGCTCCTGCGCGGCCCCGGCGAGATCGGAGCTGACGGGATTGCTGCGCTGGACGCATTGCCGCTGACCGCAATCACGCAGTCGCCGGCCTATCGCGTTCGTGCTAGCGAGACGCTCGATCCCGATACCCTTACGATTTACGAGCGCGCCTAATGTTCACAGGCATCGTCACCGACATCGGCGAGATCGTCAGCCTGACGCCGCGGACCGAAGGAAAGCTGCATCGGCTGCGCATTGCCTGCCACTATGATCAGGCCGGCATCGCCGATGGCGCGTCGATCGCCAATAACGGCGTCTGCCTCACGGTCGTGCAGTCCGGCGTCACCGATGGAAAGACCTGGTTCGAGGTCGATGCCGCCGCGGAGACGCTGGCGCTGACCACCGCCAAGCACTGGCGCGTCGGCACGAAGCTGAACCTCGAGCGGGCGCTGAAGATCGGCGACGAGCTCGGCGGCCACATCGTCTCCGGCCATGTCGATGGCATTGCGACCATCGTCAGCCGAGAGAACCTGCCGGACATGGCGCGGTTCGTTTTCAGGACGACGCGGGATCTGGCGCGCTTCATCGCCACCAAGGGCTCAGTAACCCTCGACGGCGTCTCGCTCACGGTCAACACCGTCGACGAACTGGTCTTCTCGGTGCTGATCATTCCGCATACGCTGTCGGTCACCACGCTGTCGTCCTGGCAGGCCGGCAGCGAGGTCAATCTCGAGGTCGACCTGATGGCGCGCTATGCCGCGCGCCTCACGGAAATGAAGTAGCCTCGAAGGGGGCTTTCCGTCTTGGCTTTGCGGGCGCTCGCGCCTACAAGGCCAGCCCTCATGGCGAGGAGGCGCCGATGTGTCGTCTCGCAGCATGAGGCCGATTTCATCTCGCCCTTCGCGACGCGGCCGGATGGCCGCTCCATTGGGGCGAGGCACCTGAAGACAATGGAAACAGAACCATGGCAGACGCACGGCGCGCGCCGCTCAAAGACCAGACCGACATCACCGGCGCCCGCGCGCTGATCGTCGAGGCCCGCTTCTACGACGACCTTCAGGACGCCCTGCTGGAGGGCGCCACCGCCGAGCTGAAGGCGGCGGGCGTGGGCTATGATGTTCTCACCGTCGCCGGCTCGTTGGAGATTCCGGCGACTATTGCCATTGCGCTCGATGCTGCCGCGAAGGCCGGCAAGCCCTATGACCTCGCGATCGCGCTCGGCTGCGTCATCCGTGGCGACACCATCCATTTCGAGATCGTGTCGCAGGAATCCTCGCGAGCCCTGATGGATCTGTCGGTGGCGCGCGGCCTGCCGCTCGGCAACGGCATCCTCACCGTCAACAATGAGGACCAGGCGTGGGCGCGCGCCCGCGTCTCCGAGATGAACAAGGGCGGCGATGCCGCCCGCGCCGCGCTCGCCGTGCTGCGCATCAAACGCCGTCTGGCGCGAGGCTGACATGGCCGAGAGCAGCAACAAGCCAATCAAGGGCCCGGTCCGTGCCGGCGACCGCAAGGCCAATCGCCGTGGCGCCGCCCGTCTCGCCGCCGTGCAGGCGCTCTACCAGATGGACATCGCGGGCGCCGGCATCAACGACGTCCTGGCCGAGTTCGAGAGCCACTGGCTCGGCAACGAGGTCGAGGGCGAGCAGTATCTGCCGGCCGAGGCTGCGTTCTTCCGCGACATCGTCTCCGGCGTGGTGCGCGACCAGACCAAGATCGATCCGGTGCTCGATACGGCGCTGGAGCGCGGCTGGCCGCTGCAGCGGATCGAGGCGATCCTGCGCGCGGTGCTGCGCGCCGGCGCCTATGAACTGGAGCGACGCAAGGACATTCCGGCGCGGGTCGTCGTGTCCGAATATGTCGACATCGCCCATGCCTTCGTCGAGCGCGACGAGACCGGCATGGTCAACGCGGTGCTGGAGCAACTCGCCCGGCAATACCGCGCCGACGAGATGGGGCCGAAGTAGCGATGGGCGGCGCCGGAGCACGATCGCTGCGAACCGGCGCGATGCCAGTCTCTTTCCTCGACTGTCATCTCCCGCGACGGGGGGTGATCCCGTATTCCACAGACGTTCAAGGGATAGGGAAGGGCCGCGGCGTACTGGATCGCCCGGTCGAGCCGGGCGATGACAGCAGAGTGTGCAAAGTGTGGGGGACGAGCGCGTGACCCGCGACGCCTCCGGCGAAGATTCCCTGATCGCCCGCTACTTCAAGCCGCTGGCGACCGACCCCGGCGCCTTCGGCCTCGTCGACGATGCCGCGATCATTCCGGCCAATGGTGACGACATCGTCGTCAAGACCGACGCCATCGTCGAAGGCGTCCATTATCTCGCCAACGATCCCCCCGACACCATCGCGCGCAAGGCGCTGCGGGTGAACCTGTCCGATCTCGCCGCCAAGGGTGCGGTGCCCGCCGGCTTCGTCCTGACGCTGGCGCTGCGCGAGAAGGACGACGCGTGGCTGTCGGAGTTCGCGCGTGGCCTCGGCGAGGACGCGGCGGCGTTCGGCTGTCCGCTGCTCGGCGGCGACACCGTGTCGACGCCCGGTCCCGTGATGATCTCGATCGCGGCTTGGGGGAGGGTGCCCAGGGGCCGGATGGTGCATCGCTTCGGCGCGCGTCCCGGCGACCGGGTGATGGTGACCGGGACCATCGGCGACGCCTTGCTCGGCCTGCGCATCCTTACGGGCACGGCCGACGCCACGGCGCTGGCCGACGATGCCGCCGCGCGGGATATGCTGATCGGCCGTTATCGCACGCCGCAGCCGCGCAATGCACTGGCCGCGGCCGTGAGAGACTGCGCGACCGCCTCGATGGATGTCTCTGATGGCCTCGCAGGCGACCTGACCAAGCTCTGCGCCGCCTCTTCCGTGAGCGCCGACATCGCGCTGTCCGACATTCCTCGATCGCCGGCAGCGGCGAAGCTGCTTGCTGTCGGGGCCGCGCAGCTTGAAGGCATGATCTCCGGCGGCGACGATTACGAGATCCTCTGCACTGTTCCCGCAGCGCAATGCGCAGCGTTCCGTGCTGTAGCCGAGACGGCGGGCGTTGCCGTCACCGACATCGGCGCCATCGTCGAAGGGGCGCAAGCCCCGCGCTTCCTGGACGGGCAGGGCCGTCCCGTCACACTGACGCGGTTGTCCTTCAGCCACTTCTGACACCTATTTGCACCGCACAATGCGACCAAAGAAGCGTCTGAATTTGGAGCGGTTCAGGCGTCGCGGCGTTGCGTCATCATGGCGATTTTGGCAAGCTTCATATGTTCGAGGCGGCTCCGCCCGGAGCGGCCTGACAGGGGGCGTGCGTCGCACCATCGCGGCGTGACGTAGTTAGAAAAAGCAAAGAGCCGAGGAAACTAAATGTCAGCTTTATGGGTGATCGTGCTCTGCGGAGCGCTGTCGATCGTCTATGCGATCTGGGCCACACAATCGGTGCTCAGCGCGGACGCCGGCAATGCGCGCATGCAGGAAATCGCGGCGGCGGTGCGTGAGGGCGCGCAGGCCTATCTTCGCCGCCAATATACGACGATCGGAATCGTCGGCGTCGTGATCTTCGTGCTCCTTGCGTATTTCCTCGGCATGCTCGTCGCGATCGGCTTTGCGATCGGCGCGATCCTCTCCGGCGCGGCCGGCTTCATCGGCATGAACGTGTCGGTGCGCGCCAACGTCCGCACCGCACAGGCGGCCATCACCTCGCTCGCCGGCGGCCTGGAGCTCGCCTTCAAGGCCGGCGCCATCACCGGTCTGCTCGTGGCCGGTCTCGCGCTGCTCGGCGTCACCATCTACTTCGGCATCCTCACCGGCTTCATGAAGCTCGCGCCCGACAGCCGCACCGTGATCGATGCGCTGGTCGCGCTCGGCTTCGGCGCCTCGCTGATCTCGATCTTCGCCCGTCTCGGCGGCGGCATCTTCACCAAGGGCGCCGACGTCGGCGGCGACCTCGTCGGCAAGGTCGAAGCCGGCATTCCCGAGGACGATCCGCGCAACCCCGCGACCATCGCCGACAACGTCGGCGACAACGTCGGTGACTGCGCCGGCATGGCCGCCGACCTGTTCGAAACCTACGCGGTGACCGCTGTCGCCACCATGGTGCTGGCGGCCATCTTCTTCGCCAAGTCGTCGCTGCTGACCAACATGATGACCCTGCCGCTCGCCATCGGCGGCATCTGCATCATCACCTCGATCGCCGGCACCTTCTTCGTCAAGCTCGGCGCCAGCCAGTCGATCATGGGCGCACTGTACAAGGGCCTGATCGCCACCGGCGTTCTCTCGCTCGGCGGCGTCGCGCTGGCGATCGGGTGGCTGATCGGCTTCGGCAAGCTCGACGGCGTCGACTACACGGGCACGGCGCTGTTCATGTGCGGCGTCGTCGGTCTCGTCGTCACCGGCCTGATCATCTGGATCACCGAATACTACACCGGCACCGACTTCCGCCCGGTGAAGTCGATCGCGGCCGCCTCGGTCACCGGTCACGGCACCAATGTGATCCAGGGCCTCGCCATCTCAATGGAGTCGACTGCGCTGCCCGCGATCGTCATCATCGCCGGCATCCTGGTCACCTACAGCCTCGCCGGCCTGTTCGGCATCGCGATCGCGACCACGACGATGCTGGCGCTGGCCGGCATGATCGTCGCGCTCGACGCCTTCGGCCCGGTGACGGACAACGCCGGCGGCATTGCCGAAATGGCCGGCCTGCCCAAGGAGGTCCGCAAGTCGACCGACGCGCTCGACGCAGTCGGCAACACCACCAAGGCGGTCACGAAGGGCTACGCGATCGGCTCCGCCGGTCTCGGCGCCCTGGTGCTGTTCGCGGCCTATAACCAGGACCTGCAGTTCTTCATCGCGGATTCGGCGCACCATCCCTATTTCGCGGGGATCAAGCCGGACTTCTCGCTGAACAACCCGTATGTCGTGGTCGGTCTGCTGTTCGGCGGCCTGCTGCCGTATCTGTTCGGCGCGATGGGCATGACCGCGGTCGGCCGTGCCGCCGGCGCGATCGTCGAGGAGGTGCGCCGCCAGTTCCGCGAGAAGCCCGGCATCATGCAGGGCGCCGACAAGCCGGATTACGGCAAGGCCGTCGACCTGCTGACCAAGGCGGCGATCAAGGAGATGATCATTCCCTCGCTGCTGCCGGTGCTGTCGCCGATCGTCGTCTACTTCCTGATCTACGCGATCGCAGGCGGTGGCGCGGCCGGCAAGTCGGCAGCGTTCTCGGCCGTCGGCGCCATGCTGCTCGGCGTCATCGTCACCGGCCTGTTCGTCGCGATCTCGATGACCTCCGGCGGCGGCGCCTGGGACAACGCCAAGAAGTACATCGAGGACGGCCATTTCGGCGGCAAGGGCTCCGATGCTCATAAGGCTGCGGTCACCGGTGACACCGTCGGCGATCCCTACAAGGACACCGCGGGCCCCGCGGTGAACCCGATGATCAAGATCACCAACATCGTGGCCCTGCTGCTGCTGGCGATCCTCGCGCATTGAGGCGCGCCGACGCGTCTTGACGAGCGAAGACCCCGCGGCGCGAGCCGCGGGGTCTTTTCATGAGGCTGTGTTGTTTGGTTGTTTGCTACTCGGCCGCGCGCTGCCGCGTCCGATAGCTCTGCAACGTGCTCTGCGCCATGCGCGGCTGCAGCTGCGAGAAGCTCGCCAGATGCTGGTCGAGCTGTGGGCGTGCGCTGCCGCTGGCGCTCGCCTGCATGAACAGCAGCGTCGTCGTCGTGACCCAGGACAAGTCGAGCGCCTTGGCGAGCACCAGGAGCTGGTCCGGCTGGTTGCGCACGAAGGCGCGCTCGACCACGTCGAGCGGCAGCTTGCACATCAATGACAGTGCCAGCGTGACCTTGTCGAAGCTGGCTTCCTTGCCGAAGCCGTGGAGCTGCGCCTCGTGGAGCTGGCCGGTCGCGTGCAGCAGCTCGACATAGTCCTTGGCGGTGACGAAATCGGCCGAGCGCGTCCGCGCGGCGGCCTGCAGATGATCCGAAGCCTGCGCCACGGCGAGCTCGACGATCTCGGCCCGCGCCGCATCAGCGCTGGCGAGCTGGCTGCGCACCGCGTCGGAGGCTTCGGCGAACAGCCGGACCAGCACCTCGCGTGGGCTGTCGGGTCGGCTCCAGAGTCTCAAGGCGAGGCCGGGATCGTCGGACGCCTTCGTCACCAGGCCGGAGAAGCCGTGATCGGAGAAGCGCGCGCCGCCATTGTTGGCGGTGTTCGAAACGACGGCCTGATTGCCGCGATCGACCAGAACGTCGGTGACGGATTCGGTGAGGATCTTGCGGTCGGAGATCGCGAGCAGATGCTCCTGGCCCTGGGTCTGCGCGGTCGCAACCAGGATCTCGTCGTCGAGCCGGTCGCTCTGGCGCAGCACGGGGCCTGCCACCGCAATCGTCGCGTCACTGGCGAGCAGCCGGAGCAGCCGCGGCGGTGCATCAGGCAGGACCGCGAGCCGGCTGCCGAGCTGCGCCCGCGCCGCAATGGCGACATTGTCGAGCAGCTTGGACAGCACGTGGTCGAACAGATCGACGTGTTCTTCGGTGAACTTGCCCGAGCTCACGACGAACAGGTCGGTGACGCGCTCCAAGATCTCGGCGCGCCGGGAGACGTAGCGGCTGGCGAGAATGTCTTCGAGCTGATGGAGGACGCTGTTGGGCAAGGCACGGCTCACGCGATGGACGACGCCGGCGCCTGCCCCTCGGACGATGATCGGACCGCATCCACGCGAGGTTGTCGGCCCGGCATCCGCCGACGGTATCTCGCAACCAGATCAAAGACACGCGGCTGCCACGTATCGCATCATCCCGCTTAAGGTGCCGTTACACCACGACCCCCCATTCCAATGCTCCGCCGAGATGCGGCGCCGCCGGGCCCAGGGCTATTTCACGTCCATCTGCAGGCCTTCCTTCTGGATGATCGACGCGAATTTGGCTGTCTCGGCTTGGACGAAGTCGCCGAATTGCTGCGGCGTGCCGTAATCGGCCCGCGCGCCCATCGCGGCGATATTCTTGCGGATGTCCTCGCGCTCCAGCATCGCCTTGACCTGCAGGTTGAGCGCGCTGACGATCTCGGGCGGGCAGGCCTTGGGCAGGAATACGCCGAACCAGGACGAGACGTCGAACTTGGCCAGCTCCGGCGCGCTCTCGCGCATCGTCGGCAGGTCAGGCGCATTGGCGCTGCGTTCCGGCGTGGTGACGCACAGGCCAGTCAGCTTGCCCTCCTGCACCTGCGGCAGCGATGGAAACAGATTGTCGAACAGGATCTGAATGTCGCCGGCGAGGGCGGCCTGCAGCGCCGGGCCGGCGCCGCGGAACGGAATGTGCGTCATCTTCAGCCCGGTGAGCTGCAGGAACCAGGCGCCCGTCAGATGCGGGCTCTGGCCGACGCCGGACGAGGCGTAGTTCAGCTTGTCGGGATTGGCCTTCAGAAAAGCGATCAGCTCCGGGATCGACTTGAGGCCGGTCGAGGGATGCGCCGAGACGATGTTGGGGATGCGGATCATGTTGGAGACCGCCTGCAACTGATCCGGCTTGTAGGCGAGGTTGCGGAAGATCGAATAGGCGATCGCGTTGGGACCGGGGTTGCCGATCAGGACCGTATGGCCGTCGCCCTTGGTGTTGCGCGCGACCTCGGCGGCGCCGATCGTGCCGCCGCCGCCGGAGCGATTCTCGACCACCGCCGATTGTCCCCACGCTGTCTGCAGATGCGCGGCCAGCAAGCGTCCCATCACATCGGTGCTGCCGCCGGGCGCGGCGGGCACGATCAGCTTGACCGTCTCGGTCGGACGCCAGTCGGCGAGACTCGCGCGCGGCAGGATGGCGGCTGTGGACAGCGCCGCGGCGCCGGACAGCAGCTTGCGGCGCGACAGCGCGATGCGATGAGCCAATGATTCCTCCCTGCTCTTGTTTTGCGGCAGGGTAGGGAAGATTGCGGCGCCAGAGCAAGCAGGCGAATGGCGCACGAGCTGCGCCAATCAGCGCAGTTCACCGGCTTTGTGCCGTCACCCGGAAACATATTCCGGACCGCGGCGATCGGGCCCGGATCAGTTGAAGCTGAGCAGCTTGAACAGCGGCGTCAGGTAGCTGAGCTCCTGGCCGGAGGTCGGCGTCGTGCGGCTGACGAAGTCGAAGATCTTGCCGTCCTTCATACCGTAATTGGCGAGGCGGCGGACCTGGCGGTTCTTGTCGAAATAGATCGCAATGACGCGCTGATCGACCACCTTTTGGTTCATGAAGGCAACCGGGCGCTCGGCCCGCTGGGAGATGTAGTAGAACACCTCGCCGTCGAGCGTCGCCACCGTCGAGGGCGTGCCCATCACGATCAGCACCTGGTCCTGGCTGGCGCCGATCGGGATCTGCTCCAGCGCGCCCGGCGGCATGATGTAGCCCTTCTGGAACTGCTCGCCGGTGCAGGCGCCGAGCGCCAGGCAGGTCAGCGCGATCGCACCAAGGGTGCGCAGACGGGAGCTCAAGCCACGGGAGAGCAGGCGGGCAGTCGTTCGCATTGTCTGGGTCATCTTCTTCAGATCGGATCCCGTCCCCTTGCGTCGGGCAGGGCGTTGACGTACCGGGCAAACTTGCGGATTGCAACATGCCCCTGAACAGGGTCAGGGAAACTCGACCGCGGAACCGTCATGCTCTGGCCATTCAACCATCTCAGGAAATCCCGACCGTCCCCGCGCGGGACCATCGAGCCGATCTATGGCACGATCGTGGCACAAACCCGAGACCCGTTGTTTTATAGACACTTGAATGTCCCTGACACGGTCGACGGGCGGTTCGATCTGCTGATTCTGCACCTCTGGCTGGTGCTGCGGCGGCTGCGCGGGGTGGGATCGGACCTGTCGCAGGCGCTGTTCGACCGGTTCTGCGACGACATGGACGACAATCTGCGCGAGATGGGGGTGGGGGATCTCACCGTGCCCAAGCGGATGCAGAAGTTCGGCGAGGCGTTCTATGGCCGCACCGCCGCCTATGACCTTGCCTGGTCCGAGAGCGAGGCCCGGCTGGCGGACGCATTGCAGAAGAATATCTTGAACGGGGAGCATCCGGACAGCGCGGCCGGACTTGCCGCCTATGCGGCGCGGGTGGCCGCGCACCTCGCCGCTCTCGACGACAACAGGCTGCTCGGCGCCGGCTGGAGCTTCCCGCGGCCGGTTCAGCAGGACTAGCGACATGACCAGAGACAGAGACACCTCGCGCGAAACGGCGCGAGACCCTTCCAAGGACCCCTGGCGGGCACCGCCGGTGATCGTGGCGCAGATTCCGGATGCCGGCCTGCATCGCGAGATCGAGGCCGACGAGGCCACGCGCAACGCGCTCGCCGCGGTTGCCGATCTGCGCGAGGTCATCTCGGCCCATGCCTCGTTCGACGTCGTCCAGAAGCGGGACGGCAAGGTGCATGTCGAGGGCCGTGTGCAGGCCCGGATCGGTCAGACCTGCGTCGTCACGCTGGATCCGATCGAGATCGAGATCGACGAGCCGATCGACCAGATGTTCGCCCCGCCGGAGCAGATTCCGGAGCTTGCCGATCTGGTCGAGGACGATCCCAACAGCGAGGTGGAGACGGCCGATCCGCCGGAGCCGATCATTGGCGGGCAGATCGATCTCGGCCGGCTCGCCGCCGACGCGCTGCTCCTGGGGATCGATCCCTATCCGCGCAAGCCGGGCGCCGTGTTCGAGCAGCCGGTGGCTGCGGCCGCCGAGCCGGAGGCCCATCCCTTCGCGGCGCTGAAGGCGCTGAAATCGGCAGATGCCGCCGGGCCGGGCGCGGTCAAAGCGAAGAAAACGGGTGAGGATTGACGCGCCGTTGGGCAGGCCGGAAACGATCGATCCTGTCACAAAGCCTCTCGAAATCCTCTCAAGCTGCTGATTTCGATGGCAAAGGCGGGTCCCTGCCGGCCCCGGCCCGGCGCGGCGGTTGCAAAATGCATCGCTCCCGGGAGGTTGTTTCGACACGGAGAGACGCTATTGTCGCGCCCGGGTCGGGGTGCGACGAAAAGGCCCGGACGGCCTCTGGCCCGTCCATCGGCCGCGCAATGCCTCTGAACGACCGCCAAACACGGCCAACCAAGTCACGGCCAAGACGAGACAAAGCTCGAGATCAGGTTTCCGGGACGTCATGCCTCAAAAGGTTCGAATCGCGCTGGACGCCATGGGCGGGGATTTCGGCGCGGCCGTCGTCATCCCCGGTGCCGCGATCGCGCTGAGCCGCCATCCGGATGCGGAGTTTCTGCTCTTCGGCGATAGCGCCAAGATCGTACCCGAACTCGACCGGCATCCGCGGCTGAAGGCGGTCTCGCGGGTCATCCACACCGACGTCGCCGTCAGCATGGAGGACAAGCCGAGCCAGGCGCTCCGGCGCGGCCGAAAGACCTCGTCGATGTGGCTCGCGCTCGAGGCGGTGAAGAAGGGAGAGGCCGACGTCGCCGTGTCCGCGGGCAATACCGGCGCGCTGGTGGCGATGGCGCGCTTCTGCCTGCGCACGCTGGACGGGATCGACCGGCCGGCTCTGGCCGCGATCTGGCCGACCGCGCGCGGCGAATCGGTGGTGCTCGACCTCGGGGCAACGATCGGCGGCGATGCCCACCACCTCGTCGCGCTGGCCGTGATGGGCGGCGCGCTGGCGAGCGTGCTGTTCAACAAGCCGAGGCCGACCGTCGGCCTTCTCAACATCGGTGTCGAGGAGATCAAGGGCCATGAGGAGATCCGCGAGGCGGCCGAGCAGCTGCGCGCGATGAACCTGCCGCAGCTCGACTATATCGGCTTCGTCGAGGGCGACGGCATCGGGAAGGGCGCCGCCGACGTGGTCGTGACCGAAGGCTTCAGTGGCAACATCGCTTTGAAGACGGCCGAGGGCACCGTCCGCCAGGTCACGGATTTCCTGCGCGGCGCGATCCAGGCGAGCTGGCTTGCCCGGATCGGCTATCTGTTGGCCCGCGGCGCCTTCGCCGCTTTGCGGGCCCGGCTCGATCCGCGCAAATCCAACGGCAGCGTGGTGCTCGGCCTCAAGGGCATGGTGGTCAAGAGCCACGGCGGAACCGATGCCGAGGGCTTTGCCTCGGCGGTCAGGGTTGGCTATGAGATGGCCCGCTACGATCTCCTGACCAAGATCAATCAAACACTCAATCCCGACGGCGGCGCGCCAGCGTCCGAACCCGTCGCCCAGGAGGCTGTCTCGTGACAATTCGTTCGGTCGTGCTCGGCTGTGGCTCGTACCTCCCGCAGCGGGTCGTGACCAATGCCGAGCTGGCAAGCCGCATCGAGACCTCGGACGAGTGGATCGTGCAGCGCACCGGCATCCGTGAGCGCCACGTCGCAGCCGACGGCGAGTTCACCTCGCATCTGGCGATCAACGCGGCTCGTGCCGCGTTGGCCGCGGCCGACGTCGATCCGCAGTCGATCGATCTGATCGTGTTGGGCACCTCGACCCCGGACAACACCTTTCCGGCGACTGCAGTGGCCGTGCAGAACGGCCTCGGCATCCATCATGGCGCGGCGTTCGACCTGCAGGCGGTGTGCTCGGGCTTCGTCTATGCGCTCGCGACCGCGGACAATTTCCTGCGCAGCCGCTCGTTCAAGCGCGCGCTGGTGATCGGCGCCGAGACCTTCTCGCGCATCCTCGACTGGAACGACCGCACCACCTGCGTGCTGTTCGGCGACGGCGCCGGAGCGCTGATCCTGGACGCTCAGGAGCAGGGCGGCACGGCAGCCGATCGCGGCGTATTGACCACGCATCTGCGCTCCGACGGCCGTCACAAGGCCAAGCTCTATGTCGACGGCGGTCCGTCCTCGACCCAGACCGTCGGGCATCTGAGGATGGAAGGCCGCGAGGTGTTCAAGCACGCCGTCGGCATGATCACCGACGTGATCGTCGACGCCTTCGATGCCACCGGCCTGTCGGCCGAGACCATCGACTGGTTCGTGCCGCACCAGGCCAACAAGCGAATCATCGACGCTTCGGCGCACAAGCTGCACATCGCGCCGGAGAAGGTGGTATTGACGGTCGATCGGCATGGAAATACCTCCGCTGCCTCGATCCCGCTGGCGCTCGACGTGGCCGTCAAGGACGGCCGCATCAAGAAGGGCGACGTGGTCTTGCTGGAGGCGATGGGCGGCGGCTTTACCTGGGGCTCGGCTTTGGTGCGCTGGTGAGCCTGCCGCGCGGCGGGATTACGCCTGAGATTGGCACTACGGCCTGTACTTCTATTCACGCTGCTGTTGACCACCGCCGCTTAACCTCTTAATTTCCGGAGCGAATTATTCGCCGTGAGTTTGGGGCAGGCGATGGCGGGAACCGGAAAAACAGTCACACGCGTCGATCTCTGCGAGGCAGTCTACCAGAAGGTGGGGCTGTCGCGGACGGAGTCGTCTGCGTTCGTCGAGCTGGTCTTGAAGGAGATCACCGACTGCCTCGAGCGCGGCGAGACGGTCAAGCTATCGTCCTTCGGGTCGTTCATGGTGCGCAAGAAGGGGCAGCGCATCGGACGAAACCCGAAGACCGGCACGGAAGTGCCGATCTCGCCGCGGCGGGTCATGGTGTTCAAGCCGTCCGCGATCCTGAAGCAGCGCATCAACGGCCAGCAGGGCAGCGGCAAGATGAACGGCGAGGCCAGTGCCGAGTTCGGCGCCGAGCCGGATTAGGGCCGAGGCCGTCGTCCCGCTGCTTTGCCGGCAGGGCCGTGTCGAACGCGTATCGTTCGTCCCGCGTATAGTTCGTCCAATCTTTTCAGCGTAGTCTCCCACTTTCTTGTCAGCACGGTCGAAGGGGAACGGGCATTTGGACAAGGCGCCGGATGCGTTTCGGACGATCAGCGAGGTCGCGCAGGAGCTCGACATTCCGCAGCACGTGCTGCGGTTTTGGGAGACCCGGTTCGCCCAGATCAAGCCGATGAAGCGGAGCGGCGGCCGGCGCTATTACCGGCCCGACGACGTCGACCTGCTCAAGGGCATCCGGCGTCTGCTCTATGGCGAAGGCTACACCATCAAGGGTGTGCAGCGCATCCTGAAGGAGCACGGCGTCAAATCGGTCCAGGGACTGGCCGACAGCTCCGCCGCGGTCTCGTTCGGCGCGATGGAGGAGACGCTCGGCCAGGCGATGATGGAAGAGGAGCCGATCGGCGAGGCCGAGGTCGAATCGGAGGACGAGGAGGAGGAAGCTTCCGACGAGGAGGGCATCGACTTCCGCTTCGTCGACACCGAGGACGACATCCTCGACACCTTCCGCGTCGGCCCACCGACCCGCGCCGGCATGAAGCCGGAGGAGCGGGAGAAGCTCCAGGGCGTGCTCAAGGAGCTGCTCGACTGCCGCGCGCTGCTCGACCGGGCGATGAGGGAGGTCTGAGGGGGCTGGTCGTCAGAATGCGCCAGCATGACGGCGGGTGTCCGTTGCATTGAGCCACGCCGAGCGCCGCGAGTCGGCTGTGCACCCTCCACCGTTCTGGAAGGGGGCGAAGGGCGACGATCTCCGCTCCATCCGATCACGCCATGAAACCCTTCCGCCGTGCCTTGCATCCCGCCCCGATCACGGCTAGAGGAACGGCCATCGGAGCGTGGCGCAGCCCGGTTAGCGCACTAGTCTGGGGGACTAGGGGTCGTGGGTTCGAATCCCGCCGCTCCGACCATTTTCTCAAATCGCTGTATTTGACGTCGGCCGATGCGGTTTTGCGCGCACCTGCCACGACCGCTTCGTCCGTGAGATTGGCTTTTCAAGCTGCAGACCGCCCCCTAAACTCCCCGAACTGGGCGCCGCTGGACACTGTTCGAGCCGGCTCGTTTCATTTGTGAACTTTGTTGCCGAGACTTCCCTCATGGACGCCGCCGTCGCCGACATCTCCTTTGGGCATTTCGAGAACGCCGAGCAGATCGCCTTCTGGAACGGTGCGGGCGGCGGGCGCTGGGTCGCGCGCCGCGCCGAGATCGATGCGGTGCTGGCGCCGGTGCAGGAGGCGCTGCTGGAGCGCGCGGCAATTCAGGCGGACGAACGGGTGCTGGACATCGGCTGCGGTTGCGGGGCGACCTTGATCGCGGCGGCCGAGAAGGTCGGCCCCGGCGGCAGCGTGCTCGGCCTCGACGTGTCCGCAGCCATGCTGACCGCGGCCCACGAGCTCGCCCCTGCCGATGCGCCGGTGAGCTTCGTGCAAGGCGACGCCATGGTGCACCACTTCAAGGCCGCGAGCGCCGATCTCGTCATCTCCCGCCTCGGCGTCATGTACTTCGCCAATCCGGTGCGCGCCGTGCTCAACATCCGCAATGCGCTGCATTCGGAGGGGCGCGTCGCGTTCGCCTGCTGGGGCGAGCTGCGCGACAACCCGTGGGCGCTGGAGCCGCTGCAGGCGGCCTATGACCACGTGCCGAAGCTGCCGGGCTTGCCGCCGCACGCGCCGGACGATTTCGCGTTCGGTGCTCCCGAGTGGATGGAGACGGTGACGACCGATGCCGGGCTGCGGCGCATCCGGCTGGAGCGTCACGACATCGCGCTCGACTTCGGCGCGGGCGCCGGCCTCGATAGCGCGGTGCAGACGGCGCTCGCGATCGGGCCCGGCGGCCGTGCCGTGGCCGGGCAGCCGTCCGAGGCGGTGGAGGCCGCGACCGCCGCCGTGAGGAAGGCGTTGGCGCGCTACGCCAAGGGCCCGGGCGTCATGGTGCCCGCTTCGTTCTGGACCGTGACGGCCGTCGATCCGTGAAAGTCGGTCTTGATCACTGAGCCCCGTGACAAAGCCGCAAGATCGGTCGAGCGCGTCATGTCCGCCTGCGCTTAGCTGCAGCCGCCACGGAGCACGGAACGATGAAGGCGGCGCTGCGAAACTACCATGCGCGGATGCAGCGGGTGCTGGATCATATCGACCGGCATCTGGAGGATGATCTCGATCTGGACGCGCTGAGCAGCATCGCGGCCTACTCGAAATATCATTTCCACCGGCAGTTCACGGCGACCTTCGGTCTGTCCGTGAATCGCTACATCCAGCTCGCCCGCATGAAGCGGGCGTCCTATCAGCTGGCCTACAGCGATGCCCAAAGCGTCACCGAGGTCGCGATGGAGGCCGGCTACGACGCGCCGGACGCCTTTGCCCGCGCCTTTCGGCAACGGTTCGGGCAATCGCCGTCATCGTTCCGGAAATCTCCCGACTGGGAGCCGTGGCTTGCGGCCTTCGGGCCTCTCGACGACGCAAGGAGCAAGCTGATGCGGACGACCTATACCCCTGACGACGTGACGATTCGCGAGGTGCCGACCACGCCGGTGGCGATCATGGAGCATCGCGGCGACCCGGCCACGCTCGGCGCCACGATCCAGCGCTTCATCGCCTGGCGCAAGGCCGCCGGTCTGCATCCCCGAACCAATCCAACCTTCACGGTCTGGCGCTCCGAGCGTCGCCCGGCCTCGCCTGCCGACTACAGCGTGGACCTTTGTGTCGGGACCGACCAGCCGGTCGAAACGCAGGACGCGACAATCAGGGCCGGCGTGATCCCCGGCGGACGCTGCGCGGTGCTGCGTGTCGTCGGCAACACCCACAATCTGGAGCCGGCCGCGCTGTTCCTCTATCGCGACTGGCTTCCGGCCAGCGGCGAGGAGGCGCGTGACTTCCCGATCTATTGCCAGCGGCTGAACTTCTTCCCGGAGGTTCCCGAGCACGAAATGGCTGCGGACCTGTTCCTGCCGCTGAAATAGCGCCTGACGGCCGGATCCATCCTAAAAACTTGCAGCCAGGAGCCTTCTCAACCTTCGAGCCCCGCAGAAGGCGGCTCTGAAGGGGAGAGGGGCCTTCGTTGGAGCGATTCCTGTTCCATTCGGGAACCGCGATCGGCCATGTCCGTTAACGATCGAGCAGCTCAATTGAGGCCCCACACCCTGACATTGAACCTTTGCGCGCACGCGCGCACCAAACCTGTGTTCGGCTCGTTGTGGAGCCGGTTCCAGGAAATTTCAGACTGACATCGGGGTTCACCCCGATGTGCTGTTCATTGTCGTTGAAGGAGGCGCGTATGGTCCTCAGGACTTTGAAAGTTTCGCTGTCCGTTTTCGCCGCTGCAACCTCGGTGGTATCGCTGTTTGCCGTCAGCTGGGTCGGTCTCGCACTGCTCGGCTACTGACAATTCACGCAACAAGGATCGAGGCGCATCTGTGCCTCGCGAGACGGAAAGCGCGCCCCGGATAGAGACTGATCCGGGCGCGCTCGCTCTTGCCGATGCGAGAGGCGTTATGCGAAGGCCTTCTCCATCGTCTCGATCAGCACGCGGAACGACTTGTCGTGGCGCGTGATCAGCGGGATCGCCCGGGTGATTCCGAGCAGCTGATAGACCGCCATCTGCGCCGCGCGCACCGAGTATTCCACCGTGAACACGACGTCGTCGGGGATCTCGACGAACTGGCTGACGAAGGCGAGGTTCTTCGAGTTCGCCGGCACCGGCAGCGGCCGGTCCGCCTTGTTGCGCGGCATGAACATGCTGGTGATGTAGGGCAGGCGGCAGGGCACGCAGGTCGCCTGGTCGAACACCGAGAGGTCGAAGTTGAGGTGGCCGCAGAGCTCCTTGAGAATGTCGGCGCCGCCGCAATCGGCCATCGCCTTCGGCACAAAATTGCCGATGCGATCGGGATGCAGCGCATAGCCCCAGAACACCTGCACGTCGGCAGGCTGATCGACGAAATGCGGCTGGTGATACAGCACGACCGACATCAGCCAGTTGGATTCGGTGAAGGTGACGAGCCCGCCGGTGCCGGCGGCGTTGCCGCTGAACGCCTCCATCGCGTCGAAGAAGCGCGGATTGCGGCAGGTGACGGTGAACGATTCCCAGCAGGATTCCGGTATCGATGAGTTGAACGCCGCGGGATTGCCAAAATCGGGGCGGTCCTTCGCGATCTTCTCCCACAGCGTCCAGCCCTGGCTGTCCTGCCTGGTGAGCCGCGGCGGCGGTGCATCCTGGGTGCCCAGGCTGGTCGCGTCCGTCATCGAGCCGTTCTGCAGGAAGACGAGATCGTCGCTCGACAGCGCAATCGTCTCCGGCTGGCCGCTGCGATCCAGCGTCAGACGCTTGACGACGTGCTTGCCGGCTTCCGTCGCGATCTCCATGTCGGTGACGTCGACGCCGCCGGCGAAATTCACGCCATGGCCCTCCAGCCATTTGACGAGCGGCACGACGATCGCGTCGTACTGATTGAACACGGTGCGCTTGACGCCAGCCAGCGTCTCGATGCGCGGAAACTCGTTCATGAAGCGATGCAGATAACGCTTGAACTCGACCGCGCTGTGCCAGGGCTGGAACGCGAACGTCGTCTGCCACATGAACCAGAAGTTCGTGGTGAAGAACGGTGGCGACAGCCAGTCGGTGATGCGGGAGTTGCCGAGCTTCTCCTCGGAGGCCTCGGTCAGCCGCACCAATTCGAGCCGGTCCTGCATGGTGAAGCCCATGGTGGAGACGTCGACCTTGTGCCGGTTGCGGTCGACGAGGCGCGCCTGCGAATGCGCGACATGGACCTTGTTGAAGGCGATCGTCTCGTCGCGCACGGTGCGGTTGGGATCGCCGGCATCGGGGATGGTGGAGAGCAGGTCCCACGTGCACTCGTAGTGATCGGTCGTCAGCATGCGGCCGCCGCGCAGCGAATAGGAGCCGTCGGGCAGCCGCGCACCATCGAGGCTGCCGCCATAGGGCAGGTGCTTTTCGAAGATCGTGATGTCGCGGCCTTCGACGCCGCCGTCACGGATCAGGAATGCCGCGCCGGCCAATGCGCCGATGCCGCTGCCGATGAAATACGCCTTCATGATGGTTCACCCGGGATCGTGTGCTACGATCCGGGGCTTAGCCGCTGTGTTCCCTCATGGAACTGATCCAGGTCAAGCGCTGCGACGCGCGGTGATCACGATCTCGCGTGGTCCGTCAGGCGAATGATTTCACCACCGACTGCAGCAGCACCTTCAGCGATTTGTCGTAGGGCGTCACGGGCGGAATGGCCCGGTCGATCTTCAAGAGCTGATAGACCGCATGCATGGCCGCGCGCACCGAATATTCGATCGTGAAGACGGCGTCCTCAGGCAGCTCGACATATTGGCCGATGAAGGCGAGATTCTGCGAGGTGAGCGGCACCGGTAGCGGCCGGTCGCCAAAGCTGCGCGGCATGAACATGCTCATGATGTAGGGCATCCAGCACGGCACGCAGGTCGCCTCGTCGAACACGGCGAGCGGGAAGCGCAGATGCCCGCACAGCTCCTTCAGGATTTCGGCGCCGCTGCACTCGGACATCGGCTTCCCCAAGAAATTGCCGACGCGATCGGGATAGAGCCCATAGCCCCAGAAGATCCTGATGTTGTCGGGTTGGTCCGGAAAGTATGGCTGGGTGTAGAGCACGATCGACATCCGCCAGTTCGAATCCTTGAACGTGACGAGCCCGCCGGTGCCGGCGACATTGCCGGTGAAAGTCTGCATCGCATCGAAGAAGCGCGCATTGCGGCAGGTCACCGTGAACGACTCGAAGCTCGATTCCGGAACCGATGAATTGAACGCGGCCGGATTGCCGAACTCGGGGCGGCCCTGTGCGAGCTTCTCCCACAGGGTCCAGCCGTGGCTGTCGTCCTTGGTGAGCTGTTGCGGCGGAGCCCCGTGGCTGCCGAGGCTGGTCGCATCCGTCATGGAGCCGGCCGTGTAGAACACCAGATCGTCGTCGGCGAGATCGATCGTGCGGCTCGCGCCGTCCTGCGTCAGAGCAAGCCTGACGGCGCGGTGCTTGCCGCTGATGGTGACGAGCTCGATATCGGTGACATCCGTGCCACCGACGAAGTTGACGCCGTGGCCTTCGAGCCAGCGGACCAGCGGCTTGACGATCGAGTCGTTCTGGTTGTGCACCGTCCGCTTGACGCCGCCAAGCGTATCCATCATCGGGAATTCGTTCATGAAGCGGCGCAGATAGCGCCTGAACTCGACCGCGCTGTGCCAAGTCTGGAAGGCGAACGTCGTCTGCCACATGTACCAGAAACTGGTGGTGAAGAAAGGCGGCGACAGCCAGTCCGAGATCAAGGAATTGCCGAGCTTCTCCTCGGAGGCCTCGGTGAGCCTGGTCATCTCGATGCGGTCCTGCATCGAGAAGCCCATGGTGGAGACGTCGACCTTGTGCCGGTTGCCGTCGACCAGCCGCGCCTGCGCGTGGGTGACGTGGAGCTTGTTGAACGCCACGGTCTCCTGGAGGATGGTCTCCTGAGCGTTGGTTTCGCAGGGAATGGTCGACAGCAGGTCCCAAGTGCATTCGTATTGCTCGGTCGTCAGCATGCGCCCGCCGCGCATCGAGTAGGAGCCGTCCGGAAGACGCGTGCCGTCGAGGCTGCCGCCATAGGGCAGGCGCTTCTCGAAGACGGTGATGTCCGATCCGGAGATGCCGCCGTCGCGGATCATGAATGCTGCGCCTGAGAGCGAACCGATGCCGCCGCCGATGAAATAGGCCTTCATGAGACCGACCTGCAATCTAAGGGTTTGAAACACAATAACGAAAATGCGGGCAGGCGCGGCGTATCACAGGCCGATCAAAGCCCGCCGGGAGCCATGTTACCCCGGCGCGATGAATTAGTCGTCAACACGTTGAAGTCGTTTCGCGGGGCCGGCTCAATGCCCCGCCATGTGGCGGCCGATCTCGGTGAGATCGGCACCGCTCGCCCGGGTCTCGTAGACCAGCTGGCCGTGGAACATCACCACGAGGCGGTCCGACAGTTCGAGCAGCTCGTCGAGGTCCTCGCTGACCAGGAGCACGGCTGCGCCGCGGTTGCGGGCGGCCATGATCTCGGCATGGATCTGCGCCACCGCCGCGAAGTCGAGGCCGAAGCAGGGATTGGCGGCGATCAGCACCTCGACGTCGTGGCCGAGCTCGCGCGCCAGCACGGCGCGCTGCACGTTGCCGCCTGAGAGTGCCGAGATCGGCGTGTCCGGCGTGCGGGTCTTGATCTTGTAGCGGTTGATCTTGGCGGTCGCGTCCTTTCGGAAGGCGGACTTGTTCAGCCAACAGCCGCCGCGCGCGAACGGAACGCGGTCGAAATCGCGGAGCGCGATGTTGTCTGCGACGCTCATGCCGCCGACGCAGGCGTTCCTCAGTGGCTCCTCGGGGAGCAGCGACATCTTGTGCCGGCGCATCTCGTCGCGCGTGGCGGAATAGGCTGCGCCGGAAACTCTGACAGCGCCGCTCTCGGCCTCGCGCTGGCCGGCGAGCACCTCGACCAGCTGGCGCTGGCCGTTGCCGGAGACGCCGGCGATGCCGACGATCTCGCCGGCGCGTACGGTCAGCGACAGGTCATGCACTGCCAGGCCTCCGGCGTCGTCGCGGGCGACCAGCTTGTCGATCGCGAGCCTGATCGCACCGGCCGCGCCGGTGCGCGCCGGCTGTACGGTGAGCTGCTCGGCGCCGATCATCATCCGCGCCATGTCGTCGGGGGTGAGCTCGCCGACCTTGCCGCGGCCAGCGAGCTTGCCGCGCCGGAGGATCGTGACCTCGTCGGCGAACGCCATGACCTCGCGGAATTTGTGGGTGATCATCAAAATGGTCAGCTCGCCGGCCTCGACCATCTTGCGCAGCATGCCCAGGACTTCATCCGCCTCGCCCGGCGTCAGCACCGAGGTCGGCTCGTCCAGGATCAGGAAGCGCCGCTTCAGATAGAGCTGCTTGAGGATCTCGCATTTCTGCCGCTCGCCGGCGGAGATGTCCGACACTTTGGCGTCGAGCGGCACGCGGAACGGCATGCGCGCCAGGAAGGCCTCCAGCTCCTTCTTCTCCTTGGCCCAGTTGACCACTGCCGGTACGTCGTCACGCGCCAGCACCAGGTTCTCGGCCACCGTCATCGCCGGTACCAGCGTGAAGTGCTGGTAGACCATGCCGAGGCCGAGCGCATGCGCATCCCTGGGGTTGTCGATTGCGCGCTCGCGCTCGGCGATCAGCACATCGCCCTCGGTCGGCCGATAGTAGCCCATGATGCATTTGACCAAGGTCGACTTGCCGGCGCCGTTCTCGCCGAGCAGCGCGTGGAACGAGCCGGGCCTGACCTTCAGCTCGACATTGTCGAGCGCGGTGAACGCGCCGAAGCGCATCGTCATCGCGATGGCCTCGACGCCGAACGCGCCCGCAGGCGTCGGATCGTCGCCGATCACGACAGCGCCTCGATCAGCGCGGAGGAGGTCGCGACCGCGCCGAACACGCCGCCCTGCATCTTGATCATCTTCAGCGCGTGATCGTGATTGCCCTTGTCGGTGGCGCCGCAGCAGTCCGACAGCAGCACGCATTCGAAGCCGCGGTCATTGGCTTCGCGCATCGTGGTGTGGACGCACACGTCGGTGGTGATGCCGGTCAGCACGATGTTCTGGATGCCCTTGAGGCGCAGGATCAGCTCGAGGTCGGTGGCGCAGAACGAGCCCTTGCCGGGCTTGTCGATGACGATCTCGCCCGGAGCCGGCGCGAGTTCGGGAATGATCTCCCACCCCGGCTCGCCGCGCACCAGGATGCGGCCGCACGGCCCGGGATCGCCGATCCCGGCGCCGATCTGCTGCGAGCGCCAGCGCTTGTTGGCGGGCAGGTCGGAGAGATCGGTGCGGTGGCCCTCCCGGGTGTGGATGATCAGGAAGCCCTGCGCGCGCATCACCGTCAGCAGCGTCTTGATCGGCTCGATGGGGGCGCGGGTCAAGGAGAGGTCATAGCCCATCTTGTCGACATAGCCGCCGACGCCGCAGAAATCGGTCTGCATGTCGATCACGATCAGTGCCGTGTTCTCTGGACAGAGATCGCCGTTGTAGGGCCAGGCATAGGGCTCGGAGCGGATGGTGCGCGCGGTCATGATGGACCTCCGAAATCAGCGGGTGATGGACAATTCAGCCGGCGCGCCGCTCAGGGTGCGTTTCGGCGAGCAGGTGATGATCATGATCAGCAGCGTCAGGATATACGGCGCGGCATTGAACAAGTGATAGCCGGAGGTGACGCCGACGGATTGCAGCGCCGGTCCGAGCGCGGCGGCGCCGCCGAACGCCAGCGAGGCCCACAGGCACAGCATCGGGTCCCAGCGTGCGAAGATCACCAGCGCCACCGCCGTGATGCCTTGTCCCGACGACAAGCCCTCGTTCCAGCTGCCGGGATAGAACAGCGACAGGAACGAGCCGCCGATGCCGGCGAGGAAGCCGCCGGCCATGGTGGCGCGCAGTCGGATCATCAGCACCGAATGGCCCATCGCCCGCGCCGCGTCGGCGCTCTCGCCGGCAGTGCGGATCAGGAGGCCCCAGCGCGTGGTCTTGAATGCCCACAGCAGCAACGGCGCGAGTCCCACGCCAAGCAGGAACAGCACGTTGATGCGCAGCGCGGCGCGAACCTGCGCCACGTCGCTCCACCAGCCGAAATCGATCGCCGGCAGCCGCGCGGCGGTGGGCTCGATCAGCGGCTTGCCGAGGAAGAAGGCGAGGCCGGTGCCGAACAGCATCAGCGAGATTCCTACCGCGACGTCGTTGACGCGCGGCAGCGAGCAGATGCCGGCGTGGAGCGCGCCGAGCAGCGCGCCGGTGAGGCCAGCGGCGAGCACGCCTGCCCACGGCGATCCCGTGAGATAGGAGATGCCATAGGCGCTCATTGCGCCCATCACCAGGGTGCCCTCGAGGCCGAGATTGATGCGGCCCGAACGCTCGGTGATGCATTCCCCTAGGCTCACGAACAGGAACGGCGTGGAGACGCGGATGGCGCCGCCGAGCACCGCGAGCGGCACGGTCCAGAGCCCGATATTGCCGTCAGCCATGGATCAGGACTTTCCCTTGAGGAAACCGATGCGGCCGTAGAGCGCGTCGCTCGCCAGCACCGAGATGAAGATGATGCCCTGAAGCACCAGCACCGAGGCGTCGGGCAGGCCGAGCCGGCGCTGCAGCAGTCCGCCCGACGCATTGATGCCGCCGAGCAGGATCGCGACCGGAATGATGGCGAGCGGATTCTGCCGCGCCAGGAACGCCACGAGGATGCCGGTGAAGCCGTAGCCGACCGCGAGGTTGGCGTTGGTGCGGCCCTGCACGGCGGCGACCTCGACCATGCCGGCAAGGCCGGCGCAGGCGCCCGCGAGAAAGCAGACGGTGAGGATCAATTTGCCGACCGACAGACCGACGATCTTGGCGGCGCGGATGTTGCCGCCGGCGACGCGCGCGGCAAAGCCGAAGGTGGTGTGGTAGATCAGCACATAGGCCGCGATGGCGGCAATCAGGCCGAACACCAGGCCCCAATGCACGTCGGCGCCGGGAATGCTGCCGATCATGTTGGCGGCGCCGATCTCGCGCGTCGACGGCTTGTTGAGGCTGGCCGGATCGCGCATCGCGCCTTCGACGAGATGGTTGAGGATCGCGAGCGCGATATAGACCAGCAGCAGGCTCGAGATCGTCTCGTTGACACCGCGATACTGCCGCAAGGCCCCGGACAGCAGGATCCACAACCCGCCGCCGGTCATGCCGGCGATCACCATCGCGATCTGCACCACCAGCGGCGGCATCCCCTGCAGCGCCAGTGCCGCCGAGGTTGCCGAGAGCGCGCCGATCAGGAGCGCGCCTTCGCCGCCGATGATCACCATGCCCAATTGCGCGGGCAGGGCGGTGCATAGCGCTGTCAAAATCAAGGGAGCTGCCCGCGTCAGCGTGTTCTGCCAGGAGAACCAGGTGCCGAACGCGCCGTAATACATGTACCAATAGAGGTCGAGCGGGTTCTTGCCGAACAGCGCGACGAAGATGCCGAACACGATGAGCGCGGCGACCAGCGCCGCGCCCGGGATGAGAATGTATTCAATGCTCGCGCCATAACGTTGCAGGAAACCTGCGTCGGCGGCCGGCGCGATGGCGGCCGCATCAACCGGATCGGCCGCCTCTGATGTCACGACGTGGCTCCGATCACGCCCTCGACCAGGTAGTCCATCTTCTCGAGCTCAGGATCCTTCTGGCCGCGCTCGGTGCCGGCGGTGATCACGGTGTTGCCCTTGTTGTCCTTGATCGGGCCCTTGAAGATGGTGTAGCCCTCACCGAGGAACTTGCTCTTGATGTCGTCGGCATGCTTGCGCGCCTGCTCGGACACCGCCTCGCCATACGCCGAGATCTTGACCACTTCTTCCTTGAGGCCGCCGCGATAGAAGTTCGGAATGCTCTCGCCAGCCTGGAGCATCTTGACGAACTTCGGATACAGCGCTTCCCAATTCCATTCTGCGCCGGTGAGATACGCTTTCGGTGCCAAAGGCGACTGGTTGACGTGATAGCCGGTGACGAAGGCGCCGCGGCGCGCGGCATTCTCCACCATCGTCTTGGGGCCGTCGACATGGCAGGTCAGGACGTCCACGCCCTGGTCGATCAGGCTGTTGGTGGCCTCGGCCTCCTTGACCGGCATCGACCAGTCGCCGGTGAAGATCACCTGCGTGGTGGCCTTGGGATTGGCGAGCTTGGCGCCGAGCGTGAAGGCGTTGATGTTGCGCAGGACCTGCGGGATCGGCTTGGCGGCGACGAAGCCGAGCTTGCCGCTCTTGCTCGTATAGCCGGCGACGATACCGGCAATGTACTGCGCCTCGTCGATATAGCCGAAATAGGAGCCGGCGTTCTTCGGGTCCTTCTCGCTCCACAGGCCGCCGCAGTGCTCGAAGCGCAGCTTCGGATACTTCGCGGCCATCTTGATCATGTGCGGATTGTAGTAGCCGAACGAGGTCGGGAAGAGCAGGGTGGCGCCGTCGAGATTGATCATCGACTCGATCGTCTTCTCGACCGCGTCGGTCTCCGGCACCTTCTCCTCTTCGATCACCTTCAGCCCGGGCAGCTTCTTCAGCGCCGCCGCGCCTTGCGCATGCGCCTGGTTGTAGCCGTAGTCGTCGCGCGAGCCGACATAGATGAAGCCGATCGTCGTCTCCGCTGCGAAGGCCGGCCGCAGGCCCGCGGCTGCGCCGAGCGTCAGCGCCGCGCCACCCTGCAACAGATGCCGTCGTGAAATCCTGCCAAAGTCCATTGGTGAGCTCCCTCGGCGGGTCGGTCCGCCCGCGCTGTCATCTCGGCTTCACCGCCACGGCGGAGCCTTGAAGGGAGTGATCGCAAGCTTTGTGCCAGCGGCGCGTGGGAAGGCAGGCGCACCAAGCTGTTGAAATGGCGCGATTTTGCAGATGATCGCAGCTTGGGCAGACGAATTTCCTGCCCGATATCAGCCTAAAATTTAGTCAACTGACTTTAATTGTATGCAACGAGTTCGACCGGATGGGACCAGTACCGCTGCCTGCGACGCGGCGGCGGCCTCCAGCTCAAAGCGGTGCAGAACGAACGTCGCGGCGAGGAGGAGAGGCGGCGCAATCGTCCTGCGCAGGCCGATCGCCGGTGGCGAGCCTTTTCATATCTGCTGCAGACCGTCTCGGGTCTCAGATCCCGAGCAGCCAGACCGCGACGATGGTGCCGATCACTGCGAGCCCGCTGATCGTCCAGCCCGTCACATAGGCGCCGTCGTCAGATCCCGCGGGATCGACCATCGTGTCGCGCCAGCCTTCGTCCTGCCAGTGCCCCTGTTGGTACGCCATGCGAACCTCCTCGAGCCTGCCTCCCCGTGGAATAAGTCGGACGCCCCTCGAGAAGGTTCAACCCCAAGCTGAAATCTTCGTTGCATGCGCTGCAACGCAAATCCCCGACATCCCCTCTGGTCAGGCCGGCGAAACGTCCTAAGCTCGGAACGCGTTCCGCGAAGAGAACGAGCAGGTCGCCGGGACGGCATGGCCGTCCCGCAGCAGGGAAGGAAGACCATCCAATGAAGGATTTCGCCGGCAGGATCGCCGTGATCACCGGGGGCGGCACGGGCATGGGCCGCGAGCTCGCGCGCCAGCTCGTTGCCGAAGGCTGCAACGTCGCCATGTGCGACGTCTCGGCCGAGGCGATGGCCGAAACCAAGCGGCTGTGCGAGGCCGAGAAGCTGCCGCAGGGCCTGCGTGTCACCACCCATGTCGCCGACGTCTCGATCGAAGCGCAGCTGCAGCGCTTTCGCGATGAGCTCGCCGAGCAGCAGGCCACGGACAGGATCCACCTGCTGTTCAACAATGCCGGCATCGGCGGCGGCGGCAGCCTGTTCACCAACTCCCGGGAGCAGTGGGAGCGCACCTTCAACATCTGCTGGGGCGGCGTCTATCTCGGCGTCCGCACCTTCCTGCCGATGCTGCTGAAGGCAGACGAGGCCCATATCGTCAACACCTCGAGCGTCAACGGCTTCTGGGCCTCGGTCGGCATGGGCGTCTCGCACACCGCCTACAGCGCCGCAAAGTTCGCGGTGAAGGGATTTACCGAAGCGCTGATCAACGACCTCCGCCTCAACGCCCCGCACATCAAATGCTCGGTGGTGATGCCCGGCCACATCGGCACCTCGATCGTGTCGAACTCGCGCAAGGTGCAGAGCGGCACCGAGTCAGACGAGCTGAGCGAGACCGAGATCGGGCTTGCGCGCCAGCGCATGAAGGGCATGGGCATCGACGTCGCCGCCATGAGCGATGCCGACATCCAGGCTGCCGCCCGCGAGCGCGCCCGCAGCTTCCTCGAGGACGCGCCGACCACGGCGGCACAGGCGGCCAAGATCATCCTCGACGGCGTCAAGGCGGAGCAATGGCGCATCCTCGTCGGCGAGGACGCCAAGCTGCTGGACATGCGTGTGCGCCAATCACCGGAGCAGGCCTACGAGCCGGAATTCTTCCAGCGCTTCGCGCAGGAGGCTGGGTGGAAGCTGGGGTAGGGCGGGTCCATTGGTGTAGTTGGGACGGGATCTCTCGCCCCGAGACGGTGAGCTCCCCTCCCCGCAAGGGGGAGGGGAGACGAGGCCGCCGCGCCGTCCCCGCAAAATGCGGAGACTAGGCAAAGCGTGAAAGCCATTAGGCCCGTAGGATCTTTGCTACGCCGCCCTCATTACCTCGACGACGCCACCCGGTACGCCATCCGCGTGTGGCTCGGGCAATACGGCAGCCCCTCGATCGGCTTCGATCCGCAGAAGCAGAAATCATCCGCGCCGGGCGTCGAGATCGGCCAGCGGCAGCGTTCCTTGGAGAGCTCGAACAGCGAGCAGCCATTCACGACGGTGCCGACCGGTTCCTCGACGATCGCAGGCGGCGGGTCGTTCTGGACCGCGCGCAGGATGCGGCGGCGCAGCTTCGGCACGGGACGGCGTGCGCCATCGCGTGTCGTCTCGCCGCGCACCACGCGCCTGGTGTCGCCGCCATTGTCGCGCGTCAGCGCCAGGCGGGAGATCTTGCCGATCACGGCGTTGCGGCTGACGCCGAGCTCGGCGGCGATCTCTCGGCAGGTCAGCCCGGCCTCAAAGTGCTGCTTCAGGGCCTGGAGCCGTTCCTCGGTCCAGGTGGGGAGTGTCTGTCGTTCGGCGGGCATTGTTGTCGCTTCCAAGTTTGATCCGTCCTGGATCGTCCTGGCCGACGGCTGCACCGAAACTGTTGTCCGCGTTGCGTGTCCCTAGCTTACGCCCGTCCGTTGTCGCGAATCGACAGCAGCCCATCCTTGATGGCGAGCCGGATGCCTTCTTCAATCAACGTTCTGCAGACACCCGGAACGCTGGTGCCGTGGGTTCCCTGTTTCACGAGCTTTTCGAGATAGCCGATGGTTGCCAGGGCTAGGGTTACGGGGATGCGGTCAGTTTCGGCTTTTTCCGTCGCCATGCCTAAAAGCTAGTCCGTAACCGGTGTACAGAAAAGTAACTTTTTAGACTCTATTAGGAATCCAATAGGTTGTACAGCGGCTTGGGGATAACTGGTTAAGATATTGAATTTTATCGAAATATGACGAATCGGCGAGGTCGCGACGGTGACTCTCCGCCCGCTCGGCGAGTCCGGGGCCGGAATGGTACGGGGAAGCACGGGCCGGGAAGATTCGCGTGAGCCGCGGTGCCCGATGGTCGCTTCAACCACCGCCGTGCCGCGGCGCCTGCTTCGGGATCCCCTTGGTGAATTTTCAGCAGAGCAGGTAGACGGGTCATCACGGTCACGGCGAGAAAAGTTCGTCATTCCAGAAATAACGCTTTCGCTTTTCCGGAAATTGTGCTTTAGTGCCGCCATCCCGCCTCGGCCGGAGGGGCGTTGCGCGCGATCGTCACGACACGCGAGGCGGGGAGCGATGGCCGTGATGGAGCCGCAGCGTATCCTCTCGGGTGCGCGGACGAACGGCTCGGCGCGGACGTGAAGTCGCAGCGTGCTGACACCCCGACGCTGGTGTTATCCGCGCAACGCGCTCTGCGCGTTGTCGCGATCGCGACGAGGCTTCGCCTCGCGCGGAGGTGGCCAACAAGCCCGGCGCACCAGGCAGACTGCGTATAAGCGTGAAGACCATCGCGCAGGGAAGGCCGGGCGTTCTCGGCTGCACCTGTGGTACCTGCCGCCTGCATTTTTTCTTGCAGGCGGGCCGCAGGCGCCAGCCGGCGCCTGGCCTTCCCTGCGCCCTCCGACATTTCAGAGGGTGAGATCTGCAGCATGACCCGGGCAGGATCTGCCGCGGCAGCGCGACGTCACGCGTCGTTCGATGCGCTCCCTCGCGCGGCATCAATGGCGTCGTCCCCGCGAAGGCGGGGACCCATAACCCCAGGGAGCAGTTGGCTTGCGCAAGTCCAACCACCTCGCGTCACGACTTGGTTCGGTGGTTATGGGTCCCTGCGTTCGCAGGGACGACAGCAGTGTGTTTGGCCCGACGCTCAGCCCTGTCTTCTCACCCGTGCACCACCGCCTTCGCGATCATGCAATGAATGCCCTTGGAGCCGTTGACGGTCTGGGTCACCCGCAGATCGGCGGCGAGGCTGCACAGCGTGTAGGCGTCCTCGCGCGACAGATTGCGCTTCTCGCCGAGCAGCACGATCATGTCGCGCAGCGCCTTCACCGCGCACTGGTCGAGGTCAGGGTCCATCGCCATCGTCATGTAGTGGGTGGTCGTCTCGGCGCGCGGATAGTCGAAGTTGAGATCCTTGCGCACAGTGAGACGGAAACGCCCCTGCAGCGCGGTCTCGATCGCGGTGACGCAGACCTCGCCGTCGCCCTGCACGCCGTGGCCGTCGCCGCAGGAGAACAGCGCGCCCGGCACGAACACCGGCAGATACAGCTTGGCGCCGGCGCCGAGCTCCTTGTTGTCGAGATTGCCGCCCATCGCACGCGGGATCAGCGAGGTGATGCGGCCCCAGGCCGGCGGCGGCGCCACGCCCATCACGCCGAAGAACGGCGCCAGCGGCAGCTCCAGGCCCCACGGCAGCTTGCCGACCATCCGGTCCTTGTCGAGCGGGATGTTCATCAGCCGGCTCTCGTGGAAATCGTCGGGCAGGGTGCCCGCCAGCGGCCGGATGAAATTGTAGCCCCAGTCCTGCCGCAGCTGGACGTCGAGGATCTCGACCTCGAGCACGTCGCCGACCTCCGCGCCCTTGACCGCGATCGGGCCGGTCAGGATGTGGCCGGGCACCATGCGCTCGCTGCGGGCGTGGACGTCGAACAATTCCGGCGGCACGTGGAATTTGCTGGTGTCGGGCACCACGTCGGGCCCGCCGCTGATCGAATCGATCGTGACCTCGTCACCGCTGTCGATCGTGAGCACCGGCTTCAGCCGGGATTCGAAGAAGCCCCAATGGCAGGTCTCGGGGCTCGCGTGCAGATGGTGATGGGCCATGGTCCTCTCATTCGTACCGGTTCGGGACCGAGCATAGCGCATCCGCTGGCCGCCGCAGAGAGATGGCGACGCATGGCCGCTGTCGTGTATGAGGGCGGCCGTGGCACCTCACTCCGCGCCGGAGTTCGCAATGTTCTTTGTGCTGTCGAAGACGCTCGGCCTGCTGGCACTGCCGACCAATTTCATGATCGCGCTGGGCCTCGCAGGCGCCATCCTGATGCTGACCCGGTTTGCCGTGCTGGGGCGCAGGCTGGTCGTCTCGGCCATGCTGCTGCTGGCGATCGTCGGCCTGACGCCGCTCGGCAGCCTGATGCTCTATCCGCTGGAGAGCCGGTTTCCGAAATGGGACCCGGCGAATGGCGCGCCCGACGGCATCATCGTGCTCGGTGGTCCCGTCGATTCCGACCTGTCGGTCATGTACGGCATGCCGGTGACGGTGGCGGGCGCCGACCGGGTGATCCAGGCCGCCGCGCTGGCGCGGCGCTATCCGAATGCGCGCATCCTGTTCACCGGCGGCAGCGCCAACCTGATCGCGACAGAGGCCAAGGAGGCCGATGTCGGCGCCGAGATCCTGCTCAGCCTCGGCGTGCCGAAGGAGCGGCTGCTGCTGGAGCGGCAGTCGCGCAACACCTACGAGAATGCGATCTTCTCCAAGGCGATGATCTCCCCGAAGCCGGGCGAGCGCTGGCTGCTGGTGACCTCGGCCTATCACATGCCGCGTTCGGTCGGGCTGTTCCGCAAGGCCGGCTTTCCGGTCGAGCCCTATCCGGTGGACTGGCGCGTCGGCCGCGTGCTCGACTTCGACGGCATCTCGCTGCTCGGCCTGCGGCGCGCCGACATCGCCGTGCGCGAATGGGTCGGGCTCGTGGCCTACCGCCTGCGCGGCCGCATCGACGATCTGTTTCCGGGACCGGCCTAGGCGATCGTCTTGCTGAAGCCCGCCGCTTTCGCGGCCAGCTCGCCGCGCGCGCGCGCGACGACCGGCTCGTAGCGGCAGCTCGAATCCTGCCGGAACAGCCGCGCGCTCGGATACCACGGGCTGTCGTCGCGATCCCTGAGCCAGCGCCAGTCGGCCAAGTATGGCAGCATGATCCAAGTCGGCCGTCCGAGCGTGGCGGCGAGATGCGCGACGCTGGTGCAGACCGTGACGACGACATCGAGACAGGAAATCAAGGCCGCAGTCTCGACGAAGTCGGTCAGCTCGCCGGTGAGGTCGCGGATGCCGCCCTGCTGCGCCAGCAGCGCTCTGTCCGAGGGCCGCAGCTCCTTTTGCAGGCTGACGAAATCCGCGTCGAGATCGAGCAGCGGCAGCAAGGTCGACAGCGGCATCGAGCGGTTGCGGTCGTTGCCCTGGTGGGGGTTGCCGGACCAGACGAGGCCGACCCGCAGCCGGTCATGCGCCCCGAGCCGCTGCTCCCAGGCCGCGATGCGCTCGGCCGGGAGCGGCGGCAGATAGGACGCGGGCGGGATGGTCGCGAGCGTGGTGCCGAAGGCGAGCGGCAGGCTCATCACCGGGCAGTGCATGTCGAAGGCCGGCCGGTGCAGCTCCGGTGCGAACGCAAGGCATTGCGACACGCCTTCGACACCGGTCAGCAGCGGCCGCAGCGCCTCGCGGACCACCAGGATCACCCTGGCGCCGCGCGCGGCGACCATCGGCAGGTAGCGCGCGAACTGGATGGTATCGCCGAAACCCTCGTCCTCCTCTATCAGGAGGGTCTTGCCGGCGATGTCCTCGTGGCCCAGCCATTTCGGCTCGACAAAGCGCGGATAGTCAGGGGAGAAATCCGGCATGTTCCAGCGCGCCTCGCGCCGCTCCCAGCCCGCGGTGTAGTCGCCGAATTGCAGCTCGACATGGGCAAGCTGCCAGGCCGCCTTGGCGTGACCCGGCTCGAGCGCGAGGATCTGCCGGTAGACGGCGGCCGCATCCTCGAAGCGCAGCAACTGAAGCAGCGCAAAGCCCTTGTTCAGCAGCACCTCGACGAAGTTCGGGCGCAGGCTCAGCGCCTCGTCGAACCACGGCAGCGCCTCCGCGTTGCGGCCGAGGCAGACGAACGCATCGCCGAGATTGTTGCAGACCATCGCCTCGGTCGGCGCCAGCGCATGCCCGCGTTCACAATCGGCCAGATACGCGTCGTAGTGTTTGAGCTCGCGGAGGCACCGGGCGCGCATCTGCAACGACTGCAGGTCATTCGGCTGCTGCGTCAGGCAGATCGTGAACGCCTGGGCGGCTTCCTCATAACGCTGCTGCTGATGCAGCAGCAGGCCGCTCTGGAACGCGGCCTCGCGGTGCGAAGGATCGATCGTCAGCGCGTGCTGATAGCTCAGCAGCGCCTCGGCGCCACGGTCGAGCGCCAGCAGCACGCCGCCCATATGCTTCCACAACTCGGCCTCGTCGGGCTTGAGCTGGATCGCCTTGTCGAAGACGGCGAGGGCGTCGTCGAGCCGGCCCATCTGCTTCAGGGTGAAGCCGAGGCTGGTGAGATAGTCGATCTTCGGCGTCTGTCGGATCGCGCGCGAGAACCACGCGACGGCATGGTCGTGCTGGCCGGTTTGCAGCGCGATGATGCCCATCAGCGCAAGGCTGTCGGCGTGGGCCGGGTCGGCCGCCAGCGCCTGCTCGCAGCACATCTGGGCATCGAGCAGACGCCCTCCGCCGAGGTGATGCAGTCCCGCCTCGTAGAGCGCGGCGGGCGACAGCACGGGCGTTCCGCCGGGGCCGGCCGTTGCGCTCTTGGCGCCTTCCTTCCGGTCGCTGCGGGTCATCGACTGATCCTGTTCGAGGATCGAAAATTCATAAGTGATTCCCGTAATATCGAGAAGGATCATGGTATGGCGGGCGAGCCCGTAGGGCGGAAATACTGGCATCACGCGGTGCGAGGGTCTAACAAGCGCCCCGAAGTCGAACCACGCATTGGACCGGCAGGCGGTGCGGTAGGGAGGGAGCGCCACATGCAACAGCCGAACGGGACGGACAGGCTGGATCTGGCGGCCATGGTGGCCGATCTCAACGGCCTGCTGCGGCTGAAGACGACCGTGATCGGCATCAAGATGTTCGCCCGCGTCGAGGACATGGAAGCGGTGGAGAAGATCCGCCGGCCCAACGCGGTGCACACCACCGACCAGATCGTCAGCATGGCCTCGCGGCTCGGCTGGACAGTCGGCATCACCGGAGATGATCTGGTCGGCGCGCAGTGCCGCGCGGTGATCGGGCTCGGCCCGCAGGACGACACCTGGCTCGAGGGCGCGAACTATGTCGGCGTCTGGCACGGCACGGCGGAGGACGCGCGCAAGCGACAGGAGGCGCTGGATGTCGTGCCGTTCGGCCGCTACCAGGCCATGGCCGTCAGCCCGCTGTCGAGCGGCCGGCTGGATCCGCCGGACATCTGCCTGGTCTATGCGACGCCGGGACAGATGATCATCCTGATCAACGGCCTGCAATATGTCGGCTACAAGAAGTTCGAATGGGGCGTCGTCGGCGAGACCGCCTGCGCCGACTCCTGGGGACGCGCGCTGAAAACCGGCGAGCCGAGCCTGTCGCTGCCATGCTTCGCCGAGCGCCGCTATGGCGGCGTGCCGGACGAAGAGATGCTGATGGCGCTGAAGCCATCCGATCTCGCCAAGGCGATCGCCGGCATGAAACAGCTTGCCAGGAACGGCCTGCGCTACCCGATCGCCCCTTACGGCATCCAGAACGACGTTCGCGCCGGCATGAATGTGTCTTATGGAAAAAAGTAGACCGCAAACTCCGTCATTGCGAGCGCAGCGAAGCAATCCAGGGCTGAGGACGGGACTCTGGATTGCTTCGTCGCTGCGCTCCTCGCAATGACGGGGCACTAAAATCGCAGCTGATCGCTAGGGAACAAGAATGACGTCATCCAAGTTCGATATCATCGTCTATGGCGCGACCGGTTTCACCGGGCAGCTCGTCGCTGAATATTTGGCCACGCAATATCGCGGCGACAGCTCGCTGCGCTGGGCGATGGCGGGCCGGAGCCTCGACAAGCTCGCGGCTGTCAGGGACCAGATCGGTGCGCCTGCCGATACGCCGCTGATCGCGGCGGACGCCTCAGATCCTGCATCCCTGCAGGCCATGGTGGCGCAGACGAAGCTGGTGCTGACCACCGTCGGTCCCTATCAGCTCTATGGCAACGAGCTCGTCGCGGCCTGCGCCGAGACCGGCACCGACTACGTCGATCTGTGCGGCGAGCCGGTGTGGATGCGGCAGATGATCGACAAGCATCAGGCCACCGCCGAGAAGAGCGGCGCGCGCATCGTGTTCTCCTGCGGCTTCGATTCCGTGCCGTTCGAGCTCGGCGTCTATTTCGTGCAGCAGCAGGCCAAGAAGGTGCTCGGCGCCGCAGCGTCGCGTGTGAAGGGCCGCGTCCGCGGCATGAGCGGCACGCTCTCGGGCGGCACCGCGGCGAGCGCCAAGGCGACCTTCGATGCGGTCGCCAAGGATCTGAGCCTGGTCGCGATCCTCAAGGACTCGTTCGCCCTGACGCCCGGCTTCAAGGGTCCGAAGCAGCCGTCGGGCAACAAGCCCGTCTATGAGGAAGATCTGCAGTCCTGGACGGCGCCGTTCATGATGGCGCTGATCAACACCCGCAACGTCCACCGCTCCAACATGCTGATGGGTTTTCCCTACGGGCAGGACTTCGTCTATGACGAGATGGTGCTGACCGGCCCGGGCGAGAAGGGCGAGGCCAACGCCAAGAAGGTGATGGCGGCAAATGCCGAGAAAACCGGCCCCAACGCGCCGAAGCCGGGCGAGGGTCCCTCGAAGGAGGAGCGCGAGAACGGCTACTACAATCTTCTCTTCGTCGCGATCGCCCCCGACGGCCGCCAGGTCCGCGCATCCGTGAAGGGCAATCGCGATCCCGGTTACGGTTCGACCTCGAAGATGATCAGTGAATGCGCCGTCGGCCTGCTGCGCGACGGCGCCGGCGTGAAGGGCGGGTTCTGGACCCCGGGCGCGGCGCTCCGCGACAGCCTGATCAAGCGGCTGGCGGACCACGCCGGCCTGACGTTCACGGTGGAGGGCTAAGAGCGGTGGAACCCATCCGCCGCGGTCCAGAGAGCAACGATGACGTCGGCTAAATTCGACATCGTCGTTTATGGTGCAACCGGCTTCACCGGCCAACTCGTGGCCGAGTATCTCGCCGCGCGCGATAACGGCGAAGCCAAGCTGAGCTGGGCCATGGCTGGGCGCAGCCGCGACAAGCTCGCCAAGGTGCGCGATGCGGTCGGAGCGCCGCCTGATCTGCCGCTGATCGTGGCCGATTCCAGCGACCCCGGCTCCATTCGCACGATGGTCGATCAGGCTAGACTGGTGTTGACTACGGTCGGACCCTATCAGCTCTACGGGGCCGATGTGCTCGCCGCCTGCGTCGCTGCGGGGACCGATTATGTCGATCTCTGTGGCGAGCCGCTGTGGATGCGCCAGATGATCGAGAAGCATCGAGGTGAGGCGGAGCACAGCGGCGCAAGAATCCTGTTCTCGTGTGGCTTCGACTCGGTGCCGTTCGAGCTCGGCGTGCTGTTCGTGCAGCAGCAGGCAAAACAGGTGCTAGGCGCGCCACAGCCGCGCGTGAAGGGGCGCATTCGCGGCATGAGCGGCTCGCTGTCGGGCGGCACTTCGGCGAGCGCCAAGGCAACAGCGGCGGCATTGACTGCCGATCTGAGTCTTGTGGCGATCATGAAGGACCCGTTCGCGCTGACGCCGGGATTCACCGGCCCGAAGCAGCCACCGGCCAACCGACCGATCTATGAGGAGGATCTCCAGTCTTGGGCCGCGCCGTTTGCAATGGCGCTGGTCAACACACGCAACGTCCATCGTGCCAACGTGCTGATGGGTTTTCCGTACGGGCAGGACTTTGTCTACGACGAAATGGTGCTGACGGGCGATGGAGAGGAAGGCCAAGCCAACGCCAAGTTGGTCATGGCGGCAAATGCCGAGAAGACCGGCCCGAATGCGCCCAAGGTCGGGGAGGGGCCCTCGAAGCAGATGCGGGGCAACGGATACTTCGACCTACTGTACGTCGCTGAGTCTCCCGACGGACGGCGCGTTTGTGCGTCGGTGAAAGGGAAGGGCGATCCCGGCTACGGTCTGACGGCGAGCATGATCAGCGAGTGCGCCATCGGCCTGCAGCGCGATGGTGCCGTTGTGAAGGGCGGTTTCTGGACGCCCGGCGCCGCGCTCGGCGACAGCTTGATCAAGCGGCTGATCGACCACGCCGGCCTGACGTTCACGGTGGAGGATTAGGAGGCTGCGATGTGCGGGCCGATCCCTGCGGATCGGTTCGCCTCGGCCTGATGGGCGCGCGTGGCGGCGACCATGCCCCACATCGTGCCGAGCATCAGGAAGAAGTGCCGCCAGTGGTCGGTGTCGATGATGAAGCTTTCGCCGACGGTGCCGAGGAACGCCGAGAACACCGCGATGTAGGTGCGCTGCCAGGGCACGCGCACGAACAGATAGCGGAATCCGAGAATGACAGTGGTGAACACCAGCGCGGGATAGCAGATGCCGGACAGCCAGCCGCCCGACATGAAGGCGTTCAGATAGGAGTTGTGGGTGTCCTCGGGGAAGTAGTTGTGGAACTGCAGCGGCCCGATCCCGAACGGGAGGTCGAGCGCCATGTCGGCGCCGAGAATGTGGCGTCCGAAGCGTCCGAACCGGCCCTCGTCATAGCTCTGGTCGAAGCTCGCCCGCTGCTTGAACATGTCGGCGATGGAATCGATCGAGAGCAGAACGCCGATCAGGACGATGCCGGCCACGGCGGCCGCCAACGTCATGAAGATGATGCGGGAGCGCTCGCCCCGCGTCTGGCTGGTGAGCACCATCATCGCCAGCATGAAGGCGGCGGTGAGGACGAGGCCGCCCCAGGCCGCGCGCGAGAAGGCGAGCAGGATGGCGAGCGCCATCACGCCGAGCGCAAAGCTGGCGCGCAATGTCGCGGCGAAGCGGGCGGTCACGACGTTCTGCAGCGCGAGCAGCGCCGGCAGGATCAGGAACGCGCCGAGAACGTTCGGATCCTTGAACGTGCCGCGCGCGCGGCCATACAAGGTGAGGAGATCGTAGCCACCGGGCACCAGATGGAAATAGCCGGCGACACCCGCGAGGGCTGCGATCGCGCCGCCCATCACGAGGCCGCGCCGGAGCATGTCGAGCCGCGATTCGGTATCGTCCGACGTGAGCATGGCAATGAAGATCGCCGTGAACGCCATGTACCAGGAGGTGGCGATCCAGGTCGCGATCTTGGAATCGTCGAGCAGCGGTATCGCGCTGATCGTGTAGCCGAGATTGACCAGGACCAGCAACAGGAGGAGCGGCAGGAAGACGAGGCGCAGCCTCATGCCGGTCGCGAAGAACACCGCGGCGGAGGCGAGCGTGACGAGCTCATAGGGGCTCGGTTCGATGAACACGATGGCGCCGGAGACCCCGACCAGCCAGACCAGCGTGCGCTGCAGGGCGACGACGCCCGGAGGGGCGATCGGCCTGGATGCGAACTCTTCGGCTACTGCCGTCACGGCCATCGCGAACTCACACTCATACGCAACGCATGGCGGGATCGGCCAGACACACGCGCGAAGCGGACGTGGGCCCGCTCCGGATCCCCGCAATCAATAGGCGTTCTCGCTCTTGGTCATCAGCGCCAGCGGCGTCTTGAGCAGGATGTAGAGGTCGAACAGCACGGACCAGTTCTCGATGTAGTAGAGGTCGAACTCGACTCGCTTCTGGATCTTCTCCTGGTTGTCGATCTCGCCGCGCCAGCCGTTGATCTGGGCCCATCCAGTGATCCCCGGCTTGACGCGGTGGCGGGCGAAGTAGCCGTCGACGGCCTCGTCGAACATCCGGTTCTGCAATTTGCCCTGCACGGCGTGCGGCCGCGGACCGACCAGAGAGAGGTTGCCCTTGAACACCACGTTGAACAGCTGCGGCAGCTCATCGAGGCTGGTCTTGCGGATGAAGCGGCCGACGCGGGTGACGCGTGGATCGTTCTTGGTGACGACCTTGGACGCCGTGGGATCAGCCTGGTGGTGATAGAGCGACCGGAACTTGAAGACGTCGATGCGCTCGTTGTTGAAGCCGAACCGCTTCTGCCGGAACAGCACCGGTCCCGGGCTGTCGAGCTTGATCGCAAGCGCAACCAGCGCCATCACCGGCAGTGCGAGCAGCAGGATGAGGCCGCCGACCAGTCGATCGAACAGCATCTTCATCACCAGGTCCCAGTCGGTGATGGGAGCCTCGAACACGTCGAGCGTCGGGACCGCGCCCAGATAGGAGTAGGAACGCGGGCGGAAACGCAGCTTGTTGGTATGGGCCGAAAGGCGGATGTCGACCGGCAGCACCCACAGCTTCTTCAGCATGTCCAGGATGCGGGTCTCCGCCGAGATCGGCAGCGCGAACAGCACCAGGTCGACGCGGGTGCGGCGGGCAAACTCGACGATATCATCGACCTTGCCGAGCTTCGGCGCACCGGCGCAGGCTTCGAGCGATCGCGAGTCGTTGCGGTCGTCGAACACGCCGAGGATCTCGATCTCGGAGTCGTCCTGCGCCTTCAGCGCACGCACCAGGTCCTCGCCGCTCTGGTCGGCTCCGACGATGATGGTCCGTCGATCGAGACGTCCTTGCCTGGCCCAGCTGCGGATCAGGTTGCGCAGCACGACGCGGCTCGCGATCAGCGCGCCGAGCCCCACGAAGAAGAACGCGGCGAGCCAGAGACGGGAGACTTCGCTGCCGATCTTGGCGAAGAAGGACAGTCCTATGAACAGCAGGAACACGAAGCAGTAGGACGAGACCATCCGGGTCATCTGCCGCACCTGGGCGCGGAAGACCTGGATCTGGTAGATGTCGGCGGCCTGGAAGCACACCACCGTGCTCACGGCGAGGCCGACGATGGCAACGAGATACTCCCAATGGAAGCCGCTGAGCGGCACCACGTAGCCGAAATAGACGGCGCTGCCGACGACGCTCAGCAGTACGAAATCGGTGATGCGGACGATGCCGGCGAGGACGATCGGAGAGTAGGCGCGGTGAACCTTCTGATTGGCGACCGCCAGGGCCGCCGGCGACAGGCGGCGACGCCGTTCAACGGCCGGCTTGCCTGCCGCGGCCGTCGATGCGGCCGTGGCCGCAGCAGCATCCAACATCGAGCGAGCGTTGATCGGTTCCACAGTCGTACAAGCCCGGATTATGTTTGTTAGTATTTGTGGTCATGTAAGCGCTGATAGCGCCGGGGGAAATTCCCCACCGGCGGGATTAAGGGCCAAATCGGAAGAAACGGTTAGCGATGGTAAATGACGTCAGGTCTTGGTAAACGCCTCGCGGTAGCTGTCGAGCACGCCCTCGACCATCGCCTTCTGCGAGAAATGCTGGAAGATCCGCTCGCGCAGCGCCTTGGCGCGCAGCTGCGCGGTAGCCGGATCGTCCAGTGCGGCTGCAATGGCGTCGGCCAGCGCGGTCGCGTTGCCTGGCATGAACATCGCGTCGTCGTGCGCCCCGAAGATCTCGGGGATGCCGCCGACCCTCGCCGCGATCATCGGAACCCCAGCGGCTCCCGCCTCGATCACGACATAGGGCATGGAATCGCCGCGCGACGGAACGACGAGCAGTCGTCCTTTGGAAAATCCGTCGCGGGCCTTCACATGGCCGATGAAACGCACCGCGGCCGCAAGACCGAGGCGTTCGACCTGGGCTTTGAGCTTCGACATCTCCTCGCCGTCGCCGCCCAAGGTCAGCGTCAGCGGCCGGCCACGGGAGCGCAACTGCGCGACAGCGTCGATCAGCAGATCCGTGCCCTTGATGTGCCTGAACTCGCCGACATAAGCCAGGTCGGTCTGGTCCTGAGCCGGCGTGACCGGGTCGAATTCGCCTGCAGTGACGCCGTTGAAGACGCAATTCACCAATCCGTTGGGATGGCCGATCATGCGCTCATAGGTATCGCGGGCGAAGGCGCTCTCGAACAGGAAGAGATCCGTCCGGTTCATCAGCGCACGTTCAAGCCGGCCATACAGCGCGCCTTTGAGCGTGTCGAGCGGGTAGTGCAGCGAGCCGCCGTGAGGCGTGTAGATGCGGATCGTTCCTGGCCGATGCGGCAGCAGGCGTACGAACGCGCCGGCTTTGGCGCCGTGGCCGTGCAGCACGTCGGGGGCGAGCGCGCGGGAGAGGCGATGGAATCGGCTGAGTGCCAGAATGTCGCTCGGCCAAGGCTCCCGATGAATGGGAACGCGGTGCACGCCGAGTGTCAGGCGAGGCGCGATCTGGGCCAGCGCGGCATCGGCGCGTTCGCCGCCGGTCAGGCTGTCCGCAATGATGCCCACGTCATGCCCGCGATCGACCTGGCCGTTGGCAAGGTCGAGGATGTGCCGAAAGATGCCGCCGACGGGAGCTCTGACCGCGTGAAGGATTTTGAGAGGTTTGTTCTGCGACGGTGCCATGTCGAACTCGCCCGCGCCATCGGCCTGCGCGTGGTTTAGCCAGGCGTCGCTGCGCGAGCTGATCTGACGACTGGCGGATAGAGGAAGCACGGGCGCCTCTCGTCGCTGAATATTGATAGCTCCAACCTCGATAGAGGCTTGATGGTTAACAAAGTCTCACTTGTCGTCACTGCCGGGCAGGTTCGCTCCAGCATTGTGACGATCTGGCGCAAGCCTACGTGTTGCAAGCAGCATTTGGCGAAGGATGACGATTGTTCGATAGGGCGAGGTTGCAGGCGCTCCGGTTAACCCGTCAGCAACCTTAATGGAGTGTAATTGTACCACGTATGGTAGCGGCGTGGCGTAGGTCTCGCGGGAGTGGATGATGCGGTTGGCGTTCTGGCGTGCCGGCGAGAAGACACAGGTTGACGGAGCCTCCGTCCGACCCGTGACAGGCTCGCCATCGTCGGCGGAGCCGGGCCCGGCCGGCGATCTCGATCTCCGGCTGGTCGGCCGCGCCTTGGCACGAAAGCGTGGCTTCATTCTTTTGCCGACGCTGCTCGCTCTCGTTCTGTCGATCACCGCGGTCAACATGATCACGCCGCGCTACAAGTCCGAAGCGCGGATCCTGATCGACGGACGCGAGAACGTGTTCGTGCGGCCGAACGGGGAGCGTACCGAAGAGCGGACGGCACTCGATGCCGAGGCGGTCACGAGCC
Source organism: Bradyrhizobium sp. HKCCYLRH1030 (assembly GCF_051168395.1). Taxonomy (NCBI): domain Bacteria; kingdom Pseudomonadati; phylum Pseudomonadota; class Alphaproteobacteria; order Hyphomicrobiales; family Nitrobacteraceae; genus Bradyrhizobium; species Bradyrhizobium sp. HKCCYLRH1030. Next base: position 118,364 of record NZ_JBNPUY010000009.1, on the reverse strand, counting down.
AGGTGCAACTGGTCCTGTCGCGAGATCTGGCGCGCGACATTATCGCGAAGAACAGGTTGGGCGAGCTGCCGGAGTTTGATCCCGTCCTGCGCGGCGTGTCGCCGCTGAAGTCGGTCTTGGCGATGGTCGGGCTCGTGAAGGATCCGCTTGCCATGACGCCGGACGAACGCGTCATGGATGCCTATTACGAACGCCTGACCGTCTACGCCGTCGACAAATCGCGCGTCCTCGTCGTCGAGTTCCAGTCGCAGGATCCGGCGCTTGCGGCGAAGGTCGCGAATTCGATCGCGGACGGCTATCTCGTTGTTCAGCAGAACGCTCGGCAGGCGCAGGCGAAGTCCGCCAGCCAGTGGCTGGCCGGGGAGATCCAGGGCCTGCGCAAGAAGGTTGAGGAGGCGGAATCGCGGGTCGAGGAGTTCCGCGCCAAGTCGAATTCGTTCATGGGGACCAACAACACCTCGCTGTCCAACCAGCAGATGGGCGAGGTCAATACCCAGCTCAACAATGCGCGCGCCTTGAAATCGGATGCCGAGACCAAGGCGCGGCTGATCCGCGAGATGCTGCAGAGCGGCCAGCCGATCGAGGCGTCCGAGGTGCTCAATTCGGAGCTGATGCGGCGCTTGTCGGAGCAGCGCGTGAGCCTGCGCGCGCAACTCGCGGAACAGTCGTCGACGCTGCTCGACAATCACCCGCGCATCAAGGAACTGAAGGCGCAACTGGCTGATCTCGACCGCCAGATCCGCGACGAGGCCGGCAAGATCTCCCGCTCGCTCGACAGCGACGCGCGTATCGCCGACGGGCGGGTGCAGATGCTGAGCCAGAGCCTCGATCAGGCCAAGAAGCAGGCCACCTCCACCAATGGCCTCGATGTCCAGCTGCGGGCGCTGGAGCGGGATGCCAAATCGCAGCGCGACCTGCTGGAATCGTATCTCGCCAAATACCGCGAGGCGAACACCCGTGAGTCGCTCGACACCCCGCCCGCGGATGGGCGGATCATCTCGCGGGCGGTGCTGTCCAATACACCGGCGTATCCGAAGAAGCTGCCGATCGTGCTGATCGCGACATTGGCGACCTTGATGCTGACCTCGGGCGTGGTCATCACCGGCGAGCTGCTGCGCCTCACGGCTCCGCGTGCGGTGGGCCCAGCCGCCCCGGCCATGAGCAGCATGGCCGATGTCATGGTGCTCGCGGCGCGGGTCGAGCCGATGATCGCCCCGCGTACGGTCTCCGCATCGCCGGCCGTTGCACCACCTTCGACGTCGGCGCCGGTTGAGGCCGCGCGTCCGGCTTCGGTACCGCCGCCCCCCACGGCCATGCAGCCGGCCGAGGCGCCGTCGGCCGAGCCGGTCAAGCCTGCGCCGCCACCGCTGAACGAGTTCGAGCAACTCGCCGCCGATCTGCTCGGCGCGGGCGAGGGCGCCCGCAAGGTCACCGTGCTCGGCACGGCCGGCGGCGAGGCCGTCACGTCCACTGCGCTCGCGATCGCCCGCACCATGGCGGCGCAGGCGCGCGTGGTGCTGGTCGACCTCGCCGGCAGCCCGCAACTGCTTGCGGGCGTCTCGGTCGATCCGGCCGCGCCCGGGCTGATCGAGCTGATGCTGGGCGAGGCATCGTTCGCGTCCATCATCACCAAGGACCAGGCCTCGCGGCTGCACATCGTCAATGCTGGCCGTCCCGGCGCCGACCGCAGCCAACTGCAATCGCCGCGGCTCGCGCTCGCGATCGACGCACTGTTGCGCGTCTACGACCACGTCCTGCTCGACGCTGGCAATGCCTCCGACCTGCCGGCCGAGCTCCTGACCGCGGGCGCGCGCGCCGTCGTCGTGCCCGATCCCAAGATGGCCGCCGAGGCGCGCAGCCAGATGAGCGAGCAGCTGCGCGAGGTCGGCTTCGGCGCCGTCACCATGCTGAAGGCACCGGCCGGAGGCGCCAACCGCAACCAGCCGGGGCCGCGCGGCGTCGCCGCCTAATCTTCGGCCCTCTCGTCAGCCTTGGCGGCGCCGCCGCGCGATTGCAGCGCGCCACGCAGCTGTTGTGCCAGACGGAACAGGGCAGGGCTGTGCTTGACGGCATGCTTGGCCCGTCCAACCGCAGCCATCGTCGTCGCGGCGACGCGCCCCCGCGCGGTCAACGACATGAAGCTGTCGAAGATCGGCTCGTCATTCTTGCAGAACATCCGCTTGTAGTCGTCCGATCCGATGCCGAGATCGAGGGCACGAAAATCCTGTTGCGCGTAGTGATCGATGATCGAGCGCATCAGGATCAGTCCGGGACTCCAGCGCGCATTCTCCGACAACGTGTAGGTGTTGAACATCATCGAGAAGCGCGCCCCGTCGGCCACGCCGGCAAACAGTGCGATGATCTCGGCGTCGCAGCGCAGTGCGTGGATATCGATGGCGCGATGCCCGCAGTCGAGCTTTGCCATGCAGGCGCTGCGCACGAAGGCCTCGACGCCTGCTTCCGCGAACACGTTCGGCAGCCTCTGCTCGGCCATGCGGATCGGCTTGGTCCGGAAGAACCAGTCGAGCAGCTCGGCGATCTCGGCGTCGCTGCTCGCGACCATGTAGCGGTAGCCGGGCAGCGCCTGCAGCTTCTTTTCCTTGCTCTTCAGCCGCTTTCGGAACGAATTCGACAACAGCGCCGTCGGCGCAGCCCCCGGCGGCATCAACAGCACCGGACAGTCGTTCACCGACGGCTGGTGCGGCCATTGCGCCAGCGGATTGGCGAGATCGCGCCAGCGCTCCGGCTGCTGTGTCAAGGCGAGCAGGTCGACACCGCCGCGATCGCGCAGCCCTGCGAGCAGGACGTCGAGATCGCCGGCGCTGGCGCGCGCGGCGAATTCGCGATCCATCAGCGGCATGTTGAAGGTCGTATGCTTGCCGCCCATGAAGGTGGCGATGCGCACGCCGCAGGCGTGCCGCAACGTCAGCGGCAGCAGCAGCAGCGGGCGTTGCTCGGCATCACGCCCGATGACGATGAACGGCGTCGCATGTTCGCGCGCGCCGACGTCGCGCTGCCATGCGCCGAGCAGATCGAAGCGCTGGTAGGGCGTCGAGACATGTTCGGGGACTTCGAGCGCGCGCCAGACCGGCTCGGCGGCAGCCAGATCGGACACGATCTCCACCCGCGCGAGCCCCGACGGCAGCCGCCGCGCGGGCGCCTGCGCCGTCCGGCTCTCGATCACGGCGGCCATGGTCATCGCGCAGCTCGCGTTGTCGTGGAATTTTGTTGCTTGACGTCAGGAGACCCTCGCAAAGAAGTCTCAACAAAAGGTAATGGCAATGACGTCGTCCCAAATCGGGAATGGCACAAACAAAGACCTGTTCAAATCGGCAGCGGCCACGCGATCTTGACGGCGGACGATCGCTATCATCGGATGGCGGTGATCATGACGCGATCGCGCCACGGTCTGTCCGCATCAGGTGGGCGCGGACGGTCTGGTTTCAAGTGGGATTCGGGGAAGGGGCGCGGGAATTGTCGTCGGACAACAGGTGGCTGCGCAGCGCCCGGCTCGAGCTGGCCTATTTCAGCGGTGGCACGCTGCTCGCGTCGCGCGCCACGGGTGGCGCGGGCGCCGTGCTGCGGTTCGAGCGCGTGCGCCCGCGGCGCAAGGGCGCGTTCCAGCCGCTGAAATGCGCGGAGATCACCCCCGTTTTCCTCGACAAGGTGATCCGGGCGCTGAGGCGCTGGGGCTATGACATCGTCTCGCTCGACGAGGCCTGCGACCGCGCCGTGCGCCTTCCCCAAAGCAGCCGCTTCGCCTGCCTGAGCTTCGACGGCGCCGCGAAGGACCTGATCACGCACGCCTATCCGGTGCTGGCGCACCACGGCGTGCCGTTCACCATCTATGTGCCCTCGGCCTTCCCCGATGGGCTCGGCGAAGCCTGGTGGCTGGCGCTGGAGGCCGTGATCGCGCGCGAGGCCCGCATCAGCCTCGTGATCGATCATCGTGAGCAGCGCTTCAACGTGTCCACGCCGGCTGAAAAATACGAGTTGTTCGCCCATCTCGCAGGCTGGCTGCGCAAGCTGCCTCCGGCCGAGCTGTCGATCGCGATCCGCGACCTCTGCGCGCGCCATTCGGTCGATCTCGCCGGCCTGAGCCGCGAGTCCTCGATGGACTGGACCGACATCGCCCGTCTCGCCGCCGACCCCAACGTCACGATCGGCAGTGCCACCGTGCACTATTCCGTGCTCGCCAATCTCCGGGATGCCGACGCCCAGCGCGAGATCACGATGGGCAAGGCGGTGCTGGAGACGGCGCTGCGCCGCCCGGTCCGGCACATGGCGTATCCGTTCGGCGACCGCTATTCGTTCCGCCGCAGCGACGTCGTGCTTGCGGAGCAGGCGGGCTTCGTCAGCGCGGCCTCGACGATGCCAGGCGTCGTGCAGAGCGAGGGCCGCACGCATCTGCACATGCTGCCGCGGATCGCCTGGGACGGCCGCTCGCGCTCGCTGCGCGCCTTGAAGGTGCTGATGGCCGGCATCACCCTGCCGCGGGAAAAATCCGCGCCGCAGCCGAAGCTCGATCTCGGCTGATCAGCCTTGCTGCCGCTCCGGATCCGGGCGCAGCATCCAGCTCACGATCGGCATCGCGGGCAGCACCCAGCCCATGCCGACGACGACGTAATAGACCGCCTGCAGCCAGCCGGAGTTGGCGATCAGGGGGAATTGCGCCATCACCATGCCCATCATCGACCAGGCGAAAGCGAGCAGGAGCAGCGCGACGGCGCCGATCAGTTTACGGGTGCGGATCGTCATGACGGGATTGTCAGCCTCGGCTGGGGGCGGCGCGGCTTGCGCGCGATTTCCCCGGGATTATAAGGGCCTGTCAGCCCCGGTTCAATCGAGCGTTCAACGTCCATGACCACGGTTCCCCGCACACGAGATCTCGCCGCGATCCGCATCTGGCTCCTCGCCGTGGCCGGCCTGATCGCGCTGATGGTGCTGGTCGGCGGCGCGACGCGGCTGACCGAATCCGGGCTGTCGATCGTCGAGTGGAAGCCGGTCACGGGCACCTTGCCGCCGCTGTCCGCGCAGGCCTGGACCGACGCCTTCGAGGCCTACAAGACCATTCCGCAGTATCGGCAGATGAACGCCGGCATGACCCTGCACGAATTCAAGACGATCTTCTGGTGGGAGTGGAGCCACCGGCTGCTCGGCCGGGTCATCGGCATGGTCTACCTGCTGCCCTTCCTGTGGTTCCTGTGGCGCGGCGCCGTCTCCGGGCCGCTCGGCCGCAGGCTGTGGCTGATCTTCGGCCTCGGCGCGCTGCAGGGCGCGGTCGGCTGGTGGATGGTGGCCTCCGGCCTCACGGAGCGCACCGAGGTGGCGCCGGTCCGTCTCGCGACGCACCTCTCGCTGGCGCTGTTGATCTATGCGTCGATCGTCTGGACGCTGCGGCGGCTCGCGCCGCGCGAGGAGGCCGAGGTGCCGGCGCGGCTGCGGCTGACGGCCTGGGTGCTGGTCGGCGTCACCTTCGTGCAGCTCTATCTCGGCGCGCTGGTCGCCGGCCTGCGCGCCGGCCTCGTCTACAACACCTGGCCGGAGATCGACGGCGGCCTGATCCCGAAGGCGGCCAATCTGTGGATCCATTCGCCGTGGTGGATCAATCTGTTCGAGAACGATCTGACGGTGCAGTTCATGCATCGCATGACCGCCTACACGCTGCTGGCATTGGCAGCCTGGCACGCCTTCGACGTGATGCGTGCCGGCGTCGGCCGCGACGTGGTGCGCGGCGCGCACCGGCTGCTCGCCGCGATCCTGGTGCAGGCCGTGCTTGGGATCTTGACCCTGCTGGCGCTGGTGCCGATCTCGCTCGCGCTGCTGCATCAGGGCACGGCCATCATCGTGCTGACCTTCGCCGTGCTGCAAGCCGAACGCCTGTCGCCGCGACGTGTCGCTGTTGTCGCCGTGCCGCGGACGGCCGTGGCGGCCGGGCAGGCGGGGTAGGGCGTTCTCGCGCTCGCTGTTGCAGCGACCTCCGCCGTCATTCCGGGGCGCCCGCAGGGCGAGCCCGGAATCCATTGAGCCGCGAGACACGCTGGAAAATGGATTCCGGGCTCGTGCTGCGCACGCCCCGGAATGACGGTGGAGAGACATTCGCGCAAGCCAACAAGCGTGACTACGCACGCTGCGCAATGATGTGAAGACAAACATCCTCTTCCTCGCGCGCCATCACGCCGAGTTCTGCCGGTCGTTTCACCCTCGAAACACGCGAGGGCGCAGGGAAGGCCGGATGCCTGGCCGGCACCCATGGCCCGCGTGCAAAGAAAAGAGCACGCGGCGGTCACCACAGGTACGGCCTGATACATCCGGCCTTCCCCGCGCGATGGTTTTAACGCTTATACGCGATCTCCCCGGGGACCGGGCTCTCTTGCCCCCGTCATCTCGCGCGATGCGTTGAGCACCGACACGAGACTTAGCGCCAGCGTCGGGGCGCCAGGACCACGCGACTTCGCCGTCCGTAACGGATCGCTCGTCCGCGCGAACTTTCGTCCGCGCACGGCCCGCCACGTCCACCGCATTCCTGCCCTACGCAACTGGACGATCCGGAAGCGCCCCTCGGCTGGACAGGAACAAAAAGAGAACATAAGCTGATTTGCGTCGTTTGGCAAGCGTGGCGTGTCGCGGACATCACCGGGTGGGGCGGACCATGCAATTCGAGTTCGATTGGGATCCGGCCAAGGCAGAGAGCAATCTGCGCAAGCATGGCGTTGCGTTTGAGCGGGCGATGAGCATCTTCGGCGATCCGTTGGCGCTCTCGCGTCTCGATGACGGATCTGGCGCAGGCGAGGAACGATGGGTTACGATGGGACGCAATATTGCTCACGAGCTACTGCTGGTCGTGCATACGTACACGGAGCTATCGGCAGACCGCGCAGCGATCCGCATCATTTCTGTCCGTCGCCCGACCCGGCGCGAAATCCGCTCCTACGAGAATGGGTGATCCGATGAAGGATGAATACGATTTCTCGAACGCCGAACGCGGCAAGTTCTTTCGCAAGGGCGCGCGAATGCTGCCTCCGGTGCATCTCGAGCCTGATGTGCTCGATCACCTGACCGGGCTGGCCAGCGCGCGGGGCGTCTCGTTGACCGAATTGGTCAACACGCTTCTCAAGGAGGATATTGAGCGGATCGAGGCTGCGAAATAGCTCTTTGGGAGTTTATGCGAGCACCTCATGATGCCTTGGCGATCAGACTTCCGCGACACGGTTCGGGCGCGCGCGGACCGCGATCCGGCGTTTCGCGAGGCGTTGTTCCAGGAAGCCGTGAGTGCGCTGCCGCGCGGAGAGGTCGATGACGGCCGCGCCGGCCTGCGTGCGTATATCAACGCAACGATCGGCTTCGAGGCGTTGAGCAACGCGCTCGGGCGGCCGTCGAAGAGCCCGATGCGCATGTTAGGGCCATCCGGCAATCCCACGGCCGAGAACCTGCTTGGCGTGATCGGCGTGTTGCAGGCAGAGACAGGCGTGCAGTTCGACGTGCGCGTCGTGGTCGCGGAGTGAGTTACTGGCGCGCGCGGATCAACAAGATCACAGCTGCTCTCAACCAATGAAGAACGAATACGACTTCTCGAACGCCGCCGCTGATCTCGGCAATATCCGATGGCCGTCTGTCGCAGGCGACCGCGGCGGATGAGGCTGTCTCCGCCGTTGCCGTTTGCACGGATACCGCGGGCTTCAATCGGGCGCATACGCGTCCGGGTCGGGACTGCTGCTGGGCGACTTGAACGCGGCGCGCAGGGGGGCCGGCATCTGGTAGTTGAAGTTGATCCCGGTCGGCGGCACCGGTGATTCGAACCACTTCTTGTAGAGCGCCTCGATGGCGGGGCTCTGATAGAGCTCGGCGGTGACGCGATCGGCGATGGCCTTGAACGGCGCATCGTCCTTGCGCAGCATGATGCCGAAAGGTTCGGGCTTGGAGAATGCGTCGTTGCTGATCATGTACGCCGCCGGGTCCTTCGACCGTGCGATGGCGACCGCGAGCTGGACGTCGTCGAGCACATAGGCCTGAGCCCGGTCGGTCTCCAGCATCAGGAACGCTTCGGCCTGGTCCTTGGCCGGAACGATGTTGATGCCGAGCTTGCGTTCGACATTGACCTTGTTCAGTTGGGCGATGTTGGTCGATCCGGCGATCGCGACGGCCGTCTTTCCCCTGAGGTCGTCGATCGTCTGGAGCGAGAGCGATTTCTTGGCCGCATAGCGTGTGGCGCTGAGAAAGTGCGTATTGGCAAAGGCCACGAGCTTCTGACGTTCGGCGTTGTTGGTGGTGGAGGCGCACAGGAGGTCGATCGTGCCGTTCGTCATCAGCGGGATGCGATTGGAGGACGTCACCGGAACGGTTTCGATCGTGAGGTCAGGAAGCCCCAGCTCCTTTTTGACCGCATCCGCGATCCGGCCGCAGATGTCGAGCGCGTAGCCCACCGGCTTCTGGTTGCCGTCGAGATAGCTGAACGGCACCGACGATTCCTGGAAGCCGATCGATATCCTGTTCGTCTCTTTGATCTTCTGGAGCGTGCCCGTCAGTTCCTCGGCGCCGGCGGCGTTTGCAGCGAGCGCTGCCGTCAGCAGAAGTCCCCAAATGCGCATCAAAGCCTCTCCTCGCAGCAATCCTCTTCGCGCGTGCAGCGTTGCACGCGCAGCGACGATGCAGCCTCGCTGCGTCCAGCCTGGATGAAAAGGGATAAAACCGCCTTCTTTCTCATTCCTGGAGGTGATGGATCGCCGCGCCGGGCGTCGTCGCCGGGTTCACCTACCCGGTCTAACCTTCGAGTTGACGGCCGAAATCGCAGGTCTGGCGCGCCAGCTCCGCTACGGCGGCCGCGAAGGCCGAGGGTCTGTCGTTGCGATACATGGCCGCATAGGGCACGGCCGGCAGCGTCGGCTTGACGGGCAGGATGACCAGCTTCTTCTGCTCGAACAGAGGACGAAAACAGCGTTGCGGAAGATAGCTGATGCCGAGGCCGGCCACGGCGAGCCCGACCAGCGCAGTCAGATTGTCGACCGAGATGGCGCGCTTGAAGGAGACGCCGTTGGCCGCGAGCCATTTGTTGACGAAGAGGCCGGAGCCCGAGCGACGGCCCTGCATCAGAATCGTATGATGACCAAGCTCGTCGAAATCGAGGCTCCGGCGCGATCTGACCAGGCCGGGGCGCGCCGTCCACACGTTCTGCACTTCGGCAAGCCGCACCGACGTCACCTCCGGGTCGGAGAAGACGTCCGGGATGACGACGAGATCGAGGCTGCCCTCGATCAGCCGATCGTAGAGGCTTCGGGAGGTTTCGACCTCAGGCTCGATCATCACCGCCGGATGGGCTTCGCGAATCGCCGAAACCAGACGCGGCAGCCATGTCAGCGCTGACAGCTCCGTCGCCCCGAGCCGCAGGCGGCGGGCCGGTGACTGCCGGCCGTCCTTCAACTCCAGGATCTGGTCCTGCAACGCCAACATCTGCCGGCCAAGAGCAAGGATCTGCTCGCCACGTTCGGTCAGGCGAGCCCCGCGCTGGCTGCGATCGAACAGCGGAACGCGCGCGGAGGCCTCCAGCTCCTGGATGCGCTTCGAGATCGCCGATTGCGTCGTGTTCAGCTTGGCTGCGGCGCGTTCGAACGTGCCGAGCTCCGCGATCCAGTTCAAAGCTTCCAGCTGCTTCAGGGTGACCATTTTTCGCATTCAAAAAAGAGATGGATCGATATCTCCATTTATCGGTTTTCTGAATTCAAGACGAGTCCTACACCGCCGAGGCGGGTCGCTATCGGGCGACGCTCTGGACTGTGCAAGACGGGGAGCGAGAATGGGTGAGGGACAAGCGCAGCCTGGTGCGCCGATCGATGCGGCGGTCGTCGCCGCGTTCAAGAGCGTTTCCACGGCCGTGATCAGTGACAACCTTCAGCGGCTGCCTGGTGCAGCCAGTCTACGGCCATTCTATACGGGCTCGCCGATGGCCGGGATCGCGCTGACCGTGAATACGGCGCCGGGGGACAATCTCTTCATTCATCGCGCGCTCGATCTCATCACGCCCGGCGACGTCCTCGTCGTCAATGGCGGCGGCGACGAGACGCGGGCATTGGTCGGCGAGATCATCGCCGCCATCGCGAGGGAACGCGGCGCGGCCGGGATCGTCGTCGACGGCGCGATCAGGGACTCCGGCGTGCTGATGAAGTCCGACTTCCCCGTGTTCGCGCGTGCGGTCAATCACCGCGGCCCCTACAAGAACGGTCCGGGTGAGATCAACGTGCCGGTGTCGATCGGCGGCATGATCGTCACGCCAGGCGATATCGTGGTCGCCGACGCCGACGGGGTGGTCGCTTTCGCGCCGGCGATCGCGTCCGAGCTGCTCGAGTCCGCCCGCGCGCAGGAACAGCGTGAAGCCGAGATCCTGGCGAGCATCCGCGCAGGGCGCTATGCCGGTGCCTACGCAAAATAGCCGGCTATTGCGGTCGTCCGCACGAGCCTCGGTGGTATGCGGAACCTCGTCCTTGTCGTCCCGGATGTCGCTTCGCCCATCCGGGCTACTTACATGCCAACGGCACCCCGCTCAGCAATACCCATACACGCCACACGCGTAGGGCAGGCGGAACATGTAGTTGGTATAGCCTTCGCCGCCGTAATAGGGGCCCTGGTAGTCGTAGGAGAAGGCGCGGCCGTAATAGCCGGGCAGCTCCTGGCGGCCGAACAGCAGCGGCGTCGAGGGCCACATCGGGGAGATCAGCGAGTCCTGGTCCCTGACGACGACGACCGTCGGCGGCGGCGCTCTCACGGCGCGGCGGGCCTTGGTGTGCACGATCTTGTCGTGGACGGCCGGCAGGTCGGCCGCGAGCACGACGCCGTTCGCCGCGATGGCCGCCAGCAGCATCATGATCACCAACGTTCGCATCCTGCTCTCCTCGACTTCTGTTCGGGTGGCGTCGGCGCTTCGCGATACATCCACCGCTGCTTTCACGCGGGTCCGGAAGGCGATTCCACGGGCGGCAGGATGAGCCGGGTATGGTTAACGAAATCCTTCCGGCATCCGACAGTTGGCTGCAATCATCCGTAGAAGGACGGGCATTTTCAGCTTTTGTTAAGTTCTGCGGGTGCAAGTTTACTGCTGCCGGCGATTTTGAAGGTCGGCCGAATGCAGCCCGGCCGCTGCGTCCGGGCGCGAAAATCTCTGCTGCATTTCATCAGAGTCTCAGACCAGAAGGTTTCGAGCATGTCGGTGATCATGTTTTCGGCGTCGGCGCGCCAAAATCTCCAATCACGGACCGGCTTAGTCAACGCTGAACTCGCTGCCATCGACGAGCGCGCCGCCGGCCTGCAGGCGCTGTCGGCGAGCCGGCTGATCGCGGCCTCCGCGCTGCCTCTGGCCGGCCAGATGCACGCGCGCCTGTTGCAGCTGATGAGATGATCACCTGGAGTTAACGAGGGCGCGGTCCGAGAAGCCGGCAACGGCCCGGCCGTGGGACGAAGGAGAGCGCGGAAGCCCAAGGGGGCCGCCCGCGCTCTCTTTGTTTTCGGGGCCGCTTGCTGCCTCAGCTGTCAGTTGTTCGTCATGCGCGGGCTTTTCCCGCCTGCGGGGCCGAAGCGCCTTCGGCGCGGCGACGGCCCGCGCATCCACGTCGTCATTGCCGGGGCAAAGACATGAATGGCCGGGACAAGCCCGGCCATGACGTGGTGAGAGATGCGCTCGTCATGCCGCATGTCGACGCGCGGCGCGATCCGTGGAGCGAAACGCGCCTTACGCGCTCAGCGCCTGCTCGAGGTCGGCGATCAGGTCTTCCTTGTCCTCGATGCCGACGGAGATGCGGACGATGTCGGGGCCGGCGCCGGCCTTGATCTTCGCGGCGTCGTCGAGCTGGCTGTGCGTGGTCGAGGCCGGGTGGATCACCAGCGAGCGGGTGTCGCCGACATTGGCGAGATGCGAGAACAGCTTCAGGTTCGACACCAGCTTGACGCCGGCGTCGTAGCCGCCCTTGAGCGAGAAGGTGAACACGGCGCCGGCGCCCTTCGGGCAGTATTTGCGGGCGAGCGTGTAATACTTGTCCTCGGGCAGGCCGGCGTAGTTCACCGAGGCCACGCCGGGATGCTTGCTGAGATATTCGGCGACCGCCTTGGCATTGTCGCAGTGCTTCTGCATGCGCAGCGGCAGGGTCTCGATGCCGGTGAGGATCATGAAGGCGTTGAATGGCGACAGCGCCGGTCCGAGATCACGCAAGCCCAGCACGCGGCAGGCGATCGCGAAGGCGAAATTGCCGAACGTCTCGTGCAGGCGAATGCCGTGATATTCGGGACGCGGCTGCGTCAGCATCGGATATTTGTCGCCACTGCCGGCCCAGTCGAAGGTGCCGGCATCGACGATGACGCCGCCGATCGAGTTGCCGTGGCCGCCAAGGAACTTGGTCAGCGAGTGCAGCACGATGTCGGCGCCGTGATCGATCGGGCGGATCAGGTAGGGCGAAGCCAAGGTGTTGTCGACGATCAGCGGCACGCCCGCCTTGCGCGCCACCTGCGCGACCGCCTCGATGTCGGTGATGGTGCCGCCGGGATTGGCGATCGACTCGATGAATACAGCCTTGGTGCGTGGGCTCACCGCCGCCTCGAAGCTCGCGACGTCATCGGTGTCGGCCCACACCACGTTCCAGCCAAAGCTCTTGAACGAATGCGTGAACTGGTTGATCGAGCCGCCATAGAGTTTTCGCGCGGCGATGAACTCGTCGCCGGGGGACAGCAACTGCTGCAGCGCCACGACCTGCGCGGCATGGCCTGAGGCAACGGCAAGCGCGGCGGTGCCGCCCTCGAGCGCGGCGACGCGCTCCTCCAGCACGGCGTTGGTCGGGTTGCCGATGCGGGTGTAGATGTTGCCGAATGCCTGCAGCCCGAACAGCGAGGCGGCGTGGTCGGCATCGTTGAACACGAACGACGTGGTCTGGTAGATCGGCGTCGCCCGCGCGCCGGTGGTCGGGTCGGGCTGGGCGCCGGCGTGAATGGCAAGGGTGGCAAATCCCGGGGGACGTTCGGTCATGGTGTTTCCTCTTGGCTTGATCCGTTGCGCGCCGGCGCCGGCTGGCGCAGGGATCGATGATGGGAGACGGTGTCGATAGCGCGCATCGTGCGCCTCCGCGTCATCCCGGCGGAGGACATTTGCCAGCGGCCAGGATGGCGTCAAGGCTGCCGGCGCCGATCGCTCCGATTTGAAATGCGCTGCTGTGTCGCGCCGTCGTCGCGACACGTTCCTTTCGCAGATGCGTCAGGCGGGATCGCTTCTGTCCTTCGCGGCGCGGTCGGCCGCGGCCGTCGTGCCGCCGCCGACGCTGGTGCGGTTCAGCGACAGCCGCATGCCTTGCGTCGGGATCGGCGCGCGCTTGGCGCTGATTGTGCGCGAGTTGACGCCCATCCAGGAGATCTCCGACGACAGCCGGCCATATTCGATCTTGGGGCAGCGGTTCATCACGACCTTCAGTCCAGCGGCCTCGGCCTTTTCGGCCGCCGCATCGTCACGCGCGCCGAGCTGCATCCAGATCACCTTCGGCAAAGGTGAGAGCTTCAGCGCCTCGTCGACGACGGGCATGATGTGCTGCGAGCTCCGGAAGATGTCGACCATGTCGAGCGGGCGGCCAATGTCGGCGAGCGAGGCGACGAAGGGGCGGCCCATCAGGCTCTTGCCGACATGGCCGGGGTTCACCGGGATCATGTCGTAGCCGCGCTGCACCAGATATTTGAAGGCGAAGAAGCTCGGCCGGATCTCCGACGGCGAGGCGCCGACCATCGCGATCACCTTCACGCCGTTGAGAATGCCGCGGATGTAGTCGTCGGGATAGGTGTCGTGATTCATGAGCGGTGCAATCTGTTAGTTGCTGTCATTCCGGGGCGTGCGCAGCACGAGCCCGGAATCCATACTCCCGATCGTGGTTATGGATTCCGGGCTCGCCCTCCGGGCGCCCCGGAATGACGAGCCAGTTTCAGTTTCTGTCATTGCGAGGAGCACTTGCGACGAAGCAATCCAGGGGCTCGGGCGGGACTCTGGATTGCTTCGCTGCGCTCGCAATGACGAAGGAGAGAGCAGGGCGAGCTTCACTCGTCCCGCCAATTCGGCGTCCGCTTCTCGATGAAGGCGCCGATGCCTTCTTCCGCGTCGCGGGCCAGCATGTTTTCGGTCATCACCTCTGCCGCATAGCGATAGGCGTCGGCAAGGCTCATCTCGGCCTGGCGGTAGAATGCCTCCTTGCCGAGCTTGATCGTATAGGCTGATTTGCGCGCCACTTGTTGTGCCAGCGCAATCGCGGTGTCGCGTTCCGTGCCGGCCGTGACCACGCGGTTGACGAGGCCCAATTCGCGGGCGCGGACAGCGGGAACCGGCTCGCCGGTCAGCAGCATCTCCATCGCCTGCTTGCGGGGTACGTTGCGCGACAGCGCCACCATCGGCGTCGAGCAGAACAGGCCGATGTCGACGCCGGGCGTGGCGAACGAGGCGCGCTCGGAGGCGACGGCGAGATCGCAGCTCGCGACCAGTTGGCAGCCGGCGGCGGTGGCGATGCCCTGCACGGACGCGACAACCGGCTTGGGCAGATGCACGATCGCCTGCATCATCGCGCTGCAGGCGTTCATCAGCCGGGCGAAGAAGGCGCGGCCGCGGTCGGCCTCGCTGCGATGCGCGGTGAGTTCCTTGAGGTCATGGCCGGCGCAGAACGCAGGGCCATTCGCTGCGATCACCACGGCGCGCACGGCCTTGTCGGCGCCGATCTCGGCCAGGGCCTGATGCAGCTCTGCGATCAGCGGCTCCGACAGGCTGTTGCGCTGTGCCGGGCGGTTGAGCGTGAGCACGGCGACGGGGCCCGCCATCTCGCGCAACAGAATCGGCGTATCGGCGGCGTCGGCGAGGGCAGGGACGGACATTGCGATTTCCATATGGGCGCGTCGATGCAGCTAATGTAACAGATGAGCAACGACGAGAGCAGGGGGAGAGATGACGGCGAAGATGACCATCGCGGAGCTGGAAGCGTTCCTGCACGCGGAATTTCCCCAGGCGTTCCGCACCGGCGGTGACATTTCGATCGAGAGCGCCGACGGCAAGAGCTGCCGGATGCGCCAGCGCTTCAATGAGCGCATGTTGCGCCCCGGCGGCACCGTCTCCGGGCCGACATTGATGGCGCTGGCCGATTTCGCGATGTACGTGGTGCTCTTGTCGGCGATCGGCCCGGTCGGTCTTGCCGTGACCACGAATCTCAACATCAACTTCCTGCGCAAGGGCGCGGCCGGCGCCGATGTGCTGGCGGAGGCGCGGCTGCTCAAGCTCGGCAAGCGGCTCGCGGTCGGCGAAGTCACGCTGCTGTCAGGGGAATCGCCCGATCCGATCGCCCATGTCACGGCGACCTATTCCATTCCGAATGCGTAGGGTTTTCGTGGGTATTATTGCACCATATTTGCAAGCTGCTGTTTTTGTTGTATTAATTTGACGCCGATGGCGTTGACGAATGCAGGCCGCTTCTCTAGAAGCTGCGATCAGTTCGGTGCGTCACCCGCGCCGCATTCTCCCTGTCACGGATATCTCTCATGAAAACCTTTTCGGCAAAGCCGGCCGAGGTCCAGAAGAAGTGGGTCGTGATCGACGCCAAGGGTCTGGTCGTCGGCCGTCTCGCCACGCTGGTCGCCATGCGGCTGCGCGGCAAGCACCTCCCGATCTACACGCCGCACGTCGACTGCGGCGACAACGTCATCATCGTCAATGCCGCGCACGCCGTGCTGACCGGCCGCAAGCGCGAGCAGAAGGTGTACTACAAGCACACCGGCTATGTCGGCCACGTCAAGGAGCGCACCGCGCGCCAGATCCTCGAGGGCCGCTTCCCCGAGCGCGTGATCGAGAAGGCCATCGAGCGCATGATCCCGCGCGGGCCGCTCGGCCGCGTGCAGATGGGCAATCTGCGTGTCTATGGCGGACCCGATCATCCGCACGAAGCGCAGAACCCCGAGAAGATCGACATCGCCAAGTTGAACCGCAAGAACACGAGGGCCGCATAAGATGGCCGAAAGCATCCAGTCTCTCGATCAGCTGTCGCAGCTCAAGGGGGCCGTCACGGCTCCCGACGCTCCGAAGTATGAGAAGAAGGTCGACAAGTTCGGCCGCGCCTATGCCACCGGCAAGCGCAAGGACGCGGTCGCCCGCGTCTGGATCAAGCCGGGCTCCGGCAAGGTCACCGTCAACACCCGCGACATCGAGGTCTACTTCGCCCGTCCGGTGCTGCGCATGATGATCGAGCAGCCGATGGTCGTCGCTGCCCGCAAGGGCCAGTACGACGTGATCTGCACGGTCGCCGGCGGCGGCCTGTCCGGCCAGGCCGGTGCGGTCCGTCACGGCCTGTCCAAGGCGCTGACGAATTTCGAGCCGGAGCTGCGCGGCGTCCTCAAGAAGGGCGGCTTCCTGACCCGCGACTCGCGCGTCGTCGAGCGTAAGAAGTACGGCAAGGCCAAGGCCCGCCGCTCCTTCCAGTTCTCGAAGCGCTGATCGCCTGGCTCCGGCTCCGTCCGGATCCATCAGCTTCAAATACGAACGGGCGCCCTCGCGGGCGCCCGTTTTGCTTTTGACGCAGGCTTGCGCGGGTCAGGCGCTGGCGCGGCGCGCGGTCAGCCATTGGCTCGGCGCCAGCGGTTTCGACACCACGCGGACCTCGCCGATGCTGCCGATGAAGCCGTCCGACGGGGCGCGGTCCCACCAGCCGCAGCCGAGTGCCCAGGGCTGCGACGCCGCCGTCGAGGCGATGCCGTTGCCGCCGATGACGCTGCGCACGACCGGCGCGCCCTCGATGTAGAGCACGGTCGAATTGTCGGCGGGATCGTTGACGATCGCGAGGTGATACCAGGTGTCGAGCATGATCTCGCCGGACCAGTCGGTCTGCGGCTGCCGGGTCGAACTCGACGGCACGACCTCCCACTGCACCTCGCGCAGGTTGGAGATGGCGAACAGGATCGGCGGTGACTCCGGATCGCCGCCGGCATAGCCCGGCAGCCAGCCGCGGTTGCCGAAGCGGGTCAGGATGTTGCACCAGGCGTGGTCGGCGGCCTTCCAGTTCGGATCGATCTTGATGAAGGCTTCGACGGTGTAGCCGGATGCGAACGTTGCCGCGTTGATCGGCGCGTTGGCCGCGGTCGTGAACCAGCTGAAGCGGCCGGCGCCCTGCTTGGTCGTGTTGAGGAACTGCACGCTGCCCGGCGCCGACGACAGGCGATGCTTGTCGGCTGTGAAGACGACGTCGGCGACCTCCGCGGCACCCGCCAGCGTGGCGCGCTGCATCGGGTTGGCGGCGGTGAGGTCCGACAGCGCGGTGCCGGCGGCCACGGCCTTGCCGATCGCCGACGACGTGATCCGCCAATGCGCAACGGTCTCGGCCACGAGCGGATAGTCCTGCTCGTTCGCGGGCGGCACCACCACCGGTTCGGGCGCCTCGGTGTAGTTGACGTAGAGATCCTGCTTGAGGCGCGGCAGGATCGGCGTGCCGGCGAAGGCCGGCAGATGGCAGAAATTGGTGAAGCGTGAAAAACGCCGGCGGAAGTCGACGGGAATCGAGAACGCGTGATTGTCCTCGGACAGCCAGGCGCGGTCGAACTGCTTCAGGCTGTCCTTCGGCTTCTCGACCACCCAGGGCGAGAACGAGGCGACGTCGATCTTGTTGGCCGTGAAGTCGAACTCGTACAGCCGCATCAGGCCGTTGCCGCCCTGATAGGCCATCTGATAGTCGACCACCATCTGATGGACGGGGTTATGGAAGTCGTTGATCTTCGTCAGCAGCGCGCCACCGTGATAGTGGCCGTTCAGGGTCATGAAGATCTGGTCGTTGCTGCGGATCAGCTTCTCCCACAGGTACTGGCCGTAGGCGACCTCGAGCGGGCTCGTGCCGTCATTGGCGATGTTCAGCAACTGGTGATTGGCGAGGATCACCGGCAGCATCGGATGCCGCGCGATCATGCTGCGCGCCCAGGCGATCGCATCGTCCGAGGCGCGCCACGACAGCGACAGCACCATGAAACTGACGCCGCAGGCATGGAACACATGCGCCTCGTGCCAGCCGCTCGGATGCCGCTCCAGGAAGGTCCGCTGCTTCGCGGCGCGGCTCGTCGGAAACCATGTGAGATAAGGCTCGGACGCGCCGCGCTGCGCATCGGTGCCCGCGCCCTGGCTCGCCGCGTTCTCGAATTCCAGCGCCGAAAGCACGTCGTGATTGCCCGCGAGCACCGAATACGGCCGGCCGGCGTTCTCTAAGAGCTTCATCGCGGCATCGGCGACCGCCCATTGCTGCGGATGCTTGGACTGGTCGACGACGTCGCCGAGGTGGATCGTGAACGGGATGTGGTACTTCGCGGCGTTGTCGACGATGAACTGCGTCTGCGCGGGGTAGGGCGTGCTGCCATATTGCCGCTGATAGGCCTGGCCTTCTTCTGACGTCGCATAGCGCGAGTAGAACTGCGTATCGGGAAGGACGGCGAGCGCGAAGCTGGTCGTGACGTGACGATGGTGACGGTGCATGCGCCAATGCGCGTGCGCCGCCTGGCCGGGCAGCAGGCTGGCGCCGAGGCCGAGCGCCGAGACGCCCATGGCATTGCGCAGCAGGGTGCGGCGATCGACGCCCTGCGCCGGCTGCGGGTCGCGCGCCGGATGATCGCCTGCGGCCGCCTTGTTGTTCGATGAATCGTCGTCGAAAGACATCCTTGTCCCCACCTCGAGCGGCGGATCGCGCCGCGGTCGGGACGTGTTAGGGAGAGATGATCTCAAATTTGAGAAGGTTTCTTATCGTTTCGATGAGTGTTCGCCGCAGGACGGGAAACCATTGATTCCGCACGATGGGGCGCACAACTATCAATGAATGACGCTGTGCCGTGTACAATCAGGGCGGGCGGTCGCGCGGATTGCCCCGGCATTTTTGAATCCTGTTTGCAGATTTCTTGCGCAGCAATTTGCTGACGAGTTGTGCCGAGCTTTTCGAGAAAACTTGGTATCCCAGGCAAACCTCTTTCCAACAAACCGCCCGCTAGGTTGATCGCGATAAGGCCGCGCTAACCCTGAATTTCCGCGCCGCCGCAGCAAGCGAGGTGATCGATGGCGCTTGATAGCATGACGCTCGACATCGTAGCGACCATGGTCGCAGCGCTGCTTGGCGCTATGTTGCTCCACTTCGGCCGGCAGGAGAACACGCCGGCGCTGCGCTGGTGGGGCGCGGCCTACGTCCTCGGCGCGGTCGCGATCGCGCTGTGGACCTTGATCGGCGAGCTCTACGGCGAGGTGGTGTCGCTGTTCCTGAGCTCCATCGGCCTGATCGCCACCGCCATGGTGTGGAACGCCGCGCGCGTGTTCCACGGCAAGCCGGCGAGCGTGCCCGGGCTCGTGCTCGGCGCGACGGTCTGGATCGCCAGCGGCATGCTGCTCGATGCGTCGGCGCAGGCGCTGCGGCTGACGATCGGCGCAGCGATCGTCGTGATCTACGCCATGCTGACCGCGGCCGAGCTGTGGCAGGAGCGGCGGCGGACCCTGCACAAGCGCTGGCCGGCGCTGATCGTACCGGTGATGCATGGCTTCGTGCTGATGTTGCCGATCCTGCTCGGCAACATGCTGCGCGATTCCGACGGCGCCTTCGCCGCCGCCTGGGTCACGATCTTCTCGATCGAACTCGTGCTGTATGCGGTCGGCACCGTGTTCGTGATCTTCATGCTGGTGTCCGAGCGCATCGTCAGCGCCCACAAGCGCGCGGCGACCACCGACCCGCTGACGGGCCTGCTCAACCGCCGCGGCTTTGCCGAGTCCTGCGCGCAGCTGATCGAGCGCGAGGCGCGCGAGCAGCGCCCGGTCAGCGTGCTGATCTTCGACATCGATCATTTCAAGTCGATCAACGACCGCTTCGGTCACGCCGAGGGCGACGAGGTCCTGAAGCTGTTCGCAAACGTCGTGGTCAACAATCTACGCCTCACCGATCTCTCGGGCCGGATCGGCGGCGAGGAGTTCGCAGCACTTCTGCCCTGTTCCATCGAAGAGGCCATGGTCGCCGCCGAGCGTGTCCGCGAGGCGTTCGCGGCCTCCGGCGTGGTGTGCGAGGACAAGCCGGTCGATACCACCGTCAGCATCGGCGTTGCCGGCGGGCCGGGCGGGACCGATCTCGACGTGCTGCTCGCGGCCGCCGATACCGCGCTCTACAAGGCCAAGCGCTCCGGTCGCAACCGGGTCGAGGCCTCGGCGGAGCTGCCGCTGTCGCTCGACCGCTACCGCCGCCAGCGCGCTGCCGCGGCTGCCAGCCTGCCGCAGTCGGGAGAGGCGGTGTTGTCCAGCTGAGGTGCGGCTTTCGCTCTCCCGAGGTCTGGGCTAGACAAGCGGCCCACACCAGGGGAGGCCGACAGAACATGATCACGGAAATCGCCCAGATCGACGTCAAGCCGGGCACGGAGAAGGATTTCGAGGCCGCGGTCGCGAAAGCACGCGCCGCCTTCGGCCGCTCCAAGGGCTTTCACGGCTTCGAGCTGCACAAATCGATCGAGAAGCCGCAGCGCTACCGCCTGATGGTGAAGTGGGAAACGCTCGAGAACCACACGGTCGATTTCCGCGGCTCGGAGAACTTCACCGAATGGCGTGGCCTGGTCGGGCAGTATTTTGCCAATCCTCCGGATGTCGAGCACACCGAGACGGTGCTGACCTCGGCCGGCTGAGGCCGCGCGTCAGCGCTGCTCCGCCACGGAACACAACATGACGCACGACGATCTGGTCGAAGCCTACTCTGCCGGGGGACGGCACTACCACGATCTTCGCCACGTCCAGGATTGCCTGGACCAGCTCGATCGCGTCGCGGACCTCAGCGTCCGCGAGCGCGAGGTCCTGACGCTGGCGATCTGGTGGCACGACGCCGTGTATGATCCCACGCGGTCCGACAATGAAGAGCAGAGCGCCATCCTTGCCGAGCGTCACGTCGCGCCCGAGCTGCGCGACGAGGTCGGACGCCTGATCCGGCTGACCCGGACGCACGATGTCGCGCCCGACGATCGGCTGGGCGCGCTGCTCGTCTCGATCGATCTCGCCATTCTCGGCGCCGACGAGGCCAGCTACGACGTCTACGCGGATGCGATCCGGCGCGAATATGCGCATGTGCCGGACGACGCCTACCGCGCCGGGCGCGCGGCGGTGCTGGAGCGGTTCGCGCGGCGCCCCGTGATCTATCCAGATGCGGGCTTTGCCGCTGCGCTCGACCAGAAGGCGCGGGCCAACCTCGCGCGCGAGCTGCGCGGCCTTCGATCATAAGCAGGATCGGCTCAGGCGTTTCGCGCGGCCGCGTCGCCGCGGCAATGCAGGCTGCGCAGCATCGCATGTGCTGATAGCGCTTGTCTTTTGCCGTGGCCCGACATGCAATGGGATGACATGCGCGTCGCCATGACGCGCTCCTCATTTTCTGGAACTCCGTCATGCCGATCATCAACCGCGCCGCCGAGCTGGCGGAAGACGCCAAGGTCTGGCGCCGCGATTTCCACCAGCATCCCGAGCTCCAATATGAGGTGCATCGGACGGCCGGGCGCGTCGCCGAGCTCTTGACCTCGTTCGGTGTCGACGAGGTCGTCACCGGCATCGGCCGGACCGGCGTCGTCGGCGTCATCCGCGGCCGCGAGTCGTCGCCGCGGGTGATCGGCCTGCGCGCCGACATGGACGCGCTGCCGCTGCAGGAGGTCAGCGACATCCCGCACAAGTCCACCATTCCCGGCAAGATGCACGCCTGCGGCCATGACGGCCACACCGCGATGCTGCTGGGCGCGGCGCGCTATCTCGCCGAGACGCGCAACTTCGCCGGCACGGCCATCGTCATCTTCCAGCCAGCCGAGGAGGGTGGGGCCGGTGGCCGTGCGATGGTCGAGGATGGCCTGATGGAGCGCTTCGGCATCGAGGAGGTCTACGGCCTGCACAATGCGCCGGGCCTGCCGCTCGGAACGGTCGCGACGCGCACCGGCGCGGTGATGGCCGCGGCCGACACCTTCGAGGTGCGTCTGAAGGGCCTCGGCGGCCACGCCGCGCGGCCGAACAAATGCGTCGATCCGATCATCGCCGGCGCGCAGATCGTGACCGCGCTGCAGACGATCGTGGCGCGCAACGTCGATCCGGTCGAAAGCGCGGTGCTGTCGATCACGCGCTTTCACGCGGGGACGACCGCCGACAACATCATTCCGCAGACCGCTGTCATTGGCGGCACCGTGCGCACGCTCGATGAGGACATCCGCCGCTTGATGGACGAACGCTTCAAGGGCCTGGTGACGGCGCTCGCGAGCGGCATGGGCGTGGAGGCGGAGATCGACTACGAATGGGGCTATCCGGTCGTCATCAACCATGCGGAGCAGACTGCGTTCGCGGCCGACGTGGCGCGCAGCGTCGTCGGGCCGGAACAGGTCATCACCGACATGCCGCCCCGGCTCGGCGGCGAGGACTTCGCCTACATGCTGCAGGCGCGGCCCGGCGCGTTCGTCTTCATGGGCATCGGCGATGGGGCCGGCGTGCATCACCCGGAATATGATTTCAACGACGACGTGATCCCGCACGGCATCAGCTATTGGGCCAAGCTGGTCGAGACCGCGATGCCGGCCGGCTGAGCGGGCTCTGACCGGGCCTCAGATCGCGGCCGCGGCGTCCTTGGTGCGGCGGTCGCTCTTGAAATAGTCGATCATGACCTTGGCGATCGCCATCAGCGGCAGCGCCAGGGTCAGGCCCCAGACGCCGAACACGATGCCGAGCAGGATCTGGAACGCAAACAGCGTGGCCGGCGGGATGTCCAGCGCCTGGCGCTGGATCAGCGGCGTCAGCACGTAGCTCTCCATCGCGTGCACGCCGAGGAACAGCACGAAGGCGCTGACCGCAGCGACCCAGCCGGAGGCGAGGCTCGCCAGCACCACGATGACGCCGGCGATGATCGCGCCGACGGTCGGAATGAACGCCAGCAGGCCGGCCTGGATGCCCAGGATGAACGAGCTCTGCACGCCGATGATGGCGAGGCCGATCCAGGTGACGAGGAAGACTGCGAACATCGTCGTGATCTGGGCGATCAGCCAGCGTTCCAGCGTGTAGCTGATGCGGTCCACGATCACGGTGGCCTGGTCCCGGTACTTCGCCGGCGCCAGGAAAAGCAATCCGCTGCGGTAGACCGCCGGCTGGGCCGCGAAGGCCAATCCCAGGAACAGCACGATGAAGAAGTTGCCGACGGCGCTGACGGTGCCGAGCAGCAGCTTGAAGGTCTGGCTGACGATGGCGCCGCCGGAGGAGGCCAGCGCGCTCGGCGAGGGCAGGCCGCCCGGCAGGCCATGGGACGGCGTCTGGGTCGGTGTGGTCGAGCCGCCATCAGGCGCGGCAGTGGCCGTGCTCGCGGCGTTGAAGTCGAAGAAGCTGGTGTCGATGCCGTTGCGGTCGAGGAAGCCCTTGATGTTGCCGAGCTGCGACTTGATCGTATCGCTCAGCACCTTGGCCTGGTCCGCGATGGTGGTGCCGCCGAGGAAGACGATGCCGACGAGCACGGCCGCGAGCGCCAGGCAGACGATGACGAGCCGCGCCGGATGCGGCCAGGGCAGGACGCGGCCGAGCAGGCTGGTCATCGCGTTGAGCGCGACGCCGAGCAGCATGCCCGCGAACAACAGGAAGATCGCAGCCGCGTAATACCAGGTGAAGGCCATGCCGGCCATGAACAGGGTTACCCCGATGCCGCCCACGGCAATGGCCCAGGCCAGGTCGCTGCGGGCCTGGAGGCGTGGGTCGGCGGGGGCGGTCATGAGGCATCCTCTGTGCTGATCGGCCCCCACACATTGGCGAAAACGGCTGGCGGATCAAGCACAGGCTTGGGGAAGCGGGGTGCTGCAGGACGCTTGCGGGGGTGTCGGAATTGGCATTGGGGACCCGCGTGGCCATATGTTGATCCTGCCGTGCGACGCAGGCATGATTTGTGCCTGCCACACTGGCGGACGCGGCCGCCAACGGCCACATAAGAGGGGAGAGAAACAAAAACAATGAAACGTCCGGTGGTCGGCGTGATCGGCAACAGCCATCGCGTCGAGAACAGGTTCACCGTGCAGATGGTGGGCGAGCGCAACCTGAGCGCCGTGGCCGAGGTCGCGGGCGCGCTACCGCTGATGTTTGCCGGCGTTCCCGAGATCACCGACATCGCCGCGCTGCTCGATGTCGTCGACGGCGTGGTGCTGACCGGCGCCCGCGCCAACGTGCACCCGACCCGCTTCAACACCGAGCCGAGCCTCAAGCACGAGCCCTACGACGTCCATCGCGACGAGGTCGCGCTGCAGCTGTCGGAAGCCTGCGTCTCCAGAGGCATCCCGCTGTTCGGCATCTGCCGCGGCTTGCAGGAGATGAACGTCGCCTTCGGCGGCTCGCTGCATCCGGAGATTCGCGAAATTCCCGGCCGCATGAACCACCGCATGCCGAGGCTGGAGAACGGCGAGATCCATCCCGATCCCAACGTCGTGTTCGCCGATCGCCACGAGGTGCGGCTCGCGCCGGGCGGTGCCTTCGCCAGCATCCTCGGTTGCGACAGCATCAAGGTCAATTCGCTGCATGGTCAGGGCATCCTGGAGCCGGGCGACCGCGTCGTGATCGAGGGCATCGCCGAGGACGGCACCATCGAGGCCATCCGCATCGCGGACGCGCCATCCTTTGCGCTCGGCGTGCAATGGCATGCCGAATATGACCCGCAGAAGAACCCGATCAATCGCAAGCTGTTCGAGGCGTTCGGTGAGGCGGTGAGGAAGCGGCAGCTGTCATCCTGACGTCGGGGCTGAACCGGGTTTCCAAAACGGCAGACGAAGCTGCAGAGACGGCTCATCGTGAGCTCGTCACAAGGAATCCGTGATGCGCCACGTCCTGACTGTCGCCATTGTGCTCCTCGCCGCTCCGGCCTTGGCCCAAGGCACGCCGCCGATGGAAGGCCCGATCACCTGCTCGTCGCCGGTCGCGGCCACCGATTCGGCAAACAGCCTCAAGCAGCGCTATGGCGACGAGGCCGTGGTTCAGGATCTGCCGGGCGCCGAGGGCGAGACCTACAAGGGCCTCGTGCTGTTTCCGCGGGCGATGGACCGGCGCATCGAGGTCGGCTTCATCGACGATAAGGTCGCGACGGTGTCCGGGCTCACCTTGCGCGATACGGCCAAGACGAGCCGCTGGAGCGTGGCCGGCATCACCATCGGGGCCAGCCTCGTCGAGGTCCAGAAGGCCAATGGCAAGTCGTTCGTCGTGAGCGGCTTCGGCTGGGACTATGGCGGCTTCGTCACCGACTTCAAGAACGGCGCGCTGGGACGCATCCTGCCGGGCGGCTGCTCGATCACCGTGCGCTTCGGCAAGGACAAGGACCCACCGCGAGCGCTCTCGGGCGATGGCGTGAAGGTGTCGTCCGACAATCCGGCGCTGGTGAAATTCGCGCCCGTCGTCACCGAGATCGGCATCAATTTCGCCGCGAAGTGATGGCTTCATAGTCGCAGGACTGACCGGGATGAGCATGCGCCGAACGAGCTTGTTGTTGATGCTTCTGGCTGCGCCGGCATGGGCACAGACCGCGCCGCCTGCCGATGGGCCGATCACCTGCACCTCGCCGGTGTCGGTCACGGACTCCGCCAAGAGCCTGATGCAGCGCTACGGCCAGGAGGCGGTGGTAGACGACCAGTTGTTCACCGGGGTGGAGGACATCACCTATCAAGGCGTCGTGCTGTCGCCAAAAGTGCCGGACTGGCGTATCGAGATCGGCTTTGCTGACGAGACGATGCGGCGGGTGTCACGTCTCACCTTGATCGACTCCAAGACGAGTCATTGGAACGTTGCCGGCGTGACGCTCGGCTCCACTTTGGCCGAGGTGCAGAAGATCAATGGCAGGCCGTTTCTGATCCGCGAGTTCTTCACCGATGGTGGCGGCTTCGTTGTCGACTGGAAAGGCGGCACGCTGAGCCGTCCTTTGCCGGGTGGATGCTCCGTCAGCGTTCGCTTCGGCAGTGACGACCACGAGGGAAACCCGATCGGTGATCGCATCCGACAAGGCGGAGTTGCGCAAATGGGGACCGGTGGTCGAGCAGATCGTGGTGAGGTTTCCCGAGAAATAGCGGCTGAATGCGCCCTCGGGCCTCATGGTTCGAGACGGCGCGCACTTCTGTCGGATGATCTCATTGACTCATGGGCGCGCGCCTCCTCACCATGAGGAGAAACCGCGGCCTCGCGCGACCTCCATCTCCTCATCCTTAAGGAGCTTGGCGATAGCCGAGCGTCTCGAAGGACGAGTCCCGTTGGATCATCGTAGATGAGCAGCCACCAACAAAAGGCGCCCGGTGAAGGGCGCTGGGGGCAGGGGTGGTGCGGCAAGATCTCCATCAGGAAAGCTTGCCGCGTTTCTCGATAGCCACGACAACGCAGCGCTCGTCAATGGGCGCCGGTCGCAGGCGCGTCCGGCGGATTCTCCGAGAGCGGCCGTCTCCTACGGCCAAGCCCAATCCGTGCAGTTCGTCCCGCGCGTGGCGAGAGCGCAGCTCCGCTCAGGGCTTTGCGAGATGCCAGGCGTTGTTCAGGAAGCCGTCGCCTGTGATGTCGCCGGGCTTCTGATCCTTGGCGAAGGTGTAGAGCGGCTTGCCCTTGTAAGCCCACTGCCTGGAGCCGTCGTCCCGGGTGATGATGGTGTAGTTGGCGTCGGCCTTGTCGCTGGCTTCGGCTTTCAGGACCGGCCAGTTGGTCGCGCAGGGACCGTTGCAGGCTGATTTGCCGTCGACGTCCTTGTCGAACGTGTAGAGCGTCATGCCCTTGTTGTCGGTGAGGATGTCACCCTTCGTGCTGCTGCCGCTCTTGGTTGGAGGCGCCGCGCTGGCGGACGAGATCGCCGCGAGTGAGATTGCGGCGGTCAGGAAGAGGCGCGAGATCGAAAGCCTGGTCATTCGAAATCTCCCAATGCATGTGGATCACAGGGATAGAAACTCATTCCGGCCCGATCTATTCCTTGCGCCTGTCCCTATTCGTCATTGGGAGGAATGTCGTACCGCCGTTCTGGCGCTCATGCCGGCCTTGGCATTCGCAGCACGGCACTGCGACACCAATGAAAAGGGCGCCCCGTGAGGGGCGCCCTGGTGTCGTCATCCGCCGATCAATCGGGCTGTCAGCCCGAGTAGTACATGTCGAATTCGACCGGGTGCGGGGTCATTTCGAAGCGCTCGACCTCGGTCATCTTCAGCGCGATGTAGCTGTCGATGAAGTCGTCGTCGAACACGCCGCCGGCCTTCAGGAAGGCGCGGTCCTTGTCGAGGTTCTCGAGCGCCTCGCGCAAGCTGCCGCAGACGGTCGGGATCTGCTTCAGCTCCTCCTTCGGCAGGTCGTAGAGGTCCTTGTCCATCGCCGGGCCCGGATCGAGCTTGTTCTTCACGCCGTCGAGGCCGGCCATCAGCATCGCGGCAAAGCCGAGATAGGGATTGGCGAGCGGATCGGGGAAGCGGACCTCGACGCGCTTGGCCTTCGGCGACGAGGTATAGGGGATGCGGCAGGACGCCGAGCGGTTGCGCGCGGAGTAGGCGAGCAGCACCGGCGCCTCATAGCCCGGGACCAGACGCTTGTAGGAGTTGGTCGACGGGTTGGTGAAGGCGTTGATGGCCTTGGCGTGCTTGATGATGCCGGCGATGTAGGACAGGCAGGTCTCCGACAGGTCGGAGTACTTGTTGCCCGCGAACACCGGCTTGCCGTCCTTCCAGATCGACTGGTGGACGTGCATGCCCGAGCCGTTGTCGCCATAGACCGGCTTCGGCATGAAGGTGGCGGTCTTGCCGTAGATGTGCGCGACCTGATGGATGCAGTATTTGTAGATCTGCATCTGGTCGGCCATCAAGGTCAGCGTGTCGAACTTCATGCCGAGCTCGTGCTGGGCCGACGCCACTTCGTGATGGTGCTTCTCGACCTTGACGCCCATGCGCGCCATGGCGCCGAGCATCTCCGAGCGCATGTCCTGCACCGAGTCCTGCGGCGGCACCGGGAAATAGCCCGCCTTGGTGCGGATGCGGTGGCCGAGATTGCCGCCCTCATATTCGGTGTCGGAGTTGGTCGGCAGCTCCGAGGAGTCCAGGCGGAAGCCGGTGTTGTACGGCGACGAGCTGTAGCGCACGTCGTCGAATACGAAGAACTCGGCTTCGGGGCCGACGAACACGGTGTCGCCCACGCCCATCGACTTCACCATCGCCTCAGCCTTCTTGGCGATGCCGCGGGGGTCGCGGTTGTACGGCTCGCCGGTGGTCGGCTCGAGCACGTCGCAGGTGATGATCATGGTGGTCTCGGCGAAGAACGGATCGATCGTCGCGGTCACCGGGTCGGGCATCAGGCACATGTCGGATTCATTGATCGCCTTCCAGCCGGCGATCGAGGAGCCGTCGAACATCGTGCCTTCGGCAAAAATGTCTTCGTCGATCATGCTGACGTCGAAGGTCACGTGCTGCCACTTGCCCCGCGGGTCGGTGAAGCGGAGGTCGACGTATTTGACGTCATTGTCCTTGATTGCTTTCAAGACGTCCTTGGCGGTCTTCATGAATACCCCTCTTGGCTTATAACGTCACGGCCCGGCGCGGGACGGCGTCCGCGGGTCATGCTCCATAGCCTCGTGCGGGAGCCAAGACAACATCGGAAACGGCAAAACGGCCGCGTGCAAGCGCCTCGCAGAGGACACTCGAGCTGCCGTGGGGGCTGCTGGCGCAGCAAACGTTCCGTGGGGGGCCCGGAGCGGACGGTCCGTTGAGGCCCCCCGGTCAGGCTAGATCGCGTCCAGCCCGGATTCTCCGGTTCGGATGCGGATGGCTTCCTCGATGTTGGACACGAAGATCTTGCCGTCGCCGATGCGGCCGGTCTGGGCGGCGCGGCGGATCGCCTCGATCGCGCGCTCGACCAAATCGTCGCCGATCACGATCTCGATCTTCACCTTGGGCAGGAAATCAACGATGTATTCGGCGCCCCGGTAGAGCTCGGCATGGCCTTTTTGCCGGCCGAAACCCTTCGCTTCGGTAACGGTGATGCCCTGAAGTCCCACCTCCTGAAGCGCCTCCTTCACCTCGTCGAGCTTGAACGGCTTGATGATGGCTTCGATCTTCTTCACTGAGCGCCTCCCGGGCATTCCGCTATAAACAACATGTGGGTCATCGTCAGGCTGCGCCCACGCGCAAGTCGTTCGATCATTTCGTTACCGGGCCCAACACTCTCCGGCGGAGGCCCGGTGATTGATTGCCCGACTTGCCCCGTGCCGAAGTGGCTCCACAAAAGCAGGGTCTATGCCAAGTCGTTAACGGGCCCAAATGGAGCCGATATTCAGGCATTTCACCAGCACCCGACGATTCCCTCAAGGAACGTCTAGAATACCGGAGCCTTGAGATTAGGCAAACAGATCAAACATTGTGCAGGTCTTGACGGCGGAGCCGCGCGTTGTCCGAAATGCCCAGGGAAAAGGCGACGTGCCGGGTTTCGTTGCGTCTTGCCAGATGTGCAGCGCCCTTGGAAGTTGCGGGCTGCCGCGGCAATAGGGAGCGCGGGATTCGCCCGCACCGGCTCCGAGGGACGGGGCGCCGACGTCCGCTGCGAGGCGACGGGGACGACATCACGCAGCCGGCGCAAGACGGCGGCTGGGGACGAGAGCGGTAATGGACATCTTGACCACGAGCGAAATGGAGCGCGCCGACCGGCTGACCATCGCGGCCGGCACGCCGGGCTTTTCGCTGATGCTGAGCGCCGGACAGGCGGTGGCCGAGGCGGCCATGGACCTGGTCGAGACCGGGCCGATCGTGGTCGTGTGTGGGCCGGGCAACAATGGCGGCGACGGCTTCGTTGCCGCGGCCGAGCTCGCCGCGCAGGGCAGGGACGTGTCGGTCATCCTGATGTGCGAGCGCGACGCGCTGCACGGCGACGCGGCCTCCGCCGCCAAGGGCTGGAAGTTTCCGGTGCTGCCGTTCACGCCGCAGGCGATCGGCAAGCCGGCGCTGATCATCGACGCGCTGTTCGGCGCAGGTCTCAGCCGGCCCGTCACCGGCGAGCCCCATGACGTCATCGCAGCGATCAACGGCAATGGCGCGCCGGTGCTCGCCGTCGACCTGCCGAGCGGCATCAACGGCACCACGGCCGCGGTGATGGGCATCGCGGTCCGCGCCACCGAGACGGTGACCTTCTTCCGCAAGAAGCCGGCGCACCTGCTGCTGCCGGGCCGCCAGCATTGCGGGCGCGTCCGGCTCGCCGACATCGGCATCGATCCCCAGGTGCTCGCCGAGATCAGGCCGCAGGCCTTCGAGAACGATCCCGAGCTGTGGCAGGGCCATTTTCCGGTGCCACGCATCGACGGCCACAAATACGCCCGCGGGCACGTGCTGGCGATGTCCGGCGACGTCACCGCCACGGGCGCGGCGCGGATGGCCGCGCGGGCCGCATTGCGGGCGGGCGCCGGCCTGGTCACGCTGGCCTCGCCGCGCGATGCGCTGGCGGTCAATGCTGCGGCGCTGACGGCGGTGATGGTGCGCGCCGCCGACACCGCGATCGAGTTCGGCGAGCTGCTCGGCGACAAGCGCTACAACACCTGCATCATCGGGCCCGGAACGGGCGTCAGCGAGCGCACGCGCGACCTCGTCTTCACCGCGCTGTCGGCGCAGCGTCATCTCGTGCTCGATGCCGACGCATTGACGAGCTTCGCCGATGCGCCGGAGCGGTTGTTCGAGCAGATCAGGGCGATGGCCGACGCGCAGATCGTGCTGACGCCGCACGAGGGCGAATTCCCGCGCCTGTTCTCGGATCTCAGCAACAAGCATCCCGGCCGCTCCAAGCTGGAGCGCGTCCGCGCGGCGGCCGTGCGCTGCGGCGCCGTGGTGCTGTTGAAGGGCGCCGACACGACGGTGGCCGCGCCCGACGGCCGCGCCGCGATCGCCGCCAACGCGCCGCCCTGGCTCGCCACCGCCGGCGCCGGCGACGTGCTCGCCGGCATCATCGCCGGCTTGCTGGCGCAGGGTGTGCCGGCGTTCGAGGCCGCCTGCATCGGCGTCTGGATGCATGGCGAGGCGGGCAACGAGGCGGGACCGGGGCTGATCGCGGAGGATCTGACGGAGACCTTGCCTGCGGTGTTCCGGCGGCTCTATGACCGGTTCGGCGTCGAGTATTGATTAGGGGCGAGTCGTCGCCTCAACCACGCTGTCATGCCCGCGAAGGCGGGCATCCAGTACGCCGCGGCCTATCGATTTAGCCACCGATGTCTCGGCGTACCGGATCGCCCGGTCGCGGGTGATGACAGTTGGGGGTGAGGCGGCGACGGCGCGTCCTGCTCTTGGCTGTGCTCACGTCACCTGATATTTCGCCACCGCGCTCTCGTTCCAGGCGAGGCCGAGGCCGGGACCTTTGGCTGTCACCTTGCCATCCACCACCCGCAGCGGCTCGGCGAGAATGGCGCCGGCGAAGTCCAGCACCTCGAGCCAGTGCGCCGTCGGCGTCACTGCCAGCACATGGGCGCTCGCCTCGGGCAGGATGTGGCTCGACATCGGGATCGAGGCGGCGTCGGCTTGCCCCGCGACGTTGAGCCAGCCGGTGATGCCGCCGACCTTCATCAGGTCGGGCATGATGAAGTCGGAGGCGCCGGCGGCGATCGCCTCGGCAAAGCCGCGCGGAAACCACCAGTTTTCGCCGGCCTGGATCGGGATCTCCGAGCGCTCGCGCACCCGGGCATGGCCGGAGAGGTTTTCCTGCGGCACCGGCTCCTCGATCCAGGTCAGGTCGTAGGCAGCAAGGTTGGTAATTCGACGTGTCGCCTCAGCGGGATCGAGCGACTGGTTGAAGTCGAGCATCAGCGCCGTGTCCGGGCCGAGCAGGGCGCGCAGGCCCTTGATCATCGCTTCGTCGGTCGCGAGATCGCCATGACCGCCCTTGGTCTTGATGGCGCGGAAGCCGTGCTCGTCGCGCGCGGCGCGCAAGGTGCGCTCGTCGTCCTTGGCATCGAGCACGCCATAGCTGTCATAGGCCGGAATCGGCCGCGCCGTGCCGCCGAGCAGCTCGACGACGGGCTTGCCCGCGAGCTGACCGAGCGCATCCCAGAACGCCATGTCGAGGCCCGAGACGGCCATGCCGACGAGGCCCTGCCAGCCGAGCAGGCGGAATTTGGCGTCCATGAGTTTCATCAGGTCGAACGGGACCAGGGCTTGGCCCTTGAGCTCTCGGCCGATCTCCTCGACCAGATGCAGCAGCGGTTTCAAGGCGAGCCTGGTGTAAGCGAACAGGTAGGAATGGCCGGTAACCCCCTGATCGGTTGCGACGTCGATCAGCACCAGCGGTCCGGAGTCGATGATCCCGAACGCGTTGCGCAGGGGGCGCTTCATGGGCGTGATCACGGCGCGCGCCGTGACCCCTGTGATGGCGGCAGTGGTCATGGGGACTGTTCCCTCAGGTTCGTTTCCTCACCTGATCTCATACCACCGCAGCAGCCGCGGCGCCGCCCAGTTGGTCGCCATGCTCTCGACCAGGAATCGGCCGGATTGCTCGGCAAGGAATGCAATGCGCTGGGTCTGGCCGGCCTCCAGCGCCAGCGTGTCGAGCCAATAGGGCTTCCAGCCGTCGTCGAGCCGGTCGAGCAGCCGAAACGGCTGGCCATGAAGGTGGACCACATGGGTGCCGGCGGTCTTGTTCGCCAATGCCAGCACGACCACTTGGCCGGCCTTGGCCTGGAAGGTGGGGGCGCCGGCGGCGTTGAACGCGGCGGGCGGTTGCCAGCCGGCGCCGTCGAGCGCGAGCTCGGCCCGAGCGGCGGTCCTCAGGTCCAGCTTGTCCGGCAACCCGTTCGACGGCAAAGGCGGCGCCGGCGGCGGTGGGGCGGCACGGAGCGGCGGCTCGCTCGACGCCACCAGCCGGGCGAGGGGACGCGGATTGCTGCCGTCGTGCAGCAGCACGGCCAGCACCGTCTTGGCGGCGGGCATGTCGATGAAGACGTCGGTGCGGCCGCCGGGCGGCAGCACCACCGCGCCATTTCGAGCCAGGAAAGGCTCGGCCGGCTGGCCGTCGATGGCCATCACGCGGACGGCGTCGAGGTCGGCGATTTTGATCGCGATCACAGCGCGTTGACAGCCGTTGATGAACCGCAGCCTGACCCGCTCATGGGTCCGCAGCGCGATCTCGGGCAGGACGTGCCCATTGACGGTGTAGATGAGCTCGGTGTCTCGCGCTTCGGTTCCTGGCGCAACCGCGGTGCCGTCCGCCTTGAGCCTGAAATCCTCGACCAGGAAAATTTCGTCGCGGTCGACAGTTACCGTCGCGGCCTCATCGACGATGACAGGCAGCGGGCGGATCGGCACGGCGTCGGCGAGCAGCCGCAGGTCGAGCAGGCCGGTCCCGGCGCGCGACGCCAGGGCTGGAATGGTGGCCCGGCCGCCGGGGCCGATCTCCGCCTGCGCCAGCAGCGGTGCGGGCAAAGCGAGGCCGCGGCTGGACAATGCGGCCGGGATCGAAAGGCCATTCGAAAGGTCAAGGTCGAGCGCCGTGCCGCGGGCGAGCCGGACCACCGGGGCCGGTGCAGCCAGCCGCCAGAGCGGGCTGGCCGAACGTCCCTGGGCCAGCACGAGAGATTCGCCGCGAGCGCTCAACGAAACCGAGATTCGGCCACCGGCCCGAGCCGAGCGGGCAAACGAGGCCGCGCCGGCTGCCGCAAGGCCGCCGAGCAGGGCGCGGCGGCTGAGCCCCTCCGACGGTTCCGTCATGCGACAAAACATCGTGCGATGAGGGGGATGCGGATCATGCTGTTTTCCCTTATCTGTGCGTGCGACACGGTCGATCGGCCTGCCGGTGGTGCTTTCGACAGCCCATTTTTTTGCTGCGGACGGTTTCGTGCGTGGTATAAGCCGCGCCGCCCGCGGCACCGCGGCCGGGCTATCGATGCAGTTCACGCGGGCGTGGCGGAACTGGTAGACGCGCTGGATTTAGGTTCCAGTGACGAAAGTTGTGGGGGTTCGAGTCCCTCCGCCCGCACCAAGCGCTTCTCCGGCGTTTGCCCCAAGTTTTACCGGCAGACCCGCTCTCTCGCACAGAGAAGCGGGGCCGCCGATCCCACCGGCGCAAAGCCTTTTGCTGCGCGTCGTCCACAATTGAGTCAGATGTGTCCGGATCGCAAGGGTTCGGACCGAAGCGGAAGAAGATTGACGCCATGCAGGTCACAGAAACCTTGTCGGAAGGCTTGAAGCACGAGTTCCAGATCAGCGTTCCGGCGGCGGATCTCGACGCCAAGGCGGACGCCAAGCTGGTCGATCTCAAGGACAAGGTCCGCATCAACGGCTTCCGCCCCGGCAAGGTGCCGGTCGCGCATCTGAAGAAGATCTATGGCAAGTCGGTCATGGCGGAGACCATCGACCAGACCATCCGCGACACCAACACGCAGATCTTCACCGAGCGCGGCTTCCGCCTCGCCACCGAGCCGAAGGTGACGATGCCGACGGAGGAGGCCGAGGTCGAGAAGATCCTCTCCGGCCAGTCGGACCTGACCTACACCGTGGCCGTCGAGGTCGTGCCGGCGATTGCGCTCGCCGACTTCAAGACCTTCTCGGTCGAGAAGCCGGTGGCCGACATCACCGATGCCGATGTCGACGAGGCGATCAAGCGCCTGGCCGATGCCAACCGCAGCTACGCGGCGAAGGCCGAGGGCGCGAAGGCCGCGAGCGGTGACCGCGTGAAGATCAACTTCAAGGGCACGATCGACGGCGTCGCCTTCGAGGGCGGCACGGGTGAGGGCATCGA
The DNA here is from genome assembly GCF_051168395.1 of Bradyrhizobium sp. HKCCYLRH1030. Lineage (NCBI taxonomy): Bacteria > Pseudomonadati > Pseudomonadota > Alphaproteobacteria > Hyphomicrobiales > Nitrobacteraceae > Bradyrhizobium > Bradyrhizobium sp. HKCCYLRH1030. The sequence continues at coordinate 83,647 of NZ_JBNPUY010000009.1, read as the reverse complement.
CGTCGTGATCGGCTCGAACACCTTCATTCCCGGCTTCGAGGACCAGCTGATCGGTATCGGCGTCGGCGAGACCCGCACGCTGAAGGTCACGTTCCCGACCAATTATCTCAACAACGAGCTGGCCGGGAAGGCGGCGGAGTTCGAAACCACCGCCACCGCCATCGAGGCGCCCGAAGACAAGGTGGTGGACGATGAGTTCGCCAAGACGCTCGGCCTCGAATCGCTCGACAAGCTGAAGCAGTTGATGCGCGATCGTCTCGCCGGCGAGTTCAGCCAGGCGACCCGCCAGCGCGTCAAGCGCGCGCTGCTCGACCGTCTCGACGAGACCCACAAGTTCGATGCACCGCCGTCGCTGATCGACGAGGAGTTCAACCTGATGTGGAACTCGGTCAAGGCCGAGATGGATTCCAGCGGCAAGACCTTCGCCGACGAGAACACCACCGAGGACAAGGCGAAGGAGGAGTACCGCACCATCGCCGACCGCCGCGTGCGCCTCGGCCTCGTGCTGTCGGAGATCGGCGAGAAGAACAAGATCACCGTGACCGACGACGAGGTCAGCCGCGCCGTGATCGAGCGTGCGCGCTCGATGCCGGGCCGCGAGAAGGAGGTCTGGGACTTCTATCGCAGCAACCCGCAGGCGCTCGCGCAGCTGCGCGCGCCAATCTACGAGGACAAGGTCGTCGACTTCATCCTCGAACTCGCCAACGTGACCGAGAAGAAGGTCTCCAAGGACGAGCTGTTCAAGGACGACGACAGCGACAAGGCGGCCTGATCAGGCTGTCCATCGTAGGGTTCGCGACATAAGCGCGAGATTAAGGTTGACCGGCGAAAGCGCCGGTCGTCCAGGTTCCGGCGCTGGCCGCCGCCGCGGGAATCAGCTTGAACAGGGCAACGACCTCGCTTGCGGCGGCCCAGGGCACCCGGTCTTGTCACCGGCAAATTGGTCCATATCTGTGGGCTCGGTCTTGAAGTTCTGCATCACGGGACACCTGTCCGTCGCTGCTCGTTGAAATGAGCCTCACCTGCGGCGGCCGGTCGTCTCAACTGCTGGTCCAACCCTTGGGTGATTCATGCGCGATCCCGTCGAAACCTATATGAACCTTGTGCCTATGGTGGTCGAACAGACCAACCGCGGCGAGCGCGCCTACGACATCTTCTCGCGCCTCCTGAAGGAGCGCATCATCTTCGTGACCGGTCCGGTCGAGGACGGCATGGCGACCCTGATCGTCGCTCAGCTCCTGTTCCTCGAGGCCGAGAACCCGAAGAAGGAAATCGCGATGTACATCAACTCGCCCGGTGGCGTGGTGACGTCGGGCCTCGCGATCTACGACACGATGCAGTTCATCCGTCCGGCGGTGTCGACGCTGTGCACCGGCCAGGCGGCCTCGATGGGCTCGCTGCTGCTCTGTGCCGGCCACAAGGACATGCGCTTCTCGCTGCCGAACTCGCGCATCATGGTGCATCAGCCGTCCGGCGGGTTCCAGGGCCAGGCGACCGATATCATGCTGCACGCCCAGGAGATCCTGAACCTGAAGAAGCGGCTGAACGAGATCTACGTCAAGCACACCGGCCAGCCCTACAAGGCGATTGAGGACGCCCTGGAGCGCGACAAGTTCCTCACGGCGGAAGCCGCCCAGGAGTTCGGCCTGATCGACAAGGTCATCGACAAGCGGCCGGAAGATCCGGCGGCGATGGGCAAGTGAGCCAACAGTAAGCGACGCGGGGCCCGATGGACGGGCCTGGGGGATGTAACGGCGGCTCCTTTACCGGCTTCGGTCGGCAAAGGTGCTGAGGTAGGGTCCCAAAAGAGCCGCAACCTTGCCGTGCGGCCGGCAAATAGGCGTGGCAAACACGCAACGCTCCGCTGATTTCGCGTGTTATTGCCGTGTCAAGCCCCAAAATCACGGTAATGTCACGGTCTAGGGTCTGTGCTCCGATTAGCGAATTCTTGATAGTCGGATGACAGCATGATTGGCTAGAGTGTCGAGTTATGGATCGTGGGGGATTCGCGTAGGTCGTGGGTGCACGACAGGTGAAGAACAAGGTGTTAATTTTGGTACGAAATTTGCTCTTTCACCAGTCTGGTCCGGCCCGTGCCGGATCGGGACGAACGAGCGGACAAGAGCGAACCGCGGACGGAGACAGGAATGAGTAAGGTCGGCACGAGCGACTCGAAGAACACGCTATATTGCTCGTTCTGCGGCAAGAGCCAGCACGAAGTCCGCAAACTGATCGCAGGTCCAACCGTCTTCATCTGCGACGAGTGCGTCGAACTCTGCATGGACATCATCCGCGAGGAGAACAAGTCCTCGCTGGTCAAGTCGCGCGACGGGATTCCGACCCCGAAGGAGATCTGCAAGGTTCTCGACGATTACGTGATCGGTCAGAACCATGCGAAGAAGGTGCTCTCGGTCGCCGTCCACAACCACTACAAGCGGCTGAATCACCAGACCAAGCACTCGGACGTCGAACTCGCGAAGTCGAACATCCTGCTGATCGGTCCGACCGGCTCGGGCAAGACGCTGCTCGCCCAGACGCTCGCCCGCATCCTGGACGTGCCGTTCACGATGGCGGATGCGACGACCCTGACCGAGGCCGGCTATGTCGGTGAGGACGTCGAGAATATCATCCTGAAGCTGTTGCAGGCGGCCGACTACAATGTCGAGCGCGCGCAGCGTGGCATTGTCTACATCGACGAGATCGACAAGATCAGTCGCAAGTCGGACAATCCCTCGATCACCCGCGACGTGTCGGGCGAGGGCGTCCAGCAGGCGCTGCTCAAGATCATGGAGGGTACGGTTGCGTCGGTTCCGCCGCAGGGCGGCCGCAAGCATCCGCAGCAGGAGTTCCTGCAGGTCGACACCACCAACATCCTGTTCATCTGCGGTGGTGCGTTCTCCGGCCTCGAGAAGATCATCTCGGCGCGCGGCCGGTCGACCTCGATCGGCTTCGCCGCCCAGGTTCTGGCGCCGGAGGACCGCCGCACCGGCGAGATCTTCCGTCACGTCGAGCCTGAGGATCTCCTGAAGTACGGCCTGATCCCCGAGTTCGTCGGCCGTCTTCCGGTCGTTGCGACGCTCGAGGACCTCGACGAGAACTCGCTGAAGAAGATCCTGACCGAGCCCAAGAACGCGCTGGTGAAGCAGTATCAGCGGCTGTTCGAGATGGAGAACATCGAGCTCACCTTCGCCGACGAGGCGCTGGGCGCGGTGGCGCGCAAGGCCATCGAGCGCAAGACCGGCGCGCGTGGTCTGCGGTCGATCCTCGAGAGCATCCTGCTCGAGACGATGTTCGACCTGCCGGGTCTCGAGGGTGTCGAGGAAGTGGTCATCTCGCGTGAAGTGGTCGAGGGCACCGCCCGCCCGCTGTACATTTACGCCGATCGCTCCGATCGCGCGGTGGAAAGCAGCGCCAGCGCGTGAGGCGCGCTGGTACGAGAGACAGAAGACCTCGATTTATTAGATCGGCGATCGCCGCGGACGTCATGTCCGCGGCATCGCAGCGTTTCAGCGTCCCGCCGCGTAAAGCCATTTTTGGCGGGTGTTTACCGATACTTGACACCCCCCGGGTCGATAGCCACCTAATGTCGCGTGGCGATACAAATCTCAATCCCGGGATTCGCCTCAACAACGATCCGAAACAAGCGGGCGATATCGACGCGTCAGTGATGTCCGGATCAGATCGCACCTTGTGGCGGTTGCGCACGATGGCGGACTGCGTGCAAGGGGGCTAAACAAAAGGAACAGGCCATGACGACCCCCAAACCCCGGCCGACCATCGTTTACGGCGAGAGCCACGCCTATCCGGTTCTGCCGCTCCGCGACATCGTCGTCTTCCCGCACAACATCGTTCCGCTGTTCGTCGGCCGCGAGAAATCCATCCGCGCCCTCGAAGAGGTGATGAAGAACGACGCGCTGGTGATGCTCGCGACGCAGAAGAACGCGTCCGACGACGATCCAGCTCCGGATGCGATCTACGAGACCGGGACGCTCGCCAGCGTGCTGCAACTCCTGAAGCTGCCCGACGGCACCGTGAAGGTGCTGGTCGAGGGCCTGGAGCGCGCGCGCGTCGAGAAATACACCGATCGTGCCGACTACTACGAAGCCACTGCCGTTGCGCTCGAGGACACCGACGCCAAGTCGGTCGAAGCCGAGGCACTCGGGCGCTCCGTCGTGTCGGATTTCGAGAGCTATGTGAAGCTGAACAAGAAGATCTCTGCAGAGGTCGTCGGCGTCGTTCAGTCGATCACCGATTTCGGTAAGCTGGCCGACACCGTCGCCTCGCATCTCGCCGTCAAGATCGCCGATCGCCAGGGCATCCTGGAGACGCTGTCCGTCACCACGCGCCTGGAGAAGGTGCTGGGCCTGATGGAGAGCGAGATCTCGGTGCTGCAGGTCGAGAAGCGCATCCGCTCGCGTGTCAAGCGCCAGATGGAGAAGACCCAGCGCGAGTACTACCTGAATGAGCAGATGAAGGCCATTCAGAAGGAGCTGGGCGACGAGGACGGCCGCGACGAGCTCGCCGATCTGGAAGAGCGCATCAACAAGACCAAGCTCTCCAAGGAAGCGCGCGAGAAGGCCCAGCATGAGCTGAAGAAGCTGCGCCAGATGTCGCCGATGTCCGCGGAAGCGACCGTCGTGCGCAACTATCTGGATTGGCTGCTGTCGATCCCGTGGAACAAGAAGTCCAAGGTGAAGAAGGATCTGGAGGCCGCGCAGGCGGTTCTGGATGCGGATCACTATGGGCTGGAGAAGGTCAAGGACCGTATCGTCGAGTATCTGGCGGTGCAGTCGCGCGCCAACAAGCTGACCGGCCCGATCCTGTGCCTGGTCGGACCTCCCGGCGTCGGCAAGACCTCGCTCGGCAAGTCGATCGCGAAGGCCACCGGCCGCGAGTTCGTTCGCGTGTCGCTGGGCGGAGTGCGCGACGAGGCGGAGATCCGCGGTCATCGCCGGACCTATATCGGCTCGATGCCCGGCAAGATCATCCAGTCGATGCGCAAGGCCAAGACCTCGAACCCGCTGTTCCTCTTGGACGAGATCGACAAGATGGGCTCGGACTTCCGGGGTGACCCGTCGTCGGCGCTGCTGGAGGTCCTGGACCCCGAGCAGAACACGACCTTCAACGATCACTATCTGGAGGTCGACTACGACCTGTCGAACGTCATGTTCATCACGACCGCGAATACGCTGAATATTCCCGGGCCGCTGATGGACCGCATGGAGATCATCCGCATCGCGGGCTACACCGAGACCGAAAAGCTCGAGATCGCCCGCAAGCACCTGATCCCCAGCGCGATCTCCAAGCACGGACTGGACTCGAAGGAGTGGTCGATCGACGACGACGCATTGCTGCTCGTGATCCGGCGCTACACCCGCGAAGCGGGCGTACGTAATCTGGAGCGTGAGATTTCCACACTGGCCCGCAAGGCCGTGAAGGAGCTCATGATGTCCAAGAAGAAGTCGGTGAAGATCACCGAGAAGACCGTCGAGGAATTCTTGGGTGTTCCGAAGTTCCGCTTCGGTGAGATCGAGAGCGACGATCAGATCGGGATCGTCACGGGTCTGGCATGGACCGATGTCGGCGGTGAGCTGCTCACCATTGAAGGCGTCATGATGCCCGGCAAGGGCAAGATGACGGTGACGGGCAATCTGCGCGACGTCATGAAGGAGTCGATCTCGGCGGCGGCGTCCTACGTCCGCTCGCGGGCGATCGTCTACGGCATCGAGCCGCCGATGTTCGACCGCCGCGACATCCACGTCCACGTTCCGGAGGGGGCGACCCCGAAGGACGGTCCGTCGGCGGGCGTCGCGATGGCAACCGCAATCATCTCGGTCATGACGGGCATTCCGATCCGTCACGACGTCGCGATGACCGGTGAGATCACCTTGCGTGGTCGCGTGCTGCCGATCGGCGGTCTGAAGGAGAAGCTCCTGGCCGCGGCCCGCGGCGGCATCAAGACGGTGCTGATCCCCGAGGACAACGCCAAGGATCTCACGGAGATTTCCGATGCGATCAAGGGCGGCATGGAGATCATCCCGGTCTCCCGTCTCGACGACGTCGTCGCCCGGGCCCTGGTCCGCAAGCCGGTGCCGATCGTCTGGGAAGAGGACACCAAGGTCCCGGTGAAGGCCGATGGCGACGAAGCCGCCGGCGGCCTGACCGCCCACTGAGGTCCGAACTGATCCCAGGAAACGGCGCCCGTAAGGGCGCCGTTTTCGTTTGGGGGATCGAGCCACCGACCCTTCGAGCGTGCGTGGTCTGCCCCCACCGGTCCCGCTGCGGCGGTTTCTCGCTGCCGCCGCGTGGTTCCGGCGTTGATTGAGGATCGGGCAGGGGGTAAAGAAGCGCGACGTGAGGGCGGCTAGCTCAGCTGGTTAGAGCATCTCGTTTACACCGAGAGGGTCGGGAGTTCGAATCTCTCGCCGCCTACCATTAGCATCCGCTGGGACGCACCCTCGCAATGGTGACGCTGCTATTGTGGTGCGTCGATTTTCCAAGCTGATGGCGATACTCTCCAGAAGCGCGTTTGTGCGTCGGGTTTCATCGATCTGCTGCTCTCCAAGCTGAGCCACCTTGCCATCGAGCCTCGGCGGCTGAGCCAAACCCACGTCCCGATCACGATGATGGCGCCGCCGAGTGCTCAATTCGGACAAGGGTTCAAAATCCTTTGCGACAGCTGGTGCGAAGCGCCCGGACGATTTCGCGTGGCGATGAACCGTTCTTCGGCTAGCTTGGCGCGCGGCGTGAACATCGCGGGCGAACCGATGACCGACTTCCTGCGCCACTGCACCGGCGGACATGAGCGCGCCATTCCGGCGGGCACCATGCTGCTCGAGGAGGGGCACAACACTGGGCATCTCTACATCCTGCTCGACGGAGAGCTGGAGGTGATCAAGGCCGGCGCCACGGTGGCCGTCATCTCCGAGCCGGGCGCGCTGTTCGGCGAGATGTCGCTCCTGCTGGAGCAGCCGCACACGGCGACCGTGCGGGCGCTCGTCGATTGCCGGATCTACGAGATCCCGGATGCGCCACGCTTCCTCAGTGAAAATCCCGAGGCGACGCTCGCGATTGCGCGCATGCTGGCGCAGCGCCTCAACGTCGCCAACAGCTATCTCGCCGACCTGAAGCGGCAATATGCCGGCCATGGCACCCATCTTTCGATGGTCGGCGAGGTGCTGCAGGGCATGATCAACCTGCCGCCGCAGCAGGTTTCGCCAGGAACGGATCTGGAATCCGATCCACGACTCTGAGCCAGTCCGGCGCCGCCGTCACCGGCTGCGCCGGGCGTTGCAGGGGGCCGGCGAGATCGATCCATTCGGCTTGCCCCGCCGCCAACCAGAAGGCGCGCCCTTCGTCGGTGTCGAGCACCATGTAGGTCGGCGGTCGCCCGGGTTGCCGCCCGGTGTTGAAGACCCAAGTCTCACCGACGCGATCGAACCAGGACCCATCCGTGATGAAGGGCGACTGGTGGACGTGGCCGGAGATCACCATCGCCGGGCGGTGCCGCGCGATGAAGCCTTCGAGCTCGGTGTCGCCGAAGAAGCGCTTGCCGCCCCAGCTCACCGGCGAGTTGGCCGGCGGCGCATGATGCACCCAGATCCAGCGGGCTGTGTCGCGCCTCGCGGCGGCATCGAGCTGGCTTGCGATGGCGGCCTTGACGAGAGGACCGTCCCACCATGGGCAAACCGAGAACAGCGTGTCGCCGATCAGAAGGTCATCGCCGTCGGCTGCGATGCCGAGCTCGCGGACCGTCCTGATCCAGGCCGCGATCTTCTCGCCATCCGGGTTGCGCTCCTCCAGGTCATGATTGCCCGAGCAGATCATGACCCGCGTCTTGGCCGCCAGGAGCGCGAGATATGTCTTCACGACCACGATCTGGGCGCGAATGTCGACGATCGAGGCGAGATCGAGCGCATCGCCGGCGAACACCACCGCATCAAAATGATCGGCAGCCGCCACCAGCCAGTCGAACTGCGGCAGCGAGTAATGAAGATCGGCAACGAGGAGTGCGCGCATGTGGCTCCTGACGCACCTGATCGAAGCAAGAGCGAGACCAGACCCGACGACACCAGAGGCTGTCCCGCTATTGCATTGCGCTACGGCGCTCGCCAGCAGGTCCGCGCGCATCTATCGATCCCTCACCCGCGGCGGTATGATGGGGCCGTTGTTCAGCCGCAGCTGCCAATTGCGAGTGTCCCATGTCTCGTCGTCCGCGACCGCCAATGACTGTTTCCTTCGTCCGCACCGGCGAACGCCGCTACGCGGTGCGCGCGACGCTCGGCGACGGACACACCCTCGAAATGAGCCCGGCGCCTGGCTTCGATCCCTGGATGCCGCATGATCTGCAACACTTCATCGTCGAAAAGCATCTCGGGATTGACGGCGCCGTATTCGGGCGGCTCGCGGCCGGCGGCACGGCCGGGACCTTTCATTTGGTCCCGCATGCGACCTCGTCCCGCGAGGCCGCGCGGCTGCGTCGCAGGCATGAGACCAGGGACCAGCGCCTGATGCCGGATCGCAGCGAGGACTATGCCCGCTCCGAGCGCGCTACATATGTGTGCTGGCAGGACTGGCTGCAGCAGGCTGACGATCCGGCGCTGCGGGCGCGCGGGGCCGAGATGGCACCGTCGGCGCGCAGTCTGCTGGACGGGATGTCAGCGGAGGAGCGCGCGGCCTACACGCCGGCGCGGCGCGACGCCATCCGACAGAAGTTCGCGCGTCTGAGCCGACGTTGGAGCGCTCTCGCCATCGGCGAAAGTCTCTCCGAACCGTGGTGAGGAACGGCCCACTTTCTTCCTCAAGCGCATCGCGGCCTCGTGCCTTGACAGGACAGGCGGCTGCATGCGCCATGCCGGCTCTTGCGATGACCTCAATCAGACAGGGCACATCATGCAATTGCCGGCAGGGGACGACCGCAACGCCGACCAGATCGCCTATTGGAACGGGCCCGGCGGCCAGCGCTGGTCCGATCGCCAGGAGGCGCAGGATATCCTGCTCGCACCGGTGTCGCAGATCCTGATCGAGCGTATCGCCGCGAAGCCGGGTGATCGCATTCTCGACATCGGCTGCGGCTGTGGTGGTTTGTCGATCGCACTGGCCGGGCAGGTGGCGCCCGGCGGCTCCGTTCTCGGCGTCGACATCTCCGCACCGATGCTCGAGCGGGCGCGCGCGGTGGCGCCGGCCGGGCTTCCCGCCGAGTTCGTGCTGGCCGACGCGACCGTGTATCCGTTCGCGCCGGCGAGCTTCGATCTGCTGGTGTCGCGGTTCGGGGTGATGTTCTTTGCCGATCCGGTGGCGTCGTTCGCCAACATCCGCCGCGCGCTGAAGCCGAGCGGCCGGGTCGTGTTCGCCTGCTGGCGCGAGCCGAAGGCCAATCCCTGGATGATCGCGCCGCTGCAGGCGGTCTATCGTCACGTCCCGAAGCTGCCGGAGATGGCGCCGGAGGATCCTGGCCCGTTCGCCTTCGCATCCGAAGCGCGAGTGGCGCGGATCCTGGGCGAGGCCGGCTTCAGCGACGTCGCGCTGGAGGCGCATGCGCTGTCACTCGACATCGCCCGCGGGCAGGGTCTCGAGGCGGCAGTGGAGTCGGCCTTCGAAATCGGCCCCGCCAGCCGCGCGCTGGAGGGGCATCCCCAGGAGACGCGCGAGGCGGCGCGGCAGTCGGTCCGCGAGCTGCTGACGCAGCATGTACGCGGCGACAGCGTGACGCTCGCCGGCTCGATCTGGCTGGTGACGGCGCGCGTCTGACGCGCGCCGGACGGCGCTCAGGATCGCTCTTCCCAGATCATCGCCAGATGGACGATGGTCTGCGCCGCCTTCTCCATGTCCTGGACGCTGACCCATTCGAGACGCGAGTGGAAGGCATGCTCGCCGGCAAAGATGTTGGGGCAGGGCAGTCCCATGAACGACAGCCGCGAACCGTCGGTGCCGCCGCGGATCGATGTCCTGACCGGCGTCAGGCCGGCGCGGCGGATCGCCTCCTCGGCATAGGTCACGATCTCCGGATGCAGATCGATGACCTCCTTCATGTTGCGGTATTGCTGCCGAACCTCCATCCGATAGCTCGAGCGCGGATAGTCCTTCAGGACATCCCTGACGATGTCCTCGAGCAGCGCTTCCTTCTGCCGCAGGCCCTGCTCGCTGAAATCGCGCACGATGAAGTCGAGTCGCGCCTGTTCGAGCGCGCCGGAGATCCCGACCGGATGCAGGAAGCCTTCCTTGCCCTCCGTCGTCTCCGGCGAGCAGCCATCCTTCGGGAGCCGATCGACGATTGCGGACGCGATCTTGATCGCGTGCTCCATCTTGCCCTTGGCAAAGCCGGGATGGGCGCTGACGCCGTTGATGAGGATGGTGGCGCCGTCGGCGGCAAAGGTCTCGTCCTCGATGTTGCCGGCGGTTTCGCCATCCATCGTGTAGCCGAAGTCGGCGCCGAGCTTCTTCAGGTCGACCCGGTCGACGCCACGGCCGATCTCCTCGTCCGGCGTGAACAGGATCTTGATGGTGCCATGCTTGATCTGCGGATTGCTGATCAGGAACTGCGCCGCGTCCATGATCTCGGCGATGCCGGCTTTGTTATCGGCCCCGAGCAGGGTGGTGCCGTCGGTGGTGACGATGTCGTTGCCGATCTGGTCCTTCAATGCAGGATGCTCAGCCGCACGGATGATCTGGCTCGGGTCCCCCGGCAGCACGATGTCGCCGCCCTGGTAGTTGCGCACGATCTGCGGCTTCACGTTGGCCCCGGAGCAATCGGGCGACGTGTCCATGTGCGAGCAGAAGCAGATCACCGGCACGGCCTTGTCGGTGGTGGCGGGGATGGTCGCATAGACGTAGCCATGGTCGTCCAGGTGGGCGTCCGAGAGGCCCATTGCCTGCAGCTCGGCTGCGAGCATCCGGCCGAGATTCTTCTGTTTGAGCGTCGAAGGACAGGTCGGCGACGTCGGGTCCGACTGGGTGTCGATCGCGGCGTAGCGGAGCAGGCGCTCGGTGACGGAGTGGGTGTAGCTGCGAAGCGGGTCGGACATGGGCACCAAGAGAGAGAGAGGGAGACGTTACTGGAGGTATCAGTATACTAATATATCAGTTATTGCATGCCAGATACCAGGGGGTGGCAACCTATCAATGGTTTCCGCTCTGATCAAAGATCGTCCGCCAGCTCCCGTGCGGAATACGGCGGGTCGCGGGCCGGCGTTGATCAGCACCGCCTCGCCGACAGCAGGATTGCGCACTCCGGCGCGCGCCACCTGCAGGATACCGACTCCGGCGATTCGAAGCTCATCTTCCTCGCACCGGTGGCGGGCGATTCGTGGGCAGCGTCCGCGAGGATTCTCCTCTCACTCGCTTCCTGGTCAGCAAGTGCGCCTCGGTGGGGACCGCGGCCGGAAATTTCAATGCCCGGTCGGAAGCATGCGCGGTCGGACTTGGCGCCCATTTTGCCATATCCGGCCTGCGACGTCGTCGCGAAGCGACCGCCAGCGCCGCCGCCGCGGGGCGGGGTTGCCGCGGTCCGGAAGGAGAGACGCGGGACAGGTCGATTTGGCCCGTCACCGTGCGGCGACTAACGTCGGCTGCCCGGGCCCAGCCAAGGAGATCGGGCGTCCTGCATTGCTCCCCCATCAAGGACTTCGCACAGCTGTCGGTTCATTGTCCTTGACTTCGAAACATCGCCCCTTTAAGTCGCACTCCTCCGCGGATTTCGCGATCACGCGGGAGTAGCTCAGTTGGTTAGAGCGCCGGCCTGTCACGCCGGAGGTCGCGGGTTCGAGCCCCGTCTCTCGCGCCATGTTTTCAATGGCTTAGCTTTTGATGTGATCTGTCCGCTGGCGCAATCAGCGCCGCCGCGCGATCCCCTCCCGTCTACGACCTGGCGCTCCGCCGGACTGCAAGTGCTCCGTCGCCGATTTTCCGATCGGGCATGAAAAAGGCCACCCGGCGGGTGGCCTGCGATTGCCGTCAGATGGCAGCGGAGCAGTGGCCTCAGCGGACGACCATCGAGTCGCTGGAACTCGTCATGGTCACCGGCTTGCCTGCCTTCACGACGTGCGATGCCGTCTGGCTGTAGTCGACGTTGGCGCGGGTCGCGATGCCGAAAGCGGTCACCGCGATGCCGGCGACCAGGGCAACGACGACGATCTTCAGATGGGTCGATCGGTCTGCGGAATGCAGCGAGTGGTTCATGTCAGCCTCCCGGCGTCTCAGAGCGCCACTTTGTTGCCTGGACATGTACCCCCGCTTTGTTTCGATCCCGTTTCTTCGTTTCCTCAAAATGGTTTCATCGGTTGCAGCCGCCGCGGCGGCAATCGGGAGTATGCGGCCGGGGCTAACAGCGCGCGGCGGTGCCGGTATCGACGGCGGCCGTGGATGATCTTGATCCGGTGGCCCTTCGTGACCATCTCCCGCGGTAACGGAAGCCTATCGGGTGACGGTCCCGTCGCCTCGTTTGGATCTCCCGATCGAGCGCTGATCCGCATCCGTCTCCGACCAGCCAGCCTGCGCACACCGGCGTGCGTCCTCGCGATTGCTGATCGCCTCAGCGTCCTGCGTTGGACCGTGCGGCACCGTAATGCTGCGGGTCTGCAATGCGGCTCCTGCACGCGTCATCCGCGGCGCCGTTGCTCGGTGTGTCCGGGTTTCCGCAATGTGGGGAGGGATGACACCGGCGAGACGGCTTGTCTTGCGCGGCTTGGTGCGCTGCGCTAAGGCTTCGACCAATTCCAATGCAACGAGTCTGCGGTTTGCACCGAAACCGCAGAGGAAAGTGGCGCCGATGACCGGCATCCTTCAGAACTATCTCCCCCTCGTCGTTTTCATAGGTGTCGCAGCCATCATCGGGGTGGTGCTGCTGATCGCGCCGTTCCTGGTCGCCTACCAGCAGCCCGATCCCGAGAAGCTCTCCGCGTACGAGTGCGGCTTCAATGCGTTCGACGACGCCCGCATGAAGTTCGACGTCCGCTTCTATCTGGTTGCCATCCTTTTCATCATCTTCGACCTCGAAGTCGCCTTCCTGTTCCCCTGGGCAGTCGCATTCGGCAAGCTCGGCGCGGCCGGCTTCTGGTCGATGCTGGTGTTCCTGGCCGTGTTGACGGTCGGGTTTGCCTACGAATGGAAGAAAGGCGCGCTTGAATGGGATTGAGCCCGACCACGTCCTCGACCGGGCCGGCGATCGCTCCGGCCCCGAAGGGCATTCTCGATCCCGCGACCGGCAGGCCGATCGGTGCCAACGACCCGTATTTCCTCGAGGTCAGGCACGAACTGTCGGACAAGGGATTCTTCGTCGCCACCGCTGACGATCTCATCACCTGGGCCCGCACCGGCTCGCTGATGTGGATGACGTTCGGCCTGGCCTGCTGCGCCGTCGAGATGATGCAGGTCTCGATGCCGCGCTACGACGTCGAGCGGTTCGGCTTCGCGCCGCGCGCCTCGCCGCGCCAGTCCGACGTGATGATCGTCGCCGGCACGCTGACCAACAAGATGGCGCCGGCGCTGCGCAAGGTCTACGACCAGATGCCGGAGCCGCGCTACGTCATCTCGATGGGGTCGTGCGCCAATGGCGGCGGCTACTATCACTATTCTTATTCGGTGGTCCGCGGCTGCGATCGCATCGTTCCCATTGACATCTACGTGCCCGGCTGTCCGCCGACCGCCGAAGCGCTGCTGTACGGTGTGCTGCTGCTGCAGAAGAAGATCCGGCGCACCGGCACCATCGAACGCTGAAGGTTTTTCGTTATGGACGACGGCAGGCTCGACACCCTTGGGCAGACGATCGTAAGCGCGCTCCCGGGCGCCGCGATCGGCCATACGGTCGCTTTCAATCAGCTCACGGTGAACGTGGAGCCCGCCCGGATCGTCGAGGTCGTGACACATCTGCGCGACGATCCGGCTCTCCGCTTCGTCAACATCACCGACATCACGGCGGTCGACTATCCTGAGCGCGCCAAGCGTTTCGATGTTGTCTATCACTTCCTGTCACCGACGCTGAACGCGCGCATCCGGCTGAAGGCCGAGGCCGACGAGACGACGCAGGTGCCGTCGCTGATCGATGTCTTTCCGGGCGCCGATTGGTTCGAGCGCGAGGCCTACGACCTCTACGGCGTGATCTTCGTCGGCCACCCGGACATGCGCCGCCTGCTGACGGATTACGGATTCGACGGCCATCCGCTGCGCAAGGACTTCCCGACGACGGGGTTCGTCGAGGTGCGCTACGACGATCAGGAGAAGCGGGTCATCTACGAGCCGGTGCGGCTCAACCAGGAATTCCGCAAGTTCGATTTCCTGTCGCCCTGGGAAGGTGCGGACTATCCGCTGCCGGGCGATGAGAAGGCGACGAAGTGAATTGGGCGAATAGGGAATAGCGAGTAGCGAATAGGGATGATGGTTGACCTCGCAGCCGATAAATTCATATCGCGACCTCCGGGTTTGGCAGGATGCCATGTCCCTTGCGGAGGCGTGTTATCGGCTGACGCGCCAATTTCCTCGCGAGGAGCAGTTCGGACTGACGTCACAGATCAGGCGGTCATCAGGTTCGATTGCCGCCAACATCGCCGAGGGGCACGGGCGAGAGAACACCGGCAGCTTCGTCCAGTCTTTGCGAATCGCGCAAGGCTCACTGAAAGAACTCGAAACACATCTGATCTTGGCGGAGCGTGTTGGCCTTTTGCCGTCGTCGGACCTGAAAGCCTCGCTCACGCAATGCGAGAACTTGGGCAAGATGGTTCGCGCGCTCATCCGGTCGTTACAGGACAAGTCGCCGAAATGACGTTCGCTATTCGCTATTCGCCATTCGCTACTCGCCAGGAAGCGGGAGCTTCAGCATGAACGAGCAGAGCCCGGCCCTCCGCAACTTCACGATCAATTTCGGCCCGCAGCATCCGGCGGCCCATGGCGTTCTGCGCCTGGTGCTGGAGCTGGACGGCGAGGTGGTCGAGCGCGTCGATCCGCATATCGGCCTGCTGCATCGCGGCACCGAGAAGCTGATCGAGACCAAGACCTACATGCAGGCGATGCCCTATTTCGATCGGCTCGACTACGTCGCGCCGATGAATCAGGAGCATGCCTTCTGCCTCGCCGCCGAACGCCTGCTCGGCATCGAGGTTCCGCGCCGCGGCCAGCTGATCCGCGTGCTCTACTCCGAGATCGGACGGCTGCTGTCGCATCTGCTCAACGTCACCACCCAGGCGATGGACGTCGGCGCGCTGACGCCGCCGCTGTGGGGCTTCGAGGAGCGCGAGAAGCTGATGGTGTTCTATGAGCGCGCCTCCGGCTCGCGCATGCACGCCAACTACTTCCGCATCGGTGGCGTCCACCAGGACCTGCCGCCGAAGCTGATCGACGACATCGACGCATTCTGCGATCCGTTCCTGAAGGTGGTCGACGATCTCGACCGGCTCCTCACCGGCAACCGCATCTTCAAGCAGCGTAACGTCGACATCGGCGTCGTGACCCTGAAGCAGGCCTGGGAGTGGGGCTTCTCCGGCGTGATGGTGCGCGGCTCGGGCGCGGCCTGGGACCTGCGCAAGTCGCAGCCCTACGACGTCTATGCCGAGATGGAGTTCGACGTTCCGATCGGCAAGAACGGCGACTGCTACGACCGCTATCTGATCCGCATGGAAGAGATGCGCCAGTCGGTGCGTATCATGAAGCAGTGCATCCAAAAGCTGCGAGCACCGGACGGGCAGGGCCCGGTGATGATCACCGACAACAAGATCGCTCCGCCGCGCCGTGGCGAGATGAAGCGCTCGATGGAAGCGCTGATCCACCACTTCAAACTCTACACCGAGGGCGTGCACGTGCCGGCAGGCGAGATCTATGCGGCCGTCGAGGCGCCGAAGGGTGAGTTCGGCGTCTATCTCGTCGCCGACGGCACCAACAAGCCGTACAAGTGCAAGATCCGCGCTCCGGGCTTCGCGCATCTACAGGCGATGGATTTCATCTGCCGCGGCCATCTGCTCGCCGACGTCTCGGCCATTCTCGGCTCGCTCGACATCGTGTTCGGAGAGGTGGACCGCTGATGGGCCATGCGCCGATCCAGTTCGATCGTGCTTCCGGAGCGCTCGAAGGAGCGAACCTCTGGGAGCGCACGGCTGCATTGGCGCTGTCGACCGGCTCGAAGATTTCCTCGCATTTCTCGCATCGCGGCTACAACCGCTGTGCCAATCTGCTGCGGCTGGCGCTGCCCGAACGCGACATCGCGGTGAAGCTCAACCCGGACGCCGTGTTCGAGTTTCCCTATGGCGACGGCTATTGGAGCAAGCTGCTCAACCGCGACTATCACTATGAGGACGAACTCGAGTTCCTGTTTCTCGGCACTGTCGATGTCGACTACACCTTCATCGACGGCGGGGCCAATTACGGCTACTGGTCGGTGCTGGTGTCGAGCACGCCCTACGGCGCGCACAAGGCGATCGCGATCGAGCCGTCCTCGGCGAACTTCGCCAAGCTCGCGAACAATGCGCAGATCAACGGCGGCCGCTTCGAAGTGATGAAGTGCGCCATCGGCGAACGCCGCGGCGTCGCGCATCTCACCGGTACCAAGCACGAGGCCTTCAGTATCGCCGGCGACAACGCCGGCGGCGAGCAGGTGCCGGTGATGGCGCTCGACGATCTGATCGACGACGGCAAGGTCGCCGCTTCCGGCAAGTACCTGATCAAGCTCGACGTCGAGGGCGTCGAGATCGAGGCGATCAAGGGCGGGGCGCGGCTGCTCGCGACCGACAGCATGATCCTGTGCGAGGAGCACGGCCAGGATCGCAACCATACGGTCTCGCGCTACATCCTCGATCAGACGCCGATGCAACTGATGGTCTACGACCCCGCAAGCGGCCGCCTCGAGACCGTGACAGAGCTGTCGATCCTCGACCGGATCAAGGCGTCCGCCCACGTCGGCTATAACGTGTTCGGAACTGCAAGTGCCTTCTGGCAGAATCGCGTCGCAGCGCTCAATGCAAGTGCCGCGCGCCGCATGCAATGAAAGATTGAAGAGCCATGTCCGTCCGCCGTCTTGCCCCGAAGGAAGTCCAGCCCGCGAGCTTTGCGTTCACGGACGAGAACCTTGCCTTCGCCAAAGCGCAGATCGCGAAATATCCGGAAGGCCGCCAGGCCTCGGCCGTGATCGCGATCCTGTGGCGCGCGCAGGAGCAGAACGAGGGCTGGGTGTCGGAGGCGGCCATCCGCGTCGTCGCCGACATGCTCGGCATGCCCTACATCCGCGTGCTCGAAGTCGCGACCTTCTACACGATGTTCCAGCTGCAGCCGGTCGGCAAGAAGGCGCATGTGCAGGTGTGCGGCACCACGCCGTGCCGTCTGCGCGGCGCCGAAGAACTGATCGAGGTCTGCAAGCATCGCATCCATCACGATCCCTTCCACCTGTCGAAGGACGGCGACTTCAGCTGGGAAGAGGTCGAGTGCCTGGGCGCCTGCGTGAACGCGCCGATGGTGCAGGTCTGGAAGGACACCTATGAGGACCTGACGCCGGAGAGCTTCGGCAAGGTGCTCGACGGCTTCGCGACCGGCAACCTGCCGACGCCGGGTCCGCAGAATGGCCGCCAGTTCTCGGCGCCGGCGGGCGGGCCGACCACGCTGAAGGAGAAGACATGAGCCGCAATCGCACCCGCGTTGCGGCCCTGACCGAAGAGGGCGCCGCAATGAAGAACTGGCGCTACGTGGCACTGCATACGCTCGCAGCCGCCGCTTTCATTTTCGTGCTGCAGCGGTTCGCGCTCAATGCGACGCTGGAGTCCAGTCTGCTGTGGGCCTTGGTGTTCGGCGGCTGCGCCGCCTTCATCGCCACCATGCAGTCGAACCGCTGACACCCGAGGAAGCCGTCTGATCATGCTCGACGACAAGGACCGCATCTTCACCAACCTCTATGGCCTGCATGATTGGGGCCTCGAAGGCGCACGCCGGCGCGGCAGCTGGGATGGCACCAAGGCGCTGATCGAAAAAGGTCGCGACTGGATCATCAACGAGATGAAGGCTTCCGGCCTGCGCGGCCGCGGCGGCGCCGGCTTCCCGACCGGCTTGAAATGGTCGTTCATGCCGAAGGAATCGACCGACGGTCGGCCGAGCTACCTCGTGGTCAACGCCGACGAGTCCGAGCCCGGCACCTGCAAGGATCGCGAGATCATGCGGCACGATCCGCATCATCTCGTCGAGGGCTGCCTGCTGGCCAGCTTCGCGATGAACGCGCATGCCTGCTACATCTATGTGCGCGGCGAGTTCATCCGCGAGCGCGAGCGGCTGCAGGCGGCGATCGATCAGGCCTATGAGGCCAACCTGATCGGCAAGAACAACATCCATGGCTGGCCGTTCGATCTCTATGTCGCGCATGGCGCCGGCGCCTATATCTGCGGCGAGGAGACCGCGCTGCTGGAGAGCCTCGAAGGCAAAAAGGGCCAGCCGCGGCTGAAGCCGCCTTTCCCAGCGAACGTCGGCCTCTATGGCTGCCCGACCACCGTCAACAACGTCGAGTCGATCGCGGTGGCGCCGACCATCCTGCGCCGCGGCGCCGCGTGGTTTGCCGGCATCGGCCGTCCGAACAATGTCGGCACAAAACTGTTCTGCATCTCCGGTCACGTCGAGCGGCCTTGCAACGTCGAAGAGGCGATGGGCATCCCGTTCCGCGAGCTGATCGAGAAGCATTGCGGCGGCATCCGTGGCGGCTGGGACAATCTGAAGGCGGTCATCCCCGGCGGCTCGTCCGTGCGCATGGTGCCGGCCGAGCAGATCATCGATACGCCGATGGATTTCGACAGCCTGTCGAAGCTGCGCTCCGGCCTCGGCACCGCGGCCGTGATCGTGATGGACAAGTCGACCGACCTGATCCGGGCGATCGCGCGCATTTCCTACTTCTACAAGCATGAGAGCTGCGGCCAGTGTACGCCGTGCCGCGAGGGCACCGGCTGGATGTGGCGCGTGCTGACGCGCATGGCCGAGGGCCGGGCGCACAAGCGCGAGATCGACATGCTGCTCGAAGTCACCAAGCAGATCGAGGGCCACACGATCTGCGCGCTGGGCGACGCGGCAGCTTGGCCGATCCAGGGGCTGATCACGCATTTCCGTCACGAGATCGAGGCGCGCATTGACCAGTATTCGCACAAGGCCGATGTCGACGACGTGGGCGTGCGCGATCCCGCGCACATGGTAGCGGCGGAGTAGGTGATGGCGGCCCGGTTCGCCAGCAACGTTTTCCCCGCGCTCGCGCCCTCACGGTGCGCAGCGGCGCGGTGGTCCGTGGTTTGAGAGAGATGTGAGGCAATGACCAAGATCATCATCGATGGCAAAGAGATCGATGTGCCGCCGGAGTACACGCTGTTGCAGGCGTGCGAGGCGGCGGGCGCCGAGATCCCGCGCTTCTGCTATCATGAGCGGCTGTCGATCGCCGGCAACTGCCGGATGTGCCTCGTCGAGGTGAAGGGCGGACCGAAACCGGTCGCGAGCTGCGCCTGGGGCGTGCGCGACTGCCGGCCGGGCCCGAAGGGCGAGCCGCCGGAGATCTCGACGCGGTCGCCGATGGTCAAGAAGGCGCGCGAAGGCGTGATGGAATTCCTTCTGATCAACCATCCGCTGGACTGCCCGATCTGCGACCAGGGCGGCGAGTGTGACCTGCAGGACCAGGCGATGGGCTATGGTGTGGACACCAGCCGCTTCGCCGAGAACAAGCGCGCCGTTGAGGACAAGTATCTCGGCGCATTGGTCAAGACCTCGATGAACCGCTGCATCCAGTGCACGCGTTGCGTCCGCTTCTCGGCGGAAGTCTGCGGCGTGCCGGAAATGGGCGCGATCGGCCGTGGCGAGGACATGGAGATCACGACGTATCTCGAGCAGGCGCTGAGTTCGGAGCTGCAGGGCAATCTGGTCGACATCTGCCCGGTCGGTGCGCTGACCTCGAAGCCCTACGCTTTCGCCGCACGCCCCTGGGAGCTCGGCAAGACGCAGTCGATCGACGTCATGGACGGCGTGGGCTCGGCGATCCGTGTCGACACCCGTGGCCGCGAGGTGATGCGCATCCTGCCGCGCATCAACGATGCCGTGAACGAGGAGTGGATCTCCGACAAGACCCGCCATGTCGTCGACGGCCTGCGCACGCAGCGGCTCGATCGTCCCTACGTTCGCGAGGATGGCAAGCTGCGCGCCGCCTCCTGGCCGGAGGCTTTCAAGGCGATTGCCACCAAGCTGTCGCGCATCGACGGCAAGCGCATCGGCGCGATCGCCGGCGATCTCGCCGCGGTCGAAGAGATGTTCGCGCTCAAGGATCTGCTCGCCAAGCTCGGCTCGACCAACGTCGCGGTGCAAGGCGGTGACAGCTTCGATGCCAAGCTCGGCCGTGCGTCCTATCTGTTCAATCCGACCATCGCGGGTATCGAGCAGGCCGACGCGATCCTGATCATTGGCGCCAATCCGCGCAAGGAAGCGGCCGTGCTCAACGCCCGCATCCGCAAGCGCTGGCGCTCGGGCCAGCTCAAGGTCGGCGTGGTCGGTCCCAAGGCCGACCTGACCTATGCCTATGAGCACATCGGCGCGGGCACGGACTCGCTGAGCGACGTCGCCGCCGGCAAGCACTCGTTTGCGACCACCTTCCGCAACGCCAAGAACCCGATCGTGCTGGTCGGTGCCGGCGCCGCGGCGCGCCACGATGGCGGCGCGATCCTGTCGCTGGCCGCCAAGATCGCGATGGACGTCAACGCCGTGCGCGACGACTGGAACGGCTTTGCCGTGCTGCACGACACCGCCTCGCGGGTCGGCGCCCTCGACATCGGCTTCAACGGCACCGGCCTCACGGCTGCGCAGATGACGACGTTCGGCACCATGGACGTGATGTTCCTGCTCGGCGCCGACGAGGTCGATGTGCCCGAGGGCGTTTTCGTCGTCTACATCGGTACCCATGGCGACCGCGGTGCCCATCGTGCCGATGTCATCCTGCCGGGGGCTGCCTACACCGAGAAGTCCGGGCTCTACGTCAACACCGAGGGCCGGGTGCAGATGACGGGCCGGGCGTCATTCCCGCCGGGCGAGGCACGCGAGGACTGGGCGATCATCCGGGCGCTGTCCGACGTGCTCGGCAGGAAGCTCGGCTACGACTCGCTGGCCGCGCTGCGCGTTGCGATCATCAAGGCCGTGCCGCATCTTGGCCGCGTCGACCAGATCGAGGCGGGCAAGATCGCCGACATCAAGACCCTGGCTGGCAAGGGCGGCAACCTCGAGAAGGCACCGTTCAAGCCGCTGATCGACGACTTCTATCTCACCAATCCGATCGCGCGCGCATCGGCGGTCATGGCGGAATGTTCCCGTCTGGCTTCCGGGCAGATGCTGACGGCAGCGGAGTGAGCGTGACCTGATGGCTGATTTCTTCGCAAGCTCGTTCTGGACCGGCTTCCTCTGGCCGCTGATCATCATGGTCGCGCAGAGCGTCCTGCTGCTCGTCGTCCTGTTGGTCGCGATCGCCTACATCCTGCTGGCCGACCGGAAGATCTGGGCGGCGGTGCAGATCCGCCGGGGTCCCAACGTGGTCGGGCCCTGGGGCCTGTTCCAGTCGTTCGCAGACCTGCTGAAGTTCGTGCTCAAGGAGCCGATCATTCCGGCCGGCGCCAACAAGGGCGTGTTCCTGCTGGCACCGCTGGTCTCCTGCGTGCTGGCGCTGGCGGCCTGGGCGGTGATTCCGACCAATCTCGGCTGGGCGATCGCCGACATCAATGTCGGCATTCTCTTCATCTTCGCGATCTCGTCACTGTCGATCTACGGCATCATCATGGCCGGCTGGTCGTCGAACTCGAAGTATCCGTTCCTGGCGGCGCTGCGCTCGGCGGCGCAGATGGTGTCCTACGAGGTCTCGATCGGCTTCGTCATCATCACCGTGCTGCTCTGCGCCGGCACCTTGAACCTGTCGGCGGTGGTCGAGGCGCAGCATGCCCGCGGGCTTGCGAGCCTGATCGGCCTGCCGCAGCTGACGATCCTGAATTGGTACGTCTGGCCGCTGTTCCCGATGTTCGTGGTGTTCTACGTCTCGGCGCTGGCCGAGACCAACCGTCCGCCCTTCGATCTCGTCGAGGCGGAATCGGAGCTCGTTGCCGGCTTCATGGTGGAATACGGCTCGACGCCGTATCTCCTGTTCATGCTCGGCGAGTATGTCGCGATCACCACGATGTGCGCGCTGGCGACGATCCTGTTTCTGGGCGGCTGGCTGCCGCCGATCGACCTGCCGCCGTTCAACTGGGTGCCGGGCGTCATCTGGTTCTCGCTCAAGCTGTTCTTCATGTTCTTCCTGATCGCGATGGCGAAAGCGATCGTGCCGCGCTACCGCTACGACCAGTTGATGCGACTGGGCTGGAAAGTGTTCCTGCCGCTGTCGCTGGCCATGGTGGTCATCGTCGCAGGCGTGCTGCACTTCGCCGGCATCGCGCCGAAATGAGGCTGTCATGAACATTTCCGCCACCGCACGGTCGCTGCTGCTGCAGGAGTTCGTCTCCGCGTTCTTCCTCGCGATGCGCTACTTCTTCCAGCCGAAGCCGACCCTGAACTATCCGTTCGAGAAGGGCCCGATCTCGCCGCGCTTCCGCGGCGAGCACGCGTTGCGGCGCTATCCCAATGGCGAAGAGCGCTGCATCGCCTGCAAGCTGTGCGAGGCGGTCTGTCCCGCGCAGGCGATCACGATCGAGGCCGGTCCGCGCCGCAACGACGGCACCCGCCGCACGGTGCGCTACGACATCGACATGGTGAAGTGCATCTATTGCGGCCTGTGCCAGGAAGCCTGTCCGGTCGACGCCATCGTCGAAGGACCGAACTTCGAGTTCGCGACCGAGACCCGCGAGGAGCTGTATTATGACAAGGCCAAGCTGCTCGCGAATGGCGACCGCTGGGAGCGCGAGATCTCCAAAGCCATCGCGCTCGACGCGCCATACCGCTGAGGCCGTCCGATGATCCTTCCTGCGCTCTTCTTCTATCTCTTCGCGGCGGTCTGCGTGGCCTCGGCCGTGATGGTGATCGTCTCGAAGAACCCCGTTCACTCGGTGCTCTATCTGATCCTCGCCTTCGTCAACGCCTCCGGCCTGTTCGTGCTGATGGGCGCCGAATTCCTGGCGATGATCCTCGTGGTCGTCTACGTCGGCGCGGTCGCGGTGCTGTTCCTGTTCGTGATCATGATGCTCGATGTCGACTTCACGGAGCTGCGCGAGGGCTTCCTGCAGTACATGCCGATCGGACTGGTCATCGGCGGCATCTTCCTGTTCGAGCTGCTGCTGACGGTGTCCTACTGGGTCATCAACCCGACGACGCCGAAGGCGATCACCGCGGCGATCCCGACCAACGTCACCAATACCGAGGCGCTCGGCCTCGTGCTCTATACGAAGTACATCCATTACTTCCAGCTCTCCGGCATGATCCTGCTGGTGGCGATGATCGGCGCGATCGTGCTGACGCTGCGCCACAAGGCGAGCGTCAAGCGCCAGGACATCAACGTCCAGAACGCGCGCACGCCGGAGATGGCGATGGCGGTCCGCAAGGTCGCGGTCGGGCAGGGGCTGCAGGACACGGACGCGGCGGAGTGGGTGAAATGACCATCGGATTGGGGCACTATCTCGCCGTCGCGGCCATGCTGTTCACGCTCGGCATCCTCGGCATCTTCCTGAACCGCAAGAACATCATCGTCATCTTGATGTCGGTCGAGCTGATCCTGCTTGCGGTGAACATCAATCTGGTGGCGTTCTCGACATTCCTGGGCGACATCGTCGGGCAGGTGTTCGCGCTGCTGGTTTTGACAGTTGCGGCGGCGGAAGCCGCGATCGGCCTTGCCGTGCTGGTGGTCTACTTCCGCAACCGCGGCTCGATTGCGGTCGAAGACGTCAATATGATGAAGGGCTAAGGGCGCATGATCCGCACAGATGGGGGCCGGCTCGCCGGCAAGGTCATGCGTAAGGGAACGGGCGAATGATCCAGGCCATTGTCTTTCTGCCGCTGCTGGGCGCGATCCTGGCCGGCCTGATCGCGCTGCTCGGCGCGCATGCGCGCCATCCGAGCGGTGATACGGTCGAGCATCATCACGACGACGGTCATCACCACGGCGCCGCCGACGCGCACGCGCACGCGCATGACGATCACGGCCACGGACACGACGACCATCATGTCGCCGAGCCGCCGGCCTCCGGCACCTGGGCGGCGCAGGTGATCACGACGGCGCTGCTGTTCGTGTCGGCCGGCCTGTCCTGGGCGATGCTGATCAGCGTCGGCTTCATGCACCACGAGGCGGGTGTGAAAGAGCTGTTGCCCTGGATCAATTCCGGCGAGCTGCAGGTGTCCTGGGCGCTGCGTGTCGACACGCTCACGGCGGTGATGCTGGTCGTTGTGACCAGCGTGTCCTCGCTCGTCCACCTCTATTCGATCGGCTATATGGACGAGGATCCGAACCGTCCGCGCTTCTTCGCTTATCTGTCGCTGTTCACCTTCGCGATGCTGATGCTGGTGACCGCGAACAACCTCGTGCAACTGTTCTTCGGCTGGGAGGGCGTCGGTCTGGCGAGCTACCTGCTGATCGGCTTCTGGTTCCAGAAGCCGTCGGCCAACGCTGCCGCCATCAAGGCCTTCGTCGTCAACCGCGTCGGCGATTTCGGCTTCGCGCTCGGCATCTTCGCCGTGTTCCTGCTGGCGAAGTCGACCGACTTCGAGACCATCTTCGCCGCCGCGCCGAGCTTTGCCGGCAAGACGATCAACTTCCTCGGCTGGCATGCCGACGCGCTGACCCTGACCTGCCTGCTGCTGTTCATGGGCGCCATGGGCAAGTCGGCGCAGTTCCTGCTGCACACCTGGCTGCCGGACGCGATGGAAGGTCCGACCCCGGTCTCGGCGCTGATCCATGCCGCGACCATGGTCACTGCCGGCGTCTTCATGGTCGCGCGCCTGTCGCCGCTGTTCGAGCTCGCCCCGAACGCCCAGGCCGTCGTGATGTTCTTCGGCGCGACCACGGCGTTCTTCGCAGCGACCGTCGGCCTCGTGCAGAACGACATCAAGCGCATCGTCGCCTACTCGACCTGCTCGCAGCTCGGCTACATGTTCGTGGCGATGGGAGCAGGGGCCTACTCGGTCGGCATGTTCCATCTGTTCACGCATGCCTTCTTCAAGGCGCTGCTGTTCTTGGGCTCTGGCTCGGTGATCTACGCGATGCATCACGAGCAGGACATCCGCAACATGGGCGGCCTGTGGCGCAAGATCCCATACACCTTCGCGGTGATGACGGTCGGCACCCTGGCGCTCACCGGCTTCCCCGGCTTCGCAGGCTTCTTCTCCAAGGATGCGATCATCGAGGCGGCGTACGCAGCGCACAATCCGTTCGCGACCTACGCGTATTTCCTCACCATTGTCGCCGCCGGCCTGACCTCGTTCTATTCCTGGCGCCTGGTGTTCAAGACCTTCTTCGGCACGCCGCACGATCAGCACCATTATGATGCCGCACATGAGAGCCCGATCTGGATGCTGATCCCGATCGGCGTGCTCGCGGCAGGCTCGATCCTGGCCGGCCTCCCGTTCAAGGGCGTGTTCACCGATCCCCATGGCGTCGAGCACTTCTTCGGCGAGTCGCTGAAGATGAACCCGCACATTCTCGAAGACATGGAGCACATGCCGGCCTGGCTCGCTCAGCTTCCCTTCGTCATGATGGTGCTGGGATTTGTGGTCTCCTACATCTTCTACGTCAGACGTCCGGACATCCCGGAGGAGCTCGCCGCGCAGCAGCCGCTGCTCTACAAGTTCCTGCTCAACAAGTGGTACTTCGACGAGCTGTATGACGTGATCTTCGTCCGTCCGGCGAAGTGGCTCGGCCGCTTCCTCTGGAAGAAAGGCGACGGCTTCGTCATCGACGGCTTCGGTCCGGACGGTGTCTCGGCGCGGGTGCTCGACATCACGCGCAACGTCGTCAAGATCCAGACCGGGTACCTCTATCATTACGCCTTTGCCATGCTGATCGGCGTCGCCGGCCTGATCACCTGGTTCATGTTCATGGGGGGCCAGCAATGACCACCTGGCCAATTCTCTCCGTCGTCACCTTCCTGCCGATCGTCGGTGCGCTGCTGATCTATCTGGTCCGCGGCGACGACGAGGCGGCTAGGCGCAATGCGCGCTGGATCGCGCTGTGGACCACGCTGATCACGTTCGCGGTGTCGGTGATCCTGGTACTGCGCTTCGATCCCGCCCAGACCGACTTCCAATTCGTCGAGAAGTCGAACTGGCTGGCGGCCGGCATCAGCTACCACATGGGCGTCGACGGCATTTCGCTGCCGTTCGTGATCCTGACCACCGCTTTGATGCCGTTCTGCATCGTCGCGAGCTGGAAGTCGGTGACCAACCGGCTGCGCGAATACATGATGGCGTTCCTGATCCTGGAAACGCTGATGGTCGGCACGTTCTCGGCGCTCGACCTCGTGCTGTTCTATTTGTTCTTCGAGGGCGGCCTGATTCCGATGTTCCTGATCATCGGGGTCTGGGGCGGTCCGCGCCGGGTCTACGCCTCGTTCAAGTTCTTCCTCTACACGCTGCTCGGCTCGGTGCTGATGCTGCTCGCCATCATGGCGCTGTACTGGAACGCCGGCACGACCGACATTCCGACCTTGATGCATACGGCGGTGCCGCGGTCCTTGCAGACCTGGGCGTGGCTGGCGTTCTTCGCCTCCTTTGCGGTGAAGATGCCGATGTGGCCGGTGCACACCTGGCTGCCGGACGCGCACGTCGAGGCGCCGACCGCGGGCTCGGTGATCCTGGCCGCGATCCTCTTGAAGATGGGTGGCTACGGCTTCCTGCGCTTCTCGCTGCCGATGTTCCCGCTGGCCTCGCACGACTTCGCGCCGCTGGTGTTCACGCTCTCGGCGATCGCGATCATCTACACCTCGCTGGTCGCGCTGATGCAGGAGGACATCAAGAAGCTGATCGCCTACTCATCGGTGGCGCATATGGGCTTCGTCACCATGGGCATCTTCGCGGGCACCATGCAGGGTGTCGCCGGAGGCGTGTTCCAGATGATTTCGCACGGTATCGTCTCGGGCGCGCTGTTCCTTTGCGTCGGCGTGGTCTATGACCGCATGCATACCCGCGAGATCGCGGCCTACGGCGGCCTCGTGAACCGGATGCCGGTCTACGCGCTGGTGTTCATGGTGTTCACGATGGCCAATGTCGGCCTGCCCGGCACGTCCGGCTTCGTCGGCGAGTTCATGACTCTGCTCGGCACTTTCAAGGTGTCGATCCCGACCGCGTTCTTCGCGACATCAGGCGTCATCCTCTCGGCGGCCTACGCGTTGTGGCTTTACCGCAAGGTGGTGTTCGGTGCGCTGACCAAGCCGTCGCTCGCCAGCATCAAAGATCTCACCCTGCGTGAGGGCGTGATCCTGTTTCCGCTGGTGGCGCTGACCATCCTGTTCGGCGTTTATCCGAAGCCGATCCTCGACATGTCGGCGGCGTCGGTGCAGCAGCTCGTCAACAACTACAATACCGCCGTGACGGCCGTGAAGGCCGCCGCGCTGCTCCAATGATGAGACCTTGAGGGGTCGGGACACAGACGATGATCGAGAATCTTGGGCCTCAGCTTTGGGTGGTGCTGCCGGAGCTGTTGTTGGCCGTGGGGGCCATGGCGCTGTTGATGCTGGGCGCGTTTCGCGGGCAGGAGACGACGGGGCTCGTCACGTGGTTGGCGGTCGCTCTGCTGATCGTGGTCGGCATCCTCGTGCTCAGGCAGCCGGGCGGCCAGGCCTTCGGCGGCAGCTTCATTGCTGACAGCTATGCGCGCTTCCTGAAGATCCTGGCGCTGATCGGCTCGATCGCGACCCTGATCATGTCGGCGGAGTTCCTGTCGAAGCCCGATCGTCGTATCTTCGAATATGCGATCCTCGTGCTGCTCTCGACCTTGGGCATGCTGGTGCTGATCTCGGCCGGCGACCTGATCACGCTCTATCTCGGCCTCGAGCTGATGTCGCTCGCGCTCTACGTTGTCGCGGCCAGCCATCGCGACAACGTCAAGTCGACCGAAGCCGGCCTGAAGTATTTCGTGCTCGGCGCGCTGTCCTCCGGCATGCTGCTCTACGGCGCCTCGCTGATCTACGGCTTCACCGGCACGGTGAGCTTTGCCGGGATCGCGGCGGCGACGAAGACCGGCAGCGTCGGCATCATTTTCGGCCTCGTCTTCCTGTTCGCCGGCATGTGCTTCAAGGTCTCGGCGGTGCCGTTCCACATGTGGACGCCGGACGTCTATGAAGGCGCGCCGACGCCGGTGACGGCGTTCTTCGCCTCCGCGCCCAAGGTCGCGGCGATGGCCGTGTTCGCGCGCGTCGCGCTGACGGCGTTTCCCGGCATCACCTTCCAGTGGCAGCAGATCATCGTGTTCGTCTCGATCGCCTCGATGGCGCTCGGCTCGTTCGCCGCGATCGGCCAGACCAACATCAAGCGCCTGATGGCCTATTCGTCGATCGGCCACATGGGCTTCGCGCTGGTCGGTCTCGCCGCCGGTACGGTCGAGGGCGCGCAGGGCGTGCTGACCTACATCGCGATCTATGTCGCGATGACGCTCGGCTCGTTCGCCGTGATCATGGCGATCAAGCGCAACGGCCAGTCGTTCGAGAAGATCAGCGACTTCTCGGGGCTGTCGCGCACCAATCCGCTGCTTGCCTTCTTCTTCGCGATGCTGCTGTTCTCGCTGGCCGGCGTGCCGCCGCTCGCGGGCTTCTTCGCCAAATGGTACGTCTTCGTCGCCGCCATCAAGGCCGGGCTGTTCACGCTGTCGGTGATCGGCGTGCTCACCAGCGTGGTCGGCGCCTACTATTATCTCCTGATCGTCAAGACGATGTATTTCGACGAGCCGCTGCCGACGCTCGATCCGGTCCGTATCGAGCTGCGCACGGTGCTCGCGATCTCCGGCGTCTTCAACATCCTGTTCTTCGCCTATCCCGGCCCGCTGGTCAGCGCGGCCGCGGCCGCGGCGAAGTCGCTGTTCTAGATGACGTTTGCGCTAGGGTCCCAGGCTGACAAGGCTGGCTACCGACTCGTCACGTTCGACCAGACCGGCTCAACCAATGTCGAGGCGCTGAAGTCGGCCCGAGAGGGCGGCAGGGCGCCGTGCTGGTTCGTCACGTCTGAGCAGACGGCCGGGCGCGGCCGGCGCCAGCGCCCGTGGATCGCCCCGCGCGGCAATCTGGCCTCGAGCGTGCTGGAAGTGCTGAACGTGGCTCCTGCGATCGCAGCCACACTCGGCTTCGCCGCCGGCCTCTCCATCGAGAGCGCGTTGCGCCAGGTGAGCATCGAGGCCGCGCTGCGGTCCGGAGCACGCGCGTCATTCGCGCTGAAATGGCCCAACGACGTGCTGGCTGACGGCCGCAAGATCGTCGGCATGCTGCTCGAGGCGGAGCAGGTGGCTCAAGGGCTTGCGGTGGTTGCCGGTATTGGAACCAACGTGGTCGCGGCGCCGCTGGATACCCCGACACCGGCGGTGTCGTTGGCGGACCTCGGCATCCAGGTGACCGCCGAGGACCTGTTCTCGGCGCTGTCGGATGCCTGGGTCGAGTATTTCGGCATCTGGAACGAGGGACGGGGCTTCGGTGACATCCGGAAACTCTGGCTCGAGCGCGCCGCAGGCCTCGGCCAGCCGGTCGCCATCAGGTCCGGACATGCTATCATCGAGGGGATTTTCGACACGATCGACGAACAGGGTTGTATGCTGGTGCGGACCGCGGAGGGACGATTGGAGCCGATCACGGCCGGTGATGTTCATTTCGGCTCGGTCGCATCCAAAGGAGCGGTCTAGATGGCACGTCCCGACGAACTGACATTTGCGCCGCTCGGAGGTGTCGGCGAGATCGGCATGAACCTGTCGATCTACGGGCTCGGCAATCGCCACCAGCGCTCGTGGCTCGCGATCGATCTTGGCGTCTCCTTCGGCGACGAGGAGCATCTGCCGGGCATCGACCTGATCATGCCCGACGTCGCTTTCCTGGAGAAGGAGCGCAACAATCTCGTCGGCCTCGTGCTGACCCACGCGCATGAGGATCATTTCGGCGCGATCATAGACCTGTGGCCGCGGCTGAAATGCCCGATCTACGCGACCAAGTTCAGCGCCGCACTGTTCGAGGCCAAGTGCGAGGCCGAGCGCCTCCCAGCCAAGATCCCGGTCAAGGTGATCCCCTCCGGCGGCCGCGTCGACATCGGTCCGTTCAACGTCGAGTTCATTCCGGTCGCGCATTCGATCCCTGAATCGCACGCGCTGGCGATCCACACCGAGGTCGGCACTGTCCTGCATACCGGCGACTGGAAGATCGATCCGACGCCGGTGCTGGGCGCGCCGACCGACGAGAAGCGGCTGCGCGAGCTCGGTGATGCCGGATTGCTCGCACTGATCGGCGATTCCACCAATGCCGTGCGCGAGGGACGCTCGCCGTCCGAGGCCGAGGTTGCCAAGACGATCGCGGCTTTGGTGAAGGAAGCAAAGGGCCGCGTGGCCGTGACCACCTTCGCCTCCAACGTCGCGCGTATCCGCGCCGTTGCCGAAGCGGCGCGCGAGGCCGAGCGCGAGGTCGTCATCGTCGGCCGTGCCATGGAACGCGTGGTCCAGGTCGCGCGTGAGACCGGTTATCTCGACGGCGTGCAGAACTTCCGCGGCATGGATCTCTACGGCCATTTCCCGGCCGACAAGGTGCTCGCGCTCTGCACCGGCAGCCAGGGCGAGCCGCGCGCGGCGCTCTCGCGCATCGCCAATGACGATCATCCGCTGGTCACCTTGAACAAGGGCGACACCGTCATCTTCTCGTCGCGCACCATCCCCGGCAACGAGAAGGCGGTCGGCGCCGTCATCAACGGGCTGGTGCAGCAGGGCATCGAGATCATCACCGACCGCAACCATCTCGTCCATGTCTCCGGCCACCCGCGCCGCGACGAGCTGCGCGACATGATCGCGTGGACGCGGCCGCAGCTCCTGATCCCCGTGCATGGCGAGGCGCTGCATCTGCACGAGCACGCGAGGCTGGCGCGCGCCTGCGGCGTGCCCAAGGTCATCACCTGCCGCAATGGCGACCTCGTCAAGCTCGGCCCCGGTGATCCCGGGATCATCGACCAACTGCCGGCGGGGCGGCTCTACAAGGACGGCAGCATCGTCGAGGATTCGAAGTCGCGCGCCGTGGTCGAGCGTCGCAAGATGGCCTTTGCCGGCTGCATCTTCGTGGCGCTTGCCATCACCGAGAAGGGCGAGCTGGCCGACGATCCCGAGGTCGACATGGTCGGCATCCCCGAGAAGAATGCGGCGGGCGAGGAGATGGACGACATCGTCTTCGATGCTGTCGTTTCCACCTTCGAAGGTCTTCCGCGGGCGCGTCGGCGCGATTCTGACGCAGCGGCAGAATCCGTCCGGCGGGCCGTGCGTTCGGCGGTCAATGAGCAGTGGGGCAAGAAGCCGATCTGTCTCGTCCATGTGTTGGAAGTCTGACGCGGGCCTGCTGAACGGCCTTTCAAAAAGAAGAAGTGGAGGATGTCATGCTGGGCCGGCTCAACCACGTCGCCATCGCGGTCAAGGACGCCGAAAAGGCCGCCAGGATTTATGGCGCGGCATTCGGTGCTGAGATTTCGGCGGCGGTACCGCTGCCGGAGCATGGCGTGATCACGGTGTTCGTCACTCTGCCCAACACCAAGATCGAGTTCATCCAGCCGCTGGGCGAGGCGTCACCGATCGCCAAATTCCTCGAGCGCAACGCGGACGGCGGCATCCATCACGTCTGCTACGAGGTGGCCGACATCATCGCCTCGCGCGACACCCTGATCAAGGAGGGTGCCCGCGTGCTCGGCGACGGCCAGCCGAAGATCGGCGCGCATGGCAAGCCGGTTCTGTTCCTGCATCCGAAGGATTTTTCCGGCGCGCTCGTCGAGATCGAGCAGGCCTGAGGCAGCGGGGCGACCATGGCCTATACGATCTCCACCTGGCTCGCGATCTACTTCGTGATGTGGTGGGTCACGCTGTTCGTGACCCTGCCGTTCGGCATCCGCAGCCAGCACGAGTCCGGCGGAGGCCCGCTAGGCACCGACCCCGGTGCGCCGACGATCAGCCGAATGGGGCGGCGCCTGATCTGGACGACGCTGCTGTCGGCCGCGATCTTCGCCCTGTCACTCGTGGCCTATCAGGCCGGCTATCTCAGCGTTGAGCGGCTTTCGCGGCTGATGGGGATTCCGTTCTAGCCCCGCTCGCATCGCACAACGTTCTCTCGAAGCCGATGCGCGGACGTGCGTCGGCTTTTTTGCTATAGGAGGTCAAAACAAGACCGACAGGGAGGTTGCGCGTGATGACATCGGCCGAGGCCCGGAACGGGACGCAATCGGGCTATCGCATTCTGAACGAGGTTGATCTTCGAAACTATCTCGCGGGGATCCCTTCAGTTGCAGGGCAACTCGGCGGACCGGCCGAGCGCTGGTCAATCACCGAGGTCGGCGATGGCAACCTCAATCTGGTCTTCATCGTCAAGGGATCGTCCGGCGGTCTCGCGGTGAAGCAGGCGCTGCCTTACGTGCGGCTGGTCGGCGAGAGCTGGCCGCTGCCGCTGTCACGCGCCCACTATGAGCATCTGGCGCTGACGCATCAGAACCGCCTTGCCCCCGGCCTCGTGCCGGCCATCGTTCATCATGATCCGGCGCTGGCGCTGACGGCGATGGAGTTGCTGGAGCCGCACATCATCATGCGCAAGGGGCTGGTCGCGGGCACAACCTATCCGGCCTTCGTCGATCACATCACGACCTTCATGGCGCGGACGCTGTTCTTCTCGTCCGACCTCGCACTGTCTGCCGCCGAGAAGAAGGAGGCGATCGCAAGCTTTGCCGGCAATCATGCGCTGTGCAAGATCACCGAGGATTTGATCTTCACCGATCCCTATCGCATCGCCGAACAGAATCGCTGGACGTCACCGTGGCTCGACGCGACCGCGGCCGACATTCGCGGCGATCTCGATCTGCACGTCGCGATCTCCAGGCTCAAGCTGAAATTCCTGTCGTGTGCCGAGGCGCTGATCCATGGCGACCTGCACACCGGGTCGATCATGGTGACGGACACCGAGACCAAGGTGATCGACCCCGAATTCGCCTTCTACGGTCCGATGGGATTCGACGTCGGTGCGGTCCTCGCCAATCTGCTGATGGCCTATTTTGCGTCCGAAGGACACGAGCAGCGGGCGGGCGAGCGGGAGCACTTCGAGGGATGGGTGCTGGCGGCAGTCGATGAGGTCTGGAACGGTTTCGCGGACAAGTTCCTGGCGCTGTGGCGCAGCGAGGCGACCGGCGACGCGTATCCGCGGTCACTGTTTCCGGGTGAAGCGGGCGCCGCACGCCTGGAGACCGAGCGTCAGGCCTACGTGGCGAGATTGTTCCAGGACGCCATCGGTTTCACCGCAGCCAAGATCATTCGTCGCATCCTCGGCCTCGCTCACAACATCGATTTCGAACTGATCGAGGACGCCAAGCGGCGCGCGACCTGCGAGGTGCGGGCACTGCGGTTGGCACGGTCGCTGATGGTGGAGACGACGACGTTCACGACGATCGGGGCGGTGACGCGGGCTGCCCGCGAGTTGCGCCACTGGCAGCCGGGGCTTTAATTTCGTCGCCTCGTTTTTTTGCGTCGTTATGAGGAGCGAGTTGCGCTCGCAACGTCGCGGAAGAGCTCGTAGCCCGGATGAGCGAAGCGACATCCGGGTTTTCCGATACGGCTCGTGTGATCGCGGATGTCGCTTCCGGGCTACGGCAGCGCGCGTCGCAGCCCGCTCAATCCGCCGCCTTCGCCCGCAGCCGTTGGGCATAGACGTTGATCACCAGGGCGGCGAGCAGGATCAGGCCGCGGATCAGGATCTTCAGGAAACTGTCGATGTTGACGTGGTCGAGGCCGTTGTTGAGCACGCCGAGCACGAACAGGCCGACGATGGTGTTGCCGATGCCCCCGCGGCCGCCGAACAGGCTGGTGCCGCCGACCACGACGGCGGCGATCGAATCCAGCAGGTAGGTGTCGAACTCGTTCTGCTGCGCGCTGCCGAAATGCGCTACGCCGAGCATGCCGCCGATCCCCGAGCAGACGGCTGAGATCACCATCACGCTGCCGAGGATCAGCTTGACGTTCAGCCCCGAATACTCCGCCGCCTCGCGGTTGCCGCCGACCATGTAGACGTAGCGGCCGAACCGCGTGTAGGTCAGCACGAGGTGACCGAGCAACAGCATCAGGGCGGCCACGATCACGATCCAGGGCACCCCCGCCACGGAACTGGAGCCGAGCGTCGTGATGATGGGGGGAACCTTGTAGGCGATCTGGCCGCGCACCAGCATCGCCGAGATGCCGGCGGCGATCTGCATCATCGCGAGCGTCATGATGAAGGAGGGAATGCCGATCACGGTCAGGCCGAAGGCGTTGACCAGCCCGAGCAACGCGCACAGCGCCAGCGCGAGCAGGATGGCGACAAAACCGGGCATCGGCACGTTGGCGATGTTGACGTAGGACTCCTGCATCGTGAAGTAGGCAACGGCGATGCCGGTCACGTTGGCGATGGCGGCGATCGACAGGTCGATCTCGGCGCACAGGATCACGAAGGTGAGGCCGACCGCGATGATGCCGGTGACCGACACCTGGGTCAGGATGTTGCCGACGTTGTCGAGCGTGGCGAAGGACGGACTCGCGATCGCGAAGAACGCCGTGAGGAAGATCAAGGTCAGGAACGGCGCGATGTTGCGCATCTGCGAACGCAGCAGCGATGCGACCCCGCCTGCGCGCCGCGACGGCGCCTCCGGCATCGGAACGGTCTCGCCATGCGCCATGACAATCTCCCTACGCCGCCTCGAGCAGACGGTCTTTGCTGATGGTTTCGCCGGCAAATTCGCGCACGACCTCGCCGCGCTTGAGCACGATGACACGGTCGGCCATCGACAGCACGGTCTCCGGCTCGGTCGAGAGCACGATCACGGCGATGCCCTGGTCGCGCAGCTTCCGCACGATTCCGATGACGTCGCTCTTGGCGCCGACATCCATACCGCGGGTCGGCTCGCACAGCACGAGCAGCCGCGGCGGATGGCTCAGCCATTTGGCCAGCGCGACCTTCTGCTGGTTGCCGCCGGAGAGCAGGCCGAGGTCGATCTCGACATCCGCGGGCCTGATCTGCAACTGCTCGACCTGGCGCTTGGCGAGCGCGCGCTCGCGCGCCGGCTTCAACAGCACGGCGTTGATGCGGTCGAGGATGCTGATCGAGATGTTCTTGTAGACGGGCTCCTGCAGGAACAGCATGTCGCGCCGGCTCTCCGGCACGAAGGCGATGCCGGCGCGGCGCGCATCCGCCGTGCTCTTGAAGCGGTTGCGCTGGCCTGATACGCGCAGCTCGCCGGCGTCGGGCGCAAGCTTGCCGAACAGGATGCGCGCCAGCTCGAGCTGGCCGCAGCCCATGAAGCCGTAGATGCCGAGCACCTCGCCGGCACGCACGGCGAACGAGACGCGCTTCAGATTGCGCGCCAGCGACAGGCCCTCGGCTTCGACGACCACGGGCTTGTCGGCCGTCGGCGCGGGCAGGGTGATGTCGTGGGTGTAGCTGTCCTCCAGCGCATCGCGTCCCTTGCCGATCATGGCCTCGATCAGCGCGGCCTTGCTGGTGTCGGCGGCACGCGTCTCCATGATCTTGCGGCCGTTGCGGAACACCGTGACCTCGTCGGAGATCAGCAGGATGTCCTCGATGAAGTGTGAGATGAAGACGATGCCGGTGCCCTGCTCGCGCAGCTTGCGCAACGCCGCGAACAGCCGCTCGACCTCGGGCGGCGACAGCGCCGAGGTCGGCTCGTCCAGGATGATGATGCGCGCGCCGGAGAACAGCACCCGCGCGATCTCGATCAGCTGCTGAACGCCGATCGGCAGATCTCCCAGCCGGCTCATCGGATCGGCGTCGATGCCGAGCCGCTTGAGCTGCTCGGTGGCCTCGCGTGCCATGCGACGCCACTGCACGATGCCCAGCGCATTGGTCGGCTGGTTGCCGAGAAACACGTTCTCGGCCACGGTGAGGTCCGGCGCGACGCTGAGTTCCTGGTGCACCATCGCGATGCCGGCCGCGCGGGCGTCCCGCACGGAGCTGAAATGAACCTCGCGGCCGTCGAGCAGGAAACGGCCGGAGAAACCGGTGTGCACGCCGGCGATGATCTTCATCAGCGTGCTCTTGCCGGCGCCGTTCTCCCCGACGAGACCATGGATCTCGCCGGGGCGAAGAGTGAAGTCGACGCCGCGCAACGCGGTGACGCCGCCGAACGACTTGGTGATGTCCTGCAATTCCAGAAGAGGCGGGCGGCTGTTCGACATGGGGAGGGACTTCAGATCAGGAAGTGATCCTCCATCCATTGCATGCCGGCGGCATTGGCCTTGGTCACGACGGGTCCGTCGGTGATGACGTGCTTCGGAATGCCCTGGCCGCTCTTTTCGCCGGCGGTGACCGCGGCGACGCCCGCGACGATCGCGCCGCCATGGATGCGGCAGGACGGATTGCGCACGGTCGCGAACATGCGGCCCTCGCTGACCGCCTGGATCGCCGGCGGCATGGCGTCGACACCGCCGATCAGGATGTTGGTGCGGTTGCGCGCCTTCATGATGTTGTAGGCGGCGAGGGCCATGTCGTCATTGTGGAAGAACGCCGCGTCGATCTGCGGATATTTCGTGAGATAGGTCTCCCACAGCCGTGCCGCCTTCGACACGTCCCAGTCGGCCGGCTGCGTGTCCAGCACCTCGATGTTCGGAAACTGCTTGATCACCGAGTTGAAGCCCTTGGCGCGGCCCTGCGCGCCGGTGTGGCCGAGCGCGCCCTGCGTCATGATGATCTTGCCCTTGCCGCCCATCGCAGTCGCCAGAGCCTGCGTGACCGATGCGCCCATGAACTCGTTGTCGGGTGCGAGGAAGGAGTGGACGTTGATCTGATCGAGCGGCGCGATCAGCGTGTCCATGTCGATCACGGGAATGCCGGCATCGATCATCTTCTGCACCGGCTGAGTCAGGGTTCCGATGCCGAACGCCTGGATCGCGACGAAGTCCCACTTCTGGGACGCCATGTTGTCGATCGCGGCGCGCTGCTTCACCGCATCGAGTTGGCCGTCGAACCAGGTCACCTCGACATTGAGCAGCTTGCCCCACCATTCCGCAGCCTGCTTGCCCTGGGCGCACCAGGTCGCCTGCAAGCCGGCATTGGAGAAGGCTGCCTTGAGCGGCTTTTCGGAGCGGCCCATCTCGGCGGCCATCGCCGGAGTGATGCCAAAGCCGGCGAGAAGGGCCGCCGCAGAGCCCGCGGCCGTCGCCGCCTGGAGAAGATCGCGCCTCGTCGTGGACGTTTTTTTAGTGCCGGACATCCCGTGCTCCCTGTCCCATCGTTGTCCGGCGGCGTCATTGATCGCGCCGCCGAGAGCAGCAGTGTTTCACAACCCCATTGATCACGCCACAGCCGGATGTTGTGCGTTGCACCGAGCGACCTTCGCGCTGCACGCGCGATGTCAGAAAACCGTGATGCGCCCGTGGTACGCGGCAGCGCAGCTTTGGGAGAGAGCCTTTGGCAACGACGCGCATCGCCGTGATCGCCGACATCCATCACGGCCGGGATACGCCCACGAAGCGGGGATCGGTGGCGCTGCAATTGCTCGAGCGCTTCGTCACGGAAGTGAACGCCGAAGACATCGATGCGGTCATCGATCTTGGCGACCGGATTTCTGACGAAGATCCCGAGCGCGATCGGCTGCTGCAAAGCGATGTCGCGATGTGCTTCGCGAAGCTCGCACCGACGCATCATCACGTCAGTGGCAATCATGATGTCGCATTGCTCAGCCTCGCCGACAATGAAGCGATCCTCGATCGTCCGAGCGGATCGCGCGCGGTGATCGTCGGTGATGTCAGATGTGTGTTCTGGCAGCCCGACGTGAGTCTGACGCCGACGCGCGGCTTTCGCCTGTCCGCGAGCGATCTCGACGCGCTGGTCCAGCTGCTCGCTCAGGATGACCGGCCGACCTTGCTCGTCAGCCACGTGCCGTTGTCAGGACATGCTCAGACCGGCAACTACTACTTCGAAGCCAATCCGGGACACGCGGCCTATGCCGAGACCGACGCGATCCGCGCGGCGATCGCGGATGCGCCGTGCCCGATCGTCGGACTCGCCGGCCACGTTCATTGGAATACGCTGACAACGGTCGATGGCACACCGCATCTGACCTTGCAGTCGCTGACAGAGACGTTCATCTCGGGCGATCCAGCCGAAGCGGCGGGCATCCTCACGATCGGCGATGGTTCGTTGCGCTGGACCGTGACTGGCCGCGAACCGCTGTCGGTGACACTGCCATGGCCGAGGGCCAAGGCGCGGTGGTGCGCTCCGTTGTCGTGTTTTGCGACGGCTGCGATGGCCTGAGGTGATTGCGTGTTCAGACAGCGTTCATGCGGCCCGCGATACCGTCAGCGGGAAATATTGTGGCGCGCTGCGACGACTGCCAAAAAAATAGAGCAGGGCAGCGGGCCCTGCTCGGAAATTGTGTCGACCCTTTAGATATCCCGCAAGTTCAGATTTGATCTTGTTAAGCGGGGTGACGCTGCTTGTTGCGCGCCAGGGCTCCTCCCGAGACTTGGACCACCAGACTTCCGCAAGCGATAGCCTGAGGCCCGAATTCGTAGACGATCTTTTGGCGTTTGTCATCCTTTTCGGCAACGATTGTTCAAATTTCGCGCACTTCCTGAAATGATCGGTAAGTGCTTGCAATTGACGAGCTTTATTTTCGAGTCTTCTCGCGGTAGGTGCTGAATTACCTTGGAGGCTGGCGTCCCGCGAAGGCCCATCCGGGCGTAGCGGATTGTTCTTAATCAACGACCGCTGGCGAAATGTGCTGACTGTGCCCTGCGCGACCTCGACTCCGGGCGTTCGCTCGGGCACAACAATTCAGTTCATTTGGCAGGCTTTCATGCGGCAGCGGCTGCAGGCGTTTCTCCCGATCATGCTGATCGCACTGATGGTGCAGATCCTGGCGCCGATCGGCGTTGCCTGGGCGGCCGCGTCAGCCGTGGCTGATCCCTTGCACGGCCTCGAAATCTGCCACAGCCAGCCCGGTTCCCAGTCGGTGGACGACGAGTCGCCGGCCAAGCCCGCGCTCCACGGCTGTTCGCTGTGCTGCCTGGCGCAGCCGGTCACCCTGGATGGGCCGGAGCTGTCCGTCATCGCCACGCCGCAACGGGATTCGGGCGAGGTCGTGTGGCGGGCCGGTGATCCGGCCGGCCGGATGACCAAGGCCTTCTCGAACGCGCAGGCAAGGGCTCCGCCCGCAGCGTGACGCGCTGGCCGCTGTGCGGCCCTCATCTCCCAAATCGCAAGATTACGACCTGCGTTGTCTGCTCGGCCCTAGCCGTGCGGACACGCGCCAATCGATCAAGCTGGCGCATCGCCGCCAAGAAAAGGATAACGACATGACCTTCCTCGGACGCTCTCTGCTCGCATTCGCTCTCCTGTTGGGAGGATCTTCTGCCGCCTTCGCCGCGGACGTGAAGGCCGGTGACCTCGTCATCACCCAGCCATGGAGCCGCGCCACGCCGGGTGGCGCCAAGACGGGCGCCGGCTATCTGACCATCGAGAACAAGGGCAGCGCGCCGGACCGCCTCGTCGCGGTGACCGGCGATGTCGCCGGGCGAGTCGAGATTCACGAGATGGCCGTCACCAACGGCGTGATGACCATGCGTCCGCTCGACAAGGGAGTCACGATTGAGCCGGGCAAGACCGTCGCGCTGGCGCCGGGCGGCTATCACCTGATGCTGATGGATCTGAAGAGCCCGCTGAAGCAGGGCGACAAGCTGCCGGTCACGCTGGAGTTCGAGAAGGCCGGCAAGGTGTCCGTGACGCTCGAGGTGCAGGCGGTCGGCGCCAAGGGGCCGGGCGGAGAGGGCGGCAGCATGATGAAGCAGCACGATCATTCCGGCATGAAGATGTAGGCCGGGCGCCCCGCGACTCCGACGGAGGGCCGGTCTCGATGAAGCAACGGGTGTTGAACGCCGCCATGACAGCCGGTTCGCGCGCGAGCCGGCTGGTGGCGGCTGACCGTGCCCGACGTCCTGCCAATGTCCGTCAGAAGCTTGGCCGATATCTGCCGGTCGTGCTGCTAGCAATGCTGTTGCAGGTGCTGGCGCCAGTGGCGGCGTCCGCCCTGAGCGCCGCGACGATCGCGACGGCCGATCCGTTCGGCGGGATGGCGATCTGTCATGCCGAGACGGATGCGGCGCCCCCTGGTGGCGATACCGACCGCACCGCCTGCGGCCTTGACTGCGTCATGTGCTGCGTGCTGCACGCCGCCGCGGCGCTCGATACGCCGCCCGCGCCGTTCGATGCGGCTCCGCTGGGTCTGACGGCGTCCATCGTCTGGACGGCGCGCGAGCTCCGCCTCGTTCATCTGCTTGCCCGGGCACAGGCGCAACCAAGAGGACCTCCCTCCCTCTCCTGAGGACAGAAATCGTCATCGGCCGCAGCCGCGCGCCGATCCGTTTTGAATCAGGAAGACCGGCCGTGCAGAGCCGGCATCGGGGAAGTCAAACATGTTCCGTCGTCATGCCCTGGGTGGTGTGAGCGTGCTCGCACTGCAGCTCTTGCTGCTGCAATCGTCCACGATCGCGCGCGCCGAGACCGAGAAGGAATTGCCGTCCGTCACCGTCGACGCGCCGCGTGCCGCACCACAACGGGCCGTGCGCAAGCCGGTCACGCAGGCAACGTCCGTCCGCGCGCGCGCGCCAAAGCCGGCTGCCGCATCCGTGGTCAGCAGCTCCGGACAGGGAGGAGCGGTGTCCGACCGAGCCTCGGGTGCCGGCGCCGCCCGCAACCAGCTCAGCCAGTCGCCGACCGGCCAGACCGCGACCACGATCGACCGCAGCCGCTACGATGACCGGCCTGCGTTTTCCGTCGGCGACATCCTGCGCGAAAGCCCCGGCGTCTCGCTCAAGCAGGGCAACGGACCGCGCGACCTTGGCATCTCGATCCGCGGCTCCAATGCCCGCAACGGCTTCGGCATCCGCAACATCGTGCTGTTCGAGGACGGATTTCCAGTCACCCAGCCGGACGGGCTGTCGCGCAGCGACCTGATCGATCCCCACGCCTATGGTGCGGTCGACGTGATCCGCGGGCCGTCCTCGGCGCTCTACGGCAACTATGCGACCGGAGGCGCGATCAATTTCCGCACCCGCCCGGGCAGCAGCATCGACGGTGCGGAGATCGGCAGCGAAGGCGGCAGCTTCGGCTATCTCAGCAACTACATGACGTTCGGCAAGAAGGTCGGCAATTTCGAGGGCTCGTTGTTCACCAGCGACGTCCGCGGCGATGGCTATCTCGGCAACAGCTGGTTCAACACCCAGACCGTCAACTTCCTCGGCACCTACAAGGCGACGCCGGATGACCGCTTTACGGTCAAGATCATCAACAACGACCTGTTCACGCGGCTGCCAATCCGGTCGTCGCTGAATCAGTACTATCAGAACCCTTATCAGCAGGGCTGCGCGACGTGGACGACAGCAGCCGCGGGCTGCGGCAGCGTCACGTTGTTCAACAACGGGTTCAACAACTCGGCTGGAACTGACAAAGAGACGGCGCTGCAGGCCGGGCTCGGCCGCAACGACCGCCGCACCATCGTCGGCGGGCGCTGGGAGCACGATTTCGACAACAACACGACCTGGCGCAATCAGTTCGTGTTCGATGACCGCAACATCAGCCAGCCGACCGGGTCGACCAGCGCGGTCGGCGACTATCCGTCCTACAACTACATGAGCGACATCACCCGGCGGGGCGAGATCTTCGGCCTGGAATCGACCAGCTTCTTCGGCGCCTTCTACAATACGCTCACCGCGTCCGGAGACACGTTCAACGTCATGCCGGGCGGCAACGGCACGCTCGGCCGCTTGTCGACCAACCTTCTGAGCGAGACGACGAATTTCGGCGTGCGGGCGCGCGAGGAGCTCAAGCTGACGTCGGCCTTGACCGCGGTGGCCGGTCTCGGCTGGGAGCGCACCCACCTTCGCGGCGTGAACACGGCAGGGGGGACCGGGACGACGCTCACGACCGCGGACCGGCAGTTCGACAATCTCGCGCCCGAGTTTGCGCTGCTCTACAAGGTGAACAGCGACTGGCTGGTGCGGGCGCGCGTCGCATCGGGATATGGCACGCCGCAGGTCTCGAACCTGTTTGTGCTCCCGAGCGGCACAGCCGGAAACAACACCAATCTCGCCTCGCAAAGCAATCTCGGCTACGATTTGGGCTTTGACTGGACTCCCAACAAGTCGGTCACCCTGAGCGCAACCGGCTTCTACGAATTCTTCCGCAACGAGATCGTCAACCAGGCAACGCCGGTTGTCGGCGTGACCTATGCGTTCAACGCCCCGCGCTCGGAGCATCGCGGCGTCGAGCTGGCCGCCGACTGGAGATTCCTGCCCGGCTGGCGCTTCACGGCCGCCTACACCTATCTCGACGAGATTTATACCGACTATACGGAGAACCTGACCTCCACGACGGCGCCGACAAGCGGCACGGTCTTCCGCTTCAACCGCGCCGGCAACAAGATTCCAGGGATTTCCCCGAACGAGCTGACGGCCCGACTGGGGTATGATCACGCCAGCGGAAGGCTTGCAGGGCTGGGTGCCTTCGTCGAGGTCCAATGGAAGGATTCCTTCTATATGGACAACGCGAACCTGCTCAGGGCGTCCGGCTACGAGCTGGTCAACCTGAACGTCCACTACAGGACCGAGCTTGCGTCCGAAGCCTTCAAGTCGCTCAACGTCTTCTTCGAGGTCAGGAACGTGTTCGACCGCACCTATATTGCGTCG
The DNA here is from genome assembly GCF_051168395.1 of Bradyrhizobium sp. HKCCYLRH1030. NCBI lineage: Bacteria > Pseudomonadati > Pseudomonadota > Alphaproteobacteria > Hyphomicrobiales > Nitrobacteraceae > Bradyrhizobium > Bradyrhizobium sp. HKCCYLRH1030. Next base: position 40,842 of record NZ_JBNPUY010000009.1, on the reverse strand, counting down.
GCCAACAACATCGCGAACTCGGTCACGTCTGCAGGCGTTCAAAATCCCGCCAGCGTTCTGGCCAATACCACTGGCTCGATCTATGCCGGCTCACCGCGCGCCTTCGTCGCTGGCATGAAGGTGGCATTCCGATGAGGCACAACATGACAAGGACGCCATTGCTTCGAGGCTGCGTCGTCGGACTCGCCATGGCCCTGATGTGGCCGCTGTCCGTACAGGCCCAGATGGCGCACCAGCACGGATCGGAGGCAGCATGCGAGGGCACCGAGCTCCGATGCGCCACCAAGGTGACGCCGTTCTTCGCTGAAGACGGCAAGCTCTGGCTCGTCTGGATGGCCGGAGGACGGGTGTCGGTGGCGGGCTCGACCGACGGCGGGAAAACGTATTCCGCCGCCGTACCGGTCACCGAGCAGCAGCTCAATCTCGACTGGGGGCCCGATGCCCGTCCGAAGCTGGTGGTCGACGGCAAAGGCGTCATAGCGGTGGCGTTCTCGATCTTCCGCGACCAGGCGTTCAACGGGCAGGTGCTGTACTCCCGGTCGGATGATGGCGGCAAAAGCTTCGCGGCGCCTCGTCCCATCACGCCAAACAACGAAAGCCAGCGCTTCGAGGCGCTGGCGCTGGACCAGGACGGCACCGTCTTCGTGGCGTGGCTCGACAAGCGCAACCGGGTGCCGGCGAAGGCCGCCGGGCGCGCCTACGAGGGCGCGGGATTGTTCTTCTCATCATCGCGCGATGGCGGCGCCACCTATGCCGAAGCGACGCTGGCCCAGGACAACACCTGCGAATGTTGCCGGCTCGGCGTTGCCTTCGCGGGGCCGGGACGTCCGGTGGTGATGTTCCGCAATATCTTCGAAGGCAGCGTGCGCGACCACGCCGTGATCACCTTCAGCGACCTCGCCAAACCGGGCGAGGTCTACCGGGTCAGCACCGATGATTGGCAGATCAAGGCCTGCCCGCATCAGGGGCCGAGCCTGACCGTGTCGCCGGCGGGCACGTATCATGTCGCCTGGTTCACAAGCGGCAAGGTTCGCAAAGGGCTGTTCTACGCGCATTCGCGCGACGGTGGCCGGACGTTCTCGGAACCCATGGCGATCGGCCAGGCCGACCGCAATCCGACGCGGCCCTATGTGCTCGCGACCCAGGACAGCACGACGCTGGTGTGGAAGGAGTTCGACGGCGAGCGCACCACGGTGATGGGAATGCAATCGCGGGACGATGGCGAGACGTGGTCGAAGCCGCGCGCCCTTGCCAGCACGGACAATGCGTCGGATCACCCGCTGCTGGTCGCCCATGGCAGGCAGATCTTCCTGTCCTGGATGACCAAGTCTGATGGCTATCGGTTGCAGCCGATCGGAGATGAGTCATGAAACGCCCATTCGCCGCCCTTGCGATCTTTGGCTTCGTCGCCTTGACGGCGTCGAGCACCGCAGCACCGCCATCGCTCAAGCCGTTCGAGCGCGGCACCTGGCGCGAGGTGCTGCGGGCCCATGCGGGTCGTCCGACGCTGATCCATTTCTGGGGCGTCACCTGCGGCCCCTGCAAGATCGAGCTGCCGCAGCTCGGCAAGTTCATGTCCGATCATCCCGAGATCGACGTCGTCACCGTCAGCGCCGATTTGGTGCCGAACCTGAACGCTGCGACCCAGGCCATGCTGGACAAGGCCGGACTCACCACGGCGGAGAACTTCATCTTCAACGACGGATATATCGAGCGTCTCCGGTTCGAGATCGATCCGTCCTGGCAGGGTGATATCCCGCGCACGATACTCGTGACCCGCGAGGGCGCGGTCTCGACCATCGAAGGCAGCGCCGAGATCGGCGATCTCGACAAATGGTCCTCGGAGCAGGGGCGGGGGCACTAAGACGGCCGGGGCGCGGGGATCTTGCCCGGTCGCCCTGCGCGAGCCTCATCACGGCGACGTGCGCCGTTCATCCTCCACTTCAGCGGAACCGGTAAATTGATTGGGAATCCGGCGGCTTAGCCGCCTTTTTTCAAACCCAGCCTTGTGTTTTGCCGCCTGATCCGGTTTGACTGCGCCAGCTCGAACCGAATCTCGAAGGCCTCGCCCATGCGTCTGTCGCGGTTTTTCCTGCCCATTCTGAAAGAAAATCCGAAGGAAGCCGAGATCGTCTCGCACCGGTTGATGCTGCGCGCCGGCATGCTGCGGCAGGAGGCGGCCGGCATCTATGCCTGGCTGCCGCTGGGCTTCAAGGTGCTGAAGAAGATCGAGCAGATCGTGCGCGAGGAGCAGAACCGCGCCGGTGCGCTGGAGCTGTTGATGCCGACCCTGCAGCTCGCTGACCTCTGGCGCGAGAGCGGCCGCTACGATGCCTATGGCCCGGAGATGCTGCGTATCAGCGACCGCCACAAGCGTGAGTTGTTGTACGGGCCGACCAACGAGGAAATGATCACGGAAATCTTCCGTGCCTATGTGAAGTCCTACCGCAACCTGCCGCTCAATCTCTATCATATCCAATGGAAATTCCGCGACGAGCAGCGTCCGCGTTTCGGCGTGATGCGCGGCCGCGAGTTCCTGATGAAGGACGCCTATTCGTTCGACCTCGACGAGGCCGGCGCGCGGCGCGCCTACAACAGGATGTTCGTCGCGTACTTGCGCACCTTCGCGCGGATGGGCCTGAAGGGCATCCCGATGCGCGCCGAGACCGGTCCGATCGGCGGCGATCTCAGCCACGAATTCATCGTGCTCGCGGAGACCGGTGAATCCGGCGTCTACTGCGACCGCGACGTGCTCGACCTGCCGATCCCGCCGGCGTCCGTCGATTATGACGGCGACCTGACGCCGATCATCAAGCAATGGACGTCGCTCTATGCGGCGACCGAGGACGTCCATGACGCCGCCCGCTTCGAAGCCGAGGTGCCGGCTGAGCGGCGGGTCCATACCCGCGGCATCGAGGTCGGCCAGATCTTCTATTTCGGCACCAAATATTCCGAGCCGATGAAGGCGCTGGTCGCCGGCCCCGATGGGGCGGAGGTCACCATCCATGGCGGCTCCTACGGCGTCGGCGTGTCACGGCTGGCTGGTGCGATCATCGAGGCCTGTCACGACGAGGCCGGCATCAAATGGCCGGAGGAGGTCGCCCCGTTCCGCGCCGTCATCCTCAACCTGAAGCAGGGCGGTTCCGACACCGATGTCGCCTGCGAGCAGCTTTATCGCGATCTCCTCGCCAAGGGGGTCGACGTGCTTTACGACGACACCGAGCAGCGCGCCGGCGGCAAGTTCGCCACGGCGGACCTCATCGGCATCCCCTGGCAGATCATGGTTGGCCCCAAGAGCCTCGCCGAGGGCAAGGTCGAGGTGAAGACCCGCAGCGACGGCGCCCGCCAGATGATGTCCCCCGCGGACGTCGTGGCACGGCTCGGCGGCGGGACATTGGCTGGCTGAGACGCGCGTTCGATCATCGGATTATCCACCGGGGCTGCCCGTCCCCTTCAGGCCAATCCGGCCACATTCGGCCCGAATCATGGGATGATCGCACAATGGATGACGCCATGACCGAACCGGTGCAGACCACCACCCCCTTCGCTCCCTTCGAGTGGATGCTGTCGGGGCGCTATCTGCGCGCGCGCCGCAGGGAAGGGTTCATCTCCGTCATCGCGGGGTTCTCCTTCCTCGGCATCATGCTGGGCGTCGCCACCCTGATCATCGTGATGGCGGTGATGAACGGCTTCCGCAAGGAGCTGCTCGACAAGATCCTCGGTCTGAACGGGCATCTGCTGGTGCAGCCGCTGGAGTCGCCGCTCACCGACTGGAAGGACGTCTCCGAGCGGATCGCGCAGGTGCAGGGCATCCGACTTGCCGCGCCGGTGGTTGACGGACAGGGTCTGGGCTCGTCGCCATTCAATGCGTCAGGCGTGTTCATCCGCGGCATTCGCGCGCAGGACCTCACGAACCTGACGTCGATCGCCAAGAACATCAAGCAGGGTTCGCTGGAAGGTTTCGACGAAGGCCAGGGCGTCGCGATCGGCCGCCGGCTCGCGGACCAATTGTCGCTGCATGCCGGTGACAGCATCACCCTGGTCGCCCCGAAGGGCGCCGTGACGCCGATGGGCACCACGCCGCGCATCAAGCCCTACAAGATCGCGGCGGTGTTCGAGATCGGCATGTCGGAATACGACGCCAGCTTCGTCTTCATGCCGCTGGCCGAGGCGCAGGCCTATTTCAACCGCAACAACGACGTCACCGCGATCGAGATCTTCACCAGCAATCCCGACAAGGTGGAGGAGTTTCGCAAGACGGTCACCGAGGCGGCCGGCCGCCCGATCTTTCTCGTCGACTGGCGCCAGCGTAACTCGACCTTCTTCAATGCGCTGCAGGTCGAGCGTAACGTGATGTTCCTGATCCTGACCTTGATCGTGCTGGTCGCCGCGCTCAACATCGTTTCGGGACTGATCATGCTGGTCAAGGACAAGGGCCAGGACATCGCCGTGCTGCGGACCATGGGGGCTTCGCAGGGGGCGATCATGCGGATATTCCTGATCACCGGCGCCTCGATCGGGGTGGTCGGCACGCTCACCGGATTCGTCGTCGGCCTCCTGATCTCGATGAACATCGATTCGATCAGGAAGTTTTTGTCCTGGCTGACGAGCACCGATCTGTTTCCCAATGAACTCTATTTCCTGTCGAAGCTGCCGGCTGAGATCGATGCCGGCGAGACTGCGGCCGTTCTGATCATGGCCTTGACCCTGTCTTTCCTGGCTACGCTGTATCCATCCTGGCGCGCGGCCCGATTAGACCCGGTCGAAGCGCTTCGCTACGAGTGAGGCGCTGATGGAAGAGCAGGGGGCAGAGGATGTGCCGGTCGTTTATCTCCACGAGATCAAGCGGCGGTACATGCAGGGTGAGCAGCAACTGACCATTCTGGACGGCGCCAAGCTGGCGCTGTGGGCCGGTCAGTCGGTGGCGCTGGTGGCGCCGTCGGGCTCGGGCAAGTCGACATTGCTGCACATCGCGGGCCTCCTGGAGAGCCCCGACGAGGGCGAGGTCTATGTCGGAGGCGTGCCGACGTCGCAGTTGACCGACATCGAGCGCACCCAGATGCGCAGGACCGACATCGGTTTCGTCTACCAGTCGCACCGGCTGCTGCCGGAGTTCACGGCGCTGGAGAACGTGATGCTGCCGCAAATGATCCGCGGCTTGAAACGGTCCGAGACGGTGAAGCGGGCGACCGAGATCCTGGCTTATCTCGGGCTCGGCGAGCGCATCAAGCACCGCCCGGCCGAGCTTTCCGGCGGCGAGCAGCAACGCGTCGCGATCGCGCGTGCGGTCGCCAATGCGCCGCGTGCGCTGCTGGCGGACGAGCCGACCGGCAATCTCGATCCTGGTACCGCCGATCACGTCTTTCACGCGCTGATGCAGCTCGTGAAGGCCACGCGGGTCGCGATGCTGATCGCGACCCACAACATGGAGCTGGCCGGCCGCATGGACCGGCGCGTCTCCATCGTCGGCGGCAAGGTCGTCGAGCTCGACTGAGTCCGGCCGCAGTCAGGGCCTGATCACCGTCATCTTGAACGGCTCGCGATGGGCGGCGGCATGGGCGACCGCGTCGTTGGCATGGTCGAGGTCGAAACAGGTCGGCTCGAACTGCGCGAGGTCGAGCAGTCCGGCCCTGATCAGTCCCACCATCTTCACTGTCGCTGTCGGCGGGCACATCCAAACGCCGCGGATGGTGATGCAGTCGCGCATGATCCAGGGATAGGGCAGCTCGAGCCCGGGGCCGCCGAGCATGCCGACTCCGCCCATCAACACCACGCGCCCATAGGGACGTACGGTCATCAGGGCGGTCCGCACGACATTGGTCGTGACCGAGGGCGGCATGATGTCGAGCACGCAGTCGATCGGGCCGGGCGCGGCGCGCTTCATGCGCTCGGTGTCCTCGCTTTCATGGCCCGACAGCCTGACTGGATGGATGCGTGCGCCGAACCGGCGCTGGAGCTCGGCCAGCATGGCCTCGTTGCGACCGGGCGCCACGACCGCAGCGGCGCCCATGGCCAGCGCCACCGCGACTGCGGCGCTGCCGAACCTGCCGGTGGCGCCGCTGACCAGCACGGTCTCGCCCGCCTGCAGATTGGCGGCAAGAAAGCCGCCATAGGGCACGAGCAGGGTGCCGAGCGCGCACCACCGCGCCGCGTCGCGGGCATCGATGACACCGATCGGCTTGGCGTTCTCCGTTGGCAGCCGCATGCGCTCGGCGAACGAGCCGTGCCGGAAATGCCGTTGTAGCTTGAGCCCGCCCGGTCCGCGCGCGCTCAGGCCTTGCAGGGTTATGTCGGGGGCGAGCGCATTGTCACGTGAGCGCACCGTCGGATCGCAGAACACCCAGTCGCCAATCGCAAGATGCGTGGCATCGGGGCCGAGCGCGCTGACCCTGCCGATGCCGCTCGTTCCCGGGATGACCGGCAGTTCCAGCAGATATTTGCGTTCTCCGCTGAACACTTCATTCGCATAGGACAGCACGCCGGCTGCGGCGATGTCGACGATCACCTCGCCGGTGCCGAGCACGGGGTCTTCGACATGCTCGATCTCGAGCGGCGATCCAAATCGTTTGAGCACTGCGGCCTTCATGATCTTCTCCATTTTCGCGATGGCGAGGCACCAGTCTGCCGGTCTATCCTACGCGCAAGAAGGCCTGGTATTATCCTAGGGTTGAAGAAGCCCAGGCTGGGCGCACTGCCATCGGGGGCGAACCATGAGTGATCTCGGAGATGAGTGATCCAAGACATGCCGAACTCGGCAACTTCCTGCGCTCGCGGCGCGAGAAGCTGACGCCGCAGGCGGTCGGGCTCGCGGCCGGGCGGCGGCGACGCACCGCGGGGCTGCGGCGGGAGGAAGTGGCCGAGCTCGCCGGCATCGGTGTCGACTGGTACATCCGAATCGAGCAGGGCCGCGCCGTGAAGCCGTCCTCCTCGACCATCGATGCGCTGGCGCGCGCCCTGCGCCTGAGCCGAACCGAGCACGCTCATCTCAAGGCGCTGGTGCGCGATCCCGCGCGCAAGCCGTTCGTGCGCGAGCAGGTGCCGCTGCGACTGCGCGAACTCGTGCAGAGTCTGAACCAGCCGGCCTACATCTCCGGACGGCGGTGGGACGTGCTGGCCTGGAATGCCGCGGCAGACGAGATCTTCGGCTTCTCGCAACTCGCCGACGATGAGCGCAACACGTTGGTGCTGATGCTGTGCAAGCCCGGCGTGCGCCGGCTGTTCGGCGCGCAATGGAAGGAGCTGGCGCAACGCATGGTCGCGCAGTTTCGCGCGACCTATGATCTGTGGGCGGGCGATCCCGCCTTCGTCGATCTGATCGCGCGGCTGCGGCGCGGCAGCCGCGAGTTCGATGGCCTGTGGGCGGCGCACGACGTCAATGCGCTTGCTGCCGGCGAGAAGCTGCTCGAGCATCCGAAGAAGGGCCGCGTGAGGCTGCGATACGCGACGTTCCAGTCCAACGACGATCCCGCGCTGAAGTTGGCGATCTACTGCACGTGATGACGATGCGGCTCCGGACGAGCGTGCATTCCGCGTCGGCCGGGAAGCACCACACATTCGTCCGCTTTGCGCATGATGATGCTACGCATTCGCAAGACTCGTCGTGCTGCCCTGAAGAATTCACGACTGAGACGTGACAGGGGTCGTTCCGTGACCGGGAGTTTCCCGATCACGATTTTGCCGTCGCTCGCATTGTGGCCATGGATGGACGCCGGCCACGACTCCTCCTTACATCTTATTAGTTGTTTGTTCATGTTGCCGGCAAAGCCTTGAAAAACAGGCCTTTGCGTCCAATCCCATAAAAGCCGGAAAGAATGGTTCTGATCTGCACATCGGTTGATGTCGGCGGAGCGAATGCGGGTGGCATAGTCGCTTCGTCGCGCTGCATGTTTTTCGCACGGAACCAGGGGGCCTGGGGACTTTGGGACAGAAGCTACGGAGTTCGATGATGAAGACGCTTTTCGGCGCAACGGTGGGGCTCGGCGCAATCGCCGCGGCGACGTCTGCATTCGCAGCTGATCTTCCAATGAAGAAGGGGCCGTACACCAAGGCGCCGCCCGCCGTCGTGGCGACGGTGTATGACTGGAGCGGCTTCTATGTCGGCTTCAACGCCGGCGGAGGTTCCAGCCGGGATTGCTGGAATCTGGTTTCGAACGCCGGTGTGGCGGTGAACCCAGCAGCCAACCGCGAAGGTTGCTCCGGCGGCGGCGGCGCGGCCGTCGGCGGCCAGGTCGGCTACCGCTATCAGATGGCCAACTGGGTGTTCGGCGTCGAGGCGCAGGGCGACTGGGCGAATTTCAAAGGCACGAATCGCAACCTGATTCTTCCCAATGTCAGCGACCGTTCACGCACCAACGGCTTCGGCCTGTTCACCGGCCAGGTCGGCTATGCCTTCGACAACATTCTCGGCTATATCAAGGGCGGTGCCGCGGTCGTCGGCGATCGCTACGACACCTTCACCACGGGCACCAACGTGATGCTCGATCGCGCCAACACGACGCGTTGGGGCGGTACGATCGGTGCCGGCCTCGAATATGGCTTTGCGCCGAACTGGTCGGTCGGCGTCGAGTACGACCACATCTTCCTGGGCAACAAGAACCTGAACTTCGTCGCCGCGGCCGGCGCGCCCGCGATGACTCATCGCATCAAGCAGGACGTCGACATCGGGCTCGTGAAGCTGAACTACAAGTTCGGCCCGGGTTTCGGGATGATGCGCTGACGCAACGTCACCCTTGATTGCTCCGGTTCGTCGAAGCCGCGGCTTCGACGAACCTTCGATGGTATGGCCTGAGACGGCGGCTCGCTGCGTCGAAGGCGGGGACGGGTCAGTCCTCTTCGAACACGAACGGGTTGGGGAACGGCGCGTAGGGATTCGGCGCCGGCGGACGCGGCCTGATCCGCTGCCTGTGCGGATACGGATAGGGCGTCGCGCGCGGGTCATTGCTGACACCGGCGAAATAGGGGTTCGCGATGCAGTTCAGCAGGCGTCCCGACGCCGTCGCCTGGCATTGCGCGTAAGTGTCGAAGGTGCAGTGGCTCAAGCCCGGAAACTCATCACCCTGCAGACAGAACGCATGCCTGACACCGACGGCGTGAGCCGGCGCATGGGTTGCGACCACGAGGCCGGCTGCAGCCAGGGCCGCAAATAAAACCTCACGCATCAACGATCTCCCTTCATCCCTTGATGACCAGAACGCGCGCGCTTCATGGCGAAGCGCCGGCGCGACGGCCCTCACGCGTGTGTAGTCGGTCGGCCCTCGATTGCAAGCTGGAAAGTTCCATCAACACACTGTGATTAAAGATTAATTTCCTAACATGTCTCGTGGCCTTTCAGCAGCGAGCTGTGACTGAGCGGCTACAGCAATTGTGGCGCAGATCGGTAAGAGGTGCGGCTGGCCTGGGGGCCAAATGAGACGAGACTGGACCTGTGATGAAGAAACTTCTGTTGACGACGACGGCGCTCGTGGTGCTGGCCTCGCCGGCGCTTGCCGCGGATCTCGCTGCGCGTCCCTACACGAAGGCACCGCCGCCGGTGATGGCTGCGATCTATGACTGGAGCGGCTTCTACATCGGCGCGAACGGTGGCGGCGGCTGGAGCGAGAACACCTGGGATCTGGTCGGCGGCGGCCGCGAGGGTTCGCATGATGCATCCGGCGGCACCGTCGGTGGCCAGGTCGGCTATCGCTGGCAGATGGGCCAGATCGTGTTCGGCGTTGAGGCGCAGGGCAACTGGGCCGACCTCACCGGCGACAATCAGAGCGCGCTGTTCGGAACGCGTAACCGCACCAAGACCGATGCGTTCGGCCTGTTCACCGGCCAGGTCGGCTACGCCATCAACAACGTGCTGCTCTACGCCAAGGGCGGCGCGGCCGTGACCAGCAACAAGTACACGATCACCAACGCGGCGACCGGCGCGTTCCTCGCCTCCAACGACGACACGCGCTGGGGCGGCGTGGTCGGTGCCGGCGTCGAATACGGCTTTGCGCCGAACTGGTCGCTGGGCGTCGAGTACGACCATCTGTTCATGGACCGCCAGACCGTCAGCTTCGGCGCGCTCGGCTCCGACAGCATCAAGCAGGACGTCGATCTGTTCACCGCCCGCCTGAACTACCGCTTCGGCGGCCCGGTCGCGACGCGGTACTGAGTCGATCCTCGCTCGATCGGCGGATTGGAAAGCCCCGGCGTTCGCGCCGGGGCTTTTTGTTTGCGGAGGCGGGTTAACCATTTGCTGTGCCGGCGCGGCGATGATCCGATCAGCGCGCTTGACCTGAGAACAGAAAAGGAACATTGTTCTTCATATGTTCTGACTCAGGGAGGTCCCGATGCTGAAGGTTTTCGTTCAAGAAGCCGCCACGCTGGCGTCGATCACGCTGTTCGTCGGCATGATCGCGCTCTGGGCGCAAATCATTCCACAGCTTTAGTTTTCCGAGCGCAGCGGCTGGGGACAAGGCAGGCGAGGGCGCCGGACTCGCCGGAGGTCGTCCGATATGATGCGGAGCGAGTCGGTCGGGGTCTAGGGTCATGGCGGTTCATGACTTCGAGCCGAGCCCAAGGCTTGGCCCCGCACCGTGATCTCGGAACAAGCCCCAGGGAAGCTGCAAGGCGAGCATGTCCAGCGCCGGATTCGTCCATCTCCACGTCCATTCCGCCTATTCGCTGCTGAAGGGCTCGATCAAGATCGGCAAGCTCGGCGAACTCGCCAAGGCCGACCGTCAGCCGGCGCTGGCGCTGACCGACACCGACAACATGTTCGGTGCGCTCGAATTCTCCGACAAGATGGCGAGCTATGGCATCCAGCCGATTGCCGGCTGCGAGCTCGCCATCGATTTCGGCGACATGGACCCGAATGCCCGCAATGCCGGCGCGGTCGCGCAGCCCTCGCGAATCGTCCTGCTCGCCGCACGCGAGGAGGGCTACCGCCACCTGATGCGGCTGAACTCGCGCGCCTTCCTGGAGACGCCGACGCACCAGGCGCCGCACATCAAGTTCGAGTGGCTGAACGAGGGTGTCGATGGTCTGATCGCGCTCACGGGCGGGCCCGATGGCCCGATCTCGCTCGCGATCCAGCACGACATGGCGGCACTTGCGACGCAGCGCTGCGAGCGGCTGGCAAGCCTGTTCGGCGACCGCCTCTACATCGAGCTGCAGCGCCACGGCGTCGACCGCGAGCGCCGCGTCGAAGGCGGCCTGATCGATATCGCCTATGGCAAGGGCCTGCCGCTGGTCGCGACCAACGAGCCGTATTTCGCGACCGCCGACGACTACGAGGCGCATGATGCGCTGCTGTGCATCGCCGGCGGCCATCTGATCGCCGACACCGAGCGCGTGCAGCTGACGCCGGATCACCGCTTCAAGACCCGTGCCGAGATGGCGGTGCTGTTCGCCGACCTTCCGGAGGCCTTGGCCTCGACGATCGAGATCGCCGAGCGCTGTTCGTACCGGCCGCGGACGCGCAAGCCGATCCTGCCGTTCTTCACGGTCGGCGCCGGCACCGGCAGCGATGCCGTGGACGCCGCCAGCGCCGAGGCCGCCGAGCTGAAGCGACAGGCGGAGGAGGGTCTGGAGCGGCGCCTCAAGGTGCACGGCATGGCGCCGGGCATGACCGAGGAGGACTATCAGAAGCGGCTCGCCTTTGAGCTCGACGTCATCATGCGCATGAAGTACGCGGGCTACTTCCTGATCGTGTCGGACTTCATCAAATGGGCCAAGGCGCACGGCATCCCGGTGGGACCGGGGCGCGGCTCCGGTGCAGGCTCGCTGGTCGCCTGGGTCTTGACCATCACCGACCTCGACCCGATGCGGTTCGCGCTGCTGTTCGAGCGCTTCCTCAATCCCGAGCGCGTCTCGATGCCGGACTTCGACATCGACTTCTGCCAGGACCGCCGCGGCGAGGTGATCTCCTACGTGCAGCAGCGCTACGGCCGCGACCAGGTGGCGCAGATCATCACCTTCGGCACGCTGCAGGCGCGCGGCGTGCTGCGCGACGTCGGCCGCGTGCTGCAGATGCCCTACGGGCAGGTCGACAAGCTCACCAAGCTGGTGCCGCAGAATCCGGCCGCGCCGGTGACGCTCGCCGCCGCGATCGAGGGCGAGCCGAAGCTGCAGGCCTTCCGCGACGAGGACCCGGTGGTGGCGCGCGCCTTCGACATCGCGATGCGCCTCGAAGGCCTGACGCGGCATGCCTCGACCCACGCCGCCGGCATCGTCATCGGCGACCGGCCGCTGAGCGAGCTGGTGCCGATGTATCGCGATCCAAAATCGGACATGCCGGTCACCCAGTTCAACATGAAGTGGGTCGAGCCCGCCGGCCTCGTCAAGTTCGACTTCCTCGGCCTGAAGACGCTGACCGTGCTCGACGTCGCCGTGAAGCTGCTGAAGCAGCGCGACGTCCACGTCGATCTCGCGACCCTGCCGATCGACGACGCGCCGAGCTATCAGATGCTGGCGCGGGGCGACGTGGTCGGCGTGTTCCAGGTTGAAAGCCAGGGCATGCGGCGGGCGCTGATCGACATGCGCCCGGACCGCTTCGAGGACATCATCGCGCTGGTGGCGCTGTATCGTCCCGGTCCGATGGCCAACATTCCGACCTACTGCGCCCGCAAGCACGGCGAGGAGGAGCCGGAATATCTGCACCCGATCCTGGAGCCGATCCTGAAGGAGACCTTCGGCGTCATCATCTACCAGGAGCAGGTGATGCAGGTCGCGCAGCAGATGTCCGGCTATTCGCTCGGCGAAGCCGATCTCCTGCGGCGCGCCATGGGCAAGAAGATCCGCGCCGAGATGGACAAGCAGCGCGTACGCTTCGTCGAAGGCGCCGTCAAGAACGGCGTGCCGAAGGACCAGGCCGACACGATCTTCGACCTGCTCGCCAAATTCGCCGACTACGGCTTCAACAAGTCGCACGCGGCCGCCTATGCGCTGGTGTCCTACCACACCGCCTACATGAAGGCGCATTATCCGGTGGAGTTCATCGCGGCGTCGATGACGCTCGATCTCAACAACACCGACAAGCTCTCGGAATTTCGTGCCGAGGCGCAGCGCCTCGGCATCAAGGTCGAGCCGCCGTCGATCAACCGCTCGGGGCCGACCTTCGAGGTCAGCGGCAACACCATCTTCTACGCGCTCGCGGCGTTGAAAGGCGTCGGCCCGCAGGCGATCGAGATGATCGTCGAGGCCCGCAACAAGGGCGGCCCGTTCACCTCGCTCGCCGACTTCGCCTCTCGCGTCAATCCGCGCGCGATCAACAAGCGCATCATCGAGACGTTGGCGGCGGCCGGTGCGTTCGACGTGCTCGACAAGAACCGCGCCCGCGTGTTCGCCGGCGCGGACGCGATCGTCGCCGCCTGCCAGCGCGCGCACGAGGCCGCCACCTCCGGCCAGAACGACATGTTCGGCAACGCCGCCGATGCGCCCGCGATCATCCTGCCGAACATCGAGAACTGGCTGCCGGCCGAGCGTCTGCGGCGCGAATATGATGCGATCGGCTTCTTCCTGTCGGGCCATCCGCTCGACGACTACGCGGCGGCGCTGAAGCGCCTGCGCGTGCAGAGCTGGGCCGAGTTTTCGCGTGCGGTGAAGACCGGCGCGACCGCGGGCAAGGTTGCCGCCACCGTGGTGTCGCGCATGGAGCGGCGCACCAAGACCGGCAACAAGATGGGCATCATGGGTCTGTCGGATCCGACCGGCCATTTCGAGGCCGTGCTGTTCTCTGAGGGCCTCGCACAATATCGCGACGTGCTCGAGCCGGGCGCGGCGGTGCTGCTGCAGCTCGGCGCCGAGCTGCAGGGCGAGGATGTCCGCGCGCGGGTGCTGCATGCCGAGCCGCTCGATGATGCCGCCGCCAAGACGCAGCGCGGATTGCGCATCTTCCTGCGCGACACCAAGCCGCTCGATTCCATCGTCAAGCGCCTGCAGGGGCCGGAAGGTGCCGCGGTCAATGGCAACGGGGCGATCGCCAAGAGCGCCGCGCCGCCGTTGGCGCCCCGCACCGCAGCAGGCGAAGGCGAGGTGTCGCTGGTCATGATGCTGGACCTCGAAACCGAGGTCGAGATGAAGCTGCCGGGGCGCTTCAAGGTTTCGCCACAAATCGCAGGTGCCATCAAGGCGGTGACCGGCGTGGTCGACGTGCAGCAGCTGTAATCGAGGCGATCGTTCCGCTGGAGCGGCTGCGTCCGGCGATCTTGCTGGTCGAACGGGGGGACGAGGAACAAAAAAGCTGCGCGTGGGCTGTACGGACATGCCTCCGTTCAACCGCGGTTCAGCCATTCTCCCGCTGAATCCGCGGCGGGTGCCTCGAAGGGGCTTGAACCATGCGCTTGACCAAGATCACCGCGAAGATCGTCCTGAGTGTCTCGCTCTGCCTGCTCGCCTTGGCGGCCTTGCCGCGGCTTGCCGCAGCGCAGCAGCCCGGCGCCGAAAAGCGTATCGCTCTGGTGATCGGCAACGGGGCCTATGCCAAGGGCCCGCTGGCGACGGCGGCCAACGACGCCGGCCTGATCGCGCAGACGCTGCAGGCCGCGGGCTTCGATGTGGTCGGCGCGCGCGATCTCGATGCCGACACGCTGCGCAAGAGCTTTCGCGATTTCATTCACAAGGCCCAGTCAGCCGACACCAACACCGTCGCAATGGTCTATCTGGCCGGCTACGGCATGCAGCTCGCCGGCGAGAACTATTTTCTTCCCGTCGACGCCAACATCGGCAGCGACGTCGACATTCCGACCGAAGGCCTGCGCCTCAGCGACTACATCCGCCAGCTTGCGGCGACGCCGGTGAAGGCCAGCGTCGTGGTGCTCGATGCCGCCCGCCAGCAGCCCTTCATCGCCAGCGGTCCGGCGATCGCCGGCGGCCTGGCGCTGGTCGAGCCCGATGCCAACATGCTGATCGCCTTCAATGCGGCGCCGGGCACGATCGCGCCGAACGAGACCGGCGCCTACGGCGTCTACGCGCGCTCGCTCGCGGAGATGATCCGCACCGGCGGCCTGTCGCTGCCGGAGGTGTTCGACCGGCTGCGGCTGCGCGTCAACGAGGAGACCAAGGGCGCGCAGGTGCCGTGGGATGCGCAGAAGATCCAGGCCGCCTTCACCTTCTTCGAGCGGGCGCCGGACGCGCCGGCCACGCCGGATTCGCCGGAGCAGACCGCGGCGCTGCGCTCGCGCCCGATCCGCGAGCTGCCGGTGCAGGAGGCCTATGCCGCGGCGCTGGAGCGCGACACGCTGCAGGGCTATGAGGATTTCATCGCCGCCTATCCGAGCGACCCGCTGGCGCGGCGCGTGCGCGCCCTCGTCGCCGCTCGCCGCGAGGCGCTGACCTGGCGACGGACGTTTCGCACCGACAGCCCGGAGGCCTATTGGTCCTACCTGAAGCGCTATCCCTATGGCGCGCATGCCGAGGACGCCCGGCGGCGGCTGGCGATGTTGTCGGCACAGCCGGCGCCGCCGCCGACCTTCGCGATGATCGAATATGACGTGCCGCCGCCGCCGCTCGACGAGGTGATCTATGTCGAACGTCCGGTGCTGCTGTTCTCGGATCCCGAATTCGATTTCGTGCCGCCGCCCCCGCCGCCGGTCTACATCCTGCCGCCGCCTCTGCCGGAGTTCGTGGAGCTGCCGCCGCCGTTCGCTCCGGTCGGCCTGTTCATCCTGCCGCGGCCGGTGTTCGTGCCGATCCCGGTCTATGTCCGGCCGCCGGCTTTCGTTGCCCCGCCGCCGAACAACATCATCTACCAGAACATCCACAACCCGACCGTCATCAACACCGTGATCAATCGTCCGGCGCCGCCGGCCGCGCCGATCACTGCCGGCCCCGCGGCCGTGACGACGCCGGCCGTGGCGGTGGCACCGGCCTTGCCGCCGGCCGTCGCGCAGCGCGCCACGCTGATCCAGCAGGGCAAGGTCCCGCCGCCGGGAGGACCGCTCACCAATCCCACGGTCCGGCCCGGTGCAGCACCGGCCATTCAGGCCAACGCTCCGCCGGGCGGACCCTCGCCGGCCATGACGGGACCCGGGCAGGGGCATGCCAATGTCAATCCGCTGCCGGTGCCCGGTCGCGGTGGTCCGCCGGTGCCACCATCGGTTCAGGCTCCTAGTCTGCGCCAGCCGGCACCGGCATCGCCCTCTGCCGCGCTGCCACCGCCCGCGCGCCAGGATCTGCGCGCGAACCGCACGCCGCCGGGCGCAGTCGTGCCGCAGCCCGCAAGGCCATCGGTGACGCCGTCCCGTCCGGTCATGCCGTCAGCCGTTCCGCGCGGGCCTGAGGTGAGCCCGCGCATTCAGCAGGCGACGCCACCGCAGATCCAGCGCCGCCCGCCGCCACCACCGGCGACGGCGCGTCTGAGCCCGCCACCGGCGCCGCCACGACCGCCGGTTGCACCGATGGTTCGGGCGGCTCCGCCACCTCGGCCGGCGCCACCGCCGCCGCAAGTCATGCGTCCGTCCGCTCCGCCACCGATGGCGCGTCCTGCGCCTCCACCGCAGATGGCGCGTCCCAGTCCGCCGCCGATGGCCGCCGTGGCCCGGCCGGCGCCGCCGCCGATGGCGCGGCCCGCGCCGCCGCCGCCACGTCCGGCGGCCCCGCCGCCGGGCAAGAGATGTCCGCCGAACGTCCCGCATTGCTGAGCCGCGGCGCGTTGGCCTGAGGTCGGCGCGGTTGCAACATCGGCCTGTTTTCGATATGGCCGGACCGCCGGACTGATCGATCGTGGGCGCAGGACGTCGGCGGCCGACGACGTGTTGCGGGGGCATCAGTGATATCAGCGTTTGTCGGGACCTTGCGCACGCTGTCTTTGCGAAGCTCAATCATGGCCGCGCTTTGCGGCGTCGGTATCGCCGGCCTGCCATCGCCAAGCGATGCTCAAGCGCTGCCGGGCGCCGAAGCCGTCTATGCCTCGGCGCCGCCGCGCCTGCTCCAGATCCGCACGCTCGTGGCCGATGCCGGCCGCCAGACCTCGACCGGATCCGGCTTTCTGGTCTCCGCCGACGGGCTCGCGGTCACGAACTATCACGTTGTGTCGGATGCAGCACTCGAGCCGAAGACATACCGGCTCGAATATACGGGAGCCGATGGCACGCAGGGCGGCGTCACGTTGCTCGCTGTCGACCTGCCCAACGATCTCGCGCTCGTTCGCGTCGACAAGCAGAACGCGCCGTTCTTTTCGTTCGACAAGGCCGCGCTCGACGGCAGCCTGCCGAAAGGCGAGCGGCTCTATTCGCTCGGCAACCCGCTCGACCTCGGCTTCACCATCATCGAGGGAACGTATAACGGTCTCGTCGAGCACAGCTACAACGATCACATCCATTTCACCGGCGCGCTCAATCCCGGCATGAGCGGCGGGCCCGCGGTGAATGCGCAAGGCCAGGTGGTCGGCATCAACGTCGCCACGCGCCGCGGCGGCCAGCTCATCAGCTTCCTAGTGCCCGCCCGCTTCGCGGCCGCGCTCCTGGCGCGCGGCCAGGATGCCAGGCCGGCGGCGGCCGATCTGCACAAGGACGTGATCGCGCAGCTTACGAGCTGGCGTGGAGCGCTCTACAAGTCGCTGGGCGAGGAGGGCTTCCGCGATCGGGTGTTCGGCTCCTATCAGGCGCCGGAGACGCGCGCGGGCTGGTTCGAATGCTGGGCGAGCACCAATGCCAGCGCGTCGCCGAAGCCGCGCGCCAGCATCAATTCGACCAGTTGCAAGGCCGAGGCCAGCGTCTATGTCGCGTCCGACCTCAACACCGGCGTGGTCGAGGTCAGCCACTCCTACGCGAAATCGATCGACCTCAATCAATTCCAGTTCGCGACCGTGCTGACGCAGCTGGCGCAGCCGCGACTCACCCAGGGCGGCTCGTTCCGCAAATGGTACACGCCGCAGCATTGCCATGCCGATTTCGTCGGCGTGACGCCGGCGGCCGCTCATCCGCCGCTACGCGTGCTGTGGTGCGCGCAGGGCTATCGCGAGTTCGACGGCCTCTATGACGTCGTGCTGGTCGCGGTGACGCAGGACCATGCCGACGAGGCGCTGGTGTCGCGGCTGAACCTGCAGGCGATCGCCTATGACGACGCCTTGCGCCTCGGCAAGAGCTTCCTCGAACGCCTGCAGGTCGCACGATGATCTGGATCGAGATCCTCTCCAAGCATCGCGACGTCGCCGGCCGCTTCCGCGTCGATGCCGCCGAGATCAGCATCGGCCGCGGCTACGACAATCACGTCATCCTCGACGATCCCTATGTCGCCGCGCGCCATGTGCGAATTTTCCGCGACGGCGAGGGGCGCCTGGTCGCCGAGGATCTCGGCAGCGCCAATGGCCTCTTTCTCGATCGCGGCAAGAGCCGGAAGCCGCAGCTCGTCCTCGACGGCGCCAAGCCGATCCGGATCGGCCAGACGCTGCTTCGGATCCGCGACGCCGGCCATGCCGTCGAGCCGGAGCGCCTCGCGGGCTCCGAACGCGGCGCGCTGCCGATCATCGCCGCGATCGCCCTCGGTGTCGTCCTGCTCGCGATCAACGCGGTGATGACCTGGTTTGCGCAGACCTCCGAGGCGCATCTGTCCGATTATCTTGTGCCGACCGTCACGATGATCGGGGTGGTCGTCGCATGGGTTGGCGTCTGGGCGCTGCTGGCGCGGCTGTTTTCCGGCCGCTCGCATTTTCTGCGCCACCTCCTGATCGCGCAGGCCGGTCTGATTGCGTTCTGGGTCTACAGCGAGTTCGCCCAGATTGCCTCGTTCGCCCTGACCTGGAGCGCTGTCTTCATCTACGGCTACGTCGTCTCGTGGATTGTTCTCGCCGCGACCTGCTTGCTGCATCTGCGTGAGGTCGGACGCACCCATATGCTCGCCAAGAGCCTGGTGGTCGGCCTTTTGCTGGTGGTCGCGATCGCGATCCAGACCGTGCAGCGGTCGGAGGCGTTGGCGAATTCCGGCCGTCCCAACGTCAGCCACGTGCTGATGCCGCCGTCCCTGCGCCTGGTCCCGGTGCAGGACGATCAGACCTTCTTCGGAGACGCCGCGCGGCTGAGGGCGAAGCTCGATGCCGACCGCGCCGCGCTGGCCCCGGCCGGTGTGGAGCGCTGATCACAGTTCCACTGTCTTTGCTCCCGGAGGTTGAAAGTTCCCTGGTTCCCGTCATAGCCTCGAAGCCCGGGTTTCTACGGGGAGGGGGCAATGAACAGGCGAGCGCTGTTGGGATTGGGAGCGGCATTTCTGGTATCAGGATGCCTGACAGGGAAGGAAGGCACCGAATACGCTGTGGTGTCACAGAAGATCGGGGCACCGCGTGCCGGGCAGTCCCGCATCATCATCATGAGCTTGAAGGATGCCTGGCTGGACCGGACCACGTGCGACGCCAAGGTCGATGGCGTCGCGCTGAGCCGCCTGATCCCCGGAACCTATGTCTACGTCGACCGTCCGGCCGGTCCGCACCACCTCGTCGCCACCCAGACCCTGTTCCCAGGCGACTCGGTGCTCGATTTCAACACCGAGCCGGGGCGGACCTATTTCTTCTCGATCAGGCCCAGTGATCGGTCCAGGGCTATGCAGGGCGGCGGCATGGCGTTCGGCCTGCTCGGCATGGGCGTCATGGCCGCGGCCTCGTCGGGCGCCGACAACAAGGGTCCGGTCGACTTCGTTCCGCTGCAGGAGGGGCAGGCCCGGACGGCGATGGTTGAGCTTCTGCAGGCCGAATAAGCCCATTTTCCTTGCGTTGCGCCAAAATCCGGCTATATAGCGCGCCATCTCACACGGAAACTTGGCTCTCCTAGAGGGCGTCCGGTGGCAAGCCGGGCCTTGACGGCCCGTTTTTGCTCACGCGTTTCCGGAGGAATCAACCGGAGAATATCCAATGGCGCTGCCTGAATTCACGATGCGTCAGCTGCTCGAAGCTGGCGTGCACTTTGGTCACCAGTCTCACCGCTGGAATCCGAAAATGGCCGATTTCATTTTCGGAGCCCGCAACAACATCCACATCATCGATCTCGCCCAGACCGTGCCGCTGCTGCACACGGCGCTGCAGGCCGTCAGCGACACCGTCGCCAAGGGCGGCCGCATCCTGTTCGTCGGCACCAAGCGCCAGGCGCAGGACAACGTGGCCGATGCAGCCAAGCGCTGCGCGCAGTATTTCGTCAATTCGCGCTGGCTCGGCGGCACGCTGACCAACTGGAAGACGATCTCGGCCTCGATCAAGCGCCTGCGTCATCTCGACGAGGTGCTGTCCTCGGGCGAAGCCAACTCCTACACCAAGAAGGAGCGGCTGACCCTGCAGCGCGAGCGCGACAAGCTCGACCGCTCGCTCGGCGGCATCAAGGACATGGGCGGTCTGCCCGACATGATCTTCGTGATCGACACCAACAAGGAAGACATCGCGATCCAGGAGGCCCAGCGCCTCAAGATCCCGGTGGCCGCGATCGTCGACACCAATTGCGATCCGAAGGGCATCACCTACGTCGTGCCCGGCAATGACGACGCCGGCCGCGCCATTTCGCTGTACTGCGACCTGATCGCGCGAGCCGCCATCGACGGCATCTCGCGCGCGCAGGGCGAGCTCGGGATCGACGTCGGCGCCTCGGCGGCTCCGCTCGAGGAAGATCTTCCGGCTGCGTCCACTTCGACGTTCCAGGGTCTGCCTGGTCCGCGCGGAACCGCCGATGATCTCAAGAAGCTCACCGGCGTGTCCGGTGCGATCGAGAAGAAGCTCAACGACCTCGGCATCTTCCACTACTGGCAGCTCGCCGAGCTCAACCACGACACCGCGCACCAGATCGGCGAAGAAGTCGGTCTCCCGAGCCGGGCCGATGCCTGGGTCGCGCAGGCCAAGTCGCTCGCCGACGCGTAAGACGACACAACACCATTCTGGCCGGCGTCTCACGCCGGCCATCGCGACTGAGATAGGTTTTTCCTGGCAGCGGGCGGCGACGAGCCATCCGCTGCGTCGCGCTTTGGACAGGCAAAAGGACGTTCAACGATGGCTAATATCACCGCAGCGATGGTGAAGGACCTGCGCGAGTCGACCGGCGCGGGCATGATGGACTGCAAGGCCGCGCTCACCGAGAACGGCGGCGACATGCAGGCCGCGCAGGATTGGCTGCGCAAGAAGGGCCTGTCGAAGGCCGCCAAGAAGGCCGGTCGCGTTGCGGCCGAGGGCCTGATCGGCGCGCTGACCTCCGGCAAGAAGGGCGTGGTCGTCGAGGTCAATTCCGAGACCGACTTCGTCGCCCGCAACGAGCACTTCCAGGGTCTGGTCAAGATGATTGCCCAGGTCGCGCTCGACGTCGGGGCCGACGTGGAGAAGATCAAGGCCGCCAAGGTGGGCAGCATCACGGTCGAGGCCGCGATTGCCGATTCGATCGCCACCATCGGTGAGAACCAGACGCTGCGGCGTGCGGCTTCGCTCGAAGTGAGCCAGGGCGTCGTGTCGAGCTACGTCCATGGCGCCGTCATCGAGGGTGCCGGCAAGCTCGGCGTGATCGTGGCGCTGGAGTCGCCCGGCAAGACCGACGAGCTCGCCGTGCTCGGCCGTCAGCTCGCGATGCACGTCGCCGCGGCCAATCCGCAGGCGATCGATGCGGCGGGTCTCGATCCGGAGCTCGTCAAGCGCGAGAAGGACGTGCTCGCCGACAAGTATCGTCAGCAGGGCAAGCCGGAAAACGTGATCGAGAAGATCGTCGAGTCCGGTCTGAAGACCTACTACAAGGAAGTCACCCTGCTCGAGCAGGCCTTCATCCATGACAGCGGCAAGTCGGTCGCGCAGGCGCTGAAGGAAGCCGAAGGCAAGGTCGGCGGTCCGATCAAGGTTGCCGGTTTCGTCCGCTATGCCCTCGGTGAGGGTATCGAGAAGGAAGAGACCGACTTCGCTGCCGAAGTCGCCGCCGCCAGCGGCAAGAAGTAACGACTGAGCACAGTCACGATCCGGCGCGGCGTTCGCGCCGGATCTCAACGCGCGGGATAGGAGAGCATTGGCACATGGCTGAGCCGGTCTATCGTCGCGTCGTGGTCAAGCTGTCCGGCGAATATCTCGCGGGCCCTCATTCCTTCGGCATCGACCAGCCGACCGTCGACCGCATCGCCGATGACCTCATCGCGGCCCAGAAGCTCGGCGTCGAGATCGCAGTCGTGGTCGGCGGCGGCAACATGGTGCGCGGCGTCGAGGTGTCGTCGCAGGGCGTGTCGCGTCCGACCGGCGACACCATGGGCATGCTCGCCACCGTCATGAACTGCCTGGCGCTGGAAGCCGCCATCCAGCGCAAGGGCACCCCGGCGCAGGCGCTCTCGGCTTTCGTCATGCCGGAGGTGTGCGAGCTGTTCACCCGCGCTGCGGCGCACAAGTCGCTGGCCGAAGGACGCATCGTCGTGCTCGGGGGCGGCACCGGCAATCCCTATTTCACGACCGATACCACAGCGGTCTTGCGGGCGGCCGAGATCGGTGCCCAGGCCGTGCTCAAGGCCACCAATGTCGACGGGGTCTATAGCGCCGATCCCAAGAAGGATCCGGCCGCCAAGCGCTTCGACCGGCTGACCCATTCACAGGCCATCGAGGGCGGCTACAAGGTCATGGACGCGACCGCATTCGCCCTTGCCCGGGAAACGTCGCTGCCTATCATTGTGTTCTCCATTGCCGAACCGGGCTCGATCGGCGCGATGCTGCAGGGCGAAGGGCGCGGCACCATCGTCGCGGGGTGAGCCGCGGCACCGTCGGCCGCCGGTGTTGGACCGATCCCGAGCCTGCGGTAGAAGCGTAAGCGAGACAGGAATTCATCCGGGAGTCGCCCGAGTCCGGCCGCAGGCATTTCAAGGCCTGGCAGAGCCGGCCGCAACGCCCCGGATTGCAGAAAGGAAAGCGTGATGAGCACGGGCAATTTCGACCTCAACGAACTGAAGCGCCGCATGCAGGGCGCGACCCAGGCGCTGAAGCACGAGCTCGGCGGCCTGCGCACCGGCCGCGCCTCGGCATCGATGGTGGAGCCGGTCCAGGTCGAGGCCTATGGCTCGCACATGCCGCTCAACCAGCTCGCGACCGTCTCCGTGCCCGAGCCGCGCCTGCTCTCGGTGCAGGTCTGGGACCGCTCCATGGTCAAGGCCGTCGAGAAGGCGATCGTCGATTCCAACCTCGGCCTGTCGCCGGCGACCGAAGGCCAGGTGATCCGGCTGCGCATTCCCGAGCTCAACCAGGAGCGGCGCAAGGAGCTGGTCAAGGTCGCGCATAAATATGCGGAAGCTGCCCGTGTCGCCGTCCGCCATGTCCGCCGCGACGGTCTCGATACCCTCAAGAAGCTCGAGAAGAATCACGAGATGTCCGAGGACGATCAGGAGCGCCTCGCTGCCGATGTGCAGAAGGCGACCGACAGCGTGATCTCGGAGATCGACCAGCTGCTGGCGGCGAAGGAAAAGGAAATCCTCACCGTCTGAAGGATGCGCTTGATGTCCAATGCCGCGGCCCCGATGACGGAGGCGCCGGACCGGTCCGACGGACCGGCCCATGTTGCCATCATCATGGATGGCAACGGCCGCTGGGCTGCGGCCCGCGGGCTGCCGCGCGCGGAAGGGCATCGCCGTGGCGTCGAGGCGTTGCGCCGCGTGGTGCGCGCCTCGCATGAGCTCGGCATTCGCTATCTCACCATCTTCTCGTTCTCGTCCGAGAACTGGTCGCGTCCGGCCAGCGAGATCGGCGACCTGTTTGGGCTGCTCCGCCGCTTCATCCGCAACGATCTCGCGACCCTGCATCGCGACGGCGTGCGTGTCAGGGTGATCGGCGAGCGCGACGGGCTCGAGCCCGACATCTGCGCGCTCCTCAGCGAGGCCGAGGAACTGACCCGGGGCAACACGAAGCTGACGCTCGTGGTCGCCTTCAACTACGGCTCGCGCCAGGAGATCGCGCGCGCGGCGCAGCGTCTGGCCAGCGAGGTCGCCGAGGGCCGGCGCGATCCGGCTTCGATCGATGCCGATGCGATCGGCGCTCATCTCGATGCGCCCGATATTCCAGATCCCGATCTCATCATCCGCACCAGCGGCGAGCAGCGGCTGTCCAACTTCCTGATGTGGCAGGCGGCCTATAGCGAGCTGGTGTTCGTGCCGATCCATTGGCCCGACTTCGACAAGGCCGCGCTGGAGGGCGCGATCGCCGAGTTCGGCCGGCGTGAACGCCGCTTCGGCGGTCTCGTGGCGAAAACCGCCTCGTGACCAAACCGGATACCGCTGCCGTGAGAGACGCCGCCAACGCCGCGCAGCGCAATGATCCCGCGCCGCCGAAAAAGGCTGCAACCAGCAATCTGGTGATGCGGGTTGCCGCGGCGCTGGTGCTGGTGCCGCTGGCGCTCGGCGCCGCCTATGCCGGCGGCGTATTCTGGACCGCACTGGTCACGGTGGTCGCGGTCGGCCTGTATCTCGAATGGCTGATGGTGGTGGGCGAGGTTCGCACGGCCAGCGTCGGCACGGCCGGCGCACTGGCCATCGGCGTTGCCGGCCTTTGCTGCGCCTATGGCCTGATCGACTTCGCCGTCGTCGTGCTTGGGCTCGGCCTGGTCGCGGTCACGGCGCTCGCTGCGGGACGTCGCGCCTGGGTGGCCGCCGGCTTCGCCTACGCGTCGGCCGCCGAGCTCGGCTCGGTGCTGGTGCGCTTCGATGCGGCCGAGGGATGGCATGCGCTGGTGCTGGTGTTTCTGGTCGTATGGGCCAGCGACATCGGCGGCTACGTTGCGGGCCGCAGCATCGGCGGGCCGAAGCTCGCGCCGCGGATCAGCCCGAACAAGACCTGGGCCGGCGCCGTCGGCGGCTTCGCCGCCAGCCTCGTCGCCGCGGCCGCCTGGTCGATGGCCGGCGCCGGCGGCCTGATGGCGATGCTCATGCTCGCCGCGGCGCTGTCGGTGGTCTCGCAGCTCGGCGACCTGCTCGAATCTGCGGTGAAGCGGCAGTTCGGGGTCAAGGACTCCAGTCACATCATTCCCGGCCATGGCGGCCTGTTGGATCGCCTGGACGGCTATGTCGCGGCGATCGTCGTCGCCGCGTTGCTCGGTTTGCTGCGCGGCGGCCTCGATGGCGTCGGCCGCGGTCTTCTGGTTTGGTGACCGGCAGCGCGGCTGGCCGGTCGAGATTGTTTGGTGAGAACATGAGCGCAGTGCCATTGCGGAACAACAAGGCCGGTCTCGCGGAGGTGCGCAGCGTCACCGTGCTCGGCGCCACCGGCTCGATCGGCGATTCGACCATGGACCTCGTGCGCGGCGCGCCGGAGCGCTACCGCGTCGAGGCGTTGACCGGCAACAGCAACGTCCAGGGCCTGGTGAAGCTGGCCCGGGAGTTCAACCCGCGCTTCGTGGCGGTGGCCGATCCGGCCGGCCTCGACGAGCTGCGCGACGCGCTGGCGGGCACCGGGATCGAATGCGGGGCAGGGGAGAGCGCCATCATCGAGGCGGCAGCCCGTCCCGCCGACTGGGTCATGGCCGCCGTCTCCGGCGCCGCCGGCCTCAAGCCGGCGCTCGCCGCGGTGGACCGCGGCGCGACCGTGGCGCTCGCCAACAAGGAATGCCTGGTCTGTGCCGGCGATTTCTTCATGGAGCGGGCCGCGCGGGCTGGCGCCTGCATCCTGCCGGCCGATTCGGAGCACAACGCGCTGTTCCAGGCGCTGTCCTCGGGCAATCGCGAGGAACTGGTGCGGGTGATCATCACCGCCTCCGGTGGCCCGTTCCGCACCTGGGCGCCGGCCGATATCGAGCAGGCGACCTTGGCCCAGGCGCTGAAACATCCGAACTGGAGCATGGGCCAGAAGATCACGATCGATTCGGCCTCGATGATGAACAAGGGCCTCGAGGTGATCGAGGCGTCCTACCTGTTCGCGCTGTCGCCCGACGAGATCGACGTCCTGGTGCATCCGCAGTCGATCGTCCACGGCATGGTCGAGTTCTCCGACCGTTCGGTGGTGGCGCAGCTCGGCGCGCCGGACATGAGGATTCCGATCGCCCACTGCCTGGGCTGGCCGGAGCGCATCAAGGGGCCGTCGGCCCGGCTCGATCTCGCCAAGATCGGCACGCTGACCTTCGAGGCCCCGGACTTCGAGCGGTTCCCCGGTCTGCGGCTGGCGTACGATTCGCTGCGCACCGGGCGCGGCGCGACGACGGTGTTCAACGCGGCCAACGAGGTCGCCGTCGCGGCCTTCATCGCTGGTCACATCCGGTTCGGTGCGATCGCCCGGCTGGTCGAGGCGACCCTCGAGGACTGGACGCGTTCGGGTAATCTGGCACCGTTGACCTCGGCGGATGACGCCATCGCCATTGACCATGACGCGCGAAAAAGGGCCTCCGGCCTCTTGCCTCAAATCGCCGCAAAAGCATCTTAAAGGGTTGGACGGGCCACCGGCCCATCGGGAAGGTCATCGATGTCGGAATTTTTCCACCATATCTTCAATACGTTGAGCCACGGCCTTCTCGGCTACATCGTCCCGTTCCTGTTCGTGCTGACGATCGTGGTGTTTTTCCACGAACTCGGCCATTTCCTGATCGCACGCTGGGCCGGCGTGAAGGTGTTGACGTTTTCGCTCGGATTTGGCCCAGAACTGATCGGTTTCAACGACCGCCACAACACCCGCTGGAAGATCTCGGCGATCCCGCTCGGCGGCTACGTGAAGTTCTTCGGCGACGAATCCGAGGCCTCGACGCCTTCGGCCGAGGCGCTCGCCAAGATGACGGCCGAGGAGCGGGCCGACAGCTTCCACCACAAGACCGTCGGTCAGCGCGCTGCGATCGTCGCGGCCGGCCCGATCGCCAATTTCATCCTCGCGGTCATCATCTTCGCCGGCATGGCGCTGTATTTCGGCAAGCCGAACACGACCCCGCGGGTCGATGCCGTCCAGCCGGACAGCGTCGCGGCCCAGGCCGGCTTCAAGGACGGTGACGTCGTCGCCGCCATCGACGGCCGGGCGATCGAGACCTTCGCCGACATGCAGCGCGTCGTCTCGGTCAGCGCCGGCACCGAATTGTCCTTCCTGATCAAGCGGGACGGCACGGAACTCACCCTGAAGGCGACGCCGGCGCTCAAGGAGGTCAAGGACCTGTTCGGCAACAGCCACCGGATCGGCGTGCTTGGCATCCAGTACAACGCCAAGCCGGACGAATCGCGGTCGATCCCCGTCGGGTTCCTCGAGTCGATCAAGATCGGTTTCGAGCAGGTCTGGTTCATCATCTCCACGACCTTCAAGTTCATCGCCTCGCTGTTCGCGGGCGCCGGGAGCGCTGGCGACGTCGGCGGTCCGATCCGAATCGCACAACTCTCGGGACAGGCAGCCAGCCTCGGCTTCCAGTTCGTTGTGCAACTGTGCGCGACGCTGTCGGTCTCGATCGGGCTCCTGAACCTGTTCCCGGTTCCGCTGCTCGATGGCGGACACCTGTTGTTCTATGGGGTCGAGGCCGTCCGCGGCCGGCCGCTGTCGGAGCGGGCACAGGAGATGGGGTTCCGAATCGGCCTCGGGCTGGTCCTCATGCTGATGGTCTTTGCAACCTATAACGATATCCTTCACCTCGCCGGGTCCTGAGCGCGGCTTTTTTACGACGTGGCCGTTGGGCAACGTTTTGAAACGAATTTGAAAATTCAGAGAGATCCGGCGTTTGCCGCCGGGTCCAAATTGGCTACAAGCGAACGACAAATGGGAATCTGTCGGGTTCGTAGGGGTACGGAACCGGCAACGGAATATAAGGGCGCGTAGCGCATGAAGTTCGGATTGCGGGTGCGGGGGGGCTTGGCGGCCGCCTTTATCATGTTCGCCGGCCCGGTGGCTTTGCCGCTGGCGAGCGTGGTTCTTTCGTCGCCAGCTGCGGCTCAGACGGTCAACTCGATCGAAGTGGTCGGTAACCGCCGCGTCGAGCTGGAGACCATCCGCTCGTACTTCAAGCCGGGCCCCGGCGGGACGCTCGACGCCGGCCGGGTCGATGACGGCCTCAAGGCGCTGATCGAGACCGGCCTGTTCTCCGACGTGAAGATCAACCGCCAGGGCGGGCGCCTGATCGTCACGGTCGTCGAGAACCCGGTGATCGGCCGCGTCGCGTTCGAGGGCAACAAGAAGGTCAAGGACGAGCAGCTCCAGGCGGAAGTGCAGTCGAAGCCGCGCGGCACGCTGTCGCGCCCGATGGTGCAGTCCGACGCCCAGCGCATCGCGGAGATCTATCGCCGCTCGGGCCGTTACGACGTGCGCGTCACGCCGGAAATGATCGAGCAGCCGAACAACCGCGTCGACCTGATCTTCACGATCGAGGAAGGCGCGAAGACCGGCGTGAAGTCGATCGAGTTCGTCGGCAACAACGCCTTCTCGTCCTATCGCCTCAAGGACGTCATCAAGACCCGCGAGACCAACCTCCTGAGCTTCCTCGGCTCGGGCGACGTCTACGATCCGGACCGTGTCGAGGCCGACCGCGACCTGATTCGCCGCTTCTACCTGAAGAACGGCTATGCCGACGTGCAGGTCGTGGCTGCGCTCAGCGAGTACGATCCGGAGCGCAAGGGTTTCCTCGTGACCTTCAAGATCGAGGAAGGCCAGCAGTACCGGGTCGGTTCGGTCGACTTCCAGTCGTCGATCGCGACGCTCGACGCCACCACGCTGCGCGGATATTCGCGCGTCAGCGTCGGCTCGCTCTACAACGTCGAGAACATCGAGAAGTCGGTCGAGGAGATGCAGATCGAGGCCTCGCGGCGCGGCTACGCGTTCGCGGTGGTCCGTCCGCGCGGCGATCGCAACTTCGAGGCTCATACGGTGTCGGTCGTGTTCGCCATCGACGAGGGCCCGCGCACCTATATCGAGCGCATCAACATCCGCGGCAACACCCGCACCCGTGACTACGTCATTCGCCGCGAGTTCGACATCTCCGAGGGCGACGCCTACAACCGCGCCCTGGTGGACCGTGCCGAGCGCCGCCTGAAGAACCTCGACTTCTTCAAGGACGTGAAGATCGTCACCGAGCCGGGCTCTTCGAGCGACCGCGTGGTCCTGAACGTCAACCTGGAAGAGAAGTCGACCGGTGACTTCTCGATCTCCGGCGGTTATTCGACCACGGACGGTGCGCTCGCCGAGGTCTCGATCTCCGAGCGCAACTTCCTCGGCCGCGGCCTGTTCGCCAAGGCGTCGGTGACCTACGGCCAGTTCGCCCGCGGCTACTCGCTGTCGTTCGTCGAGCCCTATCTGCTCGACTACCGGGTCGCGCTGGGCCTCGACCTCTACCAGCGCCAGCAGCTCGCCAACAACTTCATCTCCTACGGCACCAAGACGCTCGGCTTCAGCCCGCGCCTCGGCTTCCAGTTGCGGGAAGACCTGTCGCTGCAGCTGCGCTACTCGATCTATCGCCAGGAGATCTCGCTGCCGGCGACGCTGTCGGACTGTAACAACGTCGCGGCCGGCACCCTGATCGGCAACCGCTTCGTGCCGTTCAATCCGACGCCGGCGTTCATCAATGCGAATGGTCTCGCCGATCCGAACGGCGGTCTCGGCTGCTTTGCCAATGGCGAGGCCTCGCTGCCGGTCCGCCAGGAGCTGGCGAACGGCGCGACGCTGACCTCGGCACTCGGCTACACGCTGAACTACAACACGCTCGACAACAACAAGAACCCGACCGACGGCCTGCTGGTCGACTTCAAGCAGGACTTCGCGGGTGTCGGCGGCGATGTGTCGTACCTGAAGACCGCGTTCGATGCGAAGTACTTCACCCCGCTGGTGTCGGACATCGTCAGCATCGTCCACCTCCAGGGCGGCATCCTGAACAAGATCGGCAATACGCAGCTGCGCATGCTCGATCACTTCCAGATGGGTCCGAACCTGGTTCGCGGCTTCGCTCCGAACGGCATTGGTCCGCGCGATATCAATCCATTCGGCACGCAGGACGCGCTGGGCGGCACCAAGTACTGGGGCGCTTCGCTCGAACTGCAGATGCCGTTCTGGTTCCTGCCCAAGGAGACGGGCCTGAAGGGTGCCGTTTACGCCGACGCTGGCGGCCTGTGGGGCTATCAGGGTCCGACGTCCTGGGCTGCGACGGGCGAGGTTAATACCCCCGGCTGTATCAAGCCGACGCGCAACCCGAACAACGCCGGCACCTGCCTTGGTCTGCAGTTCGATGACCAGAACAAGGTCCGGACCTCGGTCGGCGTGGGTCTGGTGTGGGCGTCGCCGTTCGGTCCGCTGCGCTTCGACTACGCGATCCCGCTCACCAAGGGTCAGTTCGACCGGACGCAGGAATTCCGGTTCGGCGGCGGTACATCGTTCTGAGCCTGGGCCGATCGAATCCGGGTTGGCATCGACCAACCTCGCCGGTGTAAGAAATGGGAGCTCGGTTCCGGGACACCGGAGCCGGGCTCTGACTTTTTGTCTTGAGAGTACGACGGAATGGCCCAGCCGACCTTCTTCCAATCGCCGCCGCCCACGACCCTGGCAGCGATCGCCGCCGCCGCCAAGGCCACCCTGGTCGACCCATCCCGCGGCGAGCAGGTCGTCAAGGGACTGGCGTCGCTCGACGAGGCCGGCCCGATGCATCTGGCGTTCTTCGACAACCTCAGATACGCTGGCCAGCTCGCCGGGACCAAAGCGGGCGCCTGCCTGGTCAGTCCGCGATTCGAGGCGCGCGTGCCGTCCCACGTCGCAGTGCTTCGCGCCAATCAGCCGTTCCGCGCCTTCGTGCAGCTCGCGCGCGAGTTCCATGCCGACGCACTGCGGCCGCAGCCCTGGTTCGGCGACGATGGAATCTCGCCTCAAGCCATCATCGATCCCACCGCGCGGCTGGAGGACGGCGTCATCGTCGAGCCGCTGGCGGTGATCGGCGCCCATGTCGAGATCGGCTCGGGGACGATCGTTGGTGCGGGTGCCGTGATCGGTCCCCACGTCAAGATCGGTCGCGACTGCAATGTCGGCGCCCGCACCGTCATCCAGTGCGCGCTGATCGGCAACGACGTCCTGATCCATCCTGGCTGCAGCATCGGCCAGGATGGCTACGGCTTCATCTTCTTCGGCGCGGATGGGCACACCAAGGTGCCGCAGACCGGGCGGGTGCTGATCCAGAACCATGTCGAGGTCGGCGCCGGCACGACGATCGACCGTGGCAGCCTGCGCGACACGGTGATCGGCGAGGGCACCAAGATCGACAACCAGGTGCAGATTGGCCACAATGTCACAATCGGACGGCATTGCCTGCTGGCGGCCCAGATCGGGCTGGCAGGAAGTCTCACGATCGGCGACAACGTCGCGCTCGGGGCGAAGGTTGGTATCAACAATCACCTGACGATCGGCGATGGTGCGCAGGTGACGGCGATGAGCGGCGTCAAGGACGACATTCCGCCGAACGGCCGGTGGGGCGGTTTCTTCGCCAAGCCGACCAAGCAGTGGTTCCGCGAGATCGTTGCGGTGGAACGGCTGGTGCGAGATTCGACCGCGACGAACAGGGACGAGGGACGGGAGTGATGGAGGAGTCACCCATCAGGTTTGCGGACGTCGACATCAACGAGATTCTCAAGACGCTGCCGCACCGTTATCCATTTCTCCTGATCGACCGCGTGAAGAACATCCGGGCCGACTACAGCGGCATCGGCGTCAAGAACGTTTCGATCGGCGAGCCCTGCTTCCAGGGGCACTTTCCGGAGCGGCCGGTCTATCCGGGCGTGCTGATGATCGAGGGCATGGCCCAGACCGCCGGCGTGATCGGCATCAAGTCGGTCGAGGGCACGGAAAAGCCGCGCGCGGTGTATTTCCTCACCATCGACAAGTGCAAGTTCCGCAAGCCGGTGCTGCCCGGCCAGACCATCGAGTATCACATGCGCTCGATCGGCCGGCGCAAGACGATGTGGTGGTTCCACGGCGATGCCAAGGTCGACGGCGTCGTCGTCGCCGAGGCCGATGTCGGCGCTATGCTGACCGACTGACGGGCTGGTAGAAAGTTGATTGCGTCGAAATGAGCAAGATTGATCCCACCGCACGCGTCGAGGATGGCGCCGTCATCGGTGAGGGGACCGTGATCGGTCCTTACTGCATCGTCGGCCCCAACGTCGTGATCGGGGCCAACTGCAAGCTGATCAGCCACGTCCAGATCATGGGCCACACCACGCTCGGCGATGACAACGTGATCTCGCCCTTCGTCGTGCTCGGCGGCGCGCCGCAGGATCTCAGCTATCGCGGCGAGCCGCATCGGCTCGAGATCGGCTCCGGCTGCACCTTCCGTGAAGGCGTGACGATGAACATCGGCACCACGAAAGGCGGCGGCCTGACCAAGGTCGGCAATGCCGGGTTCTTCATGAACAATGCCCATGTCGCCCACGATTGCGTTGTCGGCGACAACGTGATCTTCGCGACCTCGGCGACACTTGGCGGCCATGTTGAGGTCGGTGATTCCGTCTACATCGGCGGCCTGTCCGCGGTGCATCAGTTCACCCGCATCGGCCATGGCGTGATGGTCGGCGGCGTCTGCGGCGTACGCGGCGATATCATTCCGTATGGCCTCGCCAACGGCCAGTATGCCGCGCTCGAAGGTCTCAACGTCATTGGCATGAAGCGCCGCAAGTTCACACGCGAGCGCCTCGCCACGGTGCGTGCCTTCTATCAAAAGCTTTTCCATGGCCCCGGCGTGTTCGCCGATCGCCTCGCGGCGGTGCGGCCGCTGGCCGGCGAGGATCCCGCCATTGCCGAGATCCTCGCCTTCATCGATGGCGGCCGACATCGCGCCTTGTGCCTGCCCGAGATCGGCAGGCCGGCCATCGAGCCGTAGCGCCATGGCGACGCCGGCCGCCGTGACCTCTCCGCCGATCGGCATGATCGCCGCGGGCGGGGTGCTGCCTTTCGCGGTCGCCGATGCCATCGTCGCGCGCGGCCAGACGCCGGTGCTGTTCGCCTTGAAGGGCATCTGCGATCCAAAGCCGCTGGCGCGCTTCCGTCATCACTGGATCGGCCTCGGCCAACTCGGCAATGCCCTGAAGCTCCTGAAGGCCGAGGGCGTTCGCGATCTCATGTTCATCGGCAATCTCGTTCGTCCGGCCGTGTCGGAGATCCGCTTCGACTGGGGCACGCTGCGCGAGCTGCCCTACATCTGGTCGGCCTTTCGCGGCGGTGACGATCATCTGCTGTCCGGCGTCGGCCGCATCTTCGAGCGTCACGGCTTTCACATGATCGGCGTCAAGGACGTCGCCCCCAATCTGCTCGTGCCCGAAGGGCGGCTGACGCGGAGCGGGCCCAACGATCTGGTGACTGGCGACATCGCCAAAGGAATGTCCGTGCTCCGCGCCATGGCGCCGTTCGATGTCGGGCAGGCCGTGGTCGTGATCGACGGCCACGTCGTTGCGCTCGAGGACATCGAGGGCACCGACGGGCTGCTGGCCCGCGTGGCGCGGCTGCGCGCCGATCGCCGCATTCGTGCTGCTGCCGGGCGCGGCGTGCTGGTGAAGGCGCCCAAGGCCGGCCAGGACCTCCGCTACGACCTGCCGACCATCGGTCCGCGAACCATCGAGGGACTTTCGGCCGCGGGTCTCGCCGGAGTCGCCGTCGCTGCCGCCTATACTCTGCTCGCCGATCCCCAGGAGACAGTGGCTGCCGCCGATCGGGCAGGCGTGTTCATCACGGGTGTCACGGCGTGACGCCCCGGCCTCCGGCAGGCCCGGCCATGCGCAGGATCTGCCTGGTCGCGACCGAAGAGTCCGGTGATCGCCTCGGCGCCAGCCTGATGAAGGTGCTGCGCCAGCGGCTCGGCGACGGCGTCGAATTCTCCGGCGTCGGCGGCCGCGGCATGACACGCGAGGGGCTCGCCTCGCTGTTTCCGATCGAGGAGCTCTCGATCGTCGGCTTCGCGGCGGTGCTGAAGCAGCTGCCCAAGATCCTCCGCCTGATCCGCGGCACCGTCGATGCGATCGTTGCGGACCAGCCCGACGTGCTCGTCATCATCGACAGTCCCGATTTCACCCAGCGCGTGGCGAAGCGGGTTCACGCGCGCGATCCCGAGATTCCGATCGTGAACTACGTGGCACCGACCGTATGGGCGTGGCGCCCGGGCCGGGCACGCGCGATGCGCGGCTACGTCGATCACGTGCTGGGCTTGCTGCCGTTCGAGCCGGAGGCGTTCCGAAGGCTCAATGGTCCGCCCTGTACCTATGTCGGCCATCCCCTGATCGAACAGCTCGCCAACCTGCGCCCCAATGCGGCAGAGCAGGCGCGCCGAGATGCCGACCCTCCCGTTCTGCTGGTGCTTCCTGGCAGCCGGCGCAGCGAGGTCGCTCGCCACATCGCCGTGTTCGGCGAGACATTGGCGCGGCTGCGCGCCCAAAACCTGGCCTTCGAATCCGTGCTGCCCACCACGCCGCATCTCGAAGCCGCGGTGCGGGCTGGAGTCGCAAACTGGCCGCTCGTTCCGGAGATCATCACGGGCGAGGCCGAGAAGCGGGCAGCCTTCAGGCGCGCGCGCGCCGCGCTCGCCAAGTCCGGCACGGTGACCCTGGAGCTCGCGCTGTCCGGCGTGCCGATGGTGACGGCGTATCGCGTCGGCGAGATCGAGGCGTTCATTCTCCGGCGAGTCGTCAACGTGCAATCGGTCATTCTCGCCAATCTCGTGATCGGCGAGAACGTCATTCCGGAATTCCTTCAGGAAGCCTGCACCGCCGACAATCTCGCGCCCGTTCTCGCCGATCTCCTGGGCCACGGTCCGATACGTTCGCGCCAGGTCGAAGCGTTCGATCGCCTCGACGCGATCATGTCCACGGGCGCGGCCTCGCCAAGCGTGCGCGCAGCCGACATCGTGCTGGCAACGATGCGCAGCGGACGGCGCTGATCAGGCCTCAAGCGGCATCTTGAATTCGAAGGTCGCTCTGTCGCCGGTCGACGTGGCCTGGAGCGTGCCGCCATGCGCTCGCGCAATCTCAGAGGCGATGTAGAGTCCGAGCCCGAGACCATGCTGGCTCGGACGCTCGCCACGCATGTAGGGCTTGAACAGATTCTGCATCGCCTTGTCCGAGATCGGCGGTCCGTGATTGGTGACGGCGAGCACGAAAGAGCCTTCGCTCGTTGTTGCGGAGACCTGGATCGGCTTGTCCTTGTCGCCGTAGGAGATGGCGTTGCCGAGCAGGTTCGAGAACAATTGCCCGATCTTGCTGCGGTCGCATTTGACCGGCTCCGCGATGTTGATCCGGGTCTCGATCTCGTGATCGGGCCAGGCCAGCCGGATCTCGGAGATGACCTGCTCGATCACCGGCGCCAGCGGTTGCCGCGCGTCGGGCTTGATCGTCAGGCCGCCGCCGAGGCGCCCCCGGGCGAAATCCATGATGTTGTCGACCAGTCCGGCCATGCGCATGACTGATTTCTGAATCATGGAAATGATCTCAGGCGCTCTGGCGCTGTCCTGACTGCGGAGCAGCACGCGCATTCCGGCGTCGATCGAGGCCAGCGGATTGCGGAGGTCATGGCCGAGAACGCCGATGAATTGCTCTCTCAGCTCGGCGGTCCGGCGCTCGTCGAGCAGGTCAGCCTGGGTGATCTTCAGCCGTTCCTCGGTCGAAAACCTGCGCTTCTCGCTGAGGCCGAGGCTGGCCTGACTGAGCGCGAAGCGCTGATGAAGCTCCAGCTGGGCCGCGATCAACTCCCCGAACAGCTGAAAGGTGCTGACGATCTCGGGCCGGTCCAGCTCGCGCGGCGCTGGATCGATCGCACACAGGGTGCCCCAGATGGTCCCGTCGGACAGGGTGATCGGAGCGGAGATATAGCTGCGAAAGCCGTAGAGCTTTGGCGTCGGGTGATCGCGAAACATGCGATCCGTCTCGACGTCACAGATGACGACAGCTTTGCCTCGCTCCCGGACCTCGCTGCAGATCGTCGTCTTGACGCGCAGCTCGCCACCCTTTTTCAGGCCGAAATTGATGTCGTCGCGAACCGCACAACAGACCCATCGATCCGAGGTCACGCGCGCGACCGCAACGAATCCCATCCCGGTGATCCTGCTCACCGAGTCCAGAATTTTGGGAACGGCGTCGAGCTGCTGGACAGCGTCGACGTCCGGGTTGGGATTGGTCGTCATCGTATGCTCGAGCTGGTCCCCGATCCAGGATGCAAGTCGTGTCTTCGATTTGCACCGTTCAACGCATTCAGCCCCGGAACGTTCGCCGGAACAAAATGATCGTCGTGCGATTGAATGAGATTGGACAGGAGACAGAGTGTCCCGCGTTCGGCTCACAAGAAAAACAGTTCTGGTCGTTGAGGACGAGGGGCTGATCCGCGCCAACGCTGTCGACATGATCAGAGACCTCGGTTTCGAAGTCATCGAGGCAGCTGACGCCGATCAGGCCATTTCGCTTCTCGAACGATGTGACCGCATATCGGTGGTCTTCACGGACGTCCAAATGCCGGGGTCGATGGATGGCCTGCGGCTGGTCGCCGTCATCAGGGACCGCTGGCCTCCGGTCGCGCTCCTGGTGACGTCAGGTCAGGTGACCCCTTCGGAACTGCCGTCCGGCGCGCGCTTCCTTGCCAAGCCATACGGGGCCGAGCAGCTCAGGTCTCATCTCGAGGCGCTGGCCTGATGCACTCCCGGCCGATGCCGCGAGTCAGAAAGGTGCGACCTCACAAACGAAACGGCGCCGTCGGGATCGACGGCGCCGTTCGAAAGCGGAATTGCGCTGCGCTCAGCCGCGCTTGTCCATCTCGACATAGTCGCGTGTCGCGACGCCGGTGTAGAGCTGGCGCGGACGGCCGATCTTCTGTTGCGGATCCTCGATCATCTCGCTCCACTGGCTGATCCAGCCGACGGTGCGGGCGACGGCGAACAGCACGGTGAACATCGACACCGGGAAGCCCATCGCCTTCAGGGTGATGCCCGAGTAGAAGTCGACGTTCGGATAGAGCTTGCGCTCGATGAAGTACTGATCGCTGAGCGCGATCTTCTCGAGCTCCATCGCGACCTTGAGCATCTGATCGTCGGCGTGGCCCGTCTCCTTGAGCACCGCGTGACACATCTTCTGCATGATCTTGGCGCGCGGGTCGTAGTTCTTGTAGACGCGATGGCCGAAGCCCATCAGGCGCACGTCGCTGTTCTTGTCCTTCACCTTGGCAATGAAGTCCGGAATCTTGTCGACGGTGCCGATCTCGGCCAGCATGTTCAGTGCCGCCTCGTTGGCGCCGCCATGCGCCGGACCCCACAGGCAGGCGATGCCGGCGGCGATGCACGCGAACGGGTTGGCGCCCGAGGAGCCGGCGATGCGCACCGTCGAGGTCGAGGCGTTCTGCTCGTGATCGGCGTGCAGGATGAAGATCTTGTCGAGCGCGTCGGCGAGAACCGGGTTCGGCTTGTACTCCTCGCACGGCACCGCGAAGCACATGTGCAGGAAGTTCTCGGCGAACGAGAGCGAGTTCTTCGGATAAACGAAAGGCTGGCCGATGGTGTATTTGTAGGCCATCGCCGCCAGGGTCGGAATCTTCGCGATCATCCGCATCGACGCGATCATGCGCTGCTTCGGATCGTTGATGTCGGTGGAGTCGTGGTAGAACGCGGCGAGCGCGCCGACCGAAGCGACCATGACCGCCATCGGATGCGCGTCGCGGCGGAAGCCGTGGAAGAAGCGCGACATCTGCTCGTGCACCATCGTGTGGTGGGTCACGCGATAGTCGAAATCCTGCTTCTGGGCCTTGGTGGGAAGCTCCCCGTACAGCAGCAGATAGCAGGTCTCCAGGAAGTCGCCCTTCTCGGCGAGCTGCTCGATCGGATATCCGCGGTATTCCAGGACGCCGGCGTCGCCGTCGATATAGGTGATCTTGGACTGGCAGCTGCCGGTCGAGGTGAAGCCGGGATCATAGGTGAACATCCCGGTCTGGGCGTAGAGCTTGCCGATGTCGATGACGTCGGGACCCACGGTGCCGCTCAGGATCGGAAGATCGAAATTCTTGTTGCCGACGGTGAGGGTCGCGGTCTTGCTTGCGGATTTTGCGTCCATCGTTTGTCCCCGATGAGATCGTTAGGCTTGGCCCTTGTTCTTTTTGAGAGATGGCAGGGCAGGTGGACTTTATCTAGTGCGGTGGCTTTGACATTCGCGTCACTGTCGCTGCCAACAGCTTAAGCGAAGGTCAAATCCGAAACCGTACTGGAATCTTATACTTACTAGTGTCCTTCGGCCCTAACATCCGTCAACGAGCCCGCCGCAACGTGTGAAGGATGTTCGAGCCGGGAAAACCAGTGGGTGCCGCGCAAATGCGTATCGTATTGCCCTGTGCGCTGCAAGATGGGGGTCCATGAGACCTTATGAGGTGGTCTGGTCCTCCAGACGGCCCAAGGATTCATCACGCCCCAGGATCGCCAGAACGTCGAAAATACCGGGTGAGGTGGTTCGGCCGGTGAGCGCCGCGCGGAGCGGCTGCGCCACCGCGCCCAGCTTGAGATTGTTGGCTTCAGCAAACGCACGCAGCGCGGCTTCTGTGGCCGGTCCGCTCCAGGACGCGACAGCGGCCAGCGCGTCACGCAGCCGGCCGATCAGGGCGCGGCTGTCCGGCGTCAGCAGGGCCGCGGCCTTGGCGTCGATCGGAAGCGGCCGGTCGGCAAAGATGAAGGCGGCGCCGTCGATCAGCTCCAAGAGCGTCTTGGCGCGCTCCTTCAGGCTCGGCATCGCCAAAGTGAGCTGCGCGCGCGTGGCGTCGTTGAGCTTGGCCTTGAGAGCCGCGCCGTTCGGCACGTAATTCAGCACGTCCTCGAACTGGCGCACCAGCGCCGCATCGTCGCTGTGGCGGATGTAGTGGCCGTTGAGATTTTCCAGCTTGGCAAAGTCGAACCGCGCCGCCGAGCGGCCGATCGCCGGCAGGTCGAACGCCTTGATCATCTCCTCGGTCGAGAAGATCTCCTGGTCGCCATGGCTCCAGCCGAGCCGCACCAGGTAATTGCGCAGTGCCGACGGCAGATATCCCATCGCACGGTAGGCGTCGACGCCGAGCGCGCCGTGGCGCTTCGACAGCTTCGAGCCATCGGGCCCGTGAATCAGCGGGATGTGCGACATCGACGGCACCGTCCAGCCGAGCGCATCGTAGATCTGCTTCTGGCGCGCGGCGTTGATCAGATGGTCGTCGCCGCGGATGACGTGGGTGACGCCCATGTCGTGGTCGTCGACGACGACCGCCAGCATGTAGGTCGGATTGCCATCGCCTCGCAGCAGCACGAGGTCGTCGAGGTTCTCGTTCTGCCAGACCACGCGGCCCTGCACCTGATCCTCGATCACGGTCTCGCCGGTCAGCGGCGCGCGCAGCCGGATCGTCGGCTTGACGCCTTCGGGCGCCTCCTTGGGATCGCGGTCGCGCCACATGCCGTCGTAGAGCCGGGTGCGGCCTTCCGCGCGCGCCTTCTCGCGCATCGCGGCCAGCTCCTCGGCGGTGGCATAGCAGCGATACGCCATGCCGCTGGCGAGCAGTTGCTCGGCGACCTCGCGATGGCGCGCGGCGCGGCTATATTGGTAGATGACCTCGCCGTCCCAATCGAGCTCGAGCCATTTCAGGCCGTCGAGGATGGCGTCGATCGCCGCACTGGTCGAGCGCTCGCGGTCGGTGTCCTCGATCCTGAGCAGCATCTTGCCGCCGCGGCCGCGCGCATACAGCCAGTTGAACAGGGCCGTCCGGGCGCCTCCGATGTGGAGAAAGCCGGTCGGGGAGGGGGCAAAGCGCGTGACGATCGGGGAGGTCATGGGCGGCAGCACGAAATCCAGGCAGGGGCTCAAGAGGGCGGGGGGTGTATAGCAGGCCTATCGCATAACTAAAGCCTTCCTTGGGGGAAGCGGATTTGGCAGATAGGCTGCCAAATTCCGGAGCAGGATATTCTTGATGACCACGACGACAGACACGGCGGCGACGGCAGAGGCAGGGCGCGACTTCATCCGCGACATCGTCCAGGCCGATCTCGACAGCGGCAGGCACAAGACGGTCGTCACCCGGTTCCCGCCGGAGCCGAACGGCTACCTGCATATCGGCCATGCCAAGTCGATCGGCCTCAACTTCGGCATTGCCCAGGAGTTCGGCGGCCGCTGCAATCTGCGCTTCGACGACACCAATCCGACCAAGGAAGAGCAGGAATATATCGATTCCATCCAAGCTGACGTGCGCTGGCTCGGCTACGACTGGGGCGACAACCTGTTCTTCGCCTCGGATTATTTCGAGCGCCTCTACGACTGGGCCGAGGGCCTGATCAAGGCCGGCTTGGCCTATGTCGACGACCAGTCTCAGGAAGACATTCGGCTGTCGCGCGGCACGCTGACCGAGCCCGGCAGGAACAGCCCGTTCCGCGACCGTTCGGTCGAGGAGAATCTCGACCTGTTCCGGCGCATGAAGGCCGGCGAATTCCCGAACGGCGCGCGCGTGCTGCGCGCCAAGATCGACATGGCCGCCGGCAACATCAACCTGCGCGACCCCGTGCTGTACCGGATCCTGCACGCCCACCACCCGCGCACCGGCGACGCCTGGAAGATCTATCCGAGCTATGACTACGCGCACGGGCAGTCGGACGCGATCGAGGGCGTGACGCACTCGATCTGCACGCTCGAGTTCGAGGATCACCGTCCCCTCTACGACTGGTTCCTGGACAAGCTGCCGGTGCCGTCGCATCCGCACCAGTACGAGTTCGCGCGCCTCAATCTCACCTATACTCTGCTATCCAAGCGCGTGCTGACGCGGCTGGTGCAGGACGGCCATGTCGCCGGCTGGAACGATCCACGCATGCCGACCATCGCCGGCCTGAAGCGGCGCGGCGTGCCGCCGGCGGCGGTGCGCGAGTTCATCAAGCGCATCGGCATCGCCAAGGCGAACAGCATCGTCGACGTCGGCATGCTCGAATTCTGCATCCGCGAGGAGCTGAATCGCACGGCGCTGCGCCGGATGGCGGTGCTGCGGCCGCTGAAGGTGGTGATCGAGAACTATCCGGAAGGCCAGGTCGA
>NZ_JBNPUY010000008.1:0-384142 GCF_051168395.1 Bradyrhizobium sp. HKCCYLRH1030 | reverse complement strand
GGCGGCTTGCCGTCCTCGGCGCGGGCAAGGCCGAGCCGCGCCCGCATGTCGACGACGGTCACGATGCGGCCGCGCAGGTTCAGGACCCCGGCGATCTCCGCCGATGACAGCGGCACCCGCGTCACCCGCTCCGGCATGAACACGTCCTGTACCCGGGAGATCGGCAGGCCGAACAGCTGGCCGCCGATCATCGCAGTGACGTATTCGACGGCGGCGCCCTCGGTGGTTTCGATCTTGCTGCTCATCGCACGCTACTCCTGTCCGCTTGCTGTCACGCGGCCCGCCGGTTGGCTTCGGCGCGGGCACGTTCCTCGATCTGTTCCTTCAGCGCCGCGATCAGGCCGGGCCGGTCGAACTTGGCGATGTAGTCGTAGAGGCCGGCCTGGCGGCCGCGCTCGATCGCCGCCGGCGACACCAGCGACGACACCGCGATGACCGGCATCTGGCTCAGGTTCTGGTCGGCGCGGATCGCCTCGGTGAACTCGAAGCCGTTCATCTCCGGCATCTCGATGTCGGTGACGACGATGTCGAAGCTGTGCCCGGAGCGCAGCGTGGCCAGGCCCTCGATCGCCGAGGCCGCCGTGCGCACCTTGTAGCCGGCCGACTTCAACACCGGCGCCAGCATGTTGCGGAAGAACGGCGAGTCGTCGACCAGCAGCACCGACTGCGTCTGCGCGTCGGTGTGCATCTCCTTGCGGATGAACCAGTCGGCGAAGGCCATCGGCAGGAAGTGGCCGACGTCGATCACCTCGGTCGCCTGGCCCTTGATCACCGCCGAGCCGAGGATGCCATCCTTGGCGCCGGAGACCTGGATGTTGAGCCGCTCCTCGACGATGTCGATGATCTCGTCGACCACGAGGCCCATCGCGCGGGTCTCGTCGGCGAACACCAGGATCGGCTGCGAGCCCGACGTCTGCACCGACACGCCTTCCATCTGCACCAAGGGCATCAGCTGGTCGCGGTACTGCACCATGTAGCGGCCGTTGGAGATCTCGATCTTGTCGGCCGCGATCTCCTCCAGGCGCGTGACCAGCGCCAGCGGCACCGCCTTGGGCTGCGCCGTGCCGGCGCGGAACACCAGCAGCGAGGTGAGCTGCTCGCCGCCGATGGCGTGATGCGCGGCGTGCTCGTCGGACACCGCCTGCGAGGCCGAGCCGGCGGCGCCGAGCGCTTTCGCAATGCCGTTCGGATCGATGATCATGATCACGGCGCCGTCGCCCAGGATGGTGTTGCCCGAGAACATGTCGATGTGACGCAGCTTGGTCGACATCGGCTTGACCACGATTTCCTCGGTGTGGAACACGCAGTCGACCACGATGCCGAAGGTCTGGTTGCCGACCTGCGTCACCACGATGAAGCCGTTCTCCGGATCGGTCGACGAGCCGTCGTCGATCTTCAGGAGCTTCTTCAGATGCATCAGCGGCAGCAGCTTGTTGCGCAAGCGCAAGACCGCGGTGTCCTTGATGCGCTCGATGCGGTGCTCGGAGTTGGCGCGCGCACGCACCAGCTCGACGACCGACAATTGCGGGATCGCGAAGCGGTCGCCGCCGGCTTCGACGATCAGCGCCGAGACGATCGCGAGCGTCAGCGGGATCTTGATGGTGACCGAGGTGCCCTCGCCGAGCACCGACTTGATGTCGATGGTGCCGCCGATCTGGTCGATGTTGGTGCGCACCACGTCCATGCCGACGCCGCGGCCCGAGACCGAGGTGACGGCGGCCGCGGTCGAGAAGCCCGGCTCGAAGATGAACTTGTGGATCTGCGCTTCCGTCATCTTCTCGAGCTCGGCCTCGGTGACGAGGCCGTTCGCCAAGGCCTTGGCCTTGATGCGCTCGGTGTTGAGGCCGCGGCCGTTGTCGGCGATGCAGATGATGATATGGCCGCCTTCGTGATAGGCGGACAGCCGGATGGTGCCCTGCTCGGCCTTGCCGGCCGCGGCGCGCTCGGCCATCGTCTCCAGGCCGTGATCGGCGGAGTTGCGCACCATGTGGGTGAGCGGGTCCTTGATCAGGTCGAGCACCTGGCGGTCGAGCTCGGTGTCGGCGCCGTGCATCTCGAGCTCGATCTGCTTGCCGAGTTCGGTGGCGAGGTCGCGGACGATGCGCGGCAGCTTCTGCCAGGCATTGCCGATCGGCTGCATGCGCGTCTTCATGACGCCCTCCTGCAGCTCGGCGGTGACGTTGGACAGCCGCTGCAGCGGCACCTTGAACTCGGTGTCCTCGTTGCGGCGGGCGATCTCCAGGAGCTGGTTGCGCGTCAGCACCAGCTCCGAGACCATCGTCATCAGATGTTCGAGCGTGTCGACGTTGACGCGGATCGACTGGTTGGCGACCTTGTCGTTCTCGTGCACCTCGCCGTCGGCATTGACCTTCGGCCGCGCCGCCTTCTTCGGCTCGGCCTTGGCCTCTGCTTCCGCCTTGGCAGGCCCGGCCTTGGCGACCGGCGCCGGGGCAGCGGCCTTGGGCTCAGGCGCCTTCTCATGCGCGGGCGGCAACTCGATCGCGGTCTCGCGGAAGGCCCGCTCGAGTTCGTCGAGCGAC
The DNA here is from genome assembly GCF_051168395.1 of Bradyrhizobium sp. HKCCYLRH1030. Classification (NCBI taxonomy): domain Bacteria; kingdom Pseudomonadati; phylum Pseudomonadota; class Alphaproteobacteria; order Hyphomicrobiales; family Nitrobacteraceae; genus Bradyrhizobium; species Bradyrhizobium sp. HKCCYLRH1030. Next base: position 381,602 of record NZ_JBNPUY010000008.1, on the reverse strand, counting down.
ACTTCGCCCGGACGCAGCGGACGCTCCAGCGTCTGGTCGATCAGCGAGCCGTGCGTCACCGCGGGGGCGGGCGGCGCGGCCGGCACCAGCGGCGGGGCCGCTTCGCCCGCGGCCATCGCCGCCATGCCGCGCTCGACCATCGCCTCGAGCTCGCTGATGAGGTCGCGGTCCTCGCCCTCGGGCTCGGCCTCGTTGGCCTCGAGCTGTCCCAGGATGTCCTTGATGCGGTCGATCGTGGTCAGGATCAGCGTCACGGCCTCGCCGGTCACCGGCATGCCGTCGCGGAATTTGCCCATCAATGTTTCGGCGGCGTGCGCCAGCGCCTCGAGCCGTGGCAGGCCGAGGAAACCGCAGGTCCCCTTGATCGTGTGCACCAGCCGGAAGATGTTATCGAGGATCTTGGCGTTGTTCGGCTCCTGCTCGAACCGCACCAATTGATTGTCGACGGTATCCAGGCTCTCGCTGGTCTCCGTCAGGAACTCACGCAACAGGTCATCCATGAAACTGGCCTTCGCACGCAACGGAACGCGACATGACGCGCCCTTCAAACCGTGGCCAGTTTCGGTGCAAAGCGTTTAATATTAGTTGAGTAAGCGCAAATGAACGGACTCAACAAAGAGATAAGATGCATCCGGACAAATTCGGACACATCGGCAAGGCTTGATTAACCATGGTGAATGGATTGTTGCGTCTGTCCCACGACACGAGGTCGCAGGGACTGACGCGGCAGGACGTCCGCCCGATCAGGCCGCCTGCACGACCATCGCATTGCCGTCGGCGGTGAGCGTCACCTTGAGGCCGCAGGCATCGGCGAGCAGACGGGTGTAGTAGGGCTGCACCGCGTGGGCATCGATGGTCGATTGCAAGTCGCCACCGAGCAGATTGACGATGTTCTGCGGCAGCCGGGCATTGAGCCCGGTGGCGGCGACACGGAAGCTCATGGTCTCGCCATCGCCGATCGGGTCGACGGTCAGCATGCCGCCGCGCGGGATCGTCTGCTGCGCCACCACCATCATGTTGAGCAGCAGCTTGACCCGGTTCTTGGGCAACAGCAGCCGCGGCAGATTCCAGGTGATTGAGGTCTTGGCGTCCTCGATGTGGCCGCGCGCCATGGTCTGGGCGTCGCCGAGATCGATCTGCGCGCCCGCAGAGCCGGCCGCACCAAAGGCGAGGCGGCAGAATTGCAGCCGGGCCGACGCCGTCTTGGCGCTCTTGCGGATCAGCTCCAGCGCGAAGTCGCGATCCTCCGGCTTCGGATTGTCGTCGAGCACCTCGAGCCCATTGACGATGGCCCCGACCGGACTAATCAGGTCGTGGCAGACCTTCGAGCAGAGCAGAGCGGCAAGTTCGAGCGTATCGGGAGCGGGTATCGGATTGGCGATCTCGGGAGAGGACGTGCCGGACATTCGATGTTCCTGAAATCCGCGAACCTGGGCGAATCATGCTTGCGTTAACGCTTGATACACTGCGAAAGCATGGACCGCCACCGAACTGAGAGCGGCACACGGGAAAGTACGTAGCGGTTTTCCCGGCAGCCGCAATGAACGTGCGAACGGCCGTACCCGGATGCGCCGGGCGCCAGAACAGGGATACGATGATGCCAGCTGCGTACGGAACGGCCGGAAGGAGCACCGCGCAATGACGACGGCACCGACTGCAGGAACCGTCGGGGTCGAGGCCGCCGCGGCGCTGATGACGCCCCTGACGGAGCTCGTCGTCGAGGCGGCCTACGCGATCCTCGCCGTCAACCGGCGCGCCATGGCCGTCACCGACAAATCCGACGGCTCGCCGGTCACCGAGGCCGATCTTGCCGCCGACCGGGTCATTGCCGAGGGGCTGGCGCGGCTGGCGCCCGCGATTCCCGCGCTGTCGGAGGAGCGGGTCGGAACGAGCGCAGGACCGTTCGAGGGCAGCTTCTTCCTGATCGATCCGCTCGACGGCACCAAGGAGTTCGTCGCCGGGCGCGGCGAGTTCACGGTCAATCTGGCGCTGGTTACCGACGGTAGCCCGCTGCTCGGCATCGTCTGCGCGCCGGCCATTGGCCAGATCTGGCGCGGCCTGGTCGGCCTTGGCGCCGAGCGGCTGTCGTTCACCGAGACGGGTCTGGCGGCCGCCGAGCCGATCCGCACCCGGCCGATGCCGCCGCAAGGCGCGGCATGGGTCGCCGCGGTCAGCCGGTCGCATGGCGATGCCCGCACCGAAGCCTTCATTGCGGCGCGTCCGGGCGCGGTCCGCCTGCCGCTCGGCTCGGCCGTGAAGTTCGGCCGGCTCGCCGAAGGTCTGGCCGACATCTATCCGCGGCTCGGCCCGACCTCGGAATGGGACGTGGCGGCAGGCCACGCCGTGGTCGCAGCCGCCGGCGGCACCGTCACCAGCGAGACCGGCGCGCCGTTGCGCTATGGCGAGCGCCCCGACGGCTTCATCGTGCCGTCCTTCATCGCCTGGGGCGACCCGGCTGCGGTGAAGGTTTGAGACAGCCCTGCCGCGCTATTGCGGCAGGTCGCCCTCGAGCGCCGGCCAACGGGCCTCCGCACCCGGCAGATAGCGGCTCGGGTCGGCCGCGAAAGCGTCGCGGCTCTCTTCGCGGTTGAACAGGAACAGCCGTTCCTCGACCACGACGAAGAAGCGCGGGTTGCCGGCCACCGTCACGCCGCGAGCCACATCGGTCGGGTCGTAGCCGCCGAATTGCGGGCCATAGACCTCCGGATGGGCCAGGAACGAGGCGCGATTGCCCTCGTTGCGAAACCGCCAGACCACTCCACCCTGGGACGCCTCGAAATCCGGCAGCCCCGGCATGGCCCTGCCATCCACGAAATAGGAAACAGGGTCGAAGCCGTCGATCGCCAGCCCGCTGAAGCGGTCGGAGATGATGCGCTGCGTCGTGGCCGCCGGCGCGCCGACCGGCGGCAGCGCAGCGAGCGCGATAGCGGCAATTACAAGGCGAAACAGCGACTTTGACCCGGTCTGGGGCGGTTGTTGCCGTTGTGCGGTCATAGTTGGTGCCGATAACATGGGAGTCGCAGGGGCATCGCCCCTCGCCCGACAATCGCCCGATGTGATTGGCGTCAGGTTAAGGCGAGGCTCGGGCAGCCGATAGCAGGGGATTTCCATCGATGAGTTTCGCATCCCGCCTTGCCGCCACGACGTTCGCGGCCGTGCTGGCCATGACCGCGTCGGTCGCCGCGCAGCAGGCGCCCCCGCCTGCCGCGCCGCCGTATCAGCAGCCCGCCCCCCCGCCGCGCCCTGCGCCGAGCCCGGACAGCTTCAACCCGGACGAGCTCGTCAATGCCGGCCACCGCTTCTTCGGCAACGTCTCGCGCGGCCTCGCCTCGGTGATCGAGCGCGCCGTCAGCCAATGGGGCCTGCCGAATGGCTACATCCTGGGTGAGGAAGGCGCCGGTGCCTTCGTCGCCGGTCTCCGTTACGGCGAAGGCACGCTCTACACCAAGAACGCCGGCGACCTCCGCGTCTATTGGCAGGGCCCCTCGCTCGGCTTCGACTGGGGCGGCGACGGCGCCCGCACCATGACGCTGGTCTACAACCTGCCGGCCACCAGCGCGATCTACCAGCGCTTCGTCGGCATCGACGGCTCGGCCTATATCGTCGGCGGCTTCGGCATGACGGCGCTCACCGCCAACAACATCGTGCTGGTCCCGATCAGGTCCGGCATCGGCCTGCGGCTCGGCGCCAATGTCGGCTACCTCAAGTTCACGCCGAGCGCGACCTGGAACCCGTTCTGAGGCCGCCGCCGATACCGCCAATTGATGCCGCGAGGACACGTTCTCCCGTGACGGATCAAGGTTAACACGGCATTGGGCTGGCGTTGAATCAGCCCGCCGTGCATTGTGATTCCGTTAATCATTTCTGACCGGGAGTTGTGCGTCATGGTCGAGCCGATCATGTATTTTGCGATCGGTTTTCTGATCGCCATGCTCTGTGCGCTGATGATCGTGCCGCTGGTGCACAATCGTGCGGTGCGGCTGACGACGCGCCGGCTCGAGGCGGCGACGCCGCTGTCGATGGCCGAGATCCAGGCCGACAAGGACCAGCTGCGCGCGGAGTTCGCGATGTCGGCGCGGCGGCTGGAGATGAGCGTCGACGCGCTCAAGAACAAGGCCACCGGCCAGCTCGCCGACCTCGGCAAGAAGACCGACGCCATCAACCGCATGAAGATCGAGCTCGGCGAGAAGAACGCCGCGATCTTTGCGCTGGAGGCGCGCGAGAAGGCGCTGAAGGATCAGCTGCGCGCCACCGAGGAAGAATTCGCCGCCAAGACGGAGGCGCTGCGCGCCGCCGAGCAGGCGCTGAAGGAGAAGCAGGCCGAGCAGGTGCGCCTGACTGCCGAGCTCAACGACAAGGCTTTGCTGGCCGACAGCCGGCAGGTCGAGCTGGTGTCCGTTAGGACCCAGGTCGAGGAGCTGCGCAGCCGCGTGGCCGACGCCGAGAAGGAATTCTCCGCGACCCAGACGCGGCTCGCGCTGGAGCGCGACGAATCCGACACCGCGACCAAGGCGCTCAACGACGCCCGCGCGCGGGTCGAGAATCTCAGCCAGCGCGTCACCGAGCTCGACCGCCAGCTGATCGTCCAGGTCAAGGAAGCCGAGATGCTGGCGAGCCGCGTCGCCGACCTCGAGGGCCGGCTGTCGACCCAGGGCAAGCTGCTTGCCGAACGTGATTTCGAGAACAACCAGTTGCGCGAGGCCAACGTGGCCGCCGACCGCGCCTTGAAGGAGCTGCGCGAGGAGCTGGCCGGCATGGGCAGCGGCAAGTCGGCCGCGTTCGAGCGGCTCAAATCCGAGAAGGCCGCCCTCGAACAGCAGCTGCAGGCCGCCCGCGACGAGCGCACCAAGCTGCAGCGCGAGATGAACGCCATCCAGCAGCAGGCCGAGAGCACCTGGGCCCAGGAGCGGATGGAGAACGCGCTGTTGCGCGAACGTATCAACGACATCGCCGCCGAGGTCGCCAAGCTCGCGATGCAGATCGAGGGCCCGAACTCGACGATCGAGGCCATGCTGGCCGCCGAGCCGGCCCCCGCCAAGCCTGCCAACGCCAATGGCGTCGCCGCGGCGCCGGCTGCTGCGGCCGGCGGTGCGCCCCAGGGCGGTACCCTGGCCGACCGCATCCGCGCGCTGCAGTCTCATGCCTCGCGAGCACGGCAGCTCGGGGCCTGAGGCCGCCGGATCGGAGCCGAGTGCGGCGGATATCTGCCCCTCGCTTCAGTATGGAGGCCGGCCCGCGAGAGGGCCGGTTTCGGCCCCGATCGAGGACGGGCCACCGCACCCCGGCAGTTTTCCTCGCCATCTCCGCCGCAAATCCTTGACACCCCCTGCCCGCGCTTCGTAAATCGCGGGCTCCGACGGACTGCTTCGGCGGCTCGCTGGCTCACAGCCACGACCGCCACCGGCAACCGGGCGCATAGCTCAGCGGGAGAGCGTTCCCTTCACACGGGAGAGGTCCAAGGTTCGATCCCTTGTGCGCCCACCATTTGCCGTCCCCATCCTTTTCCTTTCATGCGATCGCTTGTGCTGGTTTGGCCCGTCGTCATGCCTCCGGCGACGCGATGGTCACGCAGGATTGAGCGGGATCAACGACTGCGTCGGCGCCTGGCTTATGTTAGCTGTCTCGCTCTGCGACCGGAAAGGTAACTCCATCTCGATGCGGCTCGTCCGTACCATCCTGGCGTTCGCGATTGCCCTGTCCGTGGCGATGCTGCCGATCGGCGCATCGGCGGCTGTGATGGCGTCGTCGGACGAGATGCAGACGAGCATGCAGATGGACGACGGGGCCGGCATGTCGATGGACGAATGCTGCCCCGACGACATGAAGGGCACCGGCTCTCCGTCGCACAACACCAAATGCAGCATGGGTTTCTGCTGCGCGGGAGGGACGGTTGCGCTCGGCGATGTCAGGGCCGTTGCCTTCGCGCCCCTCGCCGTGAGCGCGACCAGGATCGCCATTCCCGCCGATCAGGTCGCTTCCCTTCACAGCGGCAGTCCTCCGTTCCGACCTCCTCGAGTCTGATCTCGCACGAGCCGACGCGCACAATGTCTGCGCGCCGATGACTGACGTGCGCGCCGCGGGCGCCACGGCCGAGATCCATTCATGAGGACAGGACCATTCTTTCCAGAATCAGCACCGCGGCCCTCGCCGCCACCCTTTCGCTCGCCGCACCGGCCGCCATCGCCGGCGCCGCCGACTACAGCTTCGAGCCCGTCACGGCCGAGATGAAGAAGGGCGACGACGTCACGGTCGCCGTTCGTCTCACCCATAAGCAGACCGGCAAGGCCGTAACTGACGCGGTCATTTTCAAGACACGCGTCGACATGGCGCCGGACGGGATGGCCGACATGGTGTCGGAGGTGGCGCCGCTGCCGTCCAAGGAGCCCGGCGTCTACGCCTTCAAGACCGACCTGCCGATGGCCGGGCGCTACCAGGTCACACTCTCCGCGAAGGTGCAGGGCGAGCCGGAGACGGTCACCGGCAAGGTCGTCGTCAAGGCGACGAAGTGAGCCTGCGGGGCGCTCCCCGACGAGCGCCCCGCCCTTCCCAACGGATCGCGCGCGTCGCGCGCCTCACGGTGATGTCATGAACACATTGCGTCTGCTCGCGGCCGTTACGCTCGGCGCCGGCCTTGGTTTGGGTGGTCTCTGGTCGATCCAGACATCGCCGCCGTCGCTCCGCCCCCATCTTGCCGCCACGGCGGCGGAGCGGATGCCGCTGTATTATCGCGATCCCAGCGGCGCCCCTGCCTGGTCGGCAGGCCCCAGGAAGGACGAGCGCGGGCGGGACTACCTGCCGGTCTACGACGACGATCAAGCCGCGCCCGCCCCCGCCAAGCCGACGCAGCAGGCGGACTCCTCGCGCCGGATTCTCTACTACCGCAATCCCATGGGCCTGCCTGACACGTCGCCTTCTCCGAAGAAGGACCCGATGGGAATGGACTACGTTCCCGTCTACGAGGGCGACGATGCCGAGGATGGCGTGGTGAAGCTGTCGCCCGGCAAGATCCAGCGGACGGGCGTGAGATCCACGCCGGTCGAGCGGCGCACGCTCCGCATCGCCGTCAAGGCACCGGGAACGATCCAGCTCGACGAGCGCCGAGTCTCCGTGATCGCGATGCGGGCCGAGAGCTTCGTGCAGAAGGTCGCCGACGTGACCACGGGCACGCGCGTAAAGGCGGGCCAGCCGCTGATGGAGATCTACAGCTCTGCGATGGCCGCGGCCGCAGCCGAGTATCTCTCCACCATCAATTCCAGCATCGTCGGCGGCAACGCAACCTACGGCCGCGGCGCGCGCCAGCGCTTGACCAATCTGGACGTCCCGGAGCCGGTGATCATGGCGATGGAGAGGTCGCGCGTCGCACCGATCACGGTTCAATGGTCGGCGCCGCGCGATGGCGTCGTGCTGGAGCGCAATGCGACCGAAGGCATGCGCGCCAATCCGGGCGACGTGCTGTTCCGGATCGCCGACATCTCGACGGTCTGGGCCTTGGTCGATGTCGCCGAACGCGACCTCGGCAGCATCGCCGTCGGACAGCCCGTGACGATCCATGCGCGCAGCTTCGCGGGCCGAACCTTCGCCGGCTCGATCGCAGTCGTCTATCCCCAGGTGAACAAGGACACGCGGACGGCGCGCCTACGGATCGAGCTCGCCAATCCGGACCTCGCGCTGCTCCCCGACATGTATGTCGATGCCGAGATCGACACCGCGGACCCGGCGCCGCTCTTGGCCGTGCCCGCTGATGCCGTGCTCGACACCGGCAGGCGCCAGGCGGTCCTCATCGACAAGGGCGGCGGCCGCTACGAGCCGCGCGCCGTGACGCTCGGCCGGCGCGGCGCCGGCTATGTCGAGGTGCGCGATGGCCTGTCGGATGGCGAGGCGGTCGTCACCTCGGCCAACTTCCTGATCGACGCCGAAAGCAACCTGAAGGCCGCGCTGAAGAGCTTCGCGGACGCCGACGAAGCGCAATCCGCCGGCAGCGACCACGCCGGCATGGGAGACCACAAATGATCGCCCGCATCATTGCCTGGTCGGCGCGCAACCTGCTGCTGGTCCTGTTCGGGACCGGCTTCGCCGCAGCAGCCGGGCTCTACGCACTCATTCACCTGCCGCTCGACGCAATTCCCGATCTGTCGGACACCCAGGTGATCGTCTACACCGAGTATCCCGGTCAGGCGCCTGAGGTCATCGAAGACCAGGTCACCTATCCCCTGACGACCGCGATGCTCACGGTGCCGAAGTCGAAGGTCGTGCGCGGCTTCTCGTTCTTCGGCGTGTCGTTCGTCTACGTCATCTTCGAAGACGGCACCGACATCTACTGGGCGCGCTCGCGCGTGATGGAGTTCCTGAACAGCGCCGCCTCGCGGCTTCCGGCGGGGGTCACGCCGACGATCGGGCCGGACGCGACCGGCGTCGGCTGGGTCTATCAATACGCCGTCATGTCGAAGGAGCTGAATCTCGCCGACACCCGCACGATCCAGGACTGGAACCTGAAGTTCGCGCTCGCCAAGGCCGAGGGTGTCGCCGAGGTCGCGAGCATCGGCGGCTTCGTCAAGCAGTACAACGTCGTGCTCGATCCGCAGCGCATGCGCGACCGCGGCATCAGCCTGCAGAAGATCCGCGACGCGATCCGCGCCAGCAATGCCGATGTCGGCGGCCGGACGGTCGAGCTGTCCGAGTTCGAATACGTCATCCGCGGCAAGGGCTATCTGAAGAGCATCAACGATCTCGGCAACATCGTGCTCAAGAGCTCAGGCGGCACGCCCGTGCTGCTGCGCGACGTCGCCAATGTCGAGCTTGGCCCCGACGAACGGCGCGGCATCGCCGAGCTCAATGGCGAGGGCGAGGTCGCCAGCGGCATCGTACTACAGCGCTTCGGCGTCAACGCGCTCGACGTGATCGAGAACGTCAAGAAGCGCCTGCATGAGATCGCGAGCAGCCTGCCCAAATCGGTCGAGATCGTTCCGGTCTACGACCGCTCGAACCTGATCTATGCCGCCATCGACACGCTGAAGCACACGCTGCTCGAGGAGAGCATCGTCGTCGCCTTCGTCTGCATCGTGTTCCTGCTGCACGTCCGCAGCGCCCTGGTCGCCATCCTGATGTTGCCGGTCGGCGTGCTGATGGCGTTCGGCGCGATGAAGCTGCTCGGACTCGGCTCGAACATCATGAGCCTGGGGGGCATCGCGATCGCGATCGGCGCCATGGTGGATGCCGCGATCGTCATGATCGAGAACGCCCACAAGCATCTGGAGCGTGCCGAGCCCGACGCATCACGCGTCCAGATCCTGATCGACGCGGCCGCGGAGGTCGGCCCCGCCCTGTTCTTCAGCCTGCTGATCATCACCGTGTCGTTCATGCCGATCTTCACGTTGGAATCGCAGGAGGGCCGGCTGTTCAGCCCGCTCGCCTTCACCAAGACGTTCTCGATGGCGGCAGCGGCGCTACTCTCGGTGACGCTGGTGCCGGCGCTGATGGTGATCTTCGTGCGCGGCAGGATCGTTCCCGAGCATCGCAATCCGATCAACCGCTTGCTGATCTGGATCTACCGGCCGGTCATCAAGGGTGTGCTGCGGGCCAAGACGCTCGTGATCCTCGCCGCGGCCGCCGTGCTCGCCATCACCGTCTGGCCGGCACGCCAGCTCGGCACCGAATTCATGCCGAGCCTGAACGAGGGCACCCTGCTGTACATGCCGACCACCCTGCCCGGCATCTCCGTCACCAAGGCCGCCGAGCTGATGCAGATGCAGGATCGGATCATCAAGTCGTTCCCCGAGGTCGCCTCTGTCTACGGCAAGGCCGGGCGGGCGGCGACCGCCACCGACCCTGCGCCAACCGAGATGTTCGAGACGGTCGTCAACCTCAAGCCAAGGGAGCAGTGGCGTCCCGGCGTCAAGATCGACAGCCTCGTTGCCGAGATGGACAAGGCGCTGCAATTCCCCGGCGTCTCCAACGCCTGGACCATGCCGATCAAGGCTCGCATCGACATGCTCTCGACCGGCATCCGCACGCCGATCGGCGTCAAGGTGATGGGAACGGACCTCACCGAAATCGATCGGCTGGCGAAGCAGATCGAGCGGGTGATCAAGACCGTGCCCGGAACGTCCTCGGCCTATGCCGAGCGCGGCATCGGCGGCTATTATCTCGAGATCACGCCCGACCGCGAGGCCCTCGCCCGCTACGGCCTGCTAATCCAAGACGTCCAGGATACGATCGCCGCCGCGCTCGGCGGCCAGACGGTCACCACCACGGTGGAGGGCCGGCAGCGCTTCAGCGTGAACATGCGCTATCCGCGCGATCTCCGCGACAATCCGAAGGCCATCGCCAGCGACGTCCTGGTGCCGATGCCCTCGGGCGGCGCCGTGCCGCTCGGCGAGGTCGCCAAGATCAATCCGGCACGAGGCCCCACCTCGATCCGCACCGAGAACGGCCAGCTCGCGACCTACATCTATGTCGACATCCGCGACCGCGACATCGGCAGCTACGTCGCCGACGCGCAGCGCGCCGTCACCGAAAGCATTCAGTTCCCGGCCGGGTACTACGTGGTCTGGAGCGGGCAGTACGAATATCTGCAGCGGGCCGCCGCCCGGCTCAAGATCGTCATCCCTGTCACACTCACCATCATCTTCCTGCTACTGTATCTGAACTTCAGGGCCATGACCGAAACCCTGATCGTGATGCTGTCGCTGCCGTTCGCGCTGGTGGGCGGCATCTGGATGATGTGGTGGCTCGGCTTCAATCTGTCGGTCGCCGTCGCCGTCGGCTTCATCGCGCTTGCCGGCGTCGCCGCAGAGACCGGCGTCGTGATGCTGATCTATCTCGATCACGCGCTGGCCGCGGTGAAGGCGAGGGGCAGCGTCGAGGGCCGTCAGCTGAATCGGCAGGATCTCCAGGACGCGATCATGGAAGGCGCGGTCGAGCGCGTGCGCCCGAAGATGATGACCGTTGTCGCGATCATGGCGGGCCTGTTGCCGATCATGTGGAGTACGGGCACAGGGTCAGAGATCATGCAGCGCATCGCCGTGCCGATGATCGGCGGCATGATTTCGTCGACCCTTCTCACCCTGATCGTGATTCCGGCCATCTTCGGCCTGGTCAAGGGACGCAGCCTGTCGACCAGAACGGGGACGACGGCAGATGCCTCGGGCGGGTCGCAGGACGTGCAAAGGGCAGCTTGATCCACCGACCGCGAGAGGAGCGACGATGAGAAATTTCGCGACAGGAGCTCCGGTGGTCGCGGCGGCGCGGCGAAGGCGCCCGATCACGGTCAGCGACTAGCCGTACCGGCGCTGACAACGAACGATCGTCACCCCTGAGCCCGCCGACCGTTGATGTGGATCAACCTGAATGGCCCACGTCTGGCCATTGTTGATCGCCCCCTGAAGGAGGACTTGGTCATGCAAAAATTGCCCCTGGCTTTTCTGTTGGCGTTTTCTGCTTTGGCGCATCCCGCCTTTGCTCAATCCTCTAGTGACCATTCGGCCCATCATCCTGATCAGAAGGAAGCGCCAGCAACTGATGCCGGCAAATCGACCAGCGGGGCGAGTTCGTCACAGACCATGATGGGCGGCGGCATGATGAAGATGATGGACGGCATGCCGATGTCCAACATGATGCCGATGATGTCCGGCATGACGCGGCCGTCCGACGATTGTATGGGCGGCATGGAGGTGCTCGATCATGTGGAGGGACGGATCGCGTTCCTGCGGGCGGAGCTCAAGATCACGGACGCCCAGATGCCGGCATGGAACAGTTTCGCCGACGCGTTTCGCGCGCGTGCGAAGACGCTCGGCGATCTGCGGACTGCGATGATGTCGCAGGCCGGCTCGGAGACGGTGCTCGACCAGCTGACCGCACAGGAAAAATCGCTATCGGCTCGCCTCGACGCCACGCGAGCGATCAAGACCGCCCTGAGCGACCTCGTCGCAACCTTTTCCGACGAGCAGCGAAAGGTGGCCGACGAACTGCTCGCGCCCAATCTCGCCATGCCGCCGATGGGGATGCGGGGCGGCCGAATGAGCTCCATGCGGATGCAGCGGGGCCATTAGGAGAGGACCTGCTCCATGAAGCCGTCGACTCCGCCTCCGCCTGGCGGTCGTCAATCCGAACGGGGGATCCGCGGCGCTCGTCGGTTTCGTGCAATGACCGGTACGACGGGGTTGCCTGGGGCCGATCGGCAAGCGGATACGCCGCGAGCGTCGCATTCGACGTCTGCGGTCGACATGGGAAGTTGACCTATATAGGGTACCCCCCTATATTATCCCGATGTCGCACACCATCAAACACAAGTCCAAGCTCCTCGCACGGGTCCGGCGCATCAAGGGCCAGATCGATGCGGTGGAGCGCGCGCTCGAAGCGGAGTTGGGCTGCGCCGACGTGCTCATGCTCGTCGCGTCGGTCAGGGGCGCAATCGGAGGCCTGACCACCGAGCTGCTGGAAGATCACATCCGGCACCATGTCGTGGACCCCGCCCACGAAAGCGATCCCGACAAAGCCAAGGGCGCCGCCGACCTGATCGAAGTGGTCCGGACCTATCTGAAGTGAGACTGGCATGACCGATCTGTCTCAACTGCTCCAGCAAGGCAGCGCGCATGCGTGGCTGTTCGTGCCCAGCGCGATTGCCCTGGGTGCGCTGCATGGCCTGGAGCCCGGTCATTCCAAGACCATGATGGCCGCCTTCATCGTCGCAATCCGCGGCACCGTCCTGCAGGCCGTGCTGCTCGGCCTCTCGGCGACCATCTCCCACACCGCGATCGTATGGGTGATCGCACTCGCCGGTCTTCACTTCGGTCAGGAGCTTTCGGGCGAGCGCAGCGAAGCCCTTCTGCAACTGATCTCGGCCGTCGTCATCATCGGCATCGCGGCCTGGATGGTCTGGCGCACCTGGCGGGACCAGAGTGGACACCATGACGATCATCACCATCACGACGCGCTGCGATCGGTCGCGCTTGCCGGCCACGCGCTGTCGGTGGAGATCTTCGAAGATGGCGTGCCGCCGCGTTGGCGGATCCGGAACGAGACCGGCGCACTCCCACCCGCCGATACGCTCCACGTCACGACCGTTCGTGGAGACGGCCACGAGCAGCAGTTCAGTTTCCGGGCCAGCGGCGACGCCTTGGAGAGCATCGAGGAGATCCCCGAGCCGCACGCGTTCAAGGCACGCATCACGCTTGCTGGCGCCTCCGTCGAGATCCTGTTCGAGGAGCACACCCACGATCACATGGACCTCGGCGACGAGGACGATGCCCATGCGCGCGCCCACGCCGACGACATTCGACGGCGCTTCGCCGGCCGTACGGTCACGACCGCACAGATCGTCCTCTTCGGACTGAGCGGCGGTCTGATCCCTTGCCCCGCCGCCATCACGGTCCTGCTGTTGTGCCTTCAACTGAAGCAGTTCAGCCTGGGCTTCATCCTGGTGCTCTGCTTCGGCATCGGCCTGGCCATCACCATGGTGTCCGTCGGTGTTCTGGCCGCACTCAGCCTTCGGCATGTCGAGCGCCACTGGTCCGGCTTCAGCCGCCTCGCGCACCAGGCGCCCTATCTCTCGGCTGCTCTGATCGTACTGGTCGGGACCTATACGGGTTGGCTGGGACTGCACCAACTGATGACTTGAGGCGAAAGCGCGACCTAAGCCGATGCGGCGCCACAGAGGATTCATGGGCGAATTTGTCCCTGAATGTCGGCCGGACTAGCCTCTCATCGGCAGATCGAACCGCCGCCGATCGATCGCCTCGCGCTCCGACAGTCCCGCCGCCCGCGCAGAGATCCGGCGCGTAGATCTGACAGCGGCGCTCCTGGCTCTCCGTAGCGGCGTCGATGCGAGATCATCGATGTCGCGCGCAGCTTCCAGGCAGCGCCCGAGCTTGGCGGGAATGCCGAGGTCCTGGTCGTGGGCTCGAGCGACCTCCGCCAGGATCTCGGCACCGCGCTGAGGCCGATTGGCATGACATTCATTCCCATGACGCCGCGAGCCCACCGCATCGCGATGAGAGCCCGAAGCTCGCAGCCGCAGTTGGAGGCTGCTGCGTCGATGCACTGGGCCAAATTGGCCTCGCTCACCCGCGCATGGGCTCCCTGCGTCCGGCACAATCGTCACAGAATGCCCTCGCCGCTGCCCGTGCCGCCGGTGCAAGTCGGCTTTTGCGGGGCGGAACTCTCACGTTTTCCTGATTCCTGCGTCAGAACGCCGCTGGTCGAATTCGCCTATGGTCCGGCGCGTTTCCAACCCACGGAGGTTTTCCGCATGCGTAAACTGATCATCGCTACCGCCGCCCTCGCGTTCGTCTCGTCGGCCGCTCTTGCCCAGTCCACCGAGAAGCCGATGACGACCACCGGCCAGTCGGCGAAGAGCGGCGACGCCATGGGCGGGGGCGACGACATGAAGATGAGCAAGACGAAGAAGAAGTCGGCGAAGAAGTCGTCCGGCGACGCCATGTCGAAGTAAGGCGTGGGAGCGCCTGTCCGCAGGCTCCACATGCGCGACGAGATCGGGCCGCTCCTCTCAGGGGCGGTCCTTGTTCATTCGCGTCGACCGGCGATCGCGCACCTCTTCTGCGAGATGTCTCAGCCGGCGGCGAGTCCCATCTGCTGCAATCGCCCCGCGAACCAGGCCGACAAGACCGGATCGATCCGGGCGCCGACATAGACCTCCGGCGTGATCACGCTGCGGCGGTCGAGAATCACCAGCACGCCGATCCAATAGGCGAACCACAGATGCGGATCGGTCAGCGCCATCAGCTTGTGGCGGTCATGCGCCAGCGGCTGGTGGTTGCCGGCCTTGCGGACCTCGATCGCCAGCAGATTGTCGGGCACGGCACGCTTGTGCACGACGATGTCCGGGTAGACCGATTTTCCCAGCTCGTCGTCGGTCGAGACGATGGTGCCACGCGGCAGCAGCATGGCGCGGTCGCCGAGCCGGTTGTAATCGCAATCGACGTCCCACCCCAGGAAGTTGCGTTCGAGATGCACCGCCAGCCGATGCGTCAAGGCGCGCTCGCCGAGATCACGGTCGAGGATGAAGCGCTCGCGCGCATAGAACTCCTGCAGCGCAGAGATCAGCCGGTTCAATTCACTGTGCATGCCGCTCAGATACAGGAGAGAAGGACACCTCACCATCAACACGCGATCGGCGTGAGTCGCCAACCCCATAAATGAGGCGATGCGCCTTCCCTCGGCCGGCGGCCGTTTTGCGGCCGCCAGCGTTGCGGATTTACATCTGCACTTCGATCAGGCGCGGACCATAATCGGCGTTCGCCTCGGCCAGCGCGGCATTGAACTCGTCGGCCGAGGTGACAGCGCGGCCAGGGACGCCCATGCCCTTGGCCATGGCGACGAAGTCGAGCGTCGGACGGTCGATCTTGAGCATGTCCTGGGCGCGCTGGCCGGGCTCGCCGGCGCCGACGCCGTCGAACTCGCCGCGCAGGATCTGGTAGATCCTGTTGGCGAACACCACCGTGACGACGTTGAGGTTCTCGCGCGCCTGGGTCCACAGCGACTGGATCGTGTACATCGCGCTGCCGTCGCCCACGAGGCACATGACCTTGCGGTCCGGGCAGGCCACCGCGGCGCCGGTCGCGACCGGGGTCGAGAAGCCGATCGAGCCGCCCATGTTCTGCAGCCAGTCATGCGGCTTGGCGGCCGCTGTCGGCGGGAAGAAGCCGCGGCCCGTGGTGATGGATTCGTCGACGACGATCGCGTTCTCGGGGATCGCATAGGCGATCGCCTGGGCGATGGTGGTGTGGTTCAGCGCGCCGGTGGGCTTGATCAGCTCGGCGAGCGGCTGCGGCTTCACGTCGGCCGGCTTGGCGCCGAGATGGCCGGCCAGCGCCTCGAGCGCCGCGGCCGAGTTCTCGCCCCAGGCGGTCATGCGGTGTACCTCGGTGCCCTCGGCCTTGAGCATGCTCGGCTTGTTCGGATAGGCGAAGAAGGCGACGGGGTCGTTGGCCTCGACCAGCACGATGTGCTTGTAGTTCTTCAGGATCGGCAGCGCCTGCTCGATCACGTAAGGGATGCGGTCGATCGAGAAGCGGCCGGCGCCGCGCGCCATGCGCGGGTGATAGGTCTGGCCCATCACGCGGCAGCCGGTCTTGCCGGCAATCTGCTGGGCGAAGGTCAGCGCCTGCTCGGTCAGCGCGCCCGCCGTCATCAGCACCAGGGTCTCGGGGCCGTGGGCATGCAGGATCTTGGCCGCCTTCTCCACCGCGTCAGCCGAATAGCTCGGGCGCTGCGCCTCTCCCGGAACCTGGGCAATGCCGTCGGCCTCGTTCCAGGCGGTGTCGGCGGGCAGGATCAGGGTGGCGATCTGCGGCGGCGCGCTCCTGGCGGCGGCGATCGCGGCGGCGCCGTCGGCGGCCACAGCCTTGGCGCTCGGCGAGGTCCGCACCCAGTCCGACATCGGCCGCGCCAGGCCCTCAATGTCCGAGGTCAGCGGCGCGTTGAAGCCGATGTGGTAGGTGGCGTGCTGGCCGACGATGTTGACGATGCCCGAGCGGGCCTTCTTGGCGTTGTGCAAATTGGCAAGGCCGTTGGCGAGGCCGGGGCCGAGATGGAGAAGCGTCGAGGCCGGCGTGCCCTTCATGCGGAAATAGCCGTCGGCGGCGCCGGTCACCACGCCTTCGAACAGGCCGAGCACGCAGCGCATGCCCTCGACACGGTCGAGCGCGGCGACGAAGTGCATCTCGGAGGTGCCCGGATTGGTAAAGCAGACGTCAACGCCGCCCGCGACCAGGGTCCGCACCAGGCTTTCCGCACCGTTCATCCTATTCTCCTGCTGATTCCGCGCGCCATTTGCAATGCTGGGCAGATCAATCATTGTTCGCCCGCGGCGTCAAAGGGGCTGGCCGCATTGCTGCCATCGCCGCGGTGCTCATGCGCGGGCTTGGCTAACAGGATGTTGGTCCAGGACGCGCGCGATTTTCCGTGGGATTTGGGTCACGGACCGTCGCCACATACCGGCCTCACGCCGCCGTGGGTTGCGAAGTGCAACCGTTTATGGCCTGTCTGCGAACGGAATTTGATGTTTGCCAGGGGATGGAAATGAAGCGCTGTTTGGCTTTGGGAATTGCTGCGGTCGCGTCGGTGGCAAGCGCCGGGATGGCGCGGGCGGAAATGTTCGACACCAGGGACCTCTTCGGCGGCGGGCCGAACTTCTACCAGAGCGGCGTGAGCCCGATTCCGCGCCAGACCGTGATGTTCCAGAGCCAGTATGCGCCCGGCACGATCATCGTGAACACCAGCGAGCGCCGGCTCTATCTGGTCCTGCCCGGCGGCCAGGCGTTGCGCTACGGCATCGGTGTCGGCCGTGACGGGTTCCGCTGGAGCGGCGTGCACCGCATCACCGCGAAGAAGGAATGGCCGGCCTGGACCCCGCCGTCGCAGATGCTGCGGCGCCGGCCCGACCTGCCGCGCCACATGGCCGGCGGCATCGAGAACCCGCTCGGCGCCCGCGCGATGTATCTCGGCTCCACGCTGTACCGCATCCACGGCTCGAACGAGCCCGAGACGATCGGCCAGGCGGTATCGTCGGGCTGCTTCCGCATGACCAATGACGACGTCGCCGACCTCTACGACCGCGTCTCGGTCGGCACCACCGTGATCGTCAAGAACTGAGAGCCGCACGCGACCACGACGATGAGGCAATGTCACAGCGCGCATCCTCGCCGGCAGCACCGGTGCTCCGGGCGTCCCCTGCGGAGCGCGGTGGCTGCCGCGCTGGCTGCGCTCGTGACCGTGGTGGTCCCGCTGCCGGCGTCGGCCGCCGAAATTCCGGCGATCGCCGCCCGCCAGCGCATCGAGAAGAAGAGCTTCACCGACGCCGAGATCACCGACGGCTTCTTCAAGACCGCCTTCGGCGCCGAGTATCACCTGGCGGGCCGGGTTGACCGCATCCGGAAATACAGCGCGCCGGTGCGGGTGTTTGCCGACGGCCGCCGCGCCGACCGCAAGGCGCAGCTCGCCAAGGTCGTCAAAGATATCGCCGCCCGCATCCGCAACCTCGACATTGCGATGACCGAGACCGACGGCGACGCCAATGTCCGCGTCAAGCTGGTGCGCGACCGCGACCTCTACCACACCATCAGCCAGGCCTATGGCAGCGAGCGCGCGCGCGAGATCAAGACCTCGCTGGATCCGCAATGCCTGTCCGGCTTCCGCAAGAACGAGGCGTTCGAGATCGAGCGCTCCGACGTCATTCTGACCGTCGACAACGGCGATTTCGTCTTTCTCGACTGCGCCTATGAGGAGCTGCTGCAGTCGCTCGGGCCGATCAACGACACCTCGAGCGTGCCCTGGACGATGTTCAACGACAACGTCTCGATGGGCTATTTCGACGTCTACGACCAGTACATCCTCAACCTGCTGTACGACCCGCGCGTCAAGGCCGGCATGACGCTCGCCGACGTCAAGGCGGTGCTGCCGGACGTGCTGGTCGATGTGCGGGCCTGGGTGAGGAAGACCAACAATCTGGCGGAGTGAGCGGTCGGTTGATCCGAACGCGCTTGTGATCGCCTCATTGAGAGCCCGGACGCCGCCTCAGCCTCCGCTGTCGTCCCTGCGAACGCAGGGACCCATACGCCGCGGCCTCTGCAAGTGGCAAGCTGAGCGACGCCCGCTTCCAACAACAAGGTTCGGTGGTTATGGGTCCCTGCGTTCGCAGGGACGACACCGAATGTATGGCAACGCTGTCGGCACAAATCGACGCCAAGCGCAGCCGTCGCCCGAACGCCAAACGCGTCCCAATGCCTAGCGACAAATCCCCTTCAGCGCCTTCCACTCCTCCGCACTGAGCAGCGGCGGGCCGCTCGGCGGCCGGTCCTCGGCGCGCATGCGGGCGAGACGGTCCTCGCTGAGCGGATGGCTGGCCCACAGCGACGGGCGCTTGCCGTCCTCCTTGCCGGTGATGCGGAACAGCAATTCGCCCATCGGGCGCGTCGGCCGTCCGAGCTTCTGCATCACCTCGATGGCGAAGCCGTCCGCGGCCGCCTCCGCCTCGCGCGAATAGGACGCGTTGATCATGGCCCGCGAGGCGAAGATCGCCGCACCCGCGCCGGTGACGTCGCCGAACAGCAGGCCGATCAGGAACGAGCTGCCGCCATTGTGGATCAGCTGCCTCAGGTTGTCGCGGTGCTTGAGGTGGCCGAGCTCATGCGCCAGCACGCCGGCGACCTCGTCGGGGTCATTGGCCTTGTCGAGCAGCCCCCTGAACAGGAAGAATCGCCCGCCCGGCAGCGCGAAGGCGTTGGGGATCGGCGTGTCCAGCACCTGCGACGCGATGCTGTCGTCGAGGCCGGCGGGGCGGCGCAGCGCCGTCACCAGCTTGGCGAACGCGGCCTGCCCCGCCGCCTCGCTGCAGAGCTTGTCGCCGAACACGGTCTGGATCTGCACCACGGCGGCCTCGCCGAGATGCCGCTCCATGGTCGGCGGCACCAGGGGCGTCAGCCGGTCGGAGGCGAACGGAATCACCACCAGCACGACGGCGACGATCGAGGCGGCGGCGGCCAGCGACCAGCCGACGATGCGCGTGATGGCGCCGCGGGTCATCCTGTTCTGGTCGATGTGGCTGCAGCGCGCGATCAGCTCGGCCGACAGCGCTGCGTCGCGGATCTCCAGCCGCGCCAGCGGCGACGCCGACAGGCAGCTCATGCGCAGCGTGCCGCTCGGCCCATCGACGCGGCGGATGTCGGCATAGGGCCAGGAGACGAAATTGTCGGCGCTGCGCATCACCAGCTGATTGGCAAAGCCGATCGTGACTACCTGCCGCCGGTT
Organism: Bradyrhizobium sp. HKCCYLRH1030; assembly: GCF_051168395.1. Taxonomy (NCBI): domain Bacteria; kingdom Pseudomonadati; phylum Pseudomonadota; class Alphaproteobacteria; order Hyphomicrobiales; family Nitrobacteraceae; genus Bradyrhizobium; species Bradyrhizobium sp. HKCCYLRH1030. The sequence goes on along the minus strand of NZ_JBNPUY010000008.1, from coordinate 361,838 downwards.
GGACAGGCCGTCGAAATAGACCGCAGGGCCGCCGAGCGGAGCGGCAGGCTCGACCGGCGTGGCGGCGGCCGGCGCAGCAGCGCCCGCCGGCCCGGAATCAGAATCCGGCGACGTCGAGTCCATCGGCAAATCCTTCGCCGAGCGCGCTGGCCAGATCGCCCTTGGCGGCGACATTGGCCATGGCCTCGATGCCATGCACTTGAACCGACTGCAGCACGGTCGCCCACATGTCGCGCACCAGATAGAGCCGCATCACGACGTTGAGCGCCAGGATCCAGGCGACGTAGCCCAATCCGACCAGCACCAGCATCGGTATGTTGTCAGACAGCGCCTGCACCTGAGGCAGGCCGTCGCTTCCCGGCCCCAGCAGTTTGATCATCAGCGCTGCGACGCCACTGAAATAGGCGCCGGAGGCGACCGACAGCAGAAACCACCAGCCGATCACCTTCCAATACAGACCATAGAACGCGTTGCCGGGCAGGTCCGATTCCAGACGCACGCCGCCGAAGCGGATGCCCGACAGCCACCAGCGCCACTCGATCGCTTTGAACTGCGCATAGACGAACGGAAACAACGGAAACAGCAGCAGCGCAAACGGCGCGATGACCCACAGATACCAGGCGCGCTTGAAGAACTCCCAGCCGCGTCCCTCGAAGTCGCCGCTGAGATCGCCATAGTGCGAATGCCGCATCTTGTAGCGCTCGAGCGCGGCGGCGCGCCACGGCCAGGCCAGCCCCAGCGTGACCACCGTCAACAAGGTCCACAGCATGGCGCGCCCGGCATAGGCCCAGCCCGAGCCGGTCATCCAGAATCGGATGCCGCGCCAGACCGTGCGCGTCAGGCGGTAGCGGCGCGCGCGGAAGATCGCGAACTGGCCGAAGGCGTAGAAGGCGATCACCAGCGGCACGCTGGCGAAGGCCTTGAAGCGCTCGGCCTCGACGCCGACGAGGAAGTAGGCAAGGTAGATCGGGACCAGGATCGCCATCGCGAACAGGAAGCCAATCAGGAGCTCCTTGCCGCGGCCGGTATATTCGGCGGCATCACCGTCGACGGCCGTGTTGACCCAGAGATGACGGCGGATGTCGGTCGCCAGCCAGAACCGGTAGAAGCCCAGCGTGATCAGTTCGATGGCCGCCCCGCGGCTGACCAGCCGGAAGAACTCGCCACGCGCACCTGAGAAGGTGGCGGTGAGAGGCGGAAGCGGCGGCGGCTGCTCCGGAACGTAGCTCATCTGGTTCACGGCTCAAGCCTCCGACACCCGCAAAAGATCTACAATATACCTCGATGGTTCGTCGCCGGGACGACTTCGAGGTTCGACGTATTTTCTACGCAAGTCGGCCGGAAAAAAACACCGGCCTCGACGAGGATGACTAAAATATCTGCATCCGGCCGGTTGGCGAACGCATGTCCCGCATATGCCAACCGCTTGGTCTGCGCCTCAAGACGTCTTCTCGAACAATTCCCGCCCGATCAGCATGCGGCGGATCTCGCTGGTGCCGGCGCCGATCTCGTACAGCTTGGCGTCGCGCAGCAGCCGCCCGGTCGCATAGTCGTTGATATAGCCGTTGCCGCCGAGCAGCTGGATCGCATCGAGCGCACATTGCGTCGCCTTTTCGGCGGCGAACAGAATCGCGCCGGCGGCGTCCTCACGCGTCGTCTCGCCCCGATCGCAGGCCTTGGCCACGGCATAGACATAGGCGCGCGCGGCATTCATCGTCGTGTACATGTCGGCAACCTTGCCCTGCACGAGCTGGAAGGTGCCGATCGGCTGGCCGAACTGCTTGCGCTCGTGCACGTAGGGTAGCACCGCGTCCATGCAGGCCTGCATGATGCCGAGCGGACCTGCCGCGAGCACCGCGCGCTCGTAATCGAGGCCACTCATCAGCACGTTGACGCCGCGGCCGACCTGCCCCAGCACGTTCTCCTCCGGTACCTCGCAATCCTCGAACACCAGCTCGCAGGTGTCGGAGCCGCGCATGCCGAGCTTGTCGAGCTTCTGCGCGGTCGAGAAGCCCTTCATGCCCTTCTCGATGATGAACGCGGTGATGCCGCGCGGGCCTCCTTGCGGATCGGTCTTGGCATAGACCACCAGCGTCTCGGCGATCGGACCATTGGTGATCCACATCTTGTTGCCGTTGAGGACGAAGCGGTCTCCCTTCTTGTCGGCGCGGGTCTTCATCGACACCACGTCGGAGCCGGCCTGCGGCTCGGACATCGCCAGCGAGCCGACATGCTCGCCCGAGATCAGCTTGGGCAGATATTTGCGCTTCTGCGCCTCGTTGCCGTTGCGGCGGATCTGGTTGACGCAGAGGTTGGAGTGGGCGCCGTAGGACAGGCCCACCGAGGCCGAGGCGCGCGAGATCTCCTCCATGGCGATGCAGTGCTCGAGATAGCCGAGGCCGGCACCGCCATACTCTTCCTCCACCGTGATGCCGTGCAGACCGAGCTCGCCGATCCTGGGCCAGAGATCGCGCGGAAACTGGTTGGAGCGGTCGATCTCGGCAGCGCGCGGCGCGATCTGCTCTTGCGAAAAGCTCGCCACCGTCTCACGAATCGCGTCTGCGGTCTCGCCGAGATCGAAATTGAACATGCGCTGCGCGTTGGCGATCATGGGGCGGCCTCCTGCTAGTCTTCTGCTTTGCAACAATCGCCCAAAGCCATATTCCGTGACGTGGCGCTTGTCACGCCCGACGTCCGGACAAATACCAGCGTTGCGACGCAAGACCGGCCCGGCGGCCCCACTCCGCGCTTGCCCCGCGCTCCCGGGCAGGATGTAATCGCACCCAACATCGCCGGACAGCTCAAATCCGGCCATCAGGGAGACGTCCATGCACGGGACCACCACGACGGCCGAGGCACAGCGACACGCCGCAGCAGTCGAGCGCGTCGACGACACGGCCGCCAGCCGCGCCGCATCGTTGCCGCTCGCCGAATTCGACCCCGGTCATCCGGAGTTGTTCCGTACCGACACGCACTGGCCCTATTTCGACCGGCTGCGTCGCGAGGATCCGGTGCACTACTGCAAGGAGTCGATGTTCGGTCCCTACTGGTCGATCACCCGATACGACGACATCATGGAGATCGAGACAAACCACGCGGTGTTCTCCTCGGCGTCCGCGCTCGGCGGCATCACCATTCGCGACGTCGATCCTGACCTGCGCCGCGAGAGCTTCATCGCGATGGATCCGCCGCGCCATGCCGCGCAGCGCAAGACCGTGGCACCGATGTTCACGCCGACACATCTCGACGAGCTCGCGATCAACATCCGCAAGCGCTCCGCCGAATGCCTGGACAATCTGCCTGTCGGCGAGGTGTTCGACTGGGTCGATCGCGTCTCGATCGAGCTGACCACGCAGATGCTGGCGGTGCTGTTCGACTTCCCCTGGGAAGACCGCCGCAAGCTGACGCGCTGGTCGGATATCGCGACCACGATCCCCGGCCCCGATGGGCTTGTCGCGACCGAGGACGAACGGCAGGCCGAACTGATGGACTGTGCGCGCTATTTCGCCCGGCTCTGGCAGGAGCGCGTCAACCAGCCGCCGAAGAGCGACCTGCTGTCGATGATGGCCCACAGCGAGGCGACCCGGAACATGGACCCGAAGAACTTCCTCGGCAATCTCGTGCTCCTGATCGTCGGCGGCAACGACACCACGCGCAATACCATGTCCGGCAGCATCTATGCGCTCAGTCAGAACCCTGATCAGTACCGCAAGCTCAAGGACAACCCCGCGCTGATCGACAGCTTCGTCCCCGAGGTCATCCGCTGGCAGACCCCGCTCGCCCACATGCGCCGCACCGCGCTGGAAGACATCGAGTTCCGCGGCAAGCAGATCAAGAAAGGCGACAAGGTCGTGATGTGGTACGTCTCGGGCAACCGCGACGAGGCCGCCATCGAGCGTCCCTACGACTTCATCATCGACCGTGTCAGGCCGCGCCAGCATCTGTCATTTGGCTTCGGCATCCACCGCTGCGTCGGCTTGCGATTGGCCGAACTGCAACTCAAGATCATCTGGGAGGAGATCCTGAAACGATTCGATCATATCGACGTGATGGACGAGCCGAAGCGGGTCTATTCGAGCTTCGTGAAGGGATACGAGACGTTGCCGGTACGGATTGCAGTGTGAACTGATTGCGATGCAGATCAACTTTGCCGTCATGCCCCGCGCAGGCGGGGCATCCCGTATTCCGGAGAACGATATTGCAATATGATTGACGTCTCGACGTACTGGATCGTCCGCCTTTGCGGAGGATGACGTGAGTACGATCGGTACGGCAGCAAGAAACAGCAGCAAGAAAAGGACCACCCCATGACCGTCCAGGCCGCGCTTCGCTCCGATAAGGCCGATCTGCTGCGCGACGCGCGCCTCGAGGCCTACTCGACGCCGATCGAGGACTTCCATCCCGGCGCGCCCCGGCTGTTCCAGAACGACACGATCTGGCCGTGGTTCGAGCGGCTGCGCAAGGAGGCGCCCGTGCACTACTGCACCAAGGCGCCGATCGAGCCCTATTGGTCGGTGACGCGCTATCACGACATCATGCATGTCGATACCAACCACGCGTTCTTCTCGTCGGACGTCAGCAATGGCGGAATCATGATCCGCGACGTGCCGCCGGGCTATGAGTGGCCGAGCTTCATCGCGATGGACGAGCCCCGCCATGGCGAGCAGCGCAAGACCGTGCAGCCGATGTTCACGCCGGACCATCTCGACGAGATGGCGGTGCTGATCCGGCAGCGCTCGGCCAAGGTGCTGGATTCGCTGCCGCGCAACGAGACCTTCAACTGGGTCGAGAAGGTCTCGATCGAGCTGACGACACAGATGCTGGCGACCCTGTTCGACTTCCCGTTCGAGGAGCGCCGCAAGCTGACGCGCTGGTCGGATGTCTCCACCGCCCTGCCCAAGAGCGGCATCGTTTCGTCGGAGGAGGAGCGCCGCCGCGAGCTCGGCGAATGCGCCGAGACCTTCGGCCGGATGTGGAAGGCGCGTCAGGCCGAGCCCGGCCGCGACCTGATCTCGATGATGGCGCACAGCGAGGCGACGCGGCACATGACGCCGGACAATCTGATGGGCAACCTGATCCTGCTCATCGTCGGCGGCAACGACACCACCCGCAATACGATGACGGCATCGGTGCTGGCGCTGAACGAGAACCCGGCCGAGTATCAGAAGCTGCGCGACAATCCGGCGCTGATCGAGACCATGGTGCCCGAGGTGATCCGCTGGCAGACGCCGCTCGCCCACATGCGCCGCACCGCGCTGGTCGATACCGAGCTCGGCGGGAAGACAATCAAGAAGGGGGACCGCGTCGTGATGTGGTACGTCTCGGGCAACCGCGACGGGGAGGTGATCGAGAACCCGGACGCCTTCATCATCGACCGCAAGCGGCCGCGCATTCATCTCTCATTCGGCTTCGGCATCCACCGCTGCGTCGGCATGCGACTCGCCGAGTTGCAGCTGCGCATCGTCTGGCAAGAGATCCTCAAGCGCTTCGACCGCATCGAGGTCGTGGGCGAGCCGAAGCGGGTCTATTCCAGCTTCGTCCGAGGCTATGAATCGCTGCCGGTGCGGATCCCGGGGTGAGTTCCTGTTACTCCCGCCACTCCACATGACGATCGCGTGGTCGGCCGCATGGGGCCTCATGGTTCGAGACGCGCCGCGAGCGGCGCTCCTCACCATGAGGGTGTGGAGCCGCGCAGCGGCGTCTCGAACCATGAGGCCTCCCCAGCCGAACCACGAGGCCCTAGGCTGCCTATGAGAATCCAGCATGGCGGGTTGAACGAGATTCAATGGGCTTCGACGGTCGTTTCTGGCTAAATCATCCGCAGCACCATCGGTGCTCATGAACCTCAGGACGCCATGGCCGCTTCCGACACGCCCACCACCGACTGGCCGCTCGCCATCTACGAGGCGCTGAAGGCGGCCGACGTCCGTCAGCTCTGCTACGTCCCCGACGCCGGCCATTCCCGCCTGATCGGCCTCGCCCATGACGATCCCGCGATCGCCACCACGGTCCTGACCACCGAAGAGGAAGGTGTCGCGCTCTCCGCCGGCGCCTGGCTCGGCGGGCAGCGCGCAGTGCTGCTGATGCAGTCGAGCGGCGTCGGCAATTGCGTCAACATGCTGTCGTTGCTTCAGAGCTGCCGCTTCCCGTTCCTCGCCTTCGTGACGATGCGCGGCGAGTGGGCCGAGTTCAATCCGTGGCAGGTGCCGATGGGCAAGGCGACGCAGGCGGCCTTCGAGATCATGGGCGTCACGGTGTTCCGGCTGGAACGTCCCGAAGACGCCGGCGAGATGGCGGCCGCTGCAGCGAGGCTCGCGTTCGACAGCGATCAGCCGATCGCGGTGCTGATCTCCCAGCGCATGATCGGCGCCAAGAAGTGGACGGAGGCGAAGTGATGGGAGCACCGCTCGACCGCCGCACCGCCGTCAAGGCGCTGCTGCAGGACCGTGGCGACCTGCTGGTCGTCAGCGGCCTCGGCTCATCGTCCTACGACGTGTTCGCCGCGGGTGATCACGACGCCAACTTCTATCTGTGGGGCGCGATGGGCGGCGCGGCCATGATCGGCCTGGGTCTCGCCCTGGCGCAGCCATCGCGCCCGGTCGTCGTCATCACCGGCGACGGCGAACAACTGATGGGGCTCGGCAGCCTCGCGACTGCAGCCGCGAAGAAGCCCAGGAATCTCTCGATCGTCGTGCTCGACAACGCCCATTTCGGCGAGACCGGGATGCAGATGAGTCATTCCGGGCTCGGCGCGAATCTCGAGCTGATCGCGACCGGAGCCGGCTTTCCCTCCGTCAGCACGCTCGAGGACAGCGCGGCGCTCGACGCCTTCCGGCCGAAGCTGCACGCGTTCTCCGGGCCGCACTTCACCCGCGTCGCGATCTCGACCGATCACGTTGACCGCGCGCTGCCCCCACGCGACGGTGTCTTCCTCAAGAACCGTTTCCGCGGTCATCTCGGATTTCCCGTCAGCTAGAACGTCGCCGCAGGCGGCCTGCTCTGTCGCTCCGGCAAGGCTGCTCGGCTGCAACGCTGGCATTCCAAGCTTGCCAAGCGTGACCCGCTTGGTCATAGGCTATCAGGAAACAAGTCCAGGGAGAGAGCCCAGGCCGCGTCACGGCGGCCGGCGGAGCAACACATGACAGACCAGCATCAGCACGACGATTACGCCGATATCCGCGACGCGGTGGCCAAGCTGTGCGCGCAGTTCCCTGGTGAATATTGGCGCAAGCTCGATCGCGAGATGGCCTATCCCTCGGCCTTCGTCGATGCGCTGACCGAGGCCGGCTATCTCTCCGTGCTGATTCCCGAGGAATATGGCGGGGCGGGATTGAAGCTGTCGGCCGCTGCGGCGATCCTCGAGGAGATCCAGCGTGCCGGCTGCAATGGCGGCGGCTGTCACGCCCAGATGTACACGATGGGCACGGTGCTGCGCCACGGCTCCGCCGAGCAGAAGGCGAAGTGGCTGCCGAAGGTCGCCAGCGGCGAGTTGCGGCTGCAGGCTTTCGGCGTCACCGAACCCACTTCGGGCACCGACACGACGTCGCTGAAGACGGTCGCGAAGCGCGACGGCGACAGCTATGTCGTCAACGGCCAGAAGATCTGGACCAGCCGCGCGGAGCATTCCGACCTGATGATCCTGCTCGCGCGCACCACGCCGAAAGAGCAGGCGCAGAAGCGCACCGATGGTCTCTCCGTCTTCATCGTCGACATGCGCGAGGCCAAGAAGGCCGGGCTCACCATCCGCCCGATCCGGACGATGATGAACCACGCCACGACGGAAGTGTTCTTCACCGACATGCGCGTGCCCGCGGAGAACCTGATCGGCGAGGAAGGCAAGGGCTTCCGCTACATCCTTTCCGGCATGAATGCCGAGCGCATCCTGATCGCGGCCGAATGCGTCGGCGACGCCAAATGGTTCATCGCGAAAGCCACCACCTATGCCAAGGAGCGCGTCGTGTTCGGCCGGCCGATCGGCCAGAATCAAGGCGTCCAGTTCCCGATCGCCAAGGCCTATGCGTCGATGCGCGCGGCCGAGCTGATGGTCAAGGAGGCCACGCGCAAATACGAGGCCGGGCTCGACTGCGGCGCCGAGGCCAATATGGCCAAGATGCTCGCGGCCGATGCGTCGTTCGAGGCGGCCAATGCCTGCATCCAGACCCATGGCGGCTTCGGCTTCGCCGAGGAATACGACGTGGAGCGCAAATTCCGCGAGACGCGGCTGTATCAGGTGGCGCCGATCTCGACCAACCTCATCCTGTCCTACGTCGCCGAGCACGTGCTCGGCATGCCGCGCTCGTATTGAGGTCGGGCCATGCTGCCGCTTGAAGGGATCATTGTCGTCGCCGTCGAGCAGGCGGTGGCCGCGCCGTTCTGCTCGTCGCGTCTCGCCGATGCCGGCGCTCACGTGATCAAGATCGAGCGGCCCGAGGGCGATTTCGCCCGCGGCTACGACGCCGCCGCCAAGGGTCAGAGCAGCTATTTCGTGTGGCTCAACCGCGGCAAGGATTCCGTCGTCGTCGACCTTTCAAAAGCGGAAGGTCGCGCCGAGCTGGAGAAGCTGATCGCCGGCGCCGACGTGCTGCTGCAGAACCTGAAGCCCGGCTCGATGGACAGAATGGGCTTTGCCCGCGAGCGGCTGCGCAAGGACTATCCGAAGCTGATCTGCTGCACCATCACCGGCTATGGCGATACGGGTCCCTACGCCGATCGCAAGGCCTATGACCTGTTGATTCAGGCCGAGAGCGGGCTGGCCTCGATCACCGGCGGGCCGGACGGCCCCTCCCGCGTCGGCATGTCGATCGTCGACGTCGCGACCGGCGCGACGGCGCATGCCGCGATCCTGGAGGCGCTGATCAGGCGCGGCCGCACTGGCGAAGGCGCCGACATCAGGATCTCGATGTTCGACGTGATGGCCGACTGGCTCACCGTGCCGCTGCTCAACGCGGAAGCCGGCAATGCGCCGAAGCGCATCGGCCTCGCCCATCCCTCGATCGCGCCCTATGGCGTGTTCACCTCGAAGGACGGCAAGGACATCCTGATCTCGATCCAGAGCGAGCGCGAGTGGAAGACGCTGTGCGCCAAGGTGCTGGACCAGCCCGGGCTGCCCGACGATCCGCGCTTCGCCACCATGGTCGCGCGCGTGCGCAACCGCGCGCTGACCGACGGCATCGTCGCGGAGCGCTTCGCGGCGCTGTCGCGCGATGAGCTGCTGGCGAAGCTCGCCGCCGCTGATATCGCCTTTGCCGAGGTCAACAGCATGGCCGACCTCGCGGTTCATCCGCATCTGCGGCGGATCGAGGTGAACACGCCGAACGGCGTCGTCAGCTATCCCGCGCCGGCGGCGATCGTGGTCGGCGACGACAGGCACTACGGCGCCGTGCCCGCGATCGGCGAGGCCGCCTCGCCCCGTCAGCGAAAGGGATGATCATGACGGACACGCTCGATCTCGACCATCTTCGGCAATGGGTCGGCCGCAGCGCCGAGGCGACCGACATCGTCACCGCGCAGCTCACCAAGGGGCTGCGCGCGACGCTGTTCCAGGACATCGGCGAGCCGACAGCCGGCGACATCGCGCCCTACACCGTGCATTGGTGCCTGGGCCAGCCGGTGTTTCCGCACGATCAGCTCGGCCCCGACGGCCATCCGACCCGCGGCGGCTTCCTGCCGCCGGTACCCTTGCCGCGCCGCATGTGGGCGGGCGGTGAGGTGCAGTTCATCAATCCCTTGCGCGTCGGCGATGTCGCGACGCGCCTTTCGACCATCACCGACGTCACCCTGAAGAGCGGCTCGACCGGCCAGCTCTGCTTCGTGTCGGTGGAGCATGTCGTATCGACGCCGCGCGGCGTCGCGATCCGCGAGCGCCAGGACATCGTCTATCGCGACATGGGCGGCGCGCAGGCTGCGCCGGCAAAAGCGCCGCCGCCTCCGCCGGTCGCGCAGCACAGCGAGACGCGTGTCTCCGATGCCGTGCTGCTGTTTCGCTATTCCGCCCTGACCTTCAACGGCCATCGCATCCATTACGACCGCGACTACGTCACCAGGGTCGAAGGCTATCCGGGCCTGATCTTCCACGGACCTTTGCAGGCCGCGCTGCTGGTCGAGTTCGCCGCCAGACTCAAGGGCAAGCCGCCGGCCAAGTTCGCCTATCGCGGCGTGCAGCCTTTGTTCGAGGGCAGCGCGTTCTCGGTGAATGCGAATGACAAGGATGGCGGCCTGGAGCTGTGGACCGCCAACGCCGAGCGGCAGCCGACGATGAAGGGCACCGCGAATTGGTGACATAGACTCTGTCGTTCCGGGGCGGTGCGTCGCGACAGAATGGCGAAGCCATTTTGGCGCAGAGCATCGAACCCGGAACCTCGAGGTGAGGGAGAAGAACCGCTCGAGATTCCGGGTTCGATGCTTCGCATCGCCCCGGAATGACGACCCACAAAAGCACCCGAGGGAACGCCTTTGGCCAAAACAACGAAAACAACAACCAAACCCGTCACCGTCAAGCAGGCCACCTTCGAGCTGCTGCGCGCCTTCGGCATCAAAAAGGTGTTCGGCAATCCCGGCTCGACCGAGCTGCCGTTCCTCAGCGACTGGCCCGAGGACATCGACTACGTGCTCGGCCTGCAGGAGGCTTCCGTCGTCGGCATGGCCGACGGCTATGCTCAGGCGACGCGCAATGCCGGCTTCGTCAATCTGCATTCGGCGGCCGGCGTCGGCAACGCGCTCGGCAACATCTACACCGCGCACCGCAACCAGACGCCGCTGGTCATCACCGCCGGCCAGCAGGCGCGCTCGATCCTGCCGCTGCAGGCCTTTCTCTATGCCGAACGCCCGTCCGAATTCCCGCGCCCTTACGTCAAATACAGCGTCGAGCCGGCGCGGCCCGAGGACGTGCCGGGCGCGATCGCCCGCGCCTACTACACCGCGATGCAGCCGCCTTGCGGGCCGACCTTCGTCTCGATCCCGATCGACGACTGGATGCATCCGGCGCAGCCGATCACCGCGCGCAAGGTGAGCCGCGAGCTCGGCCCCGATCGCGCCGCCATGGACGAACTGGTGAGCGCACTTGCCGCCGCGAAGAATCCCGCGCTCGTGGTCGGCCCCGGCATCGACCGCGCCGGCTGCGTCGAACTGATGGTCGAGGTCGCCGAGAAGGCCAAGGCCGCGGTCTGGGTCAGCCCGTTCTCGGCGCGCTGCTCGTTTCCCGAGCGCCATCCGCAATTCCAGGGCTTTCTGCACGCCTCGCCCGGACAATTGTCCGACGCCCTGAAACCGCACGACCTCGTCGTCGTGATCGGCGCGCCGGTGTTCACCTTCCATGTCGAGGGCCACGCCGCGATCTTCGACGGCGCCACCACGCTTTATCAGGTCACCGACGACGCCGAAGGCGCCGCGGTGCCGCCGGTCGGCACCAGCATCATCGCCACGATGCGGCCGGCGCTGTCGCTGCTGCTGGAGCTGCTGCCGGAGACCGGGCGCGCGGCGCCGAAGGGCCGCGTGCTACCCGACGCACCGAAGCCATCCGATCCGATTCCGGTCGACTATCTCCTGCACACGCTGGCGCAGGCGCTGCCGGCGGGCAGCGCCGTAGTCGAGGAGATCCCCTCGCACCGGCCGGTGATGCACAAGTACATGCCAATGCCCGGCGCGGAGTCGTTCTACACGATGGCGAGCGGCGGGCTCGGCTACAGCCTGCCGGCGGCGGTCGGCATGGCGCTGGGCCGTCGCACCGGCCGCACGGTGTGCCTGATCGGCGACGGCTCGGCGATGTATTCGCTGCAGGCGCTGTGGACCGCCACGCAGCGCCGGCTGCCGCTGACGGTCGTCGTCATCAACAATTCCGGCTATGGCGCGATGCGCTCGTTCAGCCAGGTCATGCAGGTGCGCAACGTGCCCGGGCTCGAGCTGCCCGGCCTCGATTTCGTCAAGCTCGCGGACGGCATGGGCTGCGACGCAGTGCGCGTGAACCATGCCGCCGATCTCGCCGGTGCGCTGACGCGAGCCCTCGCCCATGCCGGCACGAGCCTCGTCGAGGTGATGGTCGACGCCGCGGTCCCGCTTCTCTACGCCCAGAAGGGCTGAGCCGCCGTTCGCACAGCGGACGACTTTCACGGCATATGCGACAATGCGTCGCATCTTCAATGGCGGCGGCATGGCTCGCCGCGAAATGCTCATCGGCCCGCCGCAACCGTGCAACCGGCGTTCCGACTGCAACCGTTTGTTTCAAAAGCTTTCTGTTCCCCTGCGCCATCTCGTCGCGGCCGGCTTGCCGCAAACATCGCGAAATCCTGCCGTCAGCTTGCAGGCAGACGCCTTGCTGCTTGCAAGGTCCGACCATTCTGCAAGCCAAAATCATTTTCAAAAGGTTCCATCATCCAATCCAGCGTACCAAGGGAGTTGAGCTGATGGCGGATAAGAAGAATCTTCAAACCGCGGCGTCGAGGACCGATCTCTATCGCCATGTCAGCGTGCTGGCCCTGATGTCCGCTCTGGCGGTGACGGCGCTGCCGCATCAGGCCCATGCGCAGGCCATGACCACCGCCCTTGCCACTTCGGCCACCACCAACGCCGCCGCGAAGGCGGCGCAGGAGGCGGCGGCGAAGGCCGCAGCCCAGGCAGCCGCCAAGGCGGCCCAGGATGCCGCTGCCAAGGCAGCAGCCGCTGCCGCCGCCAAGGCCGCGCAGGACGCCGCCGCCAAGGCTGCGGCAAACGCTGCCGCCAAGGCTGCAGCGAACGCTGCCGCGAAGGCGGCGACCGACGCGGCGGGGAAGGCCGCAGCCAGCGCCGCTGCGAAGGCCGCGGCCGGCGCCGCCGCCAAGGCTGCGAACACCGCTGCGACCACGGCCGCCACCACCGCCGCGGCGACCGCGGCGAGCACCGCCGCCAAGACGGCGGCCGTAACGACCGGCACGGCTGCGGCCAAGCCCGTCGCTGCCGCCGCCACGGCCGCGACGACCGCCGCCAAGCCCGCCGCTGCCGCCACCGCCGCAACGACGACCACCGGTATGGCCAAGACCGCAGCCGCGACCAGCACCACGACGAGCGCGGCGAAGCCGGCCGCTGCGGCCGCCGCGGCAGCGACCACCACCGTCGCGGTCGCCAAGGCCACCGCGACACCCGCAGCCGCAGCGACGCCGGCCAAGGCGGCTGCCGCGGCGTCGAGCAGCACCGATGCCGTCGCCAAGGCCAACGCAGCGGCCGCGGCCGCCGCGCAGACCGCCGCCGCCGCCGAGGCGCAGGTCGCTGCCGACCGCAAGGCTATCGACGTCGCCCGTCAGGCCGAGCAGAACGCACGCGGCGCCGCGATCGAGGCCCAGGAGCAGGCCGAGAAGAACCCGACCGCCGCCAACCAGGCCGCGGCGACCGCGAACGCTGCGAAGCTGACGGCAGCCTCGGCCGCGCTGCAGGCCGCGTTCCAGAAGCTCGACAAGGACATCGACGTCTCCAACGAGGCCAAGGAAGCCGCCAACGCCGCCAAGGACACCGCGCGCGAGACGGCCGAGGCCGCCGGCAAGGCGGCCCAGCAGGCCGGCCAGGCGGCCGGCAACGCCAACAATGGCGGCAATGCCAACAATGGCGGAGCGGCGGCCGGCAACGGCAACAACAACAATAACAACAACCAGCAGAACCAGGCGGCCCAGGAAGCCGCCGAGCAGGCCGCGCTGCAGGCGGCGTTGAAGACCGGCGAGCAGGCACGCGCGGTCGCCCAGCAGAAGACCCAGGCCGCGCAGGCGGCTGCGACCCAGAACCAGAAGACGGTCGAGGCCGCGCTGAACCAGAAGATCGGCACGATCGATGCGACGGTGGAAGCGGCCGAGCAGAAGGTGAACGCCGACCGGCAGGCGCTGGAGCAGGCGCGTCAGGCCGCGCAGCAGGCCAAGCAGGACGCACAGGAGGCCGCCGAGGTCCTCGAACGCGCCAACAATGCGGCCAACCAGGCCGCACTGGCGGCGGCCCAGGCCAAGGCGCAGACCACCGCCAACGCCTTCAACCAGGCCAATGCGACGCTGAATGCCGACAATCAGGCCCTGACCCAGGCCCGCGAGACCGGCGAGCAGCAGGAGCAGGCGCTGCGGGCCGCGGCTCAGCAGCAGATCCAGGCCGGCTACACCGCCGCCCAGCAGGCCACCCAGGCTGCCTGGGCCGAGGCGCAGCAGATCGGCAACGCTGCGCTGGCCGCGCTCGAACAGTGAGACCGCTGCGCTCCGCGCCGCCTGTCGGCTTACGCCGGGCGGCGCGGACACGGATAACGATAACAAGACCATCACCAGCCGCATGCCGAACCAATCCGGGACGACCCACGCGTCGGCGACCTGACCTCATCCCGCCGCGTGAGACGCCCGGGTCCCCCCCCCCACCCGACCGGCATGCATTGCCTTCAAGCCCCGTCCCCTGCGGGGCTTTTCTTTTGCGCGCGACAGACCAGCCGGTTGTGGTCGATGCAGACCAGCCGCGTCGTTCGCAATCCGGTCAGACATCCGTCGCGGCGTCTGGGTCCCCGTCGGCGTCGCACCCGCGCTGTCGCGCGGCTTGCCCGGGACGACGGCGGAGATGCAGGGCGGCGAAGGTGCGCCACCGGACCCGGCCGCTGCTCAATATTGGAATCGCACGCCGACGACGCCGACCACCGTCATGAAGTTGTTGAGCGCGATGTTGGAGCGGGTCCATTCGGTACGGACCTCGCTCTTGAGCTGAACGTTCCGGTTCATCTTGTAGGTGCCGCCGGCGGCGACGAACATGCGCTGGTCGACGCGGCCGATGCCGACGAACTGATCCTGGCCGTAGCCGCCGCGCAGCGTTCCGATCAGCCACGGCTCGAACTGATGGTCCATCTGCAGGATCACGTCGCGCGACAGGATGCCCGAGACGTTCATCGCCGGCGTCTCCGAGGCCTGCGAGCGCGCCACCAGCACGAAGGTCGTGGCGTCGGTCGCGGCCCAAGCGAGCGTCGCATCCGCGATCACGCCGTTGATGTTCGGCATCAGCGGCGAGTCCATGCGGCGCGAGAGATAGCCGACCGAGGCCTCGCCGGTCAGCGATCCCATGTTGACGACGGCGCCGCCGCGCGCGGTGATGCCGCTGGAATCGCGGCGCTGGCCGTTGAAGTCGACCTGCAGATCGTGGTTGCGCCGATCGAAGCTCATGTCGACGAACGGCGAGATGTTCGGCGTGAGCACATAGGTGACGCGGACCTGCGCGCCCGGCTGGGTGTAGTTGCGGTCCTGCGTCCGCAACGGCACGTTGGCCAAGATCAGCGCGTCGTTGAACATGACACGGTCGGCCGATCCCTTGAATGCGATCTCGGCGGGACCGATCTTCTGCAGCACGCCGGCGCTGCCGCCGAACGTCGTGGCGCGCGGCAGCTTGAGCGCGCCCGGAAGCGCCAATGCATCGTTGACGAAGCGCGCCTCGCCGGTGATCGCGGTGCCCTCGGTGACGTCGTAGCGCCCTTGCGCCCGCGCCTCGAACGTCGGATGGCTGAGCGAGCGGACGTTGCTGTCCTCGGTGTAGGCGCCGCGGAAATCGGCGTTGAGCTGATGCCGCTCCCATTGCGAGCGGACCGCGACCTCCGTCGCCACGATGGCGACCGGTGAGCCCTGCCCACCGTTGCGCCGCGTGGGATTGGTGTCATAGCCGGCCTGGATCTCGACGGCCGGTTTCACCAGGAACGACCCGACCGTCACGCCCGTCGGATCATAGGGCTTCGCGTCGGCGGTCACCGGCTGCGGCTTCACCGTATTCAGGTTGCGATCGGGAAGAACGTCGCGGTTGCGCAGCACGGCCGCGGGCTGGGCGGCTGCCACGGTCTCGTCTGGCTTGGCCGGCGGCGCCTCGGCGACTGCCGCGGGCCTTGCCGCGATCTGCCGTGGGGCCGGTTGCGGCGCGGCGCGTTGAGCGTCTCCCGCCGGCTCGGCCGTGGCCATGCGCGCGCCACGGGCGGGCTGAAACGCGGAGAATCCAAAGCTGCCGACCGGCGCGCCGGGCCTGCCCGGCGCGGCCAGCGACGGCGCACCGGCCTCGCGCACCGGACGCAGCAATGCGCTCACGCCACGCGGGTCCTGGCGCATCATCAGCGTCCGGCTGTCGTTGGTGATCCGCGGAACGTTGTAGTAGATGCTGCGCGCCGTCACGTGACGGAAGAACAGCCGGTCGGCGCGTCCCGGGACGACGTCCGTCGGCTTGGCCTTGATGGTCTGCTGCGCGGACGCGCCGTCCACCACCATCACGGTCAGCAGCAGCACCTCGACGAGCGCGAGCGTGACCCCGCGGTGGGATCGCGTCACCATGAGCCGCTTGGTCCGCACCGCGAACGCGCCGGTCTTGTGTGGTGAATGAGCCTGCAAAGCAATGCCGGGGGTATGCCAATATCACGCGACGACGTCGGGTCAGGGCGCCGTCGCGATGAATACGCAGCGCATGCACGCGACGAAGCCCCTTGCCTTGGAGATAGCCGGCAAACGTCGGCGGAAGTTTTGCCGAGCTGGGAACATTTCAGGCGAGATTGAGAGCTGTTCGCAACGAGCCGCCGCGGAGCGGCGCCGAAGCATCTTCGCGTTCGTAGAAAGCACTAATTAGTTGAAACGGTGACGATCGCTGCGCGGCTTCGCGGAAGCTGGCGAAATTCCGACTTCAGCATGAAGCTGTTTCGACCACGATCGCTCGCGTCCGAGACCGCTCGGCGATCGCGGGCCTTGCGCCATCGGCGACAGCCGACGCCTTTCAGATTCAGACCGCGAGGAAGCCGCCGTCGGCCGCCAGGACGTGGCCGACGACGTAGCACGACGCGTCTCACCGCGATGCAGCTCGGCGCGGTCCTGCACCTGGAAAAATCCGGCGTCAGCCGCATGGTCCGCAAGCTGATCGACAGCGGCGAGTTGCAGGAGACAATCGATTCCGGCGACGCCCGCATCAAGCCGCTCTGCCTCACCGCGAAGGGACGGAAGAGGGTGGCCACGCTGCACGCCTTCGGCCGCCAGCAGGTCCGCGGCGCCCTGTCGGCCCTGTCGAAGACCGAGCGGCGCACGGTGCGCGAGGGCCTGTTGCTGTACGCCCGCGCGCTCGAAGCCTGGCGCGCGGCAGAGCAGGACATGCAACCGTCGGAGCCATGAGGGCGCCCGACGGGCAGATTGCGCATACACACCATGACGAAACTGCCCGTCGTGTTGAAATGCCGCAGCATGCGGCCTTGCGCCGTCGGGCAAATCAGGACGATCTTTCCGCGCATCCCGCCTCACCACGGAGGGGCGTTGCGCGCGATCGTCACGACACGCGAGGCGGGATGCGATGGCCGTGGCCATGCCGCAGCGTAGCTTGCTACGCGGACGAACGGCGTGGCCGCGGACGTGAAGTCGCAGCGTCCTGACACCCCGATGCTGGTGTTACGTTCGCGATGGCGCTGATGCACCGCGCGGACAATGGTGGCCAACAGCCCGGCGCACCAGGGAGACTGCGTATAAGCGTGAAGACCATCGCGCAGGGAATGCCGGTGATCGGCTGCACCTGTGGTACCTGCCGCCTGCATTTTTTGCTGCAGGCGGGCCATGGGTGAGGCCTTCACCCGGCATTCCCTGCGCCCTTCGAATCTTGAAGGGACAAGTCAACTGTACAGCTCGGGCATGATGTGCCGCGAGAAGGCGCAATGATGTCTATCGATGTCGGATCAAGTCCGCTGCCCATGATGTCCGCACGATCTCTCCTTAGCGTCATTCCGGCGAACGCCGGATCCATACGCCGCGGTCGAAAACCTCGGGCGAGATGGTCGACGCGCGTGGCTCGAACTGCACCCTGGGACTATGGGTCTCCGTGGTCGCGGGGACGACCGCGGAGGGCGTTGAGGCCGGGCGCCGTCACGTCGACCGACGATGGTCGCAGACCTACTTCCCGAACTCCTCGCGCATCTTTGCCTGGATCTTCGCCATGCCGCCGAGCCAGCGGTCGTAGTTCTCGGTCTTCTTGCGCATGTAGCCGAGGACCTGCGGATGCGGCAGGATCAGGAAGCTCTCCTCGGCAAGGCCTTTCAGCACGTCCTGCGCGACCTGCTCCGGTGTCAGATCGCCGTCGCCGGATTGCGGGCCCTTCGGAATCGATCGCAGCATGTCGGTGTCGACGCCCTGCGGGCACAGGATCGAGACCTTGATGTTGTCGGCCTTGTGCGAGATCGCGAGATTCTCCGCAAATCCCACCGCGGCATGCTTGGTGGTGGAGTAAGGCGCGCTGCCGACCTGCGACAGCAGGCCGGCCGCCGAGATCGTGTTGAGGAAATAGCCGCCGCCGCGCGCCTTGTAGCGCGGGATCAGATGCCGCGCCGCGTAGACATGCGCCATCACGTGAATGGCCCAACTGCGCGCCCACGGCTCGTCGGAGGTGCCGCCGACATTGACCGACAGCGGGTCAAAGCCGCCGCCGATGCCGGCATTGGAGCAGAACAGCGCAATGGGCCCGAACTGCCGCTCGGTTTCCTCGATCACGTGCCGGATGTCGGCTTCCTGGGAGACGTCGCATCTGAAGGCGGCGCCGCCGATGCCATCAGCGACGGCCTTGGCGCCGGCTTCGTCGAGATCGGCTACGATCACCTTGGCCGCACCGGCGGCCGCGAAGGCCTCGCACAGCGCCTTGCCGATGCCGCGGGCTCCGCCGGTGACCACAACAATCTTGCCGGTCACCTGCATGCAAAGCCCTCCTCGTGGAATTTTCTAGGTCAAGACCAGGTCGAGCACTGCGGTATAATGAAAGCCGGCGCCCAGCAACACGAAACCATGCCAGATCGCGTTCTGGAAGCGCAAGCGCCGCCACGAGTGGAAGATGACGCCGAGGCTGTAGAGGATGCCGCCTGTGAGCACGCAGGCCAGGACCGAGGGCGGCATCACCGAGATCACCCGGTCGTACATCATGACGCCGCTCCAGCCGAGCGCGAGATACAGCCCGATCGAGAGCGCGTCGAAGCGGCCCGGCCAGCGCAGCTTCAGCACGATGCCGAAGATGGCGACGCCCCAGACCCCGAGCAGCAGCGCGGCCGAGAACACCGTATCCTTCAGGGCGGCGATGAACGGCGTATAGGTGGCTGCGATCAGCACGTAGATGGCGGAGTGGTCGAAGCGGCGCAGCACCCATTTGGTCGGCGACACCGGCCACAGATTATAGGTTGCCGACAGCGTCAGCATCGAGAGCAGTCCCGCGACGTAGATCGACACCACCACGATGTCGACGGCGCTGGCATAGATCGAGGTCAGCACGACGAGCACGGTTGCGGCGACCAGGCCGGCGGCGATGCCGACGACGTGGACGACGCCGTCCGCGATCATCTCGACCTTGTCGTAGTTCCAACGCATCGCGCCGGTGGCGGCATGGACGGAGGTCGAGGCGAACTGCTTCAGTTGAAATACGGTCATGTCAGAACCTGGTGCCGGTTTTCCGGGACAATTGTGCCGGAAGGATTATGGTTTCCAGTGGTCAACGTTCCGTTCAAAGTCTGGTTCTATCCGGAAACGGGCCGGAATTGTGAGCTTGAATCCGGCGTTTTGCATCGCCACCTGTCAAAAATCGCTCACGCCCTTTTCAACTGGCGAATTCCCCTCCTCCCATGGTGACCTTTTCCGAACTCGTCGAGGAAGCGCGGCTGTCGGCCCGTGCCCTGCTCGATTATGGCGAGAGCTTCCTCAACCCGACCGTCCGCCTTGGCGTCACCGGGCTGTCGCGGGCCGGTAAGACCGTGTTCATCACGGCGCTGATCCACGACCTCGTTCGCGGCGGGCGCATGCCGGTGTTCGAGGCCTTGGCATCGGGCCGCATCGCCCGCGCATATCTGACGCCGCAACCCGACGACGGCGTGCCGCGCTTTGCCTATGAGAGCCATATGCGGGCGCTGGTCACCGAGCGACGCTGGCCGAGCTCGACCGTCGACATCAGCGAGCTCAGACTGGTGATCGAATTCCAGCGCGCCAATGGCGCCGAGCGGACGCTCACGCTCGACATCGTCGACTATCCCGGCGAATGGCTGCTCGACCTGCCGCTGCTGAACAAGAGCTATGAGCAGTGGGCGCGGGAAAGCCTCGCGCTGTCGCGCAGCGAGCCGCGCGCGCATGTCGCCAAGGACTGGCACGCGCATCTGGCGACGCTCGCCCCCGAAGGCCGCGAGGACGAGTCGGCGACACTTGAGGCCGCACGGCTGTTCACCGACTGCTTGCGTGCCTGCCGCGACGAGCGCTTCGCCATGAGCCTGCTGCCGCCCGGCCGCTTCCTGATGCCGGGGAATCTCGCGGGCTCGCCGGCGCTGACCTTCGCGCCGCTCGATGTCCCGGCCGACGGCCAGGCGCCGGCCGGCTCGCTATGGGCGATGATGGCGCGCCGCTACGAGTCCTACAAGGACATCGTTGTCAGGCCGTTCTTTCGCGACCATTTCGCCCGGCTCGATCGCCAGATCGTGCTGGTCGACGCGCTGGCGGCGTTCAATGCGGGCCCCGAGGCGCTGCACGATCTCGAGGCCGCGCTGACCGGCATTCTCGATTGCTTCCGCGTCGGACGCGGAAACATGCTGACGGCGCTGTTTCGGCCGCGCATCGACCGCATCCTGTTCGCGGCGACCAAGGCCGACCATCTGCATCACACCAGCCACGACCGGCTCGAAGCTGTGCTGCGGCGCGCGGTCAACCGCGCGGTGGCCCGAGCCGAGAGCACGGGCGCCGCAATCGACGTGGTGGCGCTGGCCGCCGTCAGGGCGACGCGCGAGGCGCTGGTCGCCCGCGGCCGCGACAAGCTGCCGTCGCTGCTTGGCACGCCGGCGGCCGGCGAAAGCGCCAATGGCGAGATCTTCGACGGCGACACCGAGGTGGCAACCTTTCCGGGCGAGCTGCCGGCCGATGCGGAGGAGCTGTTCAAGGGCGGCGCCTATCGCGGCCTGTCGAGCGCCGCCGCCGACGGCACCGACTTCCGCTTTCTTCGCTTCCGTCCGCCTTTGCTGGCCCCCGATCCTGGCGGCGAGCCCGCTTTGCCCCATATCCGCATGGACCGCGCCCTTCAGTTCCTGATCGGAGACCGGCTGCAATGAGCGAACGCGCCAAGCATCGTCGTCCCCAGACCTTCCGGCTCGATGATCCCGACGTCGTCGTGGTCGATGCCGAAGAGGCCGCCCGGCCGGGCCGCGGCACCATCCAGGTCACGCCAGAGGCTGATCCGGCGCAATTGCCGGTGCCGGTCGAGACCGTCCTGCCGGCGCGGCGCAGCTTCGGCTGGGGCGCACTTTTTTGGGGCTCGGTCGCAGGCCTCGTCCTGCTCGGCCTCGGCCTCGGCGTCGTCAGACTGATCGAGGATCTGTTCGCACGCAGCGAGGCCCTCGGCTATGTCGGCGCGGGGTTCGCGGCCGCAGCCGCGATCGCATTGGCGGCCGTCATTGCCCGAGAGACTTACGGGCTGGTGCGTCTCGCCACCATCGAGAAGCTGCACCAGCGCGCGGCCGCGGTGCTGCTGTCCGACGATCGCGCCGAGAGCCGCGAAGTGGTCGCCGAGCTGTTGCGGATCGCACATGCCAATCCCCGCCTGGCGCGTCCGCGTGCCGCGCTCGCCGGCCACGCCGACGACATCATCGACGGCGGCGACATGATCAAGCTTGCCGAGCGCGAGCTGATGGCGCCGCTCGACAGCGAGGCGCGGCGTCTGGTGTCGGTTGCGGCGCAACGGGTTTCCGTGGTCACGGCCGTGAGCCCGCGCGCGCTGATCGACGTGCTGTTCGTCTTCGTGGCAAGCTTGCGGATGATCCGGCAGCTCGCGCGGCTCTATGGCGGCCGTCCCGGCGCGCTTGGCATGATCAGCCTGTTGCGCCACGTCGTCGCGCATCTCGCCATCACCGGCGGCATGGCCGCGAGCGACAGCCTGATCCAGCAGGTGCTGGGCCATGGCATCGCGGCAAAACTGTCGCAGCGGCTCGGCGAAGGCGTGCTCAACGGACTGCTCACGGCGCGGCTCGGCCTCGCGGCCATCGACGTGACGCGGCCGATGCCGTTCGCCGCGCTGCCGCGGCCGGCGCTGGCGGATCTCGCCAAGGATCTGCTGCGCAAGCAGGACGACCAGTAATGAGGCTCAGGCCCGCGGCGTGGAATCGAGGACGCCGGCGAGCCAGCGCCATTGGTACAATGGCGAGTCCGGTGGCGGCGCCAGTTCGGGAGTCCAGCCCGTCAGCCTGCCGAACGCGTAACTGTCCATGACGCGGCCGCGCCAGCTCCGCTCGACGTGTCCGAGCGGCTCGCGGTGCGCGGTCGTGTCCGCCAGCAGCGGGCCGGTATTGTCCGGCTCGCGCACGACATAGAGGCCGGCATGTCCTGCGATCAGGTCCATGCCAGGATCACGGAAGCCGATGAAGCGGGCCCGCTCGTTGATCTGGAGCACCGGCACGCGGCCGCGAAAGAACCACCGCATCATCGCATAGGTGCGATAGTCGGAGGTCGCGATCCAGGTCGCGCCGGTCTTTTGCAGCTCCTGCTCGACCCGCGACGCCACCTGCTGATAGCCCGCCTCGGCGCCGATCGGATCGGCCCGCCCGAGAAAATTCCACGGCGCGACGACATAGTAGAGAAAGATCAGGACCACCATGGCAATGCCGCTGACGACGGCGATCCGCGCCCAGCGCACGGTCGATCGGACGAACCAGGCGGACGCGCCGTCCTGCGGCAGCTTGACGATGTTGATCGCGACCGCCGCAAACCCGATCGGCCACATGAACATCGGCCAGGTGTCGCCGATCCGCAAGGTAAACGATTTCCAGAGGAAGTAGAGAAACGGCACCAGCACCGCCGTCGACAGCAGGATGGCGACCGGCTCACGCGTGCGGTAGCCGCGCCAGGCCGTGAAACTCAGCGCCGACAATGTGACCGGCAGCAGGACGAAGCCGACCTGTCCGAACTGCAATCCGAGATAATCGCCAAGCGTCCGCAACGAAAACTCATGCGGCGCGGTGGCGCGAACGAACTGGAAGCGGAACGAGGCCCAGTCGTGCTGTACGTTCCAGATCAGCACCGGCGAGAACACCGCCAGCGCAATCAATGCTCCGCACCATGGATAGGGACTGAGAAGCCAGCGGCTGCGCCAGGCCGGAACGAGCAGGAACGCCGCCACGCCCGGCAGCAGCATGACCACCGTGAATTTGGACAACAACGCCAGTCCGCCGAACAGTCCGGCGGCGAGCCACCAGCGTTCATCGCCGCTCTCGGCGAGGCGCACCAGCGCCCAGATCACCGCGAGTGCAAACGGGATCGCCGCGACGTCCGGCGCCACCTTGGCCATCAGCAGGCCATAGTAGAGCGCGGCCTCGGGCAGCAGCACCGCGAGGATCACGGCCCGCATATCGTGAGTGGTACGGCGAACGATGTCGGCGAGCAGGAGCTGCGTCACCCCCATCGCGAGGATGCCGGCAAAGCGAACGCCGAGATTGGTATCGCCGAACAGGGCAGTGCCCAGCCGGATGAACCAGGCGATCATGGGCGGATGATCGAGGAAGCAGAGCTGCAGCTCCTTCGACCAGGTCCAGTAATAGGCCTCGTCGGTGCGCAGATCGAGCGTCCCGGCATAGACGATGCGGATGATCGTCATGCTTGCGATCACGGCCGCAGCCATCAGCCACGCAGCGCGCGTGGATCGAGAATTTGGGCTGTCGATGCCTGGGGAAATGGCCGTCACGCGGTGCTTTTCCCCGACTCCGGCGGGCGAGTCAACGTTCGCGCGCAGCTCGCGCCGCCGGATGACCACCGCCACCAGCCCTCTAGGACAACAGGGAATAAATCTCTAGCATTGCGGCTCCAGATCATACGGACCACATGACCATTTCGATTTACCATCGTTTGCGGTCGACCTGTCGCGGCATCGGTGTGCGGCAGGTGCGGCTGATCTGCGGCTTCATACTCTTCAGCTACCTGCTCAGTCATTTTTTCAACCATGCGCTCGGCAACATCTCGCTGCAGGCGCTCGCCGAGGGCGTGTCCTATCATGTGGCGTTCTGGCAGTTTCTTCCGATCGCCGTGCTGTTCTATGCGGCCGCTCTTACCCATGGCGGGCTCGGCGTGTGGGCGCTTTATCAGCGCCGGCAATTCAGCCGCCACACGATGGAGCCGCTGCAACTGCTGCTCGGCCTAAGCATTCCGGCGCTGATCTTCAGCCACATCGCCGGCGTCCGCTTCGGACAGACCCTGTACGGACAGGAGAAGCTGTACCCGCAGGTCCTGTACTCGTATTGGACCGGCCCGTCCTGGCGGATCTGGTTGATGTCGGCAGCCCTGCTGACGTCATGGACGCATGGCTGCATCGGGCTGCACTTCTGGCTGCGGCTCAAGCCGTTCTACAAGCGCGCGGCGCCGTGGCTGCTCGCCTGCGCCGTGCTGCTCCCGGCGCTAGCGCTGCTCGGCTTCTATCGTGGGGGCCGAGACGTCATCGCCGCCAACGCAACACCGCAGTGGCGCGCCGAAAATCTTTCGTTGAGGCAGACCGGCACGCCATCTGAACAGGCGGTGCTGGAGACCATCATGAACGGCTTCCTGATCGGCTATGGCGGCCTGATCGGCTTGGCGCTCGCCGCGCGCGGCGTGCGAGCAGTCCATGAGCGACGTGGCGGCATGGTCACGCTGTCCTACAACAATGGCCGCTCCATCCGGGTGCCAAAGGGTTTGTCCGTGCTTGAGGCCAGTCTGCGCAACAACGTACCGCATGCCAGCATGTGTGGCGGCCGCGCGCGCTGCTCGACCTGCCGCATCAGGGTGATCGGAGATCCCGGCGCGCTGCCGCCGCCCTCGCCTCGCGAGGCCTTCGTGCTCGCGCAGATCGGCGCGGCGGACCCGTCGGTCAGGCTGGCCTGCCAGTTGCGCCCCACCGGCGATCTTTCATTCTTCCAACTGTTCATGCCGAACCCGACACCCGGCGAGCGCGGCAGCTCGCGCGCCGGAATCGGGCAGGAGCGCTACCTCGTCAGCCTGTTCGTCGACATGCGTGGATCGACCGGCCTCGCTGAGAAACGGCTGCCGTTCGATGTGGTGTTCATCGTCAACCGCTTCCTCAGCGCCGTCTCCCAGGCCGTGCTGGCGAATGGCGGGCAGCCCAATCAGTTCGTCGGTGACGGTATGCTCGCGCTGTTCGGACTAGCCACCGATTCACATGTCGCCTGCGGCCAGGCGATCCAGGCGGCGCGTGACATCGCGGCCAACATCGCCGAGCTGAACGCGTTCCTCAGCCATGATCTGCATGACCCGATCCGCTTCGGCATCGGCATTCACGGCGGCGAGGTGATCGTGGGCGAGATCGGCTATCGGGACCACATGGTGTTCACCGCGCTGGGCGACGCCGTCAACGTCGCGTCACGACTGCAGGACATGACGAAGACCCTCGGCTGCCAGGTCATCATCTCGGACGAGGTCTACGCGCGGGCGCGACTCGGCTCCGACGTGCTGCCGCAGCGCGAGGTCGAGATTCGCGGCCGCGCCGAGCCGATGCGCGTCAGGACGGCCATGGACGCCGCTGAACTCGCGATGCTCTCGGACGAGGGGACGGCTGCGTGACAAGTTGCGTTGAACCTGTTTGCAGCCTGCGCTGTCATACCGAGAACGGTTGCAGCGGGTCCGCGGTGACTGGCGGAACGGTGGCACTGCGGTCAAAAGCCGCAAAGTCGCCACGATATCGATCATTTCGGGCCAGAACCGCCCGCTGTTTGCGCTATCACGCCTGTCACAACCGCAGTAGTCTCGAATTCCGGGCCTGACGGTTTGCGGGGACCGCGGCTCGTACTCGGATTGGTCCCGCGGAGGCGACGTATGGCTAAAGGTACGGTCAAGTGGTTCAACCCGACCAAGGGCTATGGCTTCATCCAGCCCGCGGCCGGGGGCAAGGACATTTTCGTTCACATCTCCGCAGTGCAGAAGGCCGGGCTGGCGACCCTCAACGAGGGCCAGACCATCGAGTACGACGAGATTGCCAACCGCGGCAGGAGTTCGGCCGAGAACCTGAAAGTGTAGCGGATCAATTGGCGCGCCATTCCGCCTCGCGGCTATTCGGCGCGATCGTTTCCCTCACCAAGCCAGCATGATTGTCGACACGTCGAAATAGACAGGAGCGGTGCCCGCTCCTGATCACATCTTTGCGTTTGTTTGTAGTTTCAGCTCCCTCCCCGCCATTGCCTCGCCCGCCCGACCCGGGTCAAATGCGCCTCGAACCGCGCCGGCAACGTAATTCCAGCGCGCGGAAACAAGCGACGGGAGCGACGCAACATGGACGACAAGGGCATTTTCCATGGCCTGAAGGTGCTGGACTGCGCGAGCTTCATCGCGGCCCCCGCAGCCGCCACCGTTCTTTCCGACTTCGGCGCTGACGTCATCAAGATCGAGCCGCCCGGCGCCGGCGATCCCTACCGCAACCTGCCGAACCTGCCGGGCTATCCGCGCAGCGAGCATAACTACGCGTGGTATCTCGAAGCCCGCAACAAGCGCAGCCTCGCACTCGACCTGTCGAAGCCGGAAGCGCAGACCGTGCTGCAACGGCTGGTAAGTGAAGCCGATGTCTTCATCACCAATTTCCCGCCGTCGGTCCGCGCCAAGCTCGGCCTCACCCACGAAAAGCTGGCGCCGCTCAATCCGCGGCTGATCTATGCGTCGTTTACCGGGTATGGCGAGAAAGGCGAGGAAGCCGACAAACCCGGCTTCGACAGCAATGCCTATTGGGCGCGCTCT
Source organism: Bradyrhizobium sp. HKCCYLRH1030 (assembly GCF_051168395.1). Classification (NCBI taxonomy): domain Bacteria; kingdom Pseudomonadati; phylum Pseudomonadota; class Alphaproteobacteria; order Hyphomicrobiales; family Nitrobacteraceae; genus Bradyrhizobium; species Bradyrhizobium sp. HKCCYLRH1030. The sequence goes on along the minus strand of NZ_JBNPUY010000008.1, from coordinate 335,151 downwards.
GGACTGATGGACCTGGTCCGTGCCGACGAGAGCACGACACCCGCCCGCTCCGTGGCCGGCATGGGCGACCACCCCTGCGCAATGGCGTTCTATGGCGCGATCGTCACGGCGCTTTACCAGCGCGAGAAGACCGGCAAGGGCTGCCATGTGGCCTCCAACCTGATGGCCAACGGGGTCTGGGCCGCCTCCGTGCTTGCTCAGGCCAAGCTTTGCGGCGCGACCTTCGTTGAGCGGCGGCCGCGCGAACGCGCGCTGAACGCGGTCGCCAATCACTACAAATGCCAGGACGGCCGCTGGATCATGCTGTCGCTCCTCAATGAGGAGAAGCAGTGGCCGATCCTCGCCCGCTGCCTCGGCCGAGAGGAGCTGATCGACGATCCGCGCTTCGTCACCAAGGCCGATCGCCACGCCCGCTCGGTCGAACTGATCCACGAGTTCGACGCGGTGTTCGCGACCAGGCCGCTGGCCGAATGGCGCCGGATCCTCGACGGCAGCGGGCTCGTGTTCGGGGTGGTCGGGATTCTCGACGACATTCCAAACGACAGGCAGATGATCGAGAACGAGGTGCTGGTGCCGTTCGAGAACGACACCATGCTGACGGTCAACAGCCCGATCTTCATCGACGGCCAGCGCAAGGTCACCCCGCGCAAGCCGCCCGGCATAGGCCAGCACAGCGACGAGATCCTGCGCAGCGCCGGCTTCGACGACGAGGCCATCCGCGACCTGCGCGCGCGCGGTGCGGTGGCCTGAGCTAGCGCGTCGCGATGAAGCACATGCCGAACCGCGTCGCCGGGCCGGTCTGACAGGACAGGTTCGCGGCGCAGGTCCAGGTCGAGAAGCTCTTGTCGTTGTCCGCGGCCGCGGCGTGGCTCGCGTAGCAATGCCCGCCCCAGCCGTCGTTGTAGACCGTGCCGGCGAGCTCATCGCTGCCGCGCAATTGCGGGCGGCTGGCGAAGCCGCGCGAGAAATCCGGAGTCCGCCCCTCGGCAAAGGCGGTGAGGATGTCGCGCCGGCGGACCTGGTCGCCGAAGAAGTGCGGCGAGCCCGGCACCACGACGGTGTTGGACGGCTTCTCCGCCATCCAGTCGACGCCGGGAAAGTGAAAGCCGCCGATGCCGCGGGTCTGATGGCAGCCGCCGCAGCTCGAATCGTTGAGGCGTCGCTCGAAGCCTGCAACCGACCGGATGTTCTGCAGCACGATGCCCTGCGCGGCCGCCTTCTCCAGCGCACCGACCACGTCGGCCTCGGTGAACACCGCGCCCTGCCCGGCCGCGCTCCCCTGCACCAGCCCGTAGGCCGGCAGCAGATCGGAATTGACGAATCCGACCGGGGTCGGCGCCACCGCAACCTTGGCCAGGAACTGCTCGGGGATCACCGCGGTGCCGCGGTCGAGCTCACCGAGATGGACGGGGTCGAGCAGCCAGGCCTTGAACTCGCGCGCCAGCGCGGCATCCGCCAGCAGCCGGTCGCGATCGACCTGATCCTCCAGCACCGCCTCCTCGAACGTCCCGCTCGCGGCCTGATAGTCGAACACCTTCATCATGTAGTCGGTGCGGAAATCGCGGATCGCCGATTTCGGCGCATGCGCGATCTGCAGGTTGGTCTCGATGCGATGGATGTTCTCCGACCTGATCAGCGCCAGCGGGCCGTCCGGCGCCGTCAGCTTCGCGGCAAGCTCAGGCCCGGTCAGTTGCAGATCGGACGTCGCCAGCCACCGCTTGGCGATCTCGGCACAACTCGGCGAATTGCTCTTGGCCTCCGCATCGCTGCGCGCCTTGAGCACGATGTTGAGCGTCATCGGCAGCCGCGGCGAGGCGACCTCGCCATCTTTGGCCTCGGGCGGCGTGGTCCGCGTCAGGCGGTACAGCAGCCGCACCTCGCCGCAATGGTCGGGATCGACGAAGGCGCGATCCATGCGATTGACGACGCCGGCCAGCACGAAGCGGGCATCGGGCGAATCGAGCACAGTGCGGTCGAACAGCTGGAACGCGTAGGACGTACCGATGCCGATGCTCTCGTTCGGCAACGTCGTCTTGTGCTTGTCGACGTAGCGGTCGAACTCCGTGTCGAGCGCCTTGCGTACGGGCATCATCGACGGCAGCGCAAACAACGCCGCGTCGGTCAGCGGCGCATCACTGGCGTGCGCAAGCATCTTCCCGAGGCCGAACGCGCCGTTGTCGAGCTCACGCAGCGCGAACGGCTCGAGGATGGCGGCGCCGCGCTCGACCGGCGGGCTCTCGTCCGCATGAGCGAGCGGGCCGCAGCACAGCATGACAAGGCCGAATACCGACAGTCGCAAGACGCGCCTCCTCACTTCCACGAACATGCAATTGAGGGCCTGCTAGTCCTCGAAGATAGCCGAAAGGCGGGCGGCTTCGGACAATTGTGCGACGAGGCGCCTCACGTCGCGGTGAGGCGCCTCGTCCAGATTCGTCTCCAAAAACAGATGGTCCGTCAGCGCGCGACGACAAGCCCCTTGGTGGTGACGACCACCCAGCGACCGTCCTGCTTGCGAATCGCGTCGACCTTGCCGAGGCCCGGCACGGGATCGCCGGCATAGACCTCGTAGAGGCCACCGCGGCCCTCGATCAGCGCGCCGCCACGACCGACGTCGCGCAGCACCCAGCCCTCGACGACCTTGGGCTTGGTGGCCTCCGTGCGGTTCGGCTCGGGGCGAGCGGTCTCCGCCCTGGCCGGCTCGGCCCGGCTCGCCTCTGCCCTTGCTGCTTCGGTCCTGGCTGCCTCGGTGGTCCTGGCCGCGTCGGCCCGGCTCGCCACGCCCGCGGGCGGCGCCGCCGCATTGATCGCCCCCACCGCCTGCGGCGCGGACGCGGCGCTGTCACGCGCGGGGGCTTGCGCGGTCGCGGACGCCTGCGCGGCGCGCAGCCGGTCCACGGCCTCGCTCAGACGCTGCAACTCGCTCGGCTTGGCCGACGATTTCGTCGACAGATCACCGAGGATCTTCTCGAGCCGGTCGAGACGCTCCGCGGACTTGTTGAGCTCGACGAGGCTCGTCTGATTGGTCTGGTCGAGGCTCGCCTTCAGCGCGGCGACATCATTGTCGATTCGCGCCACGGTCGCGCCAAGCGTGGAATCCGCAGCCTCGCCGGCCGTCGCATCGGCCGCGTCGCCGCCGCCGGAGCGCGTGACGAATTTGGCCGTGACCAGACCACCGGCAACGCCGCCGACAACCATCGACAGCAGCAGGATCGCAGCCATGGCCGGTAGGCCGAGCCTGCCGTTCACGGCATGCGGCGGCGGGGTCTGGCCCGGCTGCGGAGGTGGCAGCGTCGCTCCCGCAGCGGCCGTGCTGGCCGCCGTTGCGGCAGCGGCCGCCGGCTTGGACGCCGCATTGAACTTGAAGGGCTCGGTCTTGAACTTCGCTTTGGCCCAGGCCGCGGCCTTGTCGACCGCGGCAAAAGCACCCGCCCTGGTCGCCGGTCCGGCATCCGCCTGGACTGGCGTGACCGGGCGCGTCGCGGACGCCCCGGGTTTGGCCGCGGATGCCTGCTTGGCAACGGGCTCCGACTTGGCATCCGGTTTGGCATCCGACTTGGCAACAGTCTCCGGCTTGGCAGCCGGCTCAGGCCGAACGACGGCTTCTGTCTTGGTGGCAGCCACCGACTTGATCGGCGCGTCCGGCTTGATGGCCGTCTCCGGCTTCGGCGCGGCCGCTGCCATCGGGCCGACTTTCGGCGCATTGGCCGCGAGCATCGACAGCTTCGGTGTCTCGACCTTGAGGAGTTCACCGGCCGCAGCCGTCTTGATCGGGTCCGACTTGACCGGCTCCGTCCTGATCAGATCCAAGATCGTCGAGGGAGGTTTCGCAGCACTCGAGGCCACTGCGGCTTCGACTTTGCCCGGCGCCGCAACGTTGCCCCCCACCGCCTGGGGCTTGGTCAGCTCCGGCTTGACCTTGTCGGATTTGCCCTTGTCGGACTTGACCAGGTCGAGCCGCGCGGGCTCGGGTTTGGCTCGCTCCGGCTTCACCGCTTCGATCTTGGAGGGCTCGATTTTTTTCTGCTCGGCCGTGAGGGTTTCGACCTTGACCTGCTCGGGCTTGACCGGCTCGACCTTGGTCGTCCCGATCTCGGTGTCGGCCATCACCTCGGTCTTGATCTCGGACTGGCTGGCCTCCGGCTGTGGCTCGGGCGCGGTCACCGCTTCCACGATCTTCGCCTTCGGGTCGATGCCCGGACGGTCAGCCGCCGGCGCTTCGTGATCCGGCGCGATCATGGGCGGGGCGACGGTCGCGATCGCAGGCACGGCCAGATCGACTGCATCGGGGACTGCGGATGTCTTCGGCATCGGGTCGACACTCGCACTGGCCTTGCCAGTGGTACCGGCCACGCCAAGGCTGGCCCGTTCGGGCTTTTGGTCGCTCACGTTCAGAGTCTCCGCATGACGTTGAGCACTTGGTAACCTTAGTTAGCGTTCGATTGATTGCCAAAATCTTACTTTTGGAAGGCTTACCTGAGTTTTAGGGATTCATACGGGGCGGATTTGCGCCGACAAAGTGGAGCAGATGTGGCGGACGTTGCCCGATTATTCAGCTCTGGCGGACGCGCCCGGGGGCAGCAAGCTCGATCGGCACGCGGCGCAGCGCGGTCGACGCGGCGTCAAACGGAGCCGCTCTCGCGGCGCGATTGCGCCCGAGCTTTGCCGATCATTCCCTCCTCGTCAGTCGGAGGGCGCAGGGAAGGCCGGGTGCCGACTGGCACCCGTGGCCCCCGTGCGGAAAGATTGCACGGGGCAGGAACCACAGGTTCAGCCGGAGCGACCCAGCCTTCCCTGCGCGATGGTGTTACGGCTGCTTCGTAGTCTCCCCGGTGCGCCGGGCTTTCTGGTCACCGTCATCCGCACGAGGCGAAGCCTGCATGCGAACTTGGCATCGGCGTCGGGATGCCAGGACCCTACGACTTGACCGTCCGTACCTCGCTTGCTCGCCGGCCCGCTCGCGCAGAGCCCCAAGCCTGATACGGCCACCGCTCCCCGCTGCTACGCCTCGTGACGATCGGCCGAGCCGCCCCTCCTCATCGCGAACGGGATGGCCGGGATCATCGTCGTGATTTGCCCGACGCTGCAAGGCGGCACACATGCGACAAACTGGCTCGACGGGCAGTTGGCGCATGGACGGATTGCCGGAATTGCCCGTCGGGTGGGTGGGCGATGGGCGACTGCAGGCTCGCGAATGTTGTAGTCCTGCAATGCAATCGACAGATGGAAGGCGTGCACCGTCAGCGAAATCACCTCCGGCCGAAGCGGCAACCACCGATTGCATAATGTCCCGTACAGCCCGCCGTTTTCGATGAACGCTCTGGTTGCTTTCGTAGACTAACACTCTGCGTTCGGGCTATTTTTCATTTCCAGCATTTCAAGGGGAGCGCTCATGCGAAAGCTCATTTCTTCGATCGGATTTTTGTGCGCCGCGTTTTTGATCCTTGCCTCGCCAGGGGCTCACGCGCAGGCGACGCGGACCTGGGTGTCCGGCGTCGGCGACGACGTCAACCCGTGCAGCCGCACGGCGCCCTGCAAGACCTTCGCCGGAGCGATCTCGAAGACCGCCGCGGGCGGTGAGATCGACGTGCTCGATCCCGGCGGCTACGGCGCCGTCACGATCACCAAATCGATCACGATCGACGGCGGGGGGACGATGGCCTCGATCCTGGCATCGGCGACCAACGGCATCAACGTGAATGCCGGCGCCAACGACGTCATCATCCTGCGCAATTTGAGCATCAACGGCGCCGGCACGACCCTCGGCCTCAATGGCGTCAATTTCCTGGCCGGCCGAAAGCTCGTCGTCGAGAACTGTACCTTCGAGAACTTCTCGCAAAGCGCGATCTCGGTCGCGCCGACCGGTGCGGCCCAGGTGGTGATCGCGGACTCCTCGCTCAAGGCGTCCGCGTTCGGCGTCACGGTCTCGACCGCGAATTCGAGCAGCGCGATCAGCGTGCTCGTCTCGAACACCAAGGCCATCGAAAATGGCAATGCCGGGATATCCGCCACGGTCCCGGCCGGAAAGCCGGGGATGGGCGTGTTTCTCGACCGGCTGACCTCCGAGTTCAACAACACCGGCGTTCTGGCGAGCGGCAGCGGCGCCATCGTGACGTTGGGAAATTCCGTCATCCAGGGCAATTCCAACGGCGTCGTCCAGACCGGCGGCGGCTCCGTCTCGTCCTTCAAGAACAACGCAATCAGCAACAACGGCGTCGACGGCACGCCGCTCACGGGGATCAGCCTGAACTAGCGACGCCGCCGCGGGAAACCCGGCATTTGGCGAGCTGCGCCTGCCGGACAACGTGCAATCACATCAGTGAGGTCCCGTTGCCGGCGGGACCTCGCTCGATTGCGTCAATGCTGGCGCTCAAACGCCGGTGGCGGCCGCGTGCTGGGCCGCCATCTCGGCATCCGCGGCGGTGACGCGCTGGAACGCCGGACGCTGGGTGATGCGCTCGGCGTAACGCGCGAACACGTCCTTGCGCGGCACGACGCCGAACATCATGGTCCAGTTGAAGGCGACGCCCCACAACACGTCGGCGGCGGTCATGCGCTCGCCGAGGAGATACGGCCCCTTGGCGAGCTGCTGCTCCAGCGCGCCCAGCATCGTATCGTAGTCGGCATAGGGTGACTGCGTGATCGGGGCCGGTTCGCGCTTCATGAAATGGTCGATCACGGCGGGCTCGAACGACGCACCGTAATAGGCGATCCAGCGCAGATAGGGCCCGCGCATGGCATCGTCGAGCGCCGGCGTCAGGCCCGCTTGCGGAAACAGATCGGCGAGATAGATGAAGATCGCGACCTGCTCGGTCACGATCTGGCCGCGATGTCCGATCGTCGGCACCTTGCCGAGCGGATTGACGGCCAGGAACTCCGGCTTGCGCTGCTCGCCCGCCTTCATGTTGAGGACATGCAGATCGTAGGGCGCGCCCAGCTCCTCGAGCAGGACGCGGGTGCCGGCGGCGCGGGTCTGCGGCGAGTAATACAGCGTGATCTTGTCGTCGGCGGTCATGATGGTGTCCTCCCATTGCCGGCTGCGGTGCTGGCTTGTCGCACACCATACCTGACAAGGTGTGTCAGGTATGTTTAAAGAAGGGCATGCGCGCGAGCCGGCTGCTCTCCATCCTCACCACCTTGCAGGCCAAGGGACAGGTCACGGCGCCCGAACTCGCAGGCGCCTGCGAGGTCTCGGTGCGCACGATCTATCGCGACATCGACGCGCTCGCCGCGGCGGGCATCCCGGTCTATGCCGAGCGCGGCGCCGAAGGCGGATTCCGCCTGCTCGACGGCTATCGCGTGCGGCTGAACGGGCTGTCGCCGACGGAAACCGACGCACTGTTCATGGCGGGCCTGCCGGGCCCCGCCGCCGCGCTCGGGCTCGATGGCGCGATGAGCGCGGCGCAGACCAAGCTGGTGGCGGCACTGCCGCAAAGCCTGCGCGCCAATGCCGGCCGCATGCAGGCGCGCTTCCATCTCGACGCGCCTGGCTGGTTCGGCGAGTCCGAGGAGCCGACGCATCTGCGCGCCATTGCCGACGCCCTGCTCCGCGACGTCATGGTCGACGTCCGCTATCAGACCTGGCGTGCCGAGAAGCGCCGCCGCGTCGCGCCGCTCGGCCTCGTGCTGAAGGGCGGCAATTGGTATCTCGCCGGGCAGGTCGAGCGCAGCGTGCGCACCTATCGCGTCGCGCGCATTCTCGACTGTGCCGTGACCGACGAGTGCTTCGCGCGACCTGCAGACTTTGACCTCGCCGCCTATTGGCGCGCCGCGACGGAGCGGCTGGAGGCGGAGCTGCATCCGAAGCAGGCGACGGTGCGCCTGTCAGCGCTCGGTGTGAAGCTGCTGGAGGTGTGGAGCCAGCCTTACGTGCGCGCCCGCACGCGCCTCGCCGACGACACCGATGCCGACGGCTGGCGCATCGTGACGATCCCGATCGGAACGACGCTGTGGCATGCCGCCGGCGAGCTGCTGCGCTTCGGGCCCGAGGCCGAGGTGCTCGACCCGCCCGAGCTGCGTGCGAAAATGGCCGAGCTGGCGCGGGCGATGGCGGAACGCTACGGCGCATGAGCTGCGACGGCGTGAGTTGCGGACGTATTTTCCATCCGCATCATTGGCGAGAGGGGTGCGCGCTCACGTCCAGCCAGGATGAGCGCGACCGGCAAGTGAGCGCGACCGGTATGATCGGAGCTAAAGCACCACTGGTGTGTCGGGCAGCTCGTTGGGATCGCCGGCATGCGGCGGGTAGTGCCTGGCGAGCTCGCGTGACACCGCGGCAATGCCATCGACCACGCCCCGCTCAAAGCGGCCTGCGCGAAACTCCGCTTCCATCGCGCGGCAGATCGTCTCCCAGCCTTCGGCGCCGACATGTCGATGAATGCCGCGATCGGCGATGATCTCGACGTCGCGATCGGCCAAGAGCAGGTAGATCAGGACGCCGTTGTTGTGCGCGGTGTCCCAGATCCGCAGGTTGGAAAAGATGTCCAGCGCGCGCTCGCGCGGCGGCTGGTCGCGCCACAACGGCCGGCCGTCGAGCGCGCCCTCGACGACGAAGCGAAGCTGGCCGGCATGGGTGCGCTCGCCGTCCTTGATCGCCTGCTCGATGCGTGCCAGCACAGCCGGCGTGAAGATGCGCTTCAGCTGCCAGTGATGATGCAGGAGATGCCGGCCGATCCGCCTGATGCTCATGGTCGCGCGCCTCGTCCTCACCAGTTGCCCGAGGCGCCGCCGCCACCAAAACTGCCGCCGCCGCCCGAGAAGCTGCCGCTGTCGCTCGAGCTGCCGCTGCTCCAGCCGCCGGATGACGAGCCGCTCGACCAGCCGCTGCCGCGGCGCCCGCCCGACGTCGGCATCGACGAGGACAAGCCGCCGGCGATGAAGGCAATGACGATGCCGGCCACGCTGGACAGCAGCGCAAGCGTGGTCGATCCCACAAGCACCCAGGTCAGAATCCCCAGCGCGCCGCCGGTCGCAAGCGAACCCAGCAGCCGCCCGAACAAGGCCCGCAGCACGCCACCAATAAAGATCGCACCGAAGAAGGCGACAGGTGCGAACGAGGAGATGGTGTCGATATCAAGATCCGTGCCGTGCGAGGCCTGCGGCTGCGGCACCGGCAGACTCTCGCCATTGATCACGCCGATGATGCGGTCGACGCCGGCGTCGATGCCGCCGGCGAAATCGCCGCTGCGAAATCTTGGCGTGATGACCTCGTCGATGATGCGCCGCGCGGTGACGTCGGTGAGGCTGCCTTCGAGGCCGTAGCCGACCTCGATGCGCAGCTTGCGGTCGTTCTTGGCGATCACCAGCAGCGCGCCGTCGTCGACCTTCTTGCGCCCGATCTTCCAGGCCTCGGCGACGCGGAGCGAAAACTGCTCGATGGTCTCCGGCTGCGTCGTCGGCACGATCAGCACCGCGACCTGGCTGCCCTTGCGGGTTTCCAGGTCCTTCAGCTTCTGCGTGAGGCCTGCGATCTCCGAGGAGGACAGCGTGCCGGTCTGGTCGACGACGCGGCCGGTGAGCTGCGGCACCGCGACGTCCGCCAGCACGATCGTCGCGAGGCAGACGAACAGCGTCGCAAGCAGCGCCTTGAGGACCGGCAGCGCGCGCACGATTCCCTGCTCCGGCTATTTCGACGGCGCAGGCGACGGCGCGTTGAAATCGACCTTCGGCGCGACCGATATCTCGCGCTCGTTCTCGACGGTGAAGTTGGCCTTTTCCTTGTAGCCGAAGACCATCGCGGTCAGGTTGTTCGGGAAGGTGCGGATGCCGACGTTGTACTCCTGCACCGCCTTGATGTAGCGGTTGCGCGCCACCGTGATGCGGTTCTCGGTGCCTTCGAGCTGGGACATCAGGTCGCGGAACAGCGCGTCCGATTTGAGCTGGGGGTAATTCTCGGTGACGACCAGCAGCCGCGACAATGCTCCGGTCAGTTCGCTCTGCGCCGCCTGGAACTTCTGCAGCGCCGCGGGATCGTTGACGACGTCGGGCGTGGCCTGCACGCTGCCGACCTTGGCGCGGGCGTTGGTGACGCCGAGCAGCACGTCCTTCTCCTGCTGGGCAAAGCCCTTGACGCTGTTGACCAGGTTGGGCACGAGGTCGGCGCGGCGTTGATACTGGTTGACGACCTCGGACCAAGCCGCCTTGACCTGCTCGTCATTGGTCTGGATGGCGTTGTAGCCGCAATTGGTCAGGCTCAGCGTCATCAGTGCCGCCAGCACGGTCAGCAATCTCCGCATCGCGCGTCCCCCTCTTCATCCGGTTGTACCGCCTTCACACAGCACAGCTTTGGCGACGGCGCAATGACGGCAGCCGGCCGCCGGACATGGGTCGCGGCGGCCGGTGCGTCGGTTCAGGGAGGTTCCGGGTCTGCCGCGGATGCGGGTCATTCGCGCGGAATGACCGGCGGAGAGAGGCAATGTCGTCTTTGCAGCGGGACTCGCGGCTGGATGATGGGCCTGCGCCAACCACACACCCCGTCATTCCGGGGCATCCGCGCGCCCCGGACGACACCATAGGCGCTTACGCTCAACTGCCCTTGCGGTCGCGTAGCTGGGTCACGAACATGTCCTGCCAGCTCGCCGGTTTGACCTTGATCGAGCCGACGCCGTGCATGAACTCGGCGATCTTCAGCACGCCCTCCGGCGTCGACGAGAACCAGGTGTCCTTGTCCTGCAGCATCTCCAGCACGTCCTCCTTGGTGGTCTTCACCTTGGCGGTGCGGGCATAGATCTCGGCTGCGGCAGCCTTGTCGTTGGCGATCAGCGTGCAGGCCTCGTCGAGCGCATCGAGGAACGCCTGCACGACCTTGGGATTGGCGTCGACGAAGCGCTTGGGCGCGAACACCACGTCCATCGTCATCCGTCCGAGCACGTCGGCGGAATTGGCAACGCGGCGAATCTTCGAATCCTTCAGCTCGATGTAGGAGAACGGCGGCGAGGTGAAATGCGCCGTGATCTCGGTCTTGCCCGAGGTGAGCGCCGCCAGCGCCTCCGGATGCGGCAGGCCGACGGTCATCGGATCGAGCTTGGCGTAATTCTCCTTGCCGAACTCCTGCGCCGCCATCATCTGCAGCATGACCGCCGACAGCGAGGTCTTGATGCCCGGCAGGGCGATCTTGTCGCTCGGCTTGAAATCCTTCAGCGACTTGATCTCAGGATTGTTGGTATTCATCCACAGCGAGGTCGAGCTGAGGCCGCTGACGCCGACCACCTCCACCGCCGGAATGCCCTTGGCCTTGGCCCACAGCGTGATGAAGCCGGGGGCGCCGGTGCCGGCGATGTCGAGCGAGCCGGCCATCATCGCGTCGTTGATGATGTTGCCGCCGTCGAGCATCTGCCAGTTAACCTTGAACGGACCGAGCCCGGCCTTCTCCGCCTGCTTCTCCATCAGCTTCTGATCCTCCATCACGATCAGCGGCAGATAGAGGATGCCGTAGCCCTTGGAGAGCCTGATCTCCTTGACCTCGGCCTGCGAAGCACCGGTGGCGCCGAGCAGCGCGGTGAGGCCGAGCGCGGCGGCCGTGAATGATTTGCTCCAGGACATGGTCGTCTCCTTCCCTGTTGTTGTGCTTATAACTCGAAATTCAGTGCTGCATGCCCCAGCGCCGCACCGTCTTGCGCTCGATGGTCGCGAACACGACGTTCTCGACGACGAGGCCGATGAAGATCACGGTGAACAGGCCGGCGAAGACGTTGGCCGTCTCCAACTGGTTGCGGTTCTCGAAGATGAACCAGCCGAGGCCGCCGGACCCCGAGGACACGCCGAACACCAGCTCGGCCGCGATCAGGGTGCGCCAAGCGAAGGCCCAGCCCACCTTCAGGCCGGTGAGGATGGCCGGAAATGCGGCGGGGATCAGGATGAAGCGCACCAGCTTCAACCCGCGCAGGCCGTAGTTCAGGCCGACCATGCGCAAGGTGTTCGACACCGAGCGGAAGCCGGAATGGGTGTTGAGCGCGATCGCCCACAACACCGAATGCACCAGCACGAAGATGATGCTGCCCTTGCCGAGGCCGAACCAGATCAGCGCCAGCGGCAGCAATGCGATCGCCGGCAGCGGATTGAACATCGAGGTCAGCGCCTCCAGCATGTCGGCGCCGATCCGCGAGCCGATCGCGATCGTGGTCAGCACGGCCGCCAGCGCGATGCCGATGCCGTAGCCGATCAGCAGCGTCTCCAGCGACACGAGGGTGCGCGCAGGGATGATGCCGTTGCCGATGTTCTCGAAGAAGGCTGAGAGCGTGTCGGTGAAGGTCGGAAACAACAGGGGATTGCCGAGCCACAGGCCATAGGCCTGCCACAGCGCGGCGAGCGCCACCAGGATGATGGCCTTGCGGACCGCACCGACGTGGTAGATGCGTTCCAGCCAGGACAGGCTCGCCTCGACCTTGACGTCGCCGAGGGGCGTGTCTGCATTGACGATTTCGGGGCGCAGCGCCAGCGTCTCGCTCATGGATGCTCTCCTCGTCTCAGTGTTGGCCGAACAGCATGTCGTTGATGCGCCCTTCGAGGGCGACCTGTTCGGGCGAGCCCATCGTGCCCGGCGGCACGCTGTTGAGCTCGGCGCGGACGCGGCCGGGATGCGGCGACAGCAGCAGGATGCGGGAGCCGATCTTGATCGCCTCCTCGATCGAATGCGTCACGAACAGCACGGTGAAGCGGGTGTCCTGCCAGAGCTGCAGCAGCTCGTCCTGCATCTTGCGCCGGGTCAGCGCGTCCAAGGCGGCGAACGGCTCGTCCATCAAGAGCACGTCGGGCTCCATCGCCATGCCCCTGGCGATCGCGACCCGCTGCTTCATGCCGCCGGAGAGCATATGCGGATAGGAGTCGATGAACTTGGTGAGGCCGACCTTGTCGATATAGGACTTGGCGCGCTCGTTGGCTTCCGCGGTGCCGAGCCGGCCGCTGGCGGTCAGCGCGAACACGACGTTCTCGCGCACCGTCTTCCACGGCAGCAGCTGGTCGAACTCCTGGAATACCATCATGCGGTCCGGGCCGGGCTCGCTGACATCGTGGCCCTTGAGGCGGATGCGGCCCTCGGTCGGCTTCAGATAGCCGCCGATCGCCTTGAGAAGCGTGGATTTGCCGCAGCCGGAGGGGCCGAGCAGCACGAAACGGTCGGAATCGAAGACCTTGAAGTCGACGCGGTAGGTCGCCGTGACCAAGGTGTCCGGCGTCTTGTACTGGAGCGTCACGCCCTCGACCGAGAGCAGCGGCTCGAACTGAGATGGCGATTGATGGACGGTCATCGTCCTCCCCTCCTTTATATTGCAATGCGAAATTTCGCTCGGTGCACTTCGGCGCCCTTATTCGAAGTGATAGAGGAGGAGACTGACGCGAACCTGACTCCGAGGCGGACAACAAGACCTTGCGCATCCTGCTGGTGGAAGACACGCCCGAGATCGGCGCCGCCGTGACCAGCCGGTTCGAACGGATCGGCTATGCCGTCGACTGGGAAAAGGACGGCCGCACCGCGAGCGAGCTGATCGAGGTGCAGACCTATGACCTTATCGTGCTCGACGTGATGCTGCCGAACATGGACGGCTTTGCCGTGCTCAAGCACCTGCGCAAGCGCGGCCTGCGCACGCCGGTGCTGGTGCTGACCGCGCGCTCGGCGGTCGACGACCGGATCGGCGCGCTCGACCTCGGCGCCGACGACTACCTGATCAAGCCGTTCGACTATCGCGAGCTGGAGGCGCGGGCGCGGGCGCTGCTGCGCCGGGCCGCCGGCCAGTCCGACAATCTGCTGACCCTGGGGCCGCTGGTGATCGACCGCGCCGGGCGCACCGCCAGCGTCGCCGGCCAACCGCTGGACCTGACGCGGCGCGAGCTGACCGTGCTGGAAATCCTCGCCGCACGCCCTGGGCGTTACGTCGCCAAGGAGGAGCTGGTCGAGCAGCTCTTCAGCTTCGACCAGGATCCGAGCCCCAACGCCGTCGAGCAGTTCGTCGCGCGTCTCAGGCGCAAGCTGGCGGCGACATCCGTCGAGATCAAGACCGAGCGCGGCCTTGGCTATCAGCTCCACGCTTCGTGACCTCAGGACCTCGCTGCGCGCGCGGCTGCTGATCGCGATCGGCGCGATCCTGGCCGTCGGCGCCGTCGTGCTGAGCCTCGCCGCCTGGCAATATGCAGCCACCGCCGCGCGCGACGCCTATGACAAGCTGCTCGCCGGCGGCGCCGTGCAGATCGCCGAGAACATCTACATGCAGGGTGGCGTCGTGACGCTGGATCCGCCGGCGGCGGCGTTTGCGACATTGTCGGCCTATGACCTCGTGTTCTATCGCGTCACCGATCCGCGCGGCGTCGTCGTCGCCGGCTATGACGATCTCGCCGTCACCGCGCCCGCCAGGGCGCTGCGTGAGGGCGTCGTCCTGCGAGACGGCATCTATCGCGACCAGGCGGTGCGCATCGCGGCCGTGGCGCGCAAGCTCGACGGCGCGCCCGGCGACGGCTGGAGCGAGATCGTGCTGGCGCAGACCCTGCGCGCCCGCGACGCGCTGACCTGGGATCTCGCCTCCAAGGCGATCGGCCTGATCGCTGCGATGAGCCTGCTGGCGCTGGTGGCGACTGCGCTCTGCCTGCGGCTGGTGTTCGCGCCGCTGACGCGGATCGAGGCCGAGATCGTCAAGCGACGGCCGGACGATCTCAGCCCGATCGCGATCACGCCGCCGCGCGAGGTGCGCGCGCTGGTCGGCGCGATCGACGGCTTCATGCAGCGCCTCGCCGAGCGCATCGCGCTGATGCAGCGCTTCATCGCCGACGCCACCCACCAGCTGCGCACGCCGCTGGCGGCGATCGATGCCGAGGTCGAGCTGCTGAGCGATCAGACCAAGGACCCGAGGGCGCTCGACAGGCTGCGCGGCCGCATCGCGGATCTCGCCCGCCTCACCAGCCAACTGCTCGATCACGCCATGATCCAGCACCGCGCCCAAGCACCGCGCTTCGCCGCGGTCGATATCAACGCGCTGGCGAAATCGGTGCTGTCGCAGAGCGTGCCGCTCTCTCTCGATCGCGAGGTCTCCGTCAGCTTCGTGCCATCGGAGGACGAGGTGATGCTCGCCGCCGACGCCATCAGCCTGCGCGAGGCGCTCGCCAATCTCATCCACAACGCACTGGCGCATGGCGCGCGGACCCGGCTGATGGTGACGGTGGAAAGAACCGCGACGCATGTTGCGATCATGGTCTGGGACGACGGACCTGGGATCGCAGCCGACGCGCAGCAACGCCTGCTGACCCCGTTCCAGAAGGGCGACGGCTCCCACGGCTCAGGCCTTGGCCTCGCCATTGCGAGCGAGGTCGCGCAGGCCCATGGTGGCCGGCTGCGGTTCAGCGGAGTGGCAGGCGACTTCAGTGTGCGACTGGAGCTGCCGGTGGATCGGTCGACAGCAGTCGATCCACGTCCAGATTCACAGCTCAAACAGCAGCGGACATGACGTCGTCGTCCCGCGGCGGATCACGCCCGGGTCTTGCGATCGACATGCCCTTTCGAAGATCGAGAGCGCGCAGGGAAGGCCGGGAGCCTTCCAGCGTGCACTTGCAAAGTGTAAGGGCTTGGCGGAATGAGTTGGCAGAATAGCGAGACCGTGGAATTCTGACACGAACTCCGTCGAGGATCGTTAAGCCCATCTTTTGGGAGAACCTCTCATGGCCTGGGTGATCTTATTCATTGGCAGCCTTTGCGAGGTGGGTTGGCTGATCGCTCTCAAATATTCCGAAGGTCTCTCGCGCCTGCCGTCGATCCTGGTCACCGTGGGTTTTATGGGCGCCAGCGTCGGTTGTCTTGGCCTCGCCGTGAAGACGATCCCGATGGGCACGGCCTACGCCGCGTGGACCGGCGCGAGCATCGCCGTCGCCACTCTCTTCGGAATCTATCTGTTCGACGAGCCGACGACCGCGACCCGGCTCGCCTCGATTGGTCTCATTGTACTTGGCATCGTCGGACTGCGCCTCGAGTCCGGATAGGCGTGCCAATCCTCAAAAATAGCTCTCGAGCGCCCCGCGCCGCCTGATGTCGAGTGTCGCGCAATGGAATGCGCCGCCAAATGCGGCGTAATGCAGGAATTCGCAGGGGATCGGCTCGAAACCCCATTGCTCGATCGCACGCATCGTTCGCACATGATGCGGATCAACGATGATGCGCTTTTCGTCCACCATCAGTACATTCATGTTGAGCCATTTTCCGCAGAGCGACGTGATATTGAGCAAGCGATCGGTGATCGGATCAGGCTCGGGAGCGACGAGAATGTCCCATTTCTTCAGTATGTCCGGGAGGCGGCTGACGTCGATGTATTCGGGATTGATCAGAAGCCTGCCCGGCCCCAGCGGCAAAATGGTCGTGTCGATGTGCATCGGGTTACGACAGCGGCTCTCGATCTCGTGGATGCGATAGCCGTCGCCGAGATGGCGGCGCAGCCATTCGATGCCGGATGCATTGGTGACATTGCTGAGGGTTACAAACAGATCGCGCCCGCAGCGGACGAAATCGGCAGCGTCGAACACCGGTTCGAATTCAGTCAGAATATATGACATCGGCTCACCGTTTTCGGGCCGTCTGAAATCGGCGTTATACAGTTCGTCCGTGAGTTGCGGCCGTGGCGCGGCAGTCCAGCGGGCGCCGCGACGGAAATAGTCCTTCAGGACCGGACGAAAGGAATGGGTCTCGAAATAGCGGCTGGGCCACGCCATGGGCGTTTCAATGATTTCGTCTCCGATCACCAGCATGCTATCGCGCGGGCAGGAGTTGCAGAAACCGCGCGAAGACCATTCGGGCGTGCTGAAGCGCTTCTTGAAATCAACCGGTTCCGGCCGGGTGACCACCACGCCAAGCGACTGCAACAGCGCAATAAAGCCATCGAGCTCGCGCTGAGCCGGTTCAATCATCATCCTTGGATAGCGAAAGCCCCCGAGCAGCGCTTGCGCCCGTGCAGCCATTCCGGGAATGTTACAGGCGACGACCGGATGAGCGGATGGAATCGTCGCGCCTTCGAGCCTTCCGACAATCACTTCCTCGAGTGGATCCCACTCATTGTGCGAGTTGACCGGAGAAATCCTTACCTTGCGGTCGGCATCCGGGCCGCTGTCGTGCGTGATCATGGCATGACCAAAGCAAGAGGTGCTGATGTGGCACGAATACTCTAATGCGGTAGCATCGCCGGCGCATAGCCTCAGTGCAGCAATGCACCACAATCCGTCCTTAACAAACGGCGCGGCGCTTCCAGCCCAGTGCGGTGGCAGGGCTTCACGGCGAGCGCTCCGCAGTCATGTCGCGCGGCGTGCGAGCGCCACAACGCGGATATAAAGATGACGTTGTATCTGTCCGTAGGGCTCTGCCCTGTCAGGAGCCGCCTTTCTTGAATTCCAGCGGCGCGGCCGGCTTGAACTGGCTGCTCACCTCGCCGACCAGATCCCTGTCCGCCCCGGACAGGTCGAGCTTGCGGATCGGAGCGCCGACGGAAAGGTCCAACAGCGGCAAGTTGACCCAGACGATGTTCGGGCTGAGTGTCGATTCGAAGAAATAGAGCCGGTCGGTCGAGTCGGCGACGGCGCGCCAGATCGTATGCGACGCCTCCGGTCGCTTCGGGTCTGGCCGCACGAAAGGCTGCGCCACGTTGCGCATGACGGACAACATGCGGGCCACGGTCTGGCGGGTGTCCGACGGCTTGGTCTGGTTCTGGATGTAATAGGCGGCGCGGACGAAGCGGTCGGCCGCTTCGCTCGTCCCCGGCAGCGCTTCGGTGCCGCCAAAGACGTGGTATTTCTTCAGATTGGCGAGCTGCTCGGGGAAGGGCGGCGAGTTCGTCATGACCAGATAGCGGCGGTCGTGATGAACGCGCACCTTGCCGCCATCGACGATTTCGATGATCGCCGAATCGCCCGTCGCGTCCGAAAGCGACAAATGCACGGTCGCCGTCGCGTATCCGGGCATGCCGGCGGCGATGAGTTGATAGCGACCGGTTTCGATGTCGGCCACCGCCTCGGCAACGGTGGCAAAGTTGTCGAGGTTGTATTGCGCCCATAGCGACAGCGCGAGGCCGGGGCGCTTGAGATCGCGCTTTCCGTAATCGCTCTCGGAGAGCCACAGCAGGTTGGCGACAAGACCTTTTTCATTCATGCCGTCGGCGATCGCCAGATTATAAACCGCCCCGCCGACGCTGCCGTATTTCGACGTCCAGCTCAGTTCGTTGTCGTCGCCGCTCTCGCCTTTGCGCGCAAGGCCGCGCGGGAAGGCCCAGAGATCGGTGCGCATGTCTTCGGGCCAATCCATGTTGCGCCCGGTGACAACGGCCTGACCATTATCGGCCCAGAGGACGCGCGAACACGCGTCCGCCAGAGATGATCCAAACGCGACGATTGCCAAAGCCATCGCCCCGCTCATCACGCCCGCACACCGTCGCATGGTCGCGCTCCTCGTCGTGTTCAATACAATCTAGAGGCGAGTGCGAGTCGGCGACCTTGATCTGGGTCAATCATCGTCGGTCGCGGCGCCGCGACGATTCGCATGAGATCGCTGTCTTGCCGAGCGTGGCGGCGCGATCCGACAGCATCGTCCCCTCAGGTGCACAATTGCACCGAAAATCTCGAGATTCCGGATTCAGCCCTGACGGGCTGCCCGCGGAATGGCGAGCTATGACGGCAGCAAGATCAGTCGCCGCTGCGCATGCAGGGGCGCGACCAGATGCGGGCGTAACCCTCGCCGCCCTCGTCACCGAACAGCCCGGCGCAGATCGGCGCGTTGAGCGACGCAACAGGAGCACGTCCGGCGCGGGAGCGTCCCGCGCGCTCGCTCAGGCCGGCGCTTTGACCTTTGCCGCCTTCGCCTCGGAGATCGCCGCCCACACCTTCTCCGGCGTCAGCGGCGTCTGCAAATTGGTGATCCCGAGCTCGAACAGTGCGTCCATCACGCCGTTGGTGACGCAGGGCGGGCCGCCGATGGCGCCGGATTCGCCGCAGCCCTTGGCGCCCAGCGGGT
This sequence comes from Bradyrhizobium sp. HKCCYLRH1030, assembly GCF_051168395.1. Classification (NCBI taxonomy): domain Bacteria; kingdom Pseudomonadati; phylum Pseudomonadota; class Alphaproteobacteria; order Hyphomicrobiales; family Nitrobacteraceae; genus Bradyrhizobium; species Bradyrhizobium sp. HKCCYLRH1030. The sequence goes on along the minus strand of NZ_JBNPUY010000008.1, from coordinate 316,190 downwards.
TGGTCTTGCACGGCGCGGAATCGTCGAGCGTGACCACGATCGGCGGCACGTCGTCGGCGCGCGGGATGCAATAGTCCTGATAGGTGGCGGTCAGGAGCTGGCCGTCGGCATCGTAGGCGACGTTCTCGTACAGCGCCTGGCCGATGCCCTGGGCGACGCCGCCATGGATCTGGCCGGCGACCAGCATCGGATTGACCGCGACGCCGACGTCGTCGACCGTGGTGTAGCGCACCACGCGGCTGATGCCGGTCTCCGGATCGATCTCGACCTCGCAGACATGCGTGCCGTTCGGCCAGCTCGGACCGTCGACCTCGCCCTCGCTGTCGACCGACAGCTTGGCGCCCTGCTCCTTCCCGGCGATGTCGAACAGGCTGATGCGGCGGTCGGTGCCGACGACGGTGAGGAAGCCGTCGCGATATTCGATGTCCTCGACCGCGGTCTCCAAGAGGTTCGACGCCTTCTCCCGCGCCTTGGTGATGAGGTCGTTCGACGACACCGCCACCGCCGTGCCGCCGACGAACAGCGAGCGCGAGCCGACGCTGCCGAAGCCGGTGGCGAGATCGGTGTCGCCCTGCACGACGTCGATCTTGTCCAGCGGAATGCCGAGCGTATCGGAGATCATCTGCGTGTAGGTGGTCTGCAGGCCCTGCCCCATCGCCATGGTGCCGGAATGCAGGATGACGCGGCCCTCGGAGGTCGCGTGCAAGGACACCTTCTCGGTGTGGGCGCGGCCGCCGGTCCATTCGATATAGCTGGTCAGGCCGCGGCCGTAGAGCATGCCGCGCTTCTTCGCCTCGCGCTTGCGCGCGTTGAAGCCGTCCCAATCGGCAAGCTTGGACGCGCGCTCCAGCATGTGGGCGAAGGCGCCGGAATCATACACCTGGCCGACGGCGTTGGTGTAGGGGAGCTGCGCCGGCTTGATGTAGTTGGTCTTGCGGATGGCGCGCGGATCGATCCCGATCTGGCGCGCGGCCGCATCGAACAGCCGCTCGACGATGAACACCGCCTCGGGGCGTCCGGCACCGCGATAGGCGCCGACCGGCGCCGTATGCGTCATCACGGTCTTCACCTCGAAATGCACCAGCGGCAGATCATAGACGCCGGTCTGCACGAACGGCCCGAGCACCAGCGGGATGATGTTGGCCGCGCCCGACGAATAGGCGCCGGTGGCGCCGATCGAGCGCACCCGATAGGCCAGCACCCTGCCCTTGGCGTCCAAAGCGAACTCGGCGGTGGAGGTGAGGTCGCGGCCATGCGTGCCGCCGACGAACTCGTCGGTGCGCTCGGCGCGCCAGCGGATCTTCTTGTTAAGCTTGGTGGCGGCATAGGCGACGATGCCGTCCTCAGGATAGAGGTTGGTCTTCTGGCCGAAGCCGCCGCCGATGTCGCCCACCAGCACGCGCACGCTCTCCTTCGGGCGCTTCAGCACGGCTTCCGCCAGCACGTCGCGAGTCGAGGCCGGGGTCTGCGACTGCACGTGCAGCAGCAGCCGGCCGGTCTTCTTCTCGATCTCGGCGATGGTCGAGCGCGGCTCCATCGCCGAGGGCACCAGGCGCTGGCTGGTGATGTCGAGCGAGACCTTGTGCGCGGCGCCGGCGAACGCCGCCTCGACCTTGGCGGCATCGCCATAGCTCATCGCGGCGACGACGTTGTCGGGCGCCTCCGCCCAGACCACGGGCGCGCCTGGCGCGATCGCCTTCACCGGATCGGTCACCGCCGGCAGCACCTCGTAATCGACGACGATCGCTTCCGCGGCCTCCTGCGCGACCGTGCGCGAGGTCGCGACCACGGCGGCGACCGCCTCGCCGGTGAAGCGGACGATCTCATGGGCAAGCAGGCGGCGCGGCGGCACCGTCATCGGCTTGCCGTCGGGACGCTTGAAGATTGCCAGGGTCGGAATGGTGCCGACATCGTCAGCGACGAGGTCCGCGCCGGTGTAAATCGCCTGCACGCCCGCGATCTCGCGGGCAGCGGCGGTGTCGATCGACAGGATCCTGGCATGCGCATGCGGGGAGCGCAGCACGTAGAGCCACAGCGCGCCGTCCTCCGCCTTGTCGTCGATGAACTGCCCCTTCCCGGTCAGCAGCCGCTGATCCTCCAGACGCTTGAGGGGCTGCCCCGCACCAAACCGCATATTGTTGGGAAGAATGTTCATTCGTCAGTCCTTGGTCAGTTCAATGAATTTGGCAGGGTCTTAGCGGATCGGCGTTGCGGTGGCCAACACGTGTTTAAGCTGATGCGTCATGACGAACCGTCATTCCGGGGCGCGCGCAGCGCGAGCCCGGAATCCATAACCACGACCGGTAGTTTGGAGGCTCGATGTCTCCCGGTCTGCCCACCCGAGAGGTCGCGGAGTATGGATTCCGGGCTCAGCCCTTGGGCTGCCCCGGAATGACGATGAGGAGAGAGCGGGGGCCAAAGCCGGGGCTAGCTCACCCCAGGCTGCGCAGTACCTCTTCGACGACCTTGCGCTGCTCGGGCGAGAGCGGGGCCTGCGGCGGCACGGGATCGCCGACGTCGTAGCCCTGGATCGACAGGCCGGCCTTGATGCAGGCCGCGAGGTTGAAGCGGGCGAAGGCCTCGTTGACGCGCCACAGCTTCTTCTGCAGCAGCATCGCATCGTCCCAGCACGACGCCTTGCAGAGATTGTAGAGCTCGACGCTCTGGCGCGGGATGATGCAGGCCGGCCCGGCCATCCAGCCCTTGCCGCCGATCAGCATCACCGCGGCCGGAATGTGTGAGGACGCCGCGAACACCTTGATGGCGTCGCCGCAGCGATTGATGATCGACAACAGCCGGCCGGTGTTGGTCGAAGCGTCCTTGATGTAGTTGATGCGCGGATGCTCGGCGAGGCTCGCGATGACGTCGAGCGACAGGTCGGAACGCTGGAACTGGGGATTGGTGTAGATGACGACGGGAACGTCGACGGCATCGGCAATCGCCCGGAAATACGCCTCGATGCCGGCGTCGTTGACCGGGAAGTAGGCTTCGAGCACCGCCAGGATGCCGGTTGCGCCGCGCTTCTGGTAAGCCTTGGCCTGCGCCACCGCGTCAGCGATCGCAGTCGAGGCCACGCCTGCGATCACGGGAACGCGGCCCTGGGCGGCATCGATGGTCGTCTCCACGACGGTCATGCGCTGGGCACGATCGAGATAGGCGAACTCGCCGGTGGAGCCGAGCGGCGTCAGGCCGTGCACACCGGCAAGGATCAGATCGTCGCAAAGACGCCCCAGCACCTCCGTACGGATCGTTCCATCCGCGCCGATCGGCGAGGCCAGGTAGGGAAAGACACCATGAAATTCAGTCATGCGGCCGGTATAGCGGCCGGGTCGCTGGTTCCGCAAGGCGGCCGCCGAAGCGAGAGGCGCCCTTCTCAGGCCCGGCCTGTTGCCCGCAGCGACATCTGCCTCAGGGACCTGACACCAGCGGACAAGAGCCGGTGTGTAGCAGCGCCACACTGCCGCGATGGAATGCGGGGTGTTGCCGCAAACCGAGCTGCCAATCAGCTCACGTTAAATCCGGCTTCAAACTTTCTCTCCACCATAGGTGCATGTCCCGCGGCGGAGGCGGTCAGAGGGCAGCGATTCAATCTGGGATTGCGCGCACCGTGGCGAAGAAGGACGAGCGCGATGACCTCAAACACGGCAAAAATGGCTACGAACTTCGCCATTTTCAGTCATTTTTCCGCCGGATTGACCAACCATCATGCGAAGCGGAAAGAGTTAGTACGAGTGCTCCAGCGTAAATTCGCCGTAGGAATTTCGATCGGAGACGAGGGAAGCCTGCAGCGAGAACGACGATGAAGACGCTTTACGATTTACTCGGAGCTCTTCCGGACGATGACGCTGACGATATCCGGGCGGCCTTCCGCAAAGCGGTCAAAGAGAGCCACCCCGACGTCAATCCCGGCGATCCGGATGCCGCGCTGCGGTTTCGACAGATCATCCGCGCCAACGACATTCTCGGCGACAAGGAGCAGCGCACGGCCTATGACCGGCTGCTCGGCGCCGCGCAGGACGAGCATCAGCAGGATTCCAAGCTGGCCGTCGTCGCCAAGGTCCACAAGGTCGCGTCCGGCGTAATGGCGCTGGCCGGTGCGTCCGCCGTGGCGCTAACCGGCTACCTGCTGTTCACCCACATGTCGTCGGCTTCCGTCGCGCCGCTCAAGCCGATCGTGGTTGCGACCAACAAGGTCAAGCCGAACGAGGTTCCCGCCAAACCGATCGATAGCGCCACCGACGCGGCGACGACCGGCGATGCGGCCGCGAATTCCGGCGGCGAGACGGCTGCCAGCGCAACGGTCGGCAGCGCATCGGGCAGCAATGCCTCGGTATCCGATCCGCTTCCGCTACGCGTCAGCAAGATCGACACGGTCTATTCTGCCGAGCAGGAGCGTGCGCCCTGCGCGGCAGGCGCGACCGCGCCATGCACGGCGGATACAATGCTCGCCGGGGGTACGGCTTCGAACGAGGCCCAGGCCCATCACGATCGCGGCATGGCCGCGTTCCAGAAGGGCGACTTCGCGGCGGCGCTGGCCGATCTCGACGCGGCGATCCAGCTCGATCCCCGCTACCATGAGGCCTATATCGACCGCGGCATCGTGTTCTATCGCATGCGCAAGTTCGACCGCGCCTTTGCCGACGTCGCGGCCGCAAAGCGCATCGAGAAGACGAACCGCGCCGTACTCGACGCGATGGCGAAGCGTCAGCCGCTGCGGCCGCTGAAGCTCGAGCCGCCAAAGTCCGACATCAAGGCGGAGACGCCGAAGGCAGAGGCACCGAAAGTGGCGGCGGCGGCGCCGATGCCCTCGCGGATGTCGACGGCGACGCCGGTCTATCCAACCACCGACCCCAGCCGCGCCCCCTGAGCGATTGACGAAGATTTAAGGTAACTCCGAACCTTCGTCGCGCGAATCGTTCGCGCCCATCAACTGTTAGGAAAGGTGTCCCATGGTGTTCCCATGGGACATGGGCTGCTTTCCAGATTCATCCATCCGAACCCGGCGATCCGGCGCGAGCTCGTCGATCTGCTGTACACGTCTCTGCCGCAGGTCATGTCGATCAACGCGGCCGCCATCACCGGCTCGGTCACGCTTGCGGTCCTGCACGGCGATCCCGGCTACATCGCGATCACGTTCGCGATCATCGTCAACGCCATCGGTCGCGTGGTCAGCCTGCTGCGCTACAAACAATATGCGGGACGCCTGTCCGATCGCGACGTGATCCTCTGGGAGAAAGTCTACGCCGCGGGCGCCGCCGCCTTCGGCCTTGCGCTTGGCGCTCTCACCTTCCGCGCGTTCCAGCTCAACGATGCTCCGGGCGCATGGATCGCCTTCGGCCTGTCGATGTCCTATTGCGTCGGCATGGTGTCGCGCGCGGCGATCCGCCCGTGGGTCGTGCTGACGACAACCGCCGTGCTGCTCGCCCCGACGCTCATCGCCGGGTTGATGCGCCCGGAGCTGCCCTATCAGCTCGGGGCCGTCCTGCTGGTGCTGTTCTGGTTCTCGATCCGCGAAGCCTCGCGCCATCTCAGCACCGCGTTCATCGAGCGGCTCGAGGCCAAGCACGCGCTGGCCCGCCAGGCCAACCATGATTTCCTGACCGACCTGCCCAACCGGGCGGCCTTCCTGGCTGCGCTCGAACGCACGACCCGGACTGTCGCGATCATTGCCATCGATCTCGACGGCTTCAAGCCCGTCAACGACCGCCATGGCCACCACGCCGGCGACGACCTGCTGCGTCAGGTCGCAGCCCGGCTATCGAGCTGTGTCGGCCAGGGCGGTCTCGCCGCGCGCTTCGGCGGCGATGAGTTCATGCTGCTGAAGCCGGTGACGGGCGGCGCGGACGGACGCGACGAGGCGCTGGCGCTGGCGCGCGAAGCAATCCGCTCGCTGTCGATGCCATTCCTGCTGTCCGACATCCCCGTGGTGATCGGCGCCAGCGCCGGCCTGCTGGTGAACGACCGGCCGCTCACGGACGAGTCCATGGACGAGGTGCTGCGCCAGGTCGACAGCGCGCTCTATGCCGCCAAGCGCGCCGGGGGCGGCTGCTGTACCTGGGCCGAGGCCGCGGACGGCGCATTGCGGCAGGCGGGCTGACGCGCGGCCTTCGATCTCAGGCGACGATCACCTCGTGCAGCAGCGCGTCGATCTCGCCGGCGTCGAGCTCACCTTCGAGTCCGATCAGCACGAGCTGGGCCGTGAGGCCATCGGCGGGCGACACCGGCGACGGCGCCAAGGTGCCGCGCGTCGCCACCGACTGAAACAGGATCGGCTGTCCCGGATGGTCGGTGAACAGCAGGATGCCCTTGATGCGCAGGGTGCGCGGCGCGAGCTTTCCGATCACCTGCTGGAAGCGGGCCAGCGACAGCGGAGCACGGGAGGTCCAGGTGAGGGTTGCGAAAGGTTGCGACATCGTCGGCACCTGCTTGGGCAGCTCTCGCGGCGCGCGAATGTCGCGGCTGAACAGCAGGTCCGGCGCGACGACGCCATGCGCGATCTCGAAGATCGCCGATTGCGGCTTGGTGCCGCCGACGACGGCGCGGGCCGCATCGAGCGCGGCGCGGTCGAGCAGATCGGCCTTGGTCAGCAGCACGAAATCCGCGGCCCGTAACTGCGAGCGCCACAGCACATCCTGTTCGATCTCGGGATCATCGCGCAGCCGCTGCGGGTCGACCAAGGTGACGACGGTCTCGAGCGGCGCCACCTTGAAGATCACGGGATCCATCAGGCTGCGGATGATTTCGGCGGGATCGGAAATGCCCGATGTCTCGATCGCAATCGCGTCGGGTGCCGGATCGCGCTTGATGACGGAGGACAGCGTGCGCAGCAGGTCGCCCTGCAGCGAGCAGCAAATGCAGCCGTTCTTGAGGCTGATCACCTCCTCGGTGACGGTGCCGAGCAATTGCGCGTCGATGTCGACCGCGCCGAAGTCGTTGACGACAGCGGCGATGCGCCGTCCGTCCGGATTGGCGAGCAGATGGTTGAGGAGGGTCGTCTTACCGGCACCGAGCGATCCGGCGACCAGCAGGACCGGGACGATCATGACAGGACCGGACGGCGTACCGCCTGCCCCGGCCTGACGTCGCGAACGAGCTCGCCATCGGTGATGACGGCGCGGCCATTGACGAGCAGATGCCGCACGCCCTCGGACGGCCGGTTCATGTTGAGGAAGTCGGCGCGGTCACGCAGGCTGGCGAGATCGAGCACGGCGATGTCGGCGTCGCAGCCGGCCTGCAGCCGTCCCTTCTTGCGCATCGCGGGCGTCGACGGTTCCAGAATCCGGGCCGGGATCAGCGTGCACTTGGCGAGGCCCTCCATCAGCGGCACCGCCTTGCGGTCCAGCACCCATTCGCGCAGGAATTTGGTGAACGTCGCCGATGAGCGCGGATGCGACACCGCGTCATCCGGCAGCGGCCAGGCGTCGCCGGTGTAGTCCGTGCCGTTGGACAGGATCCACGGCATCGCATCGGAGGCGATGGCGCCGCCCGGAAACAGCACGGAGACATCGAGCAGGTCGCGGTGGCGCTGGTTGACGGCGACATCGAGGAAATGGATCAGCACCAATGCGCCGGGATCGTCCTGCTGCCGCGCGAGCAATTCGTCGCGGCTGCCGAGCCGATGGCGCTCGGCGACCATCTCGATTGCGTCATAGCCGGTGCCCATGCGCTGGCAGAACGCGGGATCGGCGAAGAAGCCGGCGCCGACCACGGTCGAGCCGGTGCCGTAGGGATAGGCTTCGGTCGTGACCTTCAGGCCTTGCTTCTGCGCGGTCTGCACCAGCTCGGCGCAGCGCTCGACATCCTGCAGGCTGGTGCTGTTGAAATGGCAGATGTGCATGTGGGCGCCGGTCGAGCCGGCCAGCCCGATCAGCCGCGTGTAGGCATCGACCGAGCTGCGCGGATCGACGTTCGACATATAGGCGATGTGCGTGTAGGTCGGCACGTCGTGCTTGGCCGCCAGGCTGCACAGCTCCGACAGCTCCTTCATGCCGGTGCCGGGCGCGTAGGCGTTCGGGAAGGCAATGCCGAGACCGCCCTGCTCCAGACCCTGCCGCGTGCGCTCGACGATCTCGGCGGTCTCGGCAGCCGTGGCGACCTCCTCGACCCAACGCTTGTCGCGCATCGCCTCGCCCATGCCGGCGATGTTGGACGCGGTCTGCTGCGTCGTCATCGTCGCGATCCGCGCGAACACCCAGCCCGACGCTGCGCCGTAATTCAGAAGGCGGCCGATCGCCGCCTGCTCGTCATACCAGCGCGCCACCGGCATCACGCCGATCTCGAGCTCCAGCGTCGTGGTGACGCCGTCGAAGGCCTGCATGCGGTCGGCCGGCAGCGACTGGCCATGGGCGTGCAGATCGATGAAGCCGGGCACGACGGCGAGGCCGGCCGCATCGACCACCTGAACGGCGGCCCCGCCGACATCGCCCACGGCAGCGATTGCGCCATCCTTGATGGCGACATCGGCCGTGGCGTCGAGCTTCGTTTCCGGGTCGAGCACGCGACCGCCGCGAATGATCAGATCGTAGTGAGGCATGAAATCAGCTGGGCTCGCGAAGTGGAACTGCGCGCAGGCCTAACACAGATGCGCGGCGATGAGAACGCGGCGGGAGAGATCGATGCTCTCCGAGCCATGCGTGGCGCACTTATCAGTTCGTCGAACTGGGGCGCCGCTCTTCCCCTTGCGCAAGGGATCGGTCAGGATTGCGAAGAACGACCTCTCGGCATCCGCCGTTCGACAGAGGAGACCCGAATGGCTTCGCACACACGGCGCATCGCCGACTTCACCTGCGAGAAGCAGCCGGCGACGGGCTCGCGCGGCATGGTGGTGACCAATCATCCGCTCGCCTCCAGCGCCGGTGCCGAGATGCTGATGCGTGACGGCAACGCGATCGATGCCGCGGTCGCCGCACTGTTCGCGCTGACGGTGGTCGAGCCGATGATGGTCGGCATTCTCGGCGGCGGGCTGTCGCACATCCGCCTTGCGGATGGACGGCACATCGTGCTCGACGGATTGAGCACCGCGCCGCGGCGCGCCACGCCAGGAATGTATGATCCGGTCTCCGACGAGATCACGCTGGCGCGCGAGACCCGCGGCCGCCGCAACGTCGCAGGCGCGCTCGCGGTCGCCGTGCCCGGCGCGCTGAAGGGATGGTGCGAGGCCCTGTCGCGCTTCGGCCGGCTGCCGCTGGCCGAAGTGATGGCGCCGGCGATCCGGCTCGCTGAGCACGGCTTCATCGCCAGTCCCTATCTCAACGATTGCGTGCGGCTGGTCGCGGACGACCTCGCGCGCGATCCGCATCTGTCGACGCTGTTCGTGCCGGGCGGCGAGCCCGTCAGTCCAGGCACGCGCGTGATCCAGACCGACTATGCGGCATCGCTGCGGCTGATCGCGGAGCAAGGACCGGACGCTCTCTATGGCGGGCCGCTCGGGATCGCGCTGGCCGACTACATGGCCGACAATGGCGGGCTGATCGATGCGAGCGACCTCGCCGCCTACAAGGTGATCGAACGCGCGCCGATCCGCGGCCACTATCGCGGCCATGAGATCATCGGCCCGCCGCCGCCCTCCTCCAGCGGCGTGCACATCGTGCAGATGCTGAACATCCTCGAGGGCTTCGACGTCGGCGGGCTCGGCTTCGGTTCGGCCGATGGCGTGCACGTGCTTGCCGAAGCCTTGAAGATCGCCTTTGCCGACCGGGCGGTCGCCACCGCCGATCCCGCTTTCGTCGACGTGCCGGTCGAGCGGCTGACGTCGAAGGCCTATGCCGCGCAGCGGCGGGCGCAGATCGACATGAGCCGGGCCCGGAGCTTCGGCCCGGGCCTTGCGCCGACGGAGTCCGCCAACACCACCCATGTCACGGTCGCCGATGCCGAGGGCAACGTCGTCGCGGCGACCCAGACCATCAACGGCCTGTTCGGCGCCTGCGTACAGATCCCGGGCACCGGCATGACCGCCAACAACTACATGTACAATTTCGATCCGCATCCGGGCCGCGCGCTGTCGATCCAGCCGGGCAAGCGCGTCTTCACCTCGATGGCGCCGATGATGGCGCTTCGCGACGGCCGCTTGCGCTATGCGCTCGGCCTTCCCGGCGGCCTGCGCATCTTTCCCTCGGCCTTCCAGGCGCTGGTCAACCTGATCGACCACGGCATGTCGCTGCAGGAGGCCGTCGAGGCGCCGCGGCTCTGGACGCAGGGCGGCGTGCTCGAGCTCGAGCCGGCGTTTCCCGACCATGTGGCGCGGGAGCTCGCCGCACGCGGGCACGAGATCAAGCGCGAGCCGGTCGTGGCCGGCGGCATGAACGCGATCGCGTTCGGCGACGACGGCACGCTGACAGGAGCCGCGTGCTGGCGCGCCGACGGCACCCCGATCGCGATCTCCGGCGGGCGCGCCCGCGCCGGGCTTCGCTTCGCCATCGCGTGAGCTCTACAGGCGCTCTCGCATCATCCGCGCGATCGCCTCGCCGATCACGACGGTGGTGAAATGCGTGTTGGCGCGGCAATCGGACGGCATGATCGAGGCATCGGCGACGCGCAGGCCGGCAATGCCCTTCACGCGGCCGTCCGGATCGACCACGCCGTCGCCATCGTCGAATCCGCTCATGCGGCAGCTCCCCGCCGCATGCTGGATGTCGCCGGTGACCTGCCGCAGCAGCGCATCGAGCTCGGCCTCGGGCAGCGCAGCCGCCTGCGGCAGCGTGAACTCCGTATCGCCGAGGCGAATCCAGTCGGCGATGTCGCGCAGCGCCGGCTGCACCGTGATCACGGCCAGCCGCTTCACCGCGTCCCGCATTCGCGCCACGTCGCGCGGATCGGCCAGCATGTTCTCCTCGACGATCGGATCCACGCTCGGATCGGTCGAGGCGAGCTTGAGCGTACCGCGCGAGAAGGCGTTGAACAGTCCGGCGCCGATCGCGCCGGGCACGCCGATGCCGCGATGGTTGAACGCGATCAGGATCATGTCGCGCTTGCCGCCGCCGGCGAGGCCCGACGAGTAGGTGACGCAGCAATTGGTATGGCGCGTGTCGCGGTCGGTCGGACGCAGCGCCTCGCGGAGCTGGATGGTGGTGCGGAACAGCGGATGATCGAAGAAGTGCCGGCCGACCGGAAGATCACGCACGACCGCAATTCCCATCGCCAGCAGATCGGTCGCAGGGCCGATACCCGAGCGCAGCAGGATCGCGGGGCTGTGGATCGCGCCGGCACACAGCACGACCTCGCGCGCCGCGACGTTTTTCACGCCTTCACCTTCGACGTGGACGCGCACGCCGGTCGCCCTGCCGTCGCTGATCAGCAGCCGATCGACCAGCGCCCGTCCGCGGATCTCGAGGTTCGGACGGCCGCGGGCCGGCTCGAGATAGCCCTCATTGGTGGAGATACGGCGGCCGTTGCGGCTGTTGATCGGATAGCAGGCGACGCCCTCGCCATCGGGCCCGTTGAGATCGTCGCACCAGCGATAGCCGCTCGCCAGCGCGGCTTCGCGCAAGCCACGATCGATCGGGCCCCATGTGTCAGGCGGTGCGCGAGTGACTGGAAGCGGGCCGCCGCGACCGTGCCCCTCGCGATCACCGAATGCGAGATCGTCCTCGATCACCGCGAACAGCGGCATGATGTCCTTGGCCGACCATCCCTTGCAACCATTGGCCGCCCATTCATCGAACGCATCGGCCACGCCGCGGATCGCGATCTGGCCGTTCATCATCGAGCTGCCGCCCAGCCCCTTTCCGCGCCAGTAGAAACGCATGTCCTGCCCGGCGACGCGGCGGGACATCAACTCCGGCCACTGCCATTTCTCCTGGAAGGCGCGATCATGGATGATCGGAATCGGGTTGGGCGTCACGATCTCCCACGGCGCGTCGTCCGCGCGCCAGTCCGCGCCGGCTTCGAGCAGCAGGACCCGCGTCCGGGGGTCTTCGGACAGGCGCGCAGCGACGACCGCTCCCGCGGAGCCGCCGCCGACCACAATGACGTCATACATGGACTGAATTCTCGCTGTTCTCAGGCACCGCAACCATGACGGCCAGCTTGCGCCGCCGAGAGCGATCCGTGAAGCCCTTGAAAACTCAGGCCGTCAGCATGCCGACGCAGAGCTGCGGCGCATCCTCGGCAACGAGACAGGAGGCGACGGCGATCACCTCGCGCGCCGATTTCCAGGCGCCGCCGCCACCTGCCGGGCCATTGGTGTAGAGCGTCTCGACCTCGTTGCCGATGCGGATCGCCTCCGCCATCGTCTCGGTCCGCCCGGCGACACGAACGCGCACCTCGTAGGGCTCGGCGCCCTGTGCGCGATCGTCGCCATGCAGCGCATTCAACCCGATCAGGTCGCAGCGCAGCTCGTTCACCGCCACGCCGGTGAGCGCGAGGCGCTCCCTGACGACATCGAGCGCAAGGCGGCCGCGCGTGACCGCGCCAGGGCCGGCATAGGAGATCTGACCCTCGCCGATATAGGAATCGAGATAGCCGACCGAGGTCTTCAGCAGTCCCGTCTTCGGCCGGCCGCGACCGCCGACCACCCTGACCCGGTCCGGACCAAGCTCCTCGACGGTCACCTGCGAGAAATCCGCCACGACGTCGGGTTGGAAATATTGCACGGGATCGTGGATCTCATAGAGCAGTTGCTCCTTCACGGTCGCCGGCGTGACGCAGCCGCCGGAGCCCGCGACCTTGGTCACGATCAGTTCGCCATCCTCGCGCACCTCGCCGATCGGAAAGCCGAGCCGGGCGAGATCGGGAACATCCTTCGCTCCGGGATCGGCGAAATAGCCGCCGGTGATCTGTCCAGCGCATTCGAGCAGATGACCGACGACGGTGCCCTGCCCGAGCCGGTCCCAATCATCCAGGGCCCAGCCGAACTCGTGGATCAAAGGTCCGAGAAACAGCGCCGGGTCGGCGGCGCGCCCGGTGATCACGACATCCGCGCCGGCCGCGAGCGCCTCCGCGATCGCGCCCGCCCCGACATAAGCGTTGGCCGAGACGACCCGATTGCCGAGTGCCCGGATCGTGTCGCCGGTGTCGAGCATGACATCCGCTGTCTTCAACGGCTCCAGAACATCGTCGCCGGTCACGGCCGCGATCTTCAGCCCCTTCAGTCCAAGCCGGCGCGCGATGGTGCGGGTGGCTTCGGCCGCGGCGACCGGATTGGCCGCCCCCATGTTGGTGATGATACGGACCTTGTTGGCGCGGCAGATCGGCAGCACGGCCTGCATGCGCGCCGCCAGCAGCGGATCATAGCCGGCGGCCGGATCCTTCATGCGCGCCTGCTGCGCCAGCGCGATCGTGCGCTCCGCCAGGCACTCGAACACGAGATAGTCCAGGCCGCCCTTCGCCGCAAGCTCCACCGCAGGCTCGATCCGGTCACCGGAATAGCCCGCTCCGGCGCCGATCCTGATGCTCCGCATCGGCCGCTCCTCCTGACATCGTGCGCCGTTCGTCGGCTTCTGCCGGCCACATTAGCGGCCGCGGTCCGAGCTTGCCAGCGTCCGCGTGGAACGGTCAGGCTGCCATCGTGCTGCTAGTCCGCGAGCGCCAGCGTCGGCGCCTCGCTGCTCGCCGTGCATGCGACGGCAACGGCCATGTGCTCGTCGGCCCAGCACCAACGCTGGCCGCCGGCACGCTTGGCCGCATAGAGCGCGCGATCGGCCTGGTCGAGCAGCGCCTCGGTGTCCGCCTGCCGATCCTCGGTGACCAGGATGCCGGCGCTGGCGCCGATCTGAACGCGCGTTCCAGCCAGCGTGAAGGGTTGCGACAGCGCCGTCACCGCCGCTTGCGCGAACACGAGAGCGGCGTCACGTCCCACCGCGGGCAGCAGCAGCATGAATTCGTCGCCGCCGAACCGCGCCGCCAGGCCCGTTTCGCCGAGGCAATCCTGCAGACGTGCGCCGACCTGGCACAGCAGCTCGTCACCGGCCTGATGGCCGAACCGGTCGTTGACGAGCTTGAAGCCATCGAGATCGACCGCGATGATGGCGACGGGGCGATCGCACCGGCCGAGCGCGGCGATGAACGCGGCGCGGTTCGGCAGGCCGGTGAGGAAATCGCGCAGCGCCTGCCGCGCCAAGGCCTGCTGCGCCGTGATCCGCTCGGTGAAGGCGGCCGTGAGTCGATACGACGTGCCGCGCAGCGTGATCCAGAACAGCACCACCATGCCGGCGCCCATCCGGTACACCGGCTCGGGCTGCATCAGGCAGGCCACCACGGTCGGAATCAGCAGCACCGCCGAGGAGGTCATGACGATCCATGGGCTGACACGCGACACGATGCCGACGCAGAAGGCCATCGACAGGCCGAAGCACATCCAGATGCCCGGCCCGTCGCCGATCTGAAACGCGCGTGCCGACAACGCACCGACGGCCAGACCGAAGGCGGCGGCGCCGAGGCCGTAGAGGCGTTCCCAGCGAATGATCGCATCGTGATCGAGCCGATCGAAGCGCGCGGCGAACATCCGTAGCTTGAGAACACGAAGGGCGCCGATCACCAGCAGCACCACCGTGATCGCGGCGTAGCCCGGATCGCGCGCAACCCAGGCCATCACGCTGCCGATCACGACGGCGGCGGCCGAGATCGTCCCGACCAGCGGCATCGAGCTGTACAGCAGATGCGCGAGATCGCGACGAATGTCCGGGTCCAATCGATGCATCGCAATTCCAGTTCGCCAAGCGCGCGCACTCTCGTACCCACGCCTTAACGAAATCTCGCTGCACCCGCGAAGGGCTGCCATGCGCCGCGGATGCTTAAGAGATCCTCACCGCGACGATGACAATGCAAGTGGATACAATGCGAATGATGGTACGCGCACGCGCGCATGAGCGATGCAGGGCTGGGATCAGCTCGCCCAATTGTCTCGGAATTCGCCGAACAGCGTGATGCCGCCGCATGCATAGATCGTCTGTCCGGTGATGTAGCTCGCTTCGGACGAGGCGAGAAAGGCGAACACGCCGGCGATCTCTTCCGGGCTCGCCACCCGCCCCATCGGAATGTGGGACTCGACCGCCGCGCGCTTGGCCGGGTCCCCGGTCCAGGCCGCGTTGATCGGCGTGTCGACGGCGCCCGGCCCGACCGAATTGACGCGGATGCCGCGCCCGGCGAATTCGAGCGCCAGGGTCCGCGTGAGGCCCGCCATCGCGCTCTTACTGATCGAATAAGCGAGATAGCCGGGCTTCGGAATGATCTGGTGCACGCTTGAGGTGTTGATGATGTTGCCGCCGCCGCGCGTGACGAAATGCGCCAGCGCGTGACGCGCGCAGAGCACGGCACCGTTGAGGTTGACCTCGAGGATCTTGCGATACGTGTCGACGTCGAGCGCCTCGCTGGGCGATTCCCGCTGAAAGCCGGCATTGTTGACCAGGCAGTCGAGCCGGGGCCAGCGCTTCAGCACCGTCTCGAACATCTCGGCGATCTCGGCCTCGACGCCGATGTCGGCCTTCACGGCAACGTGATCACGCGAGCCGTGACCATGCGCGGCAGAGGCGGCCTGCACCAGCGCCAGGGTTTCGTCGCCGGACGGCGACGGGCCGCCGAAATTGATCGCGACATGCGCACCCTCCTCGGCAAACCGCACCGCGATCGCGCGGCCGATGCCTTGCGTTGCGCCCGTCACCAGCGCGTAGTGTCCGACGAGACGCGACGCCCGTTCGGCTGGTTGGTCAGATGGCTCCATGTCTCGACTCCGTGAAAATGATCTCGCCTCAGCGCGCTGCGATGACTCGCGTTCGGATGACAAGGCTATCAGGAGTCTGGTATCGCTCCACTCCGTATCCGTCGTTGCGCACGCAGGCGTGAGACGTCATGTATCTCGGCATCGATCTTGGAACATCCGCGGTCAAGACGATCATCGTCGATGACACGCAGCGCGTCGTTGCGAGCCGCAGCCACGCCTTGACGATGGACGTGCCGCGACCGGGCCGGGCCGAGCAGGACCCCGCCGCATGGATCGGCGCGGTGTTCGCCACGCTCGATGCGCTGAAGGCCGATCATCCCGGCGCGTTGGCGGCGGTGGACGCCATCGGCCTGTCGGGCCAGATGCATGGCCCGGTGCTGCTCGATGCCGCGATGAATCCGTTGCGGCCCTGCATTCTCTGGAACGACGGCCGGTCGGAGCGCGAATGCGCTGCGCTGGAGCAGCGCTGGCCCGCCTTGCGCACGATCACCGGCAACAAGGCGATGCCCGGCTTCGCCGCGCCGAAGCTGATGTGGATCGCGGCGCACGAGCCCGAGATCTTCGCGGCCACGCGGCTGGTTCTGCTGCCGAAGGCCTATGTCCGGCTGGTGCTGACGGGCGATGCGATCGAGGACATGTCCGATGCGTCCGGCTCGCTCTGGCTCGATGTCACCAGGCGCGACTGGTGCGACGAGGGCCTCGCCGCCACCGGCCTCACCCGTGCGCAGATGCCGCGCCTCGTCGAAGGCTGCGCGCCGGCAGGCCGGCTGCGCAGTAACCTCGCGGAACGCTGGGGCATGACGAAGCGCCCAACCATCGCGGGAGGCGCAGGCGACAACCCGGCCGGCGCCGTCGGCATCGGCGCGATCCGGCCGGGCGCCACGTTCATCACGCTCGGCACGTCCGGCGCCGTGATCTCGCCGGTCGACGCCGTCACGGCCAATCCCGAGCGCGTCGTTCACACCTTCTGTCATGCCATCCCGGCGATGTGGATACAGGCTGGCGCGATGCTGTCGGCGGCCTCATGCCTCGCCTGGGTCGCGCGGCTGCTCGGCGCGAGCGAGACCGAGCTGCTCGCCCCGCTGGGCGCGGGCCCCGCCGCGCCGTCGCCGGTCAGCTTCCTGCCCTATCTCGCGGGCGAGCGCACGCCGCATGACGATCCCCATGTCCGCGGCCTGCTCGACGGCCTGAGCCACGCCACCGACCGCAACGCCATCGTCCAGGCGGTGCTCGAGGGCGTTGCCTTCGCACTGGCCGACTGCCGCGACGCGCTGACGGAAACCGGGCTCGTCATTGCCGAAGCGGATGCGATCGGCGGCGGATCGCGCTCGGACCTTTGGCTGGCGATCCTGGCGAATGTGCTCGGCATTCCCGTTCATCGGCTGGCCGAGGGCGAGACCGGCGCCGCCTTCGGCGCGGCGCGGCTGGCACGTCTTGCCGTCACCGGTGAGGACATCGGCGCGGTCTGCACGCCGCCGGCGCGCGTGCGGACCTTCGCTCCGGACGTCGCGCTGTCGGCAGCCTATGCCGAGCGGCGGCCGCGCTGGCGACAGCTCTATCGTCGGCCGAGCTAACCGGATCTCCGAAAGGCATTCGTCGCGGCGACGTGTTGCGGCGGCGTCTCTTTCATATTGTATTCGGCAACAGCCTCTAGTTTAATGGCTTCCCGCGCCAGCGATCAACGAGCCGCGGACGACGAGACGACGTGCATTGGGAGGCACGATGAGCGGTCCGATCCTCGAGATGCGCGGGGTGTCGAAGTCATTCTTCACCATCAAGGCCCTGCACAAGGTCGACCTCACCGTCTACGCCGGCGAAGTCCATGCGCTGATGGGCGAGAACGGTGCCGGCAAATCCACGCTGATGAAGATTCTCTCCGGCGCCTATCGCCCGGATCCCGGCGGTGAGATCCGCATCGAGGGCCGGCCGGTGCGCATCGAAGGGCCGATGGGCGGCCGCAACGCCGGCATTTCGATCATCTACCAGGAGTTGTCGCTGGCGCCGAACCTGACGGTCGCCGAAAACATCTATCTCGGCCGCGAGCTGTCGCAGAGCGGCCTGCTCGCGCGCAGCGCGATGCGCGAGGGCGTCGGACCGATCCTGGACCGGCTCGGCGCCGATTTCACGGCCTCCACCTTGGTGGCCGAGTTGTCGATGGGCCAGCGCCAGCTGGTGGAGATTGCCCGCGCGCTGCATGCACGATCCAAGATCCTGATCATGGACGAGCCGACCACCTCGCTGTCGGCCGGCGAGAGCGAGAAGCTGTTCGCGCTGATCCGCCAGCTCCGCGCCGAAGGGCTCGCCATCATCTACATCTCGCATCGCATGGACGAGGTCTATGCGCTCGGCGACCGCGTCACCGTGCTGCGCGACGGCCGGCTGGTCGGCTCGCTCGACAAGCCGGAGATCCGCGCCGACAGCATCGTCCGCATGATGGTCGGCCGCGACGTGTCGTCGTTCTACAAGAAGGACCACGACCCGCACGCCAAGCGTGATCGCGCGGTGCTCAGCGCCGTCGACCTCGGCGACGGCCATCGCGTCAAGAATTGCTCGCTGACCGTTCATGCCGGCGAGGTGGTCGGCCTCGCCGGGCTGATCGGCGCCGGACGCACCGAGCTCGCGCATCTCATCATCGGAGCCGCGCCGAAGACGACCGGACACATCGAGCTCGACGGCGAGAAAGTCAGCATCGACACGCCGCGCGATGCGCTCGATGCCGGCATCGCCTATCTGACCGAGGACAGGAAGGCGCTCGGGCTGTTCCTCGACATGTCCTGCGCCGACAACATCAACCTCGCCGTGATCGGACGGGACGCGAAGCCCGGCGGCATTCTCGACCGCGACAAGGCGCGCGCACGCGCCGACGAGGCGTTCAGCGCGCTCGGCATCCGCGCTCCCAATCCGGGCGTCACCGTCGGCGGCCTGTCGGGCGGCAATCAGCAGAAGGTGCTGCTGTCCCGCCTGCTTGCGACCGCGCCGAAGGTCCTGATCCTGGACGAGCCGACCCGCGGCGTCGATGTCGGCGCCAAGTCCGAGATCTATTCGATCATCGACAATCTCGCCAAGTCCGGCACCGCGATCCTGGTGATCTCGTCCGACCTGCCGGAAATTCTCGGCATCTGCGACCGCGTGCTGGTGATGCGCGAAGGGCATCTGGCCGGCGAGCTGCAGCAGAGCGCGACATCCCCCATCACCCAGGAAGACATCATGGCGCTGGCCACCGGGACGGAGCACGTCGATGCCTGACAACAGTTCGTCGCAAGCCAAGACCGCGCCTTCATCCGGCCTGCCGTCCGCATCGGACAACAAGCAGCAGCGGCTACGGCTGATGATCCGCGCCGCCGGCATGCTGCCGGTGCTGCTGATCCTCTGCGTCGGCTTCCACATGCTGTCCGACGGACGCTTCTTCTCCGGACAGAATCTCGGCATCGTGCTGCAGCAGGCCGCCGTGAATACCGTGCTCGCCGCCGGCATGACCTTCGTCATCCTGACCGGCGGCATCGATTTGTCGGTCGGCTCGATCCTCGCCGCGGCTGCCATGGCCGGCCTGACACTGTCGAAGATGCCCGATCTCGGCGCACTGTGGCTGCCGGCCGCGGTGCTGACGGGCCTTGCCTTCGGCGTCGTCAATGGCGCGCTGATCGCGCTATTGCGGCTGCCGCCGTTCATCGTGACACTCGGGTCGCTCACGGCGGTGCGCGGTCTCGCCCGCCTGATGGGTGGCGACACCACCGTGTTCAACCCATCGATTCCCTACGCCTTCATCGGCAACGCCTCGCTGACGATCATTCCCGGCGTCGTCTCGATCCCCTGGCTGTCGGTGATCGCGCTGCTGGTGATCCTGGGCTCCTGGCTGATCCTGCGCCGGACCGTGCTCGGCGTGCACATCTATGCCGTCGGCGGCAATGAGAGCGCCGCGCGGCTCGCCGGCATCAAGGTCTGGGCGGTGCTGATCTTCGTCTACGGCATGTCCGGCCTGCTCGCCGGCCTCGGCGGCGGCATGCAGGCGGCGCGGCTCTATGCGGCGAACGGTCTGCAGCTCGGCCAGTCCTACGAGCTCGACGCGATCACCGCCGTCATTCTCGGCGGCACGTCGTTCGTCGGCGGCATCGGCTCGATCTGGGGCACGCTGGTCGGCGCGCTCATCATCGCGGTGTTGTCGAACGGGCTCATCTTGGTCGGCGTGTCCGACATCTGGCAATACGTCATCAAGGGCCTCGTGATCATCGGCGCCGTCGCGCTCGACCGCTACCGGCTGCAGGGCTCGGCCCGCACCTGAGACAACATGGCGGGCGCCACCGGGGCCCGCCACAACGCATTCTTCCACGGCCACTGGTCCGCCGTGCGTAGACGAACAGGAAGGACCAGGGAGGAAACACATGGTCAAGTCGATGTTATCAGCCGGTGCCGCGCTGGCGCTCGTGATGAGCTCCGCGCCGTCATCGGCCAAGGAGCTGAAATCGATCGGCGTGTCGCTGGGTTCACTCGGCAACCCGTTCTTCGTCGCGTTGTCGAAGGGCGCCGAGTTCGAGGCCAAGAAGACCAATCCCAACGTCAAGATCACCGCGGTCGGCTTCGAATATGATCTCGGCAAGCAGGTCACCCAGATCGACAATTTCATCGCCGCCGGCGTCGACATGATCCTGCTCAACCCGGGAGATCCCAAGGCGATCGGCCCGGCGATCAAGAAGGCGCAGGCGGCCGGCATCCTCGTCGTTGCGGTCGACACCGCGGCCGAGGGCGCCGATGCCACCGTGACGACCAACAACGTGCAGGCCGGCGAGATCTCGTGCCAGTACATCGTCGACAAACTCGGCGGCAAGGGTGACGTGATCATCGAGAACGGGCCGCAGGTGTCGGCGGTGATCGACCGCGTCAACGGCTGCAAGAGCGTGTTCGCCAAGGCCCCCGGCATCAAGGTTCTCTCCAGCGACCAGGACGGCAAGGGCTCGCGTGAGGGCGGCCTCACGGTGACGCAGGGCTATCTCACCCGCTTCCCGAAGATCGACGCCATCTTCGCCATCAACGATCCGCAGGCGATCGGCACCGATCTCGCTGCGCGTCAGCAGCAGCGCACCGGCATCATCATCACTGCGGTCGACGGCGCCCCCGACATCGAGGCGGCGCTGAAGGATCCGGCCTCGCAGCAGATCCAAGCCTCGGCCTCGCAGGATCCGTTCTTCATGGCCCGCCGCGCCGTGCAGATCGGCGTCGGCCTGCTCAATGGCCAGAAACCGGCCTCGACGGTCGAGCTGCTGCCCTCCAAGCTGATCACGCGCGACAATGTCGGCGAGTACAAGGGTTGGACCTCGGAGCGGAAGGAATAGAGTTCGATCGTCGACCCGCATCTGATTGAAAGCATCGAGAAGCGCCGCCCTCTCTGGGGCGGCGTTGTGCTTGGAACCACATTCTGTCTCGTCGGCGTGCCTTCAACGACCGATCGCCGTAGACTCGCACGTCGATGGCAGATGTGGCAAACAACGTTCTCGACGGGGGAATTCAACCTGCGCTGCGCCTTGTCGCGTTTGCGACAAGACTCCCCTGTTTGTCCCGCTTTCCGCTGGTCCGGAACTTGCGTGGGCCTGCCTGACCGCATCAATCAGCAGGCGATCCGATGGCTTTCACCGCAGTCTGTCCGACAAGCGCCATGACCGAAGGCGGCATGGGCCTGTACCAGGTCGGCAAGAAGAGCGTGCTGCTGCTCTGGCCCCGTGGCGGCGAGCTGAAGGCCTATCGCGGCCGCTGCCCGCATGCCGACGTGCCGCTGGCGGAAGCGACCTTCGACGGCCGGACGATCACCTGCCCGCATCATCAATGGGGCTTCGACGCCACCCACGGCAAGTGCGTCACCCATCTCGTCCGCAATGCGTTGCACGCCTACCCGCTGCAGGTCGAGGGCGATGAGATCCAGGTGGATGTCGGGCCGGTGAAGCCGGCACGCGCCGCGAGCTGATCGGGCCCAGGCCGGCCGGGCGCTCGACGGTCGCGCGGCAGACACCTGCCCGCACACCGCCGCAGCTATCCCGTTGCCATCAGCCGCTTCATGAACTGGTCGACCTCGCGACGCAGCGTCTCGACCTCACCATGGACCCGCTCGGAGGCATTGTTGACCCGCGCCGCGATCCGGCCGGTGTCGGCGGCAGCGCTGCTGATCGCGCCGACATTGGACGCGACCCGTGCCGTGCCGGACGAGGCTTCCTGAACGTTGTGTGCGATGTCTCGCGTCGCCGCCGCCTGCTGGTCGACCGCGGCCGAGATGGCGGAAGCGATCTCGTCGATCTCGGCGATCGTTCGCGCGATCGCCTCGACCGACGCGACCGACGTGGAGGTCGAGTGCTGCATCTCGTTGACCTTGGCGCTGATCTCTTCGGTCGCCTTGGCGGTCTGATCGGCAAGACTCTTGACCTCGGCCGCAACGACGGAAAAACCGCGCCCGGCGTCGCCGGCCCGCGCCGCTTCGATCGACGCGTTGAGCGCCAGGAGATTGGTCTGTTCCGCGATCTCGCTGATCAGCTTGACCACGTCGCCGATCCGGACCGCGGCATCGGCCAGTTCGCGGATCTCCCCGCCGGCACGATTGGCCTCGCTGACCGCACGCCCGGCGCTTTCGGTGGAGCGTGAAACCTGCCGGCCAATTTCGGCGATCGAGGACGCGAGCTGATCGGCCGCGCCCGCCGCCGTCTGAACATTGGACGACGCGCGCCCCGAGGCGGCGATCACATCCTCGGTCTGGCGGCTGGTTTCCGTCGCGGCCGTCGCGACGTGGCCGGCATCGGACTCGAGATCCTCCGCCGCACCGACGAGGCTGACGACGATCTGATCGAGTTGGGTGCCGAACTGCCGGGCCAGACCCGAAATGTCGACCACCCGGCGGCCGAGGCTGTCGGTGCCCTGGTTGATGATCGCCGCGGACCGGCGGAATGCGCCAGGCAGGCCTCGCGCCATGATCTTGCGGAAATGCTTGCCGCGGCTGGCATAGTCCATCGACGCCGACGCTTCGCGCACGAAGGCGTCGGTGATGTCGAGCATGTCGTTGATCGATTTCTGCAACAAACCGATGTCGCCGTGCTGGCGCCGGCTCAGCACCCGCGGCTCGAGGTTGCCTTTGGCCGCGCTGTGACACACCATGGCCGCTTCCGCGACCACGGCGGCCGCCAACCGCAGCTGCCACAGGGCAAGGCCGAGCAGCAGCGCGACCGCGATGAGCAGCGCTCCGCCTGCCGCGGGCGGGGTCGCGCCGGCGACGACGAGCCAGGCCAGCCCGCCGAGTGTCAGCAGCGCCGCCGCCGCGATCGCGATCTGCGCCTTAGAGAGAGAGCACGAACTCATCATATTCAACGCCTTGTTGTTTGATCACCGCGACCATCATGTCAAAGCTTGCGCGCAGGCCGTCCTTGGCATTGGCGTGGCGCGCCTCTTCGTCGCACAGCGCCTTGTAGATGGACTTGAGCCGCTCGATCGGCGCACGCTCGGGTCTGCGGCGGTTGGAATGGTAGCCGATGATATTGCCCTGGTCGTCCAGCGTCGGCGTCACATGGGCGAGCACCCAATAATGGCTGCCGTCCTTGGCCAGGTTGACGACATAGGCGAAGATCTCGCGCTTGGCCTCCAGCGTGTCCCACAGCAGCTTGAAGACGCAGCGCGGCATCTCGGGATGGCGGATCAGGCTGTGAGGCGCTCCCAGGAGCTCGTCATAGCTATACCTGGCCATGCGAACGAAGACGTCGTTGGCGTAGGTGATGCGTCCCTTGCGGTCGGTCTTCGAGACGATCAGGTCTTCTTCGCCGAGCATGTGCTCGATTCCCGTCGGCTTCACAACGTGGGCCATGGCTGGTCCTCCTTGCGGTCATCACGATGCGGGGCGGACAGACGGGATGTCCCGGCCTTCACGGACGGTCCGGTCGACGCGCTGGCGGAACCGGCGTCGTCCGGCATGCGGCCGGGTGTCACCGAGACCCCCATCGACCGGCTTTCGTCGGCTCAGGAAAAAGGCTGTCCGCCTCACCGGCCTCAATCTGACGTTAACTGTCAAACATCGCGTTAACCGGGAGGTCCGCCAAACTACAGAGACCGCCCGCGGCAGGGACGGGACGCGCCGGCTCGATGGTCGGCGTTGGGTCTGGACCGCTGGCCGGAGGATCGCATCGGCCGTCGCCTTGTCGGAAGATGTGGCACAAGGACCAGGAGGTGCGTACGTGACGCCACGCAACCTCGTGAGACGCGCACGGACCGGTCGGGGCGCTCATGCCCGACCGGCCCGGCGCCCCCTGCCTCAGAAGAAGCCGAGCTTCTTCGGGCTGTAGCTGACCAGCATGTTCTTGGTCTGCTGGTAGTGGTCGAGCATCACCTTGTGGGTCTCGCGTCCGACGCCGGACTGCTTGTAACCGCCGAACGCCGCATGCGCCGGATAGGCGTGATAGCAGTTGGTCCAGACGCGCCCCGCCTGGATGTTGCGGCCGAAGCGGTAGCAGGTGTTGGCGTCGCGGCTCCACACGCCGGCGCCAAGGCCGTAGAGCGTGTCGTTGGCGATCGCCAGCGCCTCGTCCTCGGTCTTGAAGGTCGTGACCGAGACGACCGGCCCGAAGATCTCCTCCTGGAACACGCGCATCTTGTTGTGTCCCTTGAACACCGTCGGCTTGACGTAATAGCCGCCGGCGAGATCGCCGCCGAGCATGTTGCGCTCGCCACCGATCAGGAGCTGCGCACCCTCGTTCTTGCCGATGTCGATGTAGGACAGGATCTTGGTGAGCTGCTCCGAGGAGGCCTGCGCGCCGATCATGGTGGCGGGATCGAGCGGGCTGCCCTGCACGATCGCGCCGACGCGCTTCAGCGCGCGCTCCATGAAGCGCTCGTAGATCGACTCGTGGATCAGCGCACGGCTCGGGCAGGTGCAGACCTCGCCCTGGTTGAGCGCGAACATCACGAAGCCCTCGATCGCCTTGTCGAGGAAGTCGTCGTCCTCGGCGCAGACGTCCTTGAAGAAGATGTTGGGCGACTTGCCGCCGAGTTCGAGCGTGACCGGGATCAGGTTCTGGGACGCATATTGCATGATCAGCCGCCCCGTCGAGGTCTCGCCGGTGAAGGCGATCTTGGCGATGCGGTTCGACGATGCCAGCGGCTTGCCTGCTTCGAGGCCGAACCCGTTGACGACGTTGAGCACGCCCGGCGGCAGCAGGTCGCCGACGATCTCCATCAGCACGAGGATCGAGGCCGGTGTCTGCTCGGCCGGCTTGAGCACGACGCAGTTGCCGGCGGCGAGCGCGGGCGCGAGCTTCCAGGCCGCCATCAGGATCGGGAAATTCCACGGAATGATCTGGCCGACGACGCCGAGCGGCTCGTGGAAGTGATAGGCGATGGTATCGTGGTCGATCTCGGCGATCGAGCCTTCCTGCGCGCGGATCACGCCGGCGAAATAGCGGAAGTGATCGATGGCGAGCGGGATATCGGCGGCGGTCGTCTCGCGGATCGGCTTGCCATTGTCCCAGGTCTCGGCGAGCGCGAGCTTGTCGAGATTGGCCTCCATGCGGTCGGCGATCCGGTTGAGGACCATCGCGCGCTCGGTGACGCTGGCGCGGGCCCAGCCGTCCTTGGCGGCATGCGCGGCGTCGAGCGCGGCCTCGATGTCAGAGGCATCGGAGCGCGCGATCTGGCACACCGGCTGGCCGGTGATCGGCGAGATGTTGTCGAAATATTTGCCGGCGTTGGGGGCCTTCCAGGCGCCGCCGATGAAATTGTCGTAACGCGCAGCGAACGGCGGCTTGAACGCCGCATTGACGTCAACCTTGGTCATCTGTCTCTCCCATTCACGCCGATGCACACGGCGTTGGAGACAGGCTCGATCAAACCGACGCAACAGACCAGAGGCCGGAGCGAGCGCGTCCGAGGAAGTGTCGCAGTTCTGCGACATCTTGGCTGCGATTCGACAGCCGCGGCGCGTTCACCGCTCGAGCCCGAGCCGCTTCATCTTCCGGTGCAGGGTGGCGCGCGACATGTCGAGCTCCTTCGCCGCCTTCGAGACGTTGCCGCCGGCGCGCGCCAGCGCGCGCTTCAGAACAGCACGCTCGGCGGCGTCGATGTCGTCGCCCTCGGTGGTTGCGTCCTTGATCAGGTCGCCGGCTGGCACCGGGCGCGCCAGCGCGGACGAAGAAAGGTTGAGCGCACGGCGCGCCGCCCGTGTGGCACCGATGACGAGGTCGTTGCGATCGACTGCCAGCAGCGAGTTGATCTCGCGCTCGCTGTCCGGCGTGAGCACGATGCGGGCGTGCGGAAAGGCCTGGCGGAAATTCTCCGCCTCGATCAGGCGCGCGGCATCCGCGACGGTGGTCGCGATCAGCCGGCTGAAGCCTTCGGTCAGATCGGCACGACAGGAGGAGACGTCGAGCGCGGCCTTGAGCTGACCGTGCTCGTCGAAGATCGGCGCCGTGGTGCAGAACAGGCGCGCGTTGCGCGACAGGTAGTGCTGATCTCGGTCGATGGTCAGCGGCCGCTTCTCGACCAGGCAGGTGCCGATGGCGTTGGTGCCCTCGTGCCGCTCGCTCCACACCGCGCCGGTCCACAGGCCCCAGGATTCGAAGGTGGCGTCGTCCCCGCGGGCGCCGCGGCGCTCGAGCACGGTGCCGTCGGCATCGGCGAGCAGCACCGAGCAGCCGACGCCCCCAACCGCCAGGAACAGCCGGTCGAGGCTCGCCTGCGCGATCGCGAGCAGCCGCCCGAGCCGCGCGCGCGCGTCCGCGATTTCGGCGGCAGTCAGGCGAGCCGGCAGCTTCGGCGTGGCGGGATCGAGCGCATGGAGATGGCCGGAGCGGCGCCATGATGCCGCGAGCGCCGAGACCGCCGGCGCGCCTCTGTCGGCTCTGCTGTCTGCGTCAGCCTTCGCATCCCCCTTGGCCAAGGCCTCCAGGACGCGATCCGAATGGGCATTCCCGGGCGAACGCCCCATGTCCCTCCTCCCGGCTCTGCCCGCGTTAGCGCGGCTTATTGCTAGACTAGCGCAACTACAGCACCGCGGTTTGACCGGCGTCAAGGAACGCCGACCAGGCTGCAATCCTTCGCTCGCCGCCGGGGCCGCGACCGATGCCTCACTTTCCCCGGACGACTACGGGGGTGTCGCAACACTGCGACACTCCCTCGCCCGAACTGGTCCGTGCGCCCTGAAATGGAGCCGGTGCCTTAAAGCGCATTAATCCTCAGTCCGGATGGTTCCCGCACGCGCTTCGCACCGACGAACGTCATTGCCCGGTGTCGCGAGGCAACCATGAGAGGGAAACATGCGCCTATCCTTTGCGGCAATACGCTCCATCCAGACCAAGATCGCCTTGATCGCCGGCTTCTGCCTGGCGCTCACCTGCGTCATCCTGATCGGCTACGGTCTGTTCTCGACGCAGAGCATGAACCAGTACGTCAACCACGAGGTGATGCAGCTCGTCGATCGCCAGACCAAGGAAAGCCTGATGAACCGGGCCTCCACCGAGGCCAACGTCATCAAGGCCGAGCTGGAGGTCGGGTTCGACGCCGCGCGCACCCTGGCGCAGTCCTTTGCGGTGTTGGCGGACGCCAAGAACGGGACCGCCACGAGCGCCCGCCGCGCGCAGCTCAACGCCGTGCTGCGGCATGTGCTGGAGCTCAATCCCGCCTTCAACGGCACCTATTCGGCCTGGGAGCCCGACGGGCTGGACGGCAACGATGCGGCCTTCAAGGCCAACAAGGAAATGGGCTCCGACCACACCGGCCGCTTCCTCCCCTATTGGACGCGAAGCGCCGGCGGCGCAATCGCCGTGCAGCCGCTGGTCGAATACGACAGCAGCGAGCGCCATCAGAATGGCCTCGTGAAGGGCGCCTGGTACATCAACCCGAGCACCACCGGGAGGGAGAACATCCTCGGACCGCTGCCCTACATCGTCCAGGGCAAGCCGGTGTTCCTGGCCACGATGTCCGTTCCCGTCATGATTGACGGCAAATTCCGCGGTCTCGCCGGCGCCGACTACAATCTCGACTTCGTGCAGAAGCTGGCGGTCAAGATCAACACCTCGCTGTTCGACGGCAAGGGCAAGGTCGTGATCCTCAACGACACCGGCCTCGTCGTCGCCGACAGCGCCGACCAGAACGTCATCGGCAAATCCGCCGCCGAGGCCGACTCGCGCTGGGCCGACAGCGCCGCCATCGTTCGAACCGGCAAGGGCACCGTTCTCGACGAGCCCAACAATCCCAACGTCGACATCTACGCCCCGATCACATTCGGTCTCACCGACACGCCCTGGTCGGTCGTGATCTCCGTCCCGCGCGACGTCGTTCTCGCCTCCGCACGGCAGCTCGACGCCTCGCTCAGCGGCCGCTCGACCAACAACACGCTGTGGCAGCTCGGGGTCGGAACGGTGATCACGGCGCTTGCGATCTTCCTCATCTGGGTGGCGGCACGGGGCATTGCCCGTCCGATCCAGGATTGCGCCGCGTTTGCCAATGGCATCGCCAAAGGCGACTTCAACCAGACCCTCACCATCGAGCAGGCCGACGAGGTCGGAGCCCTCGCCACCTCCCTGAAAGCCATGCAGGGCGACCTGAAGCAGAGCATCGCGCAGCGCGCCGAGGACCAGGCCGCCGCCGACGCCCAGCGTCGCCACGAGATGAGCCAGATGGCGGATCAGTTCGAGGCGTCCGTCGGCAGCATCGTCGAAACCGTGTCGGCTGCCTCGAGCACGCTGGAGACGTCGGCCGGCTCGTTGAGCGCCACCGCGGAGCGGGCGCAGACGCTGGCTACGACGGTCGCCGTGGCATCGGAGCAGGCGTCCACCAACGTGCAGTCGGTGGCGTCCGCGACCGAGGAGATGGCCTCCTCGGTGACCGAGATCAGCCGCCAGGTGCAGCAGTCCGCGCGCATGGCCAACGAGGCCGTCACGCAGGCACGCTCCACCACGGGGCGGGTCGGCGAGCTGTCGAAGGCGGCCGCGCGGATCGGCGACGTCGTCGAGCTCATCAACAGCATCGCCGGCCAGACCAACCTGCTCGCCCTCAACGCCACCATCGAGGCGGCACGGGCGGGCGACGCCGGACGCGGCTTTGCCGTGGTCGCCACCGAGGTCAAGGCGCTTGCCGAGCAGACCGCGAAGGCGACCGGCGACATCGGCCAGCAGATCGCGGGCATCCAGACCGCCACCCAGGAGTCCGTCGGCGCGATCCGCGAGATCAGCGAGACCATCGAACGCCTGTCGGAGATCTCGGCCACCATCGCCGCCGCAGTCGAGCAACAGGGCGCGGCGACGCAGGAGATCTCACGCAACGTCCAGCAGGCGGCCCAGGGCACGCAGCAGGTCTCCTCGAACATCACCGATGTGCAGCGCGGCGCAAGCAGCACCGGGACCGCGTCCTCCGAGGTGCTGTCGGCCGCGAAGCTGCTGTCGCGTGACAGTGGCCGCCTGAGGGACGAGGTCGGCAAGTTCCTGAGCTCGGTCCGCGCGAGCTGAGCGCCGGCCGACCAAAACCGAAAAGGCCGCCTGGATGAGCCAGGCGGCCTTTGTCGTGTGGGATGCAATGCGTCTGCTGCTGATCTCAGCGGCCGCCGCGCGACAGCATCTCGAAGCGGTAGTTGACACCGACCATCGCCGTGTGGAGCTGGGTCTTCTGGCTGACGACGTTCGGCCCTCCGGTGATCGCGGCTGCGCCCGGCAGCGTGCCGGTCACGGTGCCGAAATCGGCGTAATCATATTCGGCGAAGGCCGACCAGTTGCGGGCGAACATCCACTCGACGCCGGCGCCGACCGTCCATCCGCTGCGGTTGAACGCCACGCTCGCCGACTGCCCGGTGGCGGTGTTGACGACCGAAACGTTGGTCCGTGTCCACGCCGCACCACCGCGCACGTAGGCCAGGATCTCAGGTGTCACGAGATAGCCGGCACGCACCGTGGCGGTGTAGAGGTTGCTCGTCCGCGTGTTCATCGTCAGCGCCGGCCCGAGCGGGCTCGACGCGTTGATGATGCCGATATCGGCCATGGCCTGGATGCCGACGACGAAGCGGTCCATCTGATAATCGCAGCCGAGCTGCAGGCCGCCGATGACGTCGCTGCCATTGCTCGAGATGGCGGTCGGAATCTGCACGGCAGCGACGGGCAGCGGCGCCACGTTGCCGCCGCCTGCCACCGGCGGCTGGTTCTGCGGCGGCGGGTTGCCATTGTTGCCCTGCGGCGGCGGGTTCGGCTGGCCGCCGCCATTGTTCGGCGGCGGATTCTTCGGCGGCCAGGGCTTGTCCGGATGATACGGCCATCCGCCATGATGGTAGTTGCCGCCCTGCTGCTGCCAATGATCCTTGTCGGGCTGCTTGTCGCCATAGCCGCCCTTGCCGTCATCATTGTCGCGCGGCTTGCCGCCCCAGCCATAGCCGCCATGCTTGTCGTCGTCGCGTTGATCCGGCTTCAGCCAGGCGTAGCTGTCACGCTCGCTCTTCAGCGGCTGCTTCGACCAGCCGAAACCGAGTGGCTTGTCGTATCCGTCGTCCTTCTTCCCACCCCATCCGGAAGCCGGCTTGTCGTGATCGTCCTGCCGATCACGGTGCAGCCAAGCCGATCTGTCGGAGTAGCCGTTTGAATGCAGCTGCGACCAGCCGCTCGACTTGTCATGGTCGTCGTCGTGATGCTTGTCGAACCAGCCGCCACCATATTTGACGTCGTTGTAGTTGTTGTCCTTGTTCTTGGATGGCGCCGACGGCCAGGACGACTTGTTGTCGCCGCCTTTCGATCCAACCTTTGGCCAGTCGTGATCCTTGTCGCCGTACGGCTTGCCGGGCTGCCACCAGCCCTTGTCGCCGCGCTCACAGATCGGGGGCTTTTGCGGCGGCTTATGCGGCGGCTTCCATCCGCCGTTATTCCCGCCGGGGTTGTTCGGCGGCGGCGGGTTCGGCGCAGGGTTTGCAACCACAGGCGGTTTGACCACAGGCGGGTTGTTCGCGTTGCCGACCGGCTGCTGCACGGGCTGAACGGGCGCGGCGGCGGCATTGGCGACCTGGCTCCACGTCTGCTGCTGGCGCGACCAGGCCATCCCGGCATTCGCGCCGGCATGGCAGCCACTCCACCTGTAGGCGAAGACGTCAGGCGGCGGGAGCGGGGGAGGCAGGGCGAGATCAGTCGCCCAGACCGATGTCGTACTTCCTGCGAAAGTAGATAGGCAAAGGCATACGCCAAATACGCGACGCATCGAACTCACAACTCCTGAACACGTGCCGCAACAAACGGCGGCCGCATCAGGAGGGTGAGATTGTGTCGCGAACTGAATTGAAAAATGTCATTCGGAAGGAATGCAGATCGGGCCCCCGACGCGATCGAGATTCGGCTTTGACTGTTGCACGCAAGATGCAGGATTCTGGCGAAAAGAAGCAGCGCGCGACACGATTGCGACAAACGGCGCGATGCGCGATGCCGTCGCGGCTCATGAGTTCATTCGTAGACGAACGTGCGCACCGAACTCACTGGAGGCGCAGCGCGCGGCCCCGCGCTCGACGGCATGCTTCCTGATCGCGCGCACCTCGCGATCGTCGTCCTTCACATCTACTACACGCCTCGATTGCATCACATCGAGCGGGGCGGCACATCGGCTGCACGGTCGCCATCGTCTTCGACGCGCCGACGCTCGGCGGTCCATGCGTGTCGACAACCCCTGCTCTTGGTTTCGCCGTTATCGCGCAGCCTGTGCGACGTCATCGATCGGGAGAGAAAGCGGCGGACGCCGCCGCAATCGCACCGAATGAGGCGTGGCTTCGTCAACGTTGCGGCAACTCATCGGGGGCGCGTGCCGCGAAGCATCCATAATTGCGGCCGGTTGTGTCGTGCTCACTCGCCGGGCTCGAAGGCCCCGCAGAGGGTGTCGATCCGATCCTGCACTCCGAAGAGATGCACCCATTTCCGCTCGTTCTGGATTGCGATGAGGATGGAACGAAGCTAGGTCACGGCCGATCGCGTCCGGAAATACGGATTTGAGCTCGCCGCCAAATCGTCCGGTCATCAGCACAAGCGCCGCCTGCGGCGCGCAGCATCATGGCGGGGCTCGCCTCGGCCATGACGACAGACTGAGGCCCGTCAGGCGGATCAGCGCAGCGTGATCCGCCGCACCGCGCGGTGCGCACGGCACATGGCGTGTCATGCCACCATCATCACGGATTGCGCCGGGAGAACGAGATGGCATAGGCGCCGTTGCGGATGTCGATCATCGGATCGTCGGAGGCCTCGATGCCGTCGGTGAGCTGGCCCGGCAGGAACAGCAGCTTCTTCTGCGCGGCGTCACTGTCTTCGACCGCCTTGTCGATCGTCAGCACGCCGAGCTCGACCAGCTTGCGATCGTCAGGCCACGGCTTTGCCGGATCCTTGGTGTCGTCGCCGGCCGCGGCGAGCTGCGCCTTGAAGCGGAACGTCACCGGCCCCTGCTTCAGCCGCGCCGGCAGCTCGGCCATCAGGAAGTCCGGCGCGCGTTTCGCCGCGTCCTCCTGGTCGATATGCACGACCTTCTCCGGCAGCATCTGCCAGCGCACCGCCTGCTTCTCGCCGGCCCTGTTGACGAGGACGAAGGCGTTGACGCCGAAATAGGCCTCGTCGGCAAGACTGTCCGGCGTCGCGATGGTGCCGAGCGCCGCCGGCACCGAGGGATGGCTGGCGACGAACTGCTCGAGCCTGGTCGGCTTGGCCGCGTTCGGTCCAGAGTCCGCGATCGCCAGGAACAGATCGCGCAGCTCCGCACCGGTCGAGACGGGGAAGAATTTCAGCGAGTTGATCACGAGGTCCATGTCGCTGCCGTCGGCGAGATGAAACTTCACCGCCATGCCGTGCGGATTGGCGTCGCCGGATCCGTCCGGCAGGTTCGGCACGCCGGTGGAGTCCGAGAACCGCACCGTCACCGGAATCTCGCCGCCGCTGAACAGCGACGCCTTGCTCAAGGTCGTCGCCTCGGTCGACGGCTTGAACTTGCCCTCGACCACGACGCCCTTGGCGTGATTGGCGCGAAAGCCGGCGTGCACGCCGAACACCTTGTTCATCGCATTGACGAGTTGCTCCTCGACCGGCGGTTCCTGCGCGAGGGCAGCGGCGGGCAACGCGAGAGCAATCCCGGCCAGCGCGGCAACGAGTGTGCGTATCGTCATGAGCGGCGTCCTCCTGTATGAGCGATGCAGCATAGCAGCATGAATTGACGCGTGAGCGATTTTCGAGCGCGGCCGATTGGGCGCCCATCACAGCGGCATGATCCACCTTGCGGTCTGACAGGAGCCATCACGCCCCATCACCGCTCCTTGCGGCGAGATGGCGAATGTCTCTATTGTAGCCACACGTGCCCGGTCTGCCTCCCTCCGCCCTGCGGTGCGGATCCGGGGATCGTGCCCCCTCCGACCCTGACGCCGGACGGCGCGCCCACGACGGAGTTTCGACTGTGTCCGCACCGGAAAGCTTCCCCATCGACAAGATCCACATCCCCGACAAGAAGCGCAAGGCGCTGAAGCAGGACGCGATCGACGCGCTGGCCGAAAGCATTTTGGAGGTCGGCCAGCGCGAGCCGATCCTCGTCCGCCGCGACAAGGACCATTTTGTCCTGGTCGAAGGTCTGCACCGCCTCGAAGCCTGCAAGGCCCTCGGCGAAAGCGCCATCATGGGTCTGCTGATCTCCGCCGAGGAAGCCCGCCAGCGCGAGCTGCCACCGCCGCCCGTCGATCCGGAGCGCGAGAAGATGGAGCGGCTGCGCAAGCTGCGGCTGGAGAAGGAGGAAGCGGAGAAGCTCACAACGGCGCCGAGGGGCGTCTCTGGCGCCCATGCCGCGACGCGCCCGCGCGCGCCGACGGAGACGACGAACCGGAGCAACAGGCCTGCCACCGCGAAACCATCGCGCCCCGGACAAGGATCGTCGCCCCGGACCTTGTCGGATTGGATCAAGCAACAAGAGCGCAGCGGCGGGCGATACTGACGGTTTCAACGCGCGAGTTCCTCCCCGGCCACGGTCTGATTGAGCGGCAGTCCGTCTGGCGGGTCAGCGCAGCGTGATCCGCCCGGCGGCCTCTCCGATGCGCCTTGCGCAGCGGGATCACGGCAGGCTGCATGCAGATCGGACCGGCCTGGTTCTGCCCGTAGGCGCCGCGAGTCCGTCCCGCATGTTGCTCCGCGGAGGACGGTGCGGGACGGGATCGCTAGGCAACTCGGATCAAGCCCATCTGACTCAGCGCGACGCGAGGGAGCGCGGCAATCACTGCGAGCATGCCAAAGGCTGCGACGTTGGCCCCCACGTCCCTCGTCGCAGCCGCCTTCGGCTGAAAAAGCCTATTCTCGGAGAAGATGCTCGCCGTCTGGATCATCGACTTTTTGCGCGCTTACGGGTTCGGACGCCGTTTCCGGTATTTCACGATTGCGCCGATGCGAGGTCTGTCGCTCGGCCAGGGGCTTATCGCGGCCGCCAAGGCCGATACGATTTCGATCGCGTCTTGGCAGGTCGGAATGCACGGCGTCACACTTGCCATTTCCACGGCCTCCGACACGTGCTCGGCACGCGACTGGAGGTCTACGGCTCGTGAAGGTCAGCAGCCCGGAGTTCCGTGCTCCTGGGTTCCTTCCCACCCGGCGAACTGGTGGCTTCTGACTCGGGGCTCGAAGGAGAAGAAGTAGCGACCTCCGCGGCCGATCGAGGCCCGTTTGGTATTGAGCTGCGGATTGTCTCACGCCCCCCGCTATACCGACAGTGCCAGAGATAGTCCGCCATGCGCCGAGGAATTGGGTTGGCAAACCGGATGGGGGCCCTTCTCGGCCCCGAACGGGTACGGATGCGGCGCGTGGAACCCCTGCTTCGACGAGACATTCTTTTCTCGTCCGTTGAATCACCGCCGCTGCCCCGCGCTCGTCGGCCATGAATCTTGGAGCGTTGACTTGACCTCATTTGAGCAGAGGCCGCTCGGCCCGATCATCATCCTCGTGGCAGCCGCCGCCGGCACGCTGCTCGGCCTCTACGACTACCTAGCTCCTTTGACCGGGGTCACTGGCGCCCCGGGCGCGTTGCTCGTCATCGGATCCAGTCTGGCACTCGTCGTCGACGCCTTCGTCCTGTGGTTTGGTCGAAGCGGGTGGCTCTTCTGGGTGTTCTGGTCCCTCGGGCTGCTCGGCGCGCTCGGCACAATAACCGCCGCCTGCTTTCTGCATGCGTGGTGGCTGGCGGCGGCCACGGTCGTCGCACTCGTCGGATTGATTGTGACGCTTGCCGCCCCACCCCAGCCAAGAAGAGCCGTGGCATGAGAATCCGTTCATTCTGCCGTAGCGCCCCATTTGCGGCGCTCACGCTGGCGGTCATGGTCGCGCTGCCGCCGGCGATTGCACAGAACGACACTGCTCATCCGGCTGCCACCCCCGGAAGCATTCCAGGCCCAGAGCAGCATGGGCCTTCGAGCACTGGCTCGGAGCAGCCCCACAGCAATGCCGGTCGCGCATCGTCAGCACCGGGCAACGAGCAATCGGGAGCTGCCGACGCAGGCGCTCAGCTGCCGTCCGGCAGCTTGCCCACGCCGAAGCCGATCCCGCTCGTCCCGACCCATGCCGTCTGGAATACGTTTCACGGTCAGCTCAATGCCCAGAAGTACTCTCCCCTGACCCAGATCACAGCCGACAATGTCCGATCGCTGGTAAAGGTGTGGGAGTATCACACCGGCGACGTTTCGGATGGGTCGGGCAAGCTGCCGACCAGCGTCTGGTCCGCCACGCCGATCTTTGCCAATGACACGCTCTACATCGGCACGCCGTTCTATCGCGTTGTTGCGCTGGAGCCCGCGACCGGAAAGGTCAAATGGACCTTCGACTCCAAATCGACGCTCAAGGCCTTGACCCAGCCGGCGCTGAAGAACCGCGGGGTCGCCTATTGGGAGGCAGCGAATCCCGTCGCGGGCCAGCCGTGCCAGAAGATCGTCTATCTCGGCACCATGGACGCGCAGCTCTTTGCCATGGACGCGGATACTGGCAAGCTCTGTCGTGATTTCGCGAACGGCGGCGTCCTCAACGTCGATCAGTGGAACGACGTGAACAACAAATATCCGCTTTCGTTGCTTCAGCCGCCGACGGTCGCGGGCAATCACGTGATCCTGGGCTGGGCCGGCAAGGACTGGGCCTATGCTGAAGCACCGCCCGGCACCGTATTCTCGCTCGATCCGCAAACGGGCAAGCGACAATGGTCCTTCGCTACGCTGCCGCCGAAGATCGCGTCCCGCACCGGCACCGCCAATGTGTGGACGGGCATGTCGGTCGACGAGGGACTTGGATTGGTCTATCTCCCGGTCTCCAGCCCCTCCCCGAACTACTGGGGCGGCAACCGCACCGAGCCGATCCCGTTGGCCACATCGACAACGGCCCTCAACCTCGAAACCGGCGAGGTCGTTTGGTCTCGCCAGTGGGTGCACCATGACATCTGGGACTACGACATCAACTCCGCGCCGACGTTGATGGACATCACCGTCGATGGGAAGCAGATCCCAGCGCTGATGCAGGCAACCAAGATGGGGTTCCTCTTCGTCGTCGACCGACGCACTGGCAAGGACGTCTGGCCGATCGAGGAGCGCAAGGTGCCTGGTGGCGACGGCTCGATCCAGGGCGAAATCTACGCGCCGACGCAGCCGTTTCCGATCAGGCCGGCGCCGCTGCTCGACCAGTCGAAGAAGCCTCCCATCTGGTGGGTCGCCGACGCCCTCGGGCTCGGCCAATGCTCGAGGCTCTGGAAGAGCCTCAATTACGCCGGCATGTACTCGCCGCCGACTCACAAGGACAGCGGCGTGCTCGCCTATCCCGACTCGGCCGGCGGCGTGCAATGGGGCGGCGTAGCCTTCGATCCGCGCGGCAAGACCGCGATCGTCAACTTCTCGCACGTGGTGCAATCCATCAAGCTCTACCCCCGGAAAGAATATGAGCAGCGCGCAGCCGGCTCGGGCAACGAGCAAGGCTTCTATCCTCAAGAGGGTGCGCCATACGGCATGTCACTCGACAACGCGCTGAACTGGCTCGGCATGCCCTGCTGGAAGCCGCCATTCGGCGAGATCGCCGCCATCGACATGACCACCGGTGACATCAAATGGCGCCGTCCCATCGGCGCCTCCCAGAAGTGGGGCTTCTACATGCCGGAGTCGATGGGATCGGTGACGATCGGCGGCCCGGCGGTTACGGCCGGAGGCGTGATCTTCATCGGAGCCTCGATGGACGCCAAGGTGCGGGCCTACGCGCTGGCCGACGGCAAGGAGCTCTGGTCCGACATCGTCCAGGCCCCCGCGGTCGCCAATCCCGCCGTCTATGAGTACAAGGGCCGCGAATACGTCGCCTTCATCGCGGGCGGCAACACGATCCTCAAGGACCAGGTCGGCGATCAGGTCGCCGTCTACGCTCTACCGTAGTGCGGCGGTGCTCGCCAGCTGGCTTGCGCTGAACCGGAGCGGAATGGCTTCCGTGCCTACGCCGCGGCGATACAGCTGCCGTCGCATTCGCTGCGCAAATGGCGCGGCCGACTGGACCGCGGCGAGGTCGCGATCGCCGGCGGGCGCATCCTCATCCCTCCGCCCGCCCACCGTTAGGACGTCTTTAGGCGAGGTCCGCCTTCATCAGGTCGCGCAGCGCTTTCGGTATGGGCTGCGCCCTGCCGCCGCTGACGAACGCAACTCTCACGTCGGCCTTGACGAGCACCTCCTCGCCGCGCCTGACCTCCTGCGCCAGCGTGATCGACGCGCCCTTCACCGCCACGGGCCAGGTGACGACGTCGAGCACGTCGTCCATACGGGCCGGCCGCAGGAAGTCGAGCGTCATCGAGCGCACCACGAAGGCGAAGCCCGGGGCCTCGCTTGCCGCCTCCGCGAACAGCGCGTGCTGCTCGGCGCCCATCAGCCGCAGATGATTGGTGCGGCCGCGCTCCATGAAGCGGAGGTAGTTGGCGTGATAGACGATTCCGGAGAAATCCGTGTCCTCGTAGTAGACCCGCACCTGCATGTGGTGGCGGCCGTCGCGGATCGCGCCGTCGAGATGTCGTTGGGTCAAGGGAAGCCCTCGATAGCCGGAAATGGCGATCGTTTCGCCCAGTTCAACGGCCAACGCAAGAGCAGGCCAGCACGAGCCGGCTAGGACGTCACCTCGACGGGTTCCCTGCCGACGTTGACCAGCACGATCTCCGGCGGCATGCCGATCCGGACTGGCATGATGCTGCAGCCGAGGCCGCCGGAGACGATCACGTCGCATTGGGTGCGGATGTGGCCATAGGCCAGATTGACGCCATTGCGCGCGGGAACGGCCGGCGACCAGCCGAGCACGCGGATCTGGCCGCCATGCGTATGCCCCGACAACTGCAGCGCCACGCGCGGCGGCACCCGGAGCGCGACGTCAGGCTCGTGCGCCAGCAGAATTACCGGGGCGCTGTCCGTCACCTTGCGCAGCGTCGCTGCGAGATCATCGATGCCGATCCGCGGCATCGGCCGGAAGCGCCGCGCTGGCATGTAGGCCAACTGATCGCCGAGGCCGGCAAGCCAGAAGGCATGGCCATTCTTGGTGAGACGCACGACGTCGTTCTCGTAGACGGGAATGCCGGCGGCCTCGAGCGCCTTCTGGGCATACGGCGCGCCGCGGCCGTCGCGCTGCACGGTTCGATCATCCCAATAATCATGATTGCCCAGGATGGCGTGCACGCCCAACGGCGCCTTCAGGCCGCCGAGCACCGGCGCCCAGGCATCGGCGTCGATGCGTCCGATGTGATGACGATGACCGGCGACGTAGTCGCCGAGCAGAACGATCAGATCCGGCTGCAGCGCGTTGGTTCGCTGGACGATCCCGTCGATATGAGCGAGCGACATCCAGGGATCGCAGGCATGGATGTCGGCGATGGCCGCGATCTTCAGTCTTAGCCCAGCCGGCCAGTTGCGTGGATGGATGTGATAGTCGGTGACGCCCAAGCGGAGCGGCTCGACGCCGACGCCGTAGGTCGCGGTCGAAAAACCGGTGGCGGCAAGACCGCCTGAGAATGACAGAAAGCGACGGCGTGACAGCATCGATAAACTCCTCGCAGCGGCTCCCTTCTCCCCGATCATTGCAACCGATTTCGGGTGCGTCTGTGCAGATTGTCAGCAGTTTCGTTAATCATCGTCCTCGCTGCCGAACAGACCGAACTGGCCGGGATCGCGGTTCGAGGGCTCGGCCATGCCGAGATGCCTGAACGCGTGCGACGTCAGCAGCCGGCCGCGCGGCGTACGCTGCAGATAGCCGCATTGGATCAGATACGGCTCGATGATGTCCTCGATCGCATCGCGCGGCTCCGAAAGCGCTGCCGCCATGGTCTCGACGCCGACCGGCCCGCCGCCGTAGTTCAGCGCGATGGTCGAGAGATAGCGCCGGTCCATCGCGTCCAGCCCGGCGGCATCCACTTCGAGCGCGCTCAGCGCGTGATCGGCGATGGCACGATCGATCGCACTGGCGTTGGCGGCCGACGCGAAGTCGCGCACGCGGCGCAGCAGGCGGCCGGCGATCCGTGGCGTGCCGCGGGCGCGCCGCGCGATCTCGTTGGCGCCGTCGGCGGTCATGCCGACCCCGAGCACGCGGGCACCGCGCGTGACGATGCCTTCGAGCTCCTCCACCGTGTAGAAGTTCAGTCGGATCGGAATGCCGAACCGGTCACGCAACGGATTGGTCAGCAGGCCTGCGCGCGTCGTCGCGCCGACCAGCGTGAACTTCGACAGGTCGATCTTGACCGAGCGGGCCGCGGGGCCTTCGCCGATGATGAGATCGAGCTGGAAATCCTCCATCGCCGGATAAAGGACCTCCTCGACCGCCGGGCTGAGACGATGGATCTCGTCGATGAACAGCACGTCGCGCTCTTCGAGATTGGTCAGCAGCGCGGCGAGATCGCCGGCCTTGGCGATGACCGGGCCCGAGGTGGCGCGGAAGCCGACGCCGAGCTCACGCGCCACGATCTGCGCCAGCGTCGTCTTGCCAAGTCCGGGCGGACCGACGAACAGCACATGGTCGAGCGCCTCGCCGCGCTTGCGCGCCGCCTCGATGAAGATCGAGAGGTTGGCGCGCGCCTGCTGCTGCCCGACGAACTCCGACAGCTGCTGCGGACGCAGCGCGGTGTCGCCGACATCGTCGGAGCGCCGCTCCGGACTGACCATGCGCGCCGGCGGCTTCATTCGTTGCCGCGCCTGTATTTGTTCGGCAGCAATTCGCCGATGGTCACCGCCGCAGGCCCCTTGCCGTTCGACGGCACGATGACGCGCGCCTTGGCATCATAGTCGTGGATCAGCTCGCGGCAGGTGCCGCAGGGCGAGACCACGGCGACCTCGCCGGGCTCGCCGGGCTTGGGATGGCGCACGGCAACGATGGTCTCGATGCCGTGGTCGCCAAACTCGGTGATGGCGCGGCCGATCGCGATGGCCTCGGCGCAGACAGCGTTGCGGCCGAGATAGGCATCGATGTTGACGCCGGTGATGATGCGGCCGTCGCGCGTGCGCATGGCGGCGCCGACCTCCTGCCAATCGTTGCGATAGCGGCTCTTGACCGCTGATGCGGCCGCCTCGATCAGCTCCTTGTCCTTCTTGCTCACCATGGGGGAAACGGATGTCCTTCTGCTCGCCCGGCCGGGCGACGATAGCCTATTTCGCCAGCTCCTTGAGGCCGAGGCGAATGAGTTGCGCGGTCTCGGCCTTGTCGCCGGCCGCGCGTGACGCGGCGGCAATGGCGGCAGCCGCCTGCGGCTGGCCATAGCCGAGATTGATGAGCGCGGAGATCGCGTCCGCGATCGGCTGCGGCGCGCGGGATTCTTCGATGGCGCCGGACAGCCTGACGACACCGGGATCGACATCGGCGAACGCCGGCGCCTTGTCCTTCAGCTCGGTGACGATGCGCTCGGCGACCTTGGGGCCGACGCCCGGCGTGCGCGCCACCGCGGCCTTGTCGCGCAGCGCGATCGCATTGGCGAGGTCCGCCGGCGGCAGAGTGCCTAGGACCGCGAGGGCGACCTTGGCGCCGACGCCCTGCACCGTCTGCAAAAGGCGAAACCATTCCCGTTCGACATCCGAGCGAAAACCGAACAGCTTGATCTGGTCCTCGCGCACATAGGTCTCGATCGACAATGTGGCGGCTTCACCGGGCGACGGCAAGGCCTGCAGCGTCCGCGCCGAGCAGTGCACCTGGTAGCCGACGCCGCCGACGTCGAGGATGACGAAATCCTCCGCGTAGGAATCGATCAGCCCCTTCAGCTTGCCGATCATAGCCCGGCCACCTTCATGCGCAGCGCCTGGCCCTGGCGGTGATGGGCGTGGGTGATGGCGATGGCGAGCGCGTCCGCCGCGTCGGCCGACGGCGGCTCGGCCTTCGGCAGCAGGATCTTCAGCATCACCGCGATCTGGCCCTTGTCGGCATGACCGGCGCCGACCACGGTCTTCTTGACCTGGTTGGGGGCGTATTCGGCGACCGAAATTCCGAACATCGCCGGCGCCAGCATGGCGATGCCGCGGGCCTGGCCGAGCTTCAGGGTGGCGACGCCGTCCTTGTTGACGAAGGTCTGCTCGACCGCGGCTTCCATCGGCGCGAACCGGCCGAGCACCGCCGATAGCCCCTCATGGATCGCCAGCAGCCGGCTCGCCAGCGGCAGATCATCGGGCGGCTCGACCGAGCCGCAACCGACATAGATCAGCCGGTTGCCCTCGCTCTCGATCACGCCCCAGCCGGTGCGGCGGAGGCCGGGATCGATCCCGATGATGCGGATTGCTGCGCGAATCGGCTGGGCTTTCATGGATTAGAGATAGCCTCGCGCCGCACCGATGGAAACATAAACGGAACGCACGAACGACGTGGTTGAGCGTCCGTCAACCGCTCATCTTCGCCATCAGGGCGTCCGAGATTTCGAAATTGGCGTAGACGTTCTGGACGTCGTCGTGTTCGTTCAGGAGGTCCATCAGCTTCAGCAGCTTCTCGCCGGTCTCGTCGTCGACGGCCACCGTGTTCTGCGGCTTCCAGGTCAGCGCCGCCTTGCGCGGCTCGCCGAACTTGGCTTCGAGGTTCTTGGCGACTTCATGGAAACTGTCCGGCGAGGCATAGACCTCGTGGCCGCCCTCGCCCGAGATCACATCGTCGGCGCCGGCCTCGATCGCGGCGTCCAGCACGGCATCGTCGGAGGCGACGCTGCGGTCGAATTCGATGATGCCGACGCGGTCGAACATGAACGAGACCGAGCCGGTCTCGCCGAGGTTGCCGCCTGATTTGGTGAAGAAGGAGCGGATGTCGGACGCGGCGCGGTTGCGGTTGTCGGTCAGCGCCTCGACGATGACGGCGACGCCGCCCGGGCCGTAGCCCTCGTAGCGGATCTCGGCATAGTTGTCGCCCTCGCCGCCGAGCGCCTTCTTGATGGCCCGCTCGATGTTGTCCTTGGGCATGTTCTCGGCCCGGGCGGCGACCACGGCGGCGCGCAGCCGCGGGTTCATCGCCGGATCGGGCGTGCCGAGCTTGGCGGCGACGGTAATTTCGCGCGCCAGCTTGCCGAACAGCTTGGACTTCATCGC
This sequence comes from Bradyrhizobium sp. HKCCYLRH1030, assembly GCF_051168395.1. Taxonomy (NCBI): domain Bacteria; kingdom Pseudomonadati; phylum Pseudomonadota; class Alphaproteobacteria; order Hyphomicrobiales; family Nitrobacteraceae; genus Bradyrhizobium; species Bradyrhizobium sp. HKCCYLRH1030. Next base: position 274,026 of record NZ_JBNPUY010000008.1, on the reverse strand, counting down.
ATCCTGCCGGCCCTTGCGATGCATGATGTTCTTGAATTGGGAATGGCCGGCCATGCGAGGTCTCTTGCAATCGTAGGGGATCAGGTGGGGAAGCGCGGCCTTATAGGCCGGGAATCGTCAAAATCAAAGATTTGAGGTAGTTTCAGGGTGGCTGCCCCCTCCTCGGAGAGCCAGTTGGCTGCCCCGCACCATAAGCCAAATGTTAACCATGGCTTCACAGTCAAGTGCAACGATGCCGCCCCTCTGCACCTTTTCACCCGCACCGGGGCCTACCCCATGGCGTTTGGTTTCTTTGCAAGACGAGCCTCTGCGCCCGAGCCGGTGGCCGAACCGAAGCCGGTGGCCGCGCCGGAGCCGCTGGCGTCGTCGGATGCCGATTCGGCCAAGGCCATCCTCGACCTGCTGGAGCTGGAACTCGGCGGCATGATTCGCCAGCTGGAGCGCGCCGCCGATGCGGTCGCCAGCGGCGCCGAGGCGACGGCGGGGACGCTGACGGACATTCGCCAGCGCGCCGATGCGCTGAGCGGACGCAGCAGCACCGCGCAAGGAACGGCGGCGACGTTCGCCCACGCCGCAGAGAAGGTGACCCAGTCCGCCCACGGTATCCGTGCCCAGGTCCAGGACGCCGGCCAGCTCGCCGACCAGGCCAGCGCCGCCGCCTCGGAAGCCCGGGCCAACGTCGACCGCCTGCGCGAATCCTCGGCGGCGATCGGCAACGTCGTCAACCTGATCTCCCAGATCGCGCGCCAGACCACCTTGCTCGCGCTCAACTCGACCATCGAGGCCGCCCGCGCCGGCGAGGCCGGCCGCGGCTTCGCGGTGGTGGCCACCGAGGTCAAGGCGCTTGCCGTCCAGACCCAGAACGCGACCGAGGAGATCACCCGCAAGATCGAGGCACTGCAGAAGGACGCCGCCGGCTCGGCCGAGGCCGTCCACCGCATCTCCCAGGCGATCGAGGCGATCCGCCCCGTCTTCACCAACGTCAACGGCGCCGTCGCCGAGCAGAACCAGACCACCGGCGAGATGTCGAACAATGCGGCCCAGGCCTCGCAGTTCATATCCTCGGTGGTCGACAGCGCCGCAGACATCAGCAACGCCACCCAGCAGGCCGAGAGCTATGGCGAGCGCGTCACGAACGCCGGCCGCGCCGTGACCATGTACGCCCAGAAGCTGAAGGCGCGCTGCGCCGTGCTGCTGCGGCAGGGCGATCGGCCCGTGCGCAGCGGCAGCGAGCGTCTGCCCTGTCACCTCAAGCTCGAGATCAAGTCGGGCGCACGCACGATCGGTGCGCCGGTCTATGAGATTTCCAACGACGGCCTTCTGATCACCGGCCCGGATGCGAGCCGCCTGCCCGTGAACGAGCGTCTCGACGCCGTGCTGGAGGACGTCGGTCCGTGCCGCCTGCGCGTCACCGAGCAGGTCAAGGCCGGCGCCCAGGCGCGGTTCGATGCGCCAAGCGCCGAGCTGCGCGAGAAGATCGAGGACAAGCTCTGGGCGCTGCATGAGGAGAACAACGAGTTCGTCACCCGCGCCATGGAAGCCGGCACCGAGCTGAACCGGATGTTCGAGAGCGCCGTTGCGCGCGGCGAGATCACGCTCGAGGACATGTTCGATACCAACTATGTCGAGATCCCCGGCACCAATCCGCAGCAGCACCGCAGCCGGATCCTCGACTGGGCCGAGCGCGTGCTGCCGTCGTTCCAGGAGGCCTTCCTCGCCAAGGACCAGCGCATGGCGTTCTGCGTCGCGATCGACCGCAACGGCTATCTGCCGGTGCACAACCGGATCTATTCGCATCCGCAGCGGCCGGGCGATACGGCCTTCAACACCGCCAACAGCCGCAACCGCCGCATCTTCAACGATCCGGCCGGGCTCGCGGCAGGCCGCAACCAGCGGCCCTATCTGATCCAGAGCTACGCGCGCGACATGGGCAACGGCAACACCATCATGATGCGCGAAATCGACGTGCCGATCCGGGTTCGCGGCCGGCACTGGGGCGGCTTCCGCACCGCCTACAAATTGTGAGCCAAGCCGTGATTTTCTGATCCTTTCAAGCCCGGGAGTCTGGACATGTCGGTCGCGCAACGCGCCATTCTGGAAAGTCACGACGCGCGCACCGGCGCCGAACGGCTGATGGACGAGATCGCCGACCGCATCGGCGGTCTCGGCGTCGAGCTCGCCGATGTCGCCGGCAACGTCCAGGAGGTCGCCAACCGCGTCAGCTACCAGTCGCAGCGGTTCGGGCATCTCCAGGCCACCGCCAAGACCATGGTCGCGGCCAATCACGACATCGCCACCGCCTCGCAGGCGGTGCAATCGGCCACGACCGCCGCGGTCGGCGACATCGCCCAGTCGCGCAACGTGGTCGACACCGCGGTGCGGCACATCGCCGAATTGGTCGAGTCCGTCGAGCGCATCGAGCAGCGGCTCGGCTCGGTCGGCGATGCGCTGTCGCAGGTCGCCAAGGTCTCGGTCGCGATCGAGGCGATCGCCAAGCAGACCAACCTGCTGGCGCTGAACGCAACCATCGAGGCGGCCCGTGCCGGCAGCGCCGGCCGGGGCTTCGCTGTCGTCGCGAGCGAGGTGAAGTCGCTCGCCGAGGCGACGCGGCAGGCCACCCAGGAGATCGGCGATACCTTGCGCGGGCTCGACTCGCAGGTGAAGAGCCTGCTCGGCGAGAGCGGCCAGGCCTCCTCCCGCGCCAAGACCGCGGGTGAAGGTGCCCAGCAGATCGGCGGCATCATCGTCCGCGTCCAGGACGGCTTCACCAGCGTCGGCCAGGAGATCGACGGCGTGGCGAAGGCCGCGACCTCCAACCTCGCGCATTGCGACGCCGTGATCAGCGAGCTCAACGAGCTCGCCAAGGGCGTCGACCAGTCCTCGGTCGAGCTCAAACAGGCCGACAGCCGGATCGCCAAGCTGCTCGATCATTCCGAGGCGCTGATCGGGCTGATCGCCGAGAGCGGCGTACAGACCGCGGACGCGCCGCTGATCAAGACCGTCGTCGACACCGCCCGGCAGATCTCGGCGACCTTCGAAACGGCGATCGACCGCGGCGAGATCACGCTCGCCGACCTGATGGACGAGAGCTATCGCGAGATCCCCGGCACCAATCCCAAGCAGTACATGACGCGCTACGTCGAATTCACCGACCGCGTTCTGCCGGCGATCCAGGACCCGATCCAGGGCAGCGATCCGCGCATCGTGTTCTGCGTCGCCTGGGCGCGCGGCGGCTACCTGCCGACGCACAATCCGAACTACCGCAAGCCGCAGGGGCCCGATCCGGTCTGGAACAACGCCAACTGCCGCAACCGCCGGCTGTTCGAGGACCGCGCGGTGAAGAAGGTCGCCGCCGCCAGCAACAAGCCGTTTCTGCTGCAGACCTACCGCCGCGACATGGGCGGCGGGCAGTTCGTGCTGATGAAGGACCTCTCGGCGCCGATCTTCATCAAGGGCCGGCATTGGGGCGCGTTCCGGATGGGTTTTCGGCTCAAGGCCTGATCCAGGCTCTCATCCTCCCCAGAACGAAGGCTTCGCCGGCGACAGCCGGCCGCCGATGCGCACCGGCGCGATCTTGATCGCAAGCCCGGTGCCGTTGTCGGTCTCGACCGCCACGCCGCTCAACGTCGCCTCGCCGGAGGCCGGCTCGAAGCGCGCCGACGGGATGCCCGACTGGAAGCGGCGCAGCGGCTCGTCCTTCTGCATGCCGATGATGGAGTCGTAATCGCCGGTCATGCCGGCATCGGTCATGTAGGCGGTGCCGCCGGGCAGGATCTGGTGATCGGCCGTTGGCACATGCGTATGGGTGCCGACGACGAGGCTGGCGCGGCCGTCGCAGAAATAGCCCAGGCCCTGCTTCTCGCTGGAGGCCTCGCAATGCACGTCGACCACGATCGCATCCGCCGCCTCGCGCAGCGGGCAGGCGCCGAGCTCGCGGCCGACAGCCGCGAACGGGTCGTCGAACGGCGTCATGAACACGCGCCCGAGCACGTTGACCACCAGCGCGCGGGCGCCGTTCTTGGCGTCGACCAGCGCCGCGCCACGGCCGGGCGTGCCCGCCGGATAATTCGCAGGGCGCACCAGGCGCGGTGCGCGCTCGATGAACACCAGCGCCTCGCGCTGGTCCCAGGAGTGGTTGCCGAGCGTGACCGCGTCGGCGCCGGCGTCGACCAGCTCCTGATAGATCGCCTCGGTGATGCCGAATCCGCCGGCCGCGTTCTCGCCATTGACGATGACGAGATCGAGCGCCCAATCGCGGATCAGGCCTGGCAGGTGGTCCGAGACGGCGCTGCGGCCGGCCCGGCCGACGACGTCGCCGACGAAGAGAATTCGCAACTCAATTGCTCCGGAAATCCAAGGTCTCGCGCTCGGTTAGCACATAATCCAGCGCCGCGTCGTGGGCCAAGGCCGGGATCGCCTCGGTTTCCTGCACGGCAAAGCCGAGGCCGACGCCGATGAGGTGATGCGATTTACGCAAGTGCGAGAAGGTGTAGTCGTAGTAGCCGCCACCGTAACCGATGCGATGGCCGGTGCGGTCGAAGGCGGCGAGCGGGACCAGCATCACGTCCGGCACCAGTTCGGCCGCAACAGGCGACGGCTCGGGGATACCGAGCGAGCCCAATGTCAGCCGATCACCCGGCGACCACGCCCGGAAGGAGAGCGAATGGCCGCGGGCCAGGATGACCGGCAGCGCCAGCCGCGCGCCCTTCGCCGCCAGCACGCGCATCAGCGGCACCGGATCGAGCTCGTTCCGAATCGGCGCATAGCCCGAGACCACCTGGCCCGGCTCCAGCGCGAAGGGGAGCCCGCGCGCCGCGATGGCCTGCGCGGCGGCGCTGCGCGCCTCGTCGCTCAGCGCGTCGCGCGCGGCGAGGGCTGCAGCCCGCAGCTGCTGCTTGGTGTGCTGGACGGCCTTCATCGGCATGCGGCGGGATCTCCGTCAAGAGCTCGCGGACGCGGGCACTCCAACGTTCTCAGAAACGCAGCAGATCGGCAATCAAGGGGACAGAACAGAGGGAGAGAGACAAGCGCGAAGCCGCAATCGCCGTTGAAACGCTCGATCCCGGAGTTCCCTACGAAAGTAGGTGGGCACCATATGTCCAGGTCCACGGACCTGGCCAGGGACAGTTCCCTAAAGGATCGATAAGGCCCCGGGGATATGTTGGTTCCGGACGCGCGTCGCAGCCTCGCTGACGCAATGTAACCATGGCGGGGTGATTTTGCCAGCGGTGGAAGCGGATTGACGCGCGCTGCCGTTGTCCAACCTCGGCGTCGTCGCCCGGCTTGACCGGGCGCCCCCGTACGCCGAGGCAGCAGTGGTTGAGCCGACAGGCCGCGGCGTACCGGATCGCCCGCTTTTCGCGGGCGATGACAGTTGTCGGGTGGTAGGAGCCGGGCCGAACACGGCAGAGCAGATCAGAATAGGCATGGCATCGCGTCCTCGTGGCGCTCGGCGTCCGAGTTGTTCATTTGGCTCGCCCTCTCGACACAGAGGGCACAGGGAAGGCCGGGCGTCGGCTGACGCCCGTGGCCCGCCTGCGTAAAAAATGCAGGCGGCAGGTACCACAGGTGCAGCCGGAAACACCCGGCCTTCCCTGCGCGACGGTTTGAACGGCTGCTTCGCGATCTCCCTGGTGCGCCGGGCTTGTTGGCCACCATGCGCGACAACGCGCTTGCGCGCGTTGCGCGGGACACCAGCATCGGGGTGTCAGGACCACGCGACTTGACCGTACGTGCATCGCCGTTCGTCCGCGCGATCAACTCACGCTGCGGCAATCCACGCCCATCGCATCCCACTGCCAACGCCTCGTGACGGTCGCGACACGCCCCTCATGCGGCAGCAGGACGAGCGGAAGCATCCGCCTGATTTGCCCGACACGGCAAGCCATGCGGCCTGCGACATCGTAACGCGACGGGCAGTTTACGCATGATCGACATGCGCGGTTTGCCCGTCGTGCAGTTTACGACGTGCATCTGCTCCCGTGCCGCCAGCTCAACATTCCGCCGTCGTCCCGGCCTCGCGCGCCCTTGCGCCGAGGCAATTCAGGATCTCTCCGCAGATGCAGCCTGTATTGCTTCGCCTCGCCACTGCGCTCGCAATGACGCCGTGGTGATGACGGCGCTCCCGCGGCAGCGCCGCGTCGGCAGCGCATAGTCTTGCCACGATTCAGGCTCATCGACTTGGAGCTGAGGTTGTGGCAGATCATGCCTACATCCCAATGCCCTGTATCGTACATTGGAGTCCTGGCATGCGCTTCGATCTCAAAACCGTCACGGCCGCCTGCGCGCTACTGATCGCGTCGGCTGCTGCGAGCCTCGCCGCCGACGTCAAGATTCATCGCGTCTCGATCCAGGTCGATCAGAACGATCCGGCGATCATGAATCTCGCGCTGAACAACGCCACCAACATCATGGAGACGTTCAAGGAGAAGGGCGAGGAGGTCGAGATCGAACTCGTCACCTATGGACCCGGGCTGAACATGCTGCGCGAGGATACCTCGCCGGTGAAGGACCGGCTCAAGCAGATTGCCGAGCTCAGCTTTCCCGCCAAGATCAAGTTCTCCGCCTGCAACATCACCAAGCGCGGCATGGAGAAACGCGAAGGACATCCGATTGCGATCGTCACCGAAGCGAGCCTGGTGCCATCGGGCGCCGTCAGGCTGATGGAACTGCAGGAGAGCGGCTGGAGCTACCTGAAACCTTAGGTAGTTTGTGCCCCAAAACTGCCAGCTTTAGGGCTCATTGAGATACGACCTTGGATTGAGCTGTGTCATCAGTCTGCTCGGGGGATGGCGAGCAGACGCGATCGGGGACTAGTCACATGCACAGAGTACTCGCCCGGCCGGCGCTGCTGGCGCTGGCAACGCTTTCGGCTGCCTTGCTCACCCCCGTCGGCGCGGTGCTTGCGCAAGGGCAGTCCGCCGCTCCGCTCTCGATCAAGCCTGCGCGCGCGTCGGAACGGCGGGCCGTCGAGCCGCGGGTCTCCGAGACCCGCGCGCCCGAACCACGGAGCGCCTCGGACGAAGCCGCCATCAAGACGCGCATGAACCAATGGACCGTCGGCCTGGCCGCGGGCCTGCCCGACGGTGGCTTCGTGCGCTTCGCCAGCGAGATGGCGCGGACCATGGACGACGGCGACAACATGCGCCTGATCCCGATGGTGACGCGCGGCACCACCTCGAACATCGCCGACCTGCTCTATCTGCGCGGTGTCGACGTCGCGATCACCTATGCCGATGCATTCGACTTCTATGCCAGGCAGGCAGGCCTTTCCAACATCAACGACCGCATCCGCTACGTGCTGCGCTTCTTCATCTCCGACGTGCACATCTATGCGCGCGAGGAGTTCAAGTCGCTGCAGGACCTGAAGGGCCAGAAGGTCGCGGTGGGCACGGCGGGCGTGGCCGCCGCCCACACCGGCCCACTGATCTTCCGGCGCCTCGGCATCGACATCGAGCCGGTCGCGGTCGGTGGCCCCGTCGCACTGGAGAAGCTGCACAAGGGCGAGATCGCCGCGATGGTGTATGTCGCCTCCAAGCCCGGCGAACTGTTCAGCGGCAAGAAGGCGGATCCTGGATTCCACTTCGTGCCGGTGCCGTACACGCAGCAATTCTCGGACTTCTACTATCCGACCAGCATCAAGGCCGACACCTATCCGGGGCTGGTCGCACCCGACACCGCCGTGGAAACCATCGCCGTGCCGTCGGTGCTGGCCGTCTACAACTGGAAGCCGGGCAGCGACCGCGCCGACCGCGTCAACCGCTTCGTCGACACGCTGTTCACCAACCTCGCGCGGCTGCAGCAGCCGCCGTTCCATCCGGGCTGGAAGGATCTCAATCTCGAGGCCCAGGTGCCGGGCTGGCAGCGCTATCCGTATGTCGACGCCGTGCTGGAGCGGATGAAGAAGGAGGCCAATGTCGGCCTGCCGCCCGCCGCGGCCGGCAGTCTCTCGCAGCAGGAGCGCTTCGATGCCTTTCTCGAATCGCAGGCCAAGGCGCCGACCTCGAAGGCGGAGAAGGAGGAGCTGTATCGCTCCTTCCTGGACTGGAGCCGCAAGCGGCAGAAGTGAGCAGGCGATGGGCTGATGACAGCGGGCGAGGTGGTGGGCTGTCGACCATAAGTTCATTTGCATTCTCGCCCTAACGCTGGCGTGTTGCGAGACGCTGAAAAATAGTGAGACGAGACATGGCGGCTCGGGCAGTCAGCTCTCTCTCCCTGTTCTCGCGGGGAGAGGGTTGAGGTGAGGGGCCGACGCACGGGGAGTGCACGTCGTGAGACCTGTACTCCCTCACCCGGATTGCATCTGACGATGCAATCCGACCTCTCCCCGCAAGCGGGGCGAGGTACACCGAGCAAGCCGCCAAAGCGATCTTCCGACCCGCGACGATCAGCTCAACAACAACGCCATCCCCGGATCCCCCTTGGCCATCGCGCGCTGATAGGCCGGGCGCGCAGCGATGCGGGCGAGATAGGCGCGGATGTTGGGGAAGGGTCCGAGATCGTAGGGCAGGAAGTAGCGCATGGTGGTAAGCGAGAACACGGTCATGATGTCGGCGGTGGTGAGCGCGTTTCCCGCGAGATAATCCACCTCGCCGCAACGCGCCTCGACCAGCGCGAAGGCACGGTCGAGCCTCGCCCTGATGGCGCCGAGAACCGGATTGTCGTCGGGCAGATGCAGCCGGTTGAGGATCATCAGTCGGCCCATCGCCGCCTGCAACGTACCGTTGGCGAAATGAAGCCAGTAGAGGAACGGCGCGAAGCTGGGATCATCAGGCCCAGGCCGCAAGCGGTCTTGGCCGTAGGTCGCGGTGACGTAGTCGACGATCGCGCCGGATTCGGCGAGCACGAGATCGCCATCGGTGATCACGGGCGCCGCGCCGATCGGATGCAGCGCCTTGTACTCGGGCGGCGCCAGCATCGTCCGGGCGTCGCGCGTGTAGCATTTCAGTTCGTACGGAATTTCCAGCTCCTCGCAGAGCCAGACGATACGTTCGGACTGCGACTTGCCGAGGTGATGAACCGTGAGCATGCGCTATTTCACCATCGCGCCATAGACGATGTCCTGCACCTGCTCGCGATAATATTTGCGCAAGTCCCCGGGCGCCGCCGTGCCGACCACGACGACGAGACGCTCCCTGGGATCGCAGAAGAACTGCGTGCCATAGGCGCCGTTCCAGCTGAACTCACCGGGATTGCCGGGCACCGCCGACAGGCCCTCGCTGACGCGCACGGCGACGCCGAGCCCGAAGCTGAAGCCGGCGCGATGCGGCTCCACATTGGCGACGGTGTTCTTGATCTCGGGCCCGAGATGGTTGGAGGTCATGTGGTGCACCGTCTTCGGACTCAGGATGCGCGCGCCGTCGAGCTCGCCGCCATTGAGCAGCATCTGGCCGAAGCGGACGTAGTCGCCGATGGTGGCGAACGAGCAGACGCCGCCGCAGTCCGACTTGGTCGGCGTGTCCAGCAGCTTGATCGCCTGCGGCTTGCCGGTCAGCGGATTGTTCGGAAACGGATGCGCCAGCCGCGGGCGCTGTGCGTCGGTCGGCGCGAACGTCGCATCGGCCATGCCGAGCGGCTTCCAGAGATTGGCCGACAGATATTCCCCGAGCCGCTGCTCGCTGACCTTCTCGATCACGGCGCCGAGCACGTCGATGGAGAAGCCGTATTCGAACTGCGTGCCGGGCTGATGCGCCAGCGGCAGCTTGGTGATGCGCTCGATGAACGCCTGGGTGTCGCCTTCGATCGCAGGCGCGGTGCCGTCGGGATAGAGCCGCGCCACCGCGCTCGAGCTGTCCGGCCGGCCGCCATACATCAGGCCCGAGGTGTGGCGGTAGAGATCATGGATCAGGATGGGGCGGGCCTGCGGCACCAGCAGCAGCGCTCCGTTCTCCTGGGTGACGCCGACCTTCATGTCGGCGAATGCCGGATAGTAGTCGGCGAGCCTGGCCTGCAGCGGCAGCCGCCCCTGCTCCATCAGCATCAGCCCGCCGACCGCAGTCATCGGCTTGGTCATCGAGGCCAGGGCGAAGATCGCGTCGAGCGGCATCGGCGTGCCCTTGACCGGATCGAGCTGGCCGTAGGCCTTGTAATGCACGAGCTTGCCGTCACGCGCGATCGCCACGACCGCGCCGGGCACGCGCTTGGCGGCGATCTCGCGAGCGAAGAAATCATCCATGCGTGCGAGACCCGCCGGCGAGAAGCCGACCTCGTCGGGCTTGGCTTCCGGCAAGGGCGCGGCAGCGACCGGCGCAATGATCGTTGTGAGCGCGACGGCCGCCGCCGCGAGGATCAGCTTGTTCAAGTGCACCTCCCTGATGTGCGGACGATCCCGCTTGTCTCGCAGGATTCGACAAGTCCGCTTCAGGAAGGAGTAAGGCAGCCCGTAGCGAACGACAAGCGCTCGCAACACGATCGCATCGCGATGACGTGATCGGCTTCGCTGCCGCACAATGGCGAATCCGCGCGACCAATCGAGGGGGACGGGTGAGACGCGCTGACACGCGAGATCACGCATGCTGAGGACGATCGGACTCATCCTTCACACGCTCTGGGCCATTTGTACGCTTGGGACCGGTGCCTTCGTCGGCGCAGCCGTCGGCTTTCACTATCATGGCTGGATCGGCGCCATTGTCCTTGGCGTCATTGGCCTCGGCGTCGGTAGCCTGGCCGCGGCCTACCCGCTGGAGACGATCGCGACGCTGTTGGAGGGTCTTTGACACGAGGGCCATGTAGCCCGCATGAGCGAAGCAACGTCCGGGAAAGCGCAGGCCCCGAGATGGTCTCGGATATCGCTGACCTTCATTGAGGCTACGGGCTGGGAACCGCCTTGCCGGCCACGTGTTGTCCGGTGCAACGCGTTCGTCCAAACAGCCGCGCCATGACCGGACCCGAGCTCGCCAATCACTATCGCGGCTATATCGTGTGCCTGAATGCGCAGGCTTGGCCGCAGCTCGGCGATTTCGTGCACGAGCACGTCGTTCACAACGGCCGGCAGCTCGGACTCTCCGGCTATCGCGACATGCTGATCGGGAACTTCGCCGACATTCCCGATCTCCGTTTCAACATCGGCCTGCTGCTATCAGACCCGCCCCGCGTCGCGAGCCGGCTGTACTTCGACTGCACGCCATCCGGCGAATTTCTCGGGCTCGCCATCGACGGCCAGCGCGTCGCCTTCACCGAGAACGTGTTCTACGAATTCCGCGAGCGCAAGATCGTGGAGGTGTGGTCGGTCATCGACAAGGCCGCAATCGAGGCGCAGCTGTGAATGCGAACGCGCGGCGGCACCAGCCGCCCCAATGGGCTCAAGGCCGGGACGACACCTTGGATGAGGCGGCAAGTCAGTCAATCGCTGATGGAGAGACTCACAACACGATGATACGTTGTCGCGAGGGCTTGAATCGTCTCACCCGATCGCCACACCACCGCCGATGGTGCGGTTCAGCACCTGCGTGGTGCGCTCGATGCGCTCGGCGGCGGCGTTCAGCGCCTTCGCCACCGCGACCTGCGTGGCACGGGCGCGGTCGCTGGCCTGGTTGCGGACGTTGCGCAGGCCTTCGAGCTCCTGCTCCAGCACCTGGACGCGCTGATTGGCATCGATCAGCTCATCGCACACGGTGAGCGCCGCCATCACGGTGAGCCGGGCGTCGCCGATCTCGCCGAACTTGCCGCGCAGATTGGTGATGCGCGTCTCGAGACTCTCCGCGAGCTTCAGCAGCCGCAGCTCCTGGCCCTCCTCGCAGGCCATGCGATATTGACGGCCGTTGATGGTGACGTTGATGTGGCTCATTCCTCGTCCTCATCATCATGGGCGGCGTCCTGCCCGTCGCCGCCAGCGAGCACCGCGCGGATGGTGCCGATCGCGGTGTCCAGGCGTTCGGCGATCTCGCGGTTGGTGCGCTCGAGCCGGCGCGTCTTCATCAGGGAGCCGTCGAGCTCGTCGGCGAGACGCGAGCGGTCGGCGCCGAGCGCCTGGATGCGCGTCGCCAGCTCGTCCTCGTCACGATCCGCCTCGCGCCGCCGCTCGACCGCGCTCTCCAGCGCGTCGAGGGCCGTCATCAGTCGCCGCGTCGCCGCCTCGAGATCGGCGGCGCCGGGTTCCACCTGGCCGGTAAGATTGGCAGGGTGATCGTTCATGGCACGGATGCGAGGCCCTCGGAGCAAGCGGGATGCGACAAAAGCGCTGTCCGGCAAGCGGTTACGGGCAAAATCTTACGTGGTGGGCGAGCCAAGCGCAACGCTCGGCCGAAACTATGCACTACTAAGCAACTTTTGGGAGGTTCCCGGCGTTGCAGAACCTTTGATTCCCGGAACCGAGGTGCTAATCAGCCCGCAAAATCCCGGCCCGCCAGCAATACCGGCGGCGCTCCTGTCATCAGCATTTCACGTTTGGACGGATTCCAGCATGACGCAGGTCGATCATTCCCGCATGGCCAACGCCATCCGCGGGCTCGCAATGGACGCCGTCGAGAAGGCGAAATCGGGCCATCCTGGCCTGCCGATGGGCGCGGCGGACGTCGCCACTGTGCTGTTCACCCGCGTGCTGAAATACGATGCCGCAGCGCCCGCCTGGCCGGACCGCGACCGCTTCGTGCTGTCGGCCGGCCACGGCTCGATGCTGCTCTATGCGCTGCTGTATCTGACCGGCAACGAGGAGATGACGCTCGACCAGATCAAGCGCTTCCGCCAGGTCGGTTCGCTCACCCCCGGCCATCCGGAGAATTTCCGCACCAAGGGCATCGAGACCACCACCGGCCCGCTCGGCCAGGGCATCTCCACCGCGGTCGGCATGGCGCTGGCCGAGAAGATGCTGCAGGCGGAATACGGCAAGAAGATCGTCGACCACCACACCTATGTGCTGGCCTCGGACGGCGACCTGATGGAGGGCATCTCCCAGGAAGCGATCGCGATGGCCGGGCACTGGAAGCTCAACAAGCTGATCGTGCTGTGGGACGACAACGGGATCTCGATCGACGGCCCGCTGTCGATCGCCGACTCGGTCGACCAGGTGAAGCGCTTCAAGGCGTGCGGCTGGGCCGCCGAGCTGATCGACGGCCATGATCCCGAGGCGATTGCGGCCGCGATCGCGCGGGCGCAGAAGTCGTCGAAGCCGTCGCTGATCGCCTGCAAGACCACCATCGGCTACGGCGCGCCGACCAAGGCCGGCACCTCCAAGGTGCATGGCGAGGCGCTCGGCGCGGAGGAATTGAAGGGCGCCAAGGAGAAGCTCGGCATTTCGCAGGAGCCGTTCTCCGTGCCCGACGACGTGCTCGCCGCCTGGCGCGAGGCCGGCCGCCGCGGCGCAACCGCACGGGCGGAGTGGGAGACCCGGCTCGGCGAGATGGGCCCGCGCAAGCGCGCCGAGTTCGAACGGCGGCTGCGCCACGAGCGGCCCGCCGCGCTGGCGAAGGCGCTGAAGGACCACAAGAAGGCGCTGCTGGAGACCCCGCTCAACGTCGCCACCCGCAAATCGTCGGAGGCCGCGATCGAGGTGATCGCAGCCGCCATGCCGTTCGAGTTCGTGGCCGGCTCCGCCGACCTCACCGGCTCCAACAACAACAAGGCGAAGTCGGCCGTCTCGTTCTCGGCCAAGACGCCGAAGGGACGCTTCATCCATTACGGCATCCGCGAGCACGGCATGGCCGCCTGCATGAACGGCATCTTCCTGCATGGCGGCTTCGCGCCGAACGGCGCCACCTTCCTGGTGTTCTCGGACTACGCGCGCGGTGCTATGCGCCTGTCGGCGCTGATGGGCGCGGGCGTCGTCTATGTGCTGACGCATGATTCGATCGGCCTCGGCGAGGACGGCCCGACGCACCAGCCGGTCGAGCATCTGGCCGCGCTGCGCGCGATCCCGAACATGCGCGTGTTCCGGCCGTGCGACGCGGTCGAGACCGCCGAATGCTGGGAGCTGGCGCTGAACCGCACCAACGGCCCGACCGTGCTGGCGCTGACGCGGCAGAACCTGCCGCAGCTGCGCACCAATGCGCCGGCGGACAACCCCTGCAGCCGGGGCGGCTACGAGCTCGTCGCCGCGCAGGGCGAGGCCAAGGTCTCGCTGTTCGCGACCGGCTCCGAGGTCGAGATCGCCGTTGCGGCGCAGAAGCAGCTCGCCGAGCGTGGCATCCCAGCCCGCGTCGTCTCGGTGCCGTCGCTGGAGCTGCTGCTCGAGCAGCCGGCCGAAGCCAGGGCCAAGATCATCGGCAATGCTCCGGTCAAGATCGCCATCGAGGCCGCGGTGCGCTGGGGCTGGGGTGCGGTGATCGGCCAGGACGGCATCTTCATCGGCATGCATTCGTTCGGCGAGAGTGGCCCGGCCAAGGAGCTCTACAAGCATTTCGGCATCACCGCCGAGGCGGCTGTCGCGGCGGCCGTACAGCGGCTGGCGTAAAGCCCGCTCGCTCCTGCGCGGCGGTTCACCAAATCAGGAGCGCCGCGCGAACATGATTCGCGACGGTTGAGCGAGCGCAAAAAAAGGACTACGAAAGGGCCATATCGTCCGCTCGCGCCCGGCAGAACCGGGCGTCAACAGGTCCAAACCCTCGTAGAGCCCTTGCCAGGGGCCGGCTGCGAGGGACGAGAAACGTCATTGAAGGAGACGAAAATGGCAGTCCGGGTCGGGATCAACGGGTTTGGCCGCATCGGCCGCAACGTTCTGCGCGCCATCGCGGAATCGGGTCGCAAGGACATCGTGGTGGTCGGCATCAACGATCTCGGCCCGGTCGAGACCAACGCCCACCTGCTGCGCTTCGACAGCGTGCACGGCCGCTTCCCCCATACCGTGACCGTCGACGGCGACACGATCGATATCGGCAACGGCAAGATCAAGGTCACCGCCGAGCGTGATCCGTCGAAGCTGCCCTGGAAGGACCTTGGCGTCGACATCGCGCTGGAATGCACCGGCATCTTCACCTCCAAGGACAAGGCCTCCGCGCATCTGACCGCCGGCGCCAAGCGCGTGCTGGTCTCGGCCCCGGCCGACGGCGCCGACGCCACCATCGTCTACGGCGTCAATCACACGACGCTGACCAAGGATCACCTCGTCGTCTCCAACGGCTCCTGCACCACCAACTGCCTGGCGCCGATCGCCAAGGTGCTGAACGACACGGTCGGCATCGAGACCGGCTTCATGACCACGATCCACGCCTACACCGGCGACCAGCCGACGCTCGACACCATGCACAAGGATCTCTATCGCGGCCGCGCGGCGGCGATGTCGATGATCCCGACCTCGACCGGCGCGGCCAAGGCGATCGGCCTGGTGCTGCCCGAGCTGAAGGGCAAGCTCGACGGCGTCGCGATCCGGGTGCCGACGCCGAACGTCTCGGTGGTGGATCTCAAGATCGTCGCCAAGCGCAACACCGATCCGAAGGAAATCAACGAGGCGATGAAGCGCGCCGCCGAGCAGGAGCTCAAGGGCGTGCTCGGCTACACCACCGCGCCGAACGTCTCGATCGACTTCAACCACGATCCGCACTCCTCGACGTTCCACATGGACCAGACCAAGGTCATGAACGGCAACCTCGTGCGCGTGATGTCCTGGTACGACAACGAGTGGGGCTTCTCCAACCGCATGGCCGACACCGCCGTCGCGATCGGCAAGCTGCTGTAACTCTCTCCCAGTCATTCCGGGGCGCCTCGCAGAGAGGCTCCCGGAATCTCGAGATTCCGGGTGTGGTCCTCCGGACCGCCCCGGAATGACGGCTGAGGAAGCGCGATGACCCTTCCCAACTGGCTTGGAATCCCCGGCGCGCTGCTGCTGATCGGCTTGATTGCCTATGGTTTCCGCCAAGGCATGCGGGTGACGACGAAGCAGGAAGGCGACCCGCCGGAAAACACCAACGGCTACAATCAGCCCTGATAGTCCCTCGTTCAACGGTGGCTTCAATGAAACAATTCCGCACCCTCGACGACGTCGATGTCAAAGGCAAACGCGTGCTGCTGCGCGTCGACCTCAACGTGCCCATGGAGAATGGCCACGTCAGCGATGCGACGCGCCTGGAGCGCGTCGCGCCGACCATCAATGAGATCGCGACCAAGGGCGGCAAGGTCATCCTGCTCGCGCATTTCGGCCGGCCGAAGGGGCGCGATGCCAAGGACTCGCTGAAGCCGGTCGCCACTGCGCTCTCGCAGGTGATCAAGCGTCCTGTCGCCTTTGCCGACGATTGCATCGGCGAGCCGGCGGCGACCGCCATCGCCGCGATGAAGGACGGCGACGTGCTGTGCCTGGAGAACACGCGCTTCCACAAGGAGGAAGAGAAGAACGATCCGGCGTTCGTCGCCGAGCTCGCCAAGCTCGGTGACATCTGGGTCAACGACGCCTTCTCCGCCGCGCACCGCGCCCACGCCTCGACCGAGGGCCTCGGCCACAAGCTGCCGGCCTATGCCGGCCGCACCATGCAGGCCGAGCTCGACGCGCTCGACAAGGCGCTGGGACGGCCGGCCAAGCCGGTCATCGCGATCGTCGGCGGCGCCAAGGTCTCCACCAAGATCGACCTGCTGGAAAACCTCGTCACCAAGGTCGATGCGCTGGTGATCGGCGGCGGCATGGCCAACACCTTCCTGCATGCCCAGGGCGTGCAGATCGGCAAGTCGCTGGCTGAGAAGGATCTCGCCGCCACCGCGCTCAGGATCATGGAGAAGGCCGAGGCCTCGAACTGCGCCATCATCCTGCCGGTGGATGCCACCGTCTCCTATCACTTCGCGGCCAACTCGCCGTCCTTCGCCTATGGCCTCGACGCCATCCCGCCGGACAGCATGATCCTCGACGTCGGCCCGCAATCGACCGCCCGCATCCATGCCGCGATCGACGACGCCGCGACGCTGGTGTGGAACGGTCCGCTCGGCGCCTTCGAGCTGACCCCGTTCGACCGCGGCACGATGGTCGCCGCCAAGCACGCGGCCGAGCGCACCAAGGCCAAGAAGCTGGTCTCGGTGGCCGGCGGCGGCGATACCGTCGCCGCGCTCAACCAGGCCGGAGTTGCTTCGGACTTCACCTATGTCTCGACCGCCGGCGGCGCTTTCCTGGAGTGGATGGAAGGCAAGCCGCTGCCGGGCGTCGAGGTGCTGAAGATCTGATTTCTCGAACGTTGTCGGCCATGGATGTTTCCGTTATGTTCCATCCATGGTCGAGACTCCGACAGACCATTCGATCCTGATCAAGATCCAGGAGAGCATTGCTGCGCTCCGGACAGAGGTCGGACAGTTCAGGCTGGATAATCGAGCCGAGCACGAGCGCATGGAAGCCTTGATCCGCAGGCAGCGTCGGGACTCTGCCGGCATGCTGGTGATGATGCGCGCGGCCGCCGGTGACTTAGACGTGCGTGTCACCGAGGTCGAGGAACGCATCACCGCTCTTGAAGCCAGGAAGACCTGATCTCCCATCGTTGAGCTACCGGCAACGCGCCAGCCCTACGCGCTAACCCTAGACGTATCCTGACCGCCTCCTCCTCCAGGCTGCGTCGCCACTGCCCTTGGAATCCGCCCACCACCGCGTTATGCACGGTGCAGCAGTTTCGGCGCGTGCGCATCCTGCCGCACGGTCCAATCCTTAATCTCAGGGAGTTCCAGCCATGGCTCGTATCACGTTGCGTCAATTGCTCGACCACGCGGCGGAAAATGACTACGGCGTCCCGGCCTTCAACATCAACAACATGGAGCAGGCGCTGGCGATCATGGAGGCGGCCAATGCGGTCGACGCGCCGGTCATCATCCAGGCCTCGCGCGGCGCCCGCTCCTATGCCAACGACGTCATGCTCAAGCACATGATGGACGCGGTCACCGAGATCTATCCGCACATTCCGGTGTGCGTGCATCTCGATCATGGCAACGGTCCCGACACCTGCATGACCGCGATCCAGTCCGGCTTCACCTCGGTGATGATGGACGGCTCGCTGAAGGCCGACGGCAAGACCCCGGCTGACTGGGACTACAATGTCGGCGTCACCAAGACGGTCGCCACCATGGCGCATCTCGGCGGCATCTCGGTCGAGGGCGAGCTCGGCGTGCTCGGCTCGCTCGAGACCGGAATGGGCGACAAGGAGGACGGCCACGGCGCCGAGGGCAAGCTGTCGCACGACCAGCTGCTGACCAATCCGGACGAGGCCGTGAAGTTCGTGCGCGAGACCCAGGTCGACGCGCTCGCAATCGCGATGGGAACGTCTCACGGCGCCTACAAGTTCACGCGCAAGCCCGACGGCGACATCCTTGCCATGAACGTGATCGAGGAGATCCACCGCAAGCTGCCGAATACGCATCTGGTGATGCACGGCTCGTCCTCGGTGCCGCAGGATCTGCAGGAGATCATCAACACCTACGGCGGCAAGATGAAGCCGACCTGGGGCGTGCCGGTCAGCGAGATCCAGCGCGGCATCAAGAACGGCGTACGCAAGATCAACATCGACACCGACAACCGCATGGCGATGACCGGCCAGATCCGCAAGGTGCTGTCGGAGCACCCGGAGGAATTCGATCCGCGCAAGTACCTGAAGCCGGCGATGGAGGCGATGGCCAAGCTGTGCAAGCAGCGCCTGCAGGAGTTCAACACCGCCGGCCAGGCCTCGAAGATCAAGCGCGTGCTGACGACGGCCGAGATGGCCAAGCGCTACGCCAAGGGCGAGCTCGCCCCGAAGGTCGCGTGAGCGTTCGTCGTGTAGTTCGACCTTCGCCCTGAACTCGGTGTGCTCCCCTCCCCCTTGCGGGTAGGGCTATCGCATCTGGCGCTTTACGTCTTGCGCCCGCCTTTTTCCACTTCGTCATGGCCGGGCTTGTCCCGGGCATGACGGAGTAACTCGTTGGCAGCAGTTCGTGCCGCGATTGCCGAATTTCGTCAAATGCGATCGCCCTGCCCGTACGGGGAGGGGAGCCGACTGCCGCTGAGTTGACAAGGTTGCACCATCAGCAACCTCCCCTTCACCTCTCCGAGAGTCCGCCTCACCTGCGGCCAATGTTTGCTCGGCAACCGCCCGAGAACCGTCTATTTTGATGGGCAGGGCAGGTGCGTCTGGAGCCAAGCATGAACCTCTCCGCACTGAACACCACGGCCCTTGCCATGGTCGCGCCGGGCAAGGGCATTCTCGCCGCCGATGAATCCACCGGGACGATCAAGAAGCGCTTCGATGCCATCAAGGTCGAATCGACCGAACAGAACCGCCGCGACTATCGCGAGATGCTGTTCCGCAGCGCAGGCATGTCGTTCATCTCCGGCGTCATTCTCTATGACGAAACAATCCGGCAGAACGCCGCCGACGGCACCCCGCTGGTGAAGCTGATCGAAGCGGCCGGCGCCATTCCCGGCATCAAGGTCGACGAGGGAACGCAACCGCTGCCCGGCTGCCCCGGCGAGCGGGTCACGGCCGGGCTCGACAGGCTTGCGGATCGGCTGGCGACGTACTACGCGCTGGGTGCGCGCTTCGCCAAATGGCGGGCCGTGATCGATATCGACAAGGACAATATCCCTTCGATGACAGCGATCCATGTCAACGCGCATGCGCTCGGCCGCTATGCCGCCCTGTGCCAGGCCGCGAACATCGTGCCGATCGTCGAACCGGAGGTGCTGATGGACGGCGATCATGACATCGCTCGCTGCTTCGACGTCACGCGCCGCGTCCTGAACGAGGTGTTTCGTGAATTGCGCATCCAGCGCGTCGCGTTGGAAGGCATGATCCTGAAGCCCAACATGGCGGTCCCGGGCAAGCAATCGCCGGACCAGGCCGGGGTGCAGGAGGTCGCCGAAAGGACCGTCCAACTGCTGAAGGAATGCGTGCCTGCGGCGGTGCCCGGCATCGCCTTCCTGTCCGGCGGACAATCCGACGAGAGCGCGACCGCGCATCTCGACGCGATGAACCGGCTCGGTCCGCTGCCCTGGAGGCTGACCTTCTCCTATGGCCGTGCGTTGCAGGCCGCGCCGCAACAGGCATGGGCCGGCAAGGCGGCGAACGTCGCTACCGGCCAGCGGGCCTTCACCCACCGCGCTCGCATGAACGCGCTTGCCAGCCGCGGCCAGTGGACCGCCGCGCTCGAGAAAGAGGCCGCCTAGTGTCCGGCAAGACGACATCCGCGCGGCCCGCGCCGCGCCTGTATCTGGCAACGCCGGTCGTGACCGACGCGGCGGCGCTGGCCGCCGGCCTGCCGGCGATCCTCGCCAGCGCCGATGTGGCAGCGGTGCTGGTGCGGCTGAAGGAGAGCGATCCGCGCAGCATGATCACGACGGTCAAGACGCTGGCGCCGGCGATCCAGGGCGCCGGTGCGGCGCTGCTGATCGACGGCCATCCCGACATCGTGGCCCGCGCCGGCGCCGATGGCGCGCATCTGACCGGCGTCGCCGCGCTGGAAGAGGCGCTGCCCGGCCTGAAGCCGGACCGCATCGCCGGCTGCGGCGGCCTGTCGACACGGCATGATTCGATGCGTGCCGGCGAGCTTGGCGCCGACTATGTGCTGTTCGGCGAGCGCGACGCGCAGGGCCGGCGGCCCTCGCCGGATGCCGTCAACGAGCGCCTGGCCTGGTGGGCCGAGCTGTTCGAGCCGCCCTGCGTCGGCTATGCGATCTCGCTCAAGGAGGCCGCGGACTTCGTCGCCGCGGGAGCCGATTTCGTGCTGGTCGACGACCTCGTCTGGAACGACGCCCGCGGTCCGGCCGCCGCTCTTGACGAGATCAGCGCCGCGATCCGGAGCGCGCATACGGCCGTGCCGGCCGACGCGCCGGGACAGAGCTGAACGGCCGCCGATGACGATCCTGCGCCTGACATGTGTTGTTGCTGCGCTCGCCATGGCGACGACGGGCGCGGCCGCGCAGATCTCGTTGACGCCGCCTGCTCAGCAGCCGCCGACGGAAAAGCCCAAGCCGGTCGAAAGGCCGGCGGAGAGGCCCAAGCCGCCGGCACCGTCCGCTGCGAAGAAGCCAGCCCCTGCCCCGTCGGCCAAGCCGGCCGCCCCGGCGCCGGCCGCGACGCCACAGCCCGCCGCCAATGATCCCAATGTCGACGTGGTCTACGGCGCCTATCAGCGCGGCCAGTACAAGACCGCGTTCGATCTGGCGTCGCCGCGCGCCCAGGCTGGCGACCCCAAGGCCATGGCGATGCTCGGCCAGCTCTACGAAAACGCCATGGGCATCCGCCGCGACTACGACAAGGCGGCGATCTGGTACAAACGCGCCGCCGAGGCCGGCGACCGCGAAGCGATGTTCGCGCTGGCGATGATGCGGCTGGCCGGGCGCGGCGGCCCTGTCGACAAGCTCGAGGCGGTCAAGCTGCTGGCCTCCGCCGCCAAGCTCGGCGAGCCCAAGGCAGCCTACAATCTCGCGCTGCTCTATCTCGACGGCCAGACCTTTCCGCAGGACCTCAGACGCTCGGCCGAGCTGCTGCGCCTTGCTGCGGATGCCGGCAACGCCGAGGCGCAATACGCGCTAGCGACCTTCTACAAGGAAGGAACCGGCGTGCCGAAAGACCTCGAGAAGGCCGCCCAATTGCTGAAGGCGGCCGCGGTCGCCGACAATATCGACGCCGAGGTCGAATACGCGATCGCGCTGTTCAACGGCACCGGCGTGCCGAAGGACCAGCCCGCGGCAATCGCGCTGCTGCGCAGGGCCGCGCGGCAGAACAGCCCGGTCGCCCAGAACCGACTGGCATGGGTGCTGCTGTATGGAATCGCCACCCAGATGGACAAGGTCGAGGCCTACAAATGGCACCTGGTGGCCAAGACAGCCGGCAAGGGCGATCCCAAGCTCGACGAGAAATTCGCCGACATGCCCCCCGAAGACCGCGCCAAGGGCGAACAGGCCGCCAAGCGCTGGCTGGGCACCATCAAGTGATCGGCCGCTGATCCGGCCTTGACGCGGCGGCCCCGGCAGGGCACCCACAGCCAGCCATTTCACCCGCCTTCGCCCGCTTCCGGGGAAGGCGCGCACCGCGAGGTGCGGTCAGCCCAGCGCATCGAGCTCATGATCCATTCCGCCCTCATCAATGTCATGGTCAAGGCCGCGCGCCGCGCCGGTCGCAACCTCAAGCGCGATCTCGGCGAGATCGAGCACCTGCAGGTGTCGCTGAAGGGCCCGGCGAACTTCGTCTCGCGCGCCGACAAGAAGGCCGAGGAGATGCTGTACGAGGACCTCTCGAAGGCCCGGCCCGGCTACGGCTTTCTCGGCGAGGAAGGCGGCAAGCGGGAAGGCAGCGACAAGTCGCACACCTGGATCGTCGATCCGCTCGACGGCACCACCAACTTCCTGCACGGCATCCCGCAATTCGCGATCTCGATCGCGCTCCAGCGCGAGGACACCGTGATCGCCGGCGTGATCTACAATCCCGCCAATGACGAGCTCTACATCGCCGAGCGCGGCAAGGGCGCGTTCCTCAACGACCAGCGGCTGCGCGTCGCCGCACGGCGCCAGCTCCATGAATGCGTCATCGCCTGCGGCCTGCCGCATATCGGCCGCGGCGACCACCAGCTGTTCCTGCGCGAGATGACCTCGCTGCAGGTCAAGGTCGCAGGGCTCCGCCGCTTCGGCGCCGCCTCGCTCGACCTCGCCTTCGTCGCCGCCGGTCGCTTCGACGCCTATTGGGAACGCGACCTGCAGCCCTGGGACATCGCGGCCGGCCTGATCATGGTGCGCGAGGCCGGCGGCACCGTGTCGGGCATCGACGGCAAGGAGGACGCGCTGGCGACCGGGCACGTCGTGTGCGGCAACGAGGTCATTCACCGCGAGCTCGTGAAGGTGCTGAAGGCGGCGGCGTAGCTTTGATTCTGCGCGGCCACGCCGTTCGCACCGCTCGCTTCACATACGGTGTCGTCCCGGCCTTGAGCCGGGACCCATAACCACCGGCTGTTCTGATGGAGCGAGATGGGGCGACCTGCGCGCCTCAAACATCTCCCTGGGGTATGGGTCCCGGATCTGCGCGCATACGCGCGCTTCTCCGGGACGACGCCGAGGATGGAGTTGGCGGCCGAGCTCTACCGCCGGAAAGCTATCTACAGCCTGAACGCTATCTGCGCCCGCTGGTGAACGCCTGCGGCGTCGCGCCGGGCAATGCCGGGGAATTGATGTCGCTGTCGACGCGGTCGGATGACTGGCCGGCATAGCTGAAGCCGAGCGACAGGCTGACATTGGATGTCGGCTTGAACTCGACGCCGCCATTGATCGCGTAGGCCGGCGTAGACGTCGAGCGTCCGTCGAATGTTGCGAACGGGCCGCCCAGGCCGGGATTGTATTTCAGCGTGTCGAAGCCGCCGTAGAGGCTGACGCCGCTCTTGAACGTGTAGCCGTATTGCGCGCCCTCGGTGGTATACGAGCCGAGTGCCCCATAGCGATTGACGATGTTCGGGCTCAGGCCGACTCCCGAAAGCGCCGCCCAATTGTTCGTCACGCTGTAGCGCCGCGAGAAGAAGCCGCTGTCGCTGCCGTTCGTCGTGAAGCTCGGAAAGTTGCCGTAGGAGTCGAGGCTGCCGGCATCGCTGAAGCCGACCGGCCAGCCCGGCAGCCAGTATTTCACGGGGCCCGACTGGGCGTGAGCCGCGTGGCTGACAAGGGAGAGACCAGCAAGCGCGATTGCGAAGACAGATTTGCGAGAGACCATCGACATGCCGTGACCGTTTACATGCTGTGGGAGCATACACGCGGAGAGTGGCGAACTCCAGCCGGCGTCGGTGGAGTTCCGTTCTCCCGGCACGAGCGGTGTGCTCCCCTCCCCCTTGCGGAGAGGGAAGCGGAGCGCCTGTGAGGCAAGACCGCGGCACAATCCTCCGAAAAGGCCTATTCAACCTCACTCACGGCTTCGCCGGCGCCGGCGGCCCATAAGCCTCAAGCTCCGCCACCGGCTCCGTCTTCTCCCGATCCCCCGCGAGCACGCGCTGCACCGAGACAAAGAACACCGGCACCATCAGCAGCGCCAGGATCACCACCGCGATCATGCCGCCCATCACGTTGGTGCCGAGCGCCTGCTGGCTGGCACCGCCGGCGCCCGTCGCCATCGACATCGGCAGCACGCCGCAGACGAAGGCGAGACCGGTCATGATGATCGGGCGGAAGCGCAAGGAGCAGGCCTCGATCGTCGCCGCGACCAGCGGCTTGCCGTGGGCGCGCAGATCCTTGGCGAACTCGATGATCAGGATCGCGTCCTTGGCGGCGAGACCGATGATGGTGATCAGCGCCACCGTGAAGTACACGTCGTTGGACAGGCCGCGCAGATTGGCGGCGACGACGGCGCCGAGGATGCCGAGCGGCACGGTCAAGAGCACCGCGAGCGGGATCGTCCAGCTCTCGTAGAGCGCAGCGAGACACAGGAACACGACCAGCGCCGAGAGACCGAGCAGCAGCGGCGCCTGCGAGCCCGACAGCTTCTCCTGCAGCGACTGTCCGGTCCATTCATAGCCGAAGCCACGCGGCAGCTTGCCGGCGAGCCGCTCCATTTCCTTGAGCGCATCGCCCGAGGTGTAGCCCGGCTTGGCCTCGCCGGAGATGCGGATCGCCGGATAGTAGTTGAAGCCGGCGATCTGGCTCGGTCCCTTGGCCCATTGGATGGTCGCGAACGACGAGAACGGCACCAGCTGCCCCTTGGCGTTCTTGACGCTGTAGTTGAGGATGTCGTCCGCGTTCATGCGGCTGATGCGGTCGGCCTGCACCACGACGCGTTGCATGCGGCCGCGGTTCGGGAAGTCGTTCACGTAAGTCGAGCCGAGATTGGTCGAGATCGTGGTGTTGATGTCCTCGAAGGTGACGCCGAAGGCGCCGGCCTTCTCGCGGTCGATCATCAGATTGACCTGGGGTCCCGGCGGCAGACCCTCGACATAGACCTTCTGCAGCACCGGGCTCGCATTGGCTTCCGCGATCAGCTGGTCGGCGGCAGCGGTCAGCGCAGCATAGCCCTTCTGGCCGCGGTCCTGCAGGCGGAAGCTGAAGCCCGAGGAGTTGCCGAGATTGTCGATCGGCGGCGGCTGCAGCGCCGTGATCTTGGCGTCGCGCAGCGAGGCCAGATCGCGATTGATGTCGGCGACCAGCGCCGCGGCACTGTCACGCTTGCCGCGCTCCGACCAGTCCTTCAGCGAAATGAAGGCCTGCGCGGTGTTGACGCCCTGGCCGGCATAGCTGAAGCCGGTCAGGAAGGTGACGTCCTCGATCCCTTCGCGCTTGGCGAGATACTTCTCGACCGCCTCCACCGCGGCCTGCGTCCGCGCGTAGGACGAGTCCGCCGGCGTCTGGACGTCGGTGGTGATGAAGCCCTGGTCGTCGACCGGCAGGAAGCCGCCGGGCAACTGAATGAAGGCGAAGGTCAGCCCGACCAGGAAGATCGCGTAGATCAGCATCAGCCGTCCGGTGCGCTTCAGCGCGCCGCCGACCACGCTGGTGTAGCGGTTGCGGCTGTTGTCCATGAAGCGGTTGAACCAGCCGAACACGCCCTTCTTCGCGTGGCCGTGGCCGGCCGTGACCGGCTTCAGCAGCGTCGCGCACAACGCCGGAGTCAGCGACAGCGCCAGCAGCGCCGAGAAGCCGATCGCCGCCACCATGGTGACCGAGAACTGCCGGTAGATGATGCCGACCGAGCCGGGAAAGAACGCCATCGGCACGAACACCGCCATCAGCACCAGCGTGATGCCGATGATGGCGCCGGTGATCTGGCCCATCGCCTTGCGCGTCGCCTCCTTCGGCGACAGCCCCTCCTCGGTCATGATGCGCTCGACGTTCTCGACCACGACGATGGCGTCGTCGACGAGGATGCCGACCGCGAGCACCATGCCGAACATCGTCAGCATGTTGATGGAGTAGCCGACCAGCATCAGCGTTGCGCAGGTGCCGAGCAGCGCCACGGGCACCACGATGGTCGGAATGATGGTGTAGCGGATGTTCTGCAGGAACAGGAACATCACCACGAACACCAGCACCACGGCTTCGACCAGCGTCATCAGCACCCGCTTGATCGACGCCTTCACCACCGGCGTGATGTCGTACGGAATCTCATAGCTGATGTTGGAGGGGAAGAAGCGCGACAGCTCCTTCATCTTGGCCTCGACCGCGCTCGCGGTCGCCAGCGCATTGCCGGTCGGCGACAGCAGCACCGAGAGACCCGCAGTCGGCTTGCCGTTGAGGCGGGTGTTGAACTGATAGCTGAGGCCGCCGATTTCGACGCGCGCGACATCGCGCAGCCGCACCGTCGAGCCGTCGGAATTGGCGCGCAGGATGATCGATCCGAACTCATCGGGCGAATCGAGCTGGCCCTTGACCAGCACCAGAGCCGAGGTGCGCTGCGAGGTCGTCGCGGGCTCGGCGCCGATGCTGCCCGAGGCGACCTGCGCGTTCTGCGCGCCGATCGCCTTGGTGACGTCGTCGGCAGTGAGGCCGTAGCCGATCAGCTTGGCGGGATCGAGCCAGACGCGCAGCGAGCGCTCGGTCGAATACAGCGTGGCGCGGCCGACGCCGGGAATGCGCCTGACTTCGCCGAGCACGTTGCGGATCATGAAGTCGCCGAGGCCGACCTCGTCGAGGCTGCCGTCGGTCGACTGCAGCGTGATGATCTGCAGCACGGCGGCGGAGGCTTCCTCGACCAGGATGCCCTGCTGGATGACGGCGCGCGGCAGCCGCGCCTCGACACGCTTGAGGCGGTTCTGCACCTCGACCGAGGCGTCATTGGTCGACGTGCCCGGCACGAAGTTCGCCGTGATCTCGACCTGGCCGAGCGAATCGCTGGTGGATTCGAAGTTGAGAATGCCGGAGGCGCCGTTGAGCTCCTCCTCGATCAGCCGCGTCACGCTGTTGTAGAGATTCTCCGGCGACGCGCCGGGGTAGCTGGTCGAGATCGAGATCGAGGGCGGCGCGATGATCGGATATTGCGCCACCGCCAGCAGCGGAATCGCGATCGCGCCGATCAGGCAGATGAACAGCGCGACCACCCAGGCGAAGATCGGCCTGTCGATGAAGAAGCTCGGCATGGCGACTTACCGCGTCGCCGACTTCGATTCGAGCTGCGTCGCGGCGCTGACCTCGGTCCAGACCTGCGGCGCGACCCTGTCGCCGGCGGCGAACTTCTGGAAGCCGTCCACCACGACCTTGTCGCCGGCGCGCAGACCGTCGGTGATCAGCACCAGGCCATCCTGGGTCGGGCCGGTGCGCACCGGCCTGGCGATCGCGCGGTTGTCGTCGCGGATGACGTAGACCTCGGACCCGCCGGCCGCGTTGCGCTGCACCGCCTGCTGCGGCACGCCGACGGAGTCGCTGTCGATGCCCTGCTCGATGCGGACGCGGACATACATGCCCGGCAGGAGCTCGCGCTTCGGATTGGCGAACTCGCCGCGCAAGGTGACCTGACCGGTGGCGGCATCGACCTTGGCGTCGGAGAACAGGAGCTTGCCCGGAATCGAATACGGCGTGCCGTCGTCGAGCACGAGACGGACCTTGATCGCGTCGGGCGCGATCTGGTCGAGGTCGCCGGACTCGAACGCCCGGCGCAGGCGGTTGAGCTCGCTCACCGACTGGGTGAAGTCGGCATAGATCGGATCGAGCTGCTGGATCGTGACCAGCGAGGTCTCGTTCTGGACCGCGATGGCGCCCTCGCTGACCTGGGCCGCGCCGACGATGCCGTCGATCGGCGCTCGCACGGTCGCATAGTCGAGATTGAGCTGGGCACGCGCAAGATCGGCCTTGCGGGCCTCGATGTCGGCCGCTGCCTCGCGCTCGGTCGAGATCGCCTTTTCGTTCTCGACCGCCGGGGCTGCGCGCTCCTTGAACAGCAGGCTGATGCGGTGGGCCTGCTGCACCGCGCGCTCATGCACCGCCTCGGCCTTGGCCAGCGCCGCCCGGCTCGACAGGATCTCCACCTCGAACGGCTTCGGATCGATGCGATAGAGGGGATCGCCCGCCTTGACCTCGCTGCCCTGGCGGAACAGCCGCTCGACGATGATGCCCGAGACGCGCGGACGGACGTCGGAGACGCGGGTCGGCGCGATGCGGCCGGGCAGCTCGCGCACGATCGCTCGCGCCTTCTGCTCGACGGTCACGATGCCGACGTCCGGAATGACGATCTGCTCATTGGCGGAGGCCTGAGCCTGGATGGGGTCGTTACAGCCGGCCAGCAGCGGCGCGGCGGCCGCGAGCATCAATGCACTGCTGACCAGCGACGCGCGAAAACGTGACATGCGTGGAGGAGCCCCCTCGATGATGATGATGAAAACCAGTCGACCGGATGGCCCAGTCATGGCGCCATTCTGGCGCTCGCCTTGCTGCAACATAGAAAAGAGCTGCTGCGACGCAACGCGAAACCCGGGCGGCTTGATGTCACACGAACTACATAACTGATAGATCAAGCTTTTTCGGGACTCACCTAATTGTGAGTGCTTTGTGGCAGCAGGTTCCCAGCAGGTTCCGCACAGCGAAACGCGAATCCCCCTACGACACTGCGGCATCCCGCCGCAGCGAACAAATTAGTTCGCCGGCCGCAGGCGGTAGTGACTGACGCCCCATTCACGGCCTTCGTCGTGCCCGAACAGACCCGCGGTGGCGAGGAAGAACCAGCGCCAGCGGCGCATCCACAGCGCCGTGTCGTCGCCATAGACCGGCTGCAGCACCTGCAGGATGCGGTTGTAATCGGCATCGAAATTGGCGAGCCAGTCCCGTGCCGTGCGCTGATAATGCGTGCCGCTCCAGCGCCATTCCTTCTCGACCGCGAACAGATCCGCGTACTGCCGGATCAGGCCGTGGCTCGGCATGATGCCGCCGGTGAAGAAGTGCTGCGCGATCCAGTCCTCGCGATCGTTGCGGTCGAACAGGTAGGATCCGGTGCGGTGGGTGAAGATGTGCATGAACAGGCAGCCGTCCGGCAGGAGCCATGACCGGACCCGCGACAGCAGCTCGCGCCAGTTCATCATGTGCTCGAACATCTCGACCGAGACGATGCGATCAAAGCGCGCGTCGGGAGCGAACCCGTTCATGTCGGCGGTGACGACCCGCAGGTTGAGCAGGCCGCGCGCGGCCGCCATCTCCTCGATCGCGCGGCGCTGCGAGTGCGAGTTGGAGACCGCCGTGATCTTCGCACGCGGGAACTGCCGGGCCATGAACAGCGACAGCGAGCCCCAGCCGCAGCCGAGCTCCAGAATGGTCTGGCCATCCTGGAGATCGGCATTGGCGACGGTCTGGCGCAGCGCCTCCTCCTCCGCCTCCCGCAGGGTCGAGACCGGCTCCTTGTAGAAGCAGCAGGAGTATTTGCGGTTCGGCCCGAGCACGCGGGCGAAGAACGCCGCCGGCACCTCATAGTGCTGGCTGTTCGCCGCGTCGGTATGCTCGGCGATCGGCCGCGTCGTCAGCAGGCGGGCGAACTCCGCGTCACCCATCGCATCGGCCCCGCCGAGCCGCGCCGCCGTGCGCGCGCACAATTCGGAGATTGCCGAGCGGATGACGGCATCGGGCAGCGGCACACGCTCGGCGGCGCCGATGATGGTCGAGATGAAGCTCATGCGGTGGCTCCGTTACTTCGTAAAAGGATTTGGCGGCAGGGGAAAGAACGCGCTGGTGCGCGCCTGATAGGCCCGGTAGCGATCGCCGCGCGAGCGCAGCATCTGCTGTTCCAGCGGCGGGATGCCGGTGACGTGGACCAGGATCCAGTACATGAACAATGGCGCGAGCAGGCTGGCGAGGCCCCACGGATGGTCGAACGACAGCGCGATGACCGGATAGGACAGCCAGCACACCCACTCGAAGAAATAGTTGGGATGGCGCGACCAGCGCCACAGGCCGACGTCGCACACCTTGCCCTTGTTGGCGGGATCGGCGCGAAACGCCTTGAGCTGAGCGTCGGCGACGCCCTCGCCGGCGATGCCTGCGAACAGCACGAGGATGCCGAGATAGTCCTGCAGCCGAAGCTCGGCGGCCGGCGCATGGGCGGCGACGAACATCGCGAACACCAGCGGGATCGAGCCCCAGGCCTGCTGCTGCAGGAACAGGAACATCTTTCGCGGTGCGGCCGCACCCCATTGCCGGGCAAACTCCGCGTAGCGCGGGTCGTCGGAGATGCCGCGGCTGCGCGCTGCGACATGGCCGCCGAGCCGCAGCGACCAGACCGCCACCAGCACCGCGACCAGCCACTGCCGCGCGTTGGGGGCGGCGCCGCCGGCGGGCCAGATCGCGCCGGCGGCGCCGACCAGCCCGACGGAAAATGTCCAGATCGTGTCGACCCAGCCGGAGTTGCCGGTGCGCTGCTGCACGACCCAGGCGAGCCCCATCAGCACCGACATCGCCACGGCCATCGCCAGCAGCGCCTGCAGATATTCAACGACGGTCATGACAAAGCCAGGGCGTTCCCGTTAGATATGAGCCACGGGACTAACTACGCCGCGGATGCCCGCCGGTTTCAGCCATAGTTCCGCGCAGGGACGGGATTGCGCTGATCGCGGCTTTTTTCCTGCCGCTGCTGTGCCATAGTGGATTTCAGGGACCGGTCCCCGCAACGGATGTCATCGACAATGCCTCAAGGCTCCCCTTCCCGCTCCGCGATGGATCTCGAACCGACCAAGCTGTCCACGCCCCGGATCTTCCTGGTGCGGATGCTGGTCTTCCTGGTGCTGTGCGCCCTGGTCGGTGTCGTGCTGTACAAGCAGATCATCCTGGCGTTCTTCGCCAATCCCGGCCTGAACGCGCTGATCGGGGCGGTACTGTTGATCGGCGTCATCCTGGCGTTCCGCCAGGTGGTCCGGCTCTATCCGGAAGTGTCCTGGGTCAACAATTTCCGCATCGCCGATCCCGGCCTGGCGGTGCCTCGCCACCCGGTCCTGCTGGCGCCCATGGCCGCGATCCTCGGCCGCGAGCGCTCGGGGCGAATGTCGATCTCGCAGCAGACCATGCGCCACCTGCTCGACTCGATCGCCACCCGGCTCGACGAGGCCCGTGACATCTCGCGCTACATGACCGGCCTCCTGGTGTTCCTGGGCCTGCTCGGCACGTTCTGGGGCCTGATCGAAACGGTCGGCTCGGTCGGCAAGGTGATCGAGGGACTCAAGGTCGGTGGCGACGCCGGCGCGCTGTTCGATACGCTGAAGGGCGGCCTTGCCGCGCCGCTGGGCGGCATGGGCATCTCGTTCTCGTCCTCGCTGTTCGGCCTCGCCGGCTCGCTGATCCTCGGCTTCCTCGACCTGCAATCGAGCCAGGCGCAGAATCGCTTCTATACCGATCTGGAGGACTGGCTCGCCGGCACCGTGCGGGAATATGGCGGCAGCGGCGACACCGGTGCCGACCTCTCGGTTGCCATCGAGCGGCTGCGCACCGCCTTGGAGGACGGCTCCAACCGCGGCGCCACCGCGGCGATGGCCAACCTCGCCGAGGCGATCCAGGGCCTGGTCGGGCACATGCGCACCGAGCAGCAGATGATCCGCGAATGGGCCGATGGCCAGGGCGAGCAGAACCGCGAGATCAAGCGGCTGCTGGAGCGGCTGGCGCGGCAGACCGAGAAGAGTTGAGCTGCTCCGCCGGCCGGCCGAAGACGAACTAGGAGACGCTGAATGGCGCTTGCCCGTACCCGCCGTGGAGATTCCGGCCTCAACTACTGGCCGGGCTTCGTCGATGCGCTGTCGACGCTGGTGCTGTCGATCGTGTTCCTGCTGACCGTGTTCCTGGTGGTGCAGTTCTTCCTGTCGCAGGAGGTCACCGGCAAGGACAAGGCGCTGGAGCAACTCAACGCCAAGATCGCGCAGCTCAACGAGATGCTGTCCCTGGAGAAGCTCGGCAAGCTCTCGCTGGACGACCAGGTTGCGCAACTGCGCGCCGGGCTCGCAAGCGCCGAAGCTGAGCGCGACCGCGTCAAGGGCCTCTATGACGGGCTCGCCAATGCCGGCAGCAATGCCGCCGGCCGCGCCAACGAACTCAACCGGGCACTCGACTCCGAGAAGCAGGTCACGGCGCGGGCGCTGGCCCAGATCGAGGTGCTCAACCAGCAGATCAGCGCACTGCGCCGCCAGCTCGCCGCGCTCGAGGATGCGCTCGATGCCTCGGAGAAGCGCGACAAGGAATCGCAGAGCCGCATCGCCGATCTCGGCTCGCGCCTCAACGTCGCGCTGGCACAGCGGGTCCAGGAGCTGACCCGGTATCGCTCGGAGTTCTTCGGCCGGCTGCGCGCCATCCTCGGCAACCGTCCCGACATTCGCGTCGTCGGCGACCGCTTCGTGTTCCAGTCCGAGGTGTTCTTCGACACGGGGCAAGCCACCCTGCTGCCCGAGGGCCAGCAGGAGCTGAACTCGGTGGCGACGGCGCTGGTCGATCTCGACAAGCAGATCCCCGCTGAGATCTCCTGGGTGCTGCGGGTCGACGGCCACACCGACGTTCGTCCGATCAACAGCCCGGTGTTCAAGTCGAACTGGGAGTTGTCCTCGGCGCGCGCCATCTCGGTGGTGCAGTATCTGATCTCGCTCGGCGTCCCTGCGCAGCGCCTGGTCGCGGCGGGCTTCGCCGAATTCCAGCCGCTCGACCCCGCGAACACAGAGGACGCCTTCCGCCGCAACCGGCGTATCGAGCTGAAGCTGACGGAGCGGTGACGTCGAGCTCCACCCTGCGCCCCTATCGCGCCGACGACGAGGACGCGGCAATCGCGCTGTGGCAGGAGACCTGGCAGCTCGCCTATCCCGCCATCGATTTTGCCGCGCGCGTTCCGTGGTGGCGCGAACGCTGGCGCAGCGAGCTGGTGCCGAAGGCCGATGTGATCGTGGCCGAGGCGGAGGGCGTGCTCGCCGGGTTCGTCACGATCGATGCGACGGGCTATCTCGATCAGCTGGTCGTCTCGCCCGAGCATTGGGGCTCGCCGCTCGCTACTCAGTTGGTCGATGCAGCGAAGGAGCGATCACCTCACGGCATCACGCTGCTTGTGAACAAAGACAACGCGCGCGCGATCCGCTTCTACAAGCGCAACGGCTTCATTGAAGCCGGCGAGGACGTCAACCCGACCTCGGGCCGTCCCGTGCTGCGGATGGTGTGGATGCCAACACAATCTGTTGAATCCGAGATGGTGCCGCAATGACGCTGCGCTCCCTCTCCCCGTTCTTACGGGGAGAGTGTTGGGGTGAGGGGCAGCCACGCGCACCGACCGTGCGGAGAGCCCCCCTCACCCGGATTGCATCTGACGATGCAATCCGACCTCTCCCCGCACGCGGGGCGAGGTGCACCGAGCGCGCCGCGATTTCTATTCACACAATTGCTGGCGCAGGGAGCTAACGACTTCTCTGCTCGACCCGTTTCGTATTGTCCTCAAACGCCGCGAAACAGCACACCGATCGTCAGCACCACGAACGCGATCGCCAGCGCGTCGAAGGCGTGGGCGGCCGACAGCAGCGGCACCGAGGCGTGCATGTAGTGCGCGAGCATCGCGACGAGGGCGAGCACCAGCGCAATTGCGAAGATGACGAACGAGGGCGGCGTGAGGGCAAAACTGCCACGACGATAAGGCATGTCCGTTGCTCCTGTTGGGACCCGGCACGCCTGCTACGAGCGGCGCGCCATCTGTTCCGGCAGGGAACGTACAAGGCGGGAGAAAGGTTGCAGGGTCGGGAACGAGAATTCCGAGGGTGTTGCCGGCCGTCCACGGTGTTGCAGGAACTACACGCCCTCGAACTGCAGCCGGGCCAGCCGCGCATAGAGACCGTTGGCCGCAACCAGCGACGTGTGGGTGCCCTGCTCGACGATGCGGCCGCGATCCATGACCAGGATGCGGTCGCAGGACAGCACCGTCGCGAGGCGATGCGCGATCACCAGGGTGGTACGGTCCTTCATCAGCCCCTCGAGCGCGGTCTGCACCAGCGTCTCGCTCTCGGCGTCGAGCGCCGAGGTCGCCTCGTCGAGCAGCAGCAGCGGCGCATCGCGCAGGATGGCGCGCGCGATGGCGATGCGCTGGCGCTGGCCGCCCGAGAGCGTGACGCCGCGCTCGCCGAGCGAGGTGTCGAAGCCGTCCGGCAAGCGGCGGATGAATTCGCTGGCATGAGCGAGATCGGCGGCGCGCTCGACCTCGGCGTCGGTCGCCTCCGGCCGGCCGAAGCGGATGTTCTCGCGCGCACTGGCGGCGAACACCACGGATTCCTGCGGCACCAGCGCGATGCGCTCGCGCATCCTGCGCGGGTCGGCCGCGCGCACCGGCACACCGTCGAACGAGATCGAGCCGGAGGCGGGATCGTAGAAGCGCAGCAGAAGATGGAACAGCGTGCTCTTGCCGGCGCCGGAGGGGCCGACGATCGCGACCTTCTCACCGGCGCGGATCGCAAACGAGACGTCATCGAGGACGCGGACATCGGGGCGACCCGGATAGGCGAAGCTGACCCGCTCGAAGCCGAGGTCGCCACGCGCCGGCTCCGGCATCGGGCGCGGCTGCGCCGGCGCCGTGATTTCCGGCTGCACGTGCAACAGCTCGAACAGCCGCTCGGCGGCGCCGGACGCCGCCGACACTTCGCCCCAGACCTCCGAGAGCTGGCCGAGCCCGGCGGCGGCGAAGGCCGCGTAGAGCACGAACTGACCGAGCCGGCCGGCGCTGATCGCACCGGTCAGCACGTCGTGGGAGCCGACCCAGAGGATCGCGACGACGCTGGAGAACACGATGAAGATGATGATCGCGGTGAGCACGCCGCGCGCCTGGGTCGAGACCCGCGCCGCCTCGTAGGCCTGCTCGACCTCGCCGCCGAAACGCGCCGCCGCGAGCCTCTCGCTGGTATAGGCCTGCACCGTCCTGATCGAGCCGATCAGCTCGGACGCATAGGCCGAGGCGTCGGCGAGCGTGTCCTGGGCGTTGCGCGACAGCCGCCGGACCCAGCGCCCGAACGCCACCAGCGGCAGCACGATCAGCGGGATCGCCAGCAGCACGAAGCCGGACAGCTTCGGGCTCGTGATCACCATCATCGCGGTGGCGCCGATGAACAGCAGCAGATTGCGCAGCGCGATGGACACGGAGGCGCCCGCCGCCGATTTGATCTGGGTGGTGTCGGCGGTGAGCCGCGACACCAGCTCGCCGGAGCGCGCGGAATCGAAGAAGGACGGCGACAGCGACATCAGATGCGCGAACACGTCGCGCCGGAGATCGGCGACGATGCGCTCGCCGATCGTCATGACGAGGTAGTAGCGGGCCGCGCTTGCCAGCGCGAGCACCGCCACGACGGCGATCATGACGCTGAAATAGCTGTTGATCAGCTCGATCCCTTTCGGCGTGAAGCCGAAATCGATCATGCGGCGGACCGCGATCGGCACCAGAAGCGTGGTCAGGGCCGCGACCGTGAGCGCGATCAGCGCCAGCAGGGCGCGGCCGCGATAGCGCAGGACATAGGGAGACAGCGCCAGCAGCGGGCGCAGCTTCGAGCGCCGCACAGGGCTTGCCGGCTCGGCCAATGCCTCGACGGCCGCAACGGCATCTCCAACCGGATCCTGCCCTGGGGCAGCGCCCTGCCGCTCGTCAAGCCGTTCCACTGCGCTCATGGGCCACCTGAGAATTCTTCCAAATACCGATCTGCCGTCCTGATAGGCCCGCCGGGCCGGGCTTGGCAAATCCGGAAACGTACCAAGGTGTTCATCCGCGACCTTGGCTTGTTTTGGGCAGAACCTTGGGCTATAGAGCGCGCCAATTGTCCCCCTTCAGTGACGACAGGATCAGGCGCGGCCGCGTCGCATCATGTCTTCTCTTCGCATCGTGCCGTAGGATCAGCCATGAAAGCCGACATTCACCCGAATTATCATACGATTACGGTCGTGATGACCGATGGCACCGAGTACCAGACCCGCTCGACCTGGGGCAAAGAGGGCGACAAGCTCAACCTCGACATCGACCCCAAGTCGCACCCGGCCTGGACCGGTGGCACCCAGCAGATCATGGATCGCGGCGGCCGTGTCTCGCGCTTCCAGAAGAAGTTCCAGGGCTTCCTCAAGAAGGATTGATGCCTTCTTGCCCTCGGCACCGGCCTTCCTGGCCTGCGCCTGATCGAGAGCTCACAGCAAAACGCCCCCGGAAACGGGGGCGTTTTTGTTTCTGAGCTGGTCGCAACGAGACCTTCGGCTGGGGGAGCGGCCCCGGCGGGGGCCGCCCGATGCCGGGGCCTACTGCTCGAACGCGGCCTTCAGCCGGTTGAGATGCGGCACCAGCGGATTGCCGATCGCGCTCTGGTCCGGCGGCGGGGAATGAATTGTCGAGTCGAGCCGGCGGACCCGCACCTGCAGGCTCATCGAGCGCGAGATCAGGCTCTGCAGCTGCTGCGGCAGCTTCTCCAGCAGATCATCCGGCCCGGGATCTGCGGCGGTGAGCTTGACCTTGGTCTTCTCGCGGTTGGCCTGGCTCAGGGTCATCTCGCCCTCCTTCACCGCGCGGTGCAGGAGCAGCCAGGACGCCAGTTGCATCAGGCGGGTGGTGAGACGCATGCTCTCGGTCGCGTAGGTCAGGCTGACGGCGCGGTCGAGCGCCTTGGCCTCGTTGCGGCCGTCGCCATCGAGATAGGCGGCGGTCTCCTCGACCAGATCCATGCCTTCCCGGAACAGCGCGCCGAATGCAGCAGAATTGGTGAGCCGCTCGTTGAACTGAACCAGAGCGCCATCGCCCAGCAAACGGTCCGACATGGTTAACGCCTCTTAAACGCGACTGTTTACGCAACCCGGCAACGTCGCCGGTATGATGAACAAATCATTGCGCGGCCGGTTTCGAGAGTCCAGCAGCAACGCCTTTTATGGTTTCCACGGCGTGGGCCATGCCGTGCCCTCGTACCATTTGCGACTGCAACACGGCCGATCGCGGCCGAGTCGCACGATCAGCTCAACTAGCAACCATGATCACGGCAATAGTTTGCAGTCGTCGAACGAGGATCGTCACGCCTGCCGCGGCGCACAGGATTTTCGCGCCTGACCTGCTGGCGACCGAAGACCGGCACGGGCGCAATGAGCCGGCACGACGTTCGTTCCACGATCGCCGCCTGCGCATGGGGGAGCGCGCCACGGGCGACCGCCCGGTTCGCCCGGCTCGGCGCGGGCGCAAAAAAAGAGCCGCCGTTTCCGGCGGCTTTGAAGTTGATAACAGGGAGGCGTCAAACAGAGTGGACAGGAGCCACTCGGTGTCCAAACGAGGACGGTTCCGGTTGTAAACGCGAAAGCTTAATCAACCGTAAATGGCGAAAATTTTTCAATCTTCGTTAGCCATGTCGGCCACTGGCCGACTGCGTTTCTACGGCCGCGAGGTTCACGACTTGAAGATGCTGGCGGCGGCATCACGCGAGGCGCGCTTTTTCGCCACCGCCTGCTCGATGCGCTCGATCTCGGCCCGGAGCAGCGCCACCCGGCTGGTCAGCTCCTCGACCGACAGCATCGACAGATCCTGCCCGATCTCGTGCGAAACGGCCTTGCGCGGCCGATCGTCGTCCTCGTTCGCCATCTCACCCTCCTCCCGGTTGCCAGCCATGCCCCGGCTGGCTTAAGCACGCGGCAGCACCCGCTTTCAGCCCTCGCCGAAGGATTTCTCATGGAACAGCTGCCCGCGCAAATGACCGTGGTCGCCATCAGCGAGCCGGGCGGACCCGAGGTGCTCAAGCCGGAAACCCGGCCCGTGCCCAAGCCCGGCCCCGGCGAGATCCTGATCAAGGTGAAGGCCGCCGGCGTTAACCGTCCCGATGTCGCCCAGCGCTCCGGCAGCTATCCGCCGCCGCCCGGCGCCAGCGACCTGCCGGGGCTGGAAGTGGCCGGGGAGGTCGTGGCGCTCGGCGAGGGCGCCGTCCGGCACAAGCTCGGCGACACCGTGATGTCCCTGGTCGCCGGCGGCGGCTATGCGCAATATTGCATCGCACAAGACGCGCAGGCGATGGCGGTGCCGCCGGCGCTGTCCCTCCTGGAAGCCGGCGCCCTGCCCGAGACCCTGATGACGGTCTGGCACAACGTGTTCGAGCGCGGCGGCCTGAAGGCGGGCGAGACCCTGCTGGTGCATGGCGGCTCCTCCGGCATCGGCACCATGGCGATCCAGCTCGGCAAGGCATTCGGCGCCAAGGTGCTGGTCACCGTCGGCTCGCAGGACAAGGCCGACGCCTGCGTGAAGCTCGGCGCCGACCGCGCCATCAACTACAAGACGGAGGACTTCGTCGCCGTGGTCAAGGAAGCGACCAGCGGCAAGGGCGCCAACGTCATCCTCGACATGGTCGGCGGCGACTACATCGAGCGCAACTACGACGCCGCGGCCACCGATGGCCGCATCGTCCAGATCGCCTTCCTCGCCAGCCCCAAGGCGTCAGTCAATTTCGTCAAGCTGATGGTGAAGCGCCTGACCCATACCGGATCCACGCTGCGCCCGCGCAGCAACGCCGACAAGGCGGCGATGGTGGCGGCGATCGAGGCCAAGGTGATGCCGTTCCTGCGCGAGGGCCGCATCAAGCCATTGATGGACTCGACCTTTCCCCTCGCAGATGCAGCCAAAGCGCATGCACGCATGGAGACGAGCCAACATATTGGCAAAATTGTGTTGGAAATCTAGGCGCAGTCTAAACACAGCGTGTTTGGAAACTCTTTGATTCTCCTCGCTTTCGTGCCAATGATCGCGCACATCTGAACCGTGCCTGGAACGGCTCCAATTAGCCCGGCGACGACCTCTTTCGATTTGGCTTGTTTCGCTTTGGATTGGTGTCGAACGCGGAGATTTGACATTGCGTCTGATCAGGTGCCTTGCGTCGTTGGCGGCGCTGGGCCTCGTGATGTGTGGTGCCGCTGCCCCCGCTCAGGCCGTTGACGCGGTCAGCGTTCGCAGCGACGCGCCTGCGATCGACCTCACGGGCATCCTCGATCATCAGCGCAGTGAGAACGACCGCATCCAGGTCTCGACCGCGCCCGGCACCGACGGCATCGTCCGCCGCATCGAGGTGCGGGCGCGCGAGGGCGGCCAGAACTGGATCGTGTTCGCACTGGCCAACAACACCGACGACCAGCTCGACCGCCTGATCGTGGCACCGCACTACCGCGTGGTCGGCTCCGGCGTGTTGTGGCCCGATCTCGGCCTGTCGCGCATCGCCACCATCACGCCCTCGGTCGGCGACCTGCCGGAGCGGCAGGAGAGTCCGACCGCCGACGTCTTCCGCGTCACCCTCGATCCGGGCTCGGTCGTCACCTTCGTGGCCGAGCTGCGCACGGACAAGCTGCCGCAGCTCTATCTGTGGGAGCCCGAGGCCTACAAGGACAAGGTCAACTCGTTCACGCTGTACCAGGGCATCGTGATCGGCATCTCCGGTCTTCTCGCCCTCGTTCTCACGATCCTGTTCGTGGTCAAGGGCAGTATCATGTTTCCGGCGGCCGCGGCGCTGGCCTGGGCGGTGCTGGTCTATATCGGCGTCGATTTCGGCTTCTGGGGCAAGGTCCTGGACATGTCGAACAATGCCGAGCGCGTCTGGCGCGCGGCGGGCGAGGCGATCCTCGCCGCGACCCTGCTGGTGTTCCTGTTCGCCTATCTCAATTTGTCGCGCTGGCACGTTCGCTACTCGCACATCACGCTGGGCTGGCTGTTCTTCCTGGGCTCGCTGGTCGCGGTGGCGCTGTTCGACCCGGCGGTGGCCTCGGGCATCGCGCGCATGTCGTTGCTCTTGATCGCCGTGCTGGGCTTTGCGCTGATCGTCTATCTCTCCAGCCACGGCTTCGACCGCGCGGTGCTGCTGATCCCGACCTGGTTCCTGCTCACGGTGTGGGTCGCCGCCGCCGGCATGACGGTCGCGGGCCAGGTCACCAACGACATCGTCGGCCCGGCGCTGCTCGGCGGCCTCGTGCTGATCGTGATGCTGATCGGCTTCACCGTGATGCAGCACGCCTTCGCCGGCGGCGGCGCCACCACCGGCATCGTCTCCGACGTCGAGCGCCGCGCACTGGCGCTCGCTGGCTCCGGCGACCTGATCTGGGACTGGGACGTCTCCGCCGACAAGGTGTTCACCAGCCCGGAGACCGAGAGCCTGCTCGGCCTGAAGCGCGGCACGCTGGAAGGCCCGGCCGCGAAATGGCTCGAGGTGCTGCATCCGCTCGATCAGGACCGCTTCCGCGCCGCGCTCGACAGTGTCCTCGACCAGCGCCGCGGTCGCCTGGTGCAGGACTTCCGGCTGCGCACGCCCGACGGTCATTTCATGTGGTTCGCGCTGAAGGCGCGCCCCGTGGTCGGCTCCGACGGCGAGGTCTCGCGCGTGGTCGGCACCTTGACGGACGTGACCGAGTTCAAGAATGCCGAGGAGCGCCTGCTCCACGACAGCGTGCACGACAATCTGACCGGCCTGCCCAACCGCAAGCTGTTCATCGACCGTCTTGCCGCCGTCGCCAATTTCGCCAAGTCGATGCCGGCCATGCGGCCGACCCTGATGGTGATCGATCTCGACCGCTTCAAGCAGGTCAACGACTCCGTCGGCATCGCGGTCGGCGATTCCATCCTGCTGACCCTGGCGCGGCGGCTGTCGCGCATCCTCAAACCCCAGGACACGCTGGCGCGGCTGGCCGGCGATCAGTTCGGCCTGATCCTGCTGTCGGAGCAGGACCCCGCCCGCATCACCGCCTTCGCCGAGACCATCCGCAAGACCATCCGCGCGCCGATCGCCTTCAACGAGCGCGAGATCTTCCTGACCGCCTCGATCGGGCTCGCTTTGTCCGATCCGCAGACGCAGCTGTCGGAGGACATCATCAAGGATGCCGAGCTTGCGATGTATCATTCCAAGCGCATCGGCGGCGACCGCATCGACGTCTACAAGCCGGCGATGCGCGCGCGCAAGAACGACCGCCTGACCCTGGAGAGCGAGCTGCGCCGCTCGATCGAGCGCCAGGAGATCACCATCCTGTACCAGCCGATCGTGCGGCTGGAGGATCGCTCGATCGCCGGCTTCGAGGCGTTGGCACGCTGGGACCATCCGAAGCTCGGCCGGATGTCGCCGATCGAGTTCATCACCATCGCGGAAGAGATCGGCCTGATCGTCGATCTCGGCACCTTCGTGCTCGACCAGACGGCGCGGCAGCTCTCGGTGTGGCAGCGCGCGACACGGCTGCGCGAGCCGATCTTCGCCAGCGTCAACGTCTCCTCGCGCCAGCTCCTGCGCCACGACCTGATCCACGACATCCGCTCGGTGCTGGCGCGCTCTTCGGTGGCGCGCGGCTCGCTCAAGATCGAGCTGACGGAATCGCTGGTGATGGAAAACCCCGAGCACGCCGCGCAGATGCTGGCGCGCATCCGCGAGCTCGGCGTCGGCCTGTCGATCGACGATTTCGGCACCGGCCATTCCTCGCTGGCCTATCTGCAGCGCTTCCCGTTCGATACCTTGAAGATCGATCAGTCGTTCGTGCGCACCACCGCGCGCGGCACCCGTCCCGTCATCCTCAAATCGATCATCGCGCTGGCGCACGACCTCGGCATGGACGTGGTGGCGGAAGGCGCGGAGACCGACTCCGATGCCGTCGAGCTCTATCAGCTCGGCTGCGAATACGCCCAGGGCTACGCCTTCGGCGAGCCGATGGACGCCGACGCCGCGATGCGGCTTCTCACGGAAGAGCGGCTGGAAGCGGCGAGCTGAGGCTGCAATGCATCGAGGATGGCAACAGCCTCAGGATGCATCTTTCATTTTGCTTCGTTTGAGGTAGAGTTACCGCGGTACCGCGTAAAGGGTGCCGTGTGAGTGATGACCGATGCGTGCTTGCGGGGCAGAAGGCTCGCGACATGGCCCGTTCGCGACGAGCCTAGTCCGTCTCGAACTGCGACAGCGCCGTGAGCGCGCGGCGATAATTGTCGCCCCCAAGCCGGCGTGCCACCCGCTTCTCGTGCGCGGCGACCAGTGCATTGGCCTTCTTGAGCATCAGGCGGCCACGCGGCGTCAGGCCGAGCGCATGGGCCCTGCGGTCGTGCTCGGAGCGTTCGCGCACGATCAAGCCGGCCTGCTGCAGGTCGTCGAGCAGCGCGACCATGCGCGCGCGCTCGATGCCCAGCGCGCCGGCGATCGCGATCTGCGCGGCGCCGGGATTGGCCGCGATCGTCTCCAGGATCGAATAGAGGATGACGTCGA
The DNA here is from genome assembly GCF_051168395.1 of Bradyrhizobium sp. HKCCYLRH1030. Classification (NCBI taxonomy): domain Bacteria; kingdom Pseudomonadati; phylum Pseudomonadota; class Alphaproteobacteria; order Hyphomicrobiales; family Nitrobacteraceae; genus Bradyrhizobium; species Bradyrhizobium sp. HKCCYLRH1030. Next base: position 232,071 of record NZ_JBNPUY010000008.1, on the reverse strand, counting down.
GGTCGATCGTCGCGAGCGCGGCGTTGACATCGCGGAAAATCCAGTGCTGCAGGCGGCGGACGAAATAGCCGAGATGGTTCTCGAGCTCACCGAGACCGATCCCGGAATCCTGGCTGGTTGTGTCTCGCTGCGCTCCGGTGCTCGCGCTCTTGGGCATGCTGGCTCGCTGACATGAGGCATCCCTGCCTAGACCGATGCCGTCGCAGGGGCAAGCCGCTCCAATCGGTCACATCCACAATAATTGCAAAGTACAACCATTCTGTTAGTCTCGCGGTCAACGAATACAACATGGGAGGGAAACGCATGCCGTCATCGATGGCGATGGTTGCCTGCATTGCAACCGCAATGCGGCGGCGCATTACACCCGATCGCGGCGCCCGCCGCGCAGAGTGTTCCTCCCGCACTGCAGCTTCAGCGATCACCTCCCGCAGCCCGGAGACACGCCATGGCTGATGCAGAACGCCGCGCCTCCGAGCCTGCGATGTTCGCCGAGCCGTCGATCGAGGCTGTCAGGCGCGACGACGGCGCGATCATCCTGCGCTCGCGCATGCCGCTGCAGCCGGCCGCGCGCTGCACCGGCGAATGGCTGGAGCATTGGGGCCGCCATTTCCCGGATCGCACGTTCCTGGCCGAACGTCGTGGCGACAACTGGACCTGGCTCACCTACGGCGAAACATTGATGCAGGTCCGCGCCGCCGCGGCCTGGATGCTCGCGCAGGGCCTCGGTCCCGAGCGTCCGCTGGCGATCCTGTCCGACAACAGCATCGCGCATGCCGTGCTGGCGCTCGCCGCGCAGCACGTCGGCATCCCCGTCTGCGCGATCTCCCCGGCCTATTCGCTGATGTCGACGGACCACGAGAAGCTGCGTGCGATGATCCGTCTGCTCGATCCCGGCGCCATCTTCGTCGCGCAGCGCGAGCCGTTCGCGCGCGCGCTCGCCGCTGTCGACGGCCTGCATCGGGCGACGGTCATCGCCGGCGACGGCGATGCAACGAGCGCGCTGTCGCTGCAGGCCCTGCTCGCGACAAAGCCCGGGCCGGAGGTCGACCGCGCCTTCGCCGCGGTCACGCCGGACACGGTGGCCAAGCTGCTGTTCACCTCCGGCTCGACCGGGCAGCCGAAAGCGGTGATCAACACGCACCGGATGCTGACCATGAGCCAGCAGGCCAAGGCGCAGTTGTGGACGTTCCTGCGCGAGGTCGAGGGCGGCCCCGTCATCGTCGACTGGCTGCCATGGAGCCACACCTTCGGCGCCAACCACAATTTCAACCTGGTGCTGAGCCACGGCGGGTCGATCTACATCGACGGCGGCAAGCCTGCGCCGGGCCTGTTCGAGACGTCGCTCGCCAATCTGCGCAGCCTGGTGCCGATGATCTATTTCAACGTGCCGCGCGGCTTCGACATGCTGGTCGCCGCACTCAGGTCCGACGACGATCTGCGCCGCAGATTTTTCTCCGGCGTCAGGTGCATCCTCTATGCGGCCGCGGCCTTGCCGCAAAATCTGTGGGATGCGCTCAACGAGATGAGCCGGGCCACGATCGGCCGTCCTGCGCCGCTGGTGTCGGCGTGGGGCGCCACCGAGACATCGCCGCTCGCGACCGACTGCCACTTCTTCGCCGAGCGCGCCGGCAACATCGGCGTGCCCATCCCCGGCACAGAGCTCAAGCTGGTGCCGACCGGCGAGAAACTCGAGGTCCGCGTGCGCGGGCCGAACGTGATGCCGGGCTATTGGAAGGCGCCCGAGCTCACGGCCGCGGCTTTCGACGAGGAGGGCTTCTACAAGATCGGCGACGCCGTGAAGCTCGCAGATCCCGAGCATCCGGAGCGCGGCCTGTTCTTCGACGGCCGCATCACCGAGGATTTCAAGCTCAGCTCCGGGACATGGGTGAACGTCGGCGCGCTGCGCGTCGCCGGCATCGCGGCGCTGGCGCCGTTGGCGCAGGACATCGTGATCGCCGGCCACGGCACCGACGAGGTGCACTTTCTCATCGTGCCCAACATCGCAGCGTGCCGCGGCGCTGCCGGGATGACCGAGGCCGTCCCGGCCGGCGACGTTCTGGCGCATCCATCGGTGCGCACCGCCATCGCGCGAGGATTGGCCAGGCTCCGCACCGAGGCGGTCGGCTCGTCGCGCTATGCGACCCGTGCGCTGTTGATGGCGGAGCCGCCCTTGCTCGATGCCGGCGAGATCACTGACAAGGGCTATATCAACCAGCGCGCAGTGCTCACCCGCCGCGCCGATCTGGTCGCACGACTGAAGGATGAAACCGCGACCGAGCTGATCAGGCCCGACATGTCCTGACCCAGAACTACGCAACTACTCAACTCACTCACAAGACGGCGCCCGTACTACTACGGGAACGCCTCGCGAGTGCGGCAATTGGTTACCATCCACACTTAACCGGGCATCAACTGCGAATCCTTAGAATCACTCGCATCTAGCTCCCTCATTTGCCCGGACCGCCCCATGGCTCAGCCGCGTTTCTCTCTCGCTTTCCGCATCTACGCGATCATCGGCCTGTCGTTCTGTGGACTGGTGGGGCTCGCCGCAACGCAGAGCCAGAACCTCGAGACCGCTCTCAAGGATCAGCGGCAGAGCGAGCTGAGCCATCTGGCGCAGACGGCAGTCAGCATCGCCCGCGAGGAATATGACGCGATCGCGCGCGACAAGGTGGCGCCCGAGGTCGCGCAGAAGAAGGCGGCCGAGCGGATCGGCAAGCTGCGCTACGGCAGCGGCGACTACTTCTGGATCAACGACATGGGTCCGAAGATGGTCATGCATCCGATCAAGCCGGAGCTGAATGGTCAGAACCTCGCTGACAACAAGGACCCGACCGGAAAGCGGCTGTTCGTCGAAATGGTCGATGTCGTCAAGCGCCAGGGCGCCGGCGTCGTCGACTACATGTGGCCGAAGCCCGGCAAGGATGCGCCACAGCCGAAGATGTCCTATGTCGCCGGCTTCGAGCCCTGGGGCTGGATCATCGGCACCGGTGTCTATGTCGATGATCTCGAAGCCCAGATGTGGGAGAGCAAGCGCAGCGTGTTCATTGCCGCCATGCTGGTGATGCTGATCATCGGGTTGATCACGCTGATCATCGCGCGGCGGATGTCGTCGGCGCTGGCCGCGATGAGCGGCGCGCTGACCGAGCTCGGCAATGGAAACTTCGACATCAAGCTGCCGGGCCAGAACCGCAGCGACGAGCTCGGCGACATGGCGCGCTCGATCGAGCAGTTCAGGCAGAAGACCGAGGAGAAGGCGCGGCAGACCGCGATGCTCGAAGACGAGCAGCGCCAGGTCGCAGAGCGCATCAAGACCAAGGCGCTGCAGGAGATGGCCGAAGCCGTCGAGCAGGCCGCCAGCAGCGCGGTCGGCGAGGTCGCGCAGGGAACCGGCCACATGGCCGACAATGCCAAGTCGATGACCGACAGTGCGCTGACGCTGGAGCGCAACTCGAGCAGCGTTGCGGCGGCGGCCGAGCAGGCCCTCGCCACCACCCAGACGGTCGCCAAGGCGTCGGCCCAGCTCGCCGCCTCGATCTCGCAGATCTCCAGCCAGGTCAGCTCGTCGCGCGAGCTCACGCGCAAGGCCGTTGCCGCCTCGTCCGACGCCCAGGCCACCATCGCGAAGCTGTCGGAAGCCGCCGACAAGGTCGGCGCCGTGACCAGCCTGATCAGCGAGATTGCCGGCCAGACCAACCTGCTGGCGCTGAACGCCACCATCGAGGCCGCCCGGGCCGGCGATGCAGGCCGCGGCTTTGCGGTCGTCGCCTCCGAGGTGAAATCGCTCGCCGAGCAGACCGCCAAGGCGACCAGCGAGATCGCGCAGCAGATTGCCGAGATTCAGGACTCGACCCGCGCCTCGGTCACCTCGATCGGGGCGATCGGCGAAGTCATCCGCAACGTCGAAGCCGTATCCTCCGGCATTGCCGATGCGATCCAGGCGCAGAACAGCGTGACCATCGAGATTTCGCGCACGGTCGAGGAGACGTCCGCCGCCGCGCGCGAGGTCGCCAGCCAGATCGCCGAGGTCTCTCGCGAAGCCAGCGAGGCCGGCCGGCGCTCGACCGACATCCGCGACGGCTCGACTGTTGTCGCCGACAAGGTGCAGCGGCTGCGCACCGAACTGGTGCGGGTGATCCGGACGTCGACTGCCGACGTCGATCGCCGGCTGTCGACGCGGCTCAACATCAACCGCCCGGGCACGCTGCAGGTGAACGGCGAAGCGATCCCTGTCACCGTGCGCAACCTCTCGCTCGGCGGCGCCCTGCTCGAAGCCGTTCCGGTTCGTCTGACGATGAACACGTCGGTGACGCTTGCCATCACCGGCATGGTGTCCGATCTGCCGGGGACCGTGACCCGCGTTGGCGACCGTACCGCGCTGGTCCAGTTCGCATTGAACCCGGAGCAATCGGCGCGGCTGACGGCGCTGGTCTCGGACCGTCAGGCGGCGTAACGCGCCGATCTCCGCCTCAACGGAAATGGCAGGCGACGAGATGCCCCTCGGCGCTTGCCTTCAATGGCGGCACTTCCTTGCTGCAGACGTCCTTGGCGATCGGGCAGCGGGTATGAAAGTGACAGCCCGATGGTGGATTGATAGGGCTCGGCACCTCGCCCTTGAGCCGCACGCGCTTGCGCTTGACGCTCGGATCCGGGATCGGCACTGCCGACAGCAGCGCCTCGGTGTAGGGATGTTTCGGCGTCGAATAGAGCTGGCGTGACGGCGCGGTCTCGACGATGCGGCCAAGATACATCACCGCGACGCGGCGGCTGATGTGCTCGACGACCGAGAGGTCGTGGGCGACGAACAGATAGGCGATGCCGAACTTCTGCTGCAGATCCTCGAGCAGGTTGATGACCTGGGCCTGGATCGACACATCGAGCGCCGACACCGGCTCGTCGCAGATGATCAGCTTGGGCTCGACCGCGATCGCCCGCGCGATGCCGATGCGCTGGCGCTGGCCGCCAGAGAACTCGTGCGGGTAGCGCGTCATGTGGTCGGCCTGCAGGCCGACGGTCTCCAGGAGATGAACGATGCGCGCCTCGTATTGCTGGCGTGAGGTCGCCAGCCCATGGATGGTCAGCGCCTCGCCGATGATGGCGCCGATGGTCATGCGCGGGTTGAGCGAGGCATAGGGGTCCTGGAAGATGATCTGGATGTCGCGGCGAAGCGCGCGCAGGCTTTCGCCGGACAGCGCGATGACGTCCTTGCCCTCGAAATTCAGTTCGCCCGAGCTCGGCTCGATCAGCCGGAGGACGCAGCGCCCGGTGGTCGATTTGCCGCAGCCGGACTCGCCGACGAGGCCGAAGGTCTCGCTCGGCTCGATGTCGAAGTTGACGCCGTCCACGGCCCGCACGCTGCCGATCTGGCGCTTCAAGAGCCCGCCCCGGATCGGGAACGCCTTGGTCAGGTTGCGTACGCTGAGCAGCGGCGCGGGTACGACGGGGGTGGCAATGGCAGCTTCGGTCATCACAGCAACGTCTCTTCGGCGCGGATGCACGCCACCTTGTGGCCGGGCTCGATCTCGCGCAGCAGAGGCTGCGCGGTCCTGCAATCGGGAATGGCGAAGCGGCAGCGAGAGGCGAAGCGGCAGCCCTCCGGCGGATTGACCAGCTTCGGCACGCTGCCGGGGATGCTTTCCAGCCGGCTCTTCCTGACCGCGTCGAGATCGATCCGCGGGATCGAGCGGATCAGGCCCTGCGTATAGGGATGGCGCGGATTGGCAAACAGCCGCTCGACCGGCGCCTCCTCCGCGACCCGGCCGGCATACATCACCACGACACGCTGCGCGACCTCGGCCACGACGCCCATCGCGTGGGTGATCAGCATGATCGACATGCCGAGCCGCTCCTTCATGTCGAGCAGCAGATCGAGGATCTGCGCCTGGATCGTGACGTCGAGCGCCGTCGTCGGCTCGTCGGCGATCAGGAGCTTGGGATTGCATGACAGCGCCATCGCGATCATCACGCGCTGCCGCATGCCGCCGGAGAAATGGTGCGGATAGTCGTGCACGCGGGCTTTCGGATTGGGGATCTGCACCAGCGCCAGCATCTCGGCCGCCCGATCCATCGCCGCCTTGTTGGACAGGCCCTGATGCAGCCGGATCACCTCGGCGATCTGATCGCCGACGGTGTAGACCGGGTTGAGCGAGGTCATCGGCTCCTGGAACACGATCGCGATCTCGCTGGCGCGGATCTTGTTCATCTCGGACGAGCCGAGCGGCACCAGGTCACGGCCCTGCCACAGGATCTGGCCCCCGGCGATGCGGCCGGGCGGCATCGCGATCAACTTCAGCACCGACATCGCGGTGACGGTCTTGCCGGAGCCGGACTCGCCGACCACGCACAGGGTCTCGCCGCTGCCGATCGAGATGTCGACGCCGTCGACGGCCTGGACCTCGCCCTCGTCGGTGTTGAAATAGGTCTTCAGCCCCTTAATCTCGAGCAGCGGAGCCACGCGCGCGTCCATCACATCACCTTCCGCGGATCGAGCGCATCGCGCAGGCCATCGCCGATGAAGTTGATCGCGATGACCGTGAGGAAGATCGCGCCGCCGGCGAACAGCGCCCAATGCGGCGCGATGTCGAGATAGTCCTTGGCGTCGAACAGCAGCCGGCCCCAGGTCGGAATGTCCGGCGGGAAGCCGAGACCGAGGAACGACAACGTCGATTCCGCGATGATCGCGGCCGCGACGTCGATGGTGCCGGCGACGATCACCGGCCCCAGCGCGTTCGGCAGGATGTGGCGAACGACGAGACGGGTGTTGGAGGCGCCGAGCGCGCGCGCCGCCTCGACGAATTCCTTCTCGCGCAGCGACAGGAACTGGGCGCGGACCAGACGCGCCACATGCATCCAGCGGAAGCCGCCGATCACGAGCACGATGAGCACGAACACGCCGCCTTCCGGGCCGAGCCAGCCTTTGAGGAAATCGCGGAACAAATAGATGATCAGGAGCAGCAGCGGCAGTTGCGGCAGCGACAGAAACAGATCGGTCAGCCACATCAGCGCGGCATCCACCGGTCCCTTGGCCGAGCCGGCGATCGCACCGACGAGAATGCCGACGAACAGCGCCACGCCCATCGCGGCAAAGCCGACCGCAAGCGAGATGCGGCCGCCATAGATCATGCGCGCCAGCAGATCCTGGCCGAGATCGTCCGTGCCGAACGGGTGCTCCCAGGACGGCGGCGCGAGGCGTGCCGTGAAGTCGATCTCGTTGATCGGAATCCGCCACAGCCACGGGCCGAGCAGGATCGAGAGCGCGAGCAGCAGCAGCACGACGATGCTGGCCGCCGCGAGGCGGTGACGGAGGAAGCGGCGGAGCGCGTCGCGGCCCGGCGAGAAACGCCGTTTGGGCGATGCGACGACCGGCACCGTCTCAACGGAAGGAGATGCGTGGGTCAAGCCAGCCATACAGAATGTCTGCGATGAGGTTGAAGAGGACGACGAGACAGGCGAACACGAAGGTCACCGCCATGATGACCGGCGTATCGTTGGCGAGGATCGCGCTGATCAGGAGCGAGCCGATGCCGGGAATGCGGAAGATCTGCTCGGTGACGATGGCGCCGCCGAACACCGTCGGCATCTGCAGCGCGACCAGCGTCACCACCGGGATCAGCGCATTGCGCACGACGTGCTTGACGATCACCTTGCCCTCGTCGAGGCCCTTGGAACGCGCGGTCGTGACGTAGTCGAGCTTGATGACGTCGAGCACGGCGGAGCGAACATAGCGCGTATAGGACGCCGCCTGGTAGAGGCCGAGCACCATGACCGGCATGATCGCCTGCTTGATGCTCTCCCACCACCATTGCCAGCCGGTCGCCTGCAGGTCGGCGCGATAGACGAACGGCAGCCAGCCGAGATTGACGCTGAAGATCAGGATCAGCAGCAAGCCGGTGAAGAAGGTCGGCAGCGAGAAGCCGATGAAGGCGAAGGTGTTGGCGATCTGGTCGAAGATCGAATACGGCCGCCGCGCCGCGAGCACGCCCACCGGCAGCGCCACCGCCAGCGCCAGGATCTGCGCGGTGCCGACCACGTAGAGCGTGGTCGGTATCCGCTGCAGGATCAGCGTGTCGACGTTGACGCGGCTGGCGAAGGAGAAGCCCCAGTCGCCCTGGAACATGGCGACCAGCCAGTGGACATAGCGCAACAGCACGGGATCGTTCATCCCGAACTTGATGCGCAGCGCCTCGCGCACCTCGGGCGGCACGTTCGGGTTGCTCGCGAGCTCGCCGAATGGATCGCCCGGTGCCAGCGCGAGCAGCACGAACAGAATGAGACTGATGCCGAGCAGGCTCGGCACAGCGACGATGAGGCGCCTGAGAAGATAGTTTCCCATCGCTCCACCCCTACGATGTCTGGCTGGTCATGCTGGCCGCGCGTCAGCTCGCCCGATACCAGGTGGCGATGAACGCCAGATCGTTGTCCCAGCCGCTCTTGTACAGCACCATGCCGTTCTTCACGCCGATCGCATTGAGCCGGTTGATCTCCGGCAGGACGTAGTTGTCACGCACGACGAGATCGTTGAGCTTGATGAACAGCGCGGCGCGCTTGACCGGATCGAGCTCGCTCTGGGCCAGCATGTAGGTCTCGTCATACTCCTTGTTCTGCCAGCGGCAGATGTTGCGGCCCTGCCACTTGTTCTCCTTGGTCGCGGCCTCGGTGGACACGAACTGGTTCATGAAGAACTGCGGATCCGCCTGCGGCATCGTGGTCTGATACATCTGCATGTCGCAGTAGAAATGCGAGTAGGTGTCGGGGTTCGCGACGTCCGAGGAGAAGAACACCGACGCGACCACCGACTTCAGCTCGACCTCGATGCCGGCCTTCTGGAACGCCTGCTTGATGATCGCCTGGTTCTTCTGGCGCGGGCCGTTGATCGAGGTCTGGAACACGAATTTGAGCGGCTTGCCGTCCTTCTCGCGGATGCCGGAGGCGCCCTTCTTCCAGCCGGCGGCGTCGAGGATCTGGTTGGCCTTCTCGATCGAGAACTCGAAAGTATTGTTCTTGGAGCGGAAGCGCTCGGGGTTGTTGAGAAAGTTGGGCGTCGCGACGCCGGCGCGTCCATAGATGAATTTCTGCACCGACGCACGGTCGATCAGGAGATTGATCGCCTTGCGCACCTCGGGATCGGAGAACAGCGGGTGCTTGGTCTTCAGGCTGGCGCGCTCGCCGTCGACCTCGACATTGGGGTCGGTGACGTTGAGGCCGATATACTCGATGTTGCCGGTCAGCGTCAGCTCGGTCTTGCCCTGGCCGCCCGCCTCGAGCTTGGTCAGGATCTCGTCCTCGACCTGCAGATTGTAGGCGTAATCGTATTCACCGGTCTGCAGCACTGCGCGCGCAGCGGAGACCGCGTCGCCGCCGCCCTTGATCTCGACCGTGTCGAAATAGGGCTGCGTCGGCACGTGATAGTCCGGAAAGCGCTTGCCGGCGACGGTGTCGCCCGGCTTGAAGTCCACGAACATGTAGGGACCGGTACCGACCGGCTTCAGGTTCGCCGGCGCCTCGCGCGACTTCGCCCCGATATAATCCGCAAAGTGATGCTTGGGGATGATGCAGCCGAACGAGGCGACGAAGGCATCGGCCCAGAACGGCGTCGGCTGCGGAAAGACCAGCTTCACGGTCAGATCGTCGATCTTCTCGATCGACTTGACGTTCTTGTAGCTGCCGATCGAGACCGCCGAGGTCTCGGGGTTGTTGGCGTATTCCCAGTTGAAGATGACGTCGTCGGCCGTGAACGGCTTGCCGTCGTGCCATTTGACGCCCTTCTTCAGCTTCCAGGTCACCGACATGCCGTCGGCGGCAAGACCGCCATTCTCCTTGCTCGGAATCTCGGCCGCGAGAATCGGCACCAGATTGCCCTCCTTGTCCCATCCGGCCAGCGGTTCGTAGAACAGGCGGCTGGCCTCCTGGTCCTTGGTGCCGATGGCGAAATGCGGATTGAGCAGCGTCGGCGCCTGCCAGAGCAGCAGCTTGAGCGGACCGCCGCCACCGGCCTTGGTCGGCTTGTAGGGGATGGCATCAGCAGCGACCGCGGCACCTGAGTAGGAGAGCATCGCGCCAGCCATCGGCGCGGTCAGCCCCACGGCAATCATCCGCTGCACAAATTCGCGCCGTGACAGGCGTCCTGCTTTGACATCAGCGATCTGGCTACGGAGGTCACGCTCGTTCATCCATCGACTCCAAAGGTGGTGCTGAATGCCAAAAACGCGTCCCCGTCCTGGATCGATCGGGAACTGCATAAAATTGGATCAGCCTTCGAAGCGACTGTCAAAGCAGAATCCGGGCCAATTCCGCAATAAAGAACGGATCGATTGTCGCACTTCGCAGATGCGGAAAGATTGACTGCGAGTCACATCCCGGAAAATGGAACTACGTCGCTCGCGACGGTCGCCACACACCGGAATGTTCTGCTTCGGAATGAACGCTCTCGATGTGCGCTCAGCTCTCGCGACACCAGTTCGGCAACTGCCAGAGGTCATTGTCCCATTCCGAGGAATGGCTCGACAAACCTTTGCGGATGCCGCTGACGCGCGGACCCGGCGACGCCATCGTTGATCATCAGCATCTCCATGTCGCAGTAGACGTGCGTGTAGGTGTCGGAATTGGCGACGTCGCTGGAGAAGAACGCCGAGCCACCACCGACTTCGGCTCGAGCTCGATGCCCGCCTTCTGGCAGGCCTACGTGACGATGACATGGTTCTTCGGCCGCGGGACGTTGGTGGAGATCTGGACCACGAGCTTGAGCGGCTTGCCGCCCTTCTCGCGAATGCCGCTCGCGCCCTTCTTCCAGCCGGCGTTCTCCAAAACCTCGATCGCCTCGTCGACGTTGAGCGCGAAGCACTACCGCCGGAAAATCAGGACACAGCCCCAGTGCCGCGGACACAGATGCAGCTCAGCGCTCCGGCTTCAGCTTGCGGAAGCGGACGCCCTTGCCATCGGGCAGCCGGGTCGCGACATAGCCTGCCGCCAGGCAGGCCTCGCGCTGCGGCATCTTCTCCTGCGGACTTCGCAGGCTGTCCCACCACGAGGCGCGCTGCGCGGCGCGCGGCAGGCCGTCGCCGATCAGCTCCTCGATCTCGTCGAGGCTGAGCACCAGCTCGGGGCGGGTCTGCCGCTTGAGATAGTCTCGAAGCGCATCATAGTCCGGCAAGTCTCGACTCCATCGTACCAGCGCGTGTGCGGCCGCCTTGACGACAGGCGCGGCGAACGCAACGACTCGTTAACCTAACATGCGTTACTTCGGCTTTATCCGTCAGTCTACGGACGGGACTCCACGGGGGACGGGACGATCCGATGCGCTGGACACGCCGAACGGGCCGGGCGACGCAGCCTTGGCGGCTCTCGGCGCGCACGCTGATCACCTGCTCCATCTCGACCATCATCGGTTTCTCCGCCATCTGCGCCAGCGTCATGATCGACCTGCGCCGGAGCGAGGAAGTCCGCGCCCGGCAGGCGCTGGAGAACATGGCCGCCAGCATCGGCGCCGACATCAGCCGCACCGTCGAGCTCTACGATCTCTCGCTGCGGGCGGTGGCCAGCAACATGTTGCTGCCCGAAATCAACGAGGTCAGCAAGCACGTCCGCCAATTGATCCTGTTCGACCGTTCGTCCACCGCGAAGAATTTCGGCACCATCCAAGTCTTTGATGCCCGCGGGCGGCTGTCGCTCGAGTCGTCGACGCTCGACCCGCTGCCGGAGGACCGCAGCGATGCCGATTTCTTCCAGGTGCATCGCGACCGGCCCGACACCGGGCTCTATGTCGGGCGGCCCGCTCAGCATCATGGCCAATATTCCATCGTTCTCAGCCGCCGCATCTCGACGCCGGACGGACGCTTCGCCGGCGTCGTCGCCGGCTCGATCCGCATCGGCTATTTCCGCGACCTGTTCGCAAGGCTCACGCTCGGGGCGGGCGACAACATCACCGGGCTCCGGCGCGACGGCACCGTCATCGTCAGCGCGCCGTTCGATACCGGCGCGATCGGGCGCAACCTGGCGCGGGCGCCGGCCGTGACCCGCGCGCTCACCGAGCCGGCCGGCTGGTCGAGCAGCTATGGCGCGCTGGACGATCTGCCGCGGCTGCTGGTCTGGCGCAATGCCAATGAGCCGCTGGTCGTGATCGCCAGCAAGTCGTGGGACAGCGTCTATGCATACTGGCGCCATGAGGCTGCAGAGATCGGGGCGATGATGCTGGCGCTGATCGTGTTCGTCCTGGCCGCGACGCAGGTCGCCGCGCGCGAGATCCAGCTCCGGGCGAAGGTCGAATCCAGACTGGAGCAGCTCGCGACCACGGATCCGCTGACGGGCCTGAAGAATCGGCGCAAGTTCGACGAGACCATCGAACTCGAATGGCGGCGGGCGCAGCGCGCCGGCGCGCCGCTGGGGCTGCTGATGATCGATGCCGATCACTTCAAGAGCTACAACGACACCCATGGGCACCAGGCCGGCGATCAGGTGCTGGTCGGCATCGCCGTGTGCATCTCCGATTCGGTGCGGCGCGCCGGCGACTGCGCCGCGCGTTATGGCGGCGAGGAGTTCGCGGTGCTGCTGCCGGGGACCTCGGAAGCGGATGCGCTGCGCGTCGCGGAGACGATCCGCAGCAAGGTCAAGCTGTGGGCGGGAGAAGCGTGCACCACCTCGATCAGCATCGGCGCCGCCAGCGTCACGCCGTCGCGCGACACGGACTGGACCGGCCTGCTCAATGCCGCCGACCGCGCCCTGTACATGGCCAAGGCCGCGGGCCGTAACCGCTGCGCCAGCGCAGCGGTGCGTCATCCGTCACCCGCGGCTTCGCTGGCGGCGTGATGCCGCCAACCGCCTCGAAGGCGCGGCATTTCGCGCCGGCTTGGCCTCAGCCCTTGCCTTCGAGATAGCGCTTCATGTCCGCGCGCAGGCCATCGCGCAGGTCGGCTCGCGCCATGGCGAAGGCGATGTTGGCCCTCAGGAAGCCGGACTTCGAGCCGCAATCATGCCGCTCGCCGTCGAAGTCCACGCCGTAGAATTTCTGCGTCTTCGACAGACCGATCATCGCGTCGGTGAGCTGGATCTCGCCGCCGGCGCCGCGCTCCTGCGTCGCGAGGATCTGGAAGATCTCCGGCTGCAGGATGTAGCGCCCGGTGATCGAGAAGTTCGACGGCGCGGTGCCCTTGGCCGGCTTCTCGACCATGCCGTCGACCTCGAACATCTTGCCGTCGCGCTTGCCGACGCCGCAGATGCCGTATTGATGGGTCTGATCGGCCGGCACCTCCTGCACGGCGAGCACATTGCTCTTTTCCGGCAGCTTGCTGGCGGCAGCAATCATCTGCGCCAGGCACCCCGGCGCGTTCAGCACCAGCTCGTCGGGCAGCACCACCGCGAACGGCTCGTCACCGACGATGTCGCGCGCGCACCACACGGCATGGCCGAGCCCGAGCGGCGCCTGCTGGCGGGTGAAGCTGACCGCGCCGGCCTCCGGCTGGTCGCGCGCGAGGATTTCCATCTCGGTCTTCTTGCCGCGCGCCGCGAGCGTCGCGTCGAGCTCGTACATGCGGTCGAAATGATCCTCGATCGCGGTCTTGTTTCGCCCGGTCACGAACACGAAATGCTCGATGCCCGCCTCCTTGGCTTCGTCGAAGACGTATTGGATGAGCGGCTTGTCGACGATCGTCAGCATTTCCTTCGGCATCGCCTTGGTGGCGGGCAGGACGCGGGTGCCGAGACCGGCGACCGGGAAAACGGCTTTGCGGATCTTCATGGGGATGACTAGACCTTGTGGCGATATGAATGCGAAATCGATCGCATTTTAGGTAGCTCGTTTGCAGCCGAGAACAAAGGCGGATGTTGGTCCAGTGTTCCGCTCGACACGGACCGAACGGCTAAATTTCGCTGCGGAAATCGTTAACCTTGTTAATCTCCCGTTAAGCAGGACCGGGCCTCGTGGAGGCCGATCTTCCATGCGATCTGGATCGAGACATGATGCGACGGAACGTGATGCTGACAGCTCTGAAGGCCGGTGCTGGCGCGGCGGTTCTGGTCACGGCGTTGACGGTGGTGTCTGGTTCCGCTGTCGCGCAATCCTCAGGCGGGCCGCTGAACTTTCTCGACGGCCTGTTCACGGGCACCCTGACGAAGGGCGACCCCGCCCCCAACCAGCCCCCTGCCGCCGGCGGGCCGCAGCCGTGGAGCGGCCAGGACGGCGCCTCCGGCCATCCGCTGATGACGGCGGCGGCGATCCGCGAAGCCGCCGGCAATTTCGACAATTGCGTCGCCGGCATGTGGCCAGATGCCGCACGACGCAACATCACCCAGGACAATTTCCAGCGCTTTACCGCCGGCCTGTCGCCGGACCTGCGCATCATGGACCTGCTCGACGCGCAGCCCGAATTCACCAAATCGATCTGGGACTATCTCGACATCCTGGTGAACGACAACCGGCTGGCGAAGGGCCGCGAGGTGCTGGCGAAGTACAAGCCGCAGTTCGATGCGGCCGAGCGTACCTATGGCGTCGACCGCTACATCGTCGCTTCGATCTGGGGCATCGAGTCCAACTACTCGACCCAGATCGGCGACCGTAGCGTGCTGCAGTCGACCGCGACGCTCGCCTGCATCGGCCGCCGCCAGGCCTATTTCAAGGATGAGTTCCTCTCCGCCCTGGAAATCCTCAATCGCGGCGATTTGCGCCCCGAGCAGTTGCGCGGCTCCTGGGCAGGCGCCTTCGGCCCGACCCAGTTCATGCCGACCGCGTTCAAGCGCTTCGCCGTCGATGCCGATGGTGACGGCCGCCGCGACGTCGTCGACAATCCGGCCGACCTGATCGCCTCCACCGCCAACAATCTGAAGAAGGACGGCTGGCAGAGCGGCCAGAGCTGGGGCTACGAGGTCGTGGTGCCCCAGGGCTTCAACTACATGCTCGCCGACCGCGCCAAGAGCATGAGCTTCGCCCAGTGGGAACAGCTCGGCCTGCGGCGGGCCAACGGTCAGCCGTTCCCGACTGGCGCCGAAAAGGCCTATCTGCTGGCGCCGGCCGGCGCCCAGGGCCCCGGCTTCCTGATGCTGCAGAACTTCCGCGTCATCATGAAATACAACCCTGCGGAAGCCTATGCGCTGGCGATCGGACACTTCGCCGACCGCCTCCGCGGCGCACCGCCGTTCGTTCAGGCCTGGCCGCGCGAGGAGCGAACGCTGTCGCGCGGCGAGCGGCTCGAGCTGCAGCAATTGCTCGCCGAGCGCGGATTTTACCGCGGAACGCCGGACGGCCAGTTCGGCGGCCAGACGCGCGAGGCGCTGCGGAACTTCCAGGCCTCGATCGGGGCGCCGGCGGACGGATTTGCCACCTCGGATGTGCTCGAACGGCTGCGGACGCGCTGATCGCAGCCCCAATCTGCCCTGCCGGTAACCTTCTGGGGCGATTACCGGCGCCGTCAACACCATCCGGTGAATGCCCGTTTGCGGCCTGATTCGCGTCCTATTATATGAATCGTCACGATCACGCCGCGCGACGGGTGCGCATGTCAAAGCTGAAGTCCATCCTCAAGCTGTTGAACGAGCCCGGCCCGCTGGTCGTGCTGGCGGTCGTCATCGCCATGCTCGTCGGCATCGCCGGTCCCGCCTCGGCCCAGTTCTTCAACTTCAACCCGTTCGCTTCGCCCCGCCCGGCACCGCGCGGCGGTGGAGGTGGCGGAGGTTGGTTCGGCGGCGAATTCTTCGCTCCGTTCCCGCAGCAACAGCCGAAGAGGGTGATCCAAGACTATTCCAAGGCGCCGCCGCCGGAGAAGCGTGATGGCGCGCCGGACCGCTACGTGCTGGTGCTCGGCGACGCCATGGCCGACTGGCTCGCCTATGGCCTGGAAGAGGCCTATGCCGAGCAGCCCGACATGGGCGTGACCCGCAGGATCCGGACCACGTCGGGCCTCATCAAGTATCAGCCCAGGGGCGAGCCGGCCGACTGGGCCGCCGCCGCCAAGGGTATCCTGGCGACCGAACGCGCCGACGCCATCGTCATCATGCTCGGCCTCAACGACCGCATCTCGCTGCGCGAGCCCGCGATCGAGAAGACCGACGACAAGAAGGGCGACAAGGCCAAGAAGGATGCCAAGGCCAAGCCTGGTGAGACAAAGCCTGGTGAGACCAAGCCGGGCGAAGCCAAGCCGGATGGCAAGGCCGACACGGCGGCCAAGCCCGACGACAAGGCTGCCGATACCGATCTGCCGCAGGACGAGGCCGACAACGACACGCCTGCGGTCGCGGCACCGGAGAAGGCCGCCCGCTCGCCGGGCGGCCTCTACGAGTTCCGGGACGAGCGCTGGGTCGAGCTGTATACGAAGAAGATCGAGGAGATGATCGCGATCGCCAAGAGCAAGGGCGTGCCCGTGCTCTGGGTCGGCCTGCCCGCGGTTCGCGGTCCCAAGGGGACGGCGGACACGCTGTTCCTCGACTCGCTGTATCGCGATGCCGCCGGCAAGGCCGGCATCACCTATGTCGATGTCTGGGACGGCTTCGTCGACGAGGCCGGCCGCTTCCTGCAGAAAGGCCCGGACTTCGAGGGCCAGATCCGCCAGCTGCGCTCCTATGACGGCGTCTATTTCACCAAGCCGGGCGCGCGCAAGCTCGCCCATTATGCCGAGCGTGAGATCAACCGGCTGCTCGCGGCCCGTTCCGCGCCGCTCGAGCTGCCGAACGAGCCGGCCACGCCGGACGCCAATGCCGTACCGGGCCAGCCGGCGCCGCGGCCGGTCGCCGGCCCGATCCTGCCGCTGGTGGCGTCATCCGTCGGCACCGATCAGTTGCTGGGCGGCCCCGGCTCCCGACCTGCGGCGGTCGACGCGCTGGCGGCCCGAACCCTGGTCAAGGGCGAGGCGCTGAGCCCGCCGGCCGGCCGCGCCGACGATTTCGTCTGGCCTCGCCGCGAGGTCGGCCGTGAGCAGGCCAAGGAGCCGCCGAAGGAGCCTACCCGGCCCGAAGCGCCGATGGCAGCGACTTCGCCGGCGGAAGCGACGCCGGCAGCACCTGGGCCGGTGTCGCCGCAGCCGCGGCAAAGGCGGCTGACCACGCCGGGGGCGCCCACCCAGCAGCCGCCAGCCCAAACGCCGCAGCCGAATCAGGGCGTTCGTGAGTTTTTCGGCTTCGGCGCGCCTCAGCAGCAACAGCAGCCGGCGCGGCCGCCCGCCGCGCGCAATCCGAACGCGCCGCCGCGGCCGCCAGGATTGGTCGGCCGCTCGGCAGCATCGCTGGAGACCCAGGGCCGCTGATCGTGACCACATTTCGGCGCTGAGGGCGATCGACGCGGATCATTCCGGACCAAGGTGCCAATGACAAATCGGCCCGCATTCGAGAGCGAATGCGGGCCGATTGTCATCTGATCGTCAGCGGGTCTTTGCGGGCTCAGTAGCGCCAGCGCTGCGGCGGCTGCGGCCGGCTCGGCGAGCGCATCAGCATCGCCAGCAGGAAGCCGATGCCGCCGGCGACCAGCAGCGCGCCCATCGGATTGTCCTGAACCCGCTTGGTCAGCGCCTGCGTGCCGTCACGCAGCGTCTCGGAGCCGTTGCCGAACGTATCCTTGGCGAAATCCATCGCCGCATCGCCGGCCTCGCGCGCCGCGTCCTTGGCCTGGCCATACATGTTCTGCACGACGCCCGAGGCCTCGCGCGCACGCCCCGACGCCTGCGTGCTCTTGTCGCCCAACATCTCGCCGACGCCGCCTTCGATCTTGCCTGCGACATCCTTGGCCGTACCGGTCAGCCGATCCTGATCCATTGCCGCTCTCCTTCTCTGCATTGTGCGGGATTGCTGGCCTGCTAACCGGCCAGCACGGCGCAGGTTCCGGACGACTACAAAATCAGGCCGCCGTCGACGACGAGGGTCTGGCCGATGATGTAGGACGACAGCGGCGAGGCCAGGAACAGCGCCGCACCGGCCATGTCCTGCGGCGTCCCCAGCCGCCGCAGCGGAATGCGCTGCAGCGCGCCCTCGAGGCGCTTCGGATTGGCGGTCGTCACCTTGGTCATCTTGGTGTCGACGAGCCCGGGCGCGATCCCGTTGACGCGGATGCCGTCTTCCGCCCACGCCTCGGCCAGGGTTCGCGTCAATCCCATCGCGCCGGTTTTCGAGGCGTTGTAGGCCGGATTGCCCATGGTCGAATGATAGGCCGCGGTCGACGAGACGATGATGAGCGCGCCCCTGGCATCGCGCAGCAGGCCGTGAAATTTCGTCGCACAGGCCATCAGGCTGATGAGGTTGACCTCGACCACCTTGCGAAAGCCCTCCATGGCGAATTCGCCGCGCCGGTACAATACCGCGCCCTGCGCCAGCACCAGCACATCGAGCCGATCGAGCCGCGGCGCGAAGCTCTCGATCGCGCCGGGATCGCTCACATCGAGCTGATGGTAGTTCACCCCTGCGAGATCGGAGCCCTCACCTTCGGCATAATCGGCGGCGCTCGCCCGCGTGCCGCTGACGTCGACGCGCGCGCCCTGCGCGCGAAACGCCTGCGCGATGCCGTTGCCGATGCCGCTCGATCCGCCGATCACCAGCACCGAGCGTCCCGTGAAATCGAGCGCGTTCATCTCCCCACTCCTTCTCTTGTTGTTTGTCGGATGGTGTGGGGATCGGCGCAGGCCCTGTCAACGGCATCGCGGGCTGTGGCGACCCCGGCATCGGCGCCTTCGCATCAATGCTGCTGCGCAGCTACTTCATCGGTGTCAGCCGCAGCAGGCGGCCGGGCGAGTCGTCCTCGATGACCCAGACGGCGCCGTCCGGCGCCACGGCGACGTCGCGGATGCGCTCGCCCATGTCCCAGCGCTCGGCCTCGTCAGGCTGACCATCGGTCCGGAAGGCAACGCGGACCAGCGCGTGCACCCGCAAGCCTCCGATCAGCGCCGATCCCTTCCATTGCGGAAACATCGGACCATCATAGAAGACCAGGCCGGCCGGCGCGATCACAGGATCCCAATAGAGCGGCGGCGGCGCGAGGTCGGGCCGCGTCGCATGCCGCGGGATCGGCGTGCCGTTGTAATTGTCGCCGTTCGACACCAGCGGCCAGCCGTAGTTCTTGCCCGGCTCGATCAGGTTCAGTTCGTCGCCGCCGCGTGGTCCCATCTCGTGCAGCCAGAGCTTGCCATCTGATGCGAAGGCGAGCCCGTAGGGATTGCGGTGGCCGGTGGTCCACGTCTGGGCCGGCACGCCCTTGTCCTCGGCCATGGGATTGTCCGACGGAGTCGCGCCGTCGAGATCGAGCCTGAGCACCTTGCCGCGCGCCTGACGTGGATCCTGGGCGCTGTTCGGCTGCATGCGGTCGCCGACCGTCAGGAACAGATGCGTTCCCGACGGATCGAACGCGATGATGCCGCCGGGCTGCCCGCCGCCGCCGGCGGGCGTCTGGCGCCAGATGACGGTGGGGTCGGTCAGCGTGGCGTTGTCATTCGAAACCGACAACACGGCACGGGTCAGGACGAGCCGGCTGCCTTCGCTGCTCGGCTCGGTGTAGGTGAGATAGATCTGCGACGTCGTCGCGAAGCTCGGCGACACCGCAATGTCCAGGAGGCCGTTCTGTCCGCGCGCCGCGACGGCAGGCACGTTGCCGATCTGGATCTTCTGCCCACCTTGCGTGACGAGAAAGATCCGGCCTGGCTTCTCCGTGACCAGCATCCGCCCATCCGGCAGGAAGGCGATGGCCCAGGGCGTATCGAACTCGGCAACGCTCCGCGCTTCGAACGGGCGCACGGCGCTTGCCTTGCGATCGCCGGCATTGATGCTCTCGGCTCGCGCGGCCGTGGTCGCAACGAGTCCCATCACCAATGCCAGGCGCAGGAAGGTCGTGGAGAGCACCATGATCACTCCGGTTTGTTGATCCGCGTCGTCGGCAACGAGAATTCGGCCATGCCGGATCGGTGCCTACCGAATACGTCCGATCAGTGATAATCCCGACGGCGAGCATGCGATGCGCATTTTTCCGTGAGCCGCAAATATGCACCAGCACAGGCAACTCAGCCGCTCGGTCAAGGGATTGACCGTCCTGATCACCGGCGCCGCGTCGGGGATGGGGCGCGCGACCGCGCGCGTGTTCGCCGATGAAGGCGCCAGGGTCGCAGTCACCGATGTCGATGAGGACGCGGCCCGCGCGGTGGCGGCAGACATCGAGGCCAGCGGCGGAACGGCGCGCGCCTGGCGGCTCGACCTCGTCGACCGCAACGCCATCGCGGCCGTCGTCGGCGATGCTGCGACGCATTTCGGCGGGCTCGACGTCATCGTCAACAATGCCGGCATCTCGGTGCATGTCGCGATCGACGACGAAGCCTACGACGAGGCCTGGGCAAGAGGGCTTGCCATCATGCTGACGGCGCAGCAGCGCGTCATCCGTGCCGCGCTGCCGCATCTGCGCCGCTCGAACAGCCCGCGCATCGTCAACATCGCTTCGACCGAGGCGCTCGGCGCAACCGCGCGGCACAGCGCCTATTCGGCTGCAAAGGCCGGGGTGACCGGATTGACGCGCTCGCTCGCGGTCGAGCTCGGCCGCGATCGCATCACCGTCAACTGCATCTGTCCGGGCCCGATCACCACGGCGATGACCGCGCGCATTCCAGACGAGCAGAAGGCGGTCTATGCACGGCGCCGCACCGCGCTTGGCCGCTACGGCGATCCCGAAGAAGTCGCGCACATGACCTTGAGCCTGTGCCTGCCGGCCGCGTCGTTCCTCACCGGAGCGGTGATCCCCGTGGACGGCGGGCTGATGGCCCGCAATGCATGACGTCTGACGCGCCGGCATGACAGCCGTGCGGTCGGCGATCCGCGCCTTGCGTTGACTTCGCGCATCGCCGGCGTAGCCTCTTCCATCAGAAGAAGCGGACAGGAGTCCGCCCTGATGAGGACGCGAGGAGGAGACCATGGCGATCGCCATCCGGCAGTTGCATCGGCATTTCGTCGGCGAAGTATCCGGTGTCGATCTGCGAAAGCCTCTCGCTCGGGACGAGGTCGCGCAGTTGCAGGCCGCGATCGATCACTACGCCGTTCTCGTATTTCACGATCAGGACGTCACCGACGAGCAGCAGCTCGCCTTCGCGCTCAGCTTCGGCGACCGCGAGCAGGCGCGCGGCGGCACCGTCACCAAGAAGGAGGATTACCGCCTCACCACCGGCCTCAACGACGTCTCCAATCTCGGCAAGGATGGCAAGCCGCTGCCATCAGACCATCGCACGCATCTGTTCAATCTCGGCAACTGCCTGTGGCACTCCGACAGCTCGTTCCGGCCGATCCCGGCGAAATACTCGATCCTCTCGGCGCGGATCGTGAACCCGAAGGGCGGCAACACCGAATTCGCCGACATGCGCGCCGCCTATGACGCGCTCGACCGGGAGACCAAGGCCGAGATCGAGGATCTCGTCTGCGAACATTCGCTGATGTATTCGCGCGGCGCGCTCGGCTTCCTCGACTACACCGACGAGGAGAAGGAGATGTTCAAACCGGTCAGGCAGCGGCTGGTCCGCATTCATCCTGCCCATGGCCGCAAGTCGCTCTATCTGTCATCGCATGCCGGCGCCATCATCGGTATGAGCATGCCGGAAGGCCGGCTGCTGCTGCGCGACCTCACCGAGCATGCCACCCAGCCCGAGTTCGTCTACGTCCACAAATGGACGCTGCACGACCTGATCATGTGGGACAACAGGCAGACCATGCATCGCGTGCGCCGCTACGATCAGTCGCAACCGCGCGACATGCGCCGCGCCACGGTGGCCGGCACCGAACCGACGGTCGCGCAGCAGGCGGCGGAATAGTTCTGCCTTCAGCAGAGATGCGCGGCCTCATCCCTCTCCATGTCGTCATTGCGAGGAGCGAAGCGACGAAGCAATCCAGACTGCATCCGCGGGGGGACATTCTGGATTGCTTCCGCCTACGCTCTCAAAGCTTCGGCGGACAAGTCGCTGCGCTCGCAATGACGGCGGAGAGGCAGAGCGCCCCATTAAGCCTTCTCTGATCCCAGCGAGCGCGGGGGCTCCAACGGGACAATAAGGCCTATGCGTGCCCGGCGGCGTTGGACAGCATGCCGGGATCGATGCCGATCTTGCGCAGCGCAAGATCGTATTTGGCGTCGACATTGTCGCCGAAGATCAGCTCCGGATCGGCGTCGCAATGCAGCCAGCCATTGTCCTGGATCTCTTCCTCCAACTGGCCGGCGCGCCAGCCGGCATAGCCGAGGGCGAGGATGGCGTGCTTCGGACCGTCGCCCTTGGCGATCGCCTTGAGGATGTCGATCGTCGTCGTCAGGCAGACGCCGTCGTTGATCTTCAAGGTCGCGTTGGCGATGAAGTAGTCGCTCGAATGCAGAACGAAGCCGCGCCCGGTATCGACCGGGCCGCCGCTCAGCACCTTCATCGTCTCGGCGCTGTCGGGCAGGCTGATCTGATCGCTCTTCTCGATGATATTCAGTTGCATCAGGAGCTGAGGGAAGTCGATGCTGCCCGCCGGCCGGTTCACCATGATACCCATGGCGCCCTCGGCCGAATGCGCGCAGAGATAGATCACCGAGCGCTCGAAACGGGAATCGCCCATCACGGGCATCGCAACCAGCAGCTGACCGTCGAGGTAACCACCGTGAGAGGTGTGATCCCCGATCCCTGTCACTTTGCGGCGAATGTCGCTCAGCCTTTTTGCCTCAGGATTCATCCGCAAGGACTCTCATGATCATCGATATCCTGATATTGGGATGCGCATCTGTCAATCAAGGTTCAGGTCCTCGCGAGGAAATCTGCTCACAAGCATTTCAATGGTTTGCGCCCGAACCGCACTCTAAAGACGTCTCATGTCCGCCTTGGTTCCTCACCACTCTGCCACACTGCTCGTCGCGACCGTCGTATCATCCTGCCTTGCGTTCGGCGCGCAGGCGCAGGATTCCTCGCCCTGGCAGCGCGACAGCCACTCCGCGGTGCGCCTGCTCGCGGGCTCGCGCAGCGGTCCGGTCATGCTGGGCGGCATCGCCTTCGCGCTGCAGCCGGGATGGAAGACCTATTGGCGAACGCCCGGCGATTCAGGCGTGCCGCCGCGGTTCGACTTTTCCAAGTCGGAGAACGTCGAAGCGGTGACGGTTCTGTGGCCCGCGCCGACAAAGTTCGACGACGGCGCCGGCGGGCACTCGCTCGGCTATCATGATCAGGTCGTGCTGCCGCTGCGCATCGTCGCCAAGAACCCCGACAAGCCGATGACCTTGCGCGCCGACGTCAGCTACGCGGTCTGCGAGAAGATCTGCATTCCCGTCGAGGCAAAGGCCGAGCTCGCCTTCACCAGCGTCGCCAGCACCGAGGATACGGCGCTCTCGGCGGCCCTCGACACGGTGCCGAAGCCGGCCACTGTCGGCGACGCCATCCCCTTGACGATCCGCGACGTCAAGCGCGACGGCCCGAAGGACGTCGTCGTCGACGTCGCCGTCGCCGATCCGCGCGGCGTCCAGCTCTATGTCGAGGGGCCGACGCCTGACTGGGCACTGCCGATCCCGACCGTGCGCGACAGCGGCATGCCGGGCATCAAGCGCTTCGCCTTCGAGTTCGACGGCGTTCCGCCGGGCGTGAAGCCGGACGGCGCGGCCCTGAAATTCACGCTGGTCGGCCCCGACAAGTCTTACGAGTTCAACTTCACTCTGCCGTGACGGCTGTAGCGCCGCGCGACCGACGCGGCGCCGGCCCAACTCAATCTTAACGTTGCGTTGATAGGGAAGCACCATCGCCGCCATCCGCGCGGCCGTGGAGCCGGACCCCGCCGTGGCCGTGATGGATGCCCGCAACGCCCCCGCATCGACCGGCCTCGCGGCCCGCCTGAAGGCGCGCCTGGCCGCGCTCGGCGGCAGCGGCGAGGCATCGCTGACGCGCCGCCTGGCCGGCACCATCTTCCTGATCCGCGTGCTCAGCGCGGGCCTCGCCTATCTCAGCCAGATCCTGCTCGCGCGCTGGATGGGCGGCTCGGACTACGGCACCTATGTCTATGTCTGGACCTGGGTGCTGCTGCTCGGCAGCATGCTGGATGTCGGCATCGCCTCCTCGGCGCAGAAGATCATTCCGGACTACCGCACCGCGGGCCAGCAGGCGCTGCTGCGCGGCTTCCTCTCCGGCGGACGCTGGCTGACGCTGGCGACGTCCACCGCTGCGGCGCTGCTGCTCGCCGGCCTGATCGCGCTGCTGTCGCCCTGGATCGACGCCGGCGAGCGCATGCCGCTCTACATCGGCTGCCTCACCTTGCCAGCCTTCGTCGTCGCCAACACCCAGGACGGCATCGCCCGCTCGCACGACTGGATGACGCTCGGCCTGATGCCGCAATTCATCATCCGCCAGACGCTGATCATCGGCTTCACGGCGGGCGCCTTCGTGCTCGGCCTCGATCTCGGCGCCACCGCTGCGATGGCCGCGAGCGCGGCCGCGGTGTGGCTTGCGATGCTCGGCCAGATGCTGGTGCTGAACAACCGGCTCCGCGGCCACGTCGAGCCAGGTCCCAAACAATATGATCTCCGCGGCTGGCTCGCGATCTCGCTGCCGATCCTCATGGTCGAGAGCTTCTATCTGCTGCTGTCCTACACCGACGTGCTGGTGCTGCAGCAATTCCGCTCTTCCGAGGAGGTCGGCATCTATTTCGCGGTGGTGAAGACGCTCGCGCTGGTGTCGTTCATCCACTACGCGATGTCGGCGACGACGGCGCATCGCTTCGCCGAATACCACGCGCTCGGCGACAAGGCGCGGCTGTCGGCCTATGTCGCGCATGCGATCAAGTGGACGTTCTGGCCCTCGCTCGCGGCGACGCTGGTGCTGCTCGCGCTCGGCAAGCCGCTGCTGTTTCTGTTCGGCGCGCAGTTCACCGCCGGCTACGACATCATGTTCATCGCCGCAATCGGGCTCGTCGTACGCGCCGCGATCGGACCGGTGGAGCGGCTGCTCAACATGCTGGGCCAGCAGCGCGCCTGCGCCATGGCCTATGCGGCGGCCTTCGTCATGAACCTCGTGCTCTGCATCCTGCTGGTGCCGCAGTTCGGCGGCCACGGCGCCGCGGCGGCGACCTCGCTGTCGCTGGCCTTCGAGACCGTGCTGCTGTTCCGGATCGTCAAGCAGCGGCTCGGGCTGCATGTCCTCGCCTTCGGCAAGGCATCTTGAGGAAACCATATTGACGCATCTGTTGCGTCATCTTGGCCTCGCCTTGGCGGAACTGCGAGCGTCGTGCCGCCACGTCTCGTCTCGCCCGGCGATCACGCAAGTGTTGGGTGCAACGCCTTGATATTGGCGCGATCCTCCGGGCACATGATTTGAATGCGCGCTGGGGGAGAATGAGATGTCGAGACTGGGGGTCGCACTATCGCTGGCCGGAACCGTGATGCTGGCCGGCTGCATGGAAGCGACGCTGTCGCCGACGTCAGACGCGGCGTTGACGCCCCGCGACCGTCAGTTGCTGGCGCACGCGCCCTATGTCGAGGCGCAGATCCCGCAACAGTTCCAGCGCCACATCGTCGACTACACCCGGCAGGAACAGCCGGGCACGATCGTCGTCGATACCGATGCGCGCTTCCTGTACTACGTGCTGCCCGACCGCAAGGCGATCCGCTACGGCGTCGCCGTCGGCGAAGAGGCGATGGCCTTCTCCGGCGTCGCCACCGTCGGCAAGCTCGCGGAATGGCCGGACTGGGTTCCCACCGCCGACATCCAGGCGCGCCTCGGGCCGTATCCGAAGCGCGTCGCCGGCGGCCCGGCGAATCCGCTCGGCGCCCGCGCCATCTATCTGTACGAGGGCAACAAGGACACCCTGTACCGCATCCACGGCACCAACCAGCCCGAATATATCGGCCAGGCGATCTCGTCAGGCTGCATCCGCATGACCAATACCGACGTCGCCGACCTCTACAACCACGTCCAGCTCGGATCGACCGTGGTCGTGCTGCCGCCGGGCCAGAGCGTCGCGTCCACCACCGCGAACGTGTTCGCCCGCCGCAGCTGATCGGCTGAGGTTTCCTAGCCGTAGCGCAGCTTCAGGCCGAGGATCGCCGCCACCAGGCCGAGCGTGATCGCGTTGGCGACGACCAGCGGCAGGTCGCTGATCAACGCGCCGTAGAGCAGCCACATCGAGTTGCCGGTGGTCTGCAGAACGAACATGCCCATCGAGATGTCATGGGTCGAGCGCGACCGCCAGGCCTTGATGACCTGCGGCAGGAACGAGCTCGTGGTGCAGATGGCGGCGCCGAGGCCGATGATGGTGGTCAGCAAGGTGGAGGATCCGTGCGCTGGTCGTGGAAACGCACGCTTGTAGAATGGACCGCGCCGAAGCGAAACCCGCCTCGGCGCGAAACTGGTGCCTTGTTCAGCGCTCCCTGCGATCGTTACGCCGCCGTCCAACCGCCGTCGATCGAGAGGTTGGTGCCGGTGATCTGCGCCGCATCGTCGCCGCACAGGAACAGCGCCAGCGCCGCGACCTGCTCGGAGGTCACGAACTCCTTGGTCGGCTGCGCCGCGAGCAGCACGTCGTTGATGACCTGTTCCTTGGTGAGGTTGCGCGCCTTCATCGTATCGGGAATCTGCTTCTCGACCAGCGGCGTCCACACATAGCCCGGCGAGATGCAGTTGCAGGTGATCTTGAAGGTCGCGAGCTCGAGCGCCACGGTCTTGGTGAGGCCGGCGATGCCGTGCTTGGCCGAGACATAGGCCGACTTGAACGGCGAGGCGACCAGCGAATGCGCGGACGCCGTGTTGATGATGCGGCCCCAGCCGCGCTTCTTCATGCCGGGCACCGCGGCGCGGATGCCGTAGAACGCGGACGACAGGTTGATCGCGATGATCTGCTCCCACTTCTCCGGCGGAAAGTCTTCGACCGGCGAGACGAACTGGATGCCGGCATTGTTGACGAGGATGTCGACCGAGCCGAACGTGGTCTCGCCGAGCGCGATCATGCCGGCGATCTCGGCCGGCTTGCTCATGTCGGCCGGCGAGTGCACGGCCTTGACCTTGAAGTCGCTCTCGATCGCCGCACGCTCCTTCTCGATGTCGGCTGGCGCGCCGAAACCGTTGAGCACGATGTTCGCGCCGGCGGACGCGAAGGCGCGCGCATAGGCCAGCCCGATGCCGCTGGTCGAGCCGGTCACGACCGCGGTCTTGCCCTTCAGATTCGTCGTCATTGCTTCACTCCTTCTTGGCGGCAGCGAGACTGCCGTCCTGCGTGAGATCGTAGGTGACCATGGTCTCGCCGGACTGCGGCCGCTCCAGCCAGTCCTTGTGGCGCATCGACTGGTGGACATCGCGCACGCCCGCTTCCCAATGCTCGACCATCGCGACATGGGAAAAATCGTAGTCCTTGGAGGACGTCTCGTAGTTCTTGCTGCGATAGATCAGGTGCACCACCGTGACGGTGTTTTCCTGCGCCGCCTTGCACAGGACCTCGAGCGAGGGATCGTTGCGCAGCTCGTCGGGCAGCTTGGCATAGAGCTCGCGCAGCGCCTTGCGCGTGTTGTGGATCATGCGGTTCTTGTCGGTGTTCATCCGCGTCCGGCTGGAATAGCGGATGTCCTTCTCGCGCTCGGCGGCCTCCAGCAGCGTCCGCGGCAGATCGCCGCGCGCGGAGAACAGATCGACCTGGAAGATCAGCAGATCACGATCGGTCTCGGTATCGAGCACGTAGTCCAGCGGCGTGTTGGAGGCGATGCCGCCGTCCCAATAGTGCTCGCCGTCGATCTCGACCGGCGGGAAGCCGGGCGGCAGCGCGCCCGACGCCATGATGTGCTCGGGCCCGATCCGCTTGCCCTGCTTCCTGAATTCGACATTGTCGAAATAGGTGAAGTTGCCGGTGGTGACGCCGACGGCTCCGACGGAGAGCCGCGTCTTCAGATCGTTGATGCGGTCGAAATCGACCAGCCGTTCCAGGGTCCGCTTGAGCGGCGCGGTGTCGTAATAGCTGACCGATTGCAGCGTGCCTGACGGCCACAGCGGCGCCGGTGGGAAGCGCGGCGTGAAGAAGCCGGGCACGCCGAACGCCGCGATCAGCCCGGCGCTGACTTCGTTGAAGGCCGAGCGGTGATGATCGCCATTGAGCAGCGGCTTCCACGGCACCGGCGACGACACCATCTCCCAAAATTCCTTGAGACGGCCAATGCGTTTCTCCCGGTCGTTGCCGGCGATGATCGCGGCATTGATGGCGCCGATCGAGATACCGGCGACCCATTCCGGTTCGAAATCGAAATGGCACAGTGCCTGATAGGCGCCGGCCTGATAGGAGCCGAGCGCGCCGCCGCCCTGCAGGACGAGCACGCGTTGCGATTCGGCGGGGGTTGCAGGCAGCGGGGGAAATGGATGTTGCGTCATTACCGCGGTCATTAGCAAAGCAAGGCGCCACCGTGGCGTCACTTCGCGGTGACGTCAATCCACCCCAAGGGCTAGGCCGGCCTGACTCGCGCGCGAGCCATGCGCACGCGGCCTGCGCAGGGCGGCGGCAGCCCAGCCTGTCAGGAGGGCTTCTTGCCGTCCGGCGCGGCCAGGATCATGGTCCAGAACACTTTGTACTTGGTGTTCGGAGCATAGCTCGCTGCGATGCCTATTTTTGTGACACCGCTCTTGAGCATGTTGGCGCGATGCGGCGGCGAGTCACGCCAGCCGGAAAACGCTTCCGCCAGCGTGTGATAGCCGGCCGACACGTTCTCGACCGCGACGACAGCGTCATAGCCGGCACCCGTCAGGCGCTTCGCCAGCGGGGCGCGCACGTCATGATCGAGCTTGTTCTTGTCGGCCATCGCCTGCGACTGCGATTCCGCCAGCCGCATCAGCTCGGGGTCGACCTCGACCGTGCCGAGCCCGTTGTTCTGGCGGTATTGCGAGATCATCGTCGCCGCAGCCACCGCATCGAGCTTGGCGCCCGCGACCGCCATATCGGCATACATGGTCGGCGCCTGCACGACCGGCGTCTCGGCCGCACAGCCGGCGAGCAGGAATGCAATGGAGAGAGCGAGAGCCAGACGCTTCAATGAACCAATCCCTATGCCGATGCGAGAGGCGGGTTGTTGCACATCAACCGTGGCTGAAAGGTGAATCGGCGGTAAGTTCCGTCGCGACAATTGCGGCCATTCCTGCCGGCAACCGTTCGTCAACCATAGGAGCAGTTCGGTCAAGCCAGGAACGGAACGACGCCCTCGCTGTCGTCCCGGCCTTGAGCCGGGATCCATACTCCGCAGCGGTCGTGGTGAGACCCGATGCCGCTCCGGCGTGCCTCAAGCAAGCTTCACGGCGCATGGGTCCCGGATCAGCGCCCGCCAACGCTTTCGCGTTGCCGGGCTTGTCCGGGACGACACCGCATGTTTGGCAGAGAGCCGGGACGAGCCCGAGCAGCCCCTACCCGGCCGCGAAAATCCGATAATGCCGCGGCTTCAGGCCGATGCGGTCGCCGATCCGGAGCTCGCGGTCGCGGGGGGCGTCGATCTCGATGGTCGAGCCTTCAGTCAGCGCGATCTCGGCGCGCTGCACCGGGCCGAAGCTGCGGACGTGGGTGACGGCGCCGTGCAGCGTGCCGCTGTCCGCGGGGCCGATCAGCATGTCGTGCCGGCGCACGAACAAGGTCGAGGCGCCCGCGGCCACGCCCTCCGCAGCCAGGTCCAGCGGCCGCCCGTTGAGATGTACCGCGCCGCTGGCGATCTCGACCGGCAGCATGATCGACTCGCCGATGAAGCCGTGCACGAACGCGGTCGCCGGGCTGTCATAGACGTCGCTCGGCGAGCCGACCTGCTCGATGCGGCCCTTGTCCATCACCACGACGCGGTGCGCGACCTCGAGTGCCTCCTCCTGATCATGCGTCACGAAGATCGAGGTGACGTTGATCGAGTGATGCAGGGTGCGCAGCCATTGCCGCAGCTCCTTGCGCACCTTGGCGTCGAGCGCGCCGAACGGCTCGTCGAGCAGGAGGATGCGCGGCTGGATGGCGAGCGCGCGCGCCAGCGCGATGCGCTGGCGCTGGCCGCCGGAGAGCTGGCTCGGATAGCGATCGGCGAGCCAGTCGAGCTGGACGAGGTCGAGCAGCTCCTTCACGCGCGCGCGGATCTCAGCCTCGCTCTTGCGGATGCGGCGCGGCTGCACGCGCAGGCCAAAGGCGACGTTCTCGAACACGTTCATGTGCCGGAACAGCGCGTAGTGCTGAAACACGAAGCCGACGTGACGCTCGCGCGCGCCGCGATCGAGCGCGCTCTCGCCGTCGAACAGGATCTCGCCGGAATCGGGCCACTCCAGCCCGGCGATGATCCGCAGCAAGGTCGTCTTGCCCGACCCGGACGGGCCCAGCAGCGCCAGCAATTCGCCGTCGGCGACCTTGAGATCGACGCCGTCGAGCGCCTTGAACGTTCCGAACGTCTTGACGACACCCCTGACTTCAATGGTCACGCGGACCTCCCTCATCGAGTTGCCGTTCGAGGACGGTTTTGACGACCAGCGTGATCAGCGCGAGCATCGCCAAGAGCGAGGCGATCGCGAACGAGGCGACCATCTGGTATTCGTTGTAGAGGATCTCGACCAGCAGCGGCATCGTATTGGTCTCGCCGCGGATATGGCCGGACACGACCGAGACGGCGCCGAACTCGCCCATCGCGCGCGCGTTGCAGAGCAGCACGCCATACAGCACGCCCCATTTGATGTTCGGCAGGGTGACGCGGAAGAACGTCTGCAGGCCGGACGCGCCGAGCGAGATCGCCGCCTCCTCCTCCTGCGTGCCCTGCTCCTGCATCAGCGGGATCAGCGCGCGCGCCACGAACGGGAAGGTCACGAACACGGTCGCCAGCGCAATGCCGGGAAAGGCGAACAATATCTGCAGGCCATGGCTCTGCATCCACGGACCGAAGAACCCCTGCGCGCCGAACAGCAGCACGAACACGAGGCCCGATATCACCGGGCTCACCGAGAACGGCAGATCGATCAGGGTGATCAGGAACGTCTTGCCCGGAAAGTCGAACTTGGCGATCGCCCAGGCGGCGCACAGGCCGAACACGAGATTGGTTCCGACCGAGACCAGCGCCACCAGCAGCGTCAGGCGGATCGCGGCCCACGCCTCGGCGTCGGCAAGCGCGGTGAAATAGGCCGCGATGCCCTTGCCGAACGCTTCCACGAACACGACGATCAGCGGCAGCACCACGAACACCGACAGGAACGCCAACGCCAGCGTCGTGATGACGATGCGGACAAGGCGCGGCTCGGTGCGCGGATCGGGACGGCCGGCCTGCGCGACGTGCGGGCTGGCCGCGGACGATGCCACGGATGGCGCCTGCAGGGTCATCTCCACGCTCATGTCGGGTCCTAGTTCAAGGGCGCCCGGCTCTGCGCCCAGCGCTGCAACCGGTTCACGGCAAAGATGATCAGGAACGCCACGACCAGCATCACCACCGCGATCGCGGTGGCATCGGCGTAGCGGAATTCGGACAGCCGGATCACGATCAGCAGCGGCGCGATCTCGGAGACGTTCGGCAAATTGCCGGCGATGAAGATCACCGATCCGTACTCGCCGACCGCGCGCGCAAAGGCGAGTGCGAAGCCGGTGAGCAGCGCCGGCGTCAGGCTCGGCAGGATCACGCGGGCCACGATCTGCCAGCGGCCGGCGCCGAGGCTCGCTGCCGCCTCCTCGATCTCCGGATCGAGATCGATCAGCACCGGCTGCACGGTGCGGACGACAAAGGGGATGCCGATGAAGATCATCGCAACGAAGATGCCGAGCGGCGTGAACGCCACCTTGATGCCCATTGCGGCGAGCGGCGCGCCGAGCCAGCCCTTCTGTGCGAACAGCGCCGTCAACGCCACGCCCGCCACTGCCGTCGGCAGCGCGAACGGCACGTCGACGATGGCGTCGAACAGGCGGCGGCCGGGAAAGCGGTAGCGCACCAGCGCCCAGACGACAATGGTGCCCATCACCAGATTGACGCAGGCGGCGGCGAAAGCGAGCCCGAACGAGATCTTCAGCGCGCTCAAGGTGCGACGGCTGGTGACGATGCCCCAGAACTGCTCCAGGCTGAGATCAGTCGAGCGAACGAACAGTCCCGCCAGTGGAATCAGGACGATCAGCGACAGCCAGGTCAGCGTCAGCCCCATGGTGAGACCAAAGCCTGGCAAGGTGCTGCGACGTGGTGCAAGTACGTTCAAAAAAAGGCCTGGTCCGTTGATGATCGGTGTCGATGGGCTTGAATCGATCGTGGTGTCCGCCCGCCGCCCCCAGCCTCGTCTCGGCAATCGAGACCGGGGACCGCGTCTCATGCGCGATATCGCAGATCGCCGCAACGCCAGCTTCTTGCCTTGTTGTCTCGAAGCCGTATCAGATCGGCGGTCACCAACTTGTTCCTTCTGATTCGATCAATTCTTGTAGATTTGATCGAAGATTCCGCCTTCCGCAAAATGGTCCTTCTGGGCCTTGGTCCAGCCGCCGAACACCTCGTCGATGGTGAACAGCTCGACCTTGGCGAAGGCAGCCTCGTACTTCTTGGCCACCTCTGGATCACGCGGACGGTAGGAGTTGCGTGCGGCAATTTCCTGACCTTCCTTTGTATACCAGTATTTCAGGTAGGATTCAGCCACACTTCGCGTGCCCTTTTTGTCGGCCACCGAGTCGACCACCGCAACTGGCGGTTCGGCCAGGATCGACAGCTGCGGCGCGACGATCTCGAACTTGTCCTTGCCGAACTCACGCAGGGCCAGATGCGCCTCGTTCTCCCAGGCGAGCAGGACGTCGCCGACACCGCGCTCCACGAAGGTCACGGTGGCGCCGCGGGCGCCGGTGTCGAGCACAGGGACGTGCTGATAGAGGTCGCCGACGAACTGCTTGGCCTTGTCGGCCGAGCCGAACTTCTTCAGCGCATAGCCCCAGGCGGCCAGATAGTTCCAGCGCGCGCCGCCGGATGTCTTCGGATTGGGCGTGATGACGTCGACGCCCTTCTTGAGCAGGTCGTCCCAGTCCTTGATGCCCTTGGGATTGCCTTTGCGCACCAGGAAAACGATGGTCGAGGTGTAGGGCGAGGCATTCTGCGGCAGTCGCTTTTGCCAATCCTTGTCGAGCAGACCCTTGCCCGCGATCGCGTCGATGTCATAGGCGAGCGCCAGGGTCACGACGTCGGCCTGCAGCCCGTCGATGACGCTGCGGGCCTGCGCGCCGGAGCCGCCATGCGACTGCTTGACCTCGACGCTCTTGCCGGTCTCCTTCTGATACGCGGCTGAAAACGCCTTGTTGAACTCGACGTAGAGCTCGCGGGTCGGGTCATAGGAGACGTTGAGCAGACTGATGTCCGCGGCATGGGCCGATCCTGCCCATGCCAGGCCTGCGACCGCTGCCAGAAGACGTCGCATCTTCATCCAAGCTCTCCGTTCCATTCACCGCCCGCAATGTTGCAGGCGCGCACTGCAGATCGCCAAATGTTCACGTCGGAGTCAACGGAACCGGATTTTCTTGTTTCCGGCCGGACATAGGCATTTTGCTACGAAGCGCTCGGCGTTGGGATAGCTGTTCTTGCCGCGGCACAATGTCGTCATGGGCTGCCAGGTCAGCCGGCCGGTGAGTTTCGAACTACACCGTCGAGGTCGCGACCGTGTGGATGCCGCATTCGGTCTTGTCGCGACCGCGCCAACGGCCGGCCCGCTCGTCCTCGCCGGAGTCGGCGCGGCTTGTGCAGGGCATGCATCCGATCGAACGGAAGCCGGCGGCGACCAGCGGATGCTGCGGCAGATTGGCAGAGCGGTAGATCGCCGCGATCTCCTCGCGGGTCACGTTGGCGAACGGATTGAATTTCACCCGCACGCCGTCCTGCTCGACGACCCGGATCGCCGCCCGCAAGCCGCCCTGGAAACGCTTGCGGCCATTGATCCAGGCGGCGAACGGCGCCAGCGCGCGTGCCAGCGGCTCGACTTTGCGGATGCGGCAGCAGGCGTCGGGATCGGAGAACCACAGATCGTTGCCGGCGTCCTCGCGCTCGAGCGTGGCGGCGTCCGGCTTCATCGAGCGCACGTCTTGCAGGCCGAGGATCTCGATGAGCCGGTCGCGATAGGCCAGCGTCTCCGCGAACATGTGCCCGGTGTCGAGGAAGATCACCGGGATCGCCGGATCGACATCGGACGTCACCTTCAGGAGCGCGGCCGACTCCGTTCCAAACGACGACACCACCGCCAGCCGCTCGCGACCGATCGCCGCGAGAGCAGCGGCAATGACCTCATGCGGCGCGGCGGTGCGCAGCGCGGCGTCGAGCGCCGCGACCGGGATCTCCGCAACGGAAGGCGATGCAGCCAGCGTGCTCACAGCCCGGCACTCTCCGAATGGCGCAGTTGCAGGCGCTGATGCAGCGCCGAGATCCGGCCGTCGCCGGTCGGCTGGTAGAACACCGAATAGCGCTTCACGGTCTCGGTGAAGGCCTCGGCATCCGCCTGCTTCTTGACCTCGAAGGCGTCGAAGCCGGCGCGCAGCATGAACACGAACTGGTCACGCAGCACCTGCCCGGTCGCGCGCAGCTCGCCGCGGAAGCCATGGCGCTCGCGCAACAGGCGCGCCTGGGTATAAGCGCGGCCGTCGCGAAAACTCGGAAACACCAGCGCGACCAGCGCGAGCCGATCGAGATACGGCACGAGATCGTCGACGTCGCGATTGTTCGGCCAGATCACGCCGAGCTTGCCGGTGGCGCGGCCGACCAGCGCGTCGGGGCCGGCGAGGAAGCGCGTCTCCGAGACGAGGATCGCGCCCTGCGCCGGCAGCTCGGCATCGTCGGTGAGGCGGACGAACGTGTCCGCGATGATGTGTCCGCCCTTAACGAGTGGCATAGACCCGCTCCCTGAATGGTTCGACCCCGAGCCGCTTCACCGTGTCGACGAACAGCTCCTCAGGGCTCGCGCGCAGCGCAAGATAGGCTTCGACGATGTCCTCGACGACATCGGCAACTTCGGCATAGGGCACCGCGGGTCCGATCAGGGTGCCGAGCACGGCGTCCTCGTCGGCGCGGCCGCCGATCGTGATCTGATAGAATTCCTCGTTGTTCTTTTCGACGCCGAGGATGCCGATGTGACCGACGTGATGGTGGCCACAGGCATTGATGCAGCCGGAGATGTTGATGTGCAGCCGGCCGATCAGGTTCGCCGTGTCGTGATTGGCGAAGCGGCGCGTGATCTCCTGCGCGATCGGGATCGAGCGCGCGTTCGCCAGTGAGCAGTAGTCCAGGCCCGGACAGGCGATGATGTCGGACACGAGGTTGACGTTGGGAATCGCGAGGCCAATGGCCTCGAGCGCCTTCCACACCGCCGGCAGGTCGCGCTTGCGGACGTGCGGCAGCGCCAGGTTCTGCTCATGCCCGACCCGGATCTCGCCGAACGAGTATTTGTCGGCGATGTCGGCCAGCGCATCCATCTGGTCGGCGGTCGCATCGCCAGGCGGCTTGCCTATGGGCTTCAGCGACACGGTCACGATGGCATAGCCCTGCACCTTGTGCGGGAACACCGAGTTCTTGCGCCAGGCCTCGAACTTCGGATCGTGCGCCGCCTGCTTCAGCTCCTCCGGCATGTGCGGCAGCGTCTCGTAGGCCGGATAGAAGAAGCGCGAGCGGATGTCCTCGATGATCCCCTGATCGAGCTTGAGCACGCCGTCGCGGATCTGCTGCCACTCCTCCTCGACCTCGGACGCGAACTTCTCGATGCCGAGCTCATGCACCAGGATCTTGATGCGCGCCTTGTAGATGTTGTCGCGGCGGCCGTACTGGTTGTAGACGCGCAGGATGGCCTCGACATAGCTGAGGATGTCGTGGCCATGGACGAACGGCTTGATGGTCTTGGCGATGAACGGCGTGCGGCCGAGGCCGCCGCCGACCAGCACCTCGAAGCCGGTTTCGCCCTGCTCGTTCTTCTTGAGACGCAGGCCGATGTCGTGGATCTTGATCGCGGCGCGGTCGTGGTCGGACGCCGTGATCGCGATCTTGAACTTGCGCGGCAGGAACGAGAATTCCGGGTGAAGCGTCGTGAACTGGCGCAGCAGCTCCGCCCAGATCCTGGGATCCTCGACCTCGCCCGGCGCGACGCCCGCCCACTGATCCGAGGTGACGTTGCGCATGTTGTTGCCGGAGGTCTGCATCGACTGGATGCCGACCTCGGCGAGGTCGGCCATCGCATCCGGCAGCTCGGCGAGCTTGATCCAGTTGAACTGGATGTTCTGCCGCGTCGTGAAGTGACCGTAGCCGCGGTCGTAGCGGCGCGCGACATGAGCCAGCCGGCGGAGCTGGTTCGACGCCAGCGTGCCGTAGGGGATGGCGATGCGATACATATAGGCGTGGAGCTGCAGATAGACGCCGTTCTGCAGCCGCAGCATCTTGAACTCGTCCTCGGACAATTCGCCCGACAGGCGCCGCTTCACCTGGTCGCGGAATTCGGCGACGCGCTCGTTGACCAAGGTACGGTCGATTTCGTCATAAGCGTACATGACAGGCCTTCAGACTTGAGCCGGGAGCGCGATGGAGGCGCCCGTGAGCCGGATGTGTTCGCGCATATTGCCGGGCTTGACCGCACCGTCGGCGCCCACCTCGACCGGCGCGATGTAGGGACCGATCGCACCGAGATCGTCGGCCACCGCTTCCGACAGCAGGGCGCGCGCCTCGTCGGCGGTGCGGACGATCGCCGCATCGGAGAGCTCATCCGACCAGCTCTTGGTGCCGGTGCGGTAGATCACCGCGCCATCCCAGGTCCGGTTCGCGGTGATGATCGAGGGACCGGTGATCTTGATCTTCTGTTGCAGCGGGGAGGTCATTCAGACGGGTTCCAGGAGTTGTGCGATCACGCCACTGATAGTCTGCTGACGCCACGGCGCGGAGTGCGCCACGACGTCACCGATGATGAGGATGGCCGGACCGCCATCGATTTGGCCGACGAGATCCGGCAACTGATCGAGCGCGCCGACCGCCGCCTGCGCATCGGGGCGCGTCACCTTCGCGAACACACCGACCGGCGTCTGCGGCGAGCGGCCCGCCGCGAGGAGCCCTGCGCGCACCGCCGGCGCCGCGGTCATGCCCATGTAGACGACGACGGTCATCTTGGTGTCAGTCAGCGCCGACCAGTCGACCGCCTCGGCATCGCGCTCCTTGTGCGCGGTGAGGAAGGTGATGCGCAGCGCCTTGCTGCGGAAGGTCAGCGGCACCTCGAACTGCGCGGCGGCGCCGAGGCCGGCGGTGATGCCGGGCACGATCGTGTAGGACACGCCCGCCTTGCGCAGCGCATCGACCTCCTCGCCGCCACGGCCGAACACGTAGGAGTCGCCGCCTTTCAGCCTGACCGCGCGCTTGCCCTCGCGTGCCGCTTCGATCAGCAGCCTGTTCACAGCATCCTGGCCAATGCCGGGCTTGCCGACGCGGCGGCCGACCGGCACGCGCGAGGCATCGCGGCGGATGCGGTCGAGAATCTCAGGCGTGACCAGCTCGTCGTAGAACACGACATCCGCGTCCTGCAGCGCGCGCAGCGCCTTGATCGTCAGCAGGTCGGGATCGCCGGGACCGGCGCCGACCAAGGTCACATGGCCGTTGCTGCGGCCGGCATGATCGGCGCCCGCAAACGCCGTGGGATCGGCAATGCCATGCAGCGCCGCCTCCGCTTCCTGCTTGCGGCCCGCCAGCACCAGTGCACCGATCGGGCCGTCGACGATGCGCTCCCAGAAGCGGCGGCGCAGCGTCATCTCGGCGATCTGCGGGTTGATGGTCTTGCGGAAGTCGCCGATGAAGCTCGCGAGCTCGCCGATCCGCGCCGGCAGCAGCGCCTCGATGCGCTCGCGCACGCGGCGTGCCACGACGGGCGAGGAGCCGCCGGTGCCGATCGCCACCACCACGTCGCCGCGATCGACGATCGCCGGAAAGATTAAGCTGGAATGCGCGAGGTCGTCCATCACGTTGACGGGCAGACCAACGCTGCGCGCCCGCGCCGACATCGCAACGCCGATGTCGCCAGCGCCCGCGCACAGCACGGCGATGACGCCAGTGAGATCGGCGCTCAGCGGGTCGCCTTCGGCGCGCTCGATCTGGCCGTGCTGATCGCGCAGACCCGCGAGATCGAAGTCGCCGTCGGTGGCGAACCAGCGGATCCGTGCGCCCGCGGACAGCAACACGCGAAGCTTGGCGCGCACGAGCTCGCCCGCGCCGATCAGCAGCACGGGGCCGGTCTTCAGATCGAGAAACACCGGCAGATATTGCATTGCGTTCTTCAGCTTCGGCACTTGGGGGTTGACTGGAATTATTTTCTATATAAGTGTCCCGCCTACGACGTAAAGAGAAAATTATTCCTTGGCTCCGCCATAGAATTTTCTCCCAGGCAGGCGATGGCTGATAGCATGCACATTCTCACCAACGACGTTTCCAGAGATCGGTTGCCCTCCTCCGAGATCGAGCAAGCATCTTCCATGCCGCGCGTCCTCAACGCCGCACCGACGATGGACCATCTCGACGAGCTGGAGGCGCAGAGCATCTACATCCTTCGCGAGGCCTTTGCACGGCTGAAGAAGCTGGCGCTGCTGTGGTCGCTGGGAAAAGATTCCAACGTGATGATCTGGCTGGCGCGCAAGGCGTTCTTCGGCCGGGTGCCGTTTCCGGCCATGCATGTCGATACGGCCAAGAAGTTTCCCGAGATGTACGCCTTCCGCGACACCTACGCGAAGGAATGGGGCCTCGATCTCAAGGTCGAGCCGTGCCCGCCGATCGATGCCGTCGATCCCACACTGCCGCCCGCCGCACGCTCGGCTGCGCGCAAGACCGAAGGCCTGAAGATGGCGCTCGCCAAGCATGGCTTCGACGGTCTGATCGCGGGCATCCGCCGCGACGAGGAGGCGACGCGCGCCAAGGAGCGCGTGTTCTCGCCGCGCGGAGCCGAGGGCCATTGGGATGTGCGCGACCAGCCGCCGGAATTCTGGGATCACTTCAACGCCTCGCCGCCGCAGGGCGCTCACTTGCGCATCCATCCGATCCTGCATTGGACCGAGGCCGACATCTGGGCCTACACGGCGCGCGAGAACATTCCGATCATCCCGCTGTATCTGTCCAGGAACGGCAAGCGTTATCGCTCGCTCGGCGATCAGGACATCACCTTCCCGGTCGCATCGAACGCCTCGAACATCCCCGAGATTCTCGCCGAACTCGAAAGCACCAAGGTGCCGGAGCGTGCCGGCCGCGCGCTCGACCACGAGACCGAGGACGCCTTCGAGCGGCTTCGCGTCGCCGGCTATCTGTGAGGGGGGATAAGGCGATGAACATGCGAGTCCCGTCAGCCGCCCCCGCCACGCCGAACGGCACCACCCGTCCGCAGGTCCGCATCGTGATCGTCGGCCATGTCGACCACGGCAAGTCGACCTTGGTCGGCCGCCTGCTGCATGAGACCGGAAGCCTGCCCGAGGGCAAGCTGGAGATGCTGCAGGCCGTCTCCGCCCGCCGCGGCATGCCGTTCGAATGGTCGTTCCTGCTCGACGCGCTGCAGACCGAGCGCGACCAGGGCATCACCATCGACACCACGCAGATCCGCTTCCGCACCAATGCGCGCGAGGTCGTGCTGATCGACGCGCCCGGCCACGCCGAATTCCTGCGCAACATGATCACCGGCGCCTCGCAGGCCGATGGCGCTGTGCTGATCATCGACGCGCTCGAAGGCGTGCGCGACCAGACCCGCCGCCACGGCTATCTCCTGCATCTGCTCGGCGTGAAGCAGGTCGCAGTCGTCGTCAACAAGATGGACCGCGTCGATTTCGGCGAAGACCGCTTCGACGCGATCAAGGCCGAGATCTCGGCGCATCTCGAAGGCCTCGGCGTCAAGCCGGTCGCCGTCATCCCGATCTCCGCGCGAGACGGCGACGGCGTCGCCGAGCTGACCTCGCGGATCGGCTGGTACGACGGCCCGACCGTGGTCGAGGCGCTCGACGGGCTGGAGCCGGCCAAGCCGCTGTCGAGCCTGCCGCTGCGCCTACCCGTGCAGGCGATCTACAAGTTCGACGACCGCCGCATCGTCGCCGGCCGCGTCGAGGCCGGCGAGTTGCGCGCCGGCGACGAGATCGTGATCATGCCCGCCGGCAAGATCGCCAAGATCAGGACCGTCGAGGGCTGGCCGCAGACCCCGGTGACCACGGCGCAGGGCGCGGGCCGCTCGGTCGGCATCACGCTCGATCGCGAGCTGTTCATCGAGCGCGGCGACGTCATCGCCCATGTCGGCCGCGAGCCGCAGGCGGCGCGCCGGCTGCATGCCCGCATCTTCTGGCTGCACGACCAGCCGCTGTCGAAAGGCGACAGCATCCTGGTCCGGCTCGGCACCCGCGAGGCGCGCGGCAGCGTCGTCGCGATCGCGAAGGCGGTCGACCCGGGCTCGCTGTCCAACGAAGAGAACGCTTCGATCGCGCGCAACCATGTCGGCGAGATCGAGATCGCACTGACCCAGCCGGTCGCCGTCGATCCCTACACCGAGAATGCGCGCACCGGCCGTCTCGTCATCGAGGTGCAGGGCCGCATCGCCGGCGGCGGGCTGGTGCTGTCGATCGCCGCTGGCAAGCGCGCCGCACCGGTCGACATCATGCCGGTGGAATCGGCGCTGCAGCCGCAGGAGCGCGCCGATCGCTATCGCCACAAGGGCGCCGTCGTGTGGATGACCGGCCTGCCCGGCGCCGGCAAGTCGACCCTGGCGCGCGCGCTGGAGCGGCGGCTGTTCAGCCGCGGCGGCGCCCCGGTGCTGCTCGACGGCGACACCGTCCGCGCCGGCCTCAACAAGGATCTCGGCTTCACGCCGGAGGACCGCGCCGAGAACATCCGTCGCCTCGCTGAGGTCGCGACCCATCTCGCCCGTAACGGCCACATCGCGATCGTCGCCGCGGTATCGCCCGCGCGCGAGGACCGCGCGGCTGCGCGCCGCGTCGCCGGCGACCTGTTCCGTGAGGTCTACGTCGCGACGGCCGCCGAGATCTGCGAGAGCCGCGACCCCAAGGGCCACTACGCCAAGGCCCGCGCCGGCAATCTGCAGAACTTCACCGGCATCGGCACCGACTACGAGCCGCCGCTCGATGCGGAACTGGTGATCGACACCGCGACGCGCGGGATTGCGGACGCCACCGACGAGCTCGAGGCGCTGCTGTCGCGGACATCCGTGCTGTTCGACGACATCGCCGATCTCGGCGCGAATATCTGACGTCTGCTTCCAGACTTGTCATGCACCCCGTCATTCCGGGGCAAGGCCGCAGGCCTTGAACCCGGAATCTCGACATTGCCTTGCGCTCAATCCCCAATCACTTCGAGATTCCGGGTTCGATCGTCAACGCACAGCCGCTTCACGGCTGCGCATTGTCAATCGCCCCGGAATGACGGTGAAGCGCGACCCAGCTCAGCCCGAAGCTACAGCGCGCCGACATAGGCGGTGAGATCGTCGAGCTCGGCCTCGGTCGGCAGTCGCGTCTCCATCTTCTTGGCATAGAACTCCCACATCAGCTTGACGGCGTCGCGCAGCGACGCCGTGCGGCCGTCGTGGAAATACGGCGCGGTCGACGCGGCCGCATGCAGGGTCGGCACCTTGAACTTGCCGCCGGTGCCGATGTCGTCTTTGCTCTTCTTGTCGAAGCTCGGCAATTGATGGCAGGTGCCGCAACCGCCGTCGCCGATATAGAGCTCATAGCCGCGCCTGACGGCCGCGCTGGCATCCTCCCTCGGCGTGCCGTCCCCCTTGACCTGCCAGTTCGCCGGATAGTTCAGCGTGCGCACATAGGCGACCAGCGCCGCCAGGGTCTCCGGCGACGGCTCCGGCCCCTTCATGCGATTGACGATGATGCCGCGGATGCTGTCCTCCAGGGTCGGCGCCTGGCCGGCCCAGCCGAACACCGCACGCTCGCCGACACCCCACAGCGTCGGCGTATTCCGGCCATTGGGATCGCCGTCGGCGACCACGTCGAGGCCGACATAGGTCTTGTTGTTGGTATGCCCGGTCGAGAAGTGGCAGGTCGCGCAGGACGCCTTGCTGCCGCCGGAGAGGCTCGCGTCGTTGAACAGCTCCAGCCCCTTGGCGGCGAGTTCGGCTTCGGAGAGCTGGGCCGGTGGCGCCACGGCGGCGCCGACCGTGGTGGGCTCGGCCACCGGCGCCTCGGTCACGGCAGGTGCTGACGGCGCCTTCGGCTGCTTCCTCACCGCCGCGGTGGCGTGGCGGATTCTCGGCCTGTGCTCGGACGACGCCGCGTGCGCCGATTTCGGCTTCAACGCTGAAGCCAGCATTTGCAGCAAGGTCGGCTTTTGCGGAGCTGCCGCGAGATAGGGCGCTACAGATTTGTCCGCCGCAAGCGCGGGCAGGGCGAGCAGGCCAAGACACAAGACGACCGACCGCAGCCCCGTGAACGACATCGCCCGTCTCCCCCGACATCCCCTTGATGCAAATCGTTATCGATAGCTTTTACGTCCGAAGTGGGACTGTGCGGGGGCAATGAATCGGCGCAGGCGGGATTGAGCGGCGTCAGTGCACGGCCTGACCGCCATCGGCGGACGCGATGCCGGCGTGCGTCGAGAACAGCCGGCGCGGCGAATGTGAGAACCTGTCGCCTCCATCGACGACGGCGCGCCGGCGCGTCAGGCGCTGCGCGCATCCTGGCCGGAGAACTACGGAGGAGTGCGCCGGCTCGTGCCTGGACAGCAGTTTGCCCACGGCGCGGCCGCCGCATCGGCAAGCAGAAATTAGCACTTGATCCGCACAGTTCACGCCACCCGCAGCAACGCGGTCGAGGCGCATGATGGAGCATCTGGCGGCCTATTGGTCGACGGCCGAACTGGAGACGAACGGGATTCTGCTGCTGCACCTGATGGGTGCGGCGGCCGTCGGCCTGCTGCTGGGCTACGAGCGCACCTATCACGGACGCGCGGCCGGCATGCGGACCTACGCCCTGGTTTGCGTCGCATCGACCTTGCTGACGGCGATCAACGGCTTTCCCGGCAGCTGGTATGGCGGCATGGCGGTGTCGCCGACCGTCTCCGATCCGACGCGCGTGATCCAGGGCCTGATGACCGGCATCGGCTTCCTCGGCGCCGGCGTCATCATCAAGGACGGCTTCACCATCCGCGGCGTGTCGACGGCCGCCTCGATCTGGATGACGTCGGCGATCGGCATCATCATCGGCATCGGCTTCTACGGCACCGCGCTGTGCGCCACGGCATTGTCGCTGGCCGCGATGACCCTGCTCGGCCAAGTCGAGAAATGGCTGCCGCATCAGACCACGCTGTCGCTGTCGGTCGTCTACCGCCACGGCCTGCAGCCGAGCGAGGCAGAACTGCGCGAATGCATGCGGGCCTATGGCTTCGACGTGCTGGACTGGTGCTACGAATACAGCGAGGCGAAGCGGCAATTCCATTTCGAGCTGGTGCTGCAGGCCGCCGGCCGGTTCGAGACCGCAACGATGGCGCGCGACCTGTCCACGGCCGAGGACGTGGTGGAATTCCGGCTGGCGCCGTCAAGGGCGTGAGGGGAGCAGCGTTGCTGCGGTCATCGCTGTCCATCGCAAGATCCTCCCGACCTGCCTCTGAATCTGCTCCATTGATCAGACCCAAAGGCTGATGCCGAGAGTTCGAGCGCGGTCTCGAAGCACGGTTCCCGTCCGGCTCGAAGGTGGTATGCTCAATCGTGAGCGATCCGACGGAGGGCCAGAGCCGATGTGGAAGGCGCTTTGGAGAAAATGGACCATCGATCAGCCAGCTCTCCTTGGCGATTGGCTGTGGGACGTTTTCGTCGTCCAGTTCGCCGCCTTCCTGGACCGGCTGACACTGAGGCGGATCGTCGCCTTCCTGCCGGTCATCATCCTCGGCCTGGCCTATTATCATAGCATCCCGATCCCGCCCGAACTGATGCTCGTCGGCGATATCCTGGCCTATATCGATATCTTCTCCGTCCTGCTTCTCGTCGGCATCCTCAGTCGCGTCACGACGATCCTGTTTCTCATCAAGCAGGCGACCGCATCGATCGGACGCCTTGCCAACAGCTTGACGACGGTAGCGAGGCGCTTGGATCGTCGCCATCGGCGCGAGCGCGGCGCACAGGTCCGCAGGCGCGTGATTGAGGGACCCAACAAGGAAAGCGACCGTCCTGCGATCGTGATCGGCATGGCGTGGGCATAGCTCCGCAGTGGCGGAGGGAGGCAATGCGATGCCGCAGGCGGCGTGTACTCACCGCGCCGAGCCGACCAAGCGCATGCATGGCATCCTGCTCGAAGAGCGTGGCGAAGAGCCGACACACAGCCGCGACCAACATTCGAGCTCACCCTGCGTTCGTTTGCAGCCTCCATCTCGTCACGGCTGCACGCCGGCATGATTCCTGTGCACCAAGAAACGAATTCTTTGGGTCCCATCAAGCTGCGCGCGCCGTCCAATCCTCCCGCCCAAAAATTCTACTTTCTTTTTTTCAGAAATCATGATAGGTCTATGTTCATCCCGTCCCACACGAGGGACAGTTCGCGACCGTCACGGACGTCGGGTGCGGGATGCGGTGGGCGCTTTGGGCTGCGGCGTGAGCAATCATGTCGACGGACAGTCCCGAGGCGCACGGCCAAGCCGTGGGGTCCTGGCATCCCGACGCTGATGCCACGCAAGCTGCGACGCCGACGCGTCGCGCGGGCAACGGTGACCAGAAAGCCCGGCGCACCGGGGAGACCACGGAGCAACCGTAGAGCCATCGCGCAGGGAAGGCCGGATGTCCGGCTGAACCTGTGGTGACTGCCGCCTGCATTTTTTTCTGCAGGCGGGCCATGGGT
Organism: Bradyrhizobium sp. HKCCYLRH1030; assembly: GCF_051168395.1. Classification (NCBI taxonomy): domain Bacteria; kingdom Pseudomonadati; phylum Pseudomonadota; class Alphaproteobacteria; order Hyphomicrobiales; family Nitrobacteraceae; genus Bradyrhizobium; species Bradyrhizobium sp. HKCCYLRH1030. The sequence continues at coordinate 187,395 of NZ_JBNPUY010000008.1, read as the reverse complement.
GCAGCCTGCACCCGGCCTTCCCTGCGCCTCTCGTGACCGAGAGGCGGCAAGTGTGCAAAGCTCGGACGCGAACAGGCGCCGCGAGGACGAAGTTGCATGAGCCATCACCACCACGAGCGATCACCTTCGTTGAGTTGTCCGCAGCCGTTTGGTGTACGTCGAAACGCCATTTGCGGCACGCTGTGCGTTGTCACCCTACCCTGGAGGGGGAGGGTCGGCGCACGTCGCGGCAGCGATGCGCGGCGGGGTGGGGTGATGCCACGGGCACCGGCGCTCGTGGAGAGATCACCCCACCCCGCCTCGCATCTCGCTTCGCTCGTTGCGAGTCGACCCTCCCCCTCCAGGGGAGGGTGGCAGCGTGCCCGATCCGAGGGCTCTGCACGGCTGTGGGCTCGCGGCCGAACTCTGAGGCGGTCGTGCGAAATTACTTGTCATCACTCCGCCCGGAACCAGCCCGCCTGTCCGCTGCCCTCCCCCGACCAACTGCGATACCCCTCCCCCCTTTCGTGGCCCCCGCTTTGGCGCTAAATGCACTGCACACGCCGCCTTCGAGGCGGCCATTTCAGCACGCCCAAGACACGCGCAACGTCGCCCTATTCGAGAGAAACGTCTCATCATGACCCGTATCGACGCCCATGGACTGAAGATCGCCCCCGTTTTGTTCGACTTCATCGCCAAGGAGGCCGCGCCGAAGACCGGGATCGATCCGGACGCGTTCTGGGCCGGCCTTGCCGCGATCCTGCGCGATCTCGGCCCTAAGAACCGCGAGCTGCTCGCCTTCCGCGACGCCCTGCAGCACAAGATCGACGCCTGGCACCTCGCCAACAAGGGCAAGGCCTTCGACCTCGGCGCCTACACCGCATTCCTGAAGGAGATCGGCTACCTGCTGCCCGAGCCGGCCACGCACAAGGTCGAGACCGCCAATATCGACGAAGAGATCGGCAAGATCTGCGGGCCGCAGCTCGTGGTGCCGCTCACCAACGCCCGCTACGCGCTGAACGCGGCGAATGCGCGCTGGGGCTCGCTCTACGACGCGTTCTACGGCACCGACGCCATCCCGCACGATCCGAGCGAAGCGGGCAAGGGCTACAACAAGGCCCGCGGCGACAAGGTGATCGCCAAGGCCAAGGCCTTCCTCGACGCCGCCGTGCCGCTCGCCACCGGCAGCCACACCGACGTCACCGCCTACAGCGTCATTGCCGGCCAGCTCTCGGCCAAGCTGAAGAGCGGCAACGCCACTGCGCTCAAGAACGCCGACCAGTTCGCCGGCTATCAAGGCTCGGCCGACGCGCCCTCCGTGATCCTGCTTGCCAACAACGGCCTCCACGTCGAGGTCGTGATCGACCGCAGCCATGTCATCGGCAAGGACGATCCGGCCGGCGTCTCCGACATGATCCTGGAAGCCGCGGTCTCGACCATCCTCGACATGGAGGACTCGGTCGCCGCCGTCGACGCCGAGGACAAGGTGCTGGTCTACCGCAACACGCTCGGCCTGATGAACGGCACGCTGTCGGCCGACTTCGAGAAGGGCGGCAAGACACTCACCCGCGCGCTGAACAGCGACCGCAGCTACACCACGCCGTCCGGCGGCAGCCTCACGCTGCACGGCCGCAGCCTGCTGCTGATCCGCAATTGCGGGCATCACATGTTCACCGACGCGGTGCTCGACTCCGAGGGCAAGGAGGTGCCGGAGGGCATTCTCGACGCCGCCGTCACCGGCCTGCTCGCGATGCACGACCTCAAGGGTCTCTCCAAGGTCAGGAACAGCCGCACCGGCTCGATCTACATCGTCAAGCCGAAGATGCACGGCCCGGACGAGGTGGCGCTGACGGTCGAGCTGTTCGCGCGCGTCGAGAAGATGCTCGGCCTGCCCGAGAACAGCATGAAGGTCGGCATCATGGACGAGGAGCGCCGCACCACGGTGAACCTCAAGGCGTGCATCCAGGCCGCGTCCAAGCGCATCGTCTTCATCAACACCGGCTTCCTCGACCGCACCGGCGACGAGATCCACACCTCGATGGAAGCCGGTCCGATGATCCGCAAGAACGAGATGAAGGCGCAGCCCTGGATCAAGGCCTACGAGGATTGGAACGTCGACAACGGCCTGACCTGCGGCCTGCCTGGCCATGCCCAGATCGGCAAGGGCATGTGGGCCGCGCCGGACAAGATGGCCGACATGCTGTCGCAGAAGATCGGCCACCCGCAGGCCGGCGCCACCACCGCCTGGGTGCCGTCGCCGACCGCGGCGACGCTGCACGCTTTGCACTATCACCAGGTCAACGTTCACGCCCGCCAGGCGGAACTCGCGAAGGGCGGCCCGCGCGCCAAGCTCGGCGACATCCTCACCATTCCGGTGTCGCAATCGAACTGGGCGCCCGACGACGTGCGCCAGGAGATCGACAACAACTGCCAGGGCATTCTCGGCTACGTCGTGCGCTGGATCGACCAGGGCGTCGGCTGCTCCAAGGTGCCCGACATCCACGATGTCGGCCTGATGGAGGACCGCGCCACCTTGCGCATCTCGAGCCAGCATCTCGCCAACTGGCTGCACCATGGCGTGGTCAGCAAGGAGCAGGTGATGGATTCGCTGAAGCGCATGGCCGTCGTGGTCGACAAGCAGAATGCCGGCGATGCGCTCTATCAGCCGATGGCGCCGTCGTTCGACGGCGTGGCGTTCAAGGCGGCCTGCGACCTCGTGTTCGAAGGCCGCACCCAGCCAAACGGCTACACCGAATACATCCTCACGGCGCGCCGCCGCGAGGCGAAGGCAAGCGCCTGATGCGAAAAGCCCCGGCCATCCGCCGGGGCTTTTTTTGATCTGCCGGAGGTAACATGATGCCAGATCATATCACCGCGATGAATCGAAGCAGCGAGATCACGCCGAGCACGATGACGATCACGCGGCAGATCTGCTTGGCCCGGCCGTCGATCGGCAGCAGGTTGATCAAATAGAGGATGAGGATGACGACGAGAAAGGTGACGAGAGCACTGACGAGCATGAATGAGCCCCTGAACGAGAGGAGGATGCGCTGGCGGTGATCAGCTAACACGCTCGGCGGCTGGTAGTTCCACTCCCGGAACCTGAGTGCTCAACGACTGTCTCCGTAGTTCAACGGAGCCAGCCCTCATCCAGATTTTTACGGGTCTGCGGTCAAATGCGGTGAATCGGAGATCAACATGCTGAACCGCCTGACCATTTCCACGACGTTGAAGGCCATCATCCTGGTGACGGCATGCCTGTTTGTCGGCCTGTTCGCCTCGCGGGCCTACAATTCGTGGCAGCAGCTCGAGCTCACCGCGCGCATCAGCTCGATCGTCGATGCCTCCGAAAGCATGTTCAAGGCGATGGACAAGCTGCGGGCCGACCGCTCGACCTCGAACCGCATGGTGACCGTGGACGAGAAGGTCGAGCCAGAGACCGAGCGATACGTCCGCGGCCTGCGCGACGTCGCCATGCCCGCCATGGGCCGCGCGCTGGGCACCCTTCCGGGCATCGAGTTTGCTGACAAGGCGGCGCTGCTCTCGCAATTCCAACAACTGCTGACAACGCTGAGCGATCAGCAGAGGGAATTCTGGCAGGAGGTCGCCAAGCCGAAGGCGTCGCGCCGATTGGCGCTCGGCAAGGAATACATGCAGACCGAGGACAGGCTGCTGGAGACGCTGGAGAAGATCCAGGCCATTCTCGCCGCCGAGGTCAACCATGCGGATCCGACCATCGATCAGCTGTTGCAGATCAAGCAGATCGCATGGCTGCTGCGCAACACCGCCGGCGATGCCTCCTTCCTGGTTTCGAACGGCCTCGCCGCAGGCAAGATCACGCCCGAGGCGCGGCTGAACTATACCAAGGCGGTCGGCGGCGCCGAGGCCGCATGGAAGGCGCTCGAACTCGCGACCACCGGCGCAAAATGGCCGGCCGCGATGACGGCCGCGCTGGAGGCCACGCGCAAGGCCTATTTCGAGACCGAGTACACGGCGCTGCGCGATCGCCTCGTCAACGCGCTCGCGAGCGGCGAGACGCCAGAGATGGTCGCCAACAAATGGAGCCCATTCACGGTCGGGCGCCTCAATGCGGCGGTTGCGGTCGCCGAGACCGCGCTCGAGACCGCAAGGACCTATATCGAGGAGCAGCATGCGGCGGCCATGCGGACCCTTGGGGTCGAACTCTGCCTCCTGATCGCTGCGACCATGATCGGCGGCACCGCGCTGATGCTGGTGAGCCGCCGGGTGATCCAGCCACTCAACAGAATGCGCGATGCCATGCTGGCGGTTGCGAGCGGCGACCTCAGCGTCGAGACGGGCTACATGCAGCGGCAGGACGAGATCGGTGCGCTGGCGGGCGCGCTCGAAACGTTCAAGCAGCAGGCCAAGGACAAGCTCGCGATCGAGGCCCAGGAGCGCCAACGCAACGAAACGACGGTCGCGCGCCAGCGGGCGATCGAAAGCTATGTGAGCGAGTTCGAGGGGCTGGTCCGCGACTCGCTCGAGCAGCTCGGCCGCGCCTCCACCGACATGCAGGCGACGTCCGCCGGACTGACCAACGTCTCGCGGCAGACCAATGCCCGCGCCGAGGAGGCCTCGAAGGCCTCCAGCGATGCGTCGACGAGCGTGCAGACGGTCGCCTCGGCCGCGGAGGAACTGAACGCCTCGATCGCCGACATCAGCAAGCAGGCGTCTCATGCGGCCGGGATTGCCAGCCGCGCGGTGGAGCAGGCCCGGATGACCGACGGCACGGTGCAGGGGCTGGCACAATCGGCCAATCGGATCGGCGAGGTGGTCGGGCTGATCAACAGCATCGCCTCGCAGACCAACCTGCTCGCGCTGAACGCGACCATCGAGGCAGCGCGCGCCGGCGAGGCCGGCAAGGGTTTTGCCGTCGTCGCCTCCGAGGTGAAGACGCTGGCGAGCCAGACCGCGAAGGCGACCGACGAGATTTCCGAGCAGATCGCCGACATCCAGCGCGTCGCCAACGACGCGATCGACGCGATCAAGCGCATCGGCGGCATCATCGGCGAGGTCAACGAGGTGGCGACCGCGATCGCCGCGGCGGTGCAGGAGCAAGGGGCGGCGACGCAGGAGATCTCACGCAGCACCCAGTTCGCCGCCGACGGCACCAGGAACGTCTCCGACAACATCACCGGCGTCAAGTCGGACGCCGATGCCGCTGCGGCGGCGGCCGACGACGTGCGCACAGCCTCAGAGACGCTGGAGAGCCAGAGCAGGAATCTCGGTCATCAGGTCAGGGACTTCCTCGGCAAGATCCGCGCCGCCTGACGACCTCGCAGGATCAGTCGGACGCCGTCACCGGCGCACGCTCGTATTTCGCGCGCAACGCCGCGGGCGCCGGCGAGAAGTTCAGCTCGGCGCGCTTGCCGCTGCCGGTCCGGTTGGCGACCTTGAGGCCGTCGTCGCTGGCAACGACGTCGCCCTTGCGCAGGGTCGGATCGTTGTCGATCGACACCTTGGCAAGGCCGAAATGGTCCTTGCCGTTGCAGGTGCAGCCGTCGACGATCTCGGTGCGATACTTGAAGGCGTTGGGCAGCGCCGAATACGGCTTGCCGCCATCGGTCTCGGCACCGTCGATCGAGCTGCCATAGACAATCTCGGTCTTGGCCGCCGGGCAGAAGCTGTTGCAGGCGGCTTCCTTGCTCTGGTCGCCGGTCGCGCCGAGCGGGAAGTAGCGGCCATCACAGGTGCGGACACACCAGGCGACGCTGCTGCTGCCGCCGCGATAGGTGACGTCGCCCCGCGGGGCCGGCCGTGGCGCCGGTGGCACCTCGTCGGCGAACGGCATCCGGATATAGGGCGCCTGACGCTGCGGTGCGTTGAAGCCGCCGAACAGCGCCGAGAAAAAATCCTGCGCGCCCGCTGTGGTCGGCGCTGCCAACACACCCGCGGTTGCCATGGTTGCCACTGCAATGGCGGCGAGTGCACGTCGACCGTTCATCATTCCGCTCCCATATCAATTGACGGCCGAGACGGGCAGCGACATCGCCTGCCGCCCCGACGGCAGCGACGTCACGCGCGGCGTACGGCCGGCATTGGTGCGCGCCTGCAGCGAGCCGGCCTTCGGCAGCACCACGACCTTCGTCCCCACCTGCACGCGGCTGAACAGGTCGGAAACATCCTCATTGGTCAGGCGGATGCAGCCCGACGACACGAACTTGCCGATCGTCGTGGGGTCGTTGGTGCCATGGATGCGATACTCGCTGGACCCGAGATACATGGCCCGGGCGCCGAGCGGATTGCCCGGGCCGCCGGCCATGAAACGCGGCAGATAGGGCTGGCGCGCGATCATCTGCGCCGGCGGATGCCAGTCCGGCCATTCCGCCTTGCGCGTCACCGTCTGGACACCCGACCAGGTGAAGCCCTGGCGCCCCACGCCGACGCCGTAGCGCAGCGCGCGGCCGCCGCCGAGCACGTAGTACAGATAGGTATTGCCGGTATCGATGATGATCGTCCCCGGCGCCTCCCGCGTATCGAGATTGACGATCGTGCGCCGCAACCTGTCGGGCAGCCGGCTGTCCTCGTCCTGCTCCACGGCGGGTGCAGTCGCCTCGTCCGGCGGGAAGGCCTGCTGCTGTTCGACCGACGCATATCCGAGGCTCTGTGCGTGAGACGCGGTGGGACTAGCAACAAGAAGAACCGCGACGCCGGCGATCAGCGAAGCGGTCCGCGCAAAGCTGCGGTGATCGGAAACGAGCTGTGTCATGGAGTGCCCCTGTCAGACGAGCATCGCGGTACGATGCGTGATTGCTTTCCAAACGCCGAACGTCTCGCCGTAGTTCCGGCCCGGTGTGGTCGCCCTGCGTCAGTCAAGCGTATGAGTTCTCACGTTTGCGCGACGGAACCGGATGGCCCCCTCGGTTGTTGGATGACGAGAACGTCACCACGCGAGCTGTGCGCGAACGACTCGATCGGGAGATTCATGGTGCGTGTACTTCCCACCGAGCGGCTGCTCGCCAGCGGGAACGACGATTCAGCCCTGAATGAAAGTCACCAAGAAGCACCGCCCGTGATCAGGCGGGCTGACGTCGTCGCCATCGCTCTCGTCATCCTCACGGCCGTCTGCGTGACGGGTGTCCTCTATGTCGCCCGGGGGTTTTTCCTGCCGATCGTCATGGCCTTCGTGGTCGGCACCATGCTGTCGCCGGCCGCCAACTTTCTCGAACGCCATCACGTGCCGCGCGGCGTCGGCGCCGTGTTGATCGTGATCGCCGTTGCCACCGGGCTCGCCTTCATCATTGGCCTGATTTCGGCGCCTCTGCTCGACTGGACCAATCGCCTTCCCGAGCTTGCCACGACGCTCAAGGCCAAGCTGCACGTCTTCGATCGACCGCTGGCGCTGTGGCACGAAATGCAGGCGGCCGTCGGCGGCGGAAGCGCACAAGCCTCGGCCAGCCTGGAGCTCCCCAAGTTCGATTGGGTTCAGCCAACGATCGAATTCCTGTCGCCGACCTTCACCGAATTCCTACTGTTCTTCGCGACGCTCGTGCTGTTCATCGCAAGCTGGCGCGATCTCCGGCGAGCGCTGATCATGACCTTTGGTGATCACGAGGCACGGCTGCGGACGCTGCGCATCCTCAATGAGCTCGAGCTGCACCTCGGCAACTACCTCCTGACAGTGACGCTCATCAACACCGGTGTCGGTATTGCAGCCGGCCTCGCCTGCGCCCTCGCCGGCATGCCCAATCCCGCCGGCCTCGGGGCGCTTGCGGCAACGCTGAACTTCATCCCCATCATCGGGCCGATCGCGATGTTCGCGGTGCTCGTCCTGGTCGGCGCAATCGCATTCCCGACCTTGAGCGCCGGCATGGTCGCGCCCGCCATCTTCGCCGTGATCACCTTCATGGAAGGCCACTTCGTCACGCCGACCATCATCGGCAGGCGGCTGGCTCTCAACGCACTCGCGGTGTTCATCGCGCTGGCATTCTGGACCTGGCTGTGGGGCCCGATGGGAGCCTTCCTTGCCTCGCCGCTCCTGATCGTCGCCCTCATCGTCAAGGAGCATCTGCTGCCGGACGATTCGCCGCAACTGCCGGCAGACTAATTCGGTTTCCACCGTCGGAACTTCGGCTGAGACCCCGCGTTTGTCGAGCAGACGCAGTCACCTTACTCCGGGAGCTTGCCATGCCACCGACTGACGGTGAGACCGCCCTGAAAGATCTCGTCGACAAAGCGAACTACGAACGCCTGCAGAAGGATGTCCACGCCGTGAAAAACGATATCGCAGCTCTCACCGAACAGATCACCGACGCGCTCAATGCTTTCGCTGGGCAGGCCAGCAAGCAGGCCCGCAGCGGCTATCGTCAGGCACGCGAGAACGTGGACCAGACGTTCGACGACATGTCCGAGCGCGGCACTGCGATGTTTGGTGCAGCCCAGGATGCCGCAAACTCGCTGGAGGAGCGCCTCGAGGACGTGATCTCCCATCGCCCACTCGCCACCGTGGGTCTTGCGCTCGGACTTGGATTTCTCATCGGCGCCGCCTGGAGACGCTGAGGGTTGGCCCCTGAAATCCAGAGGTCGTCTTGTTTCGGCGCCGCGTTATCGGCGCCGATTTGAGTTTGTTGCGCAGATGAACGAGACGAGGAGGAGAATGACATGCTGCAGCGCCTGATTGCGGACTTCCAGGAATCGACCGGGCATGCCGTTCGGCTCACATCGCTCGCAATCGCTGCAGCGGTCGGACTGTTCGTAACCACGAGCTTTCTGTGCGCCGCAGCTTTTGTCGCCGTCCTGGATCGTTACGGGCTCGTGGCCGCGTGCCTCACAGGTGCCGCCATCTTCTTCGTGGTGACGTTGATGGCCGCAATCAGCTACATGGCGCGCAAGCGCGCAATCGAGAGTCGTGCCGCGCGAACCGCGGAAACGGCGCGGTCGGCAGTCCAATCTGCTTTCGCAGACCCGATGTTGTTGGCAAGCGGCCTGCAGATCGTCCGCATGATTGGCATCAAGCGGCTGATTCCCATTCTGGCTGTGGGCGGTCTGGCGCTCGGATTCATGGTCAGCCGCCCAGCCGCGGAGGAGCAAACTCCCGCAGAGTGAGGACTGCCCCTGACCGTCATCGGACGGCTTTTATCATTTGCCAGGCGTTGATCCGCCGCTTGAGCCGCGGGCCTGGTGCGAGGGGCTGTAACTAAGTCACACACCGTCCCGGTTGCAGGCGCTTGGCGATCTCCGTCAGCACGGACACCGACGGCTCGCACGCCACCGGATGCTTGACGGCCTGCCGCTCGTTGCCGGTGGTGATGAGCTGCGATCCCTGCGGCGATGGTAACGAGCCCGCGCTTACACCCGTGGGGTTGAAGGGAAGCCGCACCAAGAAGGAGGTCTCCGCGAAGGCTGCCAGCTTGATCGACACAGTCTGCGACGGCGCCGCAGTACCGTTTTGTTTGGCGCGGTCAGCCTTGGCGGCCCGGTTCACGTCATTCGCGGTTGCGACGATCGGCTGGGGAGAGGGGCTCTGAACCGGCAGGTTGGCGCCAAGATCATGGCCTGAAGCCAGTTGCATTGCGCCCACGAGCATCGCGGAAGCCGCAAGCGAACCCAAAACGATAACCTTCCTGGTCTGCGACATGTCTCTGCTCCCCTCGCCGTAAGGCGATCGGCATACCAACGTAAGTCGCAGGAACTGGGTTCTCGGTTGGGCAAATCACTTAACCGTGTGTAAACTGCGGCGGTATTCTTCAATTTCATGGCGCCAAAAAATTCGATCTCACGCGGAACGACTTTTCGGGTCGCGCGTCATCTCGGCAGCCGGTTATTCCCCCTGCCCCATTGACCGGCGACGCGGGGCACCGCCGTGGTGATGCCGGCGGTGCCCCGCATTCTTTCCTGATCCACCCTTCCGGTCAGATCGCGGCCCCGACATTCGCGGCGCTTTATCCCCTTTTCGTCCCGGTTATATGTTGAAGCAGCGCGGCTGCGTTCATGGTCCGCGCACGTGGGGGCAGGGATGCTGAGCTCGCTGGATCGCGTCGGCGTATGGAGAGGGTTTGGACTGGCGCTGGTTCTCGTGTGCCTGTTTCCCGGGATTGCAGCGGCCGACGGCGCCAGGGACACTTGGATCAAGAACCTCGTCGCACAATTGAAGGTTCAGCGTCGCTATCCGCTGCAGGCCTCGGATCAGGGCGGGACGGCCAAGGTCCTGTTTCACATCGACCGCGAAGGCCACCTGATCTCGGCGGTGCTGGCCGAAACGACCGGTGACCCCGCGCTCGACCGGGAAGCGCTCGCCATGGTGGAGCGAGCCCAACCATTTGCGCCACCGCCGCCGGAACTGGCGGACGGCGATCTCACTTTTCTCGTGCCGATCGTGTTCGCGCCTCGACGGACGTCCGCAATCATCCGGCTTGAGGAGACAACGTTGAAGCTCCAAGAGACCAAGCCGAATGACGCGACGCTGAAGGCACGGCTCAACGGCGTGTGCCGCGGCTGCTGATCTCGTCTTCGATGCTGCAACGAAATCCGGCGCGCTCCGTGAGGAACGCGCCGGGGCGACGTTGTGCGCGCGGCTTGATCAGGCCGCCGGCTTCGGCATCCTGTTGCGCGAGTTGCGCTGGAAGAACAGAGCCTGGCTGGCGACTGCCGACACCATGGCCGGCTGGAACGGCTTTGAGATCAGGAACGCCGGTTCGGGCCGCTCACCCGTGAGGAAGCGCTCCGGATAGGCGGTAATGAAGACCACCGGCACTTCGAAGGTGCGCAGCAGCTCGTTGACGGCATCCAGGCCGGACGAACCATCCGCGAGCTGAATATCAGCCAGGATCAGACCGGGCTTCTTGTTCTTGGCCAGAGCCACCGCGTCGGCATGGGTGCGGGCCACGCCGATCACGTTGTGACCGAGGTTCTTGACGAGGCTCTCGAGGTCCATCGCGATGAAGGTCTCATCCTCGATGATCAGGACATCGGTGGCGATCTCGGCGGCGAGCTCACGTCCGGCTGCATCCGCCAGCCGGCGGGTTTCCGCGACGTCGATGTCGAGGATGAAGGCCACTTCCTCCTCGGGAAAACCCTCGAGCGAGAGCAGCAGGAAGGCCTGGCGGGGCAAGGGGGTGATGTTGGAGAGGCGCCGCTCCGGCGGCATCGGCAGAGTCGCCACTTCGGCGTCGTCGTTGAGCGCCACCGAGTTCCAGATCTGCGTGAACAGCCGGAACAGCGCAGCCCGCGGGCCATAGCGCTCGTCCAGCAGAGCGGGATCCTGAATCAGCGCCTCGAGCATCGCTCCGACATAGGCGTCTCCGGAACCCTGGCTACCGGTGAGGGCCCTCGCATACCGGCGCAACAGCGGCAAATGTTCAGCAACAAGCTGTGATCGGCTCATCCCCACTCCATTCGGTCATCTGGGCTTCCCGCCCGGGTTCCATGATGGGCTGATTACGCCCGAACCGACGAAAAGTTCCCCAAACGCGTGGAACTTTTATCGCCCCGTCGCATTAGTTCCCGACAGACCCTCTCGGTGGCGAGAATAATTCTTGAAGCTTCAGGGACTTAACTCTCGGGGAAACGTGGAAAAGGTCATGAAAGATGTAAAGTCTCAAGCCAGCAAGAATGCGGCACCGCGCAAGCCCGGCGGACTGAACGCGGAAATTCAATCCAGAATCGGTCATCAACTCCGCGCGATGTACGACGACGTCGTCCGTCAGGGAGTGCCGGACCGCTTCGCGGAACTGGTGCGGAAGCTTGATGCGCCGGCAGCACAGTCCCACGTGGAGAACGGCGGGGGATCCAACGACCAAACCGACGGGAGGGAGTGAATGCCTCTCACTGATTCCTTGAGGGACGATATCCTCGCGGCCGTCCCCAGCCTTCGCGCATTTGCGATTTCCTTGAGTGGTAACAGCGATCGTGCCGACGACCTCGTGCAGGAAACCCTGCTCCGGGCGCTGGCCAACATCGACTCGTTTCAACCGGGATCGAATCTGCCTGCCTGGCTGTTCACGATCCTGCGCAACCTGTTCCGATCCGACTACCGCAAACGCCGGCGCGAAGTGGAGGATGCCGAAGGGAACTACGCCAAGACGCTCAAGACGCATCCCTCGCAGGGCGCGCATCTCGAGTTCGAGGAGTTCCGCGCGGCGCTCGAGAAGCTGCCTCAGGACCAGCGCGAGGCGCTGATCCTGGTCGGTGCATCGGGCTTCTCCTACGAGGATGCGGCAGCGATCTGCGGCTGCGCGGTGGGCACCATCAAGAGCCGCGTGAACCGCGCGCGCTCGAAGCTGGCAGCGCTGCTCTATGTCGAAGGCGCCGAGGATTTCGGCCCGGACGAGACCGTGCGGGCGGTGATCGGCGGCAGCGGCGGCTGATCAGCCAAGCCGTCGCAAACGAACCAGCAAAGAGGCGGCTCGCGAAAGAGCCGCCTCTTCTTGTTGTTGTTGATCACTTGCACTCGGGCATCGTGCGCCCTGGCATCCTGTTTGCCGACGAGCGCTGCGGCTATCGCGCCGGATGCACCGGCGCGGAGAACTGCTCGGTGCGATCGCGCTCGGTCATGTCGATCACCGTCTCCATCGGAGCGGTCAGCTCATACACATAGCTCGCCTCGGTGAAGAAGCGCTTTGACGTGCCGCCGAGCGCCTCCGGTGCCACGCGATCGAGCAGGATCAGTCCGAAATCGCTGTCCGGCCGCCGCGTTGCTTCACTGGTGTTCAATTCCTCCCAACGGAAGTGGAAGACGGCATTCGGCTCCTCGCCGGTCACCTCCCATTTGGCGGTGATGTGCGGGTGCTTTCCCACGAGCGAGAGGCCTTCGTCCGAGTGCGAGGCGAGTTCGAAAAACAGCAGCGAGAGGCTCTGCGCGGCACGCGCGCTCACGGTGATGTCGGGTCCGTTGACCGCAATCCTGTCCGCATGCGGGATCGCGCGAGCTTCGAACAGTCCGCGCAATTGCACGCCTTGCCATTGGCTCTCGCTGAGCAGCGTGACGACGTTCGACATCGCATGGATCCGTCCGATCAGCAGCTCGCGTGCGACGTCCATGTCGCTGCCATGACGCAGCGTGCGCGTCACGATGGATTGGATCACCGCCAGGATGTTCTTGACCCGGTGGTTCAGCTCGTCGATGACCGCCGTCAGTCGGCGCTCGAAGCCGATCCGCACCTGGATTTCGCGGCTCAGGCGCAGATTGTTGTAGGCGACGTAGCCGAACAGGCCGCAGATGATACCGGTCAGCGCCATCCCGATGACGCCGACGATCGCCGCGGTCTGTTGCGCGCGCCGGACCGCATTGCCCTTGGCGTAATAGACCAGCGACCAGTCGTGATTGCCGAAGGCCACGGTGCGGGTCGACGACGGAGCAGGATCGTCGGGCCTGCGGGTCCGGCTCGTCACCGCCCCCTGGTCGTTGGCAACCAGCTCATCCGAGGCGTTGCGCGGATCCTTCAACGCCACCGAGAACAACGACAGATCGTCATTGGTGAGCAGCAGTGGCCCGATCTCGTAGGAAAACGTCACGAAGCCCGCCGGCGCAGTGGCACCTTGCGGGACGACCGGGGCTGCCAGCACGATCCCGATCGGACCATCGCTCCGCAGCAGCGGAGTGGGATCGGATGCGACCGGCTTGCCCTCGGCCATGGCACGCGCGAGCATCGGTCCGACGATCGGCTGCCGGTCGAGTGCGATACCGGGAAGCTTCGAGGTCTCGGCATTGCGTGGCTCGAGATCCATCAGAACGTCCAACGGACGATCGACGTTCGGCCCGAGCGGCATGTCGTCGAAATTGCGAATGGTTGGATTCGGGAAGCCAGCCTGACGCAGCTCGGCTTGCGCGATGGGGAGCTCATCCGGCCGCAGCCGTGCGATCCACGACGCCACCACGAAGTCGGTCTTGAACGCGTAGATCGACGATCGCAGCGGCTCCAGCATATTGGCCTTGATCACGGAGGGAGCGCGGAACAGCCCGGAGGCCACCCGGGCCAGCAGCTCACGTTCGGTCAGCCGGTCCTGGACGAGGCTGGCATGGACGTCGATGGCACGGGCCAGCGCAATGCGATCGAGCGCCAGCTCCTGGTCGTGTACGCGATAGGCGGCCAAGCCGGACAGCGCCGTCCCGACCAGCGCGATCAAACCGATGATGACACCCAGCCGGAGCACTCGTTCACTCTGAAGTAAAGGGTTGGCGAAGGAGGAGACGAGTCATCCAATAACCGGGCCTGCAACTCAAGGACGCACCTCGGGGCGATCGGAAGTGATCGGAGCGATCAGCGGATAGCGATCCCAGGATACCGGTGCATCGGCGCCGAGACGCCTTGGGCAAGGCGCACCCCGGGTCGAGGCAACACCCGAGGGCTCAAGTTGTTCCGGCCGGATGAGGCTTTTTTGCGTCGGTCATTCCAGCAGACGCATCGAGCAACGAAGAGCCGTGCGACGCAGATCCGTCCCCGCGCTCAGGCCGACGGCTTCAGACCGCCCTTGGCTTCGATGAAGCCGATGATCCGGTCAAGCCCCTGGCTCTTCTTCAGGTTGGTCATGACGAAGGGCCGTGAGCCGCGCATGCGCTTGGCATCCGTCTCCATCTTCTCCAGAGAAGCGCCCACATGGGGTGCCAAGTCAATCTTGTTGATCACCAGAAGGTCGGAGCGGGTGATACCCGGTCCGCCCTTCGACGGGATCTTGTCGCCCGCCGCGACGTCGATGACGTAGATCGTGATATCGGCGAGTTCCGGCGAGAACGTTGCGGCGAGGTTGTCGCCGCCCGACTCGATCAACACCAGGTCGAGTCCGGGAAACTTGGCTCGCATGTCGGCCACGGCGGCGAGGTTCATGGACGCGTCCTCGCGGATCGCAGTATGCGGGCAGCCGCCGGTCTCCACGCCGGCGATACGATCCGGAGTCAGCGATCCCGAGCGAACGAGAAACTCCGCGTCCCACTTGGTGTAGATGTCGTTGGTGATCGCAGCGATGTCGTAGTGCTCCCGCATCGACTTGCAGAGCAGATCCATCAACGCAGTCTTGCCGGACCCGACCGGGCCACCGACGCCAACGCGGAGCGGACCGTGAGACGATGCCATGTCATTTATCCTTCTGTCGTGCGCGCGACCGCGCGGGGCCGTGATCGAGCAGCCGTTGCCCCGCTTCATCACGACCGAAACAGCCTTGTATATTGCGTCTCGTGATGAAGGCTTGCGAGATCGGAGCGGAACGTTGCGCCGCCGATGTGATCGAGCGAGGCGAGCAGAGCGCGGTCCGCCGTCGCGGCGACGACAGGTTCCAACGCGGCGAGCACGCGCTGGCTGTCGGTCTGCCCCAACGGTACGAGACGACTGCCGGCGGAAATCCAGTTCGACGTCAGGGCGTGCAGAAAGCCGTGCAGCAGGGGTCCCAGAGGAACGCCGTGAAGCGCGCCGACCAGCCCCACGGCGACCGGATAGACGA
Organism: Bradyrhizobium sp. HKCCYLRH1030; assembly: GCF_051168395.1. Taxonomy (NCBI): domain Bacteria; kingdom Pseudomonadati; phylum Pseudomonadota; class Alphaproteobacteria; order Hyphomicrobiales; family Nitrobacteraceae; genus Bradyrhizobium; species Bradyrhizobium sp. HKCCYLRH1030. The sequence goes on along the minus strand of NZ_JBNPUY010000008.1, from coordinate 172,023 downwards.
TGGTCTCACAGCGCGCCACCGCCTCGTCGAGGCCTGCGCAGTTCCAGGCGGACCGCGCGATCTCGATGAAGGCCCGGCCCTGCGCGGTGGTTTCGAGCTGACGCTCGCGCGACGGTACGAACGCGGCCGCAAGCTCGGCCACCTCGCGGAGGCTGGCCATATCGTCGAGCTCGACCGCGCGATACGCGTGCGCGAGGAAAGCCGCGTCGCAGAAGCCGGAGCCGTTGGTCAGCATCGTCGCGAGCCAGCCGCGCAGCTCCGCCGCATCGCCGATGTCGCCTGCCTCCACGGCCCATTCGATGCCGCTCGAATAGGAGAAGCCGCCGATCGGAAACGCCGGCGACAGCCATGTCAGCAGCCGATACAGCGCAGCCGAATCCGCGGCCCTGATTGCAGCCGGCCGAGCCCCCTCCTCATTTGTGCTCATGAGCATGGGAATGACCGTGATCGTGATGGTCATGGCCGCAGTGCTCGTCATGCACGTGATGATCATGTGCATGGCCGTCGTCGTGGCCGTGATGCGCGTGATCGTGCCCGGCATGATCGTGATGATGATCGTGACCGTGGTGATCATGATCATCGTGGCCGTGCGCATGGCTGGGCTCGGCGTAGGCGCCACCTTCCGGATCGAACGGTGCCTCGATCTCGATGACGCGGGCGCCAAGACCCTTGACCATGGCCTCGATCACGTGGTCGCGGCGGACGCGCAGGCTCTTGGCCATGATCTGCGTCGGCAGGTGCCGGTTGCCGAGGTGCCAGGCCAGCCGCACCAGATGATGCGGATCGGAAGCCCGGATCTCGAGCAGCGGCTCGGCCGCCGCCACGACCTCGATCAGCCGGCCGTCCTCCAGCACCAGGGCATCGCCACCGCGCAATGCGGTAGCGTGCTCGAGGTCCAGCAGAAACTCCAGCCCACGCGTTCCGGTCATCACCAGCCGCCGCCGGTGCCGGTCATCGAAATCGAGCAGGACGGAATCGGCGGCAGCCTCCTTCCAACGATGCTGCCCGAGCACGCGTGTCGCGCGGATCATGCTGAAACTCTCATTCTCTTATTGCGCTCACTCTTATTCCGCTCAGCGGACATCGACCTTCTCAGGCGTGATGATCTCGATCTTCGGCGGGGCCGACATGCATTTGACCGCGACGCGCCCGAACGTCTTCATGTGCTCGGTCGCGCGGTGCGGCACCAAGGCCTCGGCGTTCTCCCACTGCTCGACGAAGACCATCTTGCTCGGGTCGGTGACGCTCTCATGCAAATCATAGGCGATATTGCCGGGTTCTTTGCGGGTCCCCGCAATGCAGGCAGCCGCAGCGGCGATGAATTCCGCACGGGTTTCGGGCTTGATGGTCAAGGTGGCAACGACATAGATCACGAACACGTCCTCCCGGTACTTTTCTGGTTCTGGTACCGGGCGGAAGCTTAGTACATGAAGTAGCGCTGCGCCATGGGCAGCACCTCGGCCGGCTCGCAGGTCAGGAGCTCGCCGTCGGCCCGCACCTCGTATGTCTCCGGATCGACCTCGATGTTGGGCGTCGCATCATTGTGGATCATGCTCTTCTTCGAGATCCTGCCGCGGGTGTTCTGCACCGCGTAGAGCTTCTTCGAAAGGCCGAGCTTGCGGGCGAGCCCGCCGGTGATGGCCGCCTTCGAGGTGAAGATCACGGACGAAGCCGTCAGCGACTTGCCGAACGCGCCGAACATCGGCTGGTAATGCACCGGCTGCGGGGTCGGGATCGAGGCGTTCGGATCGCCCATGGGCGCGGCGACGATGGTGCCGCCCTTGATGACGCAGTCCGGCTTGACGCCGAAGAAGGCGGGCGACCACAGCACGAGGTCGGCGAGCTTGCCCTTCTCGACCGAGCCGATCAGCTTCGACACGCCATGCGCAATCGCCGGATTGATCGTGTATTTGGCGATGTAGCGCTTGACGCGGAAATTGTCGTTGTCCTTGCCCTTGTCCTGCGGCAGCGCGCCGCGCTGCTTCTTCATCTTGTCGGCGGTCTGCCAGGTCCGGATGATGACCTCGCCGAGCCGGCCCATCGCCTGCGAATCCGATGACATCATCGAGAGCGCGCCGAGATCGTGCAGGATGTCCTCCGCCGCGATCGTCTCCTTGCGGATGCGGCTCTCGGCGAAGGCGAGATCCTCTGCGATCGACGGGTCGAGATGGTGACACACCATCAGCATGTCCAGATGCTCGTCGATGGTGTTGCGCGTGAACGGCCGCGTCGGGTTGGTCGACGACGGCAGCACGTTCTTCAGCCCGGCGACCTTGATGATGTCAGGCGCGTGCCCGCCGCCGGCGCCTTCGGTGTGGAAGGCGTGGATGGTGCGGCCCTTGAAGGCCTTGATCGTATCCTCGACGAAGCCCGACTCGTTCAGCGTGTCCGAGTGCAGCATCACCTGGACGTCGTGATCGTCGGCGACCGAGAGACAATTGTCGATCGCCGCCGGCGTCGTGCCCCAGTCCTCGTGCAGCTTCAGCGCACAGGCACCGGCCTTGACCATCTCGACCAGCGCGGCCGGGCGCGACGCATTGCCCTTGCCGGAGATGCCGAGGTTCACAGGAAACGCATCGAACGACTGCATCATCCGGCCGATGTGCCATGGGCCGGGCGTGCAGGTGGTCGCGAAGGTGCCGTGCGACGGGCCGGTGCCGCCGCCGAGCAGGGAGGTGACGCCCGACATCAGCGCGTGCTCGATCTGCTGTGGGCAGATGAAATGGATGTGGCTGTCGAAGCCGCCGGCGGTGAGGATCTTGCCCTCGCCCGCGATCACGTCGGTGCCGGGGCCGATCACGATGGTGATGCCGGGCTGGATGTCCGGATTGCCGGCCTTGCCGATCGCTGAGATCATGCCCTCTTTGATCGCGACGTCGGCCTTCACGACACCCCAGTGATCGACGATGAGCGCATTGGTGATGACCGTGTCGGCGGCGCCCTGCTTGTTGGTCGCCTGCGACTGGCCCATGCCGTCACGGATGACCTTGCCGCCGCCGAACTTCACCTCCTCACCATAGGTGGTGAAGTCCTTCTCGACCTCGATGATCAGGTCGGTGTCGGCGAGCCGGACCTTGTCGCCGGTCGTGGGACCGAACATGTCGGCGTAGACGGAACGCTTGATCTTGACGGACATCGTTGGCCCCCAATTAGCTCTGCTTGTCATGATGTCGAGACGCCGGCGATCCGCTCACAGCGTTCCTCGCGCATTCGCAACCGTCTCATCGAACAGCACATCGAGCCGCGGGTTGACACCGCGGCAGCCGGCGACGACCTGCTCGGCCCAGCCGAGATACTCCATCAGCTCGAGCTGCTGCTCCAGGTCCGGCTCGAAGAAGATGCGGGCGCGGATGTTGCTGATCTTGTCGGCGATCTTGATCTGCTTGGCACCAGCGGACTTGCCGGGCGCGGCGATGACCTGGACCTGGCGCCGCTCGCTCTTCGGCAGGGTCATGTCATCAGTGACTTCCACGACGAGGTCGGCGACACGACACCCAAAGCGCTCCGCCAGCTCATCAGCGGCCGTATCGGTGTCCTCGATGGTGTCGTGCAGCCAGCCTGCCGCGACGAGCTCGGCATCCTCGCCGTCGCAGGTTGCCGACAGGATGTTTGCGACCTCGGCGAGATGATTGATGTAAGGCTCATCGTCGCGGCCCTTGCGCTGCTGGCCGGCGTGACGGCGCGCCGCCAGCTCGGCGGCTTCGGAAACGAGGCACAATCCGGTCAGCATCGGCTTACAACTTGCCCATGACGTCGCCGCGGAAGCCATAGACCATGCGCTTGCCGGCGAGCGCGACCAGTTGCACGTCGCGGGTCTGGCCCGGCTCGAAGCGCACGGCCGTGCCGGCCGCGATGTCGAGCCGCATGCCGCGCGCGCGTCTGCGGTCGAACTTCAGCGCCGGATTGGTCTCGAAGAAATGGTAGTGCGAGCCGACCTGGATCGGCCGGTCGCCGGTGTTCGCGACCGACAGGGTCACGGTCTTGCGGCCGGCATTGAGCTCGATCTCGCCGTCTTGGATGAAGAGTTCGCCGGGGATCATGAGTTACCTCGCAGGTTTCCATGCGTCATGGCCGGGCTTGACCCGGCCATCCACGTTTTTCCATTCAGATCGAACAGCGTGGATGCCCGGGTCAAGCCCGGGCATGACGACCGAAAGAGTTGGGCTCGCTTCACCGGATCGGCTCGTGCACCGTGACCAGCTTGGTGCCGTCCGGAAACGTCGCCTCGACCTGGATGTCGTGGATCATCTCGGGGATGCCGGGCATCACTTGATCACGGGTCAGGACCTGGGCGCCGGCCTGCATCAGCTCGGCCACGGTGCGGCCGTCACGCGCGCCTTCCAGGATGAAGTCGGAGATGATCGCGACCGCTTCGGGGTGGTTCAGCTTGACGCCGCGATCGAGCCTGCGGCGGGCCACGATGGCGGCCATCGAGATCAGGAGCTTGTCCTTTTCGCGGGGAGACAGGTTCATGCGGACTCTCTGGTGATGGTCTTCTGGTAGTCATCAGTTGGTAAACGTCTAGTTGAGCCACAGCCGCGGCAGCGGTCCATTCGAAGCACAGCCGAGCACCGCCATCATGTCGGCGCGCAGGCTTGCGGCATCTTGGGCACAGAAGCGGGCCATTGCAAATCCATTCCAGGCCGACAGCGCGACCTCTCCCCGGAAGGCCGGCAGGCTCTCTCGGATGCGCTCGACCAGCGCGGCGTCGCCCGGCACGATCAGCGCGGTCCCGATGGCCGCGCCGCCGTTGGCGATGGCCGGCTGCGCCAGCTTGTCGCCGATGTCGCCGTCGAGGCGGACCGTCTCGGCGAACACCAGCTTGCCGCCGCGCCGCACCCGCCAGCGATCGACGAACTCGCCCTCGCGCATGCGCTCGCCCATGGCCGTGCGGCCGAGCACGACGATCTCGCACAACAACAGCGAGGCGGTATCGGCAAGGTCGATGTCGATCCGGCGATGGATGCGAGAGCGGTCGAACAGGATGGTCTCCTGCGGCAGCCAGGAGATGTGGGCACCCGCATGGGCGGTCAGCGCGATATCGAGCTCTGCGGGCTTGCCAGCGGCGCGATAGACCTTTTCGGCCGCGGCGCTCGACAGCGTGACGCGGCTGCCCTCGCCGGCCGCGACCTCGATCGCAAAGCGGTCGCCGCCGGCGATGCCGCCGGCCGTGTTGACGAACATCGCCGACAGGCCATCGTCCTCGGGCGAGGGAAAGCGCACCCGCAGCGAGCCGGATTCATGCAGATGATGGCGCCGCGTCACGCCGTCCTGCAGCCGCACGTCGAAGCGCACCGCGCCTCGGGCGCGGTTGGCCTCGAAGATGTCGGCAGCGGCGCTGGCGGGATCGGCCCGCATCGATCCCCTCCCCTGGGACCAGACGCGGGCGAGACCGCGTCGAGAAGCTACGTGATGATCACAGCGCCATTTGGCGGCTGATCTCGGCCTGATCGAGATTGGCGCGGGTGCAGGTGAACTTCACCGCGCCGCGATCCATGACGGCGAAGTTGTCGCCGAGTTCGCAGGCAAAGTCGAGATACTGCTCGACCAGGACGATCGCGATATTGCCGAGATTGCGCAGATACGAGATCGCCCGGCCGATGTCCTTGATGATCGAGGGCTGGATGCCCTCGGTCGGCTCGTCGAGAAGCAGGAGCTTTGGCCGCATCACCATGGCACGGCCGATCGCAAGCTGCTGCTGCTGGCCGCCGGAAAGATCGCCGCCGCGGCGGCCGAGCATCGATTCCAGCACCGGAAACAGCGAGAACACGTCGTCCGGGATGCTGCGATCGCTGCGCTTCAGCGGTCCGAAGCCGGTCTTGAGGTTCTCCTCCACCGTGAGCAGCGGGAAGATCTCGCGACCCTGCGGCACAAAGCCGATGCCCTTGCGCGCCCGTTCATAGGGCTTGAGATGGGTGATGTCGGCGCCATCGAAGGTGATGCTGCCGGAGGCCAGCGGATATTGTCCGACCAGCGCCCGCAGCAGCGAGGTCTTGCCGACGCCGTTGCGCCCGAGCACGCAGGTGACCTTGCCGGGCTCCGCCGCGATCGAGACGCCGCGCAGCGCCTGGGCGGCGCCGTAATAGAGGTTGATGTCCTTGACGTCCAACATCGCCTAGCGCCCCAGATACACTTCGATCACCCGATCGTTCGACGACACCTGATCGATGGTGCCCTCGGCCAGCACCGTGCCTTCGTGGAGGCAGGTGACCTTGACGCCGAGCTCGCGCACGAAGGTCATGTCGTGCTCGACGACCATGACGGTATGATCCTTGTTGATTTCCTTGAGCAGCTCAGCCGTCTGATGCGTCTCGACGTCGGTCATTCCAGCGACCGGTTCGTCGACCAGCAGCAGCTTCGGGTCCTGTGCCAGGAGCATGCCGATCTCCAGCCACTGCTTCTGGCCGTGCGACAGGCTGCCGGCGAGCTTGCGTCTGGCATCCTTGAGCCGCACGGTCTCGAGCACCCGGTCGATCTGCTCGGACTCGCTCCTCGAGCCGCGCCAGAACAGCGTGCCCTTGACGCTGTGATCGACATTGAGCGCGAGCAGCAGGTTGTCCTCGACCGACTGGCTCTCGAACACCGTCGGCTTCTGAAACTTGCGGCCGATCCCGAGCTCGGCGATGCGGGTCTCGTCGAGGCGGGTGAGATCCGTCTTGCCGTCGAACAGCACCGTGCCCTCGTCGGGCTTGGTCTTGCCGGTGATGATGTCCATCATCGTGGTCTTGCCGGCCCCGTTCGGGCCGATGATGGCGCGCATCTCGCCGGGCTCGAGCGTCAGCGAGAGATTGTTGATGGCGTGGAAGCCGTCGAACGAGACGTGCACGCCGTCGAGATAGAGCAGCGACGACGTCGCGCGGGTGTCCATCACGTTCATGCGCTCACTCCGCCATCTTGGGTTCGGTGACGCCGTCCTCGCGGGCGGCGCTCTCGGCGTTCAGCCTCCTGCTGCCGAGCTGATCCCACCAGGAATTGAAGGTGCCGATGATGCCTTTGGGCAGCAGCAGAGTGACGAGCACGAACAATGCGCCGAGCATGAACAGCCAGTAGGGCGCCAGCACGCCCGAGGTGAAGAACGTCTTCGCGTAGTTCACGACGACGGCGCCGAGCGCAGCACCTACGAGCGTGCCTCGGCCGCCGACCGCGACCCAGATCACGGCCTCGATCGAATTGCCGGGCGCGAACTCGGATGGGTTGATGATGCCGACCTGAGGAACGTAGAGCGCGCCTGCGACGCCGGCCATGCACGCCGACAGCGTGAACACGAACAGCTTGTAGGACTCGACACGATAACCGAGGAAACGCGTCCGCGACTCGGCGTCGCGGATCGCGATCAGCACCTTGCCGAGCTTCGACGACACAACGGCCCGGCAGATCAGGAACGCCAGAATGAGCGCGAGACAGCTCAGCGCGAACAGCGCGGCGCGGGTGCCTTCCGCCTGGACGTTGAAGCCGAGGATGTCCTTGAAGTCCGTCAGGCCGTTGTTGCCGCCGAAGCCGAAATCATTGCGGAAGAAGGCGAGCAGCAGCGCGTAGGTCATCGCCTGGGTGATGATCGACAGATACACGCCGGTGACGCGCGAGCGGAAGGCGAGCCAGCCGAAGCAGAATGCGAGCAGGCCGGGCACCACGAGCACCATCAAAGCCGCGAACCAGAACATGTCGAAGCCGTGCCAGTACCAGGGCAGCTTGGAATAATTCAGGAACACCATGAAGTCCGGCAGGATCGGATTGCCATAGACGCCCCGGGTGCCGATCTGGCGCATCAGATACATGCCCATCGCATAGCCGCCGAGCGCGAAGAACGCGCCGTGACCGAGCGAGAGGATGCCGCAATAACCCCAGATCAGGTCGATGGAGAGCGCCAGGATCGCGTAGCAGACATATTTTCCCCACAGCGCGACCAGATAGGTCGGCACCTGCAGCGCCGAACCGGCCGGCAGCAGCAGGTTGGACAGCGGGATCAGCACGCCGCAGGCGGCGACGACGAGCACGAAGACGGTCGCAGCGCGGTCCAGCGACCGGGTGAGGACGTGCGGCATCATGCTTCCACCGCCCGGCCCTTGAGCGCGAACAGCCCGCGCGGGCGCTTTTGAATGAACAGGATGATCAGCACCAGGATCGCGATCTTGCCGAGCACGGCGCCGGCGACCGGCTCCAGGAACTTGTTGGCAATGCCGAGCGTGAAGGCGCCGACCAAGGTGCCCCAGAGATTGCCGACGCCGCCGAACACCACGACCATGAAGGAGTCGATGATGTAGCTCTGGCCGAGATTCGGACTGACATTGTCGATCTGCGACAGCGCCACCCCGGCGATGCCGGCAATACCGGAGCCGAGCCCGAAGGTGAGCGCATCGACCCGCGAGGTCGCGATGCCCATCGACGCCGCCATGCGCCGGTTCTGCGTCACTGCACGCATCTCCAGGCCGAGCGCGGTGTAACGCAGCATCGCCAGCAGGATGGCGAACACGGCCATCGTGAAGCAGAGGATCCAGAGCCGGTTGTAGGTGATGGTGATCTGGCCGAGTTCGAACGCACCGCTCATCCAGGAGGGATTGCCGACCTCGCGGTTGGTCGGACCGAACGCCGTGCGCACCGCCTGCTGCAGGATCAGCGACAGGCCCCAGGTGGCGAGCAGCGTCTCCAGCGGACGCCCGTAGAGGAAGCGAATGATGGTACGCTCGATCAGCACGCCGATCGCGCCGGCCACCAGGAAGGCGAGCGGGACGGCAATCAGCAGCGAATAGTCGAACAGCGCCGGGTAGCGCGTGCGGATGACCTCCTGGACGACGAAGGTGGTGTAGGCGCCGAGCATCACCATCTCACCATGGGCCATGTTGATGACACCCATGACGCCGAAGGTGATGGCAAGGCCGATGGCCGCCAGCAGCAGCACCGAGCCGAGCGACAGGCCGTACCAGGCGTTCTGCACGCCGGACCAGATTGCGAGCGAGCTCTGGATCGACGAGATCGCGCTCGCCGCGGCCTTGGCGACGGTTGCCGGCTGGTCCGCGCCGCCGATCTCCGTCAGCAGCGCCAGGGCTTCCTGGTCGCCGCGCGCCCTCACGGTGGCGACGGCTTCGAGCTTGTCGACCTCGCTGGCGTCAGACTTGAACAGGAGGATGGCGGCACGCGCCTCGGTCAGCGCCTGCTTCACGGCGCGATTGGTTTCCTTGGCGAGCGCCGACTCCACCGTCGGCAACGTCGCCTCGTCATGCGACTTGAACACCGATCTTGCGGCGGTCAGGCGCGTGTTGGTATCCGGCGACAGCAGCGTCAAACCACCGAGCGCGGCATCGACGCTGCGGCGCAGCCGGTTGTTGAGGCTGACGGCGGCGGCATTGTCGGGCAGTTTGTCGACGGCGGCGCCGGTGGCAGCATCGATGATCCTGCCGTCGGCCTGCTTGATGAAGACCTTCTTGGTGTCGGCATCGAACATCAGCCGCTCGTCCTGGAGCGCGCTGATGATCGGGAAAGCCAGCGGGTTGCCCGACACGGCGATCTCGCCGACGGCCTCGTCCGTGTCCGAGAAATCATCGTTCGCGAACTTCGCGACGGACTCTTCGAAACTGGCTGCGAAGGCGGGAACGGAAACGGCGATCAGGGCGAGCAAAACAAGCAGACGGCGAATGATCGCCAGAAAAAGAGCAGGCACTGGACAACCCCGGCAGGAGTTCAGGAGGTCAGGAGAAGGCGGCAACATCGCCGCCTTCTCCTGTCGTCATGGTCGCGTCAGGTCGAGATCAGGAGCCCGAGCCCAGGCACTTGTTGGTCTTGACGTTGAAATTGCCGCACTTCTTGCCGACCCAGTCGCCGATCAGGTCCTTCGAGCCCTCGAGCTCCTTCGACCAGGCGTCGCCGGGGACGAGGTCCTTGGTCTTGTAGACGACACTGAACTGGCCATCGCCCTTGATCTCGCCGATGAACACCGGCTTGGTGATGTGGTGGTTCGGCAGCATCTTCGACACGCCGCCGGTCAGATTCGGCGCCTCGGTGCCCGGGAGAGCGTCGATGACCTTGTCCGGATCGGTCGACTTCACCTTCTCCACCGCCTTCACCCACATGTTGAAGCCGATCACATGCGCTTCCATCGGGTCGTTGGTCACGCGCTTCGGGTTCTTGGTGTAGGCCTGCCAGTCCTTGATGAACTTCTCGTTCGCCGGGGTCTTGATCGACTCGAAGTAGTTCCAGGCGGCGAGATGGCCGACCAGCGGCTTGGTGTCGATGCCGGCGAGCTCTTCCTCACCCACCGAGAATGCGACGACCGGAATGTCCTTGGCCTTGATGCCCTGGTTGCCGAGCTCCTTGTAGAACGGAACGTTGGCGTCGCCGTTGATGGTCGAGACCACGGCGGTCTTCTTGCCGGCCGAGCCGAACTTCTTGATGTCGGCGACGATGGTCTGCCAGTCGGAATGACCGAACGGCGTGTAGTTGATCATGATGTCGTCCTGAGCCACGCCCTTGGACTTCAGGTAGGCTTCGAGGATCTTGTTGGTGGTGCGCGGATAGACGTAGTCGGTGCCGGCCAGCACCCAGCGCTTCACCTTCTCTTCCTTCATCAGGTAGTCGACCGCCGGGATCGCCTGCTGGTTCGGCGCCGCACCGGTGTAGAACACGTTGCGCTCGCTCTCCTCGCCTTCGTACTGGACCGGGTAGAACAGGATGCTGTTCAGCTCCTTGAACACCGGCAGCACCGACTTGCGCGACACCGAGGTCCAGCAGCCGAACACGACCGCGACCTTGTCCTTGGTGATCAGCTCACGCGCCTTCTCGGCGAACAGCGGCCAGTTCGAAGCGGGGTCGACCACGACGGCCTCGAGCTTCTTGCCGAGCACGCCGCCCTTCTTGTTCTGTTCGTCGATCAAGAACAGGATCGTGTCCTTCAGCGTCGTCTCGCTGATGGCCATGGTGCCGGACAGAGAATGCAGAACGCCAATCTTGATGGTGTCATCAGCGGCCTTGGCCGGGCCAAAGCCGGCTGCGCCGAGCGCCAGGCCGGCAGCAGCAGCCAGCCAGCGACGGCGGCTGAACGGCGCCGTTAATTCCTGAGTGAGTCGAGTAAGCATGAGGTAATATCTCCCTGACGCAGACATGCTTCGCAGCCAAGGCGGCCGGCGGTCTGCGCAGGAAGAATCGCAAGAAGTGTGCCATGCCGTGCACATCTGGTAAGGCATTGACACAAAAGTGGAACTTGGCGTTCTCGTAGAGAGGCGCCGCGGCCTTCTGCTGCCGGATTGAGCAAGCCAGATGATTAATCAGATGGCATACAGCGCAGGATTTGTGCACTTTGTTTCGAATGGCTAAATTTAAAGCAGCCGAGTACCACCCGGAAAGCCAATCCGTTGCGCACCGGCCTTGAAAGTGCCGTCCACCTGTTCCATATAGCTGGTAGATCAAGGCGAATCGGCCGGATCTTTGCAAGCCGCGTGTTCTTTAGCTCGACCAGAGCTTCTGGCTTCGCATTCTCACCCATCCAATCTAGGCGCTCCAAACACGCGGGTGTCTCTCAACCACCCACCCGCGTCCGGCTGCCTGCCGACACGGGCCTTATCCTCTTATGGAAAGCCCCATCTTTTGACATCCTTCCAGGATTTTAACCTCGCCGACGCGCTGACGCGCGCGCTGAAGGAAGAGAACTACACCACCCCTACCCCGATCCAGGCCCAGACCATCCCGCTCGCGCTCGAAGGCCGCGACGTGATCGGCATCGCCCAGACGGGAACCGGCAAAACGGCCTCGTTTGCACTGCCGATCCTGCACCGCTTGCTGCAGAACCGGATCAAGCCGCAGCCGAAGACGGCACGCGTGCTGGTGCTGAGCCCGACCCGCGAATTGTCGGGTCAGATCCTCGACAGCTTCAACACCTATGGCCGGCACATCCGGCTGAGCTCGGCGCTCGCGATCGGCGGCGTGCCGATGGGGCGCCAGGTCCGCGCTATCATGCCCGGCCTCGAAGTGCTGGTTGCCACCCCTGGCCGGTTGCTCGATCTGGTTCAGAGCAACGCTTTGAAGCTGACCCATGTCGAGTTCCTGGTGCTCGATGAAGCCGACCGCATGCTCGACATGGGCTTCATCAACGACATCCGGAAGATCGTGGCCAAGCTGCCGATCAAGCGGCAGACGCTGTTCTTCTCGGCCACCATGCCTAAGGACATCGCCGAGCTCGCGGACGCCATGCTGCGCGACCCCGCGCGAGTCGCGGTGACCCCCGTCTCCTCGACGGTCGAGCGCATTGCCCAGCGCGTCATCCACGTTGACCACTCGGCCAAGCCGAACCTTCTGGCTCAGTTGCTCAAGCAGGAGCCGGTCAACCGCGCGCTGGTGTTCACCCGCACCAAGCACGGCGCCGACAAGGTCGTGAAGAGCCTCGAAAGAGCCGGCATCCCCGCCCAGGCGATTCACGGCAACAAGTCGCAGAACCACCGCGAGCGCACCCTGGCGGCGTTCCGCACCGGCGAGATCCGAACCCTGGTCGCAACCGACATCGCGGCCCGCGGCATCGACGTCGACGGCGTCAGCCATGTCGTCAATTTCGACCTGCCGAACGTGCCCGAGACCTACGTCCACCGGATCGGCCGCACGGCGCGCGCCGGCGCCGAGGGCGTTGCGATTTCGCTCGTGGCCGGATCGGACGAGCTGTCCTACCTTCGCGACATCGAACGGCTGATCAAGATCTCGCTGCCGCGCGACGATCGCCGCACGCCCGGCCTCCGCGAGGCCGCTGCACCGGCCAAGCCGCCTCAGCGCGGTGGCCGTCCTGGCATGCAGAATGCGCGGACCAACGACGGTGGCACCGCCGCAAAAGGCCCTCGCCGTCACCGTCGTTCCAATGCTAAGATGGCGTCTCTGCCAGGCAATCGTCAGGAGCCCCAGCGGCCGTCGCAAGGCGGCGGCAAGGCCGGGTCGATTCAAGGCGTTGCTTTCCTGCATCGCGAGGGCAGACCCAAAAACCACGCTCAAAACCGCAACCAACGGCCAAACTAGACGTCTATCGATCTGGAGAAAGACATGGCTAAGGAAGAGCTGATCCAGTTCGAAGGGCTGGTCACCGAAATCCTTCCCGACGCACGCTATCGGGTACAACTCGACGCGGGGCACGAGATCGTCGCCTACACCGCGGGCAAGATGAAAAAGAATCGCATCAAGACGCTCGCGGGAGACCGCGTGACGGTCGAGATGTCGCCCTACGACCTCGAAAAGGGCCGGCTGATCTTCCGCCACAAGGACGAGCGTCCCAGCTCGCCCGGCGGTCCTCCGCGTGGCGCAGCGCAGCGCGGCGGCCAGTTCCGTCGGCGCTAGGGGCATTGGGCGGAGCAATGTTCCGCCCGGCCCGGCGGATTGATCAAGCCTTGCGCAATCAGCGACAATTCAGCGCGTCGGCGTCGAGCCGGCGCGTCAAAAAATCATGCACTCTCGCGCAGCTCAGGATTGTTTTGCGCGGGCATTTCCAATAATATATCCCGCAATCGATTTTCGGCCGGACGAGATTAGCTATTACCGGTACAGCCGGTTCAGACGCTGACGACCCTTCCAAAAATTCGATCTAACCAGCCCAGGAGACTGGGCTACGCATTTGGTATCTGAGAAGGGAACTACCCCGTGAGCATGGGAACCGTGAAGTGGTTTAACGCAACCAAGGGCTATGGCTTCATTCAGCCGGACGACGGCGGCAACGACGTGTTCGTGCACATCAGCGCCGTCGAGCGCGCTGGTCTCGGCACGCTGCGGGAAGGCCAGAAGATCTCCTACGAGATCGTGGCGGACCGCCGTTCGGGCAAGTCGTCGGCCGACAATCTCCGCGCCGCCAATTGAGCGACGCCGGGGCGATCGCGCATGCGATTGCCCATCTGGACAACGAAAGGCCGCCTTGCGCGGCCTTTTTTATTGCCTTGATGTTTGCCGCCGAGTTCTACTCGTCCAAAGACCGTAGCGTCGGTCACTCCGGTTCGCAGGCGTGTATGCGACTGCGGCCCCGGGGCCGGGCGGGCTCCGTTGCGGCAGCCCTCACCTCAGCAGGAAGTCGCCGGGCTATACATCACACAGGTGGACTGCCGCGGGCGGGTATAGGCGACGTCGCTGAGATTGACGCCCGTCTTGCCCATGACGTAGCCGATCGTCGGAACGTACTGGTAGTTCACCTCGCTGAAGATCAGATAGGTGCCGGACACCAGCAATTCAGCCGGCACGCCGACCGTCATGCCGACGGTTCGCGGCGTCGATCCCTTGCTCCACTTCACCGTCGCCTGCTTGGTGGTGGGATCGACATAGAGCTCGGTGATCGTCGCATTCACCGGCGTCGTGGAATACGGGTACATGATGCCGGTCGAGGCGGCGAAGAAGTTCGACATGTCGCTGTCGCCAACCGAGGTCGATTGCGAGGTCAGATCCGACAGGGTGCGCGCCATCAGGGTGACCTTGCGGTCGACGGCGATGGCCGAGCAGAATTCGACCGTGCCGAAGAACATCACCAGCATCAGCGGCACGATGAATGCGAACTCGGTGGCCGCGACACCGCGACAATCGGCAGCGAAGGCGTCGATGCGACGCCACAGGCGCAGGCTCGAAGACATACCCGGCATTCTTCCCAACGGCATGATGAATTCCTGGTGTCCCTCAGAAGAAGCTCGCGAGGTCAGCGTTATGAATACGGCTCGTTCTTGAATGCGGCCGTACCCACCAGCAGGCGCTTACTGCCGCTCAGATTGGCGATGTTGTAGCCGAGCCCCGTCACGAAGATCGGCCATTGATAGAACAGCCTGACGACGACGATGTCTCCGGCCGCGCCCGGGCTGTAGGTCATGTTGTTGACGAAGTTGCCGCTGTTGTCGATCTGGTTGCTGATGGAGACGCTCCCGAACGAGGAGTAGCTCTTCACGTCGATATAGATCTTGTTGCAATCGAACAGCGCGGGAACCTGGGTGCAGACGTAGCTCGCGAACTGCGACTGCGTATAGGCGCCCTGTTGCGCCTGTCCGGTCAGGATCATGCGCGCCGAGTCCTGCGTGATCGTCTCGAGCACCTGGCCGGCAAAGAACATCAGCGCCGTTTCGATGATCGCGAACAGCAGCGCAAAGAAGACCGGCGCGACCAGCGCGAATTCGAGCGCGGCCGATGCCCGCCGGTTACGCCGGAAGCGGCGCAACAGCCGGCGCATCGAAGCGGTCAAGGAGACGGGGGCTTGCATGGGGTCATCCGGACTGGGAAGGCACATCAACCTGGGTGAAACGAATAGCGGAAACTCCTTGGGAAAGAGTTTCCTACAATACGGACAGTATGGCCCGCCGCATCAACGTCCCGCTAACCATGCTTGGGGGTTCGCTCGCAGTCGGCCCTCCGAGGCAGCGCGCCACCTGCCCGACCCGATCATCGAAACCAAACGAACCGGGCGATCCAGCCGCAGCACCGGCGGCAAGGCTCACCGCATCGTCGGTGCGGAGGCGCGTGGAGATGCGGTCAGGCGCTGCCATCGACCCGGCCAAGCATGGCCAGGCCAGCGTTCAGTTGGTCTTCGAGGCCGCTGCCGCGTTGCCGCTCGCCGTGCTGGACATCGTTCCAGCCTGGTCGAGCACCGATTTGAAGTAGTTGTCGCCGTCGCCCAAGGTCACCCGGCGCTGGCAGATCGGCATGCAGCTATAGGTCTCGCGATCGACGCCCCGATACACCGTCACGAGCTGGTCGGTGGGTCCGGCGACCTGGATCTGGCGATCGATCAGCACCTGTCCGCCGCGATCCATCGCAATGAAGTTGGTGGCACCGTAGCTCTTGCCGGTGACGACGATGATGCCGCCGCTCTGCAAGGTCACATCGGCGATCATCGGATTGCCGACGACGAGCGTCGCGACCCGGTCGGGCAACTTGACCAGCTTGGCCTGGTCGACATTCACGGCGATGGCGGGATCAGGCTCCGCCAAGGCGGCAGCCGGCCACAGCAGCACCGCGGCGACAGCCGCCCGCAATGCGAGGGAAACACTAGAACGACGCGACACACAGAACGACATACTCAACCCCGGGACATTGACGAGCCGTCTCAAGCGATACGCAGCGGTGACGGCGCCCGACGCGGCAAATCTGCGCTCAATTGGTGAATGATCTGCAAACGTCGCGACGAAGCCTCGGGCGGTTGCAGAACACGTCATCTTCGGAACGGAAACGCGAGCTGACCGCCGAACTCACCGGGCATCGTCGCCTCGTCCTTGCCGTAGGCCATGGGCAACTGCCCCTCCGGCATCCGGAACGTGCCGAACAGGATGTCCCAGATCGGGAACGTGCCGGCGAAATTGGTGTTGCCGCCCTGCTCCATCGACGTGTGGTGCCAGCGATGGAAGACGGGTGTGGCGAGGACATATTTCAGCGGGCCCAGCGTCCAGTTGAGATTGGCGTGGACGAAGGCCGAATGGAACGTCGTGAACGGTCCGACCCAGATCATGACATTGGGCGAGATGCCGGCCATCAAGAGGATGACGTCGACCGCGATCGTGCCGAGGATCAGGTTGATCGGATGGAAGCGGGCCGCCGAAATCCACTCAAGATCCTCCGACGAATGGTGAACCGCGTGGTATTTCCAGAACTCGCCGCCATGGAACAGACGATGCATCCAGTACAGCATGAAGTCGGAGAGCACGAGGAAGAGCACCCCCTGCAGCCATTCGGGAAGCTGCGCCAGCGGACCGTGCCCGTTTTCATAGAAGGCGATCAACTCGTCGGCGTCGCGGATCTTGAAGACAACGCTGGCGCCGAGCACGAGAAAGCCGATGCGGAGCACCCGCGCGAACACCGGCACGAAGAACCAGTAGACCACGTCGGTGACGAGCTCGCGCTTCTGCCACCACGGCTTGCCGGGATTGCAGGCCCAGAAGTGACTGAGCACCGAGAACACCACTGCCAGCATCAAGGTGATCGGCAACACCTTCTCGATGGTCTGGCCGAGCATCAGCGCGACTTCCCATGGCAGACCGGACATCACATTCCTCATCTCATGAACTGTTCCGAGGGGTACTCCCTGGCGCTTAAGGAGCCGTGAACCTGCGCGCCCGCAGAACCGCCCTGCCGATCGGCCCAGCGCGATCGACCTCGAGCCACATGCTCCACCAGCCAGGTCGACACGGCCCCATGAATATCGTGTGGATAGTGTGGAATGCGGAGCAGGCCCGGCGATGGATGGGGCCGGGCATGACGGCCAAAACCCTGCGCTCGTCTTTTCAGCGAGACCGACTGCGGCGTGGCCATGCGTTATTTCGAATGGTCGTGCCGCGCTTCATCCAATGTTTACTCTGCACAATAACAGCCATTTGTCGCCGTGTTTCGGCGACCGAATTAACTACGCCGAAATTCCTGCCCCCTACGGTGGCCGCATGGTCACGGTGCTGAGAACGCCGCAACGACCAGAGTTTGTTCGACCAGCCACGTGTACATGGAGTTACCTATGAAGAATCTTCTTGCTCGCTTCGTGAAGGATGAATCCGGCGCGACCGCGATCGAATACGGTCTGATCGCCGCCGGCATCTCGCTCGCGATCATTGCCGCGGTGAACGGTCTCGGCTCCAGCCTGAGCTCCAAGTTCGGCGCGATCAACACCTCGCTGAAGTAAGCGGTCGTCACGGCCGAGCAAAAAAGGCCCCGGACATCCGGGGCCTTTATCATTTCCACATTCAGCTTCGCGGCGTTCAGTGATGCGTAACCACGTTTTGTCCGCAGCCGCGTCCCGGCCTCCGTCCAGCGGGGCCGACGTCGCCTTGCGCTGGATCTGCGGCGGCCTCGGCCTGTCCATCCTCGCTCTGGCGGCCCGCATCGTCAGCGTCTGGTGAGAACGACAACCAGCCGGCCATTCCGGCTGTTTCCCGATCGTTTATTTCTTGCAGCTAGGCTCTGGCGCAGCGGCGCACCCATGCCCCGCGTCGATGCCATTGAGAGCCCATGACCCTCGATCTCGCGCGCCTTCTGCTGTTTCCGGCCCTGATGGCCTTTGCCGCGGCGAGCGACCTGTTCACGATGACCATTTCGAACCGGGTCTCCCTGGCGCTCGTCGCCGGCTTCCTGGTTCTGGCGCCGCTGAGCGGGATGAGCATGGCTGACATGCTGATGCATCTGGGCGCGGGCGCGACCCTGCTGGTGATTGCTTTCACCTGCTTTGCATTCGGCTGGATCGGCGGCGGTGACGCCAAGGTCGCATCCGCCGCCGCCCTGTGGTTCGGCTTCGCCCACCTGATGAACTACCTGTTGTACGCCTCGATCTTCGGCGGCGTGCTCACCCTCGCCCTCATGCAGTTCCGGCAATGGCCGTTGCCCTACATGCTGGCGGGGCAACCCTGGCTTGCACGCCTGCACGCCAAGGAGAGCGGCGTGCCCTATGGCATCGCGCTCGCCCTGGGCGCTCTGATGGTCTATCCGGAGACCGATTGGGTGAAGGCGATCGACGCTGCGCGCCTTGCATTGCTCTGAACACACCGTGTCAACGCGGTGTTAAGGCGATTTAGATACGCCTCATTAACCATGCTTTGACGAATAACTGCTCAACTCCCATCACGGCGGCGGAAACGTCGCGGCGTCATGTGGAAAGTGAAGCGTATGAATACCGCACGCATTGTGGTTCTGACCATCGCTGTAGGCGCTGGCGGCGTGGCCGCATATCTCGCGAGCGGGTCCGACGACCGGCCGGCTCAAGTCGCCGCGCCCGCGCCGCAGATGCCGACCGTCGACGTTCTCGTCGCCAAGGGCGACATCGCCCTCGGCCAATCCCTCAAGCCCGAAGATCTGCAGTGGCAGAGCTGGCCGGCGGCCACGGCCAGTGCCAGCTTCATCCGCCGCAACGAGCGGCCTGAAGGACAGACGCAGATAACCGGCACGATTGCGCGGGCGCCGTTCATTGCCGGCGAGCCCATCCGCGAACAAAAGCTCGTCAAGGCCGACGGCTCGGGCTTCATGGCCGCGATCCTGCCGGCCGGCATGCGCGCCGTTTCCACCGAGATTTCTCCGGAGACCGGCGCCGGCGGCTTCATCCTGCCGAACGACCGCGTCGACGTGATCCTGTCCAAGCGCGAACGCAATCCGGATCAGCCCAACGCGGGCGACGTCGTCAGCTCCGATATCATCCTGTCGAACATCCGTGTGCTGGCGATCGATCAGGCCCCCAAGGAAAAGGACGGCCAGACCACGGTGGTCGGCAAGACCGTCACGCTGGAGCTGAAGCCGGAACAGGCCGAGACGCTCGCGCGTGCCCGTCAAACCGGAACGCTGTCCCTGGCGCTCCGCAGCATCGCCGACGTCAACGTGGCCGAGCGCCGCACGGACGAGACCAGCCGCAAGCGCAGCGACAGCGTTGCCGTCGTCCGCTTCGGCATTCCCAGCACGATGACGACGCAGAAGTGAGCAAGAGGACCACCCAGATGACCTGCAGCGAAAATCAGCGGAAGATGCGGACCCTGCTGGTCCGCGCGCTGTCGTTTTCGGCCGCCGCTGCGCTGACCCTCAATCCGGCGATCGCGCCGGTGATCGCGGCAGACTATCGCCCGGCGACTGCAGCCGCCGCCGCGGACGGCCAGATCAATGCACGTTTCCTTGCGCTCGGCATCGGCAAGTCCGTCGTCATCGATCTGCCGCGCGACATCAAGGACGTTCTTGTCGCTGATCCGAAGATCGCGAATGCCGTCGTGCGCTCCTCTCAGCGCGCCTACATCATTGGTGCGGCGATCGGTCAGACGAATATCGTCTTCTTCGACGCGCAGGGCCAGCAGATCGCGGCCTACGACATCGCGGTCAAGCGCGACCTGAACGGCGCCCGGGCGGCGCTGAAGCAGTTGCTGCCGAATGCCGATATCCAGATCGAGGGCCTCGCCGACAGCATCGTGCTGACCGGCTCGGCGTCGAGCCAGATCGAAGCCCAGCAGGCCGGCGAACTGGCCGCCCGGCTCGCCGGCGGCGCCGACAAGGTCGTCAACTCGATCACCGTGCGCGGCCGGGACCAGGTGATGCTGAAGGTGACCGTCGCCGAGGTGCAGCGCTCGGTCGTCAAGCAGCTTGGCATCGATCTCTCCGGCCAGCTCAACTACGGAACTGCTGTCGTCAAATTCGCGAACTCCAATCCGTTCACCGCCTACGGCAGCAATCTCGTCTCCAACAACGCCGTGACCGCAGCGTTGGGCGGGGCGACCCCGACGGTGCAGGCGACACTGCGCGCGATGGAGAACGCGGGCGTGATCCGTACGCTCGCCGAACCCAATCTGACCGCCATCTCGGGCGAGTCCGCGACCTTCATCGCCGGCGGCGAGTTTCCGGTTCCCGCCGGTTACTCCTGTGATCCGACGACCCATGTCTGTACGACGCAGATCAGCTTCAAGAAGTTCGGCATCTCGCTCAACTTCACGCCCGTCGTGCTCAGCGAGGGCCGGATCTCGATGCGGGTGATGACCGAGGTTTCGGAGCTCTCAAACGAGAACTCGATCACGCTGTCGCAAGCCGTCAGCTCGACGACGGTCAACTCGTTGACGGTTCCATCGATCAAGACCCGGCGCGCCGAGACCACGCTCGAAATTCCCTCCGGCGGCGCCATGGCGATGGCCGGCCTGATCCAGCAGCAGACCAAGCAGGCGATCAGCGGCATGCCGGGCCTGATGCAGCTGCCGGTCCTCGGCGCGCTGTTCCGCAGCCGCGACTACGTCAACAACCAGACCGAATTGATGGTTCTGGTGACGCCGTTCGTCGTCCGCGCCGTGGCACAGAAGGATCTCTCCCGCCCTGACGACGGCTTTGCGGCCGCGTCCGACCCCCAGGCCGATCTCCTGGGTAGCATCAACCGCATCTACGGCGTACCCGGCCGGGTCGAACCCGGACGCAACTATCGCGGCACCTATGGCTTCATCACGGACTGAGCCGGGACAAGGACCTGCAACGATGACCACCACATCCAGCCCCGCCCGATACCGACGCCTGCCCCTTGCCGCAGCGCTCGCCGGAGCCGCAGCCCTGCTCGGCGCCTGCAACTACACCAGAGACGCCGCCACCACGGCGAGCATCCCCGACGACTACCGGCTGCGCCACCCGATCGCGATCCAGGAGGCCCCGGACTCCCTGGTGGTCTTCGTCGGCCAGGGTCGTGGCGGCCTGACGGCCGAGCAGCGCGCCGACGTGATGGGACTGGCCCAGAGCTGGATTCGCCAAGGCACGGGCGCGATCAGCGCCGACGTGCCGAGCGGCACCCCCAACGCACGGGCGGCCGCCGACTCGATGCGGGAGATCCACTCCCTGCTGGCCGCCGCCGGCGTCCCGCCGCACGGCATCGCCGTACGCAACTATCAGCCGAAGGACCCGCGCCAGATGGCCGCGATCCGGCTGAGCTACCCAAAAATGTCGGCCACGGTGGGGCCCTGCGGGATCTGGCCGGATGACCTCGGGCCGTCGATCAAGAACAAGAACTGGTTCGACAACAAGCCTGACTGGAACTACGGCTGCGCCTACCAGCGCAACATGGCGGCAATGGTCGCCAACCCGTCGGATCTCGTGCAGCCGCGATCCGAAACGCCGTCCTATACCACCCGGCGCACGGCATTGTTCGACAAATATCGCAAGGGACAATCAACCGCGATCACGTATCCAGAGGCCGACAAGGCCAAACTCAGCGACACAGGCAAATGATCAGCTACGCCCGACAGACCCAAGAGGAGCAGCCTGACGTCGTGCCGCCGCCGGCCGACGATCACATCGCGCCCGCGCCGCGCGTGTCCGTGCAGGCGTTCTGTGAGACGGTGGAAACCGCCGCGACGGTCCAGGCCGCCGGTGAGGACCGGCGCCTCGGCAAGGCCCATCTGAAGGTTCAGATGGGTGGCATGGCGGCGGCGATCGAGGCCTACCGGTCTGCCCCGACCCCGAACGTCATCATCCTGGAGACGGATGCACGCACCGACATCCTGGCCGGCCTGGATCAGCTCGCGACGGTTTGCGACCCGGGCACGCGCGTCGTCGTGATCGGCCGCGTCAACGACGTCACGCTGTATCGCGAGCTGGTTCGGCGCGGCGTCAGCGACTATGTGCTGTCGCCAGTGACGCCGATCGACGTCGTCCGCTCGATCTGCAACCTGTTCTCCGCGCCGGAAGCCAAGGCCGTCGGGCGCATCGTTGCGGTCGTCGGCGCCAAGGGCGGCGTCGGAGCTTCGACCCTCGCCCATAACATCGCCTGGGCGATTGCGCGCGACCTGTCGATGGACTCCGTGGTGGCAGATCTCGATTTGGCGTTCGGCACCGCCGGCCTCGACTACAACCAGGATCCCGCGCAGGGCATCGCGGACGCCGTCTTCTCACCGGACCGGATCGACATCGCCTTCATGGACCGGCTGTTGTCGAAATGCACCGATCATCTGAGCCTGCTGGCCGCGCCAGCGACGCTCGACCGGGTCTACGATTTCGGCGCCGAGGCATTCGATGCGGTCTTCGACACGCTGCGGGCCTCGATGCCATGCATCGTGCTCGATGTTCCGCATCAATGGGCAGGCTGGACCAAGCGGGCGCTGATCTCCGCGGACGACATCCTGATCGTCGCGGCGCCGGATCTCGCCTCGCTGCGCAACACCAAGAACATGTTCGATCTCCTCAAGGCCGCCCGGCCGAACGATCGCATGCCGCTCTACTGCTTGAACCAGGTCGGCGTTCCCAAGCGGCCCGAGATCAATGCGAGCGAGTTCGCCAAGGCGATCGAAAGCCCGCCGATCGCAACGATCCCGTTCGAGCCGCAGATCTTCGGCGCGGCCGCCAACAACGGCCAGATGATTGCGGAGATGTCTCCCAGCCATCGGACGACGGAGATGTTTCTCCAGATCGCGCAGCGGCTCACCGGCCGCAGCGAGACAAAGAAGCCGAAAGGCTCCTTCCTGTCGCCTCTGCTGGACAAGCTGAGGGCGAAGTAAGCACGCGTGGAGTTCTAAGTCGTGTTTGGTAAGCGTAGCGGATTGGACAACGATACCAGGGCCCTCAGGCCGGCCGCGCCGGCGCCCGAGCCGGCGCCGGCTGCACCACGCGCGGCGTCTCCGGCCGTGCCGTCGCCACCTCTGGCTCCGACCCGGCAGGCTCCGCCGCCGCCACCACCGGTTGTCGAGGCCCGGCGTTCGGACAGTTACTATCAGGTCAAGGCGACGATCTTCGGGGCGCTGATCGAGGCGATCGATCTCGCTCAGCTGGCCAAGCTCGACGGCGAATCCGCGCGCGAGGAAATCCGCGACATCGTCAACGAGATCATCGCGATCAAGAATATCGTGATGTCGATCGCCGAGCAGGAAGAGCTGCTCGACGATATCTGCAACGACGTGCTCGGCTATGGCCCGCTGGAGCCGCTGCTGTCGCGTGACGACATCGCTGACATCATGGTCAACGGCGCCGGTACGGTCTTTATCGAAGTCAACGGCAAGATCCAGCGCACGGGCATCCGGTTCCGCGACAACCAGCAGCTCCTGAACATCTGCCAGCGCATCGTCAGCCAGGTCGGCCGCCGCGTCGACGAATCCTCACCGATCTGCGACGCGCGTCTCGCCGACGGCTCGCGCGTCAACGCCATCGTTCCGCCGCTGGCGATCGACGGCCCAGCGCTCACCATTCGTAAGTTCAAGAAGGACAAGCTGACGCTCGATCAGCTCGTCAAGTTCGGCGCGATCTCGCCGGAGGGCGCGGAGATCCTGCAGATCATCGGCCGCGTCCGCTGCAACGTGCTGATCTCCGGCGGTACCGGTTCGGGCAAGACCACGCTGCTGAACTGTCTGACCAATTATATCGATCACGACGAGCGCGTCATCACCTGCGAGGACGCCGCCGAGCTCCAGCTGCAGCAGCCACATGTGGTGCGCCTCGAAACCCGGCCGCCCAACATCGAGGGCGAAGGCCAGGTGACGATGCGCGAGCTGGTGAGAAACTGCCTGCGTATGCGGCCCGAGCGCATCATCGTCGGCGAGGTCCGCGGACCCGAGGCCTTCGACCTGCTGCAGGCCATGAACACCGGTCACGACGGATCGATGGGCACGCTGCACGCCAACAACCCGCGCGAAGCGTTGTCCCGCTGCGAATCCATGATCACGATGGGCGGCTTCTCGCTGCCGTCGCGGACCATCCGTGAGATGATCTGCGCCTCGATCGACGTCATCGTCCAGGCGGCGCGACTGCGCGACGGCTCCCGCCGCATCACGCACATCACCGAGGTGATGGGCATGGAAGGCGACACCATCATCACCCAGGACATCTTCCTCTACGACATGATCGGCGAGGACGCGAACGGCAAGATCATCGGGCGCCACCGCTCGACCGGAATCGGCCGGCCGCGGTTCTGGGAACGTGCGCGCTACTACGGCGAAGAGAAGCGGCTTGCGGCTGCACTCGATGCCGCCGAAGTTGCGAGCAAGGACTGAGGAGAGACCCCATGAAGCTTCAGGCTCTCGCCCTTGCCTTCCTCGCCGCCACCGCGATCGGCGGCATCGCCTGGGTGTTCCTTTATCCCCTGCTGTCGGGTGAGCGGAAGGCCGAGCAGCGGCGCAGCACCGTCGCCAAGTCCGAGCCGGTGGTCCGACAGGCCGAACGCAGCCAACGCTCGCGCCGCGAGCAGGTCGAGTCCTCGCTGAAGGATCTCGAGGCGAAGGCCCAGAAGCAGAGTAAAGTCCCGCTGAACATGCGGATTTCGCAGGCCGGACTCGACTGGACCGTGCAGAAATTCTGGATCGTTTCCGGTGTCCTCGGCTTCGTCGTCTGCGCCGTTGCCTTCTTCGCCGGTGGCGGCCCGCTCGGCGCGCTCGGGCTCGGCTTCGCCGCCGGTCTCGGTCTGCCGCGTTGGATCCTCGGCTACCTCAAGAAGCGGCGCGAGAAGAAATTCCTGGCGGCATTGCCGGACGCCGTCGACGTCATCGTGCGCGGCATCAAGGCGGGCCTGCCGCTGTTCGAATCCATCAAGGTCGTCGCCGCCGACGCGCCAGAGCCTTTGCGCAGCGAGTTCCTCGGGATCATCGAGACCCAGGCGATCGGCATGCCGCTCGGCGAGGCTTGTGCGCGGCTCTATGAACGGATGCCGCTTCCCGAAGCCAACTTCTTCGGCATCGTCATCGCGATCCAGCAGAAGTCGGGCGGCAATCTCTCCGAGGCGCTCGGCAACCTCTCGAAGGTGCTGCGCGACCGCAAGAAGATGAGCGAGAAGATCCAGGCGATGTCGATGGAGGCCAAGGCGTCCGCGGGCATCATCGGATCGCTGCCACCGATCGTGATGCTGCTGGTCTATCTGAGCACGCCCGACTACATCTCGTTGCTCTGGACCCATCCGACCGGCCAGCTGATGCTGGTCGGCTGCGTGATCTGGATGTCGATGGGCATCCTGGTCATGAAGAAGATGATCAATTTCGATTTCTGAGGTGGACCATGGTCGACATTCTGGTCTCCAAGCTGCACGACCCGCACTTCATGACGATGTTCTTCGCCGCCATCGCGGCGACGGCCACCGTCTATACGCTGATCATGCCGCTGTTCGCAGGCGAGAACCTGAACAAGCGCATGAAGGCGGTCGCCAGCGAACGCGAGCGGATCAAGCAGCGCGAGCGCGAGCGGTTGAACGCCGGCGAGAAGGTCTCGCTGCGGCAGACGCCGAAGCAGCTCATCTCTCGTGTGGTGGAGGATTTCAACCTCACCAAATGGCTCGCTCAGGAGGCGGCCCGCGAGAAGCTCATCATGGCGGGCTACCGCGGCCAGGCGCCCTACATCACCTTCCTGTTCGCGCGCCTAGTGACGCCGCTGGTTCTGTTCGTCGGTTCCGTGCTGTACGTCTTCGTGATCGCGCATCTGCAGAAATCGATGCCGGTCAAGATCGGCATCTGCGTCGGCATGGCCTATCTCGGCCTGCAGGCTCCGATGCTGTTCCTCAGCAACGCGATTTCCAAGCGGCAGCTGTCGATCAAGCGCGCGTTTCCCGACGCGCTCGACCTGCTGCTGATCTGCATCGAATCCGGCATGTCGATCGAGGCCGCCTTCCGCCGCGTGGCGATCGAGATCTCGAGCCAGTCGATCGCGCTGTCGGAGGAGTTCACGCTGACCACCGCGGAGCTCTCCTACCTGCAGGACCGCAAGGTGGCCTACGAGAACCTCGCCCGGCGCACCGGCCTCGAAGGCGTGAAGTCGGTCTGCCTCGCGCTCCAGCAATCGGAGCGCTACGGCACCCCGCTCGGGCAATCGCTGCGCGTGATGGCGCAGGAAAATCGCGACATGCGCATGAACGAGGCCGAGAAGAAGGCGGCCGCGCTGCCGCCGAAGCTGACGGTGCCGATGATCCTGTTCTTCCTGCCGGTGCTGTTCGTGGTCATTCTGGGACCGACCGGCATCAAGGTCGCGGCCATGCAGTAGAGGTAGACCGCTCGCGAGAAATTTCGCTTGCGGTCGCGGCTCTACGCTGGAAGCTAGGCGGAGCATGATCGAGGTCTCCGCCTGATGTCCGACAAGCTCCGCCGCGCCGATGGCGCCCGCGTCCTCGCCGATCTGAACGCACTGCGCGCCTTCGGCACCTACAAGACCGGCGTGCACCGGCCGACCTTCTCCGACGCCCATCGTCAATCGCTCGCTTGGCTCGCCGAGCGCCTGCCCGACGCGCAGCTGACGCCTGATATCGACGGCATCGGCAACGTGCTGGGCACCAGCGCCAAGCCAGGCCCCAAGCTGCTGGCCGGATCGCATCTGGAGAGCCAAAACCAGGCCGGCTGGCTCGATGGCCCGCTCGGTGTCGTCTACGCGCTGGAGGCGGCGCGCGTGCTCAATCCCGATCCGTCCATTGTCGGTGCGGTGGAGGTCGCCTCCTGGTGCGACGAGGAGGGCCATTTCGGCAGCATGCTCGGCAGCCGGTCCTATGTCGGCGACGTCAGCGAGGCCGAAATCGATGCTGCCCGCGACCGCAGCAGCCCGCGTACGATGCGGGAGGCGCTTGCCGAGATGGGCCTCGCCGGACGGCCGCGCCTGCAGGCCGAGCGCGGCCGGCATATCGGCTATCTCGAAGCTCATATCGAGCAGGGCGACACGCTCGAGGCGAGCGGGCTCAAGATCGGTGTCGTCACCTCGATCGTCGGCATCTGGCAATACCGCATCACCTTCACCGGCGAGCAGAACCATGCCGGCACGACGCGGATGGCGGTGCGCAAGGATGCCGGGCTCGCGCTCGCCAAGTTCTGTGTGGCGATCGATGCGCGCTTTCCGGCCGCCTGCGGCCCGCGCACGGTGTGGACCACGGGACGCATCACGCTCGATCCGGGCGCACCGAGCATCATCCCCGGCCAGGCCGAAATGCTGTTCCAGATCCGCGACGACAATGCCGCCGTGGTCGACCGGCTCGAAGAGCTGCTGCGTGAAATGGCTGCGCAGGCGTCAGACGCAGGTCCCTGCCATGTCGCCGTCGAGCGCATCCGGACCGGCGCGCCGGCCATGATGGACGGCACGTTCCAGGATGCGGTCGAGGCCGCCAGCCGCGATCTCGCGGCCGGCAAGTCGCTGCGGATGCCGAGCGGCGCCGGACACGACGCGCAGGTGCTGGCCACCATCATGCCGGCGGGCATGCTGTTCGTGCCGTCGATCGGCGGCATCAGCCATCACTGGACCGAGAACACCTCCGATGCCGACATCGTCACCGGCGCCGACGTGTTCGTCGACACCTGCCGCCGCCTGCTGACAGGCGCGACACGATAGGCCACGTCATCAGCGAGGCACGTCGTCAGTCCGGCTGGTTGAGCGCGGCCATCGGCGCATTGCGCGCCTTGCCCTTGCCCTGGCTCTGCCCCTGAATCATCTGCTTGAGATAGGCGACGTTGGCGGCGGCCTCGTCCGGCGGCAGATCGGCCCGTGCGATCTGCTCGGCCTCCGCGAAGCGTCCCTGCAGGCCAACGACGAGCGCGAGGTTCTGGCGCACCCGCGCGTCCGCCCCCTGCGAGCCGTAGGCCTGCCGCAGCACCTCCTCGGCCTTCGGCAGCTCCCGCGTCAGCATGTAGGACAGGCCGAGATTGGACAGCACCGAGGGCTCGCCGGGCACGATCTTCAGCGCGCTATCGTAGTAGCGCCGCGCCTCCTCGTGGCGGCCCATCTGGTCAAGCACCGTGCCCTGCACCGACAGCAGCTTCCAATCGGGATTGTCCGGCGAGTGCGCGCGCGACAGCACGTCGAATGCGAGCTTGAAATTGCCGTTGTCGGCCAGCGCTCGGCCATAGGCCGCGAGCACGGTCTTGTTGCCGGCGTTGGCGAGCGTCGCCTGCTCCAGCACCGCAACCGCCTGCTCGCGCTGGCCGTTGTTGCGCAGCGCCTGGCCATAGGAGACCGCGATGGCCGCATCCTTGGGGTTGGCGCGGTAGCGCTCGCCATACACCTCGACCGCGCGCTGCGGGGTCGCGGGCGGCGGCGGCTCGGCCCGACCGCGCAGCGAGCCCGTGACGTCGGACATGGTCTGGCAGCCGCCGAGGCCCGCAGCGACGAGCGCGGTGAGGACAACGGACGTAAGCAGCCGGGGAATGGAAGGCGATTGACGCATGTCACGTGGACTCGAACGAGCGAATTGAACGCGCCAGCAATAAACTGTTAACGCTAACAGCCGGTTAATGGCGCGGCCACGGCGCCATCGTCACATCCGCGTCGGTTTGCGGGCCAGGCGGCCGGCGTGATTGCAGCAGCCTTCAAACTCTGCGAAGTCTGGCTGCCGCGCGCCAGTTAGGGAACCATTAGGCATGCCGTCGATGTTCGAGACCGCCTCCACAACGTCCGCCATCCCGATCACCTTCGTAACGAAGGCGAGCTGGCCGGGGATCAAGGAGCGCCTGTCGGTTGAAGCACGCAACTTCGCCGAGGCCAACGTCTACTCCGCCAAGCCCGGCAGCTATCTGGCGTTGCCCGCCGCCGACGGCCACATCGCGCAGGTGCTGTTCGGCATCGAGGACGACGACGCCAAGCACCGTGACCCGTTCCGGCCGGGCGCCCTGCCCGGCCTGCTGCCCGCCGGCACCTACCGCTTCGCCAATGCGCCGCATGATGCACGGCTCGCCGCGCTCGCCTTTGCGCTCGGCAGCTACCGTTTCGGCCGCTACCGCAAGACCGAGACGCCGGAGGTCCGCCTCGTTCCGCCGGATGGCGTCGACGCCGCCGAGCTGAACCGCCTGGCCGACGCGGCGACATTGGCGCGCGACCTCGTCAACACGCCGTCCAACGACATGGGACCCGAGGAGCTCGAGGCCGCGGCGAAGCAGGTCGCCGACCGCTTCGGCGCGCGCTTCACCAGCATCGTCGGCGACGATCTGCTGCGCCAGAACCATCCGCTGATCCATGCCGTCGGTCGCGCCTCGACCCGCGCGCCGCGCCTGATCGAGCTCGTCTGGGGCGATCCATCGCATCCCAAGGTGACCCTGGTCGGCAAGGGCGTCTGCTTCGATACCGGCGGGCTCGACCTGAAGCCGTCGAGCAGCATGCTCCTGATGAAGAAGGACATGGGCGGCGCCGCCAACGTGCTGGCGCTGGCGCAGATGGTGATGGATGCCAAGCTCAAGCTGCATCTGCGCGTGCTGATTCCAGCGGTCGAGAACGCGGTCGCCGGCAACGCCTTCCGTCCGCTCGACGTGTTTCCCTCGCGAAAGGGCATCACGGTCGAGATCGGCAATACCGATGCCGAGGGCCGGCTGGTCCTGGCTGACGCGCTGGCGCTGGCCGACGAGGACAAGCCCGACCTGCTGATCGACATGGGCACGCTGACCGGCGCCGCGCGCGTCGCACTCGGTCCCGATTTGCCGCCGTTCTACACCCAGGACGAGGCGCTCGCCGCGGACGTCGCGCGCTGCGCGGCCGCCGAGAACGATCCGCTGTGGCGGATGCCGCTATGGGCGCCGTACGACTCGTGGCTCGACTCCAAGGTCGCGACCATCAACAACGCGCCGTCCGGCGGCTTCGCCGGCTCGATCACCTGCGCGCTGTTCCTGCAGCGCTTCGTCGAGCACGCCAAGAGCTGGCTGCATCTCGACATCTTCGCCTGGACGCCATCCGCCAAGCCGGGCCGGCCCGAGGGTGGCGAGTGCCAGGCGGCGCGTGCGCTCTACAAGCTCCTGAGCGAGCGCTATGGCTGATCCGCGCCTCACGCCTGCGCGCGGCGACGTCGCGGCGAAACATCTCGAAGGCCAGGTGACGGCCGCGCGTTTCGTCGAGGGCGAGGCGCTGGTCGTCATCGATCCGATCGCGCCGCTGCGCCAGCAGCCATATTCCGGCGCCGAGCTGGCGACGCAGGCGCTGAAGGGCGAGCGCGTCACGGTCTACGACCGCAACGGCGAGGGCTGGGTCTGGGGCCAGCTCGCAGCCGACGGCTATGTCGGCTGGCTGCCGGAGGCTGCGCTGGCGGCGCCCGCCGCAGCACCGACGCACAAGATCAGCGCGCTGCGCAGTTTCGCGTTCCCCGGGCCGTCGATCAAGCTGCCGCCGGTGGAGACGCTGCTCATGGGATCGACCATCGCCGTGACGCGCGAGGAGGCCAGCTTCGTGGTGACGGCGGAGGGCTGGTTCGTCCCGCAACAGCACGTCACGTTGCTGGATGCTATCGAGCACGACTACGTCGCAGTCGCCGAGCGCTTCGTCGGCACGCCCTATCTGTGGGGCGGCAAGAGCAGCCTTGGCATCGACTGCTCGGGCCTGGTGCAGGTGTCGTTGAATGCTGCGGGTGTGCCGTGCCCGCGCGACAGCGACATGCAACTCGCCGCGCTGGGGCGCTTGCTCGACGGCGGAGAGCCGCTTCGCCGCGGCGATCTGATGTTCTGGAAGGGCCACGTCGCCATCGTGCGCGATGCTGACACGATCGTCCACGCCAACGCGTTTCATATGGCCACGCAGATCGAGCCGATCGGCGAAGCGATTGCCCGTATCAAGGCGAGCGGGAGCGATGTGCTCGCGATCAAGCGGCTGGATTGACTCGCCTCATCGCGCTGGCGCGTCCTCCCGATGAGGTTTTGAGACGCAGGCTCCCTCCTCCGTCATTGCGAGCGTAAGCGAAGCAATCCAGAGTCCCGCCCACGACTCTGGATTGCTTCGCTGCGCTCGCAATGACGCGGAGAGAGCGGCGCAAGAGTCCGATATACCTATCAAACAGCAACAGGCCGCGCCAAACAGCAGGGCAAGCATCCGCATTCTCGCGGCCGCGTCGGTCCGAGTCCTGCTGCAATCATCCGCCCTCGGCAACATGAGAGGGCGCAGGGAAGGCCGGGTGCCGACCGCACCCGTGGTTGCGTGCAACAAGCACGCGGTAGTCACCACAGGTACGGGCCGAACATCCGGCCTTCCCTGCGCGATGTTTTGCGACTTACTTCGTGATCTCCCCAGGGACCGGCTTTCTTGCCCCTGTCGGCCGCAGGCCTCATCGGCTCCCGCGACCTTGACGCCAGCATCGGGGCGCCAGGACCACACGACTTCGCCGTCCGCATGACGCCGTTCGTCGGTGCGCACATGCACACTGCAACATCATCGCGGCCATCGCATCCCGCACCCGACGTCCGTGACGACGCGTACGTCCCTCTCGTGGGGCAGGACGGGGCGGAGTATGCACGATTTCCGAAAAAAAGAAAGATGAATATTTTTCGCGAGAGGACTGGACAGGCGTTCGCGGACCGCGCCCGTCGGCCAAATCACCCGCAATCGCGTGGGTTCTCGCCGCAGCCCAAGAGAGCTGAGATTCTGACTGTCGGCGCTTTTGGTAATTCGCCCGATCTCGAGAGTATAGCGACAGATTCGTGGCCCGGCAGACGATTGCCGCTTCTGTGAAGGGTTTCGGATGCCGGCCGCACGATTGACGGCGCGGCATGTTCGGGCGGCCGGCGTCCGAAAGCTTCCAAGGGAGGAAGCCGCGCATGGTGGGCAGAACTGGTGCGGAGGCGCATTCCACCGTGGCCGGTCGATGAGCGGCGGGCACGACGAACAGCTTTGCAGAACGGCGGTTGTGCGGTGATGAGGTGTCGATCCTGATGGCGCTGGTTGGCGCAGTCGGTCGATGGCGCGGCTGCCGTCGCCTCTGTTGATCTAGCGCAAGGCTGGAATTGAGAAGAACGCCCACGTTGATGCGACAGAGGGGCGGACCATGGTGCGCGCAGGACGCTGGCGGGTTCAAGGAGCGGCCGTCGTCGCCGCGATGATTCTGCTAGCATCGCCGGCGCGGGCGGGCTGCAGTCCAGAAGACATCGCGGATGCCTTTATCGGGACGCTGTCCGCCGCATATGTGTGCAAGTCGGTCTATGAGAATGACGCAAGCCGCTACGCAGCGATTGCACTGACCGCAGCACTCAGCGGCGTCGCCTTGTCAGGGTCGGACACGGGGAAGGGGCAAGCCCTGGTCAATCAATTCTGCGCAGAGGCGCAGGGCAACGCCGACCAAGTCGTCAGCAAGCTGAACACGATCTTTGGCAACGCGATCGCAGAAAATGTTCTCGGCGATCTTTCCAAGGAGCTCGCAGCCATTGGCGCGGCCGCAGACGTCGTGAAATGCGCCTGCAAGAGCGAGCAGAGCACCGTTGGATTGGGTTCCGAAATCGGCTCATGTCTTCAGGAGGTGCTGTGCTGGGGGCAGGAAGAGCTTGGCATGCAGTCCTGCGGCGATTGCGAGGTCCTCCCGCCTGTTCAAGCCACATGCGCCGCGATCAACGCGACGTGCGAAAAAGTACCTTACATGGAGTGGTGGAGGTACCCGGAATGTCAAGGCATCGGCGGTCCCGGCTCGATCTTCAGCCCTTCCAGCAAAGGCGTCTATCAGGATCAATACGATCGATATGGCGTGGGCATGGTGGAAACCGGCGACGGGACGCTGGTGGTCACGGATCCCGGCGCCTATGCCTGCCACACAGGGAGCAGTTACTGCACCTGTCCGAAACCGATGGTGCCGCACTGGCAACAGGTCCCCAACCCCGGATCCGGCGATAGCAAGTACGTGTTCTCGTGCGATTGCCCGAAGGACACCCATCCCGGCGCGTTGAAGTCGAACGGGCTCTCCGAGTGCCTGTGCGACGACACCAACCAGGTGGCGGTCTTCGGCTTTGCGCCCTACGGCATGTGTCCGCCCGCGGCCTGCCCGGCCGGACAGACAAGACTCGGCGGCGACAAGAACAGCCCCTGTGTCACGCCCTGCTCCGACAAGAGCCAGGGAATGGCCTTTGACGGGAGCTGCTGCAATCCCGCGCAGATGACCAATTGTGGAGAATGTTGCCCGCCCGACACCGTGCCCAACGTCAAGACCGGCTCCTGCGAGCCACGGCCCAAGCAGCCGAAATGAGGCGGAGCGACATGATCGAGCTTGGCCGACAGACGCCCTTGACAGCCGCCGTCCGCGCGATGCGGCGCCTCGCCTGGCTGCTGATCCTGCCTCTCGCACTCGGGGGGCCCGCGTCGGCGCAAACGCCGCCCGGCGTTTACACCCCCGGCGATGCTGCAGTCACCGGATTCTCCGGGGCTATTCGCCCGTTCGAGATCGAGCCCGGTCAGGATCCCGACGTTCGGACCATCATCGATCCTGGAGGGCCGTCGCTGCGCATCGTCGATCTAAGACGCATGGGCGGTCCGCCCCAGGCGCAATTGGTCGGTGCGCCGAAGCCGTTCACCGTCAGCGCGAAGTCGATCGGGCAGGTGTTTGGCGTCGCTCTGGACGACAGTTCCCCCGCCAACATTTACGTCGCGGCGACATCCGCCTATGGTCTCTCGATCGTCGCGCCGGGACCTGAAGGTCGACCGCAACATGTCAGGCTCGGGACTAGCGGCGCGACCTTCATGCCGGCACAATGGGGTCCGGGCGGCGGTCCGGGATCGATCTGGAAGATCAATGGCGCCACCGGCGCGGTGACGCTGTTCGCGAATGTCACCACGGGCGACAAGGCCAATTCGGGCGCGGCGCTCGGGGGATTGGCCTATGATCCGGCGACCAAGTCTCTGTTCGTCGCCGACCGTGAGACCGGGCTGATCCATCGCTTCGGCCCGAACGGCGTCGACCTCGGTGTCTATGATCACGGCGTCGCCGGCAGTGCAGCCGCGGAACTTCCAACGGCGCCGGCGCCAGCCGGGCCAGGCGTCGATATTACGAGTCCTCAATTCGACAGCGCGCAGCCCGAGACCTGGGGCTACGCGGCACCGGATCGGCGAGTGTTCGGCCTCGCCATTCGCGACGGCCGGCTCTACTACGCGGTCGCCGAGGGCTTGCGGGTGTGGTCGGTCGGGCTCAACGCGAACGGCTCGTTCGGTGCGGACGCCAGAATCGAAGTCGTCGTACCGTCCGCCGCCGGTCCCACCGAGATCTCCAGGATCACTTTCGACGATGAGGGACGGATGTTTTTGGCCGAGCGGCCGGCGCCGACCGGGGCGCAGGATTTCGAGGCCTTGTCCGCGCCGTCGATCGGCCGCGTGCTGCGCTATACGCTGATCGGTGTCACTGAGATCAAGCAGCCGATCTGGCAGCCCTTGCCGGACGAATATGCGGTGGGATTCCCCGAACGTTTCCGCAATGGCAATGGCGGCGTCGCGATCGGCTACAGCTACGACATGGGCGGGACCATGAATCCGGCCTCCTGCGGCGGCTTCGTCTGGACCACCGGCGAACAATTGCGCAACGCCACCGATCCCAAGCTCGTGGCTCAACTCGGCCAGAACGACGCGCTTGCGATCGACGGACTGCAGGGGAATCCGATCTGGCGCATCCGCCGCGGCGATGAGCCACCGCTGCTCAGTTACTTCATCGACTATGCCGACGCGCCGCCCGATCTATCAGCTCGCGGACACATGGGAGATATCGCCATCTTGCGCGCGTGTACAAGGGAAGCCGCACGGATACGGCTGGCGCCTCGTCCAGCCGGCGCGCCGCCTCCCGCCGGCATGCCGAGGCCGCCGGGTCTGCAGACCTGCAAGACCCATGTCTGCGGTTCGGACGGATCGGTTTGTCCGCCCAATCAGATCTGGATCATCAAGACCAAGAGCTGCTCGTCGAGCTGCGCCCCGCCCAATGTTCTGGTCAATGGCCAATGCTGCTCGCCCAAAGACCTGCAGCCGGGGGGCATCTGTTCGAACAACAATCCGTCGACTGATATCGCCAAGCCGATGTGCGGCGTCAACCAGACGGCGATCGGCCCGAACAATGAATGCTGCGAGAACAGCCAGATCTATTCCGGCCCGATTGGCCAACAACTTTGCTGCGGGACGACCGTGGTGAACGGCGTGTGCGATCCGTTGAAGCCGAAAATTCCAGACTGGAAATGCCCCAGCTGCTGTGCGCCCGGCTATATGAAGATCGCCGGCAAGTGCTGTCTCAAGAGCCAGGCGACATCGAAGGGACAGTGCTGCCCGGCCGGCCAGATTGCGAGCCCCGACGGCACGCTATGCATACCGCTGCACTGGCTGCCGAGACTTTCACAGTGTTGCGCCTCGGGCTTCGTGCCGACTGCGAATAGCAAATGCTGCGCGTCCGCGAATCTGACGACGAGCGGCGAGTGCTGCGCGGCCCCGGTCGACCCAAAGGATCGAAGCCAGTGCTCCAAGACGATCGAGAAGAAGTCCACCACGGTCGTCCCCGTGATTCCGAAGCTGCCGACGACGTGCCAACCTGGTGAGCGGCGCAATGCCGACGGCGTGTGCGTGGCCCGCAAGCCGGGGGTGACGCGGGACCGGCAGGCGCCGGATGTCGGTCGCCCGATCGTCTGCCCCCCCGGTTGGATTCCGGGGCCGCTTGGCGCGCGCTGCCGGCCGACCGGCCGATTTGCGCCGCGCATGCCGGGGGTCAGACCGGTCCCCCCGCCCGGCATGATGATGCCGCGACGATGAAGGAAGCAGCGATGCACGAGGACACGAATTCGCAAATCATTACTGCACGCCAACTGCGGAAGTCGGCAGCCATATGGAGGATGACCGATGACCAATTTGATCCGTAGCGTTGCCACGGCGGCTGCCGTCTTCACGCTGTCTTTGCTTTGCGTGCAGCCCGGCCGAGCGGAGAGTTCGCGCAGCGACATCGAGGCGATCGTCAAGGACTACATAGCGACCCATCCCGAAGAAATCGAGCAGGTCGTGAAGGACTACCTCGCCAAGCACCCCGAAGCCGTGCAACAGGCCATCTCCGACCTGATCAAGAAGCGGCAAGCCGCGATGCCGGCGGCAGCGCCCGGCTCCGACAAGACTGAACTGGTCAAGCAAAATGCGCCGGCCTTGTTCGCGTCCGCGCACCAGGTCACGCTCGGCAACCCGCTGGGTGATGTCACCCTGGTCGAGTTCTTCGATTACAGCTGCGGCTACTGCAAGCGCGCGCTCGGCGAGATACTCGAATTGTTGAAGAGCGACCCCAAGCTCAAGATCGTGCTCAAGGAATTTCCGATCCTCGGCCCCGGCTCGCTGGAGGCGGCGCGCGTCGCGGTAGCGGTACGCATGCAAGACCCGACGGGCGCGAAATACCTCGACTTTCATCAGCGGCTTCTCCAAAGCAGCGGACCCGCCGACAAGGCGCGCGCGTTGGCCATCGCGCAGACGATCGGTCTCGACGTTGCTCAGCTTGAAAAGGACATGGACAGCCTGGAGGTGCGCCAAAGCCTCGATGAGAGCGGCAATCTTGCGCATAAATTGGGATTGAGCGGGACGCCGAGCTATGTCATCGGCGGCAATGTCATCGTCGGCGCGGTCGGACTTGCCACGCTGAAGGCCAAAATTCAGCAGGCTCGCCAGTAGTACGCTCCGATCGCGAAGATATGCATCGACGCCCGAGGTCTCGATTTGTGCAGCGCGCGAGTCCGCTGCTGTGAAGGGTTTCGGATGCCGGCAGCACGATTGACGGCGCGGCATATTCGGGCGGCCGGCGTCCGAAAGCCTCCAAGGGAGGACACCGCGCATGGTGGGCAGGACTGGTGCGGCGGGCTCTATGGGGATTTGAGCGCCGCAGGCGAGCTCGCTGATTGAGCTCGAAATGATGCAGCGAGCTTCGCGACGATGGCGCGGCGGGTGAATGAGCGGTGGATGGCATGGCAAGCGGTCAATTGTCGGCGGATTGACGACGACAGATGGATGTTTGGGCGCATTCCACCGGGTCGGTCGATGAGCGGCGGGCACGACGAGCAGCTTTGCAGAATGGCGGTTGTGCGGTCATGAGGTGTCGATCCTGATGGCGCTGGTTGGCGCAGTCGGGTTGATGGCGCGGCGTTGCGCCTCGCTCAAAGACCTCGATGACGATCATGCGGCCGCCGCAGCATGGACACGGCGGCTTGCCACTGCACCCGTGCTGCCGGCTGTCGTGCCTTACCGCGCGAGCGGTTTAGTCCTTTGACCCATTGCGGACTTTGCGAAGAACCGGCTGCGCGATGAATGAGGTTTTACATCCTGCAGCACACAACCTGTGGTTAAAATGTTACACTGGTTGATATTGACACACACGGCAACTGAACATTGTTGACCCTGGACCCGCGCCCCGAATAGCGTGGTTCAGGTCTCGTGCTGGGAGTGTGACGATGCGTAACGCATCCATGGCAATTATTTCTGCTATCTCAATCCTTCCATTTGCGCAGGCCGCGTCGGCGGCCGATCTGCCGCTGAAGGCCCCGCCCCCTGCGCCGCTTGCCGTGTTTAGTTGGACGGGATGCTACGTCGGCGCAAACCTCGGCGGGGGACAGGTGAAACACAACCTGACGACCGACGCGCCTCCGTTCCCGCCCAATCTCATCAATGGCGCTGCAAGAACGGCAATCAACAATGCCGGTCTGGCGAGCCTTAGTCACACCGGCATTACCGGTGGCGGACAGGCTGGATGCAACTGGCAGCCAACAACGGCAGGCTGGTCCCACCTGGTCTTGGGTATCGAGGGCGATTTCAACGGCATTGACGGCAAGGTGTCGCGAAACACCGGCAATGTTGTCGAGCCGGTATCGGGGAGAACGGTTGCATCAGTCGACGACATTGGCATGAATTGGTTCGCCACGGTCCGAGGGCGCATTGGCTGGGCCTTTGACCGGATCATGATCTATGGCACGGGCGGCGCGGCGATCGCCAATGTCGACGCATCAAAGAGATTTGCGTGGGATTTTGCCGACGGCTGCCCGATCGTGAACGGCTTGAATCAATGTCATGTCGGCGGTCGCAGCAGCACCCGTGTCGGCTGGACAGCCGGCGGTGGCGCCGAATGGGCATTCCGAGACCATTGGTCCGCGAAGGTTGAGTATCTCTACGCCGACCTCGGCAACTTCTCCTATTCGACTTTCAACAACGGACCCGGATTTGGCCCCCCTGGACAAGTGGCAAACCATACGGTGAGCACGAAACTCCAGATCGTTCGCGTGGGCGTCAACTATCGCTTCTAGCGAACTACGTTGAATGCGTACTGAACTCGCAGAGCAACAATTGCGCTCCTTGGCGGAGCCGTTTGCCAATTGATTGCACTGTCACTGCCCCCCGCGGGTGGTCCATCAACAGCGCTTACGATCTAGCGACAAGTGGTTGGTCCGAATCTGGCCCAATTCCGGACCTGCCCATCGGGTCGCCGTAAGTCCGGTTACGCTGCCTGACCGGACGTGACCGCCGGGGGGCCCGAGGGATTCCGCTTCATCGGCGATTTCTGCGGCCATTCCGCAACGAACGTCGGACGAGGAGCGCCCGGTCCCTAGCTCGCCGCCGTCCCATTCCCCGCGGTCTCGTTCCGGAACGCCGCCGCAAACAGCGCGCGGGTGTAGTCGGTCTTCGGCGCCTTGAACAGCTCCACCGCCGGCCCCTCCTCCACCACCTTGCCGTGGCGCATCACGATCAGGTGGCTGGCGAGTGAGGCGACCACGCGCAGATCATGCGAGATGAACATGTAGGTGAGATCGAGCTTGCGCTGCAGGTCGCGCAGCAGCGCGACCATCTGCGCCTGAAACAGCATGTCGAGCGCCGAGGTCGGCTCGTCCAGCACGACGAAGCTCGGCTCCAGCACGACGGCGCGCGCGACCGAGATGCGCTGGCGCTGGCCGCCGGAGAATTCGTGCGGATAGCGGAAGCGCGTCGTCGGATCGAGCCCGACCTCGTTCAGCGCCTTAATGACCTTGGCCTCCCGCTCCTCTTCGCTGAGCCTGGGCTGATGCACGCTGATGCCCTCGGCGATGATGTCGCCGACCGACATGCGCGGGCTGAGCGAGCCGAACGGATCCTGAAACACGATCTGCATGTCGCGGCGGAACGGCCGGACATCCTTGAAGGACAGGCCCTGGATCTCCTTGCCCAGGAACACGATCGGACCGTCGGAGGAGATCAGCCGCAGCAGCGCCAGGCCCAACGTGGTCTTGCCGGAGCCGGACTCGCCGACGACGCCGAGCGTCTCGCCCTTGCGCACGGCGATGCTGACGCCGTCCACGGCCTTGATGTGGCCGACCGTGGAGCGGAACAGGCCGCGCTTGATCGGAAACCAGACCTTGAGGTCCCTGGCCTGCATCACGACCGGCTGATCGGGCCGCGGCGGCGCCGGGTCCGGCTTCGGCTCGGCCGCGAGCAGCGCCTTGGTGTAGAGATGGGAGGGCGCGGTGAACACCTGCTCCACCGGCCCCTGCTCGACGATCTTGCCACCGTTCATGACGCAGACGCGATCGGCGATGCGCCGGACGATGCCGAGATCGTGGGTGATGAAGAGCAGGCTCATGCCGAGCCGCGCGCGGATGTCGGCGAGCAGCGCCAGGATCTGTGCCTGCACGGTGACGTCGAGCGCGGTGGTCGGCTCGTCGGCGATCAGCAGATCCGGCTCGTTGGCGAGCGCCATCGCGATCATCACGCGCTGGCGCTGGCCGCCGGAGAGCTGATGCGGATAGCTGCCGAGCCGGGTTTCCGGCTCGGGGATGCCGACCTGCGTGAGCAGCTCGAGCACGCGCGCCCGCGCCGCGCCGTTCGAGATCGGTCGATGCAGATGCAGGATCTCGCCGATCTGCCGCTCGATCGTGTGCAGCGGATTGAGCGAGGTCATCGGCTCCTGGAAGATGATGGAGATGTCGCTGCCGCGGATGCCGCGCATCTCGCCCTCCGACAGCGGCAGCAGATCGCGGCCGTTGAAGCGGATGCTGCCCGACGGGTGCGAGGCGACCGGATAGGGCAGCAGCTTCAGCACCGACAGCGCGCTGACCGATTTGCCCGAGCCGGATTCGCCGACGAGGGCAACGCACTCGCCGCGCCTGATGTCGAACGAGACGTGGTCGACGGCGGTCGACACGCGGCCCTGCTGGTGGAAGGTCACCGAGAGATCGCTGACCGAGAGCAGCGGCTGGCTGATCGCATCCATGTCGGTCACCTGAACGTCTTGCGCGGATCGAACGCGTCGCGCACGGCCTCGCCGATGAAGATGAGGAGCGACAGCATGATCGCGACCGAGAAGAAGCCGGTCAGGCCGAGCCACGGCGCCTGCACATTCGCTTTGGCCTGCGACAGCATCTCGCCCAGCGACGGCGAGCCAGGCGGCAGGCCGAAGCCGAGGAAGTCGAGCGCGGTCAAGGTCATCACCGAGCTCGACACGATGAAGGGCAGGAAGGTCATGGTCGCGACCATCGCATTCGGCAGGAGATGCCGCCACATGATGACGGCATTGGAGACGCCGAGCGCGCGCGCGGCCTGGATGTATTCGAAATTGCGGCCGCGCAGGAATTCGGCGCGGACCAGGCCGACCAGCGACACCCAGGAGAACAGCAGCATGATCCCGAGCAGCGTGAAGAAGCCGGGCACCAGCACCGCCGACAGGATCAGGAGCAGATAGAGATAGGGAATCGCGTTCCAGATCTCGATGAAGCGCTGGAACAGGAGATCGACCCAGCCGCCGAAATAGCCCTGCACGCCGCCGGCGGCGATGCCGATGATCGAGGAGAAGAACGTCAGGGACAGGCCGAACAGGACGGAGATGCGGAAGCCGTAGATCAGCCGCGCGACGACGTCGCGACCCTGGTCATCGGTGCCGAGCCAGTTGTATTCGAGATCCCGGCAGCTCTTCAGCCCCTTTCTCTCGACCACCGCCTTGCACTGCGATTCCTTCAGCATCCAGGTCGGCGGCGACGGCGCGGGCGTCGGCAGGTCGAGATTATGCGTGGCGTAGGAATAGCGGATCAAAGGCCAGATCACCGTACCGCCCTTGTCGGCGATCAGCTTCTGCAAATAGGGATCGCGGTAGTCGGCCGCGGTCTCGAAGTCGCCGCCGAATGCCGTTTCCGGATAGGAGACGAACGCCGGGAAGTAAAGGTGGCCGTCGAACTTGATCAGGAACGGCCGGTCGTTGGCGATCAGCTCGGCGAACAGCGAGACCACGAACAGGAACAGGAACAGCCACAGCGACCAGTAGCCGCGGCGGTTGGCCTTGAAGTTCTGCCAGCGGCGCTGGTTGAGCGGCGACGGCCGGAAACGATGCCGCGTCGGCGGCACGGCCTCGCCGAGCGGGGCCTGCGCCTTGGTCTCGACCGGAGGGGTGGCTGTGATCGTCATCAGACCTCCCGCGCCTCGAAGTCGATCCGCGGATCGATCCACATGTAGGTCAGATCCGAGACCAGGTTGATGGCGAGGCCGAGCAGCGAAAAGATGAAGAGATTGCCGAACACAACGGGATAATCACGATTCAGAATGCTCTCGAACGAGAGCAGGCCGAGCCCATCCAGCGAGAAGATGGTCTCGATCAGCAGCGAGCCGGAAAAGAACGCGTGGATGAAGGTGCCCGGAAAGCCGGCGATCACGATCAGCATGGCGTTACGGAAGACGTGGCCGTACAGCACCTGGTTCTCGCTGCAGCCCTTGGCGCGCGCGGTCATGACATATTGCTTGCGGATCTCGTCGAGGAACGAGTTCTTGGTCAGCAAGGTCATGGTCGCGAAGGCGCCGAGCGCCATCGACACCAGCGGCAAAGTGAGATGCCAGAAATAGTCGATGATCTTCCAGTACCACGGGAAGTCCGACCAGCCATCCGAGGTCAGCCCGCGCAGCGGGAAGATGTTGAGGAACGAGCCGCCAGCGAGCAGGATGATCAGCAGGATCGCGAACAGGAAGCCCGGAATGGCGTAGCCGACGATGATCACGGCCGAGGTCCAGACGTCGAAGCGCGAGCCATCCTGCACCGCCTTGCGGATCCCCAGCGGAATCGAGATCAAATAGGTCAGCAAGGTCATCCAGATGCCGAGCGACATCGACACCGGCAGCTTCTCCTTGATGAGCTGCAGCACTGACGTGTCGCGGAAATAGCTCTTGCCGAAATCGAAGCGCGCGAAGTTCCAGACCATCAGCGCGAACCGCTCCGGCGCCGGCTTGTCGAAGCCGAACTGCTTTTCGAGCTGCTTGATGAAGGCGGGATCGAGCCCCTGCGCGCCGCGGTATTTCGAGTTCAGCTCGCTGCCGGATCCCACCTGTCCCGGCGGCCGCGCGCCGAAATCCGAACCGCTGCCGCCTGAAATCCGCGAGGTCCCGCCGGTGTCGGCGCCGGTCAATTGCGCGATGACGCGCTCCACCGGACCGCCCGGCGCGAACTGCACCACGACGAAGGAGATGAAGAGGATCCCGAGCAGGGTCGGGAGCATCAGCAAGATGCGACGGGCAATATAGGCAGCCATGAACTACTTCGCCTGCTCCAACTTTGCGGCCTTGGCGGCATCGTACCACCAGATGTCGGGAGCGCCGACGCCCGAGGCGTATTTCGGCGGCTTCGGCGGATGGTCGAACTGATCCCAATAGGCAATCGGGTGGGTCTGGCGATACCATTGCGGTATCCAGTAGTGGCCGGCGCGGAACACGCGGTCGAGCGCCCGGCAGGCCAAGGTCAGCTCGCTGCGCGTCTCCGCGGCGATCGCCTTGGCGACCAGCGCATCGATCGCGGGATTGCTGATCCCGGCGAGATTGTAGGAGCCCTTGGTCTTGGCCGTGTCCGAGGTGAAATAAGCCCGGAGGCCGTCGCCGGGGGTCGGCGACATCGACATCCGCTGAATGGCGATGTCGAAATCGAAATCCTCGACGCGGGCGCGGTACTGCACGGCGTCGACGATGCGCAGATCGGCGTCGATGCCGAGCGTCTGCAGGTTCTTGATCAGGGTGCCGTGGTGCGGCTTGAACGAGACCTCGTCGATCAGGAACTCGATCGCGAACACCTCGCCGGACGGCAGCAGCCGCTTGCCGTCCTTGACCGGCAGGCCGGCCTGCTGCAAGAGCTGCATGGCCTTGCGCAGCAGCGCGCGATCCTGGCCGGAGCCGTCCGAGCCCGGCGGCACGAACGGCTCGCCGAACACATCGTCGGGCACCTGGCCGCGGAACGGCTCGAGCAGCTTCAGCTCCTCGGGCGAGGGCGGCCCGACCGCGACCATGTCGGAATTCTGGAACGGCGACACCGTGCGCGCATAGGCGCCGTACATGATGGTCTTGTTGGTCCACTCGAAGTCGAACGCGTAGGTCAACGCCTGGCGGACGCGGGGATCCTTGAACTTGTCGCGGCGGGTGTTGATGAACCAGCCCTGCCCGCCGGACGGCGTCTCGTCCGGCAAGAGCTCGCGCTTGACGCGGCCGTCCTTGATCGCCGGGAAGTCGTAGCGCGTCGCCCAGATGCGCGCGGTGAACTCCTCGCGGAACAGATAGCTCTTGGCCGTGAAGCCCTCGAAGGCGACGTCGCGGTCACGATAGAACTCGTAGCGCACGATGTCGAAATTATACATGCCGCGGCTGACCGGCAGATCGGCCGCCCACCAGTCCTTGACACGCTCGAACTCGACGTAGCGGTTGATCTCGTATTTGCCGACCTTGTACGGCCCCGAGCCGAGCGGCACGTCGAGCGGACCCTCGTCGAACGCGCGGTTGGCGTACCAGGCCTTGGAGAAGATCGGCAGGGTCACGACATAGAGCGGCACGTCGCGCGCGCGCTTCTCGACGAAGCTCACCACGACGGTCGCATCGTCGATCGCCTCGGCCTTCACGAAGTCGCGCAGCTGAACAACGATCAGTGGATGGCCCTTCTCCTTCAGCGTGTTCAGCGAGAAGGCGACGTCTTGCGCGGTGATCCTGCTGCCGTCATGGAAGCGCGCCTCGGGCCGCAAGGTGAAGCGGTAGGCCAGCTTGTCCGCGGAGACCGCCACGGATTTCGCGACGAGCCCGTACACCGCGTCC
Source organism: Bradyrhizobium sp. HKCCYLRH1030 (assembly GCF_051168395.1). NCBI lineage: Bacteria > Pseudomonadati > Pseudomonadota > Alphaproteobacteria > Hyphomicrobiales > Nitrobacteraceae > Bradyrhizobium > Bradyrhizobium sp. HKCCYLRH1030. The sequence goes on along the minus strand of NZ_JBNPUY010000008.1, from coordinate 127,956 downwards.
GGCTCGTCGCTCGCGCGCACCATCAGGGTCGCGAACGTCATGTCCATGCCCTGCGCGCCCTCACCTTTCAGGACGTAGGCATTGAACGAGTTGAAGGTCTGATAGGACTGGTTATAGGCGCGCACCGAGGGGATCAGCGAGAACATCCCGCCCTTCGGAGCGTCGATATTGACGTAATCGAAATGATGGAAGTCGGCTGGATATTTCAGGTCGCCGAAGGCCGACGTGCCGTGCGACTCGGGGCCGAACTCCGCGGCCACGGCCGGCGTCAGCAGCGGATAGCTGAGCGCGCCGAACCCAAGCCCGAGCACGCCGCGGCGCGACAGATGCGGGAGCCGGCTCAAGAGCGCTTCACCTTGGCGGCCTTGTCGGCATCGTACCACCACAGATTCGGCCAGCCGGACCGCGCATATTTCGGGAACGGCGTGAAATGGCTGAAGCGGTCCCAGCGTGCGCTGCGCGCGAACGGGTAGGTGAACTGGGGGACGACGTAGAAATTCCACAGCAGCACCCGGTCGAGCGCATGCGTCGCCGCTTCGAGGGAGGCACGATCCTTGGCGTAGATGATCTTCTCGATCAGCGCGTCGACAGCGGGGTTCTTGATGCCGATCGTGTTCTTCGAGCCGGACTCGTCGGCGGCCTTGGAACCCCAGAAATCGCGCTGCTCGTTGCCGGGCGACAGCGACTGCCCCCAGACATCGATGATCATGTCGTAGTCGAAGGTGCGCACCCGGTTCTCATACTGGACGTTGTCGACCTGGCGTACCGTGACAGCAACGCCAAGGCGCTCCAGCGACGGCTTGTAGAACAGCACGATACGCTCGGAGGACGGGTCCTGGACCAAGAGTTCGACCGTGACCGGCTTGCCGGCGGGATCGACGAGCTTGCGGTCCTTGATCTCGAAGCCTGCGTCCTTCAGCAGCCTGGTGGCCTCGCGCAGATTGGCGCGAACGTTCTCGGGATTGCCGCCCACCGGGGCCTGGTAGACCGTGGTGAACACGTCCGGCGGCACCTTGTCGCGCAGCTCCTCGAGGATCTGCAGCTCCTGGCCCTGCGGCAGCCCGGAACAGGCCAGATCCGTGCCTTCGAAATAGCTGTTGATCCGCTTGTACTGACCGTAGAACAGCTGCTTGTTCATCTCCTCGAAATCGAAGGCGTAGTTGAAGGCACGCCGCAGCCGCGCGTCCTGGAATTGCGGACGCCGCAGGTTGAAGGCGAAGCCCTGCATGCGGCCGGAATCGCTGATCGGGAATTCGTCCTTGACCACACGCTTGTCGTTGATGGCCGGGAAGTCGTAGGCCGTCGCCCATTGCTTGGCGGAATTCTCGTTGATCCAGTCGGCCTGATCGGCCTTGAACGCCTCGAGGGCGACGATGTTGTCGCGGAAATACTCGAACTGCAGCTCGTCGAAATTGTTCTGGCCGATCTGGACCGGCAGGCTGGCGCCCCAGTAGTCCTTGACGCGCTCCATCTTGATCGAGCGGCCGGGCACGAACTCCTTGATGCGATACGGGCTCGACCCGAGCGGCGGCTCCAAGGTCGTCGCGGTGACGTCGCGCTTGCGGCCCTGCGCGTCCGTGCCTTCCCACCAGTGCTTGGGCAGAACCAGCAGCTCACCGACGATGTGCGGCAGCTCGCGATTGCCCGGACCGTCGAAGGTGAACTTGACCTCGAGATCGCCGGTCTTCTCGGCCTTCACGACATGACGATAATAGGACGAGTAGTGCGGGCTGTTCTTCTTCAAGACGTCCAGCGAGAAGATGACGTCCTCGGGTGTCACCGGCTTGCCGTCGTTCCAGCGCGCTTCCTTGCGCAGCCGGTAGATGACCCAGGAGTAGTCGTCCGGATAGGCCGCCGATTCGGCGAGGAGGCCGTATTCGGTCGACACCTCGTCCTGCGAGCGCGTCATCAGGGTCTCGTAGACCAGCCCCGCCGCGGACGCGATGTTGCCCTTCACATACATCACGACGATGTTGAAATTGTCGAAGGTGCCGAGCGAGATCATCCGCGCTGTGCCGCCCTTGGGCGCGTCGGGATTGACGTAGTCGAAGCGCTTGAAGTCCGCCGGGTACTTGATCTCGCCGAACAGCGACAGGCCGTGGCGCCAGACCAGTTGTTCACCGGCCTGCGCCTGCGCGGCGTCGAGCGGGGCAAGGCTGGCGGCGGTGCCGAGCACCGGGGTCATCGCAGCGAAGACGCTGCTCTGCAGGAGCTGTCGTCGGGTAATCGTCAAATGAGACTTCCTCTGAATAAGACCGCTTGAAGCAGGTGGTCGGCCGTGGCCGCTGCTGCTCCCAGATCCAACGTTCGATCGTAACCCAATTCGCAAGGGCAGGTTTCGCCGGCCTCAGCCAGGGTGCTCCGGCCCCGCGAACCCGTTCCATTCAGGGGACCAATATACGGCAAGGTTTCGACCAATAACCTTGCTTTTTCCTCATGATACCGGGTTGTGAACGAGGTGGATGCGACCAAAGGTCCCAAATGCGGCGAATTTCGTCCCGCAAAGCAAAACGGCCGGGCTTGAGGCCCGGCCGTCGGAAATTGGGGGGTTAGCAGCCGATCACTTGGCTGCGGTCGGCAGCGGCGCCGGATTGTCCGACAGCGAGTTCAGGTAGGCCAGCACGTCGGCGCGCTCCGAGTCCTTCTGGATGCCGGCAAAGCCCATCGCGGTGCCCGGGATGTAGCCCTTCGGATTGGCGATGAAGTGGTTGAGATCCTCGATCGTCCAGGTGCCGCCCTTGGCCTTCATCGCGGCCGAGAAGTTGAAGCCGCGGCCTTCGCCGATCTTGTCGCCGACGATGCCGTAGAGGTTGGGGCCGACGGCATTCTTGCCGCCCTTGTCGAAGGTGTGGCAGGCCGCGCATTTCTTGGCGGCGGCAGCGCCCTTCTCAACCGAGGCGGTCTGCAGCAGCTTCTCGATCGGCTCGGCCGCGGCCGGCGCAGCGGCTTCCTTGCCTGCGCCCTGGGCCTCCTTCACGGCGATCTCGAACCCCGGTTTCTCCGGCATTTTCGGCGCGAAGATCGCGCCAGCGGAGAAGCTCGTGACCAGCACGACCAGACAGGCGGCCAGAACGGCGCCGAGGATTTTGTTCAGTTCGAAGGAGTCCATTTTGGAATCAGGCTCCGAGGGCGGATTTCATTGCTTGGGAGGCCGCGGGGCCGCGACCGTGAATCGCCCCAGGATTCGTCAAGGCATCGAGCGGAATCGAGCCGTCGCGCCTCCCCCTGCGGCAGAAGTGAGATATCGGTTTGCCCGTGCTCTGGCAACCCGTATAAGCGGGCCGCCCCTGCTGTCCCCATCCAGTCCGGCCCGCGCTGTTGCGACCGGCTCCGACCTGCCGTTTCCCGGATGACCAAGTCCAAAATCCTCGTGCTGATCCCTGCCCGCATGGCCTCGACCCGCCTGCCCGGCAAGCCGCTGCTCGATATCGCCGGCCAGCCGATGATCGTGCAGGTGCTCCGGCGCGCGCAGGAGGCCGCGATCGGCCGCGTGGCCGTGGCAACCGACACGCTGGAGATCGCGAACGCCGTGACGGCGGCGGGTGGCGAGGTGGTGATGACCAAGCCCGATCATCCCTCCGGGTCGGACCGCATCTACGAAGCCATGTGCAAGCTCGACCCTGCCCGCGAGGCCGAGATCGTGGTCAATCTGCAGGGCGATTTCCCGACCATCGACCCGCAGAACATCAGCGACGTGCTGCCGCCGCTGGACGATCCCGCCGTCGACATCGCGACCCTTGCCGCGCAGATTCATACCGAGGAGGAGAGCCTCAATCCGAACGTCGTCAAGGCGGTCGGCTCGCCTCTCGGCGGCCGGCGCATGCGCGCGTTGTATTTCACCCGGGCCACGGCGCCGTATGGCGACGGACCGAGGTACCATCACATCGGGCTCTACGCCTACCGCCGGGCGGCGCTGGAGCGCTTCGTCAGCCTGCCGCCATCGCCGCTGGAGCAACAGGAAAAGCTGGAACAGCTGCGGGCGCTGGAAGCCGGCATGCGCATCGACGTGATGGTCGTCGACGCCGTGCCCCGCGGCGTCGACACCCCCGCCGACCTCGAAACCGCACGCCGGCTGCTGTCCAAGTCCTAAGCTGCTGCTACAAGGCCTCTCATGAGCAAGATCTTGAAAATCGCATTCCAGGGCGAGCCGGGAGCCAATTCCCACATCGCCATTTCCGAGGCCTATCCGACCGCCGAGGCCATGCCCTGCGCCACCTTCGAGGACGCGCTGAGCGCGATCTCCTCCGGCGAGGCCGACCTGGGCATGATCCCGATCGAGAATTCGGTCGCCGGCCGCGTCGCCGACATCCACCATCTGCTGCCGGCCTCGGGCCTCTACATCATCGGCGAGTGGTTCCTGCCGGTCCGCCACCAGTTGATGGCGCTGAAGGGCACCAGGCTCGCCGACATCAAGACCGTCGAAAGCCACGTCCACGCGCTCGGCCAGTGTCGCCGCATCATCCGCCAGCTCGGCGTCCGGCCGATCGTGGCGGGCGACACCGCGGGCAGCGCGCGCGACGTCTCCCAGCGCGGCGACAGGAGCGTCGCGGCGATCGCCTCGCGGCTGGCGGCCGAGATCTACGGCCTCGACATCCTCGCCGAGGACATCGAGGACGAGGCCCACAACACCACGCGTTTCGTGGTGCTGGCGCGCCAGGAGCAGTGGGCCGAGCAGAATTCCGGGCCGCTGGTCACGAGCTTCGTGTTCCGCGTGCGCAACCTGCCGGCTGCGCTCTACAAGGCGCTCGGCGGCTTCGCCACCAACGGCGTCAACATGACCAAGCTCGAAAGCTACATGGTCGACGGCAACTTCTTCGCCACGCAATTCTATGCCGATGTCGACGGCCACCCGAACGACAAGGGCCTCGCTTTCGCGCTGGAGGAGCTGAAGTTCTTCTCCCGCGAGCTGCGCATCGTCGGCGTCTATCCGGCGCACCCGTTCCGCGCAACATTCAGCGAGCGGATGGAGTGATCGGACCGTCATCTCGCGGCTCCAGATAGGCCGCCAGCTCGGCCGGCGTTCCCATCGGGAACGCCTGCTTCAGATGGTCGAGAAAGGCGGAGACGCGCGCGCTCAACAGCCGCCGCGACGGATACAGCGCCCACAGCGCAACCGCTGGCGCGTCGAGATCCGCCCACTGCACGAGCCGGCCTACAGCGAGATCGTGGCTGGCGAGCGAGAACGGCAGGCATGCGGCGCCGACACCGGCACGGACCGCATCGCGCACCATGATCAGCGATGACAACCGCAGGATCGGATCGATCGCGATGCGCGATGATCCCGTTGCAGCCATGACGTCCCAAGCTGCGATCTGCTCGGTGCTGCGAACAACCGCAGGAACGAGCGCGCCGTCCGCCGGCCGCGTCAGGCTTGGGCTGGCCACGACCACCAGCTGATCGCGCAGGAAGATGCGGCCGACGAGGCTCTCATCGGGATCGGGATTGACCCTGATCACCAGGTCATAGCCTTCCTCGACCATGTCGACGGCGCGGTCGTCGGTCGTCACCTCGAGCCGGACCTCCGGATATCTGAGCGCGAACGTAGCGGCGAGCTTGCCCATCGCGGTCTGCGAGAACAGCAGCGGCGCGCTGATCCGCAACCGGCCGCGCGGCTGGTCGCCGCCTGAGGCTATCGCACCGACGGTCTCGTCGAGCTCGGTCAGCAGCGCGCCCGTGCGCTCGAACAGCGCCCGCCCTTCCTCGGTCAGCTTCAGTGTGCGCCCGCCGCGCTCGATCAGCCTGATGTCCAGGCTCGCTTCGAGCTCTGCGACGCGGCGGGACAGCGTTGCCTTGGGACGACCGCTGGCGCGGGCGGCCCGGCCGAAGCCGCCGTGGCGGGCGACGAGCGTGAAATCGGCGAGCGCAAGCAGATCCATCTGTTCCACCAATGAGACGACATGTCCAAATATAGCGCCTATTGGCTCGCATGTGGATCGATATCTTCCGGGTGTCTCAACACCAACCCGGAGTGATCCCATGACCATCCTCGTGACCGGTGCCACTGGAACCGTCGGCCGTCGCGTCGTCGAACAACTCGTCAGGCGCGGGGCCCATGTCCGCGCCCTCGTCCGCGATCCTGGCAAGGCCAAGCTTCCGGCAGGCGTTCAGATCGCCCAAGGCGACCTGCTCGACGTCGATTCGCTGCGCGGCGCGTTCTCGGGCGTCTCGACCCTGTTCCTGCTCAACGCCGTCACGCCTGATGAATTCACTCAGGCGCTGATCGCGCTCAATCTGGTCCGCGAGGCCGGCATCGAGCGCATCGTCTATCTCTCGGTGATCCACAGCGACGTCTACGTCAACGTGCCGCACTTCGCCGGCAAGTTCGCCGTCGAGCGGATGATCGAGCAGATGGGCCTGAACGCCACCATCCTGCGCCCCGCCTACTTCATGAACAACGATCTCACGATCAAGGACGTCGTGCTCGACTACGGCGTCTACCCGATGCCGATCGGAGCCAAGGGCCTCGCGATGATCGACGCGCGTGACATCGGCGAGATCGCCGCAATCGAGCTGATCCGCAGGGAGCAGTCGGCTACGCCGCTCCCGCTCGCGCGGGTCAATCTGGTCGGTCCGGACACGCTGACCGACGCTGATGCCGCTGCGATCTGGTCTGACGTGCTGGGCCGCACGATCGCCTATGGCGGCGACAACACCGCGCAGTTCGAGACCAACCTCCGGCAGGTCATGCCGAGCTGGATGGCGTTCGACATGCGACTGATGGCCGAGCGCTTCCTAACCGACGGCATGGTGCCGGACGAGGGCGACGTCGCGCGCCTCACCGCGCTGCTGGGCCGGCCGCTGCGCTCGTACCGCGACTTTGTCGCCGAGATCTCGGCCACGGCCTGAAGCCGAGCCGCTCATCATCCCCCGAAACCGAATTGCGCGGCGCGCTTCCGCGAATGCGCCCCCTCACACCATGGAGATCATCATGACCAGTCAAGATAGCAATGTCACCACACCCAAGTCTAACATCCTCGTGCTTGGCGCCACCGGCGACACCGGACGGCTGATCGTGCGCGACGCGCTGGCGCGCGGCCATCACGTCACCGCGCTGGTGCGCTCGCCCGACAAGGCCGGGGACCTGCAAGGCGCGCAACTGATCGTCGGCGATGCGCGCGACGAAGCCACGCTTCGCATGGCGCTCAAGGGACAGGATGTCGTCATCAGTTCCTTGGGCACCGCGCTCAGCCCGTTTCGCGAGGTCACCACGCTCTCGACATCGACGCGGGCGCTCGTCAAGGCGATGGAGGCCGAGAATGTTGCGCGCCTTGTCGCCATCACCGGGATCGGCGCAGGCGACAGCCGGGGACATGGCGGCTTCGTCTACGACCGGCTGATCCTGCCGCTGCTGCTGCGCAACGTCTATGCCGACAAGAACCGGCAGGAGGCGATCATCCGCGATAGCGGGCTCGACTGGGTCATCGTCCGTCCCGCCATGCTCAACGACAAGCCGGGCGGCCAGACGGTCCGCGCGCTGACGGACCTCACAGGTTTTCACGGCGGCACGATCGCGCGGGCCGATGTCGCGCGCTTCGCGGTGGACCAGGTGAGCGACGACAGCTTCCTGCGTCGTTCGCCGCTAATCACGTGGTGAGCAGGGAAGACGCGGAGCTGTCCCGACGAATAAGCCTGCTTGTGAATTACTCAGTCATGCCCGGGCTTGTCCCGGGCATCCACGTCGTTCTCAACATGCCGATCGACGTGGATGGCCGGGACAAGCCCGGCCATGACGATGTGGAGAGCGAGGGGCGCAAAACTCAGATCCTCGATCGAGATGGCGGGGAGATGATCCTGCTCTGCCGCTCCCCCCAAATCCGATCGAGGTCTGTTGACGACTCTCGTTACGCCGCCGCCTTCCGCTCGAGGCCGAAGGCGTCGGCAAGCAGGCTGTAGGAGCGCTTGCGGGCGTCGTGGTCGAAGGTCGCCGTGATCACCATCAGCTCGTCGGCCTGGCTTGCCGCGATCATCGGATCGAGCTTGGCTCGCACCGTCGCCGGGCTGCCCACGAACAGCCGCGACCGGTTGCGTGCGATCGAGGCGCGGTCGGCGTCTGTATACATGTACGCCGCGGCCTCCTCGGGGCTCGGCAGCGGCAGGAACTGGCCGCGGTCGCGCCTGAGGCGGTTGAGGTCCATCGACGACGCCAGCCGCTCCGCCTCGGCGTCGGTCTCGGCCGTCACCACCGCGACCGCCAGGATCGCATGCGGCTGTGTCCGCCAGCGCGACGGCGTGAAATGGGCGCGGTAGGTTCGCATCGCGTCGACGGCGTCGTGGCTGGCGAAATGATGTGCGAAGCCGAACCCCATGCCGAGCTGCGCCGACAGCTCGCTGGAATAGTCGCTGGAGCCGAGCAGCCAGATCGGCGGCAATGGCGCGTCGTCGGGCATGGCGATGACGTTGTTGTAAGGATGACCGGCAGGGAACTCGCGGGTCTCCCACAGCATCAGCTCATGCAGCCGCTCCAGGAAGTCGTCGCCCTCGCGGCGGTCGAGCCGGCTGCGCAGCGCATAGGCCGTGGTGCCGTCGGTGCCCGGCGCGCGGCCCAGGCCGAGATCGATCCGGCCGGGAAACAGTGCCTCCAGCATCTTGAAGCGCTCCGCGACCACCAGTGGCGCATGGTTGGGCAGCATGACGCCGCCGGAGCCGACGCGGATGTGCTGCGTCGCTGCCGCGATCTGCCCAATCATGATGTCGGGCGACGGGCTCGCCACCGACGGCAGGCTGTGGTGCTCAGCCAGCCAATAGCGGACGTAGCCGAGCTGATCGACATGGCGGGCCAGATCGATGCTGTTGCGCAGTGCCGCCGAGGCAGGCGTGGCGGTGGTCGTGACGGAGAGGTCGAGCACTGAAAGCGGGATCATGGCTTCAACCTAATGACTGCGCGGCGTGCCACAATGGGCCAACCGCGGCGGAGCCCTGCTGGAAATGCAGGGATCGACACCATCCCGAGTTGGGACGCGGACATTGTATACAACATCGCCCTCGAAACGTCCCACACTCGATCTCGACCAAATCCGTTCACTCACAGCCAACACACATTGAAACATCAACATTTTATCTGCCCATCACACAATCGATGATAGCAGACAAAAGTCATCAAAATACATACAAGTGGGCGAAATCCCATTTGGGGTGGGCTGTCTATTGCGACGCACTTCCCTTATCTTCCCACATCCAAAGAGCGATCCCCTCTTGAGTTGAAATTTACGCGCCACCGGGAACCTGCGCTGCCATGACCGACCTCGCCACCGCCATCGCCGACGGCCACTCCGCCATCATCCGGCCGAAGATCTCGTTCGAGTTCTTCCCGCCGAAGACCGAGGAGATGGACCGGACGCTGTGGGCCTCGATCGAGCGCCTCGCGCCGCTGGAGCCGAGCTTCGTCTCGGTAACCTACGGCGCGGGCGGCTCGACCCGCGAGCGCACCCACGCCACCATCGCGCGCATCCTGAAGGAGACCGCGCTGCTGCCGGCGGCCCATCTCACCTGTGTCGGCGCCTCGCGCCGGGAGATCGACGAGGTCGTCGACCGCTATCACGAGGTCGGCGTCCGCCACATCGTGGCGCTTCGCGGCGATCCGCCCGGCGGCATCGGCACGCCCTACTACACCCATGCCGAGGGCTATCAGAGCTCGCCCGAGCTGATCGCCGGCATCAAGAAGCGCCATCCCGACATCGAGGTCTCGGTCTCCGCCTATCCGGAGAAGCACCCCGAGAGCCGCGACTTCGACGCCGACATCGACATGCTCGAGGCCAAGGTCGACGCCGGCGCCACCCGCGCCATCACCCAGGTGTTCTTCGACAACGATCTCTACTTCCGCTACCTCGACCGTGTCCGCGCCCGCGGCATCACGATCCCGATCGTGCCCGGCATCATGCCGATGCACAATTTCAAGCAGGCGCGTGGCTTTGTGACCCGCGCCGGCACGACGGTGCCGGACTGGCTGGCCGAAAAATTCGACGGTCTCGACGACGATCCCGAGACCCGCAAGCTGGTCGCGGCGACCGTCGCCGCAGGCCAGGTGCAAAAGCTCGCCAAGCATGGCGTCGACACCTTCCACTTCTACACCATGAACCGCGCCGACCTCGTGTTCGCGATCAGCCATCTGCTCGGCATCCGTCCGAAGTCCGCCAACAAGGCTGCCGCCTGATGTCCACCCCTGTATCTCCAGCGCGTACCGCCTTCCTTGCCGCTGCAGCCAAGCGAATCCTGATCCTCGACGGCGCCATGGGCACGATGATCCAGGCGCTGCAGCTCGACGAGGCCGCCTTCCGCAGCGAGCGGTTCAAGGACTTCCATCGCGACCTCCGCGGCAACAACGACCTGCTGATCCTGACGCAGCCCGACGCCATCGAGGACATCCACGCGCAATATCTGCGCGCCGGGGCCGACATCGTCGCCACCAACACCTTCTCGGCAACCTCGATCGCGCAGGCCGATTACGACCTCTCCGACATCATCTACGAACTGAACCGCGAGGGCGCCCGGCTCGCCCGCAATGCCGCGACCCGCGTTGCGGCCGAGGACGGCAAACAGCGCTTCGTCGCCGGCGCAATGGGCCCGACCAACCGCACCGCCTCGATCTCGCCCGACGTCTCCAACCCCGGCTACCGCGCCGTGACCTTCGACGACCTCCGGCTCGCCTATGGCGAGCAGGCGCGCGGGCTCCTGGACGGCGGCGCCGACATCCTGCTGCTCGAGACCATCTTCGACACGCTCAATGCCAAGGCGGCGCTGTACGCCATCGCCGAGCTCTGCGAGGAGCGCGGCATCGACGTGCCCGTCATGATCTCGGGCACCATCACCGACAAGTCCGGCCGCCTGCTCTCGGGCCAGATGCCGGAGGCGTTCTGGAATTCGGTCCGCCACGCGAAACCGCTGACCATCGGCTTCAACTGTGCGCTCGGCGCCGAGGATCTGCGCGCCCATGTCGCCGACATCGGCCGCGTTGCCGACGCGCTGGTGTGTGCCTATCCCAATGCCGGCCTGCCCAACGAGTTCGGCCAGTATGACGAGACGCCGGCCTACATGGCGCGACTGATCGGTGAATTTGCGCGGGACGGCCTCGTCAACATCGTCGGCGGCTGCTGCGGCACCACGCCCGAACATATCGCGGCGATCGCCGCCGCCGTCGCCCCGCACAAGCCTCGCGCCGTGCCGGAGATCGCGCCGCGGCTGCGGCTGTCGGGCCTCGAGCCGTTCGAACTCACGCCCGCCATTCCGTTCGTCAATGTCGGCGAGCGCACCAACGTCACGGGCTCGGCCAAATTCCGCAAGCTGATCACCGCCGGCGATTACACCGCGGCGCTGCAGGTCGCGCGCGACCAGGTCGAGAACGGCGCCCAGGTCATCGACGTCAACATGGACGAGGGCCTGCTGGATTCGGAAGCCGCGATGCGGACCTTCCTCAACCTCGTCGCTGCCGAGCCGGACATCGCCCGCGTTCCCGTGATGGTCGATTCCTCGAAATTCCACGTCATCGAGGCCGGCCTGAAATGCGTGCAGGGCAAGCCGGTGGTGAACTCGATCTCGCTCAAGGAAGGCGAGGAGAAGTTCATTCACGAAGCGAAGATCGCGCGTCGCCACGGCGCCGCCGTGGTCGTGATGGCGTTCGACGAGACCGGCCAGGCCGACACCTACAAGCGCAAGACCGAGATCTGCGCCCGCGCCTACAAGATCCTGGTCGAGCAGATCGGCTTTCCGCCTGAGGACATCATCTTCGATCCCAACATCTTCGCCATCGCGACCGGACTTGAGGAACACAACAATTACGGCGTCGACTTCATCGAAGCGACACGCTGGATCCGGCAGAACCTGCCGCATGCGCATGTCTCGGGCGGCGTCTCCAATCTCTCCTTCTCGTTCCGCGGCAACGAGCCGGTGCGCGAAGCCATGCATTCGGTGTTCCTGTATCACGCCATCAAGGCGGGCATGGACATGGGCATCGTCAATGCCGGTCAGATGATCGTCTACGACGACATCGATCCGGAGCTGCGCCAGGTGTGCGAAGACGTCGTGCTCAACCGCGACCCCGGCGCCTCGGAGCGGCTGCTGGCGCTGGCCGAGAAATTCCGCGGCCAGGGCAAGCAGACCAAGGAGGCCGATCTGGCCTGGCGCGAATGGCCGGTCGACAAGCGGTTGAGCCACGCGCTGGTGCATGGGATCACCGAGTTCATCGAGCAGGACACGGAAGAGGCACGCGCCGCCTCGACGCGACCGCTCGACGTCATCGAAGGCCCGCTGATGGCCGGCATGAACGTGGTCGGCGACCTCTTCGGCGACGGCAAGATGTTCCTGCCGCAGGTCGTGAAGTCCGCGCGCGTGATGAAGCAGGCGGTGGCCTATCTGATGCCGTTCATGGAGGCGGAGAAGGCTGCTAACAAGGGCCGGGCCAATGAGCGCTCCAACGCCGGCAAGATCGTGCTCGCCACCGTCAAGGGCGACGTCCACGACATCGGCAAGAACATCGTCGGCATCGTGCTCCAGTGCAACAATTTCGAGGTCATCGACCTCGGTGTCATGGTGCCCGCGGCCAGGATCATCGAGACGGCCAAGGCCGAGAACGCCGACATCATCGGTCTCTCCGGCCTGATCACGCCCTCGCTCGACGAGATGGCGTATCTCGCCTCGGAGATGGAGCGCCAGGGCCTGAACGTGCCGCTCCTGATCGGCGGCGCCACGACGAGCCGTGTCCATACCGCGGTCAAGATCGATCCGAACTACCAGAATGGCCCGGTCGTTCACGTCAACGACGCCAGCCGCGCCGTCGGCGTCGCCTCCTCACTGCTGTCGCCGGAGCGCAAGGATACCTACGCCACGGAGGTTCGCAGCGAGTATCAGAAGATCGCCGCTGCGCATCTGCGCGGCCAGGCCGACAAGAAGCGGCTGAAGCTCGCGGACGCCCGCGCCAACGCGCCGAAGATCGACTTCGCCAAGGTGAAGCCGGTGAAGCCGACCTTCCTCGGCACCAAGACGTTCGTCGACTACGACCTCGCCGAGCTCGTGCCCTATATCGACTGGACGCCGTTCTTCCAGACCTGGGAGCTTGCCGGTCGTTTTCCTGGCATCCTCGACGACGCCAAGGTCGGCGAGGCCGCGCGCGCGCTGTATGACGACGCGCTGAAGATGCTCAAGCGCATCGTCGACGAGAAGTGGTTCACGGCCCGCGCCGCGATCGGCTTCTGGCCGGCAAATGCGGCCGGCGACGACATCGTGCTCTATGCCGACGAGGGCCGCACCAAGCAGATCGCGACGCTGCACACGCTGCGCCAGCAGCTCGAGAAGCGCGAGGGTCGCTTCAACACCGCACTCTCCGACTTCATCGCGCCTGTGGGTTCCGGCGTGCCGGACTATGTCGGCGGCTTCGTCGTCACGACAGGCCTCGGCGAGGATGCCGTCGCCGACCGCTTCAAGAACGCCAATGACGACTATTCCTCGATCCTGGTGAAGGCGCTGGCCGACCGCCTCGCCGAGGCGTTCGCCGAGCGCCTGCATGCCCGCGTCCGCCGCGAGTTCTGGGCCTACGCTCCGGACGAGGCGCTCTCGCCGGACGATCTGATCCTGGAGAAGTATCACGGCATCCGTCCCGCGCCCGGCTACCCGGCGCAACCCGACCACACCGAGAAGGCGACCTTGTTCGAACTGCTCGACGCCGAGAAGAATGCCGGCGTGCGGCTGACCGAGAGCTTTGCGATGTGGCCGGGCTCGTCGGTGTCGGGCCTCTATTTTGCCTCGCCGGAGAGCTTCTATTTCGGCGTCGGCAAGATCGAGCGCGACCAGGTCGAGGACTACGCCGCGCGCAAGGGCATGACCGTCGCCGAAGTCGAGCGCTGGCTGGCGCCGATCCTGAACTACATTCCGGCAAGGGGCGGCCAGCAGGCGGACGCGGCAGCGCGCGCCGTCGCTTCGCCCGCTCCGGCCAACGACGCCGCCCCCGCCGAGCTCGCGAGCCATCCGGTGGGCTGCACCTGTGCCGTTCATCTCGCCTGGCGCAAGAAGGCGGTCGGCGCGAAGTAGCCGGCGCGGTCGCCCCATCCACAGCTGTCGTCCCCGCGAACGCGGGGACCCATACCGCGTGATCTACCCGTCGTCCGCGGTGGCTGATATCGCGCAAAACGACATCTCCCTGTGGTTATGGGTCCCTGCGCCGCGTGCGCAATTGCGCACTAGGCAGGGACGACAGCGGTTATGACGCCCCCTGCTCGGCTCACACGCTGCACTTGGACGCCCCTCCTCCGTGTCCCCCGCGCCACGGCCGCCGCGAATGACAAAGCGCCACAGCCGGCGCCATGCGATGCAGCGTGGACTTATCCCCGGTAACCGGCTGAAATGCCGCCGGGGCCTCCGGGTGGTTTTTCGTTCATGTCGTTGCAGTTCAGGCTTGCGTCCCGAAACCTGTTCCATGACAGGCTTCGATTCATTGCCACCATCATCGGCATCATCTTCTCGATCGTGCTGGTGACCGTGCAGATGGGCCTCTATGTCGGCTTCCGCCGGATGGTCACGACCATGATCGACCATTCCCCGGCCGAGCTGTGGATCATGCCGGTCGGCACCAAATGCTTCGAGGATCCCTCGCTGCTCGACGAGCGGCAGCGGTTCCGGGCGCTGGCGGTTCCCGGAGTGGCGGAGGCGACGCCGCTGGTGATCGGCTATGCGCAATGGCGGCTGCCGCAGGGCACCACGACGCCGGTCTTCGTGGTCGGCTCGGAACTGCGCGGGCTCGGGCTGCATCCCTGGAACGTGGTGGAGGGACGGCTGGACGACCTGTCCGTGCCGGGCGCGGTCGCCATCGACCAGACCTATTTCGAGCGGCTCGGCATCGGCGGCGCCGGCCAGGCTGCGGAGCTCCGCGACCAGAAGGTGCAGGTGATGGCTGTCACCAAAGGCATCCGCTCGTTCACGACAACGCCTTACGTGTTCACCGACGTCGACCGCGCCCGCGCCTATACCGGCATCGCCTCGAACAAGGCGTCCTATCTGGTGGTCAAGCTGGCGGCCGAGGCCGACCTCTGGACCGTGCAGCGGGCGCTGCGCGACAGTCTGTCCAATGTCGACGTGCTGACCGCAGCCGAGTTCGCGAGCCGCAGCCGCTCGTTCTGGCTGTTCGGCACCGGCGCGGGTGCCGCGCTGTTCGCCGGCGCCCTGCTCGGCCTCATCGTCGGCACCGTGATCGTGGCGCAGACGCTCTATTCCAGCACCAAGGATCACATCAACGAGTTCGCGACCCTGCGCGCGATCGGCTCGTCCAGCCGCTACATCTACACCGTCATCATCTGGCAGGCGCTGCTCAGCGCCATCGTCGGCTTCGCCGGCGCTGCGGCGATCGGCAGGATCGTGGCGGCCGCGACCGCGGAATCGGCGCTGCCGGTCATCATGACCCCGACGCTGACGGTCGCGCTGTTCGTGCTGACGTTGACGATGTGCGTCGGCTCGGCGATCGCGGCGATCCTCAAGGTCATGCGCATTGATCCGACCCTGGTGTTCTCGCGATGACCGACACCGTGCTCGAGGCCACCGATCTCGTGCATCACCTCGGCCAGGGGGCCGGAAGGGTGCAGGCGCTGAAGGGCGTGAGTCTGTCGCTGAAGGGCGGCGAGCTGGCGCTGCTGATGGGCCCCTCGGGCAGCGGCAAGACCACGCTGCTGTCGATCCTGGGCTGCCTGATGACGCCGGATGGCGGTGCCGTGCGGGTTGCCAACCAGCCGGTCGCGGGGCTCGATCCCGAGGCGCTGGCGAAGCTGCGCCGCGAGCGCATCGGCTTCATCTTCCAATCCTATCATCTGTTTCCGACGTTGAACGCCGAGGACAATGTGCGGCTCGCGCTCGACGTGCGCGGCGAACGCGCGCGGGCCGCGAAACTGGCGGCGCGCGAGGTGCTCGAGCGGGTCGGCCTCGGCCCGAAGAAGCGGTCGTTCCCGCGCCAGCTCTCGGGCGGCGAGCAGCAGCGCGTCGCGATCGCCCGCGCCATCGTCGGCAAGGCGCAGGTCATTCTCGCCGACGAGCCGACCGGCGCACTCGATACCGCCAACGGTCAGGCGATCATGACCCTGCTCGCCGATATCGCCAAGGATCCGTCGCGCGCGGTGCTCGTGGTGACGCACGATCCGCGCATCCTGCCGTTTGCCAATCGCGTCATTCACATCGAGGACGGCCGCATCGTCCGCGAGGAGAGCGGCGGCGAGTCCATGAAGAAAGTCTCGCACGCATGATATCGGGAATTCCAGAACGCGCTCACCTGCTCGGGCTCGTCGCCGCGGCTGCATTGGCTATCATCGTCACGCCGACCTCGATTCCACCGACAGCGCGTGCCGCCAATGCCCAGGAGGAACGCTGGCTGGCCGTCGCACCCGGCCGGGTCGAGCCGGCATCCGGCCTGATCAAGCTCGGCGCGCCGGTGGTTGGGCTGATCCAGGAGGTGCTGGTCAGGCCAAACGAGACCGTGTTCGCCGGCCAGGTCCTGGTGCGGCTCAGCGATGGCGAAGCTCGCGCGCAGCTCGCCAGCGCCGAGGCGCAGGTCGCGATGCGCAAGCGCGTGCGCAACAAGGAGTCGACGCCGTCTGGCGCGGGTCCCCGGCGCCGCGCCGAAGACGGCCTCGCCGATGCGCAGGCGGCGGTGTTCGACGCGCGTGCTGCGCTCGACAAGGCCGTGACCGAGCGGCGCGCCGGGCGCGGCACCGATGCCGATGTCGACACCGCACGCACGCAATTGACAGCCGCGCAGGCGAAGCTGGAGCAACAGGCCGACGAGCTGCGCAAGGTCACCGCGGATGCGCCGCTGCCGGTCAGCGCCGAGGGCCAGCTCAACGTCGCCCGCAGCGAACTGCAGGGCGCCCGCGCCACGTTGGAAAAGCTCACCATCCGCGCGCCGCTCGACGGCACGGTGCTGCAGGTCAATGCGCGCACCGGCGAGATCGCTTCGCCGCAGACGACGCCACCGCTGGTGCTGCTCGGCGATACGTCCTCGCTGCGCGTGCGCGCCGAGCTCGACCAGCGCGACCTCGACAAGATCAAGGTCGGCCAGCAGGCGGTGGTCCGCTCCGACGCCTTCCGCGGCCGCGACGTCGCCGGCAAGGTCGCCGCCATCGCCCCGCTGGTCGAGAGCAGCCGCACTGCTGCGCTCAGCCAGCGCAACATGACCGACGTTGACGTGGTGGAAGTGCTGGTCGATCTCGCCGAGCCGGGCCCGTTCGCGGTGGGTATGAAGGTGGACGTGTATTTCAAGCCGTGAGGGGCGCGCCGCTCGGCCCACGCCTCTTGCGCTGCTGCCCACCCTCCCCTGGAGGGGGAAGGTCGCTCGCACGCGCAGCGGGCGAGCGGGGTGGGGCGAAGCCACGAGCACTGCTGCTGATGGAGAGATCACCCCACCCCGCCTCACGTTTCGCTTCGCTCATCGTGAGGCGCCCCTCCCCTCCAGGGGAGGGTGAGCACCGAGCAAGCGGCACGGTCTGGCGTCTCGATGGACTCCATCAATCCCCGCTCGGAGGGGCCAGCGGCTGGACGATCTCCTGGAATGGCGGCAGCGCCTCGCACCTTGCGGCGTGGGCCGCCAGCGCCGGATAGCGCGCGGCGTCGAACAGATGCGGATGCGCCTCGCGTGTGAAGCGCAGCACGCAGGCGACGGCGATGTCGGCGTGGCCGATGTTGTCGCCATACCAATAGGCGCTCGTCACATCTGCGCGCTCGGCCTCCAGCATTGCCAGCACGCCGGAGATCTGGGCCTCGCAGCGCGCGACCCACAGCGCGAGGCGGTCCTTGCGCAGCACGCGCTCGTAGATAAGGCTGACGGCCTTGTCGCCGAGACCGGTCGCGAGCGCGATCGTATGCAGCTGCTGGCGGCGCAGCGCGCCGCTCCGCGCCAGCATCGCGCGCTCGGGCCCGACGGTCTCGTCGAGATGATCGAGGATCGCCGCTGAATCGATCAGCGCCTCGCCGTCATCCAGCACCAGCACCGGCA
This sequence comes from Bradyrhizobium sp. HKCCYLRH1030, assembly GCF_051168395.1. NCBI lineage: Bacteria > Pseudomonadati > Pseudomonadota > Alphaproteobacteria > Hyphomicrobiales > Nitrobacteraceae > Bradyrhizobium > Bradyrhizobium sp. HKCCYLRH1030. The sequence continues at coordinate 110,000 of NZ_JBNPUY010000008.1, read as the reverse complement.
CGCGCAGCAGCGGATTGTACGGCGCGATCTTGTCGGCGTCGCCGAAGGTCGACCACGGCTTGTGCTCGAACGGCACGCCGTAGAGCTTGAGCGCGATCGCGGTGCGGCGGACGAAAGGCGAGTCGTATTGGCCGATCAGGAACATCGGTTATCCTCCTGTGCGGCGCATTGAAGCGCCGTTCGGCGCCGTTGTCAGCTCCCATGTTCAGGCGAGCAGCGGCACATGCGCTGCGACGTCGCGCGGCAGCGTGCCGTCGAGGCGCGGGTCGGGGGCGATCTCGATCTGCCGCCGGAAGGGACGGAAGCCGGAGCGCTGGTAGAAGGCCAGCGCACGGGGATGATCGAAGCTGCAGGTGTGGACCCAGAGCCGCGTCAGCGGCTGCGCCCAGGCGCGGCGCAGCGCGTGGTTCATCAGCAGCCGTCCGGCGCCGGTGCCGATCAGCTTCGACGTGACGCCGAACAGCGCCAGCTCGCAATCGGTCTTCTTGCGGAAGTCGAGCTCCAGCAGGGCTTCATCACCGCCGCCATGCGCCAAGGTGTAGATCTCGACTCCGTCAGCGCGAATCGTCTTGGCAAGCTCCGCATCGCTCATCCGCGTGCGCTGCGACCACAGCCACTCCCAGCCGACGCGGGCATAGAGGTCGCGGTACCAAGCGAGATCGGGCTGCGCGACGCGGCGAATGCTCCAGTCGCCGACCGGATCGGGCGGCAACACTGGCGGTGCCAGCATTTCCAGCGAGGTCACCACGGCCGCGACCTTGCCGGGCGGGACGTCGACATATCCGTCGGGAATGGTCACTCAAGACGACCTGATTGAAGGGTGATCGGCAACCAGCTTACCCCGGACGTAATTGGAACCGCACAGCGGTCCCGGCATGGTCGGCGCATTCAACATCAGGAGCCATGCCCATGCAACGACGAGACGTGCTGCTGACCGCGGCAGCAGCCAGCTTCGCGGCGACGGGACCGAGCCTCGCCGCCGCACCGACCGCGGCGCGCCCCCGTATCCGCTGCAGCGACGGCGTGACGCTCTATCACGAGGAGTGGGGCAGCGGCCGGCCGGTGCTGTTCGTACATGCCTGGGCGCTGACCAGCGCGATGTGGACCTACCAGATCTCCGATCTCAGCCAGCGCGGGCTGCACTGCATTGCCTTCGACCGCCGCGGCCATGGACGCTCCGACGTGCCGGGCGGCGGCTACGAGCTCGACCGCCTGGCCGACGACATCGCCGAGGTCATCGCGCAGCTCGACCTTGATGATGTCGCGCTGGTCGGCATGTCCATGGGCTGCAACGAGATCCTCAACTACGTCGCGCGGCACGGCACGGGACGCATCTCGCGCATCGCGATGCTCGGACCGACGACGCCGTTTCCGCTGCAGACCGCGGACAATGCGCTCGGCGCGCCCCACGGCTATTTCGAGCAGTGCTGGGCCGCGTGGCAGAGCGACTTTCCGAAATGGATCGAGGACAACAAGCTGCCGTTCTTCACTAAGGACGCCTCGCCGCAGATGATGGAATGGGTCGCGGCGATGATGCGCCAGATGCCCATTCCCGTCGCGGTCGCCACCAACCGCGCGCTGATCGCGACCGACCTGCGGCCGGTGCTTGCGAAGATCGACCGTCCCGTGCTGATCCTGCACGGCGACAAGGACGTCTCAGCGCCGCTCGACATGACGGCACGGCCGACCGCCAAGGGCATCAAGGGCGCCGAGCTGAAGGTCTATCCCGGCGGCCCGCATGGGCTATTCGTGACCCACATGAAGCAGGTCAATGCCGACCTTGCTGCGTTCCTGGCTTAGCTGCTGTGGGAGGCGAGCGCCCTACTCGCCCTCGTCGCTCGCCAGCACCCCCTTCACGGCGCGAGCCCAGCCGGCGAGCTTGCGCTCTCGCGTCGCCGCGCTCATCGCCGGCCGGAAGCGGTGCTCGAGCCGCCAATTGTCGGCGAACTTTTCCGGCTCCGGATAGACGCCCGCGTGGAGGCCGGCGAGATAGGCGGCGCCGAGCGCGGTGGTCTCCTGGATCATCGGACGGTCGACTGGTGCGTCGAGCAGGTCGGCGAGACGCTGCATGGTCCAGTCCGAGGCGGTCATGCCGCCGTCGACGCGCAGCACGATCGTGGCGGCGGACGCATCGGGCCAGTCGGCGCGCATCGCGGCCCACAGATCGTAGGTCTGGTAGCACACGCTCTCCAACGTGGCATGCGCGAGCTCGGCCGGGCCGGTATTGCGGGTCAGGCCGAACAGCGCGCCGCGCACGCGCGGATTCCAATACGGTGCGCCGAGGCCGACGAAGGCCGGCACCAGATAGACCGACTGCATCGAGTCGGACTTGTCGGCGAGCGGGCCGGTTTCGGCGGCATGCTTGATGATGCCGAGCCCGTCGCGCAGCCACTGCACGGCCGAGCCGGCGACGAAGATCGAGCCTTCGAGCGCGTAGGTCCTGACGCCGTTGAGCTGATAGGCGATCGTCGTCAGCAGCTTGTTGTTCGATTTCACCGGCGTGGCGCCGGTGTTGAGCAGCGCGAAGCAGCCGGTGCCGTAGGTCGACTTCATCATGCCCGGCGTGAAGCAGGCTTGGCCGATGGTGGCCGCCTGCTGGTCGCCGGCGATCCCCGCGACCTTGATCGGGCCGCCGAACAGATCGGGCGTGGTGGTGCCGAAATCGGCGGAGGAATCCTTCACCTCGGGCAGCATCGAGCGCGGCACGCGCAAGAGCTTCAGCAGCGTCTCGTCCCACGCACCGGTGTGGATGTTGAACAGCAGCGTGCGCGAAGCGTTGGTGGCATCGGTGGCATGCACCTTGCCGCCGGTCAGCCGCCACAGCAGGTAGCAATCGACGGTGCCGAACATCAGTTCGCCGCGTTCGGCGCGCTCGCGCGCGCCAGGGACGTGGTCGAGGATCCAGGCGACCTTGGTGCCGGAGAAATAGGGATCGATGATCAGGCCGGTTTTGGCGCTGACATCCGGCTCGTGGCCATCGGCCTTGAGCTTGGCGCAGATGTCGGCGGTGCGGCGGTCCTGCCAGACGATGGCGCGGTGGACGGCCTGGCCGGTGGCGCGGTCCCATACCACGGTGGTCTCGCGCTGGTTGGTGATGCCGATCGCCGCGATGTCCTTGGCCGTCAGTCCCGCCTTCTCAAGCGCATCGCGGCAGGTCATCACCGTCGAGGTCCAGATGTCCTCCGGCTCGTGCTCGACCCAGCCGGAGGCCGGGAAATGCTGCGGGAATTCCTGCTGCGCGACCGCGGCGATCGAGATGTCGGAGCGGAACACCATCGCGCGCGAGGACGTGGTGCCCTGATCGATGGCCAGCACGAAGGACATGGGTTTTCTTCCCGGTAGGTTGACGACGTTGGGCCGACAAGCAAGCGGATCGGGCGGGCGAGGTCAAGGTGGAGCGGCACGTGTCTATCCACCCTCCCCTGGAGGGGGAGGGTCGATCGCCCGCGCAGCGGGCGAGCGGGGTGGGGTGAAGCCACGGACGCTGGTGCTTGTGGAGAGATCACCCCACCCCGCCTCACGTCTCGCTTCGCTCGTCGTGAGGCGACCCTCCCCCTCCAGGGGAGGGTGAACACCCGCGATCAGCACCGCCGCTCGGATACGAAGGCTACACCGCGGCCGTTGTCACGCCGCCGTCGACGACGATGGTCTGGCCGGTCATGAAGGTCGACGCATCCGAGGCGAGGTAGGCGACCGCGCCGGCGATCTCGTGCGGCTCGCCGATGCGACGCAGCGGGGTGGTGGCGCAGCGCTGCTTCAGGCGGGCTTCGTCCTCCCACAGCGCGCGGGCGAAATCGGTCTTGATCAGGCCGGGCGCGACGCAATTGATGCGCACGCCGTGCGGCCCCCATTCGCCGGCAAGGCTGCGGCACAACGCGAAGTCGGCGGCCTTAGAGATGCCGTAGGCGCCGATCACGGTCGAGCCGCGCAGGCCGCCGATCGAGGAGACGATGATGACCGAGCCTTTGCCGCGCGTGGCCATCAGCGGGATCGCCTTGGCGCAGAGCCAGAGATTGCTCTTCACGTTGGAGGCCATGATCTTGTCGAACGCCTCGTCGGTGATGTCGAGCAGCGGACCGTAATACGGGTTGACCGCAGCATTGCAGACGAGGATGTCGACCTGGCCGTATTGGTTGACGGCACCGTCGATCAGCGCATCGACCTCAGCGCGGCGCGAGATGTTGCAGGGGATGACGTGGGCCTCGCCACCATTGGCGCGGATGGCGCTCGCAACCTCCTCGCATGCGTCCGGCTTGCGGCTGGAGATCACCACCTTGGCGCCGAGTTGCGCGAGCAGCTCCGCCGACGCCCGGCCGATTCCGCGGCTCGAGCCGGTGATGACGGCGACCTGGCCGGAGAGGTCGAAGGGATTGGGGGTCATGTCTGCTTCCTCCGCGTCATTGCGAGGAGCGAAGCGGCGACGCAATCCAGATCAAGCATACCGCCCTGGATTGCTTCGCTTCGCTCGCAATGACGGCTCGATTGATCAAATCACTCCGGAGCCGGTCGACACCGGCAGCGTAGCCCTCTCAAATCCGTCATGCGCGGGGTTGACCCGCCTGCGGGGCCGAAGCCCCTTCGGCGCGGCGAAGGCCCGCGCATCCATCTTCAGAAAGCGATGGGTTGCCGGGTCAAGCCCGGCAACGACAAAGCTTTCTAGATCAACCCGCCCGCCTCGCTGACGCGGCGCATGTGGTAGTCGGTGTCGCCGAAGGTGCTCTCGATCATCGTCAGACGCTTGAAGTAGTGGCCGATCTTGGCCTCCATGGTCATGCCGATGCCGCCATGGAGCTGGATCGCCTGCTGGCCGACGAACTTAGCCGACTTGCCGATCTGCACCTTGGCCGCGGCGATCGAGGTGGCGCGCTCCTTGGCGTCGTCGAACTCGGCGGCCATGGTCGCAAACATCGACATCGAGCGGGCCTGCTCCAGCGCGACGAACATGTCGGATGCCCGGTGCTGCAGCGACTGGAACGAGCCGATCGCGACGCCGAACTGCTTGCGCGTCTTGATGTACTCGACCGTGGTCTTCAGCGACTCGTCCATCAGGCCGACGGCCTCCGCGCACAGCGCGATGCGGGCCTCGTCGACGACGCGTTCGATCAGCGGCAGGGCGTTGACCGGATCGCCGATCGCGGCGTCGGCGCCGACCTCCACACCGGTGAAGGTGATGTCGGCGGCATGCAGACCGTCCTGGGTCGGATAGCCCTTGCGGGTGACACCCTTGGCGTCGGCCGGCACGATGAACACGCCGATGCCCGACTTGTCGCGCTGGCCGCCCGAGGTGCGCGCGGTCACGATCAAGGTGTCGGCGTTCTCGCCGTTGAGCACGACGAACTTTTCGCCGTCGATGACCCAGCCATCGCCCTTCTTCTTCGCAGACGTCGCAACGTCGAACAGGTCATAGCGCGACTGCTTCTCGAGCTGGGCGAACGCAAACGTCCTACTGCCGTCGATGATTCCAGGCAGATGCGCGGCCTTCTGCGCCGCCGAGCCGCCATGACGGAGGAAACCGCCGGCCAGCACCACGGTTGCGAGATACGGCTCGAGCACCAGCGCGCGACCCATCGCCTCCATCACGATCATGGTCTCGACGCCGCCGGCGCCGAAGCCGCCGTCGTCTTCCGAGAACGGCAGACCGAGCAGGCCCTGCTCGGCGAGCTTGGACCACATCGCGCGGCTCCAGCCGCCCTTCTCCTTCATGTACAGCTTGCGCTTGTCGAAATCGTAGGCATCCGCCAGCAGGCCGTCGATGCTGTCCTTGAGGAGACGCTGCTCCTCGGTGAGATCAAAATCCATGCTCTCTATCCTCGTACCCGGAATTCATCATCGGCGTCATTCCGGGAGGCGCCGCAAGGCGCGGGCCCGGAATCCATACTCACGATGGTGGTTATGGATTCTCCGACGCGCAACTGCGCGTCGTAGCTCGCCGCTTCGCGGCGCCCCGGAATGACAGCAACTCAAAGCCCCAGCACCGCCTTGGCGATGATGTTGCGCTGGATCTCGTTGGAGCCGCCGTAGATCGAGACCTTGCGGTTGTTGAAGTAGCTCGGCGCGATCTGGGCGGTCCAATCCATGGTCTCGTTGCTGTCGTCGTCGCCATGGACGTCGTAGGGCGCGGCAAACGGGCCGATCACCTCCATCAGCAGCTCGGTGGTGGTCTGCTGGATCTCCGAGCCCTTGATCTTCAGCACCGAGGACGCCGGATTGGGCTTGCCCTTGCCGTGCTTGCCCTCATCGGCGACGACGCGCAGTTGCGTCAGCTCGAGCGCCTTCAGCTCGACCTCGCAGGCGGTGAGCTTCTCGCGGAACGACGGATCCTCCAGCACCGGGCGGCCGCCGGATTCGATCTTGCCGGCGAGCTCCTTGATGCGGCGGATGCGCTCCTTGGAGACGCCGACACGGGCGATCCCGGTGCGCTCATTGCCAAGCAGGAACTTGGCGTAGTCCCAGCCCTTGTTCTCCTCGCCGATCAAGTTCTCGATGGGCACCTCGACGTCGTCGAAGAACACCTCGTTGACCTCGTGGCCGCCGTCGATGGTCTGGATCGGACGCACCGTGACGCCCTTCGACTTCATGCTGAACACGATGAAGGAGATGCCCATCTGCTTCTTCGCGGAGGGATCGGTGCGGCACAAGCAGAAGATCATGTCGGCGTGCTGCGCGAGCGTCGTCCAGGTCTTCTGGCCGTTGATGATCCACTTGTCGCCGCGGCGCTCCGCCTTGGTCTTTAGCGATGCGAGGTCAGAGCCCGAGCCCGGCTCTGAGAAGCCCTGGCACCACCAGTCGTTGACATTGGCGATGCGCGGCAGATACTTCTTCTTCTGCTCCTCGTTGCCGAAGGTGTAGATGACGGGGCCGACCATGCTGACGCCGAAGGCGAGCGGCTGCGGCGCCGGATAGGCCTGCAGCTCCTCGTTGAAGATGTAGTGCTGCACCGAGGTCCAGCCGGTGCCGCCATATTCCTCCGGCCAGTGCGAGACACCCCAGCCCTTCTTGTTGAGGATGCGCCACCAGGTCACCATCTCGTCCTTCGACAGATGGCGGCCTTCGATCATCTTCCGCCGCGTCTCCGCGGGCACGTTGTCCCTGAAGAACGCCCGGACTTCCTCGCGGAACGCCTGCTCTTCCTTCGTGAATGCAAGATCCATCGGATCCTCCCGTGTGTATATATTCGTCGACAAATCGAGCTGTCATTCCGGGGCGCCTCGAAGAGGCGAACCCGGAATCCATAACCACCATCGTGAGTATGGATTCCGGGCTCGCGCTCCGCGCGCCCCGGAATGACGAAGACCTATTGCAGCACCTCGAACAGGCCGGCGGCGCCCATGCCGCCGCCGACGCACATCGTCACCACCGCGTACTTGGCCTTGCGGCGGCGGCCTTCGATCAGCGCGTGGCCCGTGAGCCGCGCGCCCGACATGCCGTAGGGATGGCCGACCGCGATGGCGCCGCCATTGACGTTGATCTTGTCGGGGTCGATGCCGAGCTTGTCGCGGCAGTACAGCACCTGCACGGCGAACGCCTCGTTGAGCTCCCACAGGCCGATGTCGTCGACGGTCAGCCCGTGGCGCTTGAGCAGGCGCGGCACCGCGAACACCGGGCCGATGCCCATCTCGTCGGGCTCGCAGCCATGCGCGACGAAGCCGCGGAAGATTCCGAGCGGCTGCAGGCCGCGCTTCGCCGCGGTGGCGTCGCTCATGATCACGCAGGCGGAGGCGCCGTCGGAGAGCTGGCTGGCATTGCCGGCGGTGATCGAGAAGCCGTCGCCGCGCACGGCCTTGAGGCCGGCGAGGCCTTCGGCCGTCGTCTCGGGACGCGGACCTTCGTCCTGCGACAGGGTGACGTCCTTGAACGAGACGTTGCCGGTGGCCTTGTCGGTGACCGCCATCTTGGTCGAGATCGGCGCCAGCTCATCGTTGAACTTGCCGCCCTGCTGCGCGGCAGCGGTGCGGCGCTGGCTCTCCAGCGCATATTCATCCTGGCGCTCGCGGGAGATGCCGTAGCGCTTGGCGACGATCTCGGCGGTGTCGATCATCGGCATGTAGACGTCGCCCTTGATCTCGAGCAGCGCCGGATCGGTGGCCTGGAATGTGTTCATCTTGTCGTTCTGGACCAGCGAGATCGATTCACCGCCGCCGCCAACCGCGATCTCGACACCGTCGAAGATCACCGAGCGCGCCGCGAGCGCAATCGCCTGCAGGCCGGAGGCGCACTGGCGGTCGATGGTGGTGCCGCCGACCGACACCGGCAGGCCGGCACGCAGCAGCGCCTTGCGCGCGATGTTGCCGCCGGTCGAGCCCTGCTGCAGGGCTGCGCCCATCACGACATCCTCGACCTCGGCCGGATCGACCTTGGCGCGCTTGACCGCCTCGCCGATGGCGTGGCCGAGCAGCGTCGCGCCGCCGGTGGCGTTGAGCGCGCCGCGATAGGCCTTGCCGATCGGCGTGCGGGCGGTGGAAACGATGACGGCATCGGTCATGGGCGACCTCCTGTTGTTGTTACGGATGTTTGCTGTGAGACGTGGGTGATTGCTGCTGGCGCAGTTCGTGACGCGACAGCTTGCCGACCGGCGTGCGCGGCAGCTCGTCGACGAACTCGACCGCCGCCGGCAGCTCGTGCTTGCCGAGCTTGCCGGTGAGGAAGGCGCGGAGATCCTCGACCGGGAACGGCGCGAAGCCGTCGCGCAGCTTGATGAAGGCCTTGGCCGCCTCGCCGCGATAGGCGTCGGGAATGCCGATCACGATGACCTCCTGCACCGCCGGATGGGTGTAGATCGCCTGCTCGATCATCTGCGGATAGACGTTGAAGCCGCCGGAGATGATCATGTCCTTCTTGCGGTCGACCAGGAAGTAGAAACCGTCGGCGTCGACATAGCCGATGTCGCCGGTCAGGAAATGATCGCCGACGAACGACTGCGCCGTTTCGTCCGGCCGGTTCCAATAGCCCTTGGTGACGTTCGGCCCCTTGATCCGGATCTCGCCCACCTCGTTCACGCCGAGCACCTTTGCGGGATCCTCGAGCGACACGACGTCCATCTCGATGCCGGGCAGCGTGATCCCGATCGAGCCGGGCTTGTCCGGGCCACCCTTGGGATGGGCGGTGCCGGGCGAGCAGGTCTCGGTCATGCCCCAGCCGCTCTTCAGCTTCATGCCGACGCGGCGCTCCAGGATGCGCGCGACCTCGACTGGCAGCGGCGCGCCACCGGAGCCAACGCTGGTCAGCGACGACAGATCGCGCGTGTCGAGATCGGGCAGGTTGGCGATCGCGATCCACATCGTCGGCACGCCGGGAAAATAGGTCGCGCGCTTGACCTCGATGTCGCGCATCACGGCTTCCAAGTCGAAGCGCTGGTGCAGCGAGATCAGGCTGCCGAGACGCAGCGAGGTCAGCAGCACCACCGTCAGTGCATAGATGTGGAACAGCGGCAGCACGCAGATGACTCGGTCGGAGCCGTTGCCGTTCGCGCGCGTCGCGCGGCCCCAGATTTCGGCGATCGACACTGCCGAGGTGAGATTGCCATGGGTCAGCATCGCGCCCTTGGGCAGGCCGGTGGTGCCGCCGGTATATTGCAGCAGGGCGATGTCGTCGGGCGAGATGGCCGGCCACGCTGCCGGCGCCACGGCGCCCTCGACGAAGGCACGATGGGTGGTCACGGCGGAGCTATCCGGCAACGGCGTCTGTGACGTACCGACCTTGCCCCAATGATCATCCTCGCAGACGATCAGGCGGTCGAGCAGGCCCTTCTCGAGGAACTTCAGCGCCGTCGGCAGCAGCGCCGACAGGTTCGAGGTGACGAGAATGCGTGCGCCGGAATCGCTGAGCTTGTGCGACAGCGCGATCTCGCCATCGAGCGGCGACAGGTGCACGACGCGGGCGCCGGCCTTGAGCGCGCCGAAGAAGTTGATCGGATGATCCGGCGTATTGCCGAGGAACAGCGCGATCGACGCGCCCTTGCCAAAACCGGCTCGCAGGAACGCGGCGGCAGCCTGGTCGACGAGCGCCGCGAGTTGCTTGAAGGTGACGGGGCGGTCGCGGAATTCCAGCGCGTCGCGATCGCCGAAGTCACTGACCGCCTTTGCCAGCAGATCTGGCAAGGTGCCACGCGCGATCGGCGCGTCCCAGCGGACGCCTTCGGGATAGAACTGTTCGCCAGGATGGGTCATGCGGACTCTGTGTTTCTTGCCGTAAGGCGGCCCCGCTCTTCCCGTTCCCTCCCCCCTTGTGGGGGAGGGCCAGGGAGGGGGGGTGGCTCCGGGCGAGACTGCCGTTGTGGACCCCCACCCCCAACCCCTCCCCGCAAGGGGGAGGGGGGCGCAGCTGTGCACGGAGCTAGGGCAAAGCCTCAAGCGGCCTTCCCCTGCGCCAGCGAGGCGAAAGTCTTGCCTTCCTCCGCGAGCTGCTTCAGCAGCGGCGCCGGCTCGAGCGAGGGATCATTGGTCTCCTTGGCATAGAACGCCAGCCGCTCGGCGATGTGCTTCAGGCCGACGCTGTCGGCCCAGTACATCGGGCCGCCGCGATAGATCGGCCAGCCATAGCCGTACAGCCAGACCACATCGATGTCGGACGGACGCGCGGCAATGCCTTCGGCGAGGATCTTCGCGCCCTCGTTGATCATCGGATACATCATGCGCTCGAGGATCTCCTCGTCGCTGACCGCGCGCCGCTTGAGGCCGAGCTTGGCGAGCGTCTCGTCGATCAGCTTCTCGACATCGGGATCCGGCAGCGGCGCGCGCGAGCCCGCCTCATATTTGTAATAGCCCTTGCCGGTCTTCTGGCCGAAGCGGCCGGCCTCGCACAGCGCATCCGCGATCTCGCTCTTGATGCCGCGGTCCTTGCGCGAGCGCCAGCCGATGTCGAGACCGGCGAGATCGCCCATCGCGAACGGGCCCATCGGCATGCCGAACTTGGTGACGACCGCGTCGACCTGCTGCGGCAGCGCGCCTTCGAACAACAGCTTCTCGGCCTGCTTGCCGCGCTGCGCCAGCATGCGGTTGCCGACGAAGCCGTCGCAGACGCCGACCACGGCCGGCACCTTTGCGATCTTGCGCGCGATCGACACCGCGGTGACGAGCGCATCCGGCGCCGTCTTCTCCGCACGCACGATTTCGCACAGCTTCATGACGTTAGCCGGCGAGAAGAAATGCATGCCGAGCACGTCCTGCGGCCGGCTGGTCTCTGCGGCGATGGCGTCGATGTTCAGATAGGACGTGTTCGAGGCCAGCACCGCGCCCGGCTTTGCGTATTGATCGAGCTTGCCGAACACTTCCTTCTTCACCGCCATGGTCTCGAACACCGCCTCGATGACGAGGTCGGCGTCCTTGACGTTCTCGAGACCGACCTTGCCGTCGATCAACGCCATGCGCTTGGCCGGTGCATCCGCCGGGATGCCGCCGCGCGCGGCGGTCGCCTCCCAGTTCTTCTGCATGACGCCCATACCGCGCTTCAGCTGCTCCTCGGCGGTCTCGATCAGCGTGACCGGAATGCCAGCATTGGCGAACGACATCGCAATGCCGCCGCCCATGGTGCCGGCGCCGATGATCGCGACGCGCTCGACCTTGCGGCCCTTGGTGCCCTCGGGCACGCCGGCGATCTTGGCAGCCTCGCGCTCGGCGAAGAACGCATAGCGCTGCGCCTTGGACTGATCGCTGGTGAGCAGCTTGAGGAAACCTTCGCGCTCCTTCTTCAGGCCCTCGTCGAACGGCAGGTCGATCGCATAGCCGACCGCGTCGGCCGCTGCGAACGGCGCCTCGAGCCCACGCGACTTCTTGGTGATCGCCGCCACCGCACTGGTGAAGATCGTGCGATCGGCCTTGGCGGCCGCCAGCTTGGAATCGTCATCGCGCAATTTGCGCAGCGGACGGTTCTCCGCCACCACCTTGCGCGCGAAGGCTTCGCCGCCCGATGCCGGCCCCTCGACGATCTCCTCGATCAGGCCCGCCTTCAGCGCTTCCACTGCGCCGATCGGGTCACCGCCGACGATCATCTTGACTGCGAGCTCGGGGCCTACGGCGCGCGGCAGGCGCTGGGTGCCGCCCGCGCCCGGCAGCAGGCCGAGCTTCACCTCGGGCAGTCCGAGCTTCGCCTCCTTGGTGGCGACACGATAATGACAGGCGAGCGCCACTTCGAGACCACCGCCCAGGGCCGTTCCATGAATCGCCGCAATGACCGGCTTGGGGCTGTTCTCGATCGTGCTCAGCACGTCGTTGAGCGCCGGCGGCTTCGGTGGCTTGCCGAACTCGGTGATGTCGGCCCCGGCGATGAAGGTACGGCCGCCGCAGGTCAGCACGATCGCCTTGATCGCGGGATCGGCGATCGCCGCCTTGACGTTGTCCAGGATGCCGCCGCGAACTGCGGCACTCAGCGCATTGACGGGCGGGCTGTCGATGGTGACGATGCCGATGATGTCATGACGGTCAAGCTTTGCCACTTCGCTCACGCGTAAGCTCCTTGGGATGTCGTTTCTTTGCGGCCGGTTAACGCACCGGCCAATTCTTGGCTCTTCATTTGCGCAGAGTATCAGCCTTGCTTGCGTCTACCCGCTGCCGAACATCAATTCCGCAGTGCGAAATCTAATTCCACATCTTGACATCCAGGGTTATTTTGAAGCACGAGCGTTGTCAACGAGGCTCATCAATCAACAGCCGATGACATGAAACGCCCAGGGAAGAAACCCGCGACCGATCGGAGCTTCGTCGTCGCGCTGGCGCGCGGCCTCGACGTGCTGCGGGCGTTCCGGCCGAATGACGGCCTGCTGGGCAATCAGGAAATCGCCGCGCGCACCAACCTGCCGAAGGCGACGGTCTCGCGCCTCACTTACACGCTCACCAAGCTCGGCTATCTCACCCCGGTGCCGCGCTTCGAGAAATACCAGCTGGCCCCAGCGGCGCTGGCGCTGGGCTACGCCGCGCTCGCCAATCTCGGCATCCGCCATCTTTCCGAGCCGTTCCGCGAGCAGCTGATGCGCGAGACCGGCGGCGCGGTGGCCATCGGCGGCCGCGACCGGCTGAGCATGATCTATTTCGGCCAGAGCCGTCACGGCGTCATCAACGTTCAACTCGACGTCGGCTCGCGCATTCCGATTGCAACGACCGCGATGGGCCGCGCCTACATCTGGGCGCTGCCGGACGAGGACCGCGCCGCGTTGATGCGGGAGATGCGCGAGCATTACGGCAGCCGTTGGCCGAAGATCCGCGACGGCATCGAGCGCGCCGGCGAGACCGTTGCGAAATATGGCTTCACGATCTCCGCCGGCGAATGGCAGGACGACGTTCATGCGGTCGGCGTCGCGTTGCGGCTGAACGACGGAACCGGTCCCTACGCCGTGAATTGCGGAGCACCGGCATTCCGCTTCACGGAAGAGCGCTTGCGCACCGACATTGGACCTCGTCTCGTCGCGATGGTAAGGAACATCGAAGCGGCGCTCGGCGGCCTCGCGCCGTCAACTAATCAAACAAGCAGCCCATCAAACAAAGAACTCAATAAAAAGCCGAAGCCAGGAGGAAAAGTTGCCCGTGTTGCCGAGGGTATCAGATAGCCTGCATCATCGCGGTCGGCTGGCGCCGCGTCCTGACCTGAACGATTTGGGGAGGGGCGAGACGAGATGACGCAGGCACAACTCGCCCAGACCAACGATCCGCTGCTCGTCGTCCGCGACGTCAGCGTCGTGTTCGGCGGCATCGTGGCGCTGAACGGCGTCTCGTTCGAGATGCGCGAGGGTCAGATCCTCGGCCTCATCGGCCCGAACGGCGCCGGCAAGACCACCCTGTTCAACTGCCTCAGCCGGCTCTACCAGCCGAGTTCCGGCGACATCCTGATGGAAGGCCACAGCATCCTGAAGCGGCCGCCGCACCGCATTGCCGAGATCGGCATCGGCCGCACCTTCCAGAATGTCGCGCTGTTTCCCAATCTCTCCGTGCTCGACAACGTCCGCGTCGGCACCCATGCGCGCACCTCCAGCGACATCATCTCGGATTCGCTGCGTCTGGCCTGGGTCCGGCGCAGCGAGAATTCCGTCAACACCAAGGTTCACGAAATTCTCGCCTATCTCGACCTCGAGGAGGTCGCGCACAAGACCGTGTCCGGGCTGCCGTTCGGCACCCAGAAGCGCGTCGAGCTGGCGCGCGCGCTCGCCGCCGATCCCAAGATCCTGCTGCTCGACGAGCCCGCCGGCGGGCTCAATCATGAGGAAGTCCATGTGCTGGGCGATCTGATCCGGCGCATTCGCGACGACCGCAAGGTGACCGTGCTGCTGGTCGAGCATCACATGGGACTGGTGATGTCGATCGCCGACCACGTCGTGGCGCTGAATTTCGGCCGCAAGCTCGCCGAGGGCACGCCCGCCCAGGTGCAGGCCGATCCCGACGTCATCAAGGCCTATCTCGGGAGCAAGGATCAATGACGCCGCTGCTCAACGTCAAGGACCTGCGCGCCTATTACGGCCAGGTCCAGGCCCTGCACGGCCTCTCCTTCTCCCTCAACGAGGGTTCGCTGACGACCCTGCTCGGCGCCAATGGCGCCGGCAAGACCACCACCCTGCGCGCCATCTGCAACATGGTGCGCTCGACCGGTGCGATCGAGTTCGAGGGGAAGCCGCTCAACAACAAATCGACCGAGAGCATCGTGCGCTTCGGCATCGCGCACGTGCCGCAGGGCCGCGGCACCTTCACCAACATGACGGTGGAAGAAAACCTGCAGCTCGGCGCCATCACGCGCAGCGACAAGGCGGGCATCGTCGCCGACATCGAGCGGATGTACTCCTACTTCCCCAAGCTGAAGGAACGCCACACCCAGCAGGCCGGCACCTTATCCGGCGGCGAGCAGCAGATGCTGGCGGTGGCCCGCGCGCTGATGCTGCGACCCAGGCTGATGCTGCTCGACGAGCCGTCGTTCGGCTTGGCACCGCTGGTGGTCCGCGACCTTTTCGGCATCCTCGGCAAGATCAACCGCGAGGAAAAGGTCTCGATCCTCGTGGTCGAGCAGAATGCGCAGCTCGCGCTCGAGCTCGCCGATCGGGCCTATGTGATCGAGACGGGCCGCATCGTCATGTCGGGCGCGGCCTCGGACATCGCGAAAGACGAGAACGTCCGCAAATCCTATTTGGGCTACTAACGGAGGCGGGACAATGGAGCTCTTCACCAACCAGGTCCTGGCCGGCATTGCGACGGGCGCGATCTACGCCTGCATGGCGCTCGCCGTCGTGATGATCTACCAGGCCATCGACCATCTCAACTTTGCGCAAGGCGAGATGGCGATGTTCTCGACATTCATCTCCTGGCAGCTGATGCAATGGGGCCTGCCCTACTGGGTCGCCTTCGTGGTGACGCTGGCCTTCTCCTTCGCCGGCGGCATCGTGATCGAGCGGGTGCTGTTCAAGCCACTGACCAAGGCGCCGATCCTGACCCAGGTCGCCGGCTTCATCGCGCTGTTCTCGATCATCAACTCCTGCGCCGGGCTGATCTGGGACTTCACCATCAAGCAGTACCCGACGCCGTTCGGCTCCTCGCCGTTCCTGGGCAGCCAGCTGATCTCGACCCATCAGGCCGGCATGATCGGCATCACCCTGCTGCTCCTGATCGGGCTGTACTTCTTCTTCCAGTACACCCGTGTCGGACTTGCGATGCGCGCGGCCGCAGCCTTGCCGGAATCGGCGCGGCTGGTCGGCATCAACACCTCCTGGATGATTGCGCTCGGCTGGGGCATGGCGGCCGCGATCGGCTCGATCGCCGGCATGCTGATCGCGCCGGTGGTGTTCCTCGAGCCCAACATGATGGGCGGCGTGCTGATCTACGGTTTCGCCGCGGCCGTGCTTGGGGGCCTCACCAGCCCCTTCGGTGCGGTGCTCGGCGGCTTCCTGGTCGGCATCTTCGAGAATCTCGCCGGCACCTACATTCCCCACGTGGGCAATGAGATGAAGCTGCCGATCGCACTGGCCCTCATCATCTCCGTCCTAGTCATCAAACCGGCCGGCCTGTTCGGCCGCAACATCGTGAAGCGAGTCTGATCATGAGCGCAGTCGAGGACATCGCATCCCAGGCGCCCGCGGTCGATGCCGTTCCGAAGCGGGCCATGACCTTGAGTTCCGGCACCACCTTCGTCGTCGTGCTTCTGCTTCTCGTGGTTCCGCTGTTCGTCAAGAACTTCATCATCTTCCAGATGACGATGCTCCTGATCTACGGACTCGCCGTGCTGGCGTTGAACATCCTGACCGGCGGCTCCGGACAGTTCTCTCTCGGGCAGAGCGCGTTCTATGCGGTCGGCGCCTATACGTCGGCGATCCTGATGGAGCAGTACAATGTCAACTACGCGCTGACCCTGCCGGTCGCCGGCGTCATCTGCTTCGGCTTCGGCTTCCTGTTCGGCCAACCGGCGCTGCGGCTCTCGGGCGTGTATCTCGCGCTCGCCACCTTCGCGCTCGCCACCGCGATGCCGCAGATCCTCAAGCTCGGCTTCTTCGAGGAATGGACCGGCGGCGTGCAGGGCCTCGTCGTCACCAAGCCGGACGCGCCGTTCGGCCTGCCGATGTCGCAGGACATGTGGCTGTACTACTTCACGCTGGCGATCACGATCGCGATCTACGTGTTCTCGGTGAACCTATTACGCTCGCGTTCGGGGCGGGCTTTCATGGCGATCCGCGACAACGAGATCGCAGCGTCCGCCATGGGCATCGACGTCGCGACCTACAAGACGCTGGCGTTCGGCGTCAGCGCCGGCATCACCGGCGTCGCCGGCGGCCTCGGCGCCATCGCCGTGCAGTTCGTGGCACCCGACAGCTACACGATCGTTCTCGCGATCTCGCTGTTCCTCGGCATGGTCGTCGGCGGCGTCGGCTGGCTGCCCGGATCGTTCGTCGGCGCGGCCTTCATCATCTTCGTTCCCAACATCGCCGAAGGCATTTCGAAGGGCCTGTCCGGCGCGGTGTTCGGCGTGCTGCTTTTCCTCGTCATCTTCCTCGTGCCGCACGGCTCGCGGCAGGTGGCGATGGTGGCGCAGCAGCTGCTCGGCAAACTCAGAAAGAACTAAGGAGGAACTCTTGCAGGTCGTTCAACAACTACGAATCGCCGCGATCGCGACGGCGGTCATCGCCCTCACCTCGGGCGCAGCACTCGCCCAGAAGAAATACGACGCCGGCGCGTCGGATACCGAGATTAAGATCGGCAACATCATGCCCTATAGCGGGCCGGCGTCCGCCTACGGCGTGATCGGAAAGACCGAGGAGGCGTATTTCAAGAAGATCAACGCCGAGGGCGGCATCAACGGCCGAAAGATCAACTTCGTCAGCTATGACGACGCCTATTCGCCGCCCAAGGCGGTCGAGCAGGTGCGCAAGCTGGTCGAAAGCGACGAGGTCCTGTTCGTCTTCAACCCGCTCGGCACGCCCTCGAACTCGGCGATCCAGAAATATCTCAACGGCAAGAAGATCCCGCAACTGTTCGTCGCCACCGGCGCAACCAAGTGGAACGACCCGAAGAACTTCCCCTGGACCATGGGCTGGCAGCCGAGCTACCAGAGCGAGGGCCGCATCTATGCGAAGTACCTGCTCAAGGACAAGCCCGGCGCCAAGGTCGGCGTGCTGTTCCAGAACGACGATTTCGGCAAGGATTATCTGAAGGGCCTCAAGGATGGCCTCGGCGACAAGGCCGCGTCCATGATCGTCATGGAAGAGAGCTACGAGACCTCCGAACCCTCGATCGACGGCCACATCGTCAAGCTGAAGGCCTCCGGCGCCGACGTCTTCTTCAGCGTCACGACGCCCAAGTTCGCGGCGCAGGCGATCAAGAAACTTGCCGAGATCGATTGGCATCCGACGCATCTGGTCGTCAACGTCTCGGCCTCGGTCGGCAGCGTGATCAAGCCGGCCGGCTTCGAGAACTCGCAAGGGATTCTTTCGGCCGCCTATGCCAAGGACGCTGCGGATCCGCAGTGGAACGATGATCCCGGCATGAAGAAGTTCTTCGACTTCCTCGCGCAGTATTATCCCGACGCCAACAAGCTCGACAGCTCGACCGTCTATGGCTACGGCGCCGCACAGACGCTCGTGAAGGTGCTGCAGATGTGCGGCGACGACCTCACCCGCGCCAATGTGATGAAGCAGGCCGCCAGCCTGAAGGACTTCGCGCCCGACACCTTGCTGCCGGGCGTCAAGATCAACACCTCGGCGACCGACTTCGCGCCCATCGAGCAATTGCAGATGATGCGGTTCAAAGGCGAGAAGTGGGAGCTGTTCGGCGAGGCGATCAGCGGCGCCATCGAGTAATCGTGCAATCGAGCATCGCCGCCGAGAGCGGTGCCGATCTCAACCTCGCCCTCCGCGCCATCCGCGCGGAGGGCTTTTTCGTAGGTCGCACCGACGATGCCATGAACGGTGGACAGACACCGTTTAGCTGATCTCAGGCTGTTCTCGCAGAGCAATCACCCGCCCAAATTGTGCGCGCTTCTCGCAACTGCGCAGATGTTGCGCGGACGCGGACCGATAAAACACGGACCGTGCCGTGATGTCGCAACCACGCCGCGGCGGCTCTGCTATAGTCCCCCGACACACGAGAGCTTCCGTCAAGGAGGCCACGGCACGTCATCCAGAACCAACACGGGAGAAACGCACCATGATGATCACGCGACGGGCCGCCCTTGCCTCGGCTGCCGCCATCGTTCTCGCCTCGAGCTCCGCAATCGCCGCCGACAAGAAATACGATACCGGCGCCTCCGACACCGAGATCAAGATCGGCAACATCATGCCCTATAGCGGGCCGGCCTCGGCCTACGGCATCATCGGCAAGACGGAAGCGGCCTACTTCAAGAAGATCAACGCCGAGGGAGGCATCAACGGTCGCAAGATCAACTTCATCTCCTATGACGACGCCTATTCGCCGCCGAAGACGGTTGAACAGGCGCGCAAGCTGGTCGAGAGCGATGAAGTGCTGTTCATCTTCAATTCGCTGGGCACGCCGCCGAACTCGGCGATCCACAAGTACATGAACTCGAAGAAGGTCCCGCAGCTGTTCGTCGCCACCGGCGCCACCAAGTGGAACGATCCGAAGGATTTCCCCTGGACCATGGGCTGGCAGCCCAACTACCAGAGCGAATCCCGAATCTACGCAAAATATCTGCTGAAGGAAAAGCCGGACGCCAAGATCGCGGTGCTGTATCAGAACGATGATTACGGCAAGGACTATCTGAAAGGGCTGAAGGATGGGCTTGGCGCCAAGGCCGCCTCAATGATCGTCATGGAGGAGAGCTACGAGACCGCCGAACCCTCGATCGACAATCACATTGTCAAACTCAAGTCCACCGGGGCCGACGTATTCGTGAACATCACCACGCCGAAATTTGCGGCGCAGGCAATCAAGAAGGTCAAGGAGATCGACTGGAAGACGCTGCATATCCTCAACAACGTCTCCGCCTCCGTCGGCAGCGTGCTGAAGCCGGCCGGCTATGAGAATTCGCAGGACATCATCTCGGCGGCCTATCTCAAGGACGTCTCCGATCCGCAATGGAAGGATGACGCCGGGATGAAACAATTCCTCGACTTCATGGCAAAGGATTTCCCCGAGGGCGACAAACTCGATGGCGGCACCGTCGTCGGCTACAGCGTGGCCCAGACGCTGGTGCAGGTGCTGAAGCAATGCGGCGACGACCTCACTCGCGAGAACGTCATGAAGCAGGCCGCATCGCTGCGCAACTTCCGCACCGAGATGCTGCTGCCTGGCATCACGATCAACACCTCGGCGACCGACTTCGCACCCGTCAGCCAGCTGCAACTGATGCGCTTCAAGGGCGAGAAGTGGGAGCTGTTCGGCGACGTGATCTCCGCGGACGTCGGCGGCTAACGACGAGACGCAGTTGAAACCGCCGCCTGCGGCCTCGCGCCGCAGGCGGCGCTCTCTCCAAGCATCTTTGCTGTCTTTGCCAAGAATTTCTTAAGCTAGGAGTTGAAAGAGAGGCGGTCATGCAGCGGCGGCGGTTACGCCGAGCGCGCGGCTGCGCTATGGGGACTCGTCCAGAGTGAAACGAGTCGCCCGCCTTGCGGGCGGATCCAACAACAAGGCCAAGCTCCAAGGCCGAGAAGGAGTCCCCAAGTGACCAGTGCCCTCACCCGCCGCACCGTCTCCAGCATGCTCGGTCTCGCCCTGGCTAGCGCAGTTGCCGGCAGCGCTCATGCCGACAAGAAATACGACACCGGCGCCAGCGACACCGAGATCAGGATCGGCAACATCGTGCCCTATAGCGGCCCCGCCTCGGCCTACGGCTCGGTCGGCAAGGCGATGTCGGCAGTGTTCAAGAAGGTCAACGACGAGGGCGGCATCAACGGTCGCAAGATCAATTTCATCTCCTACGACGACGCCTATTCGCCGCCGAAGACGGTGGAGCAGGCACGCAAGCTGGTCGAGAGCGACGAGGTGCTGTTCCTGTTCGGTGTGCTCGGGACTGCGCCCAACACGGCGATCCAGAAATACATGAACGCCAAGAAGGTGCCGCAGCTATTCGTCGCCACCGGCGCCACCAAGTGGAACGAGCCCAAGACCAATCCGTGGACCATGGGATGGCTGCCGAGCTATCAGTCGGAAGCCCGCATCTATGCCAAATATCTCACCGCGCAGCAGCCGACCGGCAAGATCGCAGTGCTCTACCAGAACGACGACATGGGCAAGGACTATCTGAAGGGTCTCAAGGACGGCCTTGGCGACACCTCCCGTGTGGTGCTGGAGGAGAGCTATGAGATCGCCGAGCCCACGATCGAGTCGCACATCGTCAAGATGAAGTCGGCCAATCCGGACATCGTCGTGCTGTTCACCACACCGAAATCCGGCGCACAGGCGATCAAGAAGCTCGGCGAGATGAACTGGAAGCCGCTCACCATCATCTCGAATGTCAGCGCCTCGACCGCGGCGGTGATGCGGCCGGCCGGCGTCGAGAACTCGCAAGGGGTGATCTCGGCCGCCTATGCCAAGGATGCCTCCGATCCGCAATGGGCCAACGACCCCGGTCTTGGCGCGTTCAGGGAGCTGCTCGCCAAATATCTGCCGGAAATCAACCCCGTGGATTCGTCGGCGCTGACCGGTTACAACATCGCCACCACAATGGTCGAGGTGCTGAAGCGATGCGGCGACGAACTGACCCGCGCCAATGTCATGAAGCAGGCGGCAGGCCTGAAGCAGTTTGCGCAGGGCGGGCTGTTGCCCGGCATCACGCTGACCACCGGTCCGGACGACTTCCAGCCGATCGAGCAGCTGCAGCTGATGCAGTTCAAGGGCGAGCGCTGGCAGTTGTTCGGCGAGGTCATGAGCGGCGAGCTGAAATAGGCTCTGCACGGCAGACGGGCGGCGCCGCATGACCAGCCGCCGTCCGTTGTTGCGCTCGATCTTCGATGCCGCCGTCGCCGCGGCGCATCCCAACGTCGTGCTGCCGGCATTCCTGCCGGCGGCTCCCAAAGGACGAATCATCTGCCTCGCCGCCGGCAAGGGCGCGGCCGCGATGGCGCTCGCGGCCGAGCGCCATTACCTGGACACGCTCGGGTTCGATCCCGCGAAGCTGACCGGCATCGCAACCACCCGCCACGGCCATGGTGTGCCGACCCGGCGGGTGAAGGTGATCGAGGCCGGACATCCGATGCCGGACGAGGCCGGGCTGAAGGCCGCCGACGAGACGCTGCAATTGGCGGCAACCGCCGAGCCCGGCGACCTGATGCTGGTGCTGCTCTCCGGTGGTGGGTCCGCCAATTGGGTCGCGCCGGTGAACGGTGTCAGCTTCGCGCAGAAGCAGCAGCTGACCCGCGCGCTGCTCCGCTCGGGCGCACCGATCGGCGAAATGAATACGGTCCGCAAGCATCTGTCGCGAATCAAGGGCGGCCGGCTGGCGCGGGCCGGGCAGAAGGCCGAGATCGTGACGCTGGCGATCTCCGACGTGCCGCATGACGATCCCTCGGCGATCGCATCGGGTCCGACGGTGCCCGATCCGACCACGCTGGCCGATGCCCGCGGCATCGTCGCCAAATACAAGCTCGAGGTCGACCCGGCGATCGGCCGGGCGCTCGATGATGCCGCCAATGAGAGCTGCAAGCCCGGCGATGCCGCCTTCGCCCGCGCCTCGTTCGAGCTGATCGCGCGCCCCGCCAGCTCGCTGGAGGCGGCCGTGGCCAGCGTCAAGGCCGCGGGCTACGACGTGCTCGATCTCGGCGCCGATCTCGAGGGTGAGGCCCGCGAGGTCGCGGCCGATCACGCCAAACTGGCACGCGAGGCCCGCGCGCTCGGTCGCCGCATGGCGATCATCTCCGGCGGCGAGCTCACCGTGACGGTGCGCGGCCAGGGCCGCGGCGGCCCGAACCAGGAATATGCCCTGGCGCTCGCCGACCTCCTCAAGGACATGGAGGGCGTCGCGGCGCTCGCCGGCGACACCGACGGCGCCGATGGCGGCGGCGGCAGCGCCTCCGATCCGGCCGGTGCGCTTGTCGATGCCGAGGTCATCGCCGCGATGCGGGCGCAGGGGCTGGATCCGCAGGCCTATCTCGCCAACAACGACGCCACCGCGTTTTTCGCCGCGACCGGCGGCCTGCTGCAGACCGGACCGACCCTCACCAATGTGAACGACGTCAGGGTCATCCTGGTCGATTGAGGGGCGCGACAGCGTCCTTCAGAACTCCTCCGCGATCTTGGTGAGCATCGCCAGCAGCGCGTCGCGACCATCCGGGCCCAGCAGCTCGTTGAGCCGCGCCTCATGCTTCGACACCACCAGCTTCTTGGCGCGGGCCAGCACGGCGCGGCCCTTCTCGGTCAGCATCAGGATGTGCGAGCGCCGGTCGTTGGCCGAACGCACCCGCGCACACAGGTCGCGGCTCTCGAGGCTGTCCAGCAAGGACACGAAGTTCGGCCGCAGGATGCCCAGGGTGTTGGCGATCTCGGTCTGGTTACGGCCCGGATTGGCGTCGAGCAGCAGCAGCACCGAGAACTGGGCCGGCGTCAGTTGCAGCGGCGCGACGCAGCGCAGGAAGTCCTCGAACACCTTCAACTGCGCCCGTTTCAGCACATAGCCAAGCAGATCCGACAGCTCGCCGAGCTGGACCGCTTGCGTCTCGTCGGCCGCTACGGCAGCTTCCTTGCGGCTTTCCCTCTTGCTGACGGGCTTGGCGCTATCGGCCATCACGGTCCGCCAAATTCATCGCATTTGCTTCCATCCCTGGTCTCGAATGCCGCAGCCGGAACAGCGGCCTTGAGATTATAATCGATAATTGTTATCCACTATATCAAACACGGGCAGCCCAATTCAACTGCCCAAGACCGGCGGACGGCGCAGGGCGCCGGCCGCGCCCGGTCACCACAGAGGGGGAGCGTCCTGTCTTGAACACAACGATCTTGCTGTTCCTGTTGCAGGACGGCATTACCAACGGCGCGATCTACGCCCTGCTCGGGCTGGCGCTCGTCCTGGTGTTTGCCGTCACCCGGGTGATCCTGATCCCGCAGGGCGAATTCGTCACCTACGGCGCCCTCACCTATGCCTCGCTCGCGGCCGGCCAAATGCCGGGCACCGCGAAGCTCGCCGTCGTGATCGGGCTCGCGGCCTTCGCCTTCGACCTCTACGCCATGCGCAAGACGCTGCACGCGCCGAAGATCGCGCGCACCTTCGGCCTCAACGTCGCCCTCCCTGTCGTCATTCTGCTCGCCAGCATGTGGGCGGCGAACCAGCGCATGCCCGCCGGCGTCAGCCTGGTGCTGTCGCTGCTGATCGTGGCCAGCATCGGCCTGTCGCTCTACCGCATCGTGTTCCAGCCGCTCGCGCACACCTCGGTGCTGGTGCTGCTGATCGCCTCGGTCGGCGTTCACCTCGCACTGCAGGGCCTCGGCCTGCTGTTCTTCGGCGCCGAGGGCCAGCGTGGCCCGACCCTGCTCAATGCCACGGCGACGCTCGGCTCGCTGCGCTTCACCGGGCAGGGCATGGCGGTCTACGGCATCACCATCGCCTTCATCGTCGGCCTCTGGCTGTTCTTCGGCCTGACGCTCTACGGCAAGGCGCTGCGCGCCACCGCCGTCAACCGGCTTGGCGCCCGCCTGGTCGGCATCCGCACCACGCTGTCGGGCCAGATCGCATTCCTGCTGGCCTCCACCATCGGCGCGCTCTCGGGCATCCTGATCGTCCCGATCACCACGCTCTATTACGACACCGGCTTCCTGATCGGCCTCAAAGGCTTCATCGCCGCGATCATCGGCGGCCTGATCAGCTATCCGCTGACTGCGGTCGCCGCGCTCGTCGTCGGCATCGTCGAGGCGTTCTCCTCGTTCTACGCCTCCAACTTCAAAGAGGTGATCGTCTTCACGCTGCTGATCCCGGTTCTGCTGCTGCGTTCGCTCGCCGCGCCCGCGGTCGAAGAAGAGAAGGATTGAGCCGTGCGCGAGCGTTGGCCTCTCATCGTCTTTGCCGTCCTCGTCGCGGCGATTCCGTTCATCCCGGGCATGCCGCCGTTCTGGATCGTGCTGCTCGACAATATCGGCCTGTCGGCGCTGGTCGCGATGGGGCTGGTGCTGCTGACCGGCGTTGGCGGTCTGACCTCGTTCGGCCAGGCCGCCTTTGTCGGCTTCGGCGCCTACACCACTGCGGTGCTGTCGGCCAATTACGGCGTATCGCCGTGGCTGACCCTGCCGCTGTCGCTGCTGGTGTCCGGCCTCGCCGCCGTTCTGCTCGGCCTCGTCACGGTCAGGCTGTCCGGCCACTATCTGCCGCTCGGCACGCTCGCCTGGGGCCTCGGCCTGTTCTATCTGTTCAGCAAGCTCGCCTTCCTCGGCCGCAACGACGGCATCTCCGGCATCCCGCCGCTGTCGATCGGCAGCTTCAAGATGCTCGATCCCGGCACGATCTATTTCGCGATCTGGGCCGCCGTTCTGATCTCCGCACTGTTGACGATGAACCTGCTGGACTCCCGCACCGGCCGCGCCATTCGCGCGCTGCGCCGCGGCCACATCGCGGCGGAAGCGTTCGGCGTCTATGCACCGCGCGCCAAGCTGCTGGTGTTCATCTACGCCGCCGTGCTCGCCGGCCTCTCGGGCTGGCTCTATGCGCACTTCACCCGCGCCGTGAACCCGACGCCGTTCGGCGCCCAGGCCGGAATCGAATATCTGTTCGTCGCCGTGGTCGGCGGCGCCGGCTATGTCTGGGGCGGCGTGCTCGGCGCGGCGATCGTCGTGGTGCTGAAAGAGGTGCTGCAAAGCTACCTCCCGCTGCTGCTGCATGGCGAGGGCCAGCTCGAGACCATCGTGTTCGGCATTCTCCTCGTCACGCTTCTCCAGCTCGCCCCGACCGGCCTGTGGCCATGGCTGACGGCGCGGCTGCCGTTCAAGCCGGTTGCCAAGCAGCCGGACACGTCGGTCAAACTGCCGGCGCGGGAGCGATCTGCGACGACTCCAAACGTGCTGCTGCAGGTCGACAACGCGCGTAAGCAGTTCGGCGGCGTGGTCGCGGTCAACAACGTCTCGTTCGATGTCCAGGCCCGCGAGATCGTCGCGCTGATCGGCCCGAACGGCGCCGGCAAGAGCACGACCTTCAACCTGATCACCGGCGTGCTGCCGCCGACCTCCGGCAACATCTCGGTGCTCGGCAAGGCCGTCGGCAACGCCCCGCCGCAGGACGTCGTCAAGCTCGGCATTTCCCGTACCTTCCAGCACGTCAAGCTGGTGCCGGATATGACGGTGCTCGAGAACGTCGCGATCGGCGCGCATCTGCGCGGCCATTCCAACGCGCTCACGAGCATGTTCCGGCTCGATCGCGGCGACGAAGCCAAGCTGCTCGCGGAAGCCGCGCGGCAGATCGAGCGCGTCGGGCTCGGCGACCAGATGCACCAGCTTGCCGGCTCGTTGTCTCTCGGCCAGCAGCGCATCGTCGAGATCGCCCGCGCGCTGTGCGTGGATCCGATGCTGCTGCTGCTCGACGAGCCGGCCGCCGGCCTGCGCCACATGGAGAAGCAGCGCCTCGGCGCGCTGCTGCGCGACCTCCGCGCCGGCGGCATGTCGGTGCTGCTGGTCGAACACGACATGGGATTTGTCATGGACCTCGCCGACCGCATCGTGGTGCTCGATTTCGGCACCAAGATCGCCGAAGGCACACCAGCCGCGATCAAGACCAATCCGGAGGTCATCAAGGCGTATCTCGGAGCCACCGCATGAGCACGCTGCTGGAAGTCACCGACGCCCATGTCTCCTACGGCAAGGTCGAGGCGGTCCGCTCGGTCTCGCTCACCGTGGCCGAGAACGAGATCGTCACCATCATCGGCGCCAACGGCGCCGGCAAGACCACGCTGCTCAGTGCCATCATGGGCGTGTTTCCGCTGAAGGGTCGCGTCTCCTTCCTGGGCGAGGACATGGCCCGGCTGGAGATCGAGGACCGCGTCGCGCGCGGTCTCTGTCTGGTGCCGGAGCATCGCGAACTGTTCGCCACCATGAACGTCGAGGATAATCTGCAGCTCGGCGCTTTCAGAATGTCGAAGGCCCACGCCGCACGCGGCTTCGAGCACGTCTACACGCTGTTTCCGAAGCTCAAGGAGCGGCGCAAGCAGCTCGCCGGCACGCTCTCCGGCGGCGAGCAGCAGATGCTGGCGATGGGCCGTGCCTTGATGGGCGCGCCGAAGATGCTGATGCTGGACGAGCCCAGCCTTGGCCTGGCGCCGATCATCGTCGCCGGCATCTTCGAAATCGTCGCCAAGCTGCGCCAGGAAGGCGTCTCGGTGCTGCTGGTCGAGCAGAACGCCAAGGCCGCGCTCAAGGTCGCCGACCGCGCCTATGTCATGGAGCTCGGCGAGTTCGTGCTCAACGGCAGGGCCAGCGAGATCGCCACCGACGAGCGCGTGGCGGCGAGCTATCTCGGCTTTGCCGAGGCGGCTGCGAGCTGAGCCTGATGTCGATGGGCTGAGGCGCTGCTTCAGGAGGGCGCCTCCTTCGACAGCAGGAAATCGACCATCACGCGCTCCAGCGCCCGGTACATGTCGGTGCCGGTCGCCGTCAGGCAGCCGCGCTGGCGCGCAGCGGCGATGAAGGGCGAGACCTCGGGCCGGGTGATGACACAGCCGCAATAGGCCGACGGGCTGACGGTCGTCATGTCGACCGGCAGAGGATCGCCGGGCTGCATGCCTGCCGGCGTGGCGTTGGCAACCATGTCGAAGCCTGTTGCGTTCATCGAGCCGACAACGGCGCGGCCTTTGCCCCGCTCGTTGAGGCGCGCGATCAGCACATCGCGGCGTCCGGCATCGCTGTCGTGAATGGCAAGCTCGCGCACGCCGGAATCGATCAGCGCCAAAGCGATTGCCGAGCCCGCACCGCCCGCGCCAATCTGTAGCGCGCGGCAGCCTGCAGCATCGAAGCTCGCCCCCTTCGCAGCGCCGATGAAGCCAAGGCCGTCGACCATGTCGCCATGCCAAAGGCCGTCAGGACCACGCCGCATCAGATTCACGGCGCCGATGAAATGCGCGCGCTCGGTGGCCGTCGCACAGGCGCGGTAGCAGGCGAATTTGTGCGGGATGGTCGCGACGATGCCGTCGAGATTCTTCACCCGTGTCATCGTCGCCAGGAAGTCAGTCAGGTCACCCGGCGCGACTTGGACCGCAACCAGGATCGCATCGCTGCCGCGCTCCGAGAACGCCTGGCTGACGCCGGCCGGCGCGCGCACCTGCGCGACGGGATCGCCGATGATGATGTGGAGCCGCGTGGCTCCGCTGGGGGCAGGAATCATGGTGGGGCTCCCAAAACGACAAAGATCATCGTCCAAATGGCCGAAAGGCCGGCTCACCGAGCCGGCCTTCCTCACTCGAAGATATCGTCCGTCCGGTTACTTCGCCGGGACGTATTTGCCATCCTTGACCGTCAGGATGATGCGGGCGCGGTCGTCGAGGCCGGAACGGTCCTTTTCGGTGAAGTTGTAGACGCCCTGCGAGGCCGCCAGGTCCTTCTCGGTCAGCAGCGCCTGGCGGATGGCCTCGCGGAACTCCGGCGTGCCGGGCTTGGCGGTCTTCAGCGCCACCGGGATGATGCGCTTGAGGATCTCGAACGCATCGAACGAGTGGCCGGCGAACTGGCTGCGGCTGTTCGGGCCATACTTGCCCTCATACGCCTTGTTCAGCTCCATGCCCGGCTTCTTGGTCAACGCGCTGTCGTCCTGCGTCTCAGGCGACATCACCGGACCGGACGCCATGATCACACCCTCCGCCGCCTTGCCGGCGATGCGGATGAAGTCCATGCTCGCGGCGCCATGGGTCTGATAGATCAGGCCGGTGTAGCCACGCTCGCGCAGCTCGGTCTGCGGCAGCGCCGCGGCGGTGCCGGAGGCGCCGACCAGGATGGCGTCCGGATTGGCGGCGACCAGCTTCAGCACCTGGCCGGTGACGGAGGTGTCGGGACGCGCAAAGCGTTCCTCGTCGGCGATGGTGATGCCCATCGGCACAGCCTGATTCTTCAGATCGTTGAACCAGAGGTCGCCGTAGGAGTCGGAGTAGCCGATATAGCCGACGGTCTTGATGTTGTGCGCCTTCATGTGCTCGTACAGCACCTTGCCCATGATCGG
This sequence comes from Bradyrhizobium sp. HKCCYLRH1030, assembly GCF_051168395.1. Taxonomy (NCBI): domain Bacteria; kingdom Pseudomonadati; phylum Pseudomonadota; class Alphaproteobacteria; order Hyphomicrobiales; family Nitrobacteraceae; genus Bradyrhizobium; species Bradyrhizobium sp. HKCCYLRH1030. The sequence goes on along the minus strand of NZ_JBNPUY010000008.1, from coordinate 81,470 downwards.
CACCGGCTGCGGCATCACAACCGACCATTTCATCCGCTCCGGCGTGACCGGGAACGGCGCCAGCCCGAAATGCGGAATGCCTGCCTCGTTGGCGACGTTGGACACCGCGATGGTCGGCGGCGTCAGCGCCGAGCCCATGATGATATCAGCCTTCGATTCCGTCACGAAGCGACGGGCGTTGGTCGTGGCCGTGGTCGGATCGCCGCCGTCGTCGAGCACGATCACCTTGAGCGGCACGCCGCCGATCTCCTTCGGCACGAACTCGAGCGCATTGCGCTCGGGGATGCCGAGCGCCGCGCCCGGCCCCGTCGTCGTCGTGGTGATGCCGATGGTGATCTCGCTGGTCTGCGCCAGCGCCGGCGCTGATGCCAGCATCGCGATGACGCCAGCCGCCGCCAGATAGGCCTTCCTCATAAAATCCTCCCTCAATCTTTTCGGTTCAGCTCGTGATCCGCCGATCCTGTTTGCAGTCCCGCCCCCTGTCTGGGGCATCTTCCAACACGACCGGCCGATATGTGTCCAAACGTGATCATAGCATTGAACACGAGAAGATCACTCCTCACCAGTCGACCAAAGCACGACAGCTGAACATCCTTAAGACGGCCGCATGTCGCACCCATTTCCGCGCCTCATTCCCCGAGAAACTTGGCTCGCATCTCCTCCGGGAAAGGTGCCGATTTCAGCTTGTCCGGGTCGGCCGGATCGCGCCCGACCAGCACCCGGGTCTCGAACCCTTCGATGGCCAGCGCCTCACCCTTGAACACCTTGTGGGTGACGTCGAAGGACGAGCGCTTGATGCTCTCGATCCGGCTCTCGATCGTGATCCAATCGCCATAGGTCGAGGGGATGTAGAACTTGGCGCGGGTGTCGACCATGGGGATGCCGACCAGGCCGTAGCGGCGGACGATGTCCTGCTTGGAGAACCCGGCCGCCTCGAACATCACCGAGGTCGCATCATCGAACATCGCGAAATAGCGCGGGTAGTAGACGATGTTGGCGGGATCGCAGTCGCCCCACTGGATCTGCACGTCGCGGCGGTGAACGAACATGTCTTGAAAGCCTCACACCATCGCCGATAGCGATCTGTAGAGTGGGCAACGGCGCGCAGCGCCGTGCCCACCATTTTCAGCGGCGGTGGGCACGCTACGCTTTGCCCACCCTCCGTTTCTCTACGTCGTCATTCCGGGGCGCGCGGAGCGCGAGCCCGGAATCCATCTCTCAGCAGTGCTAGACGCCGAATGGATTCCGGGCCCGACGCTGGCGCGTCGTCCCGGAATGACAACCACGTGGACGTCGGCGCGCGGCACTTACTTCGGCGCCATGCGCAGCGAGCCGTCGAGGCGAACGACTTCGCCGTTGAGGTAGGCGTTCTCGACCATGTGCAGCGCCAGCGCGGCGAACTCATCGGCATGACCCAGACGACGGGGGAACGGGATCGCGGCGGCGAGCGAGTCCTGGGCCTCCTGCGGCAGGTTGGCGAGCAGCGGCGTCAGGAACAGGCCGGGCGCAATGGTCAGCACGCGGATGCCGAACTGCGCGAGCTCGCGCGCGATCGGCAGGGTCATGCCGACGATGCCGCCCTTGGAGGCGGAATAGGCCGACTGTCCGATCTGGCCGTCATAGGCGGCGACCGACGCGGTGTTGATGACGACGCCGCGCTCACCGGTCGCCTGCGGCTCCAGCTTGGTCATGCCGTTGGTGACCAGACGCAGCATGTTGAACGAGCCGATCAGGTTGACCTTGATGACCTTCTCGAAATCGGCCAGCGGCATCGGGCCGTCACGTCCGACGACGCGCTTGGCGACGCCGATGCCGGCACAGTTCACCAGCACGCGCGGCTGCTGGCCGAGCGCCTCGACGGCCTTGGCAACGGCCGCTTCCGCGCCGGCGGCGTCCGAGACGTCGCAGACCACCGGCACGCCCTTGATCTCGGCCGCGACCTCCTCCGCCAGCTTGGCGTTGAGATCGAACACCGCGACCTTGGCGCCCTGCGCAGCGAGCTTGCGGGCGGTGGCGGCCCCGAGGCCGGAAGCGCCGCCGGTGACGATGGCGGCATGGTCCTTCAACAACATTGTCGTTTCTCCCTTGGATGCGTCGATCAGCCGGCGATGATGATGTCGTCGTCCGGCGTCGCGGCGTAGATGCGTTCGATCAGGTCCTTGCGGTTCTCCAGCACGGCGCGCTGGTTGATCGATCCCTTGTCGGTGACCTCGCCCTTGTCGATCGACAGCGGCACGCCGAGCAGGACGGCGCGCGTGATGCGCGTCGATGAGCCGGTCGCGGTCTGCAGGAATTTTGCGAAGCGCTGACGGAAGGCCTCGATGATCAGCGGATCGGCCGCCGTGGCGGCGAGGTCGTCGAACGGCAAGGTCGCGTTGATCAGGCGGCAACCATCGAGATCGAGCACGACGATTGCGGCGATCTCGTCGCGGTTGATGCCGGCGATGATCACGTCGCGCGCCAGCGGCGCGCACGCAGCCACGAAGCGGGCCCGCAACGGGCCGACGGAAACCCAGGTGCCGCTCGCCAGCTTGAAGTCCTCGGCAACACGGCCGTCAAAGTCGAAGCCGGCATTGAAGTCGTCGGGATCGACGGGCTTCAGCGCGTCGCCCATCTTGTAGTAGCCTTCGTCATCAAAGGCCGCGGCCGAGACCTCCGGCAGGCGCCAATAGCCCGGCGTCACGTTCGGCCCCTTGGCGCGCACTTCCATCTTGCCGTTGTTGGGAACGAGCTTGGCCTCGTTGCCGGAGACCGGCAGGCCGACATGGCCGGAGCGGCTGGTGCGCGGATTGACCGACATGAAGAACGGCGCGGTCTCGGTGGAGCCGAGGCCCGTCAGCATCGGCACGCGAGTGCCCGTCTCGGCCACCGAGAGCTCGTCGAGCTCGTTCCAGACATGCGGCGCCAGTGCGGCACCGGAGAAGAACATCGCGTGCAGCCGCTGGAAGAAGGACTTCCGCAGCGCCGGGTCCTCGCGGAAATAGGGCAGCAGCGACTCGTAGCCCTTGGGGACGTTGAAATAGACCGTCGGCGAGATCTCGCGCAGGTTTCGCACGGTCTCCTCGATGCCGCCGGGCACCGGCTTGCCTTGGTCGAGATACATCGAGCCGCCGTTGAATAGGGTCAGGCCGATGTTGTGGTTGCCGCCGAATGTGTGATTCCAGGGCAGCCAGTCGATGATCACAGGCGGCTCGTCCTTGAGGAAGGCGAGCGTCTCGCGGATCATCACCTGATTGGCGCAGATCATGCGCTGGGTGTTGATCACGGCCTTCGGATTGCCGGTCGAGCCCGAGGTCAGCAGGAATTTCGCGATCGTGTCCGGGCCGATCTTGTCATGGGCGGCGTCGAGGCCAGGAAACAGCGGCGATGCGATCAGATCGGCGAGCATCGTGATCTTGCGGCCCGGCACCGAGCCGAACGACGCCACGATCTCGGTGCCCTCGGGCACGTTGGCGATGAGCGCGTCCGCGAACTTGTCGGCGTCGTCGACGAAGACGAGGCCCGGCGTCAGCAGCTTCATCAGGTAGGCGAGCTTGCCGTAGTCGCGCGACACCAGCGAATAGGCCGGCGACACCGGACAGAACGGCACGCCGGCATAGAGCGCGCCGAACGCAACCAGCGCATGGTCGATCGAATTGCCCGACAGGATCATGACCGGCCGGTCCGGCGACAGCCCGCGCGCGAGCAGCCCGGACGCGATGTGCCGGCTCGCCGCCAGCAGCGTGGCATAGCTCAGCTCGCGCCAGCCCTCCGGGCCAACGCGCTCGGCCATGAACACGCGCTCGGGCGTGGCTTTGGCGAAGTGATGCAGCCGGTCGGTGATCCGCGGCGGATAGTCGCCGAGCGGCTGCTTCGGACGGAGATAGATGGTGCCGTCGTCTCGGCGGTCGACCGTGACGGCCGGGTCGTTGAACGAGATCGCGCGCAACGGATGAACACTGGCGCGGCGCGCCGTGTCGTCCGTTCCTCCCTGTGTGCTTGTTATTGTTTGTGCGGTCATGTCACGTCGGCTTCACTTTGGCGGTCTTGTGATCGAGGAAGGCGCGGATGCGATTCTTGGCCTCCTTGTCGCTCTGCGCGACGGTGGCCATCAGCGATTCCATCAGCAGGCCGGTCTGCGGATTGGCCTCGGCGATCATCGGCAGCGCCTGCAGCACCGCGAAATTCGTCAGCGGCGCGTTGTTCGCGATCTTCGCCGCCAGCTCCATCGCCTTGGTCATCGAGGCGCCGGCCTCGACCAGATATTGCGCGAAGCCGTAGGACGAGCCTTCGGTCGCCGAATAGACCCGGCCGGTCAGCATCATGTCCATCATGCGGGCGACGCCGATCAGGCGCGGCAACCGCACCGAGCCACCGCCGCCGACGAAGATGCCGCGCTGGCCCTCGGGCAGCGCGAAGTAAGCCGACGGCTCGGCAACACGGATATGCGCGGCGCAGGCGAGCTCGAGACCGCCGCCGATGACGGCCCCCTTCAATGCGGCGATCACCGGCACGCGGCAATACTGGATGCGGTCGAACACGCGATGCCACATCTGCGAGTGCACCAGGCCTTCGGTGGCGTCACGTTCGCGCAGCTCGGAGAGATCGAGGCCGGAGGAGAAATTGTCGCCGATCCCGTGGATCACGATGCAGCGGACGCCGTCAGGCAGGCTGGTGAAGCACTCGCCGATGGCGAGGATGATGCCGTCATTCAGCGCGTTGCGCTTGGCCGGGCGGTTGAGCCCGATCGTCAGGACGGCGCCCTGCTGTTCGATCTGCAGCAGAGACGGATCGCCCGCTGGCGTGGCGGTGTCGGCGTTTCCCATCGCTTGATTGTGTCCTGTTCAGAATAGTTATGTTTTATAACGATCTCGGCAGGAGTCAATAAGCGGTGGCCGAGATCGTATTGTGCAATGCGAAACGAACGGCGAACGATGCGGGGGCGGCGCATGTCGCATCGTAAGGCGCGTCAGCACAAAGGCAAATGACATGATGCGGCGTTCCCGCGGCGGATTCGCGCCCGGGGCTTGCTGATCACGTTCACCCTCAAATGCAGAGGGCGCAGGGAAGGCCAGGCGCCGGCTGACGCCTGCGGCCCGCCTGCTGAAAAAATGCAGGCGGCAGGTACCACAGGTGCAGCCGGGAACGCCCGGCGGGCTCAAGCGGTGGTCTTCACGCTTATACGCAGTCTCCCTGGTGCACCGGCTTGTTGGCCACCATGATCCGCGCGGCGCGTTGGCGCCATCGCGAACGTAACACCGGCAACGGGGTGTCAGGACGCTGCGACTTCACGTCCGCGTCACATCATTCGTCCGCGCGCCCGAAGACACGCTGCGACATGATCGCGGCCACCGCTCCCCGCCCCGCGTGTCGTGACGATCGCGCGCTACGCCCCTCGGCTTGGGACGGGATGGCGAGAGGAAATCACGTTTTCCGATAACGCGCAAGATATTTATTTTTATCAGAATATGCCGGGAGGCTGGCCGGAGTCCCGGGGCGACTTCCGAGATGAACGGCCAACAACATTGCATTCAGGGTGGCTTCAAAGCGCGCCCTATAGAACGTCATCGTCACCACACTTCCCAATGGAGGGGACCATGGTTTCGCTGAAGACATCTCTCGCTGGCGGCGTCGCCGCGCTCGCCGTCACCGCCACCCTGCTCGCCGGCGCGGCGCCGGCTCAGGCGCATGACGGGCGCAACGCGGCGCTGATCGGCGGCCTGGTGGCCGGCGCTCTCATCGGCGGCGCGCTGGCGGCGGCGTCGGACGCGCAGGCGTATGAGCCTGCGCCGGTCTACCGGTCCCACTATCGCGACGCGGCGTATGACGGCTACGGCTACGGCTACGAGCGCTACCGCTATGTGCCGGCTCGCCACTATCGCAATTGCGACCACGACGGCTACGGCCGGGCTTCGAGCTGGGACGACGAGGATTAGTCGTAGGTCTACCGAATACGAAACCGTCGCGACGAACAGCCGTTTCAACCAGTTGCTCCGTCATGCCCGGGCTTGTCCCGGGCATCCACGTCGTTCGGAGCATGCAGAACCACGTGGATGCCCGGGACAAGCCCGGCCATGACGATGTGGAGACAGGCAAGCCCTAAACTCCCGACCGCTTTATGCGATCGCCCTTCGCAAGGAGAGCGTAGCCTACAGCACCACATACACGTCGATGATGACGCGATCGGCATGACGGGCGGCGGAGCCTATGAAGACGTGCTCCATCAGCCAGCGATACTTCTCGTGGCCGGTCTCGAAGCGCGGGTGGGTGCGGAAGTAGATCAGCCTGGGGTCCACCGGCTCGCCGCGCTTGAGCTTCTGCAGCAAGTCGACTGGCCCGAAGCGGATGCCGCGGTTCTCGACGTAGATGGTCGCGCCGTCGTCCGTCTCGAAGGCGTATTTGGCCTCGAGGTCGATCAGCTCGTTGGGGCGGATGATCTGGAAGTCGGCGCCGAAGTTGCAGATCCTGCCGCTGATGCCCTCACCGGCGCGGCCGGGGCCCTTCACCTCGCCGCCATGGATCGGGATGATCCGGCGCACGCCGATGCCGGTCTCGCCGGCACTGGTGACGTCGCCGATCATCACGGTGAGGGTGAAGACGTAGCGGGTCTCGAGGATCGGAGTCGTCATCAGCGGGCCATCATCTGTTGCGGCAGCCAGGTGGCGAGCAGCGGGAAGGCGATCAGGATCACCAGCCGGATCAGGTCGGTCGCGACGAACGGCAGCACGCCCTTGAAGATGGTCGAGAACGACACGTCCTTCACCACGCTCTTGATCACGAACACGTTCATGCCGACGGGGGGATGGATCAGGCCAAGCTCGACGGTCATCACGATGATGACGCCGAACCAGATCGGATCGAAGCCGAGATGCGAGATCACCGGGAAGATGATCGGCACGGTCAGGATGATCATCGCCATCGCGTCCATCAGGCAGCCGAGGACGAGATACATCACCATGATCAGCGCCAGCACCCCGTAGGGCCCGAGGCCGAGACCGGTGAGGAACTCCGTCACCTTCTGTGGCGTCTGCGTCACCGTCAGGAAGTAGCCGAAGATCAAGGCGCCGATCAGCACAGTGAACACGGCCGCGGCGGTACGCGTCGCCTGCAGCAGCGAAGCCAGGATCTTCTCCTTGTTCAGCCGGCCGGTGAACACGCCGATCAGGAACGCGCCGGTGGCGCCGACGCCGCCGGCTTCCGTCGGCGTGAAGCGCGGCAGGAACGGAAGACCATAGAGACCGCCGATCACGAACAGGAACAGCAGCACCGGCGCCCAGATGCCCTTCAGGCCCGCGATGCGCTCGCGCCACGGCGGCGCCTCGCCCCTGGGCAGGAAATCCGGCCTGACACGGCCGATCACCGTGATGGTGATCATGTACATGGTCATCGCCAAGAGGCCGGGGATGATGCCGGCGATGAACAGCTTGCCGATGTCCTGCTCGGTGATGATGCCGTAGACGGCGAGCACGGTCGACGGCGGCAGCATCGCGCCCAAGGTGCCGCCAGCGGCGATGACGCCGGTGGCGAAGGATTGCGGATAGCCGAAGCGGCGCATCTCCGGATAGGCCACGGCCGAGAAGGTCGCGGCGGTCGCCACCGACGAGCCGCAGATCGCGGCGAAGCCGCCGCAGGCCGCCACCGTGGCGATGCCGAGCCCGCCGCGCAGATGGCCGACGAAGCCGTTGGCGGCGCGGAACAGCTCGCGGCTCATGCCCGAGTTGGACACGAACGTTCCCATCAGCAGGAACATCGGGATCACGCCGAACGTGTAGTCCGTGACCGTGCGCATCGAGGTCTGGCCGACCAGCTTCAGCGCCGCCGTACCGTTGACGAGATAGGCGAAGCCGGACACGCCGACGAGTCCCATCGCCATGCCCACCGGCACGCGCAGCAGCATCAGCGCAAACAGCGCAACGAAGCCGATGACGGCAACCGCATCCGTGCTCATGCGGCACTACTCCGTGGGCTTGACTTGAGGGTCATGAATCTCCTCGGGGTGGAAGATCAGGCGATAGGTCCGGATGGCGATCAGCAGCACCGCCGAAACGTCGCCGATCCAGGCGACGGCGAAGAACGGCCAGGTCGGCATGTGCAGATCGAAGGTGAGGACGTTGTCCTCATAGGTGCCGCGCACCTTGTCGAACAGGGTCCAGGTCTGCACCGTGACGACGAACAGCAGTACCAGCGTTGCGAAGATGTCGATCCAGCGCTGATAGCGCGGGCCGACATTGCCCCAGATGAGATCCACGGTGATGTGGGTGCCGCGGTATGACGTCGCAGCGATGCCCCAGAAGATCAGGATGCCGAGCAGCATGCGCCCGATGTCGAAGGAATCGGGGATCGAATAGTTCAGCGTGTTGCGGAGTAGCACCGACAGGAAGATGTCGAGCGCGACGATGCCGACGAAGAACGCGGCGATCCACTCGATCCCGTCGATGATCCGGTCCATGAAGGCGCGCTGCATGGCGTCCCCGTGTCAGAAAGCTTGGTGGTTATGGTGGATGCGAAGCGAGCTGCTGCGTAGCAGTCGGTGGGCCCCCTCGCCCCGCTTGCGGAGAGAGGGTTGGGGCGAAGAGGTACAAGTCTAACGGACGACACCACCCGTGCGTCTGCCCTCACCCCGGCCCTCTCCCCGTAAGAAACGGGGAGAGGGAGCGCACCGTCCGCCGCGCAAGAGCTTGGGGGGATGAAAAGAAGCTACTGCGCCAGCGCCTTGTACTTGGCGAGCGAGGCCTTCAGCTCGGTCATGGCGGCCTCGGCATCGACGCCGGTCTTCTTGACGCCATCGGCCCAGGTCTTGAACAGCGGCTCGGAGGCCTTTTTCCACAACGCGGTCTGCTCCGGCGTCAGCTTGTAGACCTCCTGGCCGGACTCGGCCTTGATCTTGTCGACGCCGGCGTCCTCAAACTTGCCCCAGGGCTCGCCGACCTTGCCGGCGGCCTCCGTGTTGCAATTGTCGTCGATCGCCTTCTTCTGCATCGCCGACATCTGGTTGTACTTGTCCTTGTTCATGACGAACACGAAGGTCGTCACGTAGAACGGCGCATCCATGTGGTACTTCGTGACCTTGTCGACTCCGAACAGCACCAGCGAGCCCGCCGGAAAGGTGACGCCGTCGGCGACGCCGCGCTCGATGATGTCGCGCACTTCCGGCGCCGACGACTGCACATTGGTCCCGCCGAGCAGGGTGACGAAATTGGCGATCGTCGCATCGGCCGGGCGGATCTTCATGCCCTTGACGTCCTCAGGCACGACGACCTTCTTGGTGCGGGTGTGGAAGGCCGACGGCGTGTGGACGAAGGCGAGGCAGTACTTGACGTCCTTCATCTCCTTCTCGGCATATTTGCGATACCACGCGTCCAAACCTTCCGAGCCGCCCTTGGCGTCGGAAATCAGGAACGGCAACTCGCCGGCGCCGATGATCGGGAAACGGCCAGGCTGATAGCCGGGATTCACATAAGTGACATCGGCGATGCCGTCGCGCGCCATGTCATAATGGTCGAACGCCTTGCCGAGCTGCTGGGCCGGGAACACCTTGCCCTTGATGGTGCCGCCCGAGGCCTTTTCGACCGACGCGGCCCAATCCTCCAGCGCCTTCTGCAGCGGATGGCTCGCCGGCACCCAGTGCGAGATCTTCAATTCGAATGTCTTGTCCTGCGCGAGCGCGGGGGTCACACCGGCGGCCAGAGCCAACGCCAGAAGCGTCTTCCTCATCGGGATCGTCTCCTCCATCAGTGGGCCTTCGAGGGCCCTTTGCTTCATTGTTATAGCATATAAGCATCATTGCAAGCGCGGCAGCAGGTTGGCCACCAGTGCACGCGCCAAGCGGAGCCTAGCGCGCCCGCCAGCGCAAGTCTGGCAGACGAAAGTTGCAGGCCCGTGGCCATTTCATTAACACGTTAAGGATCTCGCCTGCACCCGAAATTGCACGGCGGGAGCATCGCACCACGAAATTGCCGCAGGGCCGCACCGGACGCCCGGCGACATCGCGCGCGACCCATCCGCGTGCATCCGACGCGCAACGTGTCAAACGCCCGCGCAAAAGACGTTTGAAACTTTGTAGGCGGTGCAAAATCCGCGCTGATGTCGTTGACTGCGGACATCGCCAGCAACGATCGAGACACTCATGAGCAGCGTCCCCGCCGGATTCGAACCGCATTTCCGCAAGAGCCCGTTCACCGATCCCTGGGAGCCGCTCTACGCCAAGAAAACCGACAAGGCCGTCATCCTCGGCCTGCGGCTCGCCACGCCGCACACCAATTCGCGCGGGCTGATCCATGGCGGGCTGATCGCATCGCTGGCCGACAATGCGATGGGCTATAGCTGCGCCCAGGCGCTTGGCTGGAAGGCGTCGCTAGTGACGATCAACCTCGCGGTGGACTACATCGGCAGCGCCGGGACCGGACAGTGGCTCAGCGTCGAGAGCGACGTCATCAAGAGCGGACGCACCGTCTGCTTCGTCCAGAGCCTGGTGCTGGCCGACGACGCCGTGATCGCGCGTGCAAACGCGACCTTCCGGGTGGTGCCGAAGAAGGGGTGATCGAAACCGCCGTTCTTTCGCATCAAGACCAGTATCGCACCAAGGTCGGCGCAATCGCATCCACTCGTCATTCCGGGTTCAAGGCCTTCGGCCTTGCCCCGGAATGACGGGGTGTGGCGTCGTAGTCGCTTTCAGTCGAAACGCCAGTCGCAGGTTGCGGTGATCAGGTCGATGAAGGCGCGCACTTTGGCGGAGAGCAGGCGGGAGCTCGGAAACACGATGTGGATCGGGAGCGGCGGAGGCTCGTATTTCGCCAGCACCCGCTTGAGACGGCCGCCGCGCAGCGTGTCCGCTGCCTGATAGGCCATCACCCGTGTCACGCCGCCGCCCGCCTCGGCATACTGGATCGCGGCGTCGGCATTGTTGGTGACGAGCCGCGGGCTGACCGCCATCCGCAGTTCCCTGCCGTCCTTGACGAAGCGCCATTCGTCGGACGGACCGAACTGGATGGTCTGGTGCTTCGTCAGCGCCTCGGGCGTCCGCGGCTCACCATGGACCTTGAAGTAGGCGGGAGCTCCGACCACGATCCGGCGCATGCTGCCGACCTGGCGGGCCACGAGCGACGAATCGCCGAGATGCCCGATACGAACGGCACAGTCGACGCCGTCCTCAACCAGATTGATCTGGCGGTCCTCGAGCCGCAGCTCGGCCGCGACCTCGGCATAGCGGCTCAGATAAGCGGCCATGACCGGACCGACATGGAGCCGGCCGAAGCCGACGGGCGCCGAGACCACCAGCCGCCCCACCGGCTGCAGGCGCTCGCTCTCCGCGGCGCGCTCCGCCTCCGCCAGATCGGCCAGGATGCGGCTGGCGCGGTCGAGATAGCGTCGTCCGGAATCGGTCAGCGTCACCGAGCGCGTCGTCCGCTGCAGCAGGCGGACGCCAAGATGCGATTCGAGCGCGGCGACCAAACGGGTGACCGCCGATGGCGACAGCTTGAGCCGGCGCGCCGCCGGTGCGAAGCCGTTCAGCTCGGCGACGGTGACGAAAGCCTGCATGGCATCGATGCGGTCCATGGGATTATTGCAGCATCTGCAACGATCCAATGTCAACTGGCCAGATTATTTCCGAAGGGGATTGGGACCATATTGGCTCCACGGCGGCAGTCACTGCCGCAGCGACAAGGAGTCATTGCGATGACCCAGACAACCATCCAGGCACCCGGCGACGTCATGTTCTCACCCGCCGCCAAGGCGATCCAGGCGCGCAAGGGGTCGCGCGAGAGCTACGCGCATGTGGAGCGGAGCCGCGGCTTTCGCCACGAGGTCGACGCCGATCTCGCCGGCCGCCTCGCCGAGGCCACGAGCTTCTATCTCGCGACCGCCTCGGCCGACGGCCAGCCCTATATCCAGCACCGCGGCGGACCGAAGGGCTTTCTCAAGGTGCTCGACAGCCACACGCTGGCCTTCGCCGACTTCAGCGGCAACCGGCAATATATCACCCAGGGCAACCTGTCGGAGAACCCGCACGCCTACATCTTCATCATGGACTACGCGCATCGCCGCCGGGTGAAGATCTGGGGGACGGCGCGGGTGGTGGAGGATGATGCCGCGCTGACGGCCTCGCTGATGCCGAGAGGCTACAAGGCGCGGCCCGAGCACGTCATCCTGTTCACGATCAGCGCGTGGGACACCAACTGCCCGCAGCACATCCCGCAGAAGTTCGACGCGGCCGACGTCGCGGAAGCGCTGGCCGTTCGCGATGCTCGCATCGCGGAGCTCGAGGCCGAACTGGCGCGGTTGAAGGGCGAGAGCAAGCCCTCCGCCTAGGTCCTGCGCGCTGCGGGCCGCGCCTTTGGCTTGTTAGTCATTCCGGGTTCAAGGCCTGCGGCCTTGCCCCGGAATGACGGTGAGTGGGACTCGACTGACCGGCTCAGGCGGCCTCGGCCGCCCTGCCCCATTCGAACTCCGGAAAATATTGCGCCATCATGCGCTCGGCATAGGCGACCAGATTGCCGAAGCTTTCGGTGCGGCGGCGCAGCTCGGACTCGAAGAACGGCGTGAGGATGCCGGCGACGACGGCGAACGCCGTCGCATCGGTGCCGCAAGGACGATCGCCCATCAGATAGGGCCGGTCGCCGAGCTGCACCGACAGCGCGCGCAGCGAGCGTGCGGCGAGATCGACGTCCTCGTCCGGCGCGTGGCGGCCGAGCCCGGAGATCAGATAGTTCTCGGCGACGCGAAACTGCGCGTCCTCGCGCAGCTTCTCGCGCTTGTCGGCCGGCACGCCGTCGAAGAAGTGGGCCGGCCCCTTGGCGAAGTTGACCGGATCGACCCAGCGCGCCCCGACCAGCGCGAAATACAGGTGATGCTCGATCATACGCTCGAACCCCCAGGCCTGCGCCCGCGCGCGCACGTCGAGCCCATGATCGAAGTCGAAGCCATATTTGCGCTCGACATGGGCGCGGATGAAGGTCGAATCGGCGATCAGCTCGCCGCTGTCGTCGATGAAGGGCAGCTGCCCCTTCGGCGATGCCGGCGGCATCGCCCGCTGCTTCCGAAAAGCGAGGCCCGCCATCTTCAATTGCACCTCCGTCTTGGTGACGAAGGGGCTGATCTCCGGCAGGCCGAAGCCCGCGCCCAAACCGAACAATGTGATCATGACAGCACTCCCGACTTCCTGAGCAGACGCCGGACGCTACGAGCATGCTGCTGCCACCATGGTGTCAGCAGCGGCAGTAGCGTGGTGGCAAGGCCAAGGCCATAAAACATCATCATCGACATCACCCCTTCAATCTCGTTGTTGGCCCGGTATAAGGACAGGCTGCTGCCAGCATCCTGTCAGCATCGGCGGGGGTGCTCGCCCATGCAGGACACACCATGAGACGCGCCGACCGGCTATTCCAGATCATCCAGGTGCTGAGACGCACGCGCCGCCCATTGACGGCCGATGCGATCGCGGCCGAGCTCGAGACCTCGAAGCGCACGATCTATCGCGACATCGCCACCCTGATCGGCCAGCGCGTGCCGATCCGCGGCGAGGCCGGCATGGGCTACATCCTGGAGAAAGGTTTCGATCTGCCGCCCTTGATGCTGACGCCGGACGAGATCGAGGCGGCGGTGCTTGGCGCGCAATGGGTCGCGGTCAACGCCGACCCGGTGCTGGCGCGCGCGGCGGAGGACCTGATGGCCAAGATCGCCGACACCGTGCCGGAGCGGCTGCGGCCATTCGTGCTGGAACCGGCGAGCCGCGCGCCGCGGCCGTGGATGCGCGAGCCGGACCGCATCGACATGTCGCGCACGCGCTCGCAGATCCACGAGGGACGCAAGATCAGGCTGCGCTATCGCGACGAGCAGGGCCGCGACAGCGAGCGCGTGATCTGGCCGATCGCGATCGGCTATCATGACGCGGTGCGCATCCTCGCCGCCTGGTGCGAGCTGCGCCGCGACTTCCGCAGCTTCAGGACCGACCGTGTCGTCGAGGCGGATTATCTCGACGACAAATATCCCGAAAGGCGCGAGGCGCTGCGCGCCAAATGGCGGCGCAGCCTGGTGTGGGAGGTTCCCAAGGATGTCTGAACCGATGTCTGGCGAGACTGACAGCAGCCCCTGTCAGAGCTGCGGCGCGTGCTGCGCCTATTCGTCGAACTGGCCGCGCTTCACGATCGAGGAGGATGCCGCGCTCGACCTGATCCCGGCCGAGCTGGTCAACGAGCGGCTGTCGGGCATGCGCTGCGACGGCAACCGCTGCTGTGCGCTCGATGGCGAGATCGCGCGCGCCGTGGCGTGCCGGATCTACGCGATCCGCCCCGAGGTGTGCCGCATTTGCATGCCGGGTGACGCCGAATGCGCGATGGCCCGGCGCAAGTTCGGGCTGCCCGTGCTCGCCTGAGCAGAGGCAAGGAAGACGGGGAGTCAGGCCGTGACCGGCTCGGGGCTGTCGTCGAGATCGTCCTCGAACGGCTTCATCACCGAGAGTGGCTTGGTCGACAGCGAGATTGGCTTGCGGCTCGAGGTCGCGCCGGCCGGACCCGCCCGACCGCCGCGGGACTGCGCATACAGCGCCGATCCGACCCGGCCACCGAACTGCGACAGGACCTGCTCGCTGCACGTGGATGCAATCGCAAGCGCCAGCGGGTGGAGATGCGTGCGCCGGTAACAGAATAGCGCCAGCATGGCCCTCACATCGGCGGAGACGCTCTCGACCAGCGCGGGTAGCCCGTTGGCGTCGGCACGGTAGAGCTCACCGAGAAGCTCGTCGCCGACCGGGCACGAATCGCTGTCGAACGCATCGCGGCTTTGAAGCATCGGTTTGATTGCCATGACGCGACGATGCAGCGCGAATCGCTAATGACCGGTTAACCAAACCGAACGGTCGTCCCACCCCCGGCTTGACACGGGACTGCCGCGGTCGGTGCGGCTTCGCCGCGACGCACCGCGGCCGAACGCTCAGCCGTTTGCGGCCATGAAGATCGAGAGCCCGAATCCGGTGAGGTGATGCAGCGCCTGGTCGACGCCGATCAGGGTCCAGAACCAGGGGTGCTCGGTATTCATGCCGAACCGCGACGAGCAGATGCCCTTGATGCGATCGATCGTGATGTGAATGGCGAAGTCGATCACGGCGACGAACCAGAATCTCGGCGCGACGATCAAGATCAGGACCATGGCGACGGCGAGATGGATCAGGCAGTGCACCAGCAGCGGCAGCGCCCAGCCCTTCCGCTGGTCCTTGCCATAGGCCATCCAGGCGTTCTGCAGCACGAAGTCGCCAATGATGTGCTTGAAGGTCAGCAGCAGCATCCAGCCGACCAGCGCACCAACCGGAACCTGCGACGACAAAGAGGGAAAAGACAAAGCTGACGCTCTCGCTACGACTAACCCTTGGAACCAACCCTTGGACGCACGGGGAACTGGAGGCGTTCAGCGCAATCTGATGAGAATACCCGGCCAATTCGACGCGTATGCGACGCTTATGACATCTCCGGTAGCGAATTGCACGCGAAAGGGAACTTCAAATCGCACCTTGCTACCCTTCGCGGCAATCCCGCCGGGGGTAAGGTTACCCACGCCGCGGCGCATCCGGCGGCAACCGTCGCCGCGGCGACGTCATTCCGCGGCGTTGGTCTTCGGCACTGAGAGCGCCCTCGCCCGGATCTGCGCGATGGTCCGCTTCAGCGCCCCCTGTCCCGGCTCTGCCAGCGCAACGGCGCGCGCCTCGGCGATGGCGGAGGCGAGATCCGAGATCGGCAGGACGCCATCGAAGGTGGGCTTGGCCAGGCCATCGATGATGGCATGCCAATCAGCGAGACCCTGCCGGTAGCCGTCGCCCTGCCCCTGGATCATGGTCGCCGTCGCGATCACGGCGGGCGCCGCCGCAGGCTGCTTGTCCAGCGCGCGCGCGATCATGTGCAGCCACCGCTCGGCCCAGGCGCGCTCCTCGCCATAGCGCACCGACTGCAGCCGCCAGCGCCGCAGGCCGGCCATCAGCTTGAGGCGGCGAATGGCCAACCGCGATCGGACCGAAAAGCGGACCTTGACCCGGCGCCGACCTAACCAGCCGATCTGCTCGAAGGCTGCCAGCAACGATTCCGCCACGGCTTGCGGCAGCGCACCGATCAGCTCGTCGAGGCGAAACCTCCTGACGTCGTCGCTCTCGCGTCCCCCCGGGCGCTTCCCCATGTCGAGGCTGATCAATCTGAGCTGGGCGATCCGGATCGGATCCTCGTAGGCCATGCGGGCGGCCAGCAGCTGCGCGATCTGAGACAGCATGCCGGCATCGACGTTCGATCTGCGCACGAACCGCTTGATGCGATCGACATAGAGCTGCGCGTAGCTCGCGCCCTGATACTCCATCAGCAGATGGATGCCATCGCTCACCGCCGGCACGGCGGCGTCAGGAAGGCCCTGAGGCAGAAAAGGCGGCTCGCCATCGTCGACGCCGATGACGTCGGCGAACAGATATCGCAGCGAGGACCGGACGCTTTCCACTGGGCTTCAGACTCCCCGGATCACGCCGGCTTGGCGACGGGCGCCGGCGCGGTGGTCTGTTGCGCCAGCCGCCGCTCGAGCGTTTCGATGTTCTGGAACAGCCGGGCGCTGGCGAGGCGCAGGAAGTAGAAGGCGAAGGCGGGGTTCTGGACGTAGAGCTGCTCGACCTGGTCGTAGGAGACCGACAGGATCAGACCGCCCTCGACGCATTCCAGCGTCTGCGTGCGCGTATTGGACGGCGAGATCATGCCGAACTCGCCGACAATCGCACCGACCGGCAGCTCGATACCGGATTCGACCAGGCGGAAGCGGCCACTGACGATGTAGTACATGCTGTCGGCCTTCTCGTCCTTGTAGAACAGCACCTCGCCTGGACCGCATTTGCGCTCGGTCATGAACGGCTTCAGCCATTCCATGGAGAGGTCGCTGTTGACCGACTGCTTCACGTCGCGGACCAGCTGCAGCATCTGGTGGAGCCGGTAGCTGTTGAGCGGCAGCAGCACCCCGTGCAGGATCAGAACCGGGTAGTTGTGCATCGGCACCGCGGTCGCGATCAGGACGATATTGGTGAGGATGGCGAATACCCGCAGCGGAATCATCGTCCGCATCGACAGCGTGGCGACCACGAAGATCGAGGCGAAGAGGCTGCCGGCGGCGCCCGCATGTTCGACCAGGTGTGAGGTATCCATCGGGATCAACCAGACTCTTGGGACGCAGGAGGGCGGACGCTCGGTTCCGAGCCTCCTTTTGCCTAATTTAGCGTGTCCATGCCGACCTCTGATATACGGCGAACAGACGACGTTTGAACCGGTATTTGAGCCGGTACGGAAAAATTCCCCGGTCGAAGTAGAACGGTTGGACCTGCCGGATGACGCTGCAAAACCGATCCACCCGCATCGTTGACGGGATTCCCCCGATCGGGGCACCTTGACGCCGCCGCGATCTCCTGCGGCTCTGAGATCAGCGACTGACGCCCGCCCGCAATGACCAAACCGCAGCGCCCTGCCCTGGCGGCATTCGTCACCGCGCTGACCGGACGCAACATGACCAGAGCGGCCTATGTGGCCGTGGCGCTCGGCATGAGCGCCATGGTGTTGTTGACGATGGACCCCGCCTACGAGGCCGGGGGGCGCTGGATCATCGCCCTGCTGTGGGGATGCCTTGTCTTTTTCGTCGTCGAATGGGCCGCTCGGGTTCAGCAGGCGGTGCGGGCGCATCGCGCCGCCGCCTACCTGATGTCGGGCCGGGGACTGCTGGACACGCCCTCCGCCCTCGCCGTGCCGGTTGCGCTGGTCTCGGGCATGGAGTCACGCACCGCGTGGCTGCTGGCGGTCATCTGGGTGCTCAAGGTGATCCCCGGCGTGCCTGGCCTGCGCCAGCTCCGCCGGGTGCTCGTGGTCGAAGCACGCCCGCTGCTGTCGGTGCTGGTGCTGTTCCTGCTGGTGCTGTTTCTCGGATCGGTCGCCGAATACGCGCTCGAACATGACGAGCAGCCGGCCACCTTCGGCACCATCCCCTCCGCGCTATGGTGGGCCGTCGTGACCCTCACCACCACGGGCTATGGCGACGTGGTGCCGATCACGCCGCTCGGGCGGGTGGTCGCCGCCACGGTGATGATCTCCGGCCTCGGCGTGTTCGGCCTATGGACCGGCATCCTGGCGACCGGCTTCGCCGCGGAAACCCGGCGCGACAACTTTCTGAAGACCTGGGAATCGGTCAGCAGGGTACCGTTCTTCGCCAGCCTCGGGCCCGCCACGATCGCCGACGTCGCGCAGATGCTGCGCACCATCGACCTGCCGCCGCGCGCCACCGTGATCCGCAAGGGCGAGCCGGGGGACTGCATGTATTTCATCGCCGCCGGCGAGGTCGAGGTCGACCTTCCCGGCAAGAAGGTCCGGCTCGGCGAGGGCGCGTTCTTCGGCGAGATGGCGCTGCTCGGGAACAACCTGCGTTCGGCCGACATCAGCACGACCGGACTGTCGAAGCTGCTGGTCCTCGACCTCGTCGATTTCCGCGTGCTGATGGCACGCCACCCCGATCTGGCGCAGAGCATCGATGCCGAGGCCAGGCGCCGAACCATGGAGAACAGGACATGACGACTGGACGGACCAGCCAGGCCGATGACGCACCGAGCATGCCGCTCCTGACCATCGACGGCGCACGCGCCACCATTCGGCTCAATCGTCCGCAGCATCTCAACCGGCTCCAGCCAGAGGATCTCGGCGAGCTGCTGGCGCTGTTCGACCGGGTCGAGGCCAACGCCGCCTTGCGCGTGCTGGTCCTGACCGGCACCGGGCGGGCGTTCAGCGCCGGCTTCGACCTTGGCGCCATCGGCGCAACGCCGGCGGATACGGCCGAGGCTTCCAGCCCGGCATTCGAGGAGGTCGTCGACCGGCTGGAGGACCTCGCGGTGCCGACGATCTGCCGGCTCAACGGCGGGGTCTATGGCGGCTCGACCGATCTGGCGCTGGCCTGCGATTTCCGGATCGGGGTCGATACCAGCGAGATGTTCATGCCGGCAGCGCGGCTCGGGCTGCACTACTACCCGAATGGCATCAAGCGCTACGTGTCCCGCCTTGGTATCGACAATGCCAAGCGTCTGTTCCTGACGGCGGAGAAGATCGACGCGGCCGAGATGCTGCGCATCGGCTATCTCACCGGCGTGGCGACGGCCGATGCGCTCGACGCGGAGGTCGACCGGCTGGCGGCCATTCTGGCCGGCAACGCCCCGCAGGCCATGCGCGGCATGAAGCGCGCCATCAACGAGTTTGCACGCGGAGCCCTCGACGATGCGGCGGCTCGTCGCAGGCATCGGGACAGCATGAGCGGCGCCGAAATCCAGGAAGGCATGAAATCGTTTGCAGAGAAGAGAACGCCGAAATTCTGAGCGCAGCCGCGCCCCGAACTGATAAATTTTGCATGCAAACGTCTGTATCCCGCCGGTGTTCTGACACACGCTCAACGAACTATCGACCTGAATCTCCAATTTGCGGTTGACAGCCTTTTGTCCGTGGCTAGCTTGAACCACGGGCGGAGACTTTCACATGCAAGTGATGGACGCGTATTGGGGACGACGAGCTCTGGAGTACGTCGATGCGATCGAAGCGTCGAAGACCAGCGCGAGCGTACTCTCCCAGTTCGAGAAGATGATCAGCAACCTGGGCTTTCACGCCTACATCATGGCCGGCGTGCCGACCTCGGGCCAATCGCTGCAGCAAACCATTCTCGCCAACGGCTGGCCGCGGGAATGGTTCGACATGTATGCGCGCGAGCAGTTTCACCGCTGCGATCCGATTCCGCGGCACTGCATCTCGACATTGAATCCATTTGCGTGGTCGGAGGCTCCCTATGACCGCGAGGACGAGCCCGGCGCGCACGAGGTGATGACGCGCGCGAAGGACTTCCGATTGAACGAAGGCTTCTGCGTTCCCATCCACTACGACGATGCCGTGGGCGCCGTCAGCATTGCAGGCGAAAATCCGAATCTCGCTCCCGATGCGCGGGGCGCGCTGCACCTGATCAGCATCTTCACGCACAGCAGGCTTCGCGCACTGGCGCGCTCCGCCGCGAGCAACCAGAGCCGGCGCCTGTCGCGAATCGAGGCCGAGGTGCTGGGCTGGGCGGCGCGCGGCAAGACCGCGTGGGAGACGGCGCGCATCCTCGGTGTCTCCGAACGCAACGTCCGGTGGCATCTGGAAGAAGCACAGCGCAAGCTAGCAACCAAGAACAAGACGGCGACGGTTGCGACCGCTCTTGTCAACGGCGAGATCTCGATCTGATCTGTCGTTTCTCCCACTGGATCAATTCGAGCGCATCGGCAATCTGCAAACCCCAATTTGATTCAGACGACCGGGGGTTTCGATGCCTGAGATTCATGTCGTTCGAAAAGATAATCGCGCTCTGTACGAGAAATATTTCGATCCGTATTACCGGCTGCGCCACGAGATCTACGTCAAGCAACGCAAGTGGATGGCACTCGATCGTCCCGACGGGCGCGAGATCGATCAGTTCGACACCGAGGATTCGGTCTATCTGTTCTGCATCGACAACGGCCAGTTGATCGGCTCGATGCGCGCGGTGCCGACGCAGTTGCCGACGCTGATGAGCGACATCTTCCCGTATCTGAATCTGCGCGGCCCGATCCAGCGCCCCGACGTCTACGAACTGTCGCGCATCTTCGTGATCCCGGAGCGCCGCGGCGAGCATGCCGGCCCGCGGATCGACATGCTGCTGCTCACCGCAATCATGGAGTACGGCATCTCGATCGGGTTGACCGGCTTTTCGATCGTGCTCGAAACCTGGTGGCTGCCGCGGTTCGAGAAGTGCGGCTGGAAGGCGCGGCCGCTCGGCGTACCTCACATGATGGACGGGATGTCGGTGATGGCCGTGCTCGTCGACTGCGATGAAACGACATGGAAGTCACTCTGCGAGCAGATCGGCCTGACGCGGCCAACCCTCACGTGGCAGGGGCTCGAAGACGTCAGCCGCCAGGCCCTGCCGGATATCTTTCTTCATCTTCCACCAGCCGCTCAGCCAGCGCAATGATCTGTTCCCTGTGCCGCTTCAGCCTGAGCTTATGGAAAGCCTTCAAGAGGCGGTGACCAAGGAGCGTCGCCTCGTCCACCTCGAGGGCATAAAGGTTGGACGGCGTGTTCATGGAATCCATCGCTGACACTTCAGGTTTTGAGCCGTGACTGAACCTTCAATCGAGAAGATCATCGAGCGTCTGCAATTTTGCATCGTTGACGCTCGGGCGATGCAACTCAAAATGTTAGAGAGAATTTTGTCAATATCATTGCTTGAAGCCCACGAGCTGAAGGAAAAGTGCGCGCCCAATTCGACCAACAGCAGCCATTAGCGCTCCTGCACCGACTCTCGCAACACGTCCGGTCCTGCAGCGGCGCGTCTCGACTGGTGCATCGCAGACACAAACTGTTGATTTCAGGGCGCCTTTCGATGTGAAGGTCGGACAGGAGAGCACGAGCATCGTTGCCGAAACGCGCTCGCCGAACGTGGACGACACCTCGGCAAAATCATGGTGCCGCCGCCGCAGCCGCTCCCTGTTCAGCAAACTCGGTTTACAAAAAATGGACTCGTGGGGCATCTCGCCCCCTCCGGAGTCCCGGATAACGGAACTCCGCCGGCAACAAATACGCGCGTACGACCTACGGACGGGAAGTCATTCGTCGTGAAAGCGGACCGTTTCGGCGACCGTGGCGCGGCTGGTGCGGTAGGAGTTGGCCTTGTCACCGAGATCGGGACAACCGAACGAGATGCCGCAGACCACCTTGCGGTCGGCGCCAAGCCCGAAGTGCTGCCGCACCACGTCGGAGTGAAACGCGAGCGCCGCCTGCGGCACGGTGGCAATGCCGAGCGCCTGCGCCGCCAGCATGAAGCTCGTGACGTAGCCGCCGCAATCAATCGCGCCATAGGTGCCGAGCGCCTCGTCGCTGTGGATGACCGCCACATGCGGCGCGCCGAAGAAATTGTAGTTCTCCAGCGCCTGCCGGGCATAACCCGCCTTGTCGCCGCGCGGGATGTCGAGCGCGTTGTAGAGCTGGAAACCGCTCTCGCGCCGCCGTTCCAGATAGACGCCGGTGTATTCGCGCGGGAAAGGAAAGTCGCCCGACGCCGCCTTGCCGCTGGAGGCCGCCGCATACATCACCTTCCGGAAAGCCTCGGTCGCCGCACCAGAGGTGATCTCGACACGCCACGGCTGGCTGTTGCACCAGGACGCAGTTTTTTGCGCCGCCGTCAGGATGCGCTCGATGGTCGCGCGCGGCACGGGCTCGGGCCGGAACCTGCGGCAGGAGAAGCGCGCGGCCATCAGCTCTTCGAGAATGGTGATGGGATCCTGCTCTGACTTTGGCGCCGCAGATGACATGACAACCTTCCGTACAGTTCGACCGGCGACGCTCGCTTTGTGCTCGCCCTCCACCCCCGTCTTTCCGGACCGGTCGCCACAGCGACCGCCCCCGGAAGACGGCCGTCGTGATGCCGTCGGATCAGCTGCGCCCCTTGGTCGGCACCTTGTTGAACGGCACGTCCTTGTCGACCCGGATGTCACCGGGCAGACCGAGCACGCGCTCGGCGATGATGTTGCGCAAGATCTCGTCGGTGCCGCCGGCGATGCGCATCGAGGGCGAGGTCAGCAGCATCTGCTGAAACTGGCCCTGCGTCACCGTCTCGTCCGCGCCGGTCAGCACGCCAGCGCCGCCTTCGAGATCCATCGCGTAGGTTGCGATATCCTGCAGCATGACGCCGGCGACCAGCTTGCCGATGGAATTCTCAGGTCCGGGCCGCTCGCCCTTGGACAGCGCCGAGATCGCGCGGTAGCTCGTGTATTTCAGCCCGCTGGCCTTGACCGCCCACGACGCCAGTTTCGAGCGCGTGGCGCGATCGTCGATGGCGAGTCCGCTCTCGGTCATCAGATTGGCGCAGAACTCGAACATCTCCGGGAAGCCGGTGGCGAGCCGCGCGCCGATCGACATGCGCTCGTTCATCAAGGTGGTCAGCGACACGTTCCAGCCGTCGCCGACCGCGCCAAGGCGCTGCGAGTCCGGGATCACGACGTCGGTGAAATAGACCTCGTTGAACTCCTGCATACCGTTGGCCTGCTTGATCGGGCGGACCTCGACGCCCGGGCTCTTCATGTCCAGGAAGAACATCGTCAGGCCCTTGTGCTTGGGCACATTGGGATCGGTGCGCGTGATCAGCAGGCCGTAATCCGAGTAGTGCGCCCCCGACGTCCAGATCTTCTGGCCGTTGATGAGCCAGTCGTCGCCGCGCTTCTCGGCGCGGGTGCGCAGGCCAGCGACATCGGAGCCGCCGGCGGGCTCGGAGAACAGCTGGCACCAGATCTCCTCGCCGGAAGCGAGCTTCGGCAGATAGCGCCGCTTGTGCTCTTCGCTGCCATAGGCCATCACGGTCGGGCCGCACATGCCCTCGCCGATCTGGAACGGCTGCGTCAGCTTGCCATAGACGCCCTCCTCCTGCTGCCAGATCACCCGCTCGATCGGCGTCGCGCCGCGGCCGCCATACTCCTTCGGCCAGTGCAGGCAGGCCCAGCCGGCATCGGATTTCTTCTTCTGCCAGGCCTTGCCGACCTCGACGATGTCGGCGTGCTTGAGCCGGATGCGGCCGAGCGAGGAGCTCGCGAGCTCCTCCTCCAGCTCCCTCGGCGCGTTGGCCGCGATCCAAGCGCGCGCGGTGTCGCGAAAAGCGGCTTCCTGCGGGGTGTCGTCAAAGTTCATGCCTGACCCTCACTTGATATGCGTAGGGCGGGGGTTGGCCGAAGGCGTAACCCGCCACTTGATCAGCGTTGTACGAGCTAGCGGCGGGTTACGCTGCGCTAACCCGCCCTACGACTGCACTTGTTAGCTTCGTCCCTTGGTCGGAACCTGGTTGAACGGCAGGTCCTTGTCGACGCGGATGTCGCCAGGAAGACCCAGCACGCGCTCCGCGATGATGTTGCGCATGATCTCGTCGGTGCCGCCTTCGACGCGGGTGCCGGGCGCGCGCAGCAGCATCGCCTGGAATTTTCCGGCGAGCTCGGCCTCGGGACCGCTGAGCACGCCGGCGGCGCCCTGCAGGTCGAGCGCGTAGGTCGCGACGTCCTGGATCATCGGTCCTGCGACCAGTTTACCGATCGAGTTCTCAGGTCCCGGCCGCTCGCCCTTCGACAGCGCCGAGATGGCGCGGATGCTGGTGTATTTCAGCCCGCTCGCCTTCACCGCCCAACTCGCGAGCTTCGAGCGCACGTTGCGGTCCTCGATCGCGGGACGATCGTCCAGCATCAGGTTGGAGCAGAAGTCGAACAGCTCCGGGAAGCCGGTGGCGACGCCGGCGCCGATCGACATGCGTTCGTTCATCAAGGTGGTGAGCGCGACGTTCCAGCCGTCATTGACCGCGCCGAGACGCTGCGAGTCCGGGATCACGACGTCAGTGAAATAGACCTCGTTGAAATCCGAGTGCCCGCTCGCCTGCTTGATCGGCCGGACCTCGACACCCGGGCTCTTCATGTCCAGGAAGAACATGGTGAGGCCCTTGTGCTTCGGCACCGTCGGATCGGTACGCGTCAGCAGGATGCCGTAGTCGGAATAATGCGCGCCCGAGGTCCAGATCTTCTGGCCGTTGATCACCCAGTCGTCGCCGCGCTTCTCGGCGCGGGTGCGCAGGCCGGCGACGTCGGAGCCACCGGCCGGCTCGGAGAACAGCTGGCACCACACCTTCTCGCCCGAGGCCAGCGGCGGCAGATACTCTCTCTTATGCTGCTCGGAGGCATAGGCCATCATCGTCGGGCCGCACATGCCGTGGCCGATGATGAACATGCCGGACAGCTTGCCGTAGGGCCCCTCCTCCTGCTGCCAGATCACGCGCTCGATGGGTGAGGACCCGCGACCGCCATATTCCTTTGGCCAGTGCAAGCAGGCCCAGCCGGCCTCGGCCTTCTTCTTCTGCCAGGCCTTGGCGACGTCGAGAATGCTGGCGTTCTTCAGCGCGGTGCGGCCAAGCGAGGACGCGCGCAGTTCGTCCTCGTACTGCTTCGGCGCATTGGCGGCGATCCACGCGCGCGCCTCGGCGCGAAACGCGGCCTCCTGCGGAGTGTCATCGAAGTTCATGAGAATTCCTTTCAGATCGTCATTCCGGACGACCCGCAACGCGGGTCGATCCGGAATCCAGAGGTGAGTCATCTCGAGATTCCGGGTTCGCTCACTCCGCGCAAAATGGCATGGTCATTTTGTCGCGCGCGAGCGCCCCGGAATGACGGGCTTGGGTCACGCCGCATTGCGCTTGCGCATGCGGTCGATCAGTTGGTCTTCCCAGTAAGAGAGGCTGCCGAGGCCGAGCGCGAGCGCGTTGGCGCGTCGGTAGTACATGTGACAGTCGAACTCCCAGGTGAAGCCCATGCCGCCATGGACCTGGATGTTGTTCTTGGCGCAGTGTTGAAAGGCTTGCGTCGCGCTGATGCGCGCTGAGGCCGCGGCCTCCGGCAATTCCGGCGCATTAGTCGAGAGCGCCCAGGCGCCATAATAGGAGTTGGAGCGCGCCAAGGTCGCCGAGACGTACATGTCGGCCAGCATGTGCTTGACCGCCTGGAACGAGCCGATCGGACGGCCAAAGGCGATCCGGTCGAGCGCGTAGTCGCGGCCCATCTCCAGCGCGCGGTCGGAGCCGCCAACCTGCTCGAACGCCGTCAGCACCGCGGCGCGATCGAGCACCTGGGTGATGATGCTCCAACCCTCGCCGGCGGCGCCGAGCGGCTCCGCCTTGCAGTTCTTGAAGGTGAGCTCGGCCTGGCCGCGCGTCGGATCGAGATTGGTCAGCGCCTTGGCTTCGACGCCGCCCGCCTTGGGGTCGACCAGGAACAGCGAGATGTCGCCGTCGCGGCCGGTCGAGCCGGTACGCGCGGCAACGATGATGAGATCGGCGATGGCGCCGTCGGCGACCGGCTTCTTGGTGCCGTTGAGCACGCCGTTGGCGGCCTCACACTTGATCGCTTTGGGCGACGGATTGCCGGTGCCCTCGAACAACGCCAAGGTGCCGATCGCCTCGCCATTGGCGATCTTCGGCAGCCAGGCCTGCTTCTGCGCATCGCTGCCGGCCAGCATCAGGGCCTCCGCGGCAAGATACACGGTCGACGAGAACGGCACCGGCGCCAGCGCGCGGCCGACCTCTTCGGCGATCACGCAGAGCTCGAGATGACCGGCGCCCGCGCCGCCGTACTCCTCAGGAATGGCGACGCCGAGGAAGCCCATCTCGGCGAAGCCTTTCCACAGCGCTCGGTCATACGGCTCCTTGCCATCGAGCACGACGCGCACCGCCTTGGGCGGACACTTCTCGGCGAGGAATTTCCGCGCCTGGTCCCGCAACTGCTTCTGGTCGTCGGAGAAATCGAAGTTCATGGCCTCACCTGCTTCCTGATCGTCATTCCGGGGCGATGCGCAGCATCGAACCCGGAATCTCGATCTGATTTATCTCTGGATTCCGGGTTCACTCGCTTCGCGAGTGCCCCGGAATGACGGTTTCAAAATGCGTCGTCACAGCACGATCACGTCGCTGTCGGGCTCGGCCGCGTAGAGCCGCTCGACCAGCGCGGCACGGCGTTCGAGACCGGCGCGCTGGTTGATGTAGCCCTTGTCGGTCAGCTCATGGCCGTCGATCGAGGGCGGCTCGACCATCAGCATGGCGCGGCCGATGCGCCGGCTGGTCGCGCCCTCGCACTCTTTATTATGGGCTTCGAGACCACGGCGGACGCGGTCGATGACGGCCGGATGCTTCACCACGTCCTCGAACGTCGCGTTGGGATCGCCGACCAACTGGCGGCAGGCGTGCAGATTGGGCCAGGCCAGGAGACCGACATATTCGCGGTCCTGCCCGGTCACCAGTGCATCGTGGATCGCCGGCGTTGCGGCTGCGATCGCATCGGTGCGAAGCGAGCCGACATGGACGAAGGTGCCTGTCGTGAGCTTGAAATCCTCGACCACGCGGCCGGCGAAGATGATGCCTTGCGCCGGGTCATTGGGATCGACGAACACGCCGGCATCGCCGATGCAGTAGAACCCTTCCTCGTCGAACGCCTTCTTCGTCAGCTCGGGCTGGCCGAAATAGCCGGGCATCACGTTGATGCCGCGCAGGCGCAGCTCGTATTTGTCGCCGGTCGGCACCATCTTCAGCTCGACGCCGGGGAACGGCAGGCCGATGAGCCCGACCCGCTCCGTGTTCCAATAGGTGCCGGTCGAGGTCGGCGCGGTCTCGGTCGAGCCCCATCCGGTGTAGAACACGATGCGCTCGCCGGTGGTCTTGACCGCCAGCGCCTGCATGCGCTCGTACAGATCGTCCGGCAGCCGCGCGCCGCCATAGGCCATGATGCCCAGATCCTTGAAGAAGGAGCGACACAGCGCATCATCCTTCTCCATCGCCGCCGCCAGCGCCGCATAGCCGGCGGGCACATTGGCGTAATAGGTCGGCGACACCTCGCGCAGGTTCCGGATGGTCTCGTCGAACATGCCGGGCATCGGCCGGCCGTCGTCGATGTAGAGCGTGCCGCCCTCGATCAAGAGCGGATTGAACAGCGCATTGCCGCCCATGGTGTGATTCCATGGCATCCAGTCGAGCACCGTCGAGATCGGCGCATCAGGCCCGCGCGGCCGCGTCTGCATCATCATCGCCGCATTGGCGCACATCATGCGCTGGGTGTTGATGACCGCCTTGGGCATGCCGGTCGAGCCGGAGGTGAACAGGAGCTTGCCGACCGTGTCCGGTGTGATCTGCGCAATCGACGCGTCGACCGCGCCGGTGACCGGCGTCGCGGCGAGATCAGCGAAGCTGATGCTCGCAATGCCCTCGCACGGACGCGCGACATGAACGACGGTGACGCCGTCGAGATCGAGCGCCTTGAGCGCCTTCTCGAAGGTCGGGCCGTCCTGCACCATGACCACGCCCGGCTTCACGAGGCCGAACAGATATTTGAGCTTGAGATGATCGTGGCTCATCAGGGAATAGGCCGGCGACACCGGAGCGGCCGGCGAACGGGCCTGCATCGCGGCCATGGTGATGAGCGCATGCTCGATCGAATTGCCGGAGAGGATCGCGACGGGGCGGCCGTCCAGCTTCAAATCGAGCAGGCCCTGCGTCAGCCCATCGACGGTGCGCTTGGCCTCGGCATAGGACAGCTTGCGCCATTGCCGCTCGGCTCCGCTGCGTTGCGCGAGCCAGGTCCGCGTCGGCGCCTCCTTGGCCCAGCGGGCGAGCGGCGCCGCCAAATACGGCTCATAGGCCTGCAGCGGAATGCGCGATTTGATGACGATGACGCCGTCACCGCGTCTCTCGATATCGATGTCGCGCGCCAGCCAGTTGACCTTGCGGAATGCCGGCTTCTCCAACACCTTCGCTGCCGTCCCGTCCATTTTGCGTCTCCCGAAATATCGTCCTTTGCGGATCTTGATATCTAGCGGTTGGTATAGACCGGCTTGCGCTTCTCGAGGAAGGCTTGAATGCCCTCCTTGAAATCCTCCGAGCGGCTGCACAGCACCTGGTTGCGATCTTCCATCGCGATGACGGCTTCGATCGACGGCGCATCGACGCTCATGTTGAGACATTCCTTTGAGAGTCGAAGTCCGACCGGCGAGGCCGTCATCATCGCATCGACGAAGGGCGCAGCCGCGCCCTCGAGCATATCGTCCTCGACGATTTCCGACACCAGCCCGACCATGAGCGCGCGCTCGGCTCCGATGAAGCGGCCGGTGAGGATCAGCTCCGATGCGACGGAGACGCCGACGAGGCGCGGCAGGAAATAGCTGGTGCCGATGTCGCAGCCCCCTAAGCCAAGCTTGATGAAGGCACAGTTCATCCGCGCCGAGCGGCTGGCGATGCGGATATCGGCCGCGAGCGCCAACGCAAAGCCGCCGCCGGCGGCTGCGCCCTGCACCAGCGCAATGATCGGCTGCGGGCAACGCCGCATCAACATCACGATGTCGGCGATGCGGCGCTGCGAGTCCAGCGACTCGGTCACGCTGGGCGGCTCATTGACGCCGCCGCGCCGCTGCATCGCGGCCTTCAGATCGAGCCCCGCGCAGAAGTTCTTGCCGGCACCCTTGAGCACGACGACTCGCGTGGTGCGATTGCGCTGCAGGCTTTCGAAATAAGCGTTGAGCGCGTCGATCAGCGCCGGGTCGAGCGCGTTCAGGCTCTCGGGGCGATTGAGCGTCACCCGGTCGACGCCATTGTCGTGTTCGATCAGCAGCGGTTGGGACATGGCGCGCGCTCCACCCTCAGTGTCATCCCGGCGAACGCCGGGATCCATAGCCACCGGCTTGATTGGTAAGAGTGCGGCGTCTGCCAGTCTGCCTATCACAGACGCCGCGGAGTATGGGTCCCCGCGTTCGCGGGGACGACGGCGGAGGTTGCCGTCAGCGCGGGGCCATGCGGATGGCGCCGTCGAGGCGGATGGTTTCGCCGTTCAGCATCGGGTTCTCGACGATGTGGACGGCGAGGTTACCGTACTCGGAGGCGTCGCCGAGCCGGGCCGGATGCGGCACCTGGGCGCCCAGGCTCTTGCGCGCTTCTTCGTTCAGTCCCATCAGCAGCGGTGTCAGGAACAGGCCGGGCGCGATGGTGTTGACGCGGATTTTCTGGCTGGCGAGATCGCGCGCAGCGGGCAGGGTCAGGCCGACGACGCCGCCCTTCGAGGCCGAATAGGCGATCTGGCCGATCTGGCCTTCATAGGCCGCGACGCTGGCGGTGTTGATGATGACGCCACGCTCCTCGCCGACCGGCTCGGCGGTGACGAGGCGCTCAGCAAACAGCCGCAGCACGTTGAAGGTGCCAATCAGGTTGACGTTGATGATGCGCGCGAACTTGGCGAGCGGATAGACGCCGTCCTTGCCGACGATGCGCTGCGAGCCGCCGATGCCGGCGCAGTTCACCAGCACGCGGGCGATGCCGTGGGCCGCCTCGGCCTTGGCGAGGCCGGCCTTGACCTGATCCTCATTGGTGACGTCGGCATGCAGCGCGACGCCCTTGATCTCGGCGGCGATCTTCTCGGCGTTTTCCAGGCTCTGATCGAGCACGGCCACCTTGGCCCCCTTGGCCGCCATGGCGCGCGCCGTAGCTGCGCCGAGACCCGAGCCACCGCCGGTGATGAGAACGGCAACGTTGTTCAACTGCATGTCAGGTTTCCTCCCTAGACGTTTTTGCTTGCGAATAGCGAATACGGAGTAGCGAATAGAGGCTTCCCCCATTCGCGACTCCCTATTCGCCACTCGCCCGTTTCAATATTCCACCGCAGATCAGCGCCTCCATATGGGCGATGTACTGACGGCAGACATCATCAGTGACCGGGCCGACGCCGATCGCGCGCGACATCGCGTGGCGGCCGAAGAACAGGTGATCGCAGGCGCCGATCAGGCTGGTGTAGAACAGCACCGGATCGACGGCGCGAAACTCGCCCCTGGCGACGCCCTCCTCGATGAGCCGGCGATGGAAATCGAGCAGCGGCGCCACGAAGAACTTCGACACTTCGTCGGCCGCCTCCGCGCTGCTCTCATGCAGCAGATAATGGATCAGCCGGTTCATGTAGGGAAACCGGTGATAGGCGCGGATGATGCCGCTGATGTGCAGCTTCAGCTTCGCCGTCGGCGGCAGCGGCTGCGCCAGGAGATATTCGAGATTGGCCACCTCGGTCGCCGCGTCGCGGGCGAGCAGCGCCAGCAGCAGGCCGTCCTTGTTGCCGAAATGATATTTCACCAGCGCTGCATTAGAGCCGGACTTCTGCGCGATGTCGCTGAGCGAGATTTCGATCGAGGACCTCGCGATCATCAGCTCGCTGGCGGCGTCCAGCAGCTTCTCCGCCGTCGCATTCCGCCCCGCGGGAAGTTTCTCTGGCACGCTGTTGTGAAGCTGAGGTCCCAAGACATGTCTCGCGCTTGATCGAGGCAGATAAGCCGAAGCCGGAGTTGATCTCAAGAGTTAATTGATCGATTGACTAACGCTCGATCGGGCATTTAAATCGCCGCCAATCACGAACACCAAGTCTAGGGAGGATACGTCATGGCGGAAGCCTACATCGTCGCGGCCGCACGCACGGCCGGCGGCCGCAAGGGAGGACGGCTGGCCGGCTGGCATCCGGCCGACCTCGCGGCGAAGGTGCTGGACGCGCTGGTCGATCGCTCCGGCGCCGCGCCGGACCAGGTCGAGGACGTGATCATGGGCTGCGTGATGCAGACCGGCGAGCAATCGAACAACATCGCGCGCAATGCGGTGATGGCCTCGAAGCTGCCGGAGAGCGTGCCCGGCACCTCGATCGACCGGCAGTGCGGCTCGTCGCAGCAGGCGCTGCATTTCGCCGCGCAGGCAGTGATGTCGGGCGCGATGGATGTCGTGATCGCCGCCGGCGTGGAGTCGATGACCCGGGTGCCGATGGGTCTCTCCTCCACGCTTCCGGCGAAGAACGGCTTCGGGCACTACAAGAGCCCTGGCATCGAGAGCCGCTATCCGAACATCCAGTTCAGCCAGTTCACCGGCGCGGAAATGATGGCGGAGAAGTACGGTCTCTCCAAGGATGAACTCGACGAATATGCCTATAACAGCCATCAGCGCGCGATTGCCGCCACGCAGGCAGGCCACTTCAAGGACGAGATCATCCCGCTCGAGATCACCCGTGCCGACGGCTCGACCGACACCCACCACATCGACGAGGGCATACGCTTCGACGTCAGCCTCGACGGCATCAAGAGCGTCAAGCTGATCGCCGAGAACGGCAAGCTGACGGCGGCCACGGCCAGCCAGATCTGCGACGGCGCGTCCGGCGTCATGGTCGTCAACGAGCGCGGCCTGAAGTCGCTCGGCGTCAAGCCGCTGGCCCGCGTCCATCACATGACCATGATGGGCGGCGACCCCGTCATCATGCTGGAGGCGCCGCTCCCGGCGACGCAGCGCGCGCTGCAGAAGGCCGGCATGTCGATCGACGAGATCAATCTCTATGAGGTCAACGAGGCGTTCGCTTCCGTGCCGACCGCCTGGCTGAAGACCATCGGCGCCGATCCGAACCGCCTCAACGTCAATGGCGGCGCGATCGCGCTCGGCCATCCGCTCGGCGGCTCCGGCACCAAGCTGATGACCACGCTGCTGCATGCGCTGAAGGCCCGCAACAAGCGCTATGGGTTGCAGACGATGTGCGAAGGCGGCGGCATGGCCAACGTGACGATCGTGGAAAGGCTGTAGGAGGCGAATAACGAATGGCGAGTGGCGAATAGGGAGAGCGATCCGCTCCGCTCGCCCAGACGCTCCGCTATTCGCCATTCCCTATTCGCTACTCGCCATTCGTTACTCGCGCCTCCCCGCCGGAGTCTTTCATGACCCACCCCTCCATTCACGCCCGCAGCCATCCCGACAAGATCGCCTATCAGATGGCCGGCACCGGCAAGGCCATCACCTATCGTGAGCTCGACGAGCTCTCGAACCAGGGCGCTCATCTATTCCGTGCGCTGGGGCTCAAGGCCGGCGACCATATCGCCTTCCTGATGGAGAATCGGCTGGCTTTCATGGAAATCGCCTGGGCGGCGCAGCGCTCCGGCCTGTACTACACCGCGATCAGCCGCTATCTCACCAAGGACGAGATCGCCTACATCATCAGGGATTGCGGCGCCAAGGTCTTCATTACCTCGCCGAAATGCGCCGAGCAGGTGCGCGATCTCGTGAGCGCCACGGACGGCCCGCTGTTCTTCATGGTCGACGAGCCCGAGCCCGGTTTCCGCTCCTGGGACAAGGAGGCCGGCGCCCAGCCCAAGACGCCGATTGCCGACCAGGTCGCCGGCTACGACATGCTGTATTCGTCGGGCACCACCGGACGGCCGAAGGGCATCAAGAAGGATTTCGAAGGCAATCCGATCGATCAGCCGAACCAGTTCCTGCGCGTGCTGTGCGCCGACATGTGCGGCATGAACGCCGAGAGCACCTATCTGTCGCCGGCGCCGCTCTATCATGCAGCTCCCTTGCGCTTCAACATGATGGTCTCAGTGCTCGGCGGCACCTCGATCATCATGGAGCATTTCGACGCCGAAGACTTCCTGAAGCTGGTCGAAAAGTACAAGGTCACGCAGTCGCAGCTTGTGCCGACCATGTTCGTGCGCATGCTGAAACTGCCGGAGGACGTGCGCAAGCGCTACGACGTGTCGACCCTGAAGGGCGCGATCCATGCCGCTGCGCCCTGCCCGGTCGACGTCAAGGCCAGGATGATCGAGTGGTGGGGTCCGATCCTGATCGAGTATTATGCCGGCTCCGAAGGCAACGGCGTCACCGTCTGCACCTCGAAGCAGTGGCTGGAGCATCGTGGCAGCGTCGGATGCGCCGTTGTCGGCAAGATCAAGATCCTCGGCGAGAATGACGAGGAGCTGCCGACCGGCGAGATCGGCACGGTGTATTTCGCCGACGCGCCGGTGTTCTCCTATCACAACGATCCGGAGAAGACGAAGCGGGCCTACAACGACAAGGGCTGGTCGACGCTCGGCGACGTCGGCTATCTCGACGCCGACGGCTTCCTCTATCTGACCGACCGCAAGTCCTACATGATCATCTCCGGCGGCGTGAACATCTACCCGCAGGAGACCGAGGACGTCCTCATCACGCATCCCGACGTCGCCGATGTCGCCGTGTTCGGGGTGCCGAACGAGGAGATGGGCGAGGAGGTCAAGGCGGTGGTGCAGCCGCACGACATGGCGCGCGCCGGCAAGGCGTTCGAGGAGCAATTGATCCTGTTCTGCCGCCAGCATCTGTCGCCGATCAAGTGCCCACGCTCGATCGATTTCGAGCCGGAGCTTCCGCGTACGCCGACCGGCAAGCTGGTCAAGCGCCACCTGCGCGAACGCTACTGGCCGAAGAAGGGCGCGGCCTAGCTCCAATAACGGTAGCTGTCGTCCCGGCCTTGCGCCGGGACCCATAGCCACCGCAGCCGATGATGCGAAGGGTATAAGCTCCAGCTTGGCGCCACATGAGCGCCTGTGGTTATGGATCCCGGCTCGCGCTCGCTTCGCTCGCTTGGCCGGGACGACGCGAGGAGAGTGCACGCCATGTCCCAGTCCTTTCCCCCGCTTCCCCTCCCACCCACGATCCGGTCCCGCTTCGTCGACGGCATCAACGGCCTGCGCATGCACGTGCTCGAAGCTGGCTTCGAGACGCCCGGCCGTCCCTGTGTGCTGCTGCTACACGGCTTTCCCGAGCTGGCCTATAGCTGGCGCAAGGTGATGCCGGCGCTGGCCGCCGCCGGCTACCACGTGCTGGCGCCGGACCAGCGCGGCTATGGCCGCACCACAGGGTGGAGCGCCGACTATGACGGTGATCTCGCGCCGTTTCGCTTCACCAATCTGGTGCGCGATGCGCTCGGCGTGGTCTATGCATTCGGCCATCGCCATGTCGCGTCTGTCGTCGGCCACGACTTCGGCAGCCCCGTCGCGGCGTGGTGCGCGGTGATCCGCCCCGATGTCTTTCGATCGGTCGTGATGATGAGCGCACCGTTCCCGGGGCCACCCGCAGCACCGTTCGACATCGCCAGCCATCCCCTCGCGGCGCAGGAGGATCCCGTGCATCGCGAACTGGCTGCGCTGCCGCGTCCGCGCAAGCACTATCAATGGTACTACGCGACGCGGCAGGCCAATGCGGACATGCATCATCCCCCGCAGGGGCTGCATGAATTCCTGCGCGCCTATTACCATCACAAGAGCGCAGACTGGGCGGCCAACGCCCCTTCTCCTCTGCAGGCCTGGGACGCGGCCGAACTCGCCAAGCTACCGACCTACTACGTCATGGACCTCGACAAGACGATGGCCGAGACCGTCGCCGAGGAGATGCCGGATGCGGCGGCGATCGCGGCGAATCGCTGGCTGCCGGACCATGAGCTCGCGGTCTATACCGCCGAATATGAACGAAACGGCTTCCAGGGCGGGCTGCAATGGTACCGCTGCGGCACGTCTGGTCTATTCGACGCTGAATTGCAGACCTGGTCGGATCTCACGATCGACGTTCCGTCCGCATTCATCTCCGGCCTGCAAGACTGGGGCATCTACCAACGGCCCGGTGTGTTCGAAGCGATGCAGTCCCGAGTGTGCACCAACATGATCCTGTGCGAGCTGATCGATCGCGCCGGACATTGGGTGCAGCAGGAGCAACATGAACGAGTCAATGAGCTCCTGTTCACGTTCCTGAACAAATCGACAGCCTGATTTCAGTCGTCGTTGCGACCTAATCAGGCGAATCGAGGAACGAACATTCGGGGTTGACGTTTTTGCATCCGGGCAATGCGCATCAGGAGAAGATTTATGGATAAGAAGATCGCAGGCTTGTTGGGCGCGGTCGCCGCTGTCGGCGCGCTCGGCACGGCGCAGGCGTCAGCGGCTCCGGCCCCGAGCGACGTGCTGAAGGCCAACTCCTACGCCGACCTGCTCGAGCCGATCCCGAATGCGGCCAAGGTGCTGCAGGCGCTCGACGAGCAGGCGCCGCCGGAGGCCGAACCGAAGGTGCAGCTGGCGCAGTGGTACCATCACCACCACCATCATCACCACCATCACCATGGCTACTGGCGCGGCTATGGCTACGGTCCTGGCTATGGGTACGGCTACGGCCCCCGGGTCTATGTGGTGCCGCGCCGGTACTACCATCACCACCACCATCATCACCATCACCACTGGTACTACGATCGCTACTGATCGTTGAGAGGTGAAAGCTCGGGGGGCGCCGGCCGTGAGGTCGGCGCTCTTTCGTTTGAGGAAGACGGAAGCGTCAGGACTTGCGCGCCTTATCCTTCGCCGCGCGATGCAGGTGGCGGTAGGTGCCGTCGAACACCGTGTCGGTGCTCGACACCCATTCGGTCTCCTTGGCGAGCACCGGACGGCTGGCGTGGATGCGGCGCGACTGCAACTCGCGCTCGGCCGCCTCGTCCGGAGTCATGGGCTCGACCGTGAAGTTTGCCTCCTCCGGAATCACGATCACCTGAGCGAACGGCTCGCCCGGACGGAAGATATGCGTCCGCCCTTCCGCGGGCGCCTTGAACACGCAGAAGAACAGCATCGGCCAGAAATTGCGCACCAACGCCGGCACCGCGATCGGGCAGGTATCGCTGCGGTCGGTATAGAAGCGCGGATGCGGCTCGGTCCGGATCGCGAAGCCGTTGGGCACCTTGAGATCGAGCAGGATCTGGTAGGTGTAGAAGGCATCGCCAAAATTGCGGAACGGCGGCCATTGCAGGCTCGGGCTCGGCGGCTCGCCCCAGTCGCCGGACAGCTCCAGCTTGCCGTCGCGCGTGGTGACGTGCAGCTCGAAGTCGTACGGATAAAATAGCTCGATGCCATATTGCGCACCTTCCGAGAATGGTACGCAATGCCAGACCTGCTCATGCGAGCCATTCGCTCGTGGCTGGCGTTCGCCTGCCCAGCCCGGGATATCCATCCGGGTGCGGCGCGGCGCCAACCCTGGATCGTTGAGCCGATATTTGACGCTATCCATGAGAACTCCTTAGGTGGCTGAGCGGAACGCGAACGACGGACTATCCTCGCAGTTCCATGACTGGAGCTTGAATGCGCTGTCACCAAAGGGTTTCGCGACCAATCAGCGGCCGGAGTTTGACCGCGGTGCGGCAAATCCATATAGACTTTAGAAACGTTCTAAACACTCGAATGTTGAGAGCGAGAGATCCGGGGACCTTGGAATGAAGAACTTCGCCGACCTCACCGAGCGCGAGATCCTGGCAATCGCGATCTCGGCCGAAGAGGAAGACGGCCGTATCTATATGAGCTTCGCGGAGGATCTGGCGGAACGTTATCCGGATTCAGCGAAGCTGTTCGAGCAGATGGCCGAGGAGGAGAAGGGCCACCGCCACATGCTGCTCGAACTCTATGAGGAGCGCTTCGGCAAGAACCTGCCGCCGATCCGGCGCGAGAACGTCAAGGGCTTCATGCAGCGCCGGCCGATCTGGCTGACCAAGAACCTGTCGCTCGACGCCATCCGCCGCGAGGTCGGCACGATGGAGTTCGAGGCCGAGCGCTTCTACGCCAAGGCGGCCGAGCAGGCCAAGGACGTCGGCGTGCGCCGGCTGCTCGGCGATCTCGCCGAGGCCGAGAAGGGCCACGAGAAGGTCGCGGCGAAACTGACCGACAAGATCCTCAGTCCGGACGTCCGGCACAAGGAGGACGAGACGCGGCGGCGCGTGTTCGTGCTGCAATATGTCCAGCCCGGTCTCGCCGGCCTGATGGACGGCTCGGTCTCGACGCTGGCGCCGCTGTTCGCCGCCGCCTTCGCCACGCATCAGAATTTCCAGACTTTCCTGGTCGGTCTGGCCGCTTCGATCGGCGCCGGCATCAGCATGGGCTTCGCCGAGGCGCTGTCCGACGACGGCTCGCTGACGGGCCGCGGCTCGCCGTGGCTGCGCGGCGCCGTCTGCGGCGCGATGACGACGCTCGGCGGACTGGGGCACACGATGCCCTATCTCGTCCCGGACTCCTGGACCAACGCGTTCTGGATCGCGACCGCGATCGCGAGCCTCGTCGTGTTCTTCGAGCTGTGGGCGATCGCCTATATCCGCGCGCGCTACATGGACACGCCGTTCCTGCAGGCGGTGTTCCAGATCGTGCTCGGCGGCATCATCGTGCTCGGCGTCGGAATTCTCATAGGAGCGGCCTAGCATCCGCACCCCCGCGTCTTGCGAAACGCTCAGCCGCGAGGCTGATGGCGCCGGACCGATCACAACGGAAAACTCGTCATGACGCCACGCCTGCAATACGGCACGCCCGCGAAGATCCTGCACTGGCTGGTGGTGGCGCTGCTCGCCATCCAGTATCCGATCGGCTGGCTGATGCCGGACCTGCATGCCAATACCCCCCCCGGCGCGCCGATGATCCTGCACATTTCATTCGGCCTCACCATTCTGGCATTGATCGCCGTGCGCTTCGTCTGGCGGCTCACCCATCCGGTCGCACCGGAGAGCTCGCTGCCGCCCTGGCAGCGGCTGAGCTCGGAGATCGTGCACTGGATGCTCTACGTGATGGTGCTGGCGAGCACCATCACCGGCTGGCTGTTCGCCTCCTTCCGCGGTTGGAGCGTGTCGTTCTTCTACCTGCTTCCGTTGCCGATGCTGGCCGCGCGCAACCCGGCCGGCAACCGCGCCATCGACGGGCTGCACCAGGCCTCCGAATGGCTGCTGCTGATCCTGATCGTCGTTCACGTCGCCGCCGCACTCGCGCACGTCTTCATCTATCGCGACCGCGTCATGCAGCGGATGCTGCCGGGCTAGAATCCGCAATTTTGGTCAAGCGATCGCCATCCGCATCGGTTAGGACTCCCGGCAAACATCGCACCGGGAGGATCGACCTTGGCCGCACCGCAATGGACGTTCGCTACCGCCGTCGACACGGCGAAGGCGTTGGCAGATCGTGAGATCTCGTCGGTCGAGCTGACCAAGCTCGCCATCGACCGCATCGAACGTCATGACCCCGAGATCAACGCCGTCTGCGTGCGCGATTTCGAGCGCGCGCTCGCTGCCGCCGACGCCGCCGACGCCGCGCTGGCGCGCGGCGAACGGCGGCCCCTGCTCGGCCTTCCGCTCACGGTGAAGGAATCTTACAACGTCGCCGGCCTGCCGACGACCTGGGGTTTTCCGCAGCACAGGGATTTCATCGCGGCCGAGGATGCGCTGACGGTGACTCGCGTGAAGGACGCCGGTGGCATCGTGCTCGGCAAGACCAACGTGCCGCTCGGGCTCGGCGACTGGCAGAGCTACAACGACATCTACGGCACCACCAACAATCCCTACGATCTCGGCCGCACGCCGGGCGGTTCGTCAGGCGGATCGGCCGCCGCCCTGGCGGCCGGCTACGGCTCGCTGTCGCTCGGCTCCGATATCGGCGGCTCGCTCCGGGTGCCGGCGTTTCATTGCGGCGTCACCGCGCACAAGCCGAGCTACGGCCTGGTGGCCTCGCGCGGCCACACGCCGCCGCCGTTTCAGCCGCTGCCGGGCGAGGCCGACCTCGCCGTCGTCGGCCCGATGGCGCGCTCGGCCGCCGATCTGTCGCTGCTGCTCGATGTGATCGCAGGCCCCGACCCGCTCGAGGCCGGCAAGGCATATCGCCTCGACCTGCCGCCGCCGCGCCACGGTCGCCTGCCGGATTTCCGCGTGCTGGTGGTCGCGAGCGATCCGCTGCTGCCGACCGACAGCGCCGTGCGCGGCGCGATCGAGCGGCTGACGGCCGACCTCGCACGGGCCGGCGTGAGCGTCACGACGGACAGCCCGCTGCTGCCGGACTTCGCCGCAGCGAGCCGGCTCTACATGCGCATGCTGCTCGGCTTCATCGGCGCCACCATGCCGGCGGAGGTCCACGCCGGCGCCAGTCACGCGGCCGCGCAATTGCCGAAGGAGGCAGCGAGCCTCGCGGCCGAGCGGCTGCGCGGCATCGCGCTCAGCCATCGCGACTGGGTGCAGGCCGGCGGGGCGCGGGCGCGGCTGCGCGCGCAATGGCGAACGCTGTTCGAGCAGTTCGATGCCGTGATCTGCCCGATCATGCCAACGCCGGCCTATCCGCACGACCATTCGCCCGACCAAGAGCAGCGCCGCATCAGCATCGACGGCGTCGAGCATTGCTACACCGATCAGCTCGCCTGGCCGGGCATCGCCACCTTGCCCGGACTGCCCGCCACCGCGATTCCGCTTGGACTCGCCGACGGCCTGCCGGTCGGGGTGCAGATCGTCGGCCCGTTCCTCGAGGACCGCACGCCGCTCAAGCTCGCCGACCTGATCGAGCGCGAATTCGGCGGCTTCGTCCCGCCGCCGCGGTTCACGAACTAGTTCGCGATCGGGCTTATTCAACAACGCCTCGCCAAATTCCGCCGTCGTCCTACATCGTCATGGCCGGGCTTGACCCGGCCATCCATCTTGCAGAGAGGCTGGATGCCCGGGTCAGGCCCGGGCATGACGGGTAACTAATAGGCAGACCCGCCGAACCTCATCACCTGCCTCACACCCGACCACCCACCTCACGCATCGAACATGATCACGCTGCGCAGCGTCTTGCCTGCCTTCATGTTGGCAAAGCCCTCGTTGATCTCCGACAGCTTCAGCTTGGCGGAGATCCAGTCCTCCAGATGCAGCTTGCCGCGCAGATAGAACTCGACGAGGCGGGGCATGTCGACGCGAAAGTGGTTCGAGCCCATCGACGAGCCCTGGATGCGGCGCTCGCGCAGGAAGTCGAAGCCGTGCAGCTCGATCTTCTGGCCGAACGGGATCATGCCGACGATGGTCGCGGTGCCGCCCGGCGCCAGCATCGCGAACGCCTGCTCGGCGGTCTCCTTGCGCCCGAGCACCTCGAAGGCGTGGTGCACGCCGCCCTTGGTGAGCTCGCGCACCTGGGCCACGACGTCGCCCTCAGTGGGATTGATGATGTCAGTCGCGCCCAGTTTCGTCGCAAGCTGCAGCTTGGCCGGATTGGTGTCGATGGCGATGATGCGGCCCGCGCCCGCGATCTCGGCGCCGTTGATCGCAGCCATGCCGACGCCGCCGCAGCCGATCACGGCCACCGTCTCGCCGGCCTGCACCCGCGCCGTGTTGACGACGGCGCCATAGCCGGTGATGACGCCGCAGCCGATCAGCGCCGCGAGATCGAGCGGCATGTCCGGGCGGATCTTCACGATCGCGTTCTCGTGCACCAGCATCTGCTCGGCGAAGGACGAGAGGTTGAGGAACTGGTGCAGCTTCTCGCTTCGGCCCCATGACAGCCGGTTGGAGGCGCCGGGCGGCATCTTCACCGTCGTGTCGGTGCACAACACCGGGCGCCCCGTGGTGCAGTTGTCGCAGGTGCCGCAGAACACGGACAAGCACGTGACGACGTGATCGCCTGGCTTCACATAGGTCACGTCGGCGCCGACCTGCTCGACGATCCCAGCCGATTCATGGCCGAGCACGGCGGGCAGCGGATGCGGATACAGGCCTTCGATGAAGTGCAGGTCGGAATGGCAGAGACCGGCAACCGCCGTGCGGATCAGCACTTCCCGCGGCCCCGGCTTGGGCACGCTGATGTCCTCGATCACCAGCGGCTTGTTGACCTCCATCAGCACGGCGGCTTTCATTGGCGTTCTCCCGATCTTGTTTGTTGTTGGTCGCGGCAAGCCTACGCCGCTGACAGCAGTTCGCCAACCTCCTCCATGTCAGCGGTACGTTCGCCGAGCAGCAGTGTCGCGATGGCATCATCCATCCTATTTTCCGCGAGCCGGAACGGATCGGACGGCGTCAGCCGGTGCGCGACGATGAGCTTTGCCAGCAACAGCCTGCGCGCGTCGCCGCGCATCGCGTGGATGCGCGCGCTTTCCCAAGTCGTCGAGACGGCGCTCGCCACGTGATACAGCAGGCTGGTGGCGCGGCGCGCTTCGGACTCATTGTCGGCGCGTCCCGCGACCTCGCGCGCAAAGCCCACGGCACGATCCACCAGTCGATGCAGCTGATCGCGCCAGGCCTGCGGCACGGCGGCGCTGTCGTCGAGCCGCGCATGCAGGTCGGCTGCCAGCGCGGCCTCCGCACCGTGCCGGCCCACGGCGCGCTTCAGCGCATCGAGCGCGACGATGTTGCCGGTGCCTTCCCAGATCGAGCCGAGATGGGCGTCGCGCAGCAGCCGCGCGGTGACGAACTCCTCGACATAGCCGATCCCGCCGCGCATCTCCAACGCATCGCCGCAGACCTTGCGCGCGTCGCGCGTGGCGCGGAATTTCAATGTCGGCGTCAGAATGCGCAGCAGCGCCGCGGCATCCTGGCTGCCGGCCTCGGCACGGTCGAGCGCGTCGGCGGTGAGGAAGCTCAGCGACAGCGCCTGCTCGGTCGCGAGCAGGATCTTCAGCAGTTGCCGCCGCCCGAGCGGCAGGTCGACGATGCGTTTTCCGAACACCACGCGGTTGCGCGCGACCGTAATCGCGTCGTGCCAGGCCCGCCGCATCAGCGCCGTCGACTTGACGCCGTTGGAGAGACGCGACGAGTTGACCATCTCGGCCATCTGCACGAAGCCGCGATCGAGCCTCCCGACCGCATAGGCGACGGCGCCCTCCAGCTTGATCTCGCCCGAGGCCATCGAGCGCGTTCCGAGCTTGTCCTTCAGGCGCACGATCCGATAGTGGTTCTGGCTGCCGTCATCGAGGAAGCGCGGCATCAGGAACAGGCCGACGCCGCGCGTTCCAGCTTCGGCACCTTGCGGCCGCGCCAGCAGCATCACGACCTTCGCATCGGCATTGGAGCAGAACCATTTCTCGCCATGCAGGCGCCAATGGTCGCCCTCCGGGACGGCGACCGTCGTCAACGTGCCGACATCGGAGCCGCCCTCCTTCTCGGTCATGAACTGGCCGCCCTGGGTCAGCTTTCTCATGTCGGTCTGCGTCAGGCCATCGAGGTACTTGGCCTTGAGCCCGTCGCTACCGAAGCTCGCCAGCAGCTTGGCGCATCCGTCGGTGACGTTGATCGGACAGCCCAGCCCGAACTCCGCCTGGTTGAACAGGAAGGTGAAGGCGTGCTTGGCCGTGACCGGATACTTGGTCGGCCAGCCGAGAATGCCCTTGCGGATCGACATCGCGTGAATGCCGAACTCGCCAAAGGCGGCGCGCTCGAGCTCGCGATAGGCCGGATGGTACTCGACCCACTGCACGTCGCGGCCGAAGCGGTCGCGCTGGTGCAGCACAGGGCCATGGCGGTCAGCCAAGCGGGCGCATTCGTCGAGATAGGAGCCGGCGAGCTCGCCGAGACGGTCGAGATGCGGCACGAGGTGCCGAAACAGCGCTTCGGGCAGATGGATGCGCAGGAGATCGGCGAGCGCGGGGTCGGCGCGATAGAAGTTCAGCCCGGTGGTATCGGGCGCCAGCAGCTCCGGCCTTGCGCCGCCGGTCATCACGTCATCGCGCCTCAGGAACTGATGCATGATCGTTAAGCCCTCGTTCGTTTCCGCAAGTCTCTGATGGACTCTTCGACAGGTTGCGCCTGATCGGATACACAACAGGCAGCGGCGTGCGCCGAACCGGGAGCAGATCCATGACCAATCAGCCGACGGAGGTTTATCGCATCTTCGGGGCGGAGATGTCGCCCTATTCGGTCAAGGTGCGATCGTATCTGCGTTACAAGGGCATCCCGCATCACTGGATATTGCGCAATGCGGAAAGCGAGGCG
Organism: Bradyrhizobium sp. HKCCYLRH1030; assembly: GCF_051168395.1. Taxonomy (NCBI): domain Bacteria; kingdom Pseudomonadati; phylum Pseudomonadota; class Alphaproteobacteria; order Hyphomicrobiales; family Nitrobacteraceae; genus Bradyrhizobium; species Bradyrhizobium sp. HKCCYLRH1030. The sequence continues at coordinate 38,350 of NZ_JBNPUY010000008.1, read as the reverse complement.
GAGTTCGCGCGGCACGCCAAGCTGCCGATCATTCCGCTGGTGGTCGCCCCCGACGAGGTGCCGATGCAGGACTCGACGCCGATCATCGACGCACTGGAGCTCGACTTTCCGCAACCCACGATTCATCCCGGCGACGCGCTGACGAGCTTCATCTCGGCCTTGATCGAGGAGTTCGGCGACGAGTGGGGCAACAAGTGGATGTTCCATTATCGCTGGGCGCGCGATCTCGACCAGCGCGCCTCGGCCGGACGCATCGCCCGCATCCGCGCCCCCAGGGCAGACGAGGCCGAGTTGGGCGAGCTGGCCGAGAAGATCCGCGCGCGCATGGTCGAGCGGCTGTGGTATGTCGGCTCCAACGAGATCAACGCGCCGCAGATCGAGCAGGGCTTTGCCGAAATGCTCGACCTGCTCGAACGGCATCTCTCGGTCAGGCCATATCTGTTCGGCCACCGTCCGGCCTACGGCGATTTCGGACTGTGGGGCCAGCTCTACGAGCTGTGGACCGATCCGACTGCCGGCGCCCTGATCGAAGGCCGCGCGCCGCATGTGCTGGCCTGGATCCACCGCATGCTATGGCCGCGCGCCGAAGGCGAGTTCGAGCTGTGGCCGGAACTATCACTGACCTTGATGCCGATCCTGACCCGCCAGGTCGGCGCGCTGTTCATGCCATGGACGCTCGCCAACGAGCAGGCACTGGCCGAGAACCGCAGCGTCTTTCGCGTCCAGTTCGGCGACTTCACATGGATGCAGAAGCCGCAGAAGTATCACGCACGCTCGCTGGCGATGCTCCGCGGCAAATACGCCTTCCTGCACGATCGCAGCCGGCTCGATGTCGTGCTTGAGGAGATCGGCTGCCTCGCCGGATTGCAGCCGCGTCCCACCTGAGGACGCGCGGCAAAAATGTGGGGACGAGCCGTAGGAAGTCGGCCGCCGGTGCACTAGCTTGATGTCTGCGGACGCTTTGGCCCAAGGACATGCCCATGGACATCCCTGCCTACAAGATCGCCCTCATCGTCGGTGCCGGCGAGGGGCTCTCGGCCTCGTTGGCGAGGCTGTTCGCGCGCGAGAAGATCCGCGTGGCGCTTGCCGCCCGCAAGATCGAGAAGCTCGGCGCGCTCTGCAACGAAACCGGCGCCCGCGCCTACCCCTGCGATGCGACCAATCCGGAGGAAGTCGAGCGGCTGTTCGGCATCGTCGAGCGCGAGATCGGCGCGCCTGATCTCGTGGTCTACAATGCCAGCGCGCGGGCGCGCGGAGCGCTCACCGATCTCGTGCCGGCCGACGTGCAGCAGTCGATTGCCGTCAGCGCCTTCGGCGGCTTCCTGGTGGCGCAGCAGGCGGCACAGCGCATGCTGCCGAACAAGCACGGCGCCATCCTGTTCACCGGCGCCTCCGCCAGCGTGAAGGGCTACGCCCAGTCGGCGCCGTTCGCGATGGGCAAGTTCGCGCTGCGCGGCCTCGCCCAGAGCATGGCGCGCGAACTGTCGCCGCAGGGCATCCACGTCGCGCATTTCGTCATCGACGGCGCGATCAAGAGCGCAGAGCGTCAGGAAGCCGCGGAGCGCCCGAATTCGATGCTCGATCCGGATGCCATCGCCGCAAGTTATTGGAGCGTGCTGCAGCAGCCACGTAGTGCCTGGAGCTGGGAGATGGAGCTGCGGCCGTGGGTGGAGACGTTTTGAGAAGTTGATGTTCCGTATGACGTGGGCAAAGACGCACCACGATCACCGTCATTGCGAGCGAAGCGAAGAATCCAGGGCGGAGCAAGGACTCTGGATTGCTTGGCTTGCGCTCGCAATGACGCGGATCGGTGGTCGCCTCATAGCAACTGTGATCGCCCGGCTCGACCGGGCGATCCAGTACACGCAACTGATGGCTGGTGACACGGTGAGGCCGCGGCGTACGGGATGTCCCGCCTTCGCAGGGAATGACGTCATTTGATCTCGGACGTGGCGACTTGCGGCGCGCGACCGACCACGCGCAAATCTGGCCCCACTGAATGAGCCACCACTCCGCCCAGACCCTTCTCGAACCGCACCAGGGTCCAATCGTCCGCATGCGGCTTGATCGTGAAACCGGCCTTGCGGGCCACTGCAATCATCACGTCGTTGGTACGCAGCGCATCGCCGGACAGGATCACGCCACCCAACGCGAGCGCGCGTCCTTCCAGATTCGCGATGAGCGCCGGACCGATGCCGTGGCCTTGCCAGCGGTCATGGACCGACAGGCCAAACTCGACACGACCGACGCCGCGATCGAATGCGTAGCGCGCCTCGGCCACGATGGCTTCGACACCTTCATGGTCCATCGTCGCGATCAGGCTGTAGCGGTCGTTGCGGCCGAGCGCGACAAAATCCTCGAGCACCGCCTTTGGCAGCTCGTTGAGTGCGCCGAGGAAACGCTTGTGGCGCGAGCGTTGGCTCAAGGACCGGACATAGCTCTGCAGCGCCTCGGCGTCGTCAGATGTGACGAAGCGCAGGCGCACCTCCTCGCCACGCCGCGTGTGAATGATGTTGGAGCCGGCAGCGAGATCGGCAATGGCGGGCGTCGGCATGCGCGGCTCCAACCGGGAAGCTTGCCGGCGCCCTCCTTTGCGGTGCGGCACCGGCGCGGCGGGATGAGTAAGGGGGATCAACCCCGCCAGAACGGCTTGTCGATCTCGGCGGCGATATCGCTGCGGGACAGACCGAGGTCGTGCAGGTCGCGCTCCGACCATTGCGCCAGCTCGTGCCGCGTGCGGTAGCGGAAGCGCCAGGCGGCGAGCAGCTCCACGACGCCGGACCAGAACCCCGGGCCATGATGTTTCGTCATTGACGAGGAGACGTAGATGGACATGAAGGCCTCCTGAAAATTCCTTGAGGCTGCAATATCGAGCGCTTGCACTTCACCCACAAACGACATTTACTACCGTTTCGGATGAAATAACGTCATGAACCGGGGAGGCCGTGAATGGCCCGACTGCCGTCGCTGAATGGATTGCGGGCGTTCGAGGCTGCGGCGCGGCATCTGAGCTTCACCCGCGCGGCCTCCGAGCTGAACGTGACGCAGACCGCAATCAGCCATCAGATCAAGCGCTTGGAGGACGAGCTCGGGCTGCGCCTTTTCGTCCGCCAGAACCGTAGCCTGGCGCTGACGCCGCAGGCCCGCGACTATCTCCCGCTGGTGCGCGCCGCGTTCGACGATCTCCGGCTGGCAACGGAACGGCTGGTCCGCAAGGACAACGCCAAGGTGCTGACGGTCTCCACCATCGCCTCGCTGGCCGCCAAATGGCTGCTGCCGCGGCTGACGGCCTTTCAGGAGGCCCATCCCGGCATCGACGTGCGAATCACGACGTCGACCGGCCTGGTCGATTTTCGCAAGGACGACGTCGACGCCGCGATCCGCTATGGCCGTGGCCATTGGCCGGGCGTGCGGGCGGAGTGGCTGATGGCCGACGAGCTGTTTCCGGTGTGCAGTCCGGCGCTGCTGCAGGGCGACAAGCCACTACGCTGTCCGGAGGACCTCGCACATCACACGCTGCTGCAGGTCAGCGGCGGCTATGACGACGACTGGCGGCTATGGCTGACCGCGGCGGGTCTGCCGGTGGAGATGTCGAGGCAGGGTCGGCTGAGCTTCGACCTGTCGCTGATGACCGTTCAGGCCGCGATCGACGGGCTCGGCGTCGCGATCGGGCGTACGGCCTACGTCCAGGACGACATCGCCAAGGGCCGGCTGGTGGTGCCGTTCAAGATGACGCTGCCGAGCGATGCCGGGTTCTATCTGGTGACGCCGGAGGGCCGGACCGATCCGCCGAAGCTGAAGGCGTTCCGGCAATGGCTGAAGGGTGCAATGCAGCAGAAGTCGGCCGCCGCCAATTCTGTTCAGGCCTAGGGCGCCTTGAGCGCAAAGCTATTGGCCGCCAGGGCTTGGCGTGGCAGATTGTCGCACCTTTCCCCTCGGCCGGCGTAGAAATCCTCCGCACGAGCCTCTCGACGGTAGGAGTTTCCCCGCGTGTCCTCAACGTCAATCCCGCAGCCGGCTACGATCCATTCGCGCATCGGCGCGATCCTGCGCGCCACCAGCGGCAATTTCCTCGAGCAGTTCGACTTCTTCCTGTTCGGCTTCTACGCCCCGATCATCGCCAAGGCGTTCTTCCCATCGGAGAACGAGACTGCATCTCTGCTCAATGCCTATGGCGTGTTCTGGCTCGGCGCCCTGATGCGACCGGTCGGCGCCATCGTGCTCGGCGCCTATGTCGACAAGATCGGCCGGCGCCAGGGCCTGATCGTGACGCTCGGCATCATGGCGATCGGCACGATCGTCATCGCATTCTGCCCGACCTATGCGACGATCGGCATCGCGGCCCCGATCATCGTGCTGCTCGGCCGGCTGTTGCAGGGCTTCTCGGCCGGTGTCGAGCTCGGCGGCGTGTCGGTCTATCTGTCCGAGATCTCCACGCCCGGCAATCGCGGCCTCTACACCTCGTTCCAGTCGTCCAGCCAGCAGGTCGCGATCTTCGTCGCGTCGGTCATCGGCTACGTGCTCAACCAGGCCATGCCGGCGGACATGGTGGCCGCCTGGGGCTGGCGCATTCCCTTCTTCATCGGCTGCCTGATCATTCCGCTGATCTTCTTCCTGCGCCGCACGCTGGAGGAGACGCCGGCCTTCCTCGCGATGAAGAAGCACCCGACCGCGCGCGAAGTATTCGCCTCGGCGCTGGAGAACTGGCGCATCGTGATCCTCGGCATGATGATCGCGGTCCTGACCACGACGATGTTCTACTTCATCACCGTCTACGGTCCCGGTTTCGGCAAGGAACTGAAGCTGTCGGCGGCGGATTCACTGCTCGTCACTTTGCTGGTCGCCGTGACCAACTTCTTATGGAATCCGGTCGGCGGCGCGGTGTCGGATCGGATCGGACGCAAGCCGGTGCTGGTGACCATCGCGGCTCTGGCGTTGCTGACCGCCTATCCCGCCTTGCACTGGCTCGCGGCGGCGCCGAGCTTCGGCAAGCTGCTCGCGGTCGAAATGCTGTTCTCGTTCTATTTCGGCGTCTACAGCGGCACCATGCTGGGCTGCCTGGTCGAGATCGTGCCTGCGCATGTCCGCACCACCTGCTTCTCGATCGCCTTTGCGCTGGCGGCTGGGCTGTTCGGCACCGCGACGCCGGCGGTCTCGACCTGGCTCATCAACAAGACCGGCGACAAGGCCTCGCCCGGCTACTGGCTGATGTGCGCCGCCGTGCTCGGTATCATCGCAGCGATGACCGTCTATCGCGGCGGCCGCCAGGCCGTCGCGGCGCGCGAGCCGATCATTGCGTGATCGCTGCGAGGGGCAGCGCCTTCCTTGGCGCGCGCTTTCGGCGCATGATGGTGGGGAATGAACAGCAGCCGGCAGCGGCGGGTGTCGACGCTGCCGAAGGATGAACGCCATGCAGCACCTCATCGCTGTCGCCGAGAAGGTCGCGGCGCGGCTGATCGCCAAAAAGCAGACCATTGCCGTTGCGGAATCCTCCGCCGGCGGCCTGATCGCGGCGGCGCTGCTCGCGGTGCCCGGCGCATCCGCCTATTTCCTCGGCGGCGCCGTGGTCTATACGCGCGACGCCCGCCGCGTGCTGATGGACATTCCGGACGAGGCGATGAAGGGCATCCGCTCGGCGTCGGAGCCTTATGCGGAGCTGCTGGCGCGGCAGATCAGGACGCGCTTTGCGACTGATTGGGGAGTGTCGGAGACCGGTGCCGCGGGTCCTGCCGGCAATCGCTACGGCGACGCGGCGGGACATGCGTGCTTCGCGGTTGCGGGGCCCGCGACCGCAGTCGTCACTCTGGAGAGCGGCCACAGCGACCGTTTTGCCAACATGCAGCTGTTCGCGAAGAGCGCGCTGGAGCTGTTACTCAAGAAACTCGACGAATAAACCGCTGTCGTCCCGGGCAAGCCCGATGACGCGCAGCGTCGGCGGGCGCCGACCCAGGACCCATACTCCCCAGCAGAAATGGGGCGCGACGCGAGACGTCACGAGCATCTCGCGCCACGACTGCTCCCTGTGGTTATGGATCCCCGCGTTCGCGGGGATGACAGCGAGATTGGAGCGCTGCCCGCCGTCTCTGCAGGGACGGCAGCCGGGCCCCTCACTTCTCCCGGAACGCACGCATCAGCTGGTCGTGCAGCGGCTTCATCAGGTAGGAAATGACAGTGCGGTCGCCGGTCTGCACGAATGCCTCGACCGGCATGCCCGGAATCAGCTTGACGTCGCCGAGCCTTGCGATCTCCTCGGGCGGCATCGAGACGCGGATGGTGTAATAGCTCTGGCCGGTGCGCTGGTCGGTGGTGACGTCGGGCGAGACGCGGCTGACGACGCCGTTCAGCTCCGGCGTGGTGCGCTGGTTGAAGGCGGACAGCCGCAGCAACGTCTTCTGGCCGACCTGCAGCTTGTCGATGTCCTGCGGATTGACCTTGGCCTCGACCTGGAGATCGTCGCTCTGCGGCACGATCAGCATGATGGTGTCGCCGGCGGTGATGACGCCGCCGACGGTATGGACGCTCGACTGCAGCACCATGCCGTCCTGCGGCGCGCGGATGTCGACGCGGCGAAGCTGGTCCTCGGCGGTGACCTTGCGCTCGACGAACTCGCCGATCTTGTCGGTGGTCTCGCGCAGATCCTTGGACACCTCGCTGACCATGTCCTTGTCGACCTGGATGATCTGCAGCTCGGTCTCGCTGATCTTGCCCTTGGCCTGGGCACGCGCGGCGATGAATTGCGCGCGCTCGCCGTTGAGGCGGGCAGCGTCGCGCTCCAAGGTGGTCAGGCGCGACAGCTGCACCAGATGCTGCTCATAGAGCTGGCGCACGCCGTCGAGCTCCTTCTGGACCAGCGCGATCTCCTGGTCCTTGGCGCTGACCTGCGCGGAGAGTCCCTCGATCTCCTCGTTCAGCTGGGTGACGCGCTCGCGCAGCTGCGCCTTCTGACCAATGCGGCCGTTGACGCGGACCTCGAACAGCTTGGTCTCGCTCGCCGTCAGGCTCTTGACCTCGGGATCGCTCATGCGCTGCAGCAACTGCGGCGGAAACAGGATCTTGGCCCAGCCGCGCTGCTCGGCCTCCAGCCGGGCGGCGCGCGCCTGCAGCGCATCGAGATTCTTGGTGACGATGGCGAGACTTGCCTTGGTCACGGTGTCGTCGAGCCGCACCACGATGTCGCCGGACTTGACGACGTCGCCGTCGCGCGCCCGAAGCTCGCCGACCACGCCGCCGGTCGGATGCTGCACCTTCTTGACGTTGGATTCGACCACGATCTGGCCGGGCGCGATCAACGCGCCGGAAATCTGCTGCGTCGCGGCCCAGCCGCCAAGCCCGCCGGCGACCGCAACGACGACGCCCATGCCGATCAGCAGGTGGCGGCGGATCGACTCGCGCACGCTCTCCGTCTTGCGGCCGCCAGGAAGTGGACCGGCAACGACCTGACTGCTCATGGCTTTGCCACTCCGGCTTCCGAGACGATCTTGATCGGCGACGGCGCACGCGGCTGCAGCACCTGCGCCAGCACCGTCTCCTTCGGACCGAACGCCTGGGCGCGGCCGTCCTTCATGACCAGCACCTGGTCGACCGCCTCGATGCCGATCGGCCGGTGCGCGACGACGACCACGATCGCGCCGCGCGCCCGCGCTGAGCGCACCGCGCGTGACAGCGCCTCGTCGCCTTCGGTGTCGAGATTGGAGTTGGGCTCGTCGAGCACGATCAGGAACGGATTGCCATAGAGCGCGCGCGCCAGCGCCACGCGCTGCGCCTGGCCTGCCGACAGCGCGGCCCCCTGCTCGCCGATCTCTGTGTCATAGCCGTCGCGCATCTTGATGATCATGTCGTGCACGCCGGCTTCCTTGGCGGCGGCGATGATGCCGTCGGCGGAGGCCTGCGGATCGAAACGGCAGATGTTCTGCGCGACGGAGCCTGCGAACAATTCGACATCTTGCGGCAGATAGCCGATGTGACGGCCGAGCTCGTCCGTCGACCATTGGTCGAGCGCCGCACCATCGAGCCGGACATGGCCGCGCACCGGACGCCAGACACCGACCAGCGCCCGCACCAGCGACGACTTGCCCGACGCGCTCGGACCGATGATGCCGAGGCCGTTGCCGGCCGACAACGCGAAGCTCACGTCCTGCACGATCGCCTTCTGGTCCCCCGGCGCGACGATCGAGATGGCCTCGACCGAGAGCTTGCCGACCGGCGGCTGCAGCAGGGTCGGCGCCGGTCGCTGCGGCATCGTCTGCAACAGATGGCTGAGACGGCGCCAGCTCTGGCGCGCGGCAACGAAGCTCTTCCAATGTGCGATCGCGAGATCGACGGGCGCCAGCGCCCGCGCGCTCAGGATCGAGCCGGCGATGATGATGCCCGCGGTCGCCTCCTGATGGATCACGAGATAGGCGCCGACCGCGAGCACCGCGGACTGCAGCATCATGCGCAGCACCTTGGCGATGGCGCCGAGGCCGCCGGCGACGTCGCTGGCGCGCTGGTTGCCGGCGAGATATTTTTCGTTGGTCTCGCTCCAGCGCGACAGCATGCGCCCGGTCATGCCCATCGCGACCAGGACCTCGGCGTTGCGGCGACTTGAGGTGGCGAGATCGTTGCGGCGGGCGGCGAGCCCCATCGCCTCCTTGGCCGGCGTGCGGGTGAGGAATTCGGTGATCAGCGTCAGGGCGACGAGGATGATGGCGCCGGCCAGCGCGGTAACGCCGAGCATCACGTGAAAAGCGAAGCAGATCGCCAGATACAGCGGTAGCCACGGCAGATCGAAGAACGCGCCCGGCCCCTGGCTGCCGAGGAAGCTCCTGATGTTATCGAGGTCGCGCAGCGGCTGCAGGCCCTCGTTGCGGCCGCCGGCGGACAGCGGCAGCCGCACCACGGTGTCGAACACCCGCGCGTTCAGGCTCTCGTCCAGCGCGGTGCCGATCCGCCCGAGAATGCGGCTGCGGATCATGTCGAGCGCGCCCTGGGCGGCGTAAAGCCCCGCGGCGATGATGATCAGGCCGATCAGGGTCGGCACGGACCGGCTCGGCAGCACCCGGTCGTAGACCTCGAGCATGAAGATCGAGCCGGTGAGATACAGCAGGTTGATGATGCAGCTCATCACCCCAACGCCGATCAAGGCGCTGCGGCAACCGCGCAAGGCATCGCTGAGCTCGGATTGCCTCACGTGAGGTGCAGCCGCCATCACCACCATCTCTTCAATTGATCAAATGAGCTACGTGGCCGCCGACCAAAAGCACAAACTGGCGGCAAACAAGGCGAAATATACTGATTCCCGCGGTGAGCGTCCAACGATGCTCACTTTAGCGTAAATTAGCTATGTGCTGGGGTATGTCGCGTGGCGCGGTGCAAACGTTCAGCCACGCCGGATCGCAAGTCCTAGAGCCGCCCGCCGGTCCGCACCAGCCGCACCACCAGCAGGAGAATGATGGCGCCGAGCGCGGAATAGACGATTTCCGACACGAGGCCGGTGCCGATCCGGACGCCAAGCCGCGGGAAGATCAGGCTTGCGACCAAGGCGCCGAGCACGCCGATCACGATGTCGCCGACCAGCCCGAAGCCGGTGCCGCGGACGATCTTGCCGGCCAGCCAGCCTGCAACCAGGCCAACGAACAGAATGACCAGGATACCTTCGTTCGATACGTGCATGGCGTGTCCTCATCCAGCGCGGACGATCGGTCCCACGCGTGGCAGCACCTTAGCGAGGCCGTTGCGACGCTTCGACACGCGATGGACGGTTTCGGCCGGTGAGGAGCGCGTTTCGGGCGAACCGTTACGTTGCCGCCACACTTGCCGGCGCCTCGGCCAGGACGCAGCGCGCCAGCCGCTGTGGTCCGAGCGCAATGTTCGGCGGCATCGCCTCCGAGCAGCGCGGCTGCGCCAGGCCGCAGCGTGGTGCGAACGAGCAGCTCTGCGGCGCCCGGTCGAGCGAGGGTGGCGTGCCCGGAATGGTCTGCAGCCGCTCGCCGCGCCTGGCACCATGGATCGTCGAAGCCAGCAGGCCGCGCGCATAGGGGTGCACGGGTTGGCGCACGATTTCGCGCAAGCTGCCCTGCTCCACGATCTCTCCGGCATACATCACGGCGAGGCGGTCGCAGATCTCGATCGCGACGCCGATGTCGTGGGTGACGAAGATGACGGACATGCCGAACTCGCGCTGCAGTTCGCGCAGCAGCAGCAGGATCTGGATCTGGACGGTGGCGTCGAGTGCGGTGGTCGGCTCGTCGGCCAGCAGCACTTTCGGCCGGCACGCCAGCGCCAGCGCGATCATCGCGCGCTGGCGCATGCCGCCGGACATCTCGTGCGGATAGGACTCCAGGCGACGCTTGGCCGAGGGAATCCTGACGACGTCGAGCATCTCCAGCGCCCGCGCCTGCGCTTCCGCAAAACTCTTGCCCTCGTGCCGCATCACGGTCTCGGCGATCTGCCGGCCGATGGTGTAGACCGGATCGAGCGCAAGCCCCGGCTCCTGGAAGATCATCGACACGGAGCGGCCGCGAAACTGCGACAGCTCCTCGCCGTTCATCGCCAGCACGTCGCGGCCCAGCACCTTGACACTGCCGGAGATCTGCGTCCGCTTATTCGGCAACAGCCGCATCAGCGCCCGCATGGTCACGCTTTTGCCCGAGCCGGACTCGCCGAGCAGGCCGAGCACCTCGCCATCGCCGAGCGACAGGCTGACATCGTTCACCGCATGCACGGTGCGCTCGCCGGTGAAGCGGATGGTGAGATTGTCGATCTCGACGAGGTTGGTCATGGGGAGGCTATCTCACCTTGCCGTCAGGAATGCCGTGGCCAATTGCGAAGTGAGCTGCGCCCCTCCCCTGGAGGGGGAGGGTCGGCTCGCATGAAGCGCAGCGGAATGCGAGACGGGGTGGGGTGACAGCCCCTCCATGGACTCGCTTCCAAGGGGAGAGACCGTCACCCCACCCCGATTGCGCATGAGATGCGCAATCGACCCTCCCCCTCCAGGGGAGGGTGAGACCATCGAGCGGGATACACAGGTCTCCCTCATGGCAGCGTCGGCACCCTGGCGTGGAAATCAGTCGCGCGCTGGAAGGCGGCGCCGATGGTCAGAATCGTAGCCTCATCGAAGGAGCGGCCGATCAATTGCATGCCGACAGGAAGCCCCGTCGACGTGAAGCCGGTCGGGATCGCCAGCGACGGCAGGCCGAGATAGTTCACCGGGCGGGTGAAGCGGGTGATGCGCTGGATCACGGCTTCCGCGCCCGGCGCGCCGCCGACATCGCTCTCGGCGATCGAGGGCGTCACCAGCGGCGACACCGGCGCGATCACGGCATCGACGCCAGAGGTTGCCGCGACATGCGCCGCCAGCGCCGCACCGCGCCAACGCAGCGCTTCCAGATAGGCGACGCCGGAGACGGCCAGAGCGTTCTGCAGCCGCATCAGCACCTGCGGGCCATAGTCCTGCGGACGCTCGATCATCCAGCGCTTGTGGAAGGCGGCCGCCTCGACCGCTAGCACGAGCTGGCAGGCTGCGGTGAGCTGGCGCTGATCCGGCAGCTCGACCTGAACCACATCGGCGCCCTCGGTCTTCAGCACCGCGATCGTCGCATCGAGACAGCGCGCCACCTCAGGATCGAGGTCGTCGACATAGAACGCCTTGGGCACGCCGATCCTGAGACCCTTGATCGAGGCCTGGGTGGCGGCGACATAGTCCGGCACGGGCGCCGCGCTGGCGGTGGGATCCTCGGGATCGGGACCAGCCATCAGCCCAAGGATCAGCGCACAATCCTCCGCGGTCTGCGCCAGCGGCCCGACCGTGTCGAGCGACTGCGACAGCGGCATCGCACCGGCGCGGCTGACGCGGCCCCAGGTCACCTTCAGGCCGGTGACGCCGCAGAAATTCGCGGGCATGCGGATCGAGCCGCCGGTATCGGAGCCGAGTGCCGCGAAGGTCAGGCGCGCGCCGACCGCCGAGCCGGAGCCGGACGACGAGCCACCGGTGACGTAGCCGAGCTTCCAGGGATTGTGCACCGGACCGTAATGCGCGTTGTGTCCCGTCGGGCCATAGGCGAATTCGGCCATCTGCAGGGTGCCGAGCCGGATCGAACCGGCATCCTTCAGCCGCTGCAGCGCGGTCGAGGTCGTCGTTGCGACGAAGTCGCGCCGAATCAGCGAGCCGCAGGTCGAGATGTGGCCGGCCTCGTAATACATGTCCTTGTGCGCAAGCGGAACGCCGTGCAGCGGGCCCTTGGGGCCGTCCTTGGCGAGCGCTGCATCGGCTTCGGCGGCGGCCTTCAGCGCCGGCTCGGATTCGATCGCCATGAAGGCGTTCAGCTTCGGCTGCCACTGCGCGATGCGATGCAGGCAGGAGCGCGTCACCTCGACCGAAGAGAGCTTCCTGTCCGCAATCGCCTTCGCGACGTCGGTCAGGGTCATCAAGGCAGGTTCGGTGCTCATCGGCCCACCTTCAGCGTCTGCGCCAGGACGTAGCTCGCCGGCTCCAGGTCGAATGGGAGTGTACCGGCAACCGCGGCGAAGTTGTCGAAGGCCGGTCCGATCGAGTCGGCGATGCGGGTGGCAACCTCCTTGTCGACCGGCAGGCCGGAGGCCTCCGCGATGGCACTGACTTGCTGGGGCGTGGGTCTGGTCATTCCGCTTCTCACTGCTGGTGTCTGCCCGTCAGGCGGCCGGCGCCCGGCTGTGTCCCGAGCCTGGGATCGCCATGTGGCAGGCGGCCTGATGGCCCATTGTATCCAGCTCCGTCAATCTTGGCGCGACATTCGCGCATGGCGCCTCGGCAAATGGACAGCGGGTGTGGAAGCGGCAGCCGGCGGGCGGATCGATCGGGTTGGGTGGATCCCCAGACAGCGGCGGCTCCTCCGTGCGCCTGTCGGGATCGGAGGACGGCATCGCCGCCAGCAGCGCCCGTGTATAGGGATGCGCCGGCCTGGCCCAGACCTGCTCGACCGGACCGAGCTCGACGACCTCGCCGAGATACATCACCAGCACGCGGTCGGAAATGTAGTTGATGACGTTGAGGTCGTGGCTGATGAACAGATAGGTCAGGCCGAACTCGCGCTTCAGGTCCATCAGCAGGTTCAGCACCTGCGCCTCGACCGACTTGTCGAGCGCCGACACCGCCTCGTCGAGGATCACCAGTCGCGGCGACAAAGCGAGTGCACGGGCGATGTTGACGCGCTGGCGCTGGCCGCCGGAGATCTCGTGCGGATAACGGTTGGCGAAGGTCTCGGGCCTCAGGCCGACCTTGCCGAGCAGCTCGCGCGCCAGCGCACGCGCCGCAGTGTCGGTCATGCCGTGCACCTTCGGCCCGAATGCAATCGACTCCTCGATCGTCAGCCGCGGATTGAGCGAGGCATAGGAGTCCTGGAACACCATCTGCATGCCGCGCCTGAGCTCGCGCAACGACATCTCGTGGCCGACCTGCCGGCCGTCGAAGATGATCTCGCCGGCATCGCGGTCCATCAGATGCATCAGGAGCCGCGCCGTGGTGGACTTGCCGCAGCCGGACTCGCCGACGATGCCGACCGTCTCGCCCTTGCCGATGACGAACGAGACGTCGTCGACGGCGCGCACCGTCTTGCGCGCGCCGAACAGGCCGCCACGGACCGGGAAGTGTTTCGTCAGGCCATCGACCCGCAGCAGCGGCTGCGCCTTGCCGCCGAGGTCCTCGATCGGCTGCAGTCCGGTGACTTCCGATGCTTCATTCATGCCTCTCAGCTCCGGATGTCCATCGCGCTACGCAGGCCGTCGCTGAGCAGGTTGAAGCAGATGGAGACAGCGAAGATCATCACGCCCGGCAGCGCCGCCACCCAGGGATTGACGTAGATCGCCGTACGCAAGGTGTTCAGCATCAAGCCCCATTCCGGCTCCGGCGGCTTGGTGCCGAGACCAAGGAACGAAAGACCGGCCGCGAGGATCATCGACACCGAGATCAGCCCCGTCGCATAGACGAAGATCGGTCCGAGCACGTTGCCAAGCATGTGCGCGCGCATGATCGTGAACGCGTTCGCGCCCGAGGCGCGCGCGGCCTCGACGAAATCGCGATTGCGCACACCCGTGGTGACGCTCTCGGCGACGCGGGTGATCTGCGGCACGAACACGATGGTCAGCGACACGATGGAGTTGGTGATCCCGGCGCCGAGCGCGCCCGAGATCGCGATCGCCAGAAGCACCGAGGGGAAGGCGTAGAACACGTCGATGGTGCGCATGATCGCGGTGTTGACCCAGCCGCCGACATAGCCGGCGACGAGGCCGAGCATCGTGCCGATGCCGAAGGCGAGGATCACGGGCGAGATGCCGATCAGCAGCGACAGCCGGCCGCCATAGATCAGCCGCGCCAGCATGTCGCGTCCCAGCTCGTCGGTGCCGAGCGGATAGTTCGGCGTGCCGATGTGGCGCAGGCGCCGAATCATCGAGCCCTGATAGGGATCCGCGAGATGCAGATAGGGCGCGAGCAGCGCGGAGAGAAAGATCAGCAGCAGAATCGCGACGCAGACCATGCTGAGCTTGTCGCGGACGATCCGGCGACCGACGGTCGCCCAATAGCCGCGTGCGTTCGCGATCGGCGCGGCCTGCAGCGAGGCGTCGTTGAGGGCGCCGGGGGTACTGACGCTCATCGTTAGCCTCGCTTGATGCGCGGATCGATCGCGGCCTGCGCGATGTCGACCACGAGATTGAGGATGACGAAGAACATCGCCAGCACCAGGATCGTGCCCTGCAAGAGCGGCAGGTCGCGCTGGAAGATCGCCGAGTTCAACAGCAGACCCGAGCCGGGCCACGAGAACACAGTCTCGATCAGGATCGAGCCGCCCAGCATGTAGCCGAGCTGCAGGCCCATGACCGCCAGGGCGGTCGGCGCGGCATTCTTCAGCACGTGGCGGAACACCTGGGTTTCGCGCAGGCCCTTCGCGCGCAGCGCCTCGACGAAATCCTGGCTGAGGATGTCGCCGGTCAGCGCACGCACGGTGCGCGTGATGATGCCCATCGGAATCACCGAGGTGGTGATCGCGGGCAGGACCAGGAAGCGGATATGGGCCCAGTCCCACGACCATGCGCCCGAGCCGGACGGACCGGCGCCGACCGCAGGCAGCCAGTTCAGCTCGACCGAGAAGATGATGACGAGCACCATGCCGAGCCAGTAGTGCGGCAGCGATACGCCGGCGATCGCAATGGACGTCGCCACCTTGTCGATCCAGCTGTCGCGGAAATAGCCGGCGACGAGGCCGAAGAACAGGCCGAGCGAGAAACCGATGATGGCGGCGGCGATCGCCAGCGTCACGGTGTTGGACACGGCGCGCAGCACCTCGGCGAGCACGGGACGGCCGGTGGCGATCGAGCTGCCGAGATCGCCATTGACGGCGCGCCACAACCACAGCCCGAACTGCACCGGCAGCGGCTTGTCGAAGCCATAGGCCACGCGCAGCTGCTGTGCCAGCTCCTGCGACGCGTCGGCCGGCAGCACCGCAACGAGCGGATCACCCGGCGTGATGTGAACGAGCATGAAGCAGACGAGCGCGACGCCGATGATGATCGGGATCGCATAGACCATCCGCCTGGCAGCATAAGAGAGCACGAGTCACCTTCATAAGCCTCTCCTCATCGGCGGAGAGTCGCGAGATACAAGCGGCACCAAGAAAGCTCCCCTCCCCCTTGCGGGGAGGGGTGGGGGGTGGGGGTCCACACAAAAACTGCCGCCGGAGTACCCCCCTCCCCACCCCTCCCCCACAAGGGGGGAGGGAGCGCAGCGGGGCAAGCGGCGAGATCAGCCTGCGAACGTGGACAAATACTCCACCACGCGAACGGCTACTCCACCGAGATCGGCGAGAAGTCGATGAACCAGCTCTTCGGCTGCACCACGCCCTTCACCTTCGGGCTCATCGCGCGCGGGCCGACGTCGTGCGCCACGTAGAGGAACGCCGCGTCATCGACCGACGCCGCATGCAGCTCCGCCAGCGCCTTGTCGCGCTCGGCCGGATCGAAAGTCTGGCGCGCCTTCTTCACCAGCTCATCGAACTTCGGGTTGTTGATGAAACCCCAGTTGTTGGAGACCGGCGGCGCCATCGAGGACTGCAGGAAGCGCACCAGCGCAAAGAAGGGGTCCATCGCCGCGTAGGTGACGTTGGTGGCGTTGGCGCCGTTGGCGGACGGATCCTTGGCGCCGCGACGCCAGTTGGTGAACAGCGTGTTCCACTCGATGACGTCGAGCTTGACGTCGAAATAGCACTCGGCCAGTGCCTGCTGCAGATATTCGTTCATCGGCAGCGGCTGCATCTGGCCCGAGCCCGACGCCGACGTCTGCGTCTTGACCTCGAGCTTCTTGTTCGGGCCGTAGCCGGCCTCCTGCATCAGCTTCTGCGCGGCCGCCTTGTCGTACTTGATCTCGAAGGTGACGTTGCCGCGCCAGGGATGGCCCTTCTCGAAGGTTCCGGTCGCCGGCACCATCAGTCCGGCAAGCAGGCCGTCGCGCAGGCCCTCGCGATCGATGCAGAGGTTGGCAGCCTTGCGAACGCGGATGTCGTTCCACGGCGAGCCTTCGACGCGCGAGAACTGCCAGGGCCAGACATGCGGCTGCTCGTTGGCGTAGAGCTTGAAGCCGCGCTGCTTGATCTCCGGCAGCGCATCCGGCGCCGGCGCCTCGACCCAGTCGACCTGTCCGGACAGCAGCGCCGCGGTGCGCGCGTTCGCCTCGGGCATCGGCAGCAGGATCATCTTGTCGGCCTTGGGCACACGCGCCTTGTCCCAATAGGCATCGTTCTTGACCAGCTCCAGCCGCTCGCGCGGCGTGAACTTCGCCATCTTCCACGGACCGGTGCCCGAGGCATCCTTGGCGAAGGCGGCCCAGGCGGCTTGCGACTTCGCCTTGTCGTCGGCGCCGGTCGCGGACTCATAGAGTTTCTGCCACTTCGTCGGGCTCGCCATGAACAGATTGGTGAGGTTGATCGGCAGGAAGCTGTCCGGCTCCTTCGTCGTCAGTTCGACGGTGAGATCGTCGATCTTGCGCGCCGATGCCAGCGTCGGCATGCGCGAGGCGGTGACGCCGACCTGGCTCGGATCGAACTGCGGCGCGTCCTGCTTCAGCACCTTCTCGACGTTCCACACCACGGCGTCGGCATTGAACGGCGCGCCGTCATGGAAGGTGACGCCGGGACGCAGCTTGAACGTCCACTTGGTCTTGTCGGCATCGTCGACCTTCCACTCGGTGGCGAGGCCGGGAATGACGACGCTCGGCTTGTCCGCCGACGACAGGTCCCACATCGTCAGCGCGTCGTACATCGTGAGGCCGGTGAAGCGGTTGCCCTCGAAGCCCTGATCGGGCTGGCCGAGCGTGCGCGGAATGTCTGCGGCAGTCATGCCGATGCGCAATACGGTTTCCGCGCCCGCCTGCGCCGGCAGCACGAGGATGGCAGCGCTGGTCATCATGGCGGCCGCAACGGCCACGCGCGTCGTCATTGAGGTCGCAATACGCAAAAGCACGATCAAGGTCTCCGATCCGCTGGCTAAATTCTGGGCAGCATTATGCAACGCCTATGCCAGCGGTGCTCCCGATCTCGTGCCTGCGACGCGAGGTCACAACCGTTTGTGCTCGAACGATCCGGTCAGAGGCTTGGCACCCCGATTGCAGGTCTTGCGCGTCGAATTTGATCCGGTTTCAACGGAGCTTCATCTTCATGCGTATCCGATTCTCATTACTCGCCACTGCGCTCGCGCTCAGTCTTTCCGCGGTCGCGGCGCGGGCCGAAACGGTTCTGCGCTACGGCATCTCGATGGCGGACATTCCGCTGACGACGGGCCAGCCCGATCGCGGCGCCGGCGCCTATCAGTTTACCGGCTACACGATCTATGATCCGCTGGTGGCCTGGGACATGAGCATCGCCGACAGACCGGGCAAGCTCATTCCCGGCCTCGCCACCGAATGGAAGATCGACGAGGCCGACAAGACCAAATGGCGCTTCACCCTGCGCAAGGGGGTCAAGTTCCACGATGGCAGCGACTTCAATGCCGATGCGGTGATCTGGAATCTGGACAAGGTGCTCAACGATAAGGCACCGCAGTTCGACAAGCGGCAGAGCGCGCAGGTCAAAACACGCCTTCCCTCAGTCGCGAGCTACGCCAAGATCGACGACTCCACGATCGAGATCACCACCAAGACGGTCGACTCCTTCTTCCCCTATCAGATGCTGTGGTTCCTGATTTCGAGCCCGGCGCAGTACGAGAAGCTCGGCAAGGATTGGGACAAGTTCGCCAGTCAGCCCTCCGGCACGGGACCATTCAAGCTGACCAGACTGGTGCCGCGCGAGCTCGCGGAGCTCACCAAGAATTCCGAATATTGGAACAAGGACCGGCTGCCGAAGACGGACAAGCTCGTGCTCGTGCCGATGCCGGAAGCGCTGACCCGCACCAACGCGCTGCTCGCCGGCCAGGTCGATCTGATCGAGACGCCGGCGCCGGACGCCGTGCCGCAGCTCAAGGCGGCCGGCATGAAGCTCGTCGACAACGTCACACCGCATGTCTGGAACTATCATCTCAGCGTGCTGCCGGGCTCGCCCTGGACCGACATCCGCCTGCGCAAGGCGCTCAATCTCGCGATCAATCGCGACGAAGTGGTCGGGCTGATGAACGGCCTCGCCAAGCCCGCCAAGGGCCAGGTCGACCCGTCGAGCCCGTGGTTCGGCAAGCCGAGCTTCGAGCTGAAATACGATCTCGCCACCGCCAAGAAGCTGGTCGAGGAAGCCGGCTATTCGCCAGCCAAGCCGCTGAAGACGACCTTCATCATCGCGCAGGGCGGCACCGGCCAGATGCTGTCGCTGCCGATGAACGAATATCTGCAGCAGAGCTTCAAGGAGATCGGCATCGACATCGACTTCAAGGTCGTCGAGTTGGAGACGCTGTACACGCATTGGCGCAAGGGCGCCGCCGACGAGATGAACGCCGGCATCACCGCCAACAACATCGCCTATGTCACATCGGACCCGCTCTACGCGATCGTCCGCTTCTTCGCCTCCGACCAGATCGCGCCCGTTGGCGTCAACTGGGGCGGCTACAAGAATCCCAAGGTCGATGCGCTGATTGCTGAAGCCAAGCAGACGTTCGATCCGGCCAAGCAGGACGAGTTGATCGCGCAGGCGCATGCGGCTGTGGTCGACGATGCGGTGCTGGTCTGGGTCGTGCACGACACCAACCCGCACGCGCTATCGCCGAAGGTCAAGAAGTTCGTGCAGGCGCAACACTGGTTCCAGGACCTGACGACGATCGGGGCGGAATAACTGACCGGGCCGGCTGCCGTCGCGCTCGCAAAGAAAGAAGCCCGGCGTTTTGCCGGGCTTCCTCCTCAGCACGATAGCCAGTATTTCATTTCCCGAAGGCGCCCGAGTCAAACTTGTAGGAGGCCTGGAGAAAGCCGCCGTACCGCTCGTAGCTGAAGGTCGTGGGCGACCCCGGGACTCCAGGAAATTGGGTGGTCCCACTGGTCGTCCGGGCGTACCAATAGCGGCCACCGACGCCGACGCTGAAATTTCTCGTCACGTCGTATGACACAATGCCCTCGAGCTGGTAGCCCCAGCCATTTCCAGATTGCGGAAGCGGATTGATGTCGGGCCGCAGCCAGTGATTGTCGAATCCGCTCAGCCGGACATAGGGCAGAACGGCGCCATCGAGGGTGACGTTCCAGTTCTGGCCGAGCTTGAAGACGCCGTTCAACCCCACGCGGAGCGAATCCCAGTTCTCGGTCTTGCTGAGCACCAGCACGCCCCCCGCAACAGGATCGAGACCACAGATAAACGGATTGGTCGCGACCTGGGTACATCCGTATGCGTTCACGGTTTCGTAGAAATGATTGTAGCCGACGAAGCCGCCGACCTTGAACGCCGGCCCCCTCCAGAAATTGTAGCCGGCGTCGATCGTGCCGTACCAAAGCCTGCCGCTGTTCACGCTGCTGTCCGTATTCGAGTACGGAATGACGGCCGGCGGGAAGTCTTCGTCGTTGAGCCTGCCGCTGAAGATGTTGCCACCGCCCGCAAAGCCCTTGGCGAAGAAACCCAAACTGTGATCGGCCCTGGCGAACCCCTCGCCGGCATGGCTGTTGAGATTCTTGTAGGTCAGCAGAGAATTGGTTTGGCCAGCGACGAAAGGATCGCCCAACGTGTAGCGGGTGCGGCCCGAACTGTAGAAATAGCGGGCGCCGACCTCGAACTCCCACAACGAGACCGGCGGAGGCGGCGCCTTGACCGGGAGATCCGCGGCCGACACCGCGCCGGCCCCGAGCACACAAGCCACAGCAGCAATGAGGTTGCCCGCAACTGGTAGAGTGAAACGCTTGATCGCACCCCGTGCCGGCCTGCCCTGCGTCAAACCGGCCGCACTCCCGTCCTCAGAAGACTGCATCGATGCCCCCCATCTGCAGCACTTTCTATCTTGAGTAGAAACATGCTACAAGCACGCGCAGTTTCGTGCAATCGACGTCACATGACACAAGTTGCTTCTTATCCCGCTGTTGCAACCTCGCAACAAACGCGATGCGCTCGACGCCTGCTCGATTGCGCTATCCTTGTACCCGTCCCGCAGACTGGAGCGCGCTATCGTTCGGTCAAGCTCGTCATCATGTCGCTCGCATTCATCGGCAAGCTCGCGGCGGTGGACGCCCAGACATCATCCAATGGGCCTGGAACCCCCTTCATCCCATCGTCATCGAAGCACGATGCGGGCAAGCTGCCGCGTGCCAAGCGAAGCCTCCCGCCACGGCACTCCACCCGCCCCGTCCCCGGCACGGAAGAGCGCAGCAAGCGTTGCCCGCCCTATTCGGCTTATGTGGTCTGCAAATGATGAGCATACTCATCGCGCGGGCACCGGACCTGGCCAACGAGGCCGCCGCGACATGATGCGAACTCGGGAACGGAGCACCGGCTACTTCGTCAGCAGTGCGTACGCCCCGTTCCAATCCTCGGGCGGCGGATTGACCTGGTAGTTGCGGATGCGTGCGTCATAGAGATCATAAAGCTTGGCCAAGTCTTGTCCCTGGTCGCTCTTGCGGCCGCGCTCGATCGCGGCCAGCGCCCCTTCCCAATCGCGGCTGCGATAGCTCGCCAGCATCTCGATGGTGAGGTTGCGGAGCAACTGGAAGCGCTCGGAATAAATCACGTCCTCGCGGCCGGCGATGGCGTAGATCACCTCCGGCTCGGTCTTACCCTTGACCATGATGAAGTCGAGCTCGAGAATCGCGAGCTTGTCCTTGACCGCCATCGCCGTTGCCGAGCCGACGATGATCGGAAAGCCGTATTCCTTGGTCTGGCCTTCGAGGCGCGAGGCGAGGTTGACGCTGTCGCCCAGCACCGAATAGTTCTTCTTGAGCTCCGAGCCCATGTTGCCGACGACGCCAATGCCGGTATTGAGGCCGATGCCAACGTTGAGCGGGATGTAGACATGGCCGCCATGGGCGGCCTCCTGCTCGCGCTGCCGGTTGACCTCGTCGATCTTGTCCAGCATGTCGAGTGCCGCCGTGCAGGCGTTGAGGTGATGCTCCCGGTCGTCGAGCGGCGCATTCCAGAATGCCATGATGGCATCGCCCATGTACTTGTCGACATAGCCCTTGCGCGCGATGATCGCGTCGGTCAACGGCGTCAGGAAGCGGTTCATCAGTGTCGTCAAGCCCTGCGGATCGTGCTTATAGCTTTCCGAGATCGAGGTGAAGCCGCGCACGTCCGAGAACATGATGGTCATCTCGCGCTCCTCGCCGCCGAGCACGAGTTTTTCCGGCGATTGCGCGAGCTGCTCCACCAGCACCGGCGACATGTATTGGGCGAACCAGCCGCGAATCTCCTTGCGCTGCTGCTGCTCGCGAATGAAGCTGGCGAAGATCAGCGTCAGATAGATCGCCGTGGTCGACAGCATCGGATAGGTGAAGTCGATCAAGAACCGGTGCTGCGTATAGGCGTACCAGGAGAGGCCAATCAGAACGCTTGCGAACAGGGCGCCGACGAGTACCAGCGTGACGGCACCGAGCCGCGGCGCGAACACGATCACGAGCAGACCGAAGATCACGGCACCGAAGAACTCGGCCGAAAGCCCCCAGAACGGCGGGGACAGGATCGAGTTCGTGAGGACGGATTCGAGAACCTGCGCATGCACCTCGACGCCCGGCATGGCCGGATCGACCGGCGTCGTCTTGATGTCGTTCAGGCCGATCGCGGACGGTCCGATCAGGACCAGCTTCCTTGCGATCTTCTCCCGCGGCACGCGCCCTTCGAGCACGTCGATGGCCGACACGTAGATCGACGGATCGGAGCGGGCATAGTGCACCCAGATCCTGCCTTTGCGATCCGTCGGAATCTCGAAACCGCCGATGCGAAGGCTCTTGATGCCGCCGATATCGGCCTTGATCACCAGGGTGTCAGCGCCGCTCACCACTCGAAGCATCTCGAAGCTGAGCGCCAGCATCGTGATGTCCTGCGCCTGCAGAATCATCGGCACACGACGGATGATGCCGTCGCGCTCCGGCGGGATCGTGAACAGCCCACGTCCGGACGCGGCATGCTCGATCACCGAAACGTTGCGCAACAGTCCCGGGTAGCTCTCCATGAAGCCATCGGCTTCGGGCCCGATTGTCGCAACGCCCGTGACCGGCAAGGTCTTGTCGAGATCGGCGCGGACCTCGTTGCTGGCCGTCTCACCGAGCACGATCCGCGACCGTCGCAGAGCATCGGCGAGCACCTGATCGTTCGAGGGCAGCGCCTTCAGCTTCTCGCGCGTTGCCTCGTCGAGATTGGGAAAGGTCTCGGCCGCAATCGCCGGGTTCAACCGGTCCGGCTCGGCAAACACGACGTCGAACGCAATGACGAGGGCACCGAGGCGTGTGAGCTTTTCGATGATCTCAGCGATCCGCGTCCGTGGCCACGGCCACTGACCGAGCTTGGGATCGGCGACGCTCTTCTCGTCGATATCGACGATCGTGACCGGACGCACCGTCTTCACCCGCGGGCTGAACGCCTGGAAGTTGTCGAATGTCCGCAGGCGCAGCTCCTGCATCGGCGCGGGATCGGCAGCGCGCAGCGCCGCGAAGGCGACCAGCAGCACCAGGCACATCAGGCGCGCATAGCCGAACTTGCGTGCGAACCATCGAGGAACTGCTTTCAATCGCTTCATGCAGCATCCGATATCACGCCGAGGCGGGCGATCCGAGGCGTCTGATCGTCTCCAACGAGCGCTCGGCTTGGCGACGCCGGCGCCTGCATCGCAGACGGACGTGCGGGCTCAGACGAGGTGGAAACCGTCGTGATGCGCCTTGAATTGATCCAACGTCACGCCCTTGAGCGTGAGCGTATCATGCACCGCATCGGTGATGACGGTGTCGTGGCCGCCATTGACGGACTGCGCCGACGCCACGAGCGCATCGACGCTGGCGAACAGCGAATGATCGAGCTCGACGATGTCCTTGTTGAGATCGAAATCGCCGATCGTGGCGCTGCCGAAATGCGGGTTGAAGACGAAGGTGTCGTTGCCGTCTTTGCCGAAGATCGTCACGCCGCCGCCGACATTGACGAAATTGTCGTTCTGGTCCGTGCCGTTGATCGTCGATGCGCCGTTGCCGGCCAACGTGACGGTCAGCGCCTTGGTCGCCGTTCCGCCGTGACCGTCGCTGACCTGCGCCTGATAGGTCACGGTCAGCGTGTCACCGGGATTGAGAAAATCCAGGTTCACGTCGGCCGGATGATATGTCCAGTGCAGCACCTCGGAGCCGCCATCGGATATCGCGCTGTCGAAGGTGATCGCGTGGGCGTCGGCCAGCGCCTGGACATGGGCATTCGAGGGCAGGCTCGGCAAGCCATTGTATTTGATTACGCCGTTCTGGACCACCGAAGCGGTCAGCGTGTCGCCGACATCCCTGTCGAGCACCGTCAAGGTGCCGGACATGCCGCTCGCCAATTTCACCGGCTGATCGGCAATGAAGCCGGCCGAAACATTGTCGAGTTCGAACGCATTCTGGCTGCTGGCGAGCACCACCTTGTTGAACGGCGACAGGCCGAGGAACTCGACATAGCCGTTGGAAGCCAGCGACGCCTGCCCGCCATTGGCGAGCAGCGGCGCGACGTCGCTGCCTGTGTAGGACGCCACCAGCTTGTTGCCGTTGTAGAAGGAGATGCTGTTGTAGCTGTCGACCGAGCCCCAATACAGCCCGAAGCTGTTCTTGACGCTGTCGAAGGTGATGGTCTCCTGCGCGTGGTTGCCGATGCTGAGATAGTTGGTCTTGTCGGCGCCGTCGGCCATGTAGGGCGCCGCCGACACCGGGGAGGAGCCGTGCACGATTCCCGCATTGCCGCTAGCCGTGAAGGTTGCGTGCAGCGCCTCGCTGTAGAAGCTGCCGTGACCGCGCCCGTTGTCGGAGATCGAGCCCTCCGACACGCGATCGAAGGTCTCGGTCGGCATGCCCTCGGCATTGGTCTTGGCGGTGCTCGCCAGCACGGTCGCCCGCTCGGCCAGGACGACGGTCTGCACGGTCGGATCGGTCTCGCCGGCGATGACGGGCGCGTCCGCGGCGCCATTGACCGTGATGGTCACGGGCGCGTTCTGAACGCCGCCGTGGCCGTCGGCGATCTCGATTGTGTAGGTCAGCGTCACGTGCTGGCCGGCTCCGAGATAGTCGAACGCCTTGTCGTTGGCAGCGAAGCTCCAGGCCTGCGATCCCGCACCGTTGCCGGACTCGGTGAGCGCACCGAGTGACAGCCAGCTCTTGAGCACGGACATGTCCGACGGCAAGCCGCCGTCGTTGCCCGAGGTCGCGACGTCGCCGATCACCTTCAGGACATGCGTGTCGGTGACATCCGCGTCCGTGAAGGTGATGGTGCCGCTCGCGGTGTCGAGCAGATCCGAGCCGGACTTGGCCGCACGCTCGGCGACCTCGGCCGCCAGCGCATCGCTCGTCACGACTGGCAGATCGTTGGTGCCAGTGATGGTGATGACAATGTCCGAGGCCACCATACGGCCCTGGTGATCATCGACCTGAACCTTGGTGGTCACCGTAACGGTCTGGCCGGCGCCGAGAAAATCCAGCTTCCCGTCAGCAATGGCATAGGTCCAGTCGATCTTGCCATTGTTGGCGTTGCCGCCCTGGCTGAGCTGTAGGGCGTGTTCGAGCGCAGCGATCTGATCCGAGTTCAGCTGGTTCGACAGATCGGTCTGCTGGTCAGACGCAGTCCAGGTCACGCTTTGCGTACCGATCGATGCGGTCGGCCGATCGGTCAGGTCGACATCGGCGAAATGAATGCTTCCGCTGGCTCTCTGCGGATCGGACGCCCCCGTCTGCGCTGCCGCTTCCGTGATCGCACCCGGCCGGCCGGCATCTGTGATCACCGGCGCAGTGTCATCAGCAATCAGGGTGATCAGAGTGCCACCATTCGCGTCTTTGCTACCGGCGAAATGCAAGTCGCTGAAATCGCCGACAAGTGTCAGGGCGATGCTGTGCCCTTGGCCGTCGACGACGGTAAGCACGCCCGTGTCCGCATCGTAAGACGCCGTCGTGGCCTCCGTCCATTTGATCGTCTGTAGATCGATCTTGTCGCCTACTCCGAGGCCGGCGAGTTTGGCGGAGAAGCTGGCGTCGTCGATGACGATCTCGCTGCTTCCCTTGCTGCTGAAGTCGATCGTCTGTTCGATATGGCCGTCGATCTTCAGGATGGCGTCGGCATCGACCTTGATCTGGCCGGAGCCTTGGACATCGCCAGTGATCTCGAACGTACCGCCCGTGATCTCGATCGTGCCGTCGTTGTAGATCGTTCCACTGAGGCCGCTCGTGCCGCTCGCCGTGATCGTGCCATGGACATGCAGCTCACCATCGCCGCTCACCTTGGTGTCGGCGAGATCGAGGTAAGCGCCGAGATCGACGGTGAAGACGTGGAGATTCTCGACGTCTACCCCGCTCAGCGTCACGTGACCGGCGATCTCCAGCGTGCCCGCGATCTGGATCTTCAAGGTGCCGCCCGTGAGCGTCGTGCTCCCGTCGAGCACCAACGTCGAGGGGACCGGCATCTCACCATCCTCATCGATGATGATCTGACCGTCCGTGTTATCGATGGTGACATTGTCGAACGTGGTCGCCGCCGCAGTCTCGACATGCACGATGCCGTGGTTGACGAGATCGCCGCCGGTGATCGTGCTGCTCTCGATCACTAGCACCGCGCCGTCGTCCACCTGGACTGTGCCGGAATTGTCGACGGTGACACCGGCCAGGGTCGCGGTCTCGTCTGCAGCGACCTCGAGCGTCGAGCCGTCGCCGATCGTGATGCCGACGTCGGTCAACGACGCGCCGCCCTGAACGGTCAGGATCGCCGTCATTTCCGCAAGCGGACCGGTCTCGCCGATCAGCAGTTCTCCGCCAGCGACGGCGCTGCCGTCGATCGTGCTGTCGCCGTCGACGGAGATCGTCCCATGGCTGGTGATAGCGCCGCCGGCGATGCTCGTGCCGCTCAGAGAGAGAGCACCAGCCAGCGCAATGGTGATCGCGGCGGCGTTCGCATTGGTGATCGTCTCGTCCTCGAACGCATTGCCGCTGCCGGACACGGCGATCGTGTCGAAATTGTCGAGCGTCCCGCCGATCAGCGCGGCGTGGCCGATCAGGGCCACCGCTCCGCCGGACTCGTTGATCAGCGTGCCGCCGCTGACGCGCGCCTGTGACAGGGTCAGCGTTCCGGCGTCTTCGACCGTGATCGTACCATCGGTATTGTCGATGCTGGTGTCGTTGGCGAGCGCGAGAGCGCCACCCGCCTTGATGTCGATCAGGCCGACGTTCGTGACGATCTCGTTCGAGATGGCATTTCCGGCGCCAGACACATCGACCGCGCCGAAATTGGTCAGCTGGCCATTGCTGATGTCGGCTCCGCCTTTCAGGACGAGCAGACCGTTGGCTTGCGGCGGCGTTTGCCCGTCGTTCTCCAGCGTGCCAAAATTCTGAACGATCGGCATTCCCTGGATCAGAATGGTGCCGCCATCGATGCTGCCACCCTCCAGGGTCAGCGTCGCGCCCAGGTCGACCTGGATGAGGCCGGAGCTGTCCTCATCGGCGTTGGTGACGTCGCCTTGCACGGTCAGCGTACCGCCGGACAGCTCGATCGTTCCGGTGTTGAAGATGCCGGCGTTCGCCCCGAACACGCCGCCACCAGCCAGCAGCACGGTGCCGGCATTGTGAAACTCGCTTTGCTCGAGGATCTGCACCGAGCCGCCGACGGTGATCGTCGCACCCGAGAAGTTGTAGATGAGCGAGTCGGCCTTGGCCGTCAGCGCGCCGCTGATCGTCAGCGTGCCGCTATTGTCGAGCTCCGGAACGGCGCCGCCGCCGAAATCATTCAGCGTGACCGATTTGGCATAGGCGTAGGCGTCGTCATCGATCGTCACCGGAAAGGCCGGCGTCAGGCCGTGCAGCTGATCGGTGATGATGATGACGTCATCATCGGCGGTCGGAGCCAGACCGGTTGCCCAGTTCGCGCCGTCGCTCCACAGATGAACCTGCCCCCCGCTGCTCTCGCCAGGCTGCGTCGTGGCGATCCAGACCACCGCCGGATCGTCGGTGCCGGTGATCGTCACCGTGACCGTCTGCGTCGATGTCGCGCCTTGCGAGTCCGTCACGGTCACGGTGTAGGTGAGCGTCACCTTCTGACCCGCGGGAATGAAATCCGCGACATAGACCGGCAGGTTGGCGAAGCTCCAATTGATCTTGCCGGTGCCGCTTCCGGTGCTGTCGGAGGCCAGAGACGCAGTCAGGGCCTGTTCGAACAGCGCGAACGGGGCCGGCGGAATGCTGCCGCCGCCCTCCAAAACCGCGCTGGTCAGCTTCGCCGAGACGGTATGGCTGTCCGTGAGATCAACGTCCTTGAAGGTCAGCGTGCCCGAGGTCGGATCGTCCGATGTCAGCGGACCGCCGGGCACGCTGGTGCCGCCCTCGAACGCGATGGTCTGGACGCTCGCAACGATCTCGGGCTTGTCGTTGGTCCCCGTCACGGTGATCGTGATCGGGATGAGAGCGAATTCGTTGGACGGCGCAAAGTTGTTGTCGACGCGGACGATGTAAGTCAGCGTCAGCGTTTCACCTGCCGCCAAAAAATCGAAATACTTGTCGGGAACGCTGTAGGTCAGCGTCGTCGTGCCGAAATTCTTGTTGTTCGGATCGGGCGTGACCGTGATCTTCACCGCGGTCGCCAGGACGTCCTGCAATTGTAGGGCATTCAACGAGGCCGTGACGTCGGCCTGCTGCGCGCTCTTATAGGCGTAGGAACTGAAACTGACGGACACCGTCGGCCGGTCGATGCCATTGACGTCGACGAAATTGACGCGACTGAGCACGGCGTCGAGATCGGCGCCGTTCCCAGTCTGACCGGCGCGCTCCATAATTCCGAAAGCCGTCGTCAGCCGGCCGCCGGTATCGAGAATCCTGACTTCCGGCGGACCCGGGATGTGCGACAGCTGCTCGCCGGTCTGGCCAGTCCCGGTCGTCGCGCCGGTGTCGTCGACCACGCGGATGATCGGCGTCGCGCTGGTGCCATTGGGCAAGGTCAGCGGCGTCAGCGTCTGCGGCACCCCGATGTCGGTGAAATGGGTCGTCGACTTCGGATTGCTGTTGTCGGTGAACTTCAGCGTGAAGACGTCATTGATGAGCTTCTGGATGTCCGGCGTGAGCGGGACAGCGCTCTGATTCACGATTCCGTTGCTGATCTGGATCTGCTGTCCGGCCTGATTCACCACAGCGATCGGCTGCAGCGTCGTCTTGTCGAACAGAACGTAGGAGCCGGTGTGGCCATCGGGCTCGACCAGCACCTGGAACTTGGCATCGGGCAGACTGCCCTGCCCCGGCACCGTGAAGTCGATCTCGACCAGCACGGCCGTGCCGCGAATGCCCATGGTCGCCACGGGCGTGTCGACCTTCATGTCGCCATGCTTGGCGGTCTCGCCGGCCACGAACGAGATCGTGCCGGCGACGAGGCTGATCAGCGAGGAATTGTTCGACCCGTTGGGGTCGTACACCATTTCATTCAGCACCATCCGCGCATTCGACGACAGGCCGAACACGGTGCCGTCGATGAAGGTGATGCCGAGCGTCGAATCCGAGCCGGACTGGACGACGTCGCCCTTCTCGACGTTGTCGCCGTTGTGAAGGAGGATCGAAACGCCGTTGCGGATGACCGTCGCGGTGCCCTGCAGCTTGGTCACATGGCCGATGACCTTGCTCACGCTCGCGGCCGCCCCGGCCTGGCTGACCTGCACCGCGCCGGAGAGCGCGTTGACGAGGTCGCCGGTCAGATGCGCGCCGTCCGGCGAGGCCAGCGGCGCGCGTTTCTCGCCCTTGAAATAGTCCGGCAGCACCATCTCGCGTCCGTCGGACGACAGGATCAGGTCGAGACCAGACCGCTTGAAATCGGCATTGAACAGAAAATGCGCGTCCGGAACGACGATCGCGTCGGTCGGCGCATGGGCATGCGGCGTCTCCAGCCGCACGTGACCGTGCGAAGAGGCGCCCCGGCCTTCGGAGAAAAGCGCGGCGTCAAAATTGCCAGCGTAATTCAAGGGGCCACCGACTATGGTTAATGAATACATAAGAATGAGTGTTCAAGGCGTGCATATCACTGGCAAGTGTCTGGCGGAACCACCTTCAGCTTGTGCTTCAGGTGGCCAAAAACGGCGGCTTCCGCGGGATCGCTACGATGTTGTCGAGTTTCTGCCCTCTTTAAAGCTGACCCCGGCCGAGACCTGCCAAGTCAAAATTCACGTCGCTTCAGAAAATCAAAGTAATTCCAAGTATTCATAGGCCATCCAATACCTTTGCCGACATCAACATCCGCACCGGCTTACCCCTGACAACGGATTTCAAGTGGAGGACTGCGGGTGGGAGAACAAGAATCGACGAATTGCATCAATTTGGCAGGAGCTGCGGATGGGTTCGAAGCACAACTTCACCGCGAACCCTCCAGACCTTCGCGACCATCGTTCAGCTTTCGCTAGGATTTGTCGCATCGGAGCAACACAACGTTCAGCGTAAATCCTGCGATTTGGTCGCCGGATTGCCGGTTTTAAGCAGAGGCCAAGCCTTCGCACCCATGCTGACCCCCAACAAGCATCCGGTTCCGTCAGGCGCTGCGTCGTGCCGGCCGAGATCCGGGCACGGGGCGTCACATGAATTTTCTCGCGCTGATGCGCGCATCGCTGGCGGTCGCGGCCGCCAGCGCCGCCATATGGATCGGCAGCCCAGCGGGCGCCGGTCCTGTCGCGCAGCCATTGGGGTTCGCAACCGCCATCGAGGATACGGCCGAGCCATTCGGCCTGCCGCGGGTCGGCCTGGAAGCAGGCCCGTTGCGCGACAAATGGTTGGCGCTCGCGCGCAAGCTCGAAGACGAGCGCGTGCAGCTTGCGCTGTGCGATGGCGACCGCGAGCGCTGCGTCTCCCCTGCCGCCCTCAGCCTGCTGGCGATCATCGATCAGGGCCGTCTCCGGGCGGGACGGGCAAGGCTCGGCGAGATCAATCGGGCGGTCAACCTGGCCATCCGGCCGGCCAGTGATCTCGCTCAATACGGCCAGGTGGACGTGTGGGCCTCCCCTCTCGCTACCTTCGAACGCCGTGCCGGCGATTGTGAGGACTACGCGATCGCCAAGCTCGTCGCGCTTCGGATGGCCGGCGTTGCCATCGACGATCTGCGGATCGTGATCCTGCACGATGTCGTCCGGGACGAGGATCACGCCGTCGCGGCGGCGCGCCTCGACGGGCATTGGCTGATGCTCGACAATCAGCGCATGGCGATGATCCAGGACAGCGATGCGCGGCAGGTGCGGCCGTTGTTCGTGATCGACGAGACCGGCATCTCCCGGTATCAGGCTTTGCCCCTGATGGCGGAGGTCCGGGCGCTGTCGCCTGAGGGGACGGCTTCCGTGAACTATTGACGATCGCGCATCGTTGCCGCGTGCCCACAACTTGAGACGTGGCCGGGAGTTCACGGGACGAGGACGGCAGGAATGCGGCCAGTGCGCCGACGGAACCGGCCGGCACCGAAGGACACGATGCGGCGGCTCGTTCACCGCGCCGCAACGAGTTGCATCCACATTGCAGACGCGAACCGAACGAGGCGATAGTGCCGTCATGACCCCAGGCAGCCCCGCCCTCGCCGTGCGAGGACTGACGAAATGTTTCGAGCGGCCGGCGGTCGATGCGCTCGACCTCGTGGTGCGCTCGGGTGAATTCTATGCACTGGTCGGCCCGAACGGCGCCGGCAAGACGACGACGCTGCGCATGGTCGCGGGCCTGCTGCGGCCGGATGCCGGGCGGATCGAGATCTTCGGCATCGATGCACTGCGCGACCCGATCGCCGCCAAGCAGGTGATGGCCTGGGTCTCCGACGAGCCCATGATCTACGACAAGCTCACGCCGCTCGAATATCTCGAGTTCGTCGCCGGACTGTGGGGCATCGATCCGGCGACCTCGAGTAACGCGGCAACCGAACTTCTGGTCTCGCTCGGGCTGGAGCCGCATCGGCACGAGCGCTGCGAAGGCTTTTCCAAGGGCATGCGCCAGAAGGTCGCGCTCGCCGGCGCGCTGATCCACGACCCGCGGCTGATCATCCTGGACGAGCCGCTAACGGGCCTGGACGCGGTGTCGGCGCGGCACGTCAAGGGCCTGCTCGCCGAGCGCGTCCGCCGCGGCGGCACGGTGATCATGACCACGCACATTCTCGAAGTCGCCGAGCGCATGGCCGACCGGATCGGCGTGATCGCCGCCGGGCGCGTCGTCGCCGAAGGCACTCTGGCCGAGCTGCGCCAGCAGAACGGTCGCACCGACACCAGCCTGGAGGAGTTGTTCATCGCACTGGTCAACGTCGAGTCCGCGGCATGACGCGGGCGGCGACGCTCGCCTGGTTCGCCCGTCACGAGCTCCGGCTCGCCTGGCGGGAATGGCTCGGCATGATCACGGCCGGCAGGCGCCGCCGCACGCGGGCCGCCATCATCGGTCTCGTGCTGTTCGGCGCCCTCATGCATCTGCCGGCCTGGGTCGTGGTCGGTCGCTACGCCGATCTCGAGCTGCCGCTCGACAAGACCGCGCTGATCGTCATCACCGCGACCATCATGCTGTCCTGGGCGCTGATGCTGTCGCAGGCGATCGAATCCGTCACACGCGTGTTCTACGCCCGCGCCGACCTCGATCTCATCATGTCGTCGCCGGTGCGGCTGGCCGAGATCTTCTCCGTCCGGATCGCGGCGATCGCGCTCTCCGTGACCAGCATGGCGCTGCTGCTCGCGACCCCCTTCGTCGACGTGCTGCTGATCGAGGGTGGCACGCGCTGGCTCGCGGCGTTCGTCGTGGTCGCGGCCGTCGGCCTGTCGGCGGCCGCGGTCGCCATTGCCATCACGATCGTCCTGTTCCGCCTCATTGGTCCGGCGCGAACGCGGCTGGTCGCCCAGATCCTGGCGGCCGTGATCGGCGCCGGCTTCGTCATCGTGCTGCAGATCGCGGCGATCGTCTCCTACGGCACGCTGTCGCGCTTCGCCATCCTCACCTCGGATGCCGCGGCCGCCATCGCGCCCGATCCCGACAGTCTTGTTTGGCTGCCGGCTCGAGCGGCGCTCGGCGACGGCCAGGCGCTGCTGATTCTGCTGGCAGCCGGACTGTTGTTGCTCGGCGTCGTCATGATGGTGTTCTCGCCGCGCTTCGCCGACACCGCGATCAGCGCCGCGGCCCAGGGCATCTCCAGCCGCGCCGGCGCACGCGTCAGGTCGTTTCGGGGCGGCTCGCGGCAGCAGGCGCTGCGGCGCAAGGAGTTCATGCTGCTGCGGCGCGATCCCTGGCTGATCTCGCAGACGCTGATGCAATTGCTCTATCTGGTGCCTCCGGCGCTGCTGCTGTGGCGCAGCTACTCCGACAGCTCGCAGGCGGTGTTCCTGATCACGCCGGTCGTCGTGATGGCGGCGGGCCAGCTCGCGGGCGGCCTCGCCTGGCTCACCCTCTCCGGCGAGGACGCGCCCGAGCTGGTGGCGACGGCGCCGCTGCCGGCGACGCACATCGTGCGCGCCAAGGTCGAGGTCGTGCTGATCACGATCGGGATGATCTTCGCTCCGCTCGTGCTTGCGCTCGGTTGGGTCGCACCGGCGCAGGCGGTGGTCACGGCCGTTGCCGTGCTGGTCGCGACCGTCTCCTCGACGGCCATCCAGCTCTGGTTCCGGATCCAGGCGCGTCGCAGCCAGTTTCGCCGCCGCCAGACCTCGTCGCGGCTGGCGACCTTTGCCGAGGCGTTCTCCTCGATCGGCTGGGCGGCGACCGCGGCGCTGGCGCTCGCGCTGCCCGAGGCCGCCATCGTCTGCGGCCTGACGACCGCGGGCCTGTTGCTCGCGGCCTGGAAGCTGAGCCCGGCGCGGACCTGAAGCGTTCAGCGCAGCAGCTCCGTCACGGCGGCGGCGAACGCCGCCGGCTCTTCCTGCGGCAAATTGTGGCCGGCCCGCGCGATCACGCGATGGCCGATCCGGTTGCTGAACTTCGCAGCATGCGCCTGGCCGTCCGTTGCCGGGATCACGCCGTCGGCGTCGCCATCGAGCGTGATCGTAGGCACGGTGATGACGGGCAGGGTCGCCAATCGCCTCTCCAGCTCCTGATAGCGCGGATCCCCATCGGCCAGCCCGTAGCGATGCCGATAGCTGTGGATCACGACATCGACGTGATCGGGATTGTCGAACGCTTCCGCCGCGCGCGCGAAGGTCGCATCGTCGAAGCGCCAGTGCGGCGACCATTGCTGCCACAGCAGCCGTGCGATTTCGGCGCGGTGGGCGGCGAGCCCGGCGCGGCCGCGCTCGGTCTGGAAGTACCATTGGTACCAGAACGCGAACTCGCGCGGCACCGGCGCCGGCTCCAATGCCCGCGCGATGTCCTGGATCAGATAGCCGTTCACGGAGACCAGGCCCGTGCAGCGCTCGGGCCACAGCGCCGCGCCGACGCAGGCGGCCCTGCCACCCCAATCATAGCCGGCGAACACGGCGCGCGGGATCGCCAGCGCATCCATCAGCGCGACCAGATCGGCGCCGACCGCAGCCTGCTGGCCCGAGCGCGGCGTCGATGCGTCGCGGAAACGGGTGGGTCCATAGCCGCGCAGATAGGGCACGATGACGCGGCAGCCCTGCGCGGCGAGGCGCGGCGCGACCTCGACATAGGAGTGGATATCGTAGGGATAGCCGTGCAGCAGGACAACGACGGGGCCATCGGCCGGCCCGCTCTCGACATAGGCAATGCGGAGCACGCCTGCGTCGATCTCCCGCAACGGCCGCAACATCCGATCCGTCATGCCATCTCTCCACGTCGTCGCGCCGCGCTCTCGAGCCGGGCGTTGCGCCGAGGATAGTTCTGATCCGGATTCCCCGCTACACTCACACGCGCTGTTGAAGGGGAACTGCCATGCTGCGCTCGCTGGTCTCGCTGCTTGCCGTCCTGGTCGCGTTCGCATCGCCGGCTCTGGCGCAATCGGGGCCGCGCACCAGCGAGTGCCTGGCGATGGCCGGCAACCAACCGCGCGCGATGCCGGTCAGCCTGCGCCGGACGGCGTCTGCCGGCAACGAGGTGACGATCACCTATGCCGGCCACTCGACCTACTTCATCGACACGCCGATGGGCATCCGCATCGCGACCGACTACAGCGGCGCCTATCAGGTCGGACGGCTGCCCGACGTGATCACCATGAACCGCGCGCATTCGACGCACTACACGCTGGCCCCCGATCCGCGCATCCCGCATGTGCTGCGCGGCTGGGGCGACGACGGCAAGCCGGCCCAGATCTTCGAGCGAATCGGCGACGTGCTGATCCGCAACATCACCACCGACATCCGCCGCTATTTCGGAGATTCCATCGGCATCGACATGATCAAGGACGGCAACTCGATCTTCATCTTCGAAGTCGCCGGCCTGTGCATCGGCCATCTCGGCCACCTGCACGTCAAGCTCGACGAGACGCATTTCGCCGCGATCGGCCGGCTCGACGTGGTGATGGTGCCGATCGACGGCACCTACACGATGTCGCTCGACGGCATCTCGGAGATCACCAAGCGGCTGCGCGCCTCGGTGGTGCTGCCGATGCACCGCTTCGCGACGCCGCTCGACGAGTTCATGCGCAAGATCGGCCAGCAGTTCGAGATCGACCGCCGCGCCGAGCGCACCTTGAAGATGTCGCGCGAGCTGCTGCCACAGGTCCCGACCGTGATCATCCTCGACGGCGTCTAGGCGCCCGCAAGGCTGGTGCCGCGGCGGCCTTCCGGCGTCAGGAACATGCGCTTGAGCTTGTTGATGACCCGCACCGCGAGGCCGAGCACGTAGGGCTGCGTCTTCAGGCAGAAGGCGAGCTTCTTGACGTGGCCCTCGACATGCCATTTGGCATGCGCGCCGTCGCGGAAGAAGATCACGTCGCCTGGCCCGTAGCGCTTCGCCGGCATGCCCTCGCTCTCCAGCGTGATCGCGCCTTCGAGGATCAGGATGGTCTCGTCGAAATCGTAGTACCAGTTGAACTTGCCCTCGGTGCAATGCCAGACGATGGTCGAGCCCAGCCCGTCGCTGCTGCGCGCGATGGTGCAGGAGGTCGCGGTCGGATTGCCCTCGATGATCCAGGACGGCTCGATCGGAGCGGGCGCCAGGTCGACGGCGAGATTGGCGGTTTCGATCAAGGACGGAGACATCTTGGACCTCAAATGCATGGGACTGAAATGACCGGGCGAACGCCGGCATGAGCCTGCGACCGTAGCCGATTGCACCTAATGGCTGCTTTCCGCGATCGTTAAGATTTGAACAGACCACCGCGGCCAGCCGTCGCATCACAAACACGCAAGCGCTATAAACTTCACGCGAACGCCGCAATTTGTTCGCGGCCTCGCCAAACCTGCTGATCTACTGTTTGCTCGCATTGCAAGATGCGGACAGGCGCCCCTCCGGTCGCCCTGCCCATCCTGCGCCGTGCCGTCACCTTTAAAGATTTTCCGCCTTCGCAGAGATAAGGATTTCCCAGGATGCGCCGACTGAGCCTCGCACTCGCCCTCACGCTGTCCGCCGCCGCCCTTGCAACCAGCAACCTCGTCATGGCGGGCGAAACGCCCGCCCCCGAAAACGCCAAGGCCTACTTCATCAACCTGAAGGACGGCGACACCGTCTCCTCGCCGGTCCTGATCCGCTTCGGCCTGTCCGGCATGGGCGTCGCGCCGTCCGGCACCGAGGCTCCCAACACCGGGCACCACCACCTGCTGATCGACGCGCCCGCGCTCGAGGGCGACGCACTCAACGAGGCGATCCCGGTCGATGCCGGCCACGTGCATTTCGGCAAGGGCCAGACCGAAGCCTCGGTCAATCTCACGCCGGGCAAGCACACCTTGCAGCTCGTGCTCGGCGACTGGAGCCACATCCCCCACAACAAGCCGGTGATGTCGGAGCGGATCACGATCGACGTGCAGGCCACCACCGGCAGCGCCAAGCAGTAGGCAGGTTCGATCGACGACGACACCGCCGCGAGCATCGCTCGCGGCTCGCTTCGGGCCGGTGCACGCGTGGCGCCGGCCCGTCATGCGTCAGGCCCACTCGCCCTTGCGGAACACCGGGACGCGGCGGCCATCTTCATGGAGGCCGTCGATGTCGGTGTCGGCCGCGCCGATCATCCAGTCGATGTGGATCAGGCTCTGGTTGCCGCCCTGGGCGGCGATCTGCTGCGGCGACAGCGACGTGCCGTTGACGAAGCATTTGGAGTAGCACTGGCCGAGCGCGATGTGCGAGGCCGCGTTCTCGTCGAACAGCGTGTTGTAGAACAACAGGCCGCTCTTGGAGATCGGCGAGGAGTGCGGCACCAGCGCGACTTCGCCGAGCCGGCGCGCGCCCTCGTCGGTGTCGAGCACTTTGTTCAGCACCTCTTCGCCCTTCGAAGCCCTCGCCTCGACGATGCGCCCCTCCTCGAATCTGACCTGGATGTTGTCGATCAGCGTGCCCTGATAGGACAGCGGCTTGGAACTGACGACGTGACCCGACACACGGCGGCAATGCGGCGTCGTGAACACTTCCTCGGTCGGAATGTTGGCGTTGCAGGTGATGCCGTTCTTGGCAGTCGAGGCGCCGCCCTCCCATTCATGGCCGTCGGCGAGACCGATCGTCAGGTCCATGCCGGGTCCGGTGTAATGCAGCGCGCTGAAGCGCTGGCCGTTGAGCCACTCGGTGCGCTCGCGCAGCACCGCGTTGTGGCGCTCCCAGGCAGACACGGCATCCTCGCGGTCGACACGCGACGCTGCGAAGATCGCATCCGCGAGCTTCGCCACCGCGACCTCCTCCGGCACGTCCGGGAAAACCAGCTTGGCCCAGGACGGGCTCGGATAGGCGATGATGTTCCAGTTGGTCTCGAAATTGGTGATCTTTTCCAGCGCCGGCTGATAGGCCTTGGAGTTGGCCTTGCTGGCGCGCGCCACCTTGCCCGGATCCTGGCCGGACAGCAGCATCGGATTGTCGCCGACGATGGCGAGCCGCGCGGTGTTCTCCGAGAACGCCTTGGCCATGCCCTGATAGAGCCAGTCGGCGGCGCGATCGAAGCTGTTGTCACGGCCAAAACGGTAGCGCGCCAGCGTCAGCTCCTCGTCGGAGAAGAACGAGGTCACGATCCCGGCGCCGGCCTTGTAGGCGTGCTCGGCGACCTTGCGCACCAGCGGCAGCGCCACCGACGGCGCGGTCAGCAGCAGATCCTGACCCGGCTGCAATTGCAGGCCAACCTTCACCGCCACCTCGGCCAGGCGGTCGAGCTTGACGGGATCGATGGCAGTATCGAAGCTGCTGAAATGTGCGGTCATCAGGGGATCCAGTTCCGTTTCTTTGCGGTGTTGAAGAGATAGGCCAATCGATGGGGCGGTCAATGGCGAAGGGGAGACGGCTCCTGCATCGCCTCTCCGCCCTCGTCGCCGTGCAGGGCATGGCCCGGACAACTGCCGTGAAGGTGTTCGGAGACATAGCCGACACCTCAAAACGGGCCCTATGGATCCGCATCAGTCGCTCTCCAAAGCTAAGCCACGAGCTCGGTGCCCCCCTCCCCTGGAGGGGGAGGGTCGCCTCGCGTTGAGCGAAGCGAAACGTGAGGCGGGGTGGGGTGATCTCTCCACGTGCACAAGCGCTCGCGGAGAGATCACCCCACCCCGCTCGCCCGCTTCGCGTGCGACCGACCCTCCCCCTCCAGGGGAGGGTGGGCACCGAGCCATTGGCGCCGTCGTGATCAACAATTTTGAGGCATATGGGATGTGCATATGGGGATGTGCGTCCGTAGCCTCGCGGCGCCCCGGGCGTCCGAGTGATACAGTGGTCTCACCCTCTTCAAACGAGAGGGTGCAGGGAAGGCCGGACCTCGACTGAGGCCCG